>NZ_KI912467.1:16246-23394 GCF_000518645.1 Curvibacter gracilis ATCC BAA-807 | reverse complement strand
CTTTCTTTGGCGAAGCAAAGAAAGTGAGGCGGCCGCCGGGCCGCAATCCCGGCCTCCGCCCTTCAACAAAGAGCAGCAGCCTCAGAGCGCAGCGGCAATCGCGAGCCCACGCAAGCTCGTCCGATCCCGATCCCGATCCCGATCCCGATCCCGCATGCCCCGCGTGGCAACGCAGTGGGTAACTCAGTGCGTCACCGCAGGTGCCGCACCAAGACAAGGCGCCCACCGCCTTGCCCGACCTCCGCCGAGCCTCGCCTGCTTCGCTGCCGAAATTCGGTTGCTGGCCACCACTCTGCAGCCAAATTGCAGGCGCCGCAGGCGCATCGGTTCCGCGATTGGTGGCCACTGAGCCCATCTGACCGGACGGTGTCGCTTCATCATGTGATTCACCTGATTGCCGGAAGATGGATGCCGAATCTGGTAACGATTTGTGCCTTTGACTGGATTGACATGTCATTTGTATCTTATGTACTAATTTTTTGTAAATAAATGATGCGAAAATCCAAGAGTGCCAGCCTCCAGCCCCTGCGTTCACCCTGTCCTCCGTGACTTTTCACCCGTGCCCGGCCCGGTTGGGGGGCGCCCGTCCGGTGCGGTGGTGTGGTTCACCGGCCTGTCGGGCGCCGGCAAATCCACATTGGCCCAGGGCGTGCATGCACGCCTGTGTGAGCAGGGCCTGGCCAGCACGGTGCTCGATGGCGATCTGCTGCGCACCGGCCTGTGTGCCGATCTGGGTTTTTCAGCGGCCGACCGTGCGGAGAACGTACGCCGCGCCGCCGAAGTGGCTGCCCTGATGGCCGAGGCGGGTCTGCTGGTCTTGGTGGCTCTGATCTCGCCTTTTCGCGAGGGTCGCCAGCGGGCCCGTGAACGCGTCGCGCCATGGCCTTTTGTTGAGGTGTATTGCAGCAGCCCTCTGACAGTGTGCGAGGCGCGTGACCCCAAGGGCCTGTACCGCCGCGTGCGAGCCGGTCAGGTGGCCGAATTCACGGGCATCACCTCGCCTTACGAGGCCCCGCTGCAGCCCGAGTTGGTGCTTGACACGGCCAGCGCTTCGCCCGAGCAGTGCATTGACCAGGTACTGCAAAGTCTGAGCGCGCTGGTCGGGCCCAGCCTGCTGGCTGCCGGAGGCCGGTCTTGAACCCCGGCCGCAGATGCCTTGGGCGGTGGCTGTTGGTCGGGGCTGCTCTGGGTCTCGTTGGCCAGGCCTCTGGGGGGCAGGCTGCGCCCGCCCGCGTGAAGATCCACAACCAGGGCCGAGTCCTCAGTTTGCGCACCGTGGCGCCCCATGAGCTGGGCACGCTGCCCCAATCCCCCGAACTGCGATACGTGGAAGGGCCTGAGGGGCAGCTGTGGGGCCTCACCCATCGGCTTCTCATCACCCGCAGGGCCGCCTATCCTCCTCCGTCCCTGCCTGGGGTGGCCACGCCTCTACCGCTGTTGTCGCTGGCCCGCGTGGGCGACCTGCAGGTCGACGCCTTGGAGCCCCCCGACATCGACACCACCCTGCGTTGGATTCCCCAACTGCAGGGCCAGGTGGGTGTGTTGTCAGTTCAAGTCGATGTCAGCCAGAACCTGCCTTGGCCGGCGGGCTCGGTGCCGGCCCTTCGGGCCAAGCAGCAAACCCTTGATATGGCGCGTACCATGGCGCGCAACGGGTTCTGGCAGCCCGATGTCTTTGACGTGCTGGCCACCACAGGCGTGCGCACCAGTCGGGCCATCAGCCGGGGGCAGGGCGTGCGGGTCGCGGTGATCGATTCGGGGGTGGACCTGCGAGCCCCCGCTTTGCAGGGTCTGCAGCCCTTGGCCCGGTTCGATGCCGATGCCGACCTGGAGCCTGGGCATTTGCGCTCAGACATGGAGGCGCATGCCAGCGGCGTGGCCGGACTGATCCTGGGCCGTGCCGTGGCCCGGCCCGATGGCGGCACCTTCGAGGGGGTGGCCCCTGAGGCCGGCCTGATCGACATCCGCCTGCAAAGTGGCTGGACATCGAGCCTCGTCATGGCCTTGGGCATGGCCCATCAGGCCCAGGCCGATGTCATCAACTGCAGCTTTCAGGTGCCTTGGCTGCCCGATCCCGTGGCCTTGCTGATCGATGCGTTGGCCCGTGAGGGCCGCCAGGGTAAGGGGGCCGTGGTGGTGGTGGCGGCCGGCAACCGGGCCGAAAGCTTGAACGGCCGGCACAGCCTGGCCAACCACCGCGCCGTCCTGGCCGTCACCGCCTCTGACCATCAGGGCCATACCGGCTGGACGGCCTCGGGCCGGGATGTTTTTCTGAACGCCCCGGGCGATCTGTTGTGCCCGGGTCTTGGTGCTGACTACCAGACCCTGGGCAGCACCTCGGCGGCGGTGGCCGTGGTCAGTGGCGTCAGCGCTCTGCTGTTGGCGGCACGGCCGCGATCAACCCTGGCCCAGGTGCGGCAATGGCTGGCCCAGAGTGCCTACCGTGACCCGGCGCTGCGCTGGCCCGGTGGCCGCAATGAACAGCAGGGCCACGGTGCGGTGCGCGCCGATCAAGCCCTGGCATTGGCTTTGCAAACCCAACCCTGACATGACCCAACACGCCAGCCGCGACCTCGATGCCCCGTTCGACCCGGGCACTTTGCACTCCAACACCTTGCCAGCCCTGCTGCAGCGCCTGGATGTCAGTGTGGCCCTGACCTCGTTCCAGGCCAACCGCCTGATGTTGGTGCGCAGCGAAGGCGCCACGGTGGATGTCTTGTTCCGCGAGGTGCCCCGGCCCATGGGCCTGGTCATCGAGCCGCAGCAGATGCTGCTGGGCAGTTGGGCTCAGGTGCTGGAGTACCGCCGGCACGATGCACTCAACGCCAGTGTCGAGCCGGGCTGCCCGGTCGATGCCAGCTACGTGCCGCATTCGACGCGCGTCACCGGCGACATCAACATCCACGACATCGCCAGGGGCCATGACGGCACGCTTTGGATGGTCAACACGGCCTTCTCATGCCTGGCCACCCTCGACCCGGCCTACCACTTCGTCCCCCGCTGGAAGCCCGACTTCATCAGCAGCCTGGCGCATGAAGATCGCTGCCACCTCAACGGCATGGCGATGCGCGACGGTCGGCCGGCCTTTGTGACCGCCTTCTCGCGCGACGACACCCCCTTGGGCTGGAAGAGCTTCCGCAGCGAAGGCCTGTTGATGTCGGTGCCAGCGGGCCAGGTGCTGGCCGAGGGCTTGTCTTTTCCGCATTCACCGCGCTGGATTGATGGCTGGGTGTACTACTGCGAATCGGGCCATGGCCGGGTCTGGCGTTGCCGCGAAGACGGCAGCGAATCCACCCTGGTAGCCGAACTGCCTGGCTACACCCGGGGCCTTTCTCATCTGGGCTCGTTGCTGTTCGTTGGCTTGTCGCGAGTGCGGGTTTCCGAGAACGCGCCCCCTTTGCCGGTACTGGAGCATCACCCCACCACTGTCAGCGGCTTCTGGGTGATCGACCTCGAAAAGCTCGATGAACAAGGCTGGCTGATCTTCACCGGCGACATCGACCAGATCTACGACCTGGCCCTGATCGAACAGGCGCGCTTTCCCCACATCATGGCCTGGTCCGACGAAGACTTTGGCCATCGTTTTCATTTTCCACCGCTCACTGCCTGAGAACCCAGCTAAGAGACCCCCACCATGAACAACACCAACAAACTCGCGGCAGCGCTTGTGAAAGTGGCCTTGCCCAGCGCGGCCGTCGCTGGCGCCCTGGTCGGGGCCGGCTTGGCAGTGCGCTCGCACTCATCTGCCTCGCGGCGTCAGGCACAGATCCAACCAGCACCCGCCCCGGCCCCTTTGGTCGAAGGGCCCTCCACCGACTCGCTTGCGCACGACGACAGCCCTGGGGCCGAAGCCATCCAGCGCACCCGCCTGGGCACGGCCCAACGCCTGATGGCCCAGGTGCGTGCCGGCCACCCGTCCACCTCACCAAGTGCCCCGGTTCCAACACAGGATGAGGCATTGCCAGGCCGCGCCGGCCGTGCCAGTGGCGACCTGGGCTTGTTCACGGCCCATTCCCGTCGGCGGGGGGGCTTGCTGGGCAGCCTCAAAGTGGCCGCGCCAGGTTGTAACGGTCTCTCATGCAGCAGTGGGCCTAAGGCTGGCAATGCTTGCAACTCGCCTGCCGACTGTGCACCCGCACCCGCACCAGCACCAGCACCAGCGACCCCCACCGTCGGCACCTTCGCTGGCCCCAGCAGCGCCTACTACAAGGCGGCCCAGAACCTTGATTTCACGGTCTCATTCTCGGCCTCTGTGTCGGTGACGGGATCGCCCCGCGTGGTCTTGTCGGTGGGGGGTACCCCCAACTACTACGCCAATTACCAATCGGGCACCGGCTCCAGCACCCTGACTTTCCGGTACACCCCGTCGGCTGGGGCCAACGGCACGGTCAGCACCTCGGCCACGCTGGACCTCAATGGCGGCACCATCAAGAACGGCACCTCCAGCAGCGTGGCCAACACGGGCATGACGGGCACTTACAGCGGTTTGGTGATCGACACCACGGTGCCCGCCAAAGCCAGCAGCGGTGCCATCACCGCAAGCGATGTCGATGCCAATGGCAGCTACACAGTCAGTGACACCGTCACCCTGACCTTCAGCGAGCCCGTCCTGGTGAGCAATGTGACAGCGGCCAACCTGTCGGTCAGTGGCAAAAGCCTGGGCTCAGGTGCGGCGGTGAGTGCGCAGTCGGCCAGCGGCGGCTATGCCACCAGCTATGTGCTCACCCTGGGCACTGGCACCAGCGTCGCCTCCGGTGAGACCCTGACCATTGCCGCCGCCAATGTGGTGGATCGGGCCGGCAATGCGGCATCGGCGGCCGTCAACTTCACCTTGCCCACCTTCAACACTGCGCCCACCGTCACCTCGGTCAGCCTGAGTGGCACAGCCACTGCGGGCAATGCACTGACTGGCAGCTACAACTACAGCGACGCCGACAGCGACGCGCAAAACACCTCTGGCAGCGGCACCAGTTACCGCTGGGTGCGCTCCACCGACAACAGCGTAGGCAGCACGGGCGATAACAGCAACGTGGCCAGCGGCTTCACGCTGGGCGGCAACCAGACCTACACCCTGGTGACCGGCGATGTGGGCAAGTACCTGTTCTATTGCGTCACGCCCGTTGCCAGCGCCGGCATCACGACGGGGGCCGAGGCCTGCAGCACCGCCAGCAGCCAGGTCGTAGCTCCTGCCGCCACCAGCATCAGCAGCATCAACTCACCCACCAACGGCTATTACAAGACGGGTACCACCTTGACCTTCACGGTCAACTTTGGTGCTGCCGTCACCGTCACAGGCAGCCCTCGCATTGCCATCAATTTGGGGGGCTCGACTGTGTATGCCAGCTATGCCTCGGGCAGTGGCACCAGCGCCTTGACCTTCAGCTACACCGTGCAAAGCGGCGATACCGCGGCCTCGGGCATCAGCATCAGCAGCCCCGTCGATTTGAACAGCGGCACCGTCCAGGACGCCTATTCCCAAGCGCCCACCTTGACCTTCACGCCCCCCAGCCTGAGCGGGGTGTTGGTCGACACCACCTTGCCCGACAAAGCCAGCAACGCTGCCATCACGGCCAACGATGTCGATGCCACCGGCAGCTACACCGGTGGCGACACCTTGACGCTGACCTTCAGCGAGCCGATCGCCACGGCCAGCATCGCGGTGGGCAACCTGTCGGTTGCCAGCAAATCACTGGGTGCATCGCCTTCGCTCACCCCCCTCTCGGCCAGCAATGGCCTGGCCACCAGTTACAGGTTGACGTTGGGCAGCGGCACCACGGTAGCTAACAATGACGTCTTGAGCATCACCGCCGCCAATGTGGTCGATCAGGCCGGCAACGCCGCCGCCAGCGCCGTCACCTTCACCGTGCCCACACTGAACGCTGCCCCCGTGGCCAGTGCACTGGGCATCACCGGCACCGCCCAGGTGGGCGTGCAACTGACCGGCACCTACTCCTACAACGACGCCGAAACCAACCCTCAGGGCGCCAGCCAGTACGCCTGGTACTCGGGTGCCAACAGCAACGGCTCGGGCAAGACCGCCATCAACCAGGCCACCAGCATCAACTACACCCCTGTGGCGGGTGATGTGGGCAAGTACCTGTTCTTCTGCGTCACGCCGGTGGCCACCGCGGGCACCCCCACGGGGGTTCAGGTCTGCTCGTCTGCGTCGGGTGCCGTCATTGCCGCTGCCATCAATGGCCAGTGCGGAACGGTGGCTGCCACACCGTTCATGCCCAGCGGGGCAGGGCTGTGCTTGACCCCGGGCGCGGCCTCTGCCGTCAATGTGGGCTCGCCCTGGACCTGGACCTGCCAAGGCAGCAATGGGGGCAGCAGCTCGCCCACCTGCTCGGCACCCAACTCGTCAGTCACGGGCAACACCACTGGCCGTGCCACCCAGTCGGTGAGCAACGGCTGGACGATCGACACGCCCAATTCGGCCGGCTTCATTCCGCTCACGGGCCATGCCAAGTCGCCGGTGGTGACGCCACCCGCTGGCTACACCTTCCCGCAAGGCTTGTTTGACGTCAGCTTGACGGGCCCTCAGGGCGGCTCCACCACCCTGGTGCTGACCTTCTCCAGCCCATTGCCTGCCGGTACGGTCTACATGAAGTACGGCAAGACATCGCCGACCGATACCGCGCATTGGTATCGCTTTGAGGCGGCACAGATCGGTACCAACACCATCACCTTGCCCTTGGTGGACGGCGGGCAGGGGGACGACGATGGCACTCAAAACGGCGTCATCACCGATCCGGGCGGGCCTGCTGTTCCTGGGGGCTCTGTGGATGGCGTACCAACCTTGTCGGAGTGGGGGGCTCTGTTCTTGACGGGGGGGCTTGCTGCGTTGGGGGCTTTGGGGTTGCGGCAGCGGCGGCGTCAGGTGCCTGCTGGGCGGTGAACCCTGCCTTGCGGGGTAGGGTGGTTTGTGGGGGGGGGCTGGCCGTTGCGGTCGGGTCCTTCTGCTCTTTGTTGAAGGTCGGAGGCCGGGATTGCGCCCCGGCGGGCGCCTCACTTTTTTTGCTTCGCCAAAAAAAGTAAGCAAAAAAAGGCGACCCGACGTGCACGCCCTGCTGCGCAGGGTCCGCTGCGCTGCTCAACTTGGGCGGGGTCTCGCTAAACTCGCTGCGCTCAAACAGACGCGAGCCCTT
>NZ_KI912467.1:0-15716 GCF_000518645.1 Curvibacter gracilis ATCC BAA-807 | reverse complement strand
TCTTTGGCGAAGCAAAGAAAGTGAGGCGGCCGCCGGGCCGCAATCCCGGCCTCCGCCCTTCAACAAAGAGCAGCAGCCTCAGAGCGCAGCGGTAGCAAAGCCCCTGGGCAAGCTCGTCCGATCCCGATCCCGATCCCGCTTACCCCGCGGGGCAGGCCCGAGCAGCGCAGTGCTCTACGCAGTGCCTCGGCCGCCGGGACGCCCCCCCGGCCTACGCCCTCAAACAACGAGCAGAAGCCTCAGAGTGCAGTGGCACAACAAAGCGCTCCCCCTCCCAAATGGCCGCTCGTTGCCACTAACGAACCGCCAGTCGGTAGCCCCCCTCCAATTGACCCCGCTCAAAGTCATGCCACTGACTGTGCTTAATATGGGGGCATGCTCGTCGGTTGGCATATGGCCCAACGGAGTCTTGTACCCAGGAGAGTAAAAATGTCTTCCAGCACCCATGAATCTGCCGGCAACTCCACCCAGACCGAACTCGAGAACCTTGTCGCCGACCTGCGCAGCCTGATCGGTCGCAAAGAGCTCGACGCCGTGCCCGAGATCCGTGCCCTGCGCGACCGCATGGATGCCGGCATTGAAAGCGTGCGTGTCAGCGCTGTGCGCGCCGCCCAAGAGGCTGCTCGCCAAGCCCGCGAAGCCGCTCGCGTGGCCAACGACTACGCTCACGACGAACCCTGGCGCGTGGCCGGTGCCGCGCTGGCCGTGGGCGCTCTGGTCGGCTTTCTGCTGGGCCGCCGCTGATGTCTGCAGCGCAACCTGGCGATCGCCCAGGGGGCCGCTTCAAATGGCTGTCGCTGCTGGGGCTTGAGGCCCCGCTGCAGCGCCTGCGCGACACCGTCACCGAGGCCGCCCTGGCGGCCGAAGACCGGGTTGAGCTGCTGGGCATTGAATGGGCTGAAGAAAAGCAACGGCTGCGCCGCTTGGTGCTGCTGTCGGTGGCCGCGGCGGCACTCACGGTGGTGCTGTTCATCGTGCTGTCGGCAGCCGTGCTCGTCCAGTTCTGGGATACGCCCTGGCGCCTTGGCGCCGCCTGGGGCGTGGCGGCCATCTGGGCCCTGGCCTGGGCTTGGGTGATTGCAGCCTTGTTGCGCGTGGCCCGTCAGGGCGAGCAGGCCTTTGCCCTGACCCGGCGCGAGCTGGGCCGCGACTGGGCCGACCTCAAGGAGGGCCTATGACTCAAAACACCCCTCACGCTAGCCACTCCACCCATCACCACCCCCACCAGGCCAGCCCTGGTGTGGGTGGCACCACGGCAGACACGCCCGCTGGGGCCCTGCCCATCACCGATGTGTCTGACCAATTGCTCAGCCTGGCCGAGCGCAAGGCCCAATTGGTTGAGCGCATCGAGCGTCAACGCCTGCTGCGGCAAACCCGCCGCATCCAGGCCGCCATCGCCGAACTGCAAGCCAGAGGAGGGCAGGGCTCCGCTGCAGGCGGCGACACCGGCTTTCCCCGCAGCAAGACACTGCGCCTGATCACCGGGCAGCCCTTGCTGGCGGCGGGGGCCGTCGGTGTGGTGCTGATGCTGGGCCCCTCGCGGCTGATGCGCCTGGCCAGCTGGGTGGTGCCCATGCTGCTGCGCCGGCGCTGAGCACGGCACCCTGCCTGGGCTGCCTAGACCGCCTAGACCGCCTGGGCCGCCTGGGCCAGCCTGCAGGCCCCGGGCCCGAACTGTTCGGGCTGGGGCTGCGTGGGCCCGTCTTACATCTGCTGCTCACGCAGCAGCTTGGCCTGCAACTCTTTCCACAAACGCACCTGGCTTGAGCCACCCTTGCGCGTCAAGCCACCGGGCAGCCACAGGTCGTCGTCGTTGAAGCTGTACACCGGCTCCAGGTCGGTGCGTTGCGAGGCCGGCCGTATCACCGGGTTCAGGTTGTCCAGGATCAGCGGGTCGGCACCGGGGGTGGGGTAGTAGGCCAGCACCATGTGCGCCTCGTTCAGGCGCAGCGCACGCACATAGGTGATGCGCAGACGTTCAACCGGTATGCCCAGCTCTTTCAGCGTCAGGTACTTGGCAACCGCATAGTCTTCGCAGTCGGCCCCCAGGCTGCCCAATGATTCAACCGGCGTGGCCCAATAATCGTCCACCCCCCAATGGCGCAGATCGGTCATGTAGGGGATCTGGTTGAAAAAGTCGTTCGAGCGCGTCAACAACTGGGGCGCATCGATGCGGTTGGCCGTCACCAGGGCCTGGGCATCGCGCACCATGCGCTGCCAGGTCAGCATGCGGCTGGGGGCGCCGGCGCCCCAACGTTGCTCGGCCCAGGCCAGCAGGTTGCGCGAAAAATCAAGCAAGTCTGCATGGCACCAGCCGGCCACCAGGCAAAGAGCCAGGCACAACCCCCCCATCATGCGGCGGGGGGCCACCAGCGGCAGGCCCCGCAGTCTGGCGCCATGCATGGTGGCACTCAAGCCCAGGCCTGCCTGGGCCCGGCGGGGTTTGTCTGAAAAGGCTGGCAGGTGCATCGGGTTGGAATGGTAGCGCCTGAGCCTCAGCGCCGTTGGTTTAGTGTGCAGTGCGGCAAATACAGCCCGCCTTCGCAGCCCAAGAACGCGTCATCAATGCAATTTGTGTTGCTCGATAGATACAAGCATGATTTGGTTTTGCCTGAAAAACGCCCTCAAGACGGCCCGGCGGAGCCCTTCTGAGGTAGCCATGGCCCCTCCGCGGGCCAGCAGCCATGGTGTCATGGCTCAGTAATGTAAAGCTTCTGCAAATCACTTTTTTCAAAATTAATTTTTCTTAAGTGATTTATTTGATTTTCTAGCGGGAAATAATTCACGGATATTGCTAATCAGTGTGCCTGTCACCCAAATGGGTGAGTTCGAGGCCCGCGTTTTGATGCTATGTCTGAGTGTGGCTGGAAAGCCCGTGGCACCCTCGCCTGAAGCGTTACAGGGGGCCCAAAAGCATTATTAGGGTTTGTACGGCAAAAAAAGGCTGCCGTGCTAACATCTTCGTACATTTGCTGATGACGCCCCATTGAGGCGATGGCGTGCAGGCGAGGCGCGGCTGGGCCGCGGAACCGATCAACACACTAGTAGAGGGCCACAAAGATGAGCACACCCACCACCCACCCTTTGGCAATCGCTATTGCCATGGTCTGCCTCAGCCTTTCGGCACAGGCGCAAACAACCAACAGCAGCGCTGCCGCGGCAGACAGCGCCGCCACCCCCACAGCCCCCTCCACCCGAGGCAATGATGCCGGGTTCATGGGCGGCGTTTTCAGCGCACCGGGCACCACCGGCAGCCTGAGCCAATTGGCTGCCACCCCGTCGTATGAGCTGTCGGGCATTGGTCGCCGCGATTTCACGCAAGAAACCATTTTGACGGCCCCTGTCAATGGCCTGCCGGTTCGTTTTGACAACGGCATTTTTGTTTACGCGTCTGCCTTGGCCGGTTTTGGTCACAACAGCAACGTGAACGCCGCCAACACCGGTGGTGTTTCTTCTAATCTGTACTCTTTGCAGCCCGATATTGTGGGCGAGCTCAAAACCCGCGGCGACCGTTATACGCTGCGTTATAAGGGCAATTACACAAAATACACCTCCAGCTCGGCTGATAATTTCAATCAGCACAATTTTGATCTGGCGGGTGACAATTACTTCAGCAGCCGGTCTACCCTGGGCTGGAACGTGGGTTACATCCAAAGCTCTGATGCCCGCGGCACCACCAACACCACTGCTACCGACACCCCGAACCGTTGGAACGCGCCCACCGCCCGCGCCATTTATGCCTATGGCGCCAAAGACGCCCAAGGCCGTTTTGAGCTTGAAGGCAACTACGTCTCCAAGCGCTATCAAAACAACCTGACGGTGACCTCGGTCTTGAACCAAGACAAAACCGGTGTTGCCGGCCGGTTTTATTACCGTGTGGCACCGCGCACCAATGCCATGGTTGAGTTGAACCAGGTGCATGCCGACTACGTGAACAATGTGGGCTACAGCAACAACGACCGCCGTATTTACGTGGGTGTGGTGTGGGATGCTACCGCCAAGACCTCGGGCGCCTTCAAAATTGGCTCGGCCCAAAAAACCTTCTCCAACAGCGCGTTTCCCAAGGCCACCGGCACGGCTTGGGAGGGTTCTGTGAAGTGGTCGCCCCTCACTTACTCCAACTTTGAGCTGATCAGCAGCCGCACCCTGGCCGACTCGACCGGCTTGGGCAACTTCCTGGTCAACACTGGCAACCTGGTCAACTGGAACCACCAGTGGCGCAGCAACCTGACCAGCACCGCCAGCCTGGGTACGCTGAAGTCGACATACGACGGTGCAGGCCGTACCGACAACATCGACAACGCCTCGATTGGCGTGTTTTACGAAGTGGGCCGCAACTGGCGTGCCGGCGCGCAATGGGCTTACACCAAGCGCAAGTCGAACCAGGTCATCAACGAGTTCAACCGCAACTCGACCTTCTTCTCGCTGCAAGGCACTCTTTAATCGTTGATGGGGTAGGGCTTGTGAGCTTGTTTCGATTCTTGGGTATTTTCAAGGCGGCGGTTGTCGGGGCATGGTTCATTTGCGGTGCGGGTGTGGCCATGGCCGCCGATGCACCATCCACCCCTGCGGGCGACTACGTGCTCAGCCCCCAGGTGGCATCACGGGTGTCGGCCTTGTCCAGCTACAAGCTGGCGGCTGGCGATGTGATCAGCATCCGGGTGCTGGGCGAAGACGACTTCACCCGTGAAAAAATCCGCCTCACGGATGCGGGCACCGTCAGCTTTCCGGCCATTGGCGAAATCAAGGTGCTGGGTCGCACCGTGGGCGACCTGGAAGCCATCATCGTGGCTGGCCTGAAGGGCCGCATTTTGGTCAACCCCAGGGTGTCGGTGCAAATCGAAGAATACCGTCCGTTTTATGTGAATGGCATGGTTGAAAAACCCGGGGGTTACCCGTTTCAACCGGGCCTGACGGTGCGTAAGGCCGCTTCGCTGGCCGGTGGCTTCAAAGAACGTGCCTCTTTGAGCAAGATTTTTGTGATTCGTGAAGACGACCCCAACCAAAGGGCACAAAAAGTCGACCTGAACACCCCGCTGGGCCCAGGCGACATCATGACGGTCGAAGAAAGCTTTTTCTGACCCTGCCCCCTGGGGCTGCCCCGGGGCTTTGAAACAAGGCCCCGCTTGCCATTTGTTTGCCATTAAATGCAGCTGCACCTTGTGTGGGGCTGTTTGAATTGAGTCTGTCACACATGCAATTGACCGCACCCCAAGCTGCCGAGCACCTGCACAAGCACAAGCAGATCTCGCTGCACGACCCCGAAGACGAAGCCAGCAAGCTCGACCTGGTGGAATACTGGCGCAGCATCACCAAGCGCAAATGGGCCATTTTGGCCCTGGGTTTGGTGGTGGCTTTGCTCGCCGGTGTGATTGTGTTTGCACTGACGCCTGTGTACCGTGCCACCACCACGGTGTTGATCGAGTCGAGCAAAAAGCAGGTGGTGTCGATTGAAGATGTGTACAGCGGCATGGGCCAAAGCCGCGAGTATTTTCAAACCCAGGTTGAAATCATCAAATCGCGTGAAGTGGCCATGCGAACGATCAATGCCCTCAAATTGTGGGATTACCCTGAATTTGACCCCCGCACCAAAGAAAAGGGTCAATGGCAAGAGCTGCAAGAAAAGCTGGGCATCGCTGAAACCGCTGAGCCCAAGGATTGGACGACGACGGCGCTGGCAGATGCAGTTTATGGAAAGTTCAACCGCCAACTGTCTATTGAGCCGGTGCGCCTGAGCCAGTTGGCCAAAATCAATTTTGAGTCCAGCAGCCCGGCCTTGTCGGCCCTGGTGGCCAACACCATTGCCAACACCTACATCGAGAATGACCTCGATGCCCGCTACAAAATGACCAAGCAGGCCAGCGGCTGGCTGCAAGAGCGCCTGTCGTCGCTCAAGACCAAGCTCGATGAGTCTGAACGCAACCTGCAAAACTACCGCGAAAAGGCCGGTATCGTGGATGTCAAAGGTGCCAGCCAAAGCGGTGCTGGCAAGCAGATTGAAGAGGTGACGCAGCGCCTGGTAGAAACCCGCTTGCGCCGCGCCGAGGCCGAGAACGCCTACAACCAGATCAAATCGGTGGGCAAAAACGGTGATTACAGCAGCCTGCCTGCAGTTGTGCGCAACAACAACGTGTCTGAGGCTTTGAAAGCCCAGGGCGAGGCCGAGCGCACCATGTCTGAAGTGGCACAGCGCTATGGTTTTGAGCACCCCAAGTATGTGGCGGCCGAGGCCAACCTGAAAAGCGCACGCGAAAACGTGAAGCGCCAGGTCGAGTCGGTGGTGGGCAGCGTCACCCGCGAGTACGAGGTAGCGGTGGGCACCGAGCGCGCGCTGGAGGGCACCCTCAACAGCGCCCGTGGCAGCATTCAAAGCCTCAACCGCAAAGAATTTGAGCTGGGCGTGCTGGAGCGCGAGGTGAGTTCCAACCGCCAGATTTACGACATGTTCATGACCCGCGCCAAAGAAACCAATGTGGCGGGCGACCTGCAAAGCGCGGTGGCCCGCGTGGTCGATGTCGCCGTGGTGCCTGACAAGCCCGTCAAGCCGCAAAAGGCGCAAATCATTGTCATTGCCTTTGTGCTGGGCCTGTTTTTGGGCGTGCTGGTGGCCCTGCTGCTCGATCGGCTGGACAACACCATCAAGACCACCGAAGACGTTGAAGCCAAGCTCAAAACCCCGTTGCTGACCACCTTGCCTTTGCTGGACAAGCGTGACACCGATCGCTTGTCGAGTGCCCGCTTGTTTGTGGACCATCCCGAGTCGATTTACTCAGAGGCGATTCGCACCGCCCGCACCGGTGTGCTGTTGTCGGCCATTGACGTGCCCAACCGCATTTTGCTGGTGACCAGCAGCTTGCCGGGCGAGGGCAAAACCACCTTCTCGATCAACCTGGCCCTGGCGCATGCCCAGACCAAGCGCACCTTGCTGATTGACGCCGACATGCGCCGCCCCTCGATTGCCAAGGGCCTGGACCTGGCCCCTGGGGCCAAGGGTTTGTCGAACCTGGCGGCCGGCACGGCCAAGCTGGACGACTGCCTGCAGGCCGTGCCGGGCAGCAGCCTGAGCGTACTGAGCTCGGGCCCCATACCGCCCAATGCGCTTGAAATTTTGCTGTCGCAAAAGTTCAAGGCCTTGCTGGATGAGTTGGCCACCATTTACGAGGTGATCGTGATCGACTCGCCCCCGGTAGAGCTGGTAAGCGATGCGCTGGTGATCAGCTCGTATGCCACCGGTGTGATCTACACCATCAAGGCTGCCGAAACCCCTTACCAACTGGCGCGCAAGGGCCTGCAACGCATTCGCCGTGCCGAGGGCGAGATCTTGGGTGTGGTGCTGAACCGCTTCGACTTCAAGCGCGCCGAAAAATACCACGGCGAGTACTCGGGCTACGGCAAGTATGGCTATGGCAAAGACGGCTACCAAGGCGGTTATGGCCAGGCCCAGGCCAACAGCCTTGGCAAAGACGCCAAAAAGGCAGCCTGAGCCCCGCATTGATTTGACCCCTGATCCTGCCAGCCCCTACCCATGACCGCCACCACCGGCATCATCGATCTGCACTGCCATTTTTTGCATGGCATTGACGATGGCGCCCGCAACCTGAACGAAGCGCTGGACCTGGCCCGTGCCGCCGTGGCCGATGGCATTACCGCCAGCGCCATGACGCCCCACATCCACCCTGGGCGCTACCCCAACCAAAAGTCGGTGATTGCCGTGCATGTGCAGGCTTTTCAGCAAGCCTTGAACCACCATGGCATACCGTTGGCGGTGTACCCCGGTGCCGAGCTGCGCGCCTCGGATGAGTCTCTGAGCCAGTTGCAAGCCCAAGAGGTGCCTTTTTTGGGTGAATACAAAGGCCTGAAGATCTTGCTGCTCGAGTTTCCGCACCAGGGCCTGCCGGCCTGGGGCCTGGGCTTTGTGTACCGCCTGCTGGAGCAGGGCATTCGCCCCCTGATTGCCCACCCCGAGCGCAACAAGCAGGTGATGGCGAATGTGGACCGCATCCAGCCCTACCTGGCGGCCGGGTGCTGGCTGCAGGTCACCGGTGGCTCGCTGCTGGGCCAGTTTGGCAAGGCCTCTGAAAAAGCTGCCTGGGCCCTGATGGAGCAAGACGCCGTGAACGTGGTGGCCAGCGACGCCCACAACCTGGACAGCCGTCCCCCTCATCTGAAGGCGGCCCTGGAGGCCGTGGCCGCTGAGTACGGGGAGCGGCGGGCTGAGCGCCTGTTCAAAACCACACCTGCCCAGATTTTGGGCCTGGGCTGACATGAGTAAGTTGCACCCCCGTTTGGCCTTGCAGTGGGTGTTGCTGTTGGCACTGGGGGTGCTGGCAGTGGCAGCCCTGCAGCAACTGTGGCCGGCAGCCATCGCCGACCTGGGCACCGCCAAAACCCGCGCCGCCCTGGTGGCTTGGCAGGCGCACCCCAAGCCGGTGCCACTGAAGCAATGGGGCGCCTGGCGTGACGACGTGGCCAAGGGCCTGGCGCAAACCCCTGGCGATGCTCAGTTGCAGGCCCACATGGGCTACCTTTATGCCAACTTTGCAGAGCAAGCCCAGGGTGTGCCCGGTTTGGCCCAGGGCTATTACCAGCAGGCCTACAGCAACTTCAGCCGTGCGGCCACCTTGCGCCCCATGGCCCCTGAATTTGCGTTGAATGCCGGCCTGGCGGCCAGCTTGAGTGGCGATGCGGCATTGAAATTGCGTGCCGATGCATGGCTTTGTAGATCGATTCGTTACACCGCAAAAGGGGTGCCATTCAGCCCAATTCAACAAGCCGTGCCCCCAGGGGCATGCCCATCGTGACTGCGTGACTGCGACCAAAGGGAGGGCCTCAGGCCCCTAGAAAAAATGA
This sequence comes from Curvibacter gracilis ATCC BAA-807, assembly GCF_000518645.1. Lineage (GTDB taxonomy): Bacteria > Pseudomonadota > Gammaproteobacteria > Burkholderiales > Burkholderiaceae_C > Curvibacter > Curvibacter gracilis. Next base: position 6,866 of record NZ_KI912467.1, on the reverse strand, counting down.
CACAAACAGCACTGGCCCGAGCGAACTTTTTCTTGAAGCTGCCCTGCCTTTTCAGGGCTCAGGCATTGCCAGGCCCCTGCGCCTTGGTTTGCGCTTGAGGGCCTCGCCATGAAAATATTGCTTTATGGCCTCAATTATTCGCCTGAGGTGATTGGCATTGGCAAATACACCGGTGAAATGGCCCGCTACCTGGCTTCCCAAGGGCATGAGGTGCGCGTGGTCACTGCCCCGCCGTACTACCCCAGTTGGCAGGTGGGCGATGGGTTTTCGGCCACCCGTTACCGCCGTACGCAGCAGGATGGGGTGGATGTGTGGCGTAGCCCCTTGTGGGTGCCCAAGCGCGTGAGCGGTGCCACTCGCATTCTGCATCACTTGAGTTTTGCAGCCAGCAGCCTGCCGGTGATGCTGCGTCAGCTTTTTTGGCAGCCCGATGTGGTGTGGGTGGTGGCCCCATCGCTGATGTGCACCCCTACGGCCTGGCTGGTGGCCCGCTTGGCTCGGGCCAACGCATGGCTGCATGTGCAAGACTTTGAACTGGATGCTGCGTTCTCGCTCGGCATTCTTAAAAACCCGCGGCTCAAGGCCTTGGCATTGCGCCTGGAGCGGTTTGTGTTGCGGCGCTTTGATGTGGTGTCGACCATTTCGCAAAACATGCGCCGCATGTTGCTCGACAAGGGTGTGCCCAGGCAGGCCACTGAGATGCTGCCCAATTGGGTGGACATTTCGCACATCGGCCTGCCCCGTGAGCATGCCAGCGTGGCCCAATTGCGCGACAGCCTGGGCATTGCGCCCGACGCCGTGGTGTGCCTCTACTCGGGCAACATGGGGGCCAAGCAGGGGCTGGAGATCTTGGCTGAGGTGGCCCAGCAATGCAGCCAGGCCCCTGAGGCGGTGGCGCGTCGGCTGGTGTTTGTGTTTTGCGGCAACGGGGCTGGGCGCGATGCGCTTGAAAAATCCTGCCAGGGCCTGAGCCAGGTGCGCTTCATGGACTTGCAGCCGCTTGATGTACTGCCCAGCCTGTTGGCCTTGGCCGACATCCATTTGCTGCCCCAGCGCGCCGATGCGGCCGACCTGGTGATGCCCTCCAAACTGACGGGCATGCTGGCCAGTGGGCGCCCGGTGATCGCCACTGCCCATGCGGGCACAGAGTTGGCCTGTGTGGTGGGCGGAGATGTGCCCGTTGGCCCCAGCAGCAGCCCCAGCCCCCTGGGCTTGGTGGTACCCCCTGAGGTGCCCAGCGCCATGGCCCAGACGGTATTGCGATTGGCGGCAGACCCGGTTTTGCGCCAAACCATGGGCGCTGCTGCCCGGGCCTTTGCCGAAACCCATCTGGACCAGGCGGCAGTGTTGGCCAGGTTCGAGGCCCATCTGCAGGCCCTGGTGAAAGGCCAGCCATTGCAATTGGCCTTGGCGCATGACGACAGCGCATTGCGTGACGGGCGGAGTTGAGGTGCGGGCACAGTTTGTTCATTTGCAAGGGGCCGAAGAGTCACGGTTTGGCCTTTTTTTGCATTTATCCTCCTGCCCGGAGGTTCTCAAATGAACGTGACTGTGATTGGTGCAGGCTATGTGGGCCTGGTAAGTGGCGTGTGTTTTGCCGACCTGGGCCATCATGTGATGTGCGTGGATGTGGATGCCGCCAAGGTGGACCTGCTGAACAGCGGTGGTGTGCCCATTTACGAGCCTGGGCTGGACGCACTGATTGCCCGCAACCGGGCGGCAGGGCGGCTGAAGTTTTCAACCAGCATGGCCGAGGGCGTGGCCCATGCACCTTTGCAGTTCATTGCGGTGGGCACCCCGCCCGACGAAGACGGGGCGGCAGATTTGCAGTATGTGTTGGCGGCGGGCCGCAGCATTGCCCAGCACATGAATGAATTCACGGTGATCGTGAACAAATCCACAGTGCCCGTGGGTACGGCTGGCAAGGTGAAGGCGGCTGTTGCCCAGGTGCTGCAAGAGCGCGGCGCAGCGGCTGATTTTGCTGTTGTCTCGAACCCTGAGTTTTTGAAAGAAGGCGCGGCGATTGACGACTTCATGCGCCCCGACCGCATTGTGGTGGGCGCGGCCGAGGGGCCCCTGGGTGACAAAGCCTTTGAGGTGATGCGCAAGCTGTACGCACCCATCAACCGCAACCATGACCGCCTGATGCGCATGAGCATCCACAGCGCCGAGCTGACCAAATACGCCGCCAACGCCATGCTGGCCACCCGCATCAGCTTCATGAACGAGCTGGCCAACCTGGCCGACGAGGTGGGCGCTGATATTGAACAGGTGCGCCTGGGCATTGGCAGCGACAGCCGCATTGGCTACAGCTTTTTGTATGCGGGCACCGGCTATGGTGGATCGTGTTTTCCGAAAGACGTGCAGGCCTTGCGCCGCACTGCCGCCGAATGGGGTCACCCCATGCGCGTGCTGGAGGCGGTAGAAGAAGCCAACCGGCACCAGTTTGATGTGCTGGTGCGCAAGCTCACGGCTCGCCTGGGCGACGATTTGCGCGGCAAAACCTTTGCCATCTGGGGCCTGGCCTTCAAACCCAATACCGACGACATGCGCCAGGCGCCCAGCCGCCACATCATCAAAGAGCTGCTGCACCGCGGTGCCAGCGTGCGCGCCTACGACCCCATTGCCCAGGCCGAGGCCCAGCGCAGCATTGCGCTCGATTTTGCCGGCGTGCCCGAATTGCTGCACCGCGTGAGCTATGTGAACAGTGCCGCCGAGGCCCTGCAACAGGCCGATGCCCTGCTGCTGGTGACCGAGTGGAAAGAGTTCAGAGGTTTTGATTTGCAGCAGATGCGCCAAAGCCTGCGCCAGCCCCTGGTGTTTGACGGGCGCAACCAATACGACCCCGAGGCCGTGGCGGCCGCCGGGCTTGAATACCACGGCATTGGCCGAGGCCAACCCCCTGGCGTGCTTAGTGCTTGTGGTGCTGAACGAACATAAACAATGAGCGGAGGATTTTTGATGACGACGGTTGTACAACCCTTGATCTTGTGCGGTGGCTCGGGCACCCGCCTGTGGCCTTTGTCGCGCGAGCAATACCCCAAACAGCTGCTGAAGCTGGTGGGCGCCAACAGCCTGCTGCAAGACACAGCGCTTCGTCTGAACAGCCTGGGGCAGGGTGGGGCGCTGACTTTGGCCGCCCCGGTATTGGTGGGCAATGACGAATACCGCTTTTTGCTGGGCGAGCAATTGCTGCAAGTGGGCGTGACGCCTGCCGCCTTGGTTCTGGAGCCCACAGGGCGCAACACCGCACCGGCCCTGACGCTGGGCGCTCTGGCCGCCGTGGCCACTGGCCAAGACCCCGTGCTGGTGGTGATGCCGGCCGACCATGTGATTCAAGACCAGGCCGCCTTCAAGGCCGCCGTGCTGCAGGGCGTGCCCCTGGCCCAGGCCGGCAAGCTGGTGACCTTTGGCATTGAGGCCACAGCGCCTGAAACCGGCTATGGCTATATCCGCAAGGGTGCAGCGCTGCCTGAAGATACCGCCGCCTATGCCGTGGCCGAGTTTGTAGAAAAGCCCGATGCCGCCACCGCAAAGCAATATCTTGAAAGCGGCCAGTTTTATTGGAACGGCGGCATTTTTGTGATCAAGGCCTCGGTGTGGCTGGCCAAAATGGCCAGCCTGCAGCCCGCCATGCTGCAAGCCTGCCAACAGGCTTTTGAGGCTCGCAAGGCCGATGCTGACTTCATTCGCCCCGACAAGGCTGCGTTTGCGGCCTGCCCATCCGACTCGATCGACTACGCGGTGATGGAAAAACTGGCCAGCGCCCAGCACAACACCGGCGAGGTGGTGGTGGTGCCCCTGGCGGCCAATTGGTCAGACGTGGGTGCCTGGAACGCGGTGTGGGACATCAGCGCCAAGGATGCGAATGGCAACGCCCTGCAAGGCGACGCCCTGGCCATTGACACCCGCAATACCTTGGTGATGGCGCAATCGCGCCTGGTGGCTTGCGTGGGTTTGGACGATGCGGTGGTGATTGAAACCGCAGATGCCGTGCTGGTGGCCAGCCGCAGCCACATTCAAAAGGTCAAAGACGTGGTGAACCACCTCAAGGCTACCGGCCGCACCGAGGCCGGCGCCAGCCGCAAGGTGCACCGCCCCTGGGGCTGGTACGACAGCGTGGATGCGGGCGACCGTTTTCAGGTAAAGCGCATTGTGGTCAAACCCGGTGCGGCCTTGTCGCTACAAATGCACCACCACCGTGCCGAGCACTGGATTGTGGTGCAGGGCACCGCCCAGGTCACCCGCGGCGACCAGGTGTTTTTGGTGAGCGAAAACCAAAGCACCTACATCCCCCTGGGTGAAAAACACCGGCTCGAGAACCCCGGCAAATTGCCGCTCGAGATGATTGAGGTGCAAAGTGGCACCTACCTGGGTGAAGACGATATTGTGCGGTTTCAAGACGTTTACGGCCGGCAGGCCTAGTGCCCACCGCTGCGCAGGCAGCTGTTTTTTTTGTAGCGTGAATCTGTAAAACAAAACAGAGGGAGGGATTTTTTGGCTACGTTCTCGATGAGAAGTTCAGCTTCGCTCATGCGCTTTGCCGTGCACGGGGTGGACTGGTTTGCCTTTGCCGGCTCGGGTTTAGTGGCGTATTTGTGGCGCTTTGATGGTGCTGCAGTATTGCCGCTGCCCCAGGTGTATGCCTTGCTGATCATCCAGATGGCCACGCTGATGACCTTGGTGTCGTCTGCCGTGTACCGCAATTGGCGTGGCGGCCAGTTCAAGGCCATGCTGGGCCGGGTGGGCGTGAGCTGGGCCATCACCTGGGCCCTGCTGATGACCTGGCTGGTGCTGACCAAAAGCAGTGGTGATTTTTCTCGTATTTGGCTGTTGACCTGGGCCGGCACATCGCTGGGAATTTCTTGGTTGGCCCGGTTGTGCGTGTTCTTGATCATGAGCTACATGCGTGGTCGGCAGGTGAACCATATGCGGGTGTTGCTGGTGGGCGGCGGCGGGCCCGTGGCCGCCATACGCCGCCGCGTAAAAACCAGCACCTGGACAGGCTACGACCTGACCGGTGTGGTGAGCATTGACGACATCGATGGCCTGCACTATTCGATTGGCCAGCTCGACCCCGACGAGGTATGGATTTGCCCCCCGGCCAATGACATGAGCGGCCTGCAGCCCGTGTTGAATGAGCTGCGCCACAGCACGGCCAATATCCGCCTGGTGCCCGACATGGGCGCCTTTCAAATGGTGAACAACGGCCTGAGCGTGGTGCTGGGCATGCCCATGCTCGACATCTCGAGCTCGCCCATGTCGGGCTTCAACCTGATTGTGAAGTGGCTCGAAGACCGCATTGTGGCCAGCCTGATCTTGATCTTGATATCGCCCATCTTGCTGGGCGTGGCCCTGGCCGTTAAGTTCACCTCCAAGGGCCCCATCATCTTCAAACAAAAACGCCACGGTTGGAATGGTGAAGAAATTGAGGTCTACAAGTTTCGCAGCATGTATGTGCACGACGAAGGCCACGGCCATGTCACACAAGCCAAAAAAGGCGATTCACGCATCACCCCCTTGGGGGCCTTTTTGCGTCGCAGCAGCCTCGACGAACTGCCCCAGTTTGTGAATGTGCTGCAAGGCCGTATGAGCATTGTGGGCCCCAGGCCCCATGCGGTGGCACACAACATGCAATACCGTGAACTGATCCCGCGTTACATGCTGCGGCACAAGGTGAAGCCGGGTATTACGGGATGGGCGCAGGTCAACGGATTAAGAGGGGAAACTGATACGGTGGATAAGATGGAAGCACGAGTTCAAGCTGATCTTTTTTACATCGAAAATTGGTCAATCTGGTTCGATTTGAAAATCATATTCATGACTATTTTTAAGGGATTTTTCTCAAAAAATGCATATTAATCATGGATTCAACAATGTATTTAAATTATAAAATAATAAATGGCAGGGCTCGATTCGAATCGGCAGCATTCCCTGCTTTTCTTTGTTGCGCATTAGTTCCACTGCTCTATTTTATTTTCTTTTTGGACTTCTCATACTCCAGTGGATCGGGGGTTCTTTGGTTGGATTTCATTGTTTCCATTTTTCTTGTTTTTCTGTGTGTTATTTCATCTAAGAATTGTGCAAGTCTTTTTTTGGTATGTACGTATTTAGCCCTATTTTATCTAGGTCCTGGATTGATGCATGTACACATTGGTGTATTTCCTTTTTTTGGCTCAATGTATGGTCCAGATGAAATTCAGGATGCTGCATTAGTTGTTTTTGTTTTTTTGATTTTCTTTACCTTGGCCTACTTTAAAGTTGTGCATCGCCGCAGACTTGGGGTAACCGAATCTTCTTCAAACTTGTCAAGTCCAACGACTAAAGATTTGCTTTTGGTTGTGAGCTTATGTATTGCAGGTGCCCTGCTAATGTCCAGTGCTATTGGCTTTGATCTTTTATTGCAGGAGCGTGGTGAATTCACCGATGCTGACTTGCTGAGTCCAAGTCAGTTGATTTTTTTGAACTCGGCTAGAGTTCTGGGTTTTCTTGCTTTCGCATATTCAATCGCTTATTTTAGAAATTCTGCCGGTTTGTATAGATACCTGAATCCGTGAGCCCAGGCGCACGCATGCTCGGGTTGGTCTGTTTTGTTGGGTCGTGCCCGTTCAATTTGACAGCCTGGGAGATGACATCACCCAACTCGATGGCACTGGATCGTCGGAATCGCGAGTTGGTGGGCGACTTGTTCGGGTTGGCGTGCAATTGCCCCACGCCGCAACCTCGCGGGCAGGCGATTTTTATGGATCCGTGAGTTTCGTGAGGCCGGTGATCGGCCAGCTGCGCTTAGCCGCAGGCAGCGAAGAGTTCTCCGTGCAGCCGCTGGAAGGCCTTGGCCGAGCGATCATTGGCGCCCAGTCCGAGGA
>NZ_JADZ01000006.1 GCF_000518645.1 Curvibacter gracilis ATCC BAA-807 | reverse complement strand
AGTCGCCTGCGGCGCCTTCCCCCGGAGGGGGACGACACCCGTGGCCGGGCCAAGCCCGCTCCACGGTGTCTGCTGGCATGGCTTGCTCCGCAGCCATCCGAACTGTGCCGCACAAAGAGCCTCTGGCGAAATACCCCCTTCATGGATGACTAACATGAACCGACGTCACCTTCTGAGCGCCCTGGGCGCCACGCTGCTGCCCGGCTGGGCACAGGCCCAGGCGCCCGCCTGGCCGGCCCGGCCGCTCAAGCTGATCGTGCCCTTCCCGCCCGGGGGCACCACCGATCTGGTGGCGCGCCTGGTGGCCACCCAGATGACGGCCACACTGGGTCAGCCCGTGGTGGTCGACAACAAGCCCGGGGCCGGCACGGTGATCGGGGTGGATGCAGGCGCCAAGGCCGCGCCCGACGGACTGACGCTGACCTGCGTGGCCAACAGCTTTTGCGTCAACCAGACCCTGGTGAAGAACCTGCCTTATGACGGCCTGCGCGACCTGCGCCCGGTGGGCTTGATGGGCCTGTCGGAGCATGTGCTGGTCAGCCACCCGGGCAGCGGCATCCGCTCCCTCGCCGATCTGCGCGCCGCCGCGCGCCAGCCGGGTGCACGGCTCAGCTATGCCTCGTTCGGCAGCGGCACCTCGGCCCACCTGGCCGGCGAGATGCTGCGTGAGCAGATGGGCATCGAGCTGACCCACATCCCCTACAAAGGCCAGGCCCCGGCCCTGAACGATTTGCTGGGAGGCCAGGTGACGCTGATGTTCGGCAACTGGCCCGAGTTCCGGGCCCATGTGCAGACGGGCAAGCTGGTCGCCGTGGGCATGGCCACGGCGCAGCGCTCGGCGTATGCGCCCGACATCCCCACGCTGGCCGAACAAGGTGTGGCCGTGGAATCCAACTCCTGGAACGGCCTGCTGGTGCCCACGTCCACGCCCGATGCGGTGGTGGCCCGGCTCAATGCCGCACTGCGCCAGGCCCTGGAGACAGCGGCCGTGCGCGAGGCCTTTGCCAAGGGCAGCATCCGCTCGCTGGCGGGCACGCCCGAGCAGTTCGGCCAGTTCATCCGCAGCGAAGTCGCCCGCTATGCCCAGGTGATCCGCAGCGCCCACATCAGCGCCGAGAGCTGACCCACCCACAGCCCTCACCCACAGGAGACCGCCATGGGCAAACTCGCACTGGCCGCCAAGATCACCCACGTGCCCTCGCTGTACCTCAGCGAGCTGCCGGGCCCGCGCCACGGCACGCGGCAGGACGCCATCGACGGCCACCACGAGATCGGCCGGCGCTGCCGCGAACTCGGCGTGGACACGCTGGTGGTGTTCGACACCCACTGGCTGGTCAACGCCAACTACCACGTCAACTGTGGCGCGCACTTCAAGGGCGTCTACACCAGCAACGAGCTGCCACACTTCATCAGCAACCTGCCCTTCGAATGCCCGGGCAACCCCGAGCTGGGCCGGCTGCTGGCCCGCTCGTGCAACGAGCTGGATGTGGAGACCCTGGCCCACGACGCCACCACGCTGAACCCCGAGTACGGCACCCTGGTGCCGCTGCGCTACATGAATGCCGACCAGCACTTCAAGGTGGTGTCGGTGTCGGCCCTGTGCACCGGCCACTACCTGAACGACAGCGCCCGCCTGGGCTGGGCCATGCGCCGCGCGGTGGAAGACCACTACGACGGCACCGTGGCCTTTCTGGCCAGCGGCTCGCTGAGCCACCGCTTTGCCCAGAACGGGCTGGCGCCGCAGTACGCCTTCAAGGTCTGGAGCCCTTTCCTGGAGATGATGGACCACGAGGTGATCGCGCTGTGGCAGCGCGGCGACTGGCCCGCCTTCTGCGAGATGCTGCCCGAGTACGCCACCAAGGGCCATGGCGAGGGCTTCATGCACGACACCGCCATGCTGCTGGGCGCCTTGGGCTGGTCGGCCTACGACGGCCAAGCCGACATCGTCACGCCCTACTTCGGCGCCTCGGGCACGGGCCAGATCAATGCCGTGTTCCCCGTCACGCCGCAGGACGGCCGCGCCATTCCCGCCGCCCAGGCCTCGGCCGCCAGCGGCTACCAGGCCTTCCCGCGCCTGTGATCTTCATCGGACACCCCGACAAAACACCATGCCCCACCTCGTCATCCTCTACACCCCCAACATCGAGGCCGAGACCGACCTCAGCGCCCTGTGCCGCAGCCTGGCCGACACCATGCTGGCCCACCGCGACGAAGCCGGCAAAGCCGTGTTTCCACCGGGCGGCACCCGGGTACTGGCCTTCCCGGCCGCGCACCACGCGGTGTCGGATGGCGGCGCTGCGGGCCGGGCGGCCGGTGGCAGCGGCGACTACGCCTTTGTCTACCTGAACCTGCGCATGGGCGCGGGCCGCCCCCCCAGCGTGGTCCAGGCCGTGGGCGAGGCCTTGCTGGGCGTGGTCAAACAGCACTTCGAGCCCCTGCTGGCGCAGCGCCACATCGGCATCACGCTGCAGGTGGACGAGGGCGCGCCCTCCTTCGACGGCAAGTACAGCAACCTGCACCCCCTGTTCAACAAGACGGTCTGATCCGCCCAGAAAGCGAGCCCCCCATGTTCACATCCGAGCAGATCGCGGCCTTGGCCGCCGAACTGGACCAGGCCGAGAAGAGCCGCCAACAGGTCGAGCATTTCTCCAAGCGCTACCCCGACATGCGCATCGAAGACGGCTACGCCATCTCGCGCGAGTGGGTGCGCCAGAAGATCGCCGCCGGCCGCACCGTGCGCGGCCACAAGATCGGCCTGACCTCGCGCGCCATGCAGCTCTCCAGCCAGATCACGGAGCCCGACTACGGCACCCTGCTCGACGACATGTTCTTTGCCGAAGGCGGCGACATCCCGTTCGAGCGCTTCATTGCACCCCGCATCGAGGTTGAGCTGGCCTTCATCCTGGGCAAGCCGCTGCGCGGCCCCGGCATCACCCTGTACGACGTGCTGGCCGCCACCGACTGGGTGGTGCCGGCCATCGAGATCATCGACGCCCGCATCGAGCAGTTCGACCGCCACACCAAGGCGCCGCGCAAGGTGTTCGACACCATTGCCGACAACGCGGCCAATGCCGGCATCGTGCTGGGCGGGCGTCCGGTGCGCCCGGACGCGGTGGACCTGCGCTGGGTGAGCGCACTGCTGTTCAAGAACGGCGTGATCGAAGAGTCGGGTGTGGCCGCGGCCGTCCTCAACCACCCGGCCCAGGGCGTGGCCTGGCTGGCCAACAAGCTGGCGCCCTGGGGCGAAAGCCTGCAGGCCGGCGAGGTGGTGCTGGGCGGCTCGTTCACGCGGCCCACGCCGGCCGTGCCGGGCGACACCCTTCATGCGGATTACGGCCCGCTCGGCTCCATCTCCTTCAGATTCGTCTGATGCAGGCCACCATGGACACCGCCACCCGCCCGGTCTGCCTGATCACCGGTGCCGCCACCGGCATCGGGGCGGCCTGCGCGCGCGAGTTTGCGCGCCAGGGCTGGGATGTGGCCCTGGCCTATTTCGAACCCACGGTGACCGAGGCGCAGGCGGTGGCCCGCGATTGCGCGGCCCTGGGGGCACGGGTGCTGGCGCTGGCGCTGGATGTGCGCGATGACGCGCAGTGCCGCGCGGTGGCGGCGCAGGTGCAGGCCCATTTCGGCGGTCTGCAGGCCCTGGTCAATTCGGCAGGCAGCACCCGCTTTGTGCCCCATGCCGAGTTGGAGGGGCTGGACGGCCTCGACTTCCAGCGCTTGAACGAGGTGAACCTGGTCGGCCCCTGGCAGATGACGCGCGCCTGCCGCAGCGCGCTGGCGACCTCGGGCCAGGGCGCCGTGGTCAACATCTCGTCAGTGGGCGGCGTGCTGGGGCGCGGCTCTTCACTGGCCTACGCGGCCAGCAAGGGGGCGCTGAACACCCTCACGCTGGGCCTGGCCCGGGCGCTGGCCCCGGCCATCCGCGTGAACGCGATTGCGCCGGGCTTTGTGGCGGACGGCCTGCCCAGCCGGGTGCTGGGCGAGGCCGAGCACGCCGAGGTGCTGGCCCGCCAGCGCCAGGCCTCGGTGCTGCAGCGCGTGTCGCAGCCCGACGAGGTGGCCGCGCTGGCCTGGTTTGTGGCGGCACGCTCGCCCGGCATGACCGGCTCGGTGCTGCTGATGGACAACGGTCTGCACCTGAATGCGGGCTGACCCGGCCTGAAACCGTTATGAAAAGGAATCAAAAACTGCAGGTAAACACGGGTGGTCGCACCGCTCGTCGGCTGGAAAAATCAAGGCACAGACCGTGACGCCAACCGGGCGTCGCCGCTGAGCGACACCTCATTTTCCGGAGACTGACATGACCTACCCCGACACCCTGCACCCGAACCGCCGCCAATGGCTGCAAAGCACCGGCGCCGGCGCCCTGCTGGCCGCCCTGGGCCCCTCTGCACTGGCCCAGACCAGCGCCTTCGAATCGGTGAAGATCATCACCGGCTTTGCGGCGGGCGGCACCTCGGACACCCTGTGCCGGCGCGTGGCCGACAAGCTGCCCGGCACCGGCTACACCAAGACGGCCTATGTCGAGAACAAGACCGGCGCGGGCGGGCAGATCGCGATCCAGTTCGTGAAGTCGCAGAACCCCGACGGCCTGACCCTGCTGCAGACCCCCATGTCGATGCTGGGCATCTACCCGCACATCTACAAAAAGCTGGCCTACGACCCGGTGGCCGACCTGAGCCCGGTGTCGCTGGCCTGCGTGTTCGACTTCGGCTTTGCCGTGGGCCCCTCGGTGCCGGCCAGCGTGAAGACCGTGCCCGACTTCCTGGCCTGGTGCAAGGCCAACCCCAAAGAGGCCAACTTCGGCTCGCCGGCCGCCGGCTCGGTGCCGCACTTCGTGGGCTCGCTGCTGGGCCACCACGCCGGCATCGACCTCAAGCACATCGCCTTCCGCGGCACCCAGCCGGCGATTCTCGACATGATCGGCGGCCAGTTGCCCGCGGTGTCGGGCCCGCTGGGCGAGTTCTCCCAGCACGTGGCGGCGGGCAAGTGCCGGCTGCTGGCCTCGACCGGCGCGCAGCGCAGCAAGTTCACGCCCAACACCCAGACCATGGCCGAGCAGGGCCTGAAAGACATGGTGTTCGGCGAGTGGTTCGGCTTCTACCTGCCGGCCAAGGCCCCGCGTGAGCTGGTGCAGCGCCTGAACACCGCCTTGCGCGCCGCCCTGGCCACCCCCGAGGTGGTCGACGGCCTGGCGGCCATGGGCCTGGAGGCCAAGTCCTCCACCCCGGCCGAGCTGGCGGCGCTGCTGAAAACCGATTTCGAACGCTGGGGCCCGCTGGTGAAGACCATCGGCTTCAGTGCCGACGCCTAGAGCGTGAACCCGCGCCCCTCAGAGGGCGCCTCCCCAGGAGACTTGATCATGAACGCCCCCCTCTCGCCTCAGCGCCTGCAAGCACCCGCCCCGCCCACGGGCATGCACCCGGACGAATGGGCCCAGCGCCAGCAACTGGCGGCCTGCTACCGCGTGTTCGCGCTGCTGGGCTGGACGGAGATGATCTACAACCACATCACGCTGCGCCTGAGCGACAGCGTGAGCGGGGGCGAGAAGCAGTTCCTGATCAACCCCTTCGGCCTGCACTACAGCGAGGTCACGGCCAGCAACCTGGTCAAGATCGACCTGCAGGGCCGGGTGCTGGACGGCTCGCGCTACCCGGTCAACCCGGCCGGCTTCGTGGTGCATGGCGCCATCCACGAAGGCCTGCCCGAGGCCCACTGCGTGATGCACACCCACACCACGGCCGGCGTGGCCGTGGCCTGCGTGCAGGGCGGGCTGCAGCAGAGCAATTTCTACTCCGCGCAGCTGCACAACATGGTGGGCTACCACGACTTCGAGGGCATTACCGTGCATGCCGAAGAAGGCCCGCGCCTGGTCAACAACATCCGCGGCAAGCCGGCCGTGATCCTGCGCAACCACGGCCTGCTGGCCTATGGGCAGACCTTGCCCCAGACCTTCGCCATCCTGTGGACGCTGCAGCGCGCCTGCGAGATCCAGCTGGCCACCCTGTCCATGGGCCCAGCCATTCCCGTGACCGAAGAGGCCGCCATCAAGAGCAGCCGCGACGCCCTGCAGTTCAGCCCCACCCATGGCGCCGGCCAGGACGTGTTCGACGCCCTGGTGCGCCAGGTGGAACGGCTGGACAGCAGCTACCAGCATTGAACCCGGCCGCGCGCCACAATCGCAGACTCGCTCATCTTTTGCCTCCGCGGGAGGCCTTGGACATCTCATGAAAGCATGCATTTACGGCGCCGGTGCCATCGGCGGCTGGATCGGTGCCGGCCTGGCCGGCGCGGGCGCCACCCTCAGCGTGGTGGCCCGGGGCGCCACACTGGAGGCCCTGCAGGCGCATGGCCTGCGCCTTGAACAAGGCGGCCAGCAACGCAGCGTGGCAGTGCAGGCCAGTGCCCACCCGGCCGAGCTGGGCGTGCAGGACCTGGTGGTGATCGCCGTCAAGGCCCCGGCCCTGATCGAGGTGGCCCGCCAGATCGCCCCCCTGATCGGGCCCGACACGGTGGTGCTGACGGCCATGAACGGCGTGCCCTGGTGGTTTCTGCAAGGCTTTGGCGGGGCCCTGGCGGGCCGGCAGCTGCAGTCGGTCGACCCCACCGGCGAGATCACGGCCGCCATCCCCGCTGCCCAGGTGATCGGCTGCGTGGTGCATGCCAGCTGCTCACTCAACGGCCCGGGCCACGTGAAGCACCACTTCGGCAACGGCCTGATCATCGGCGAGCCCGCCGGCGGCAGCAGCCCGCGCAGCGAAGCCTTGCTGGCCCTGCTGCTGAAGGCGGGCTTCCAGGCCAGCGCCTCGGCCCAGATCCAGCGCGACGTCTGGTACAAGCTGTGGGGCAACATGACGGTCAACCCGGTCAGCGCCCTGACCGGCGCCACCACCGACCTGATCCTGGGCGACCCCCAGGTGCGCGACTTCATCTCGGCGGTGATGCGCGAGGCCAAGGCGATCGGCGAGCACATCGGCATCCCCATCGACCAGCAGCCCGAAGACCGGCACCAGGTCACCCTGAAGCTGGGCGCCTTCAAGACCTCGATGCTGCAGGACGTGGAGGCACGGCGCAGCGTCGAGCTCGACGCCCTGGTGGGCGCGGTGCGCGAGCTGGGCCAGCTGGCCGGCGTGGCCACCCCCTTCACCGACGCCCTGCTGGGCCTGGCCCGGCTGCAGGCGCAGACCCTGGGCCTCTACCCGCGATGACCGCAATGTCCGCGATGACCGCGATGAAAACCCCGCATGCACTCCTGCCCTGGCTGCTGGCCGCCGGCTTGCTCGCCGCCCCCAGCGCCTGGGCCGTGGACGAGAACGCCGGCAACAAGGCCCCGGTCAAAGTGGTGGCGCCCAGCACCCTGAGCGTGAGCGGCCCGGCCGGCCAGGGCGCGCTGCGCCTGTACGCCTCGCGTGATCTGCAAGACCCGGCCGCGCTCGCCGATGTCGAACGGGCCGTGCTGGTGTTCCACGGCCGCCTGCGCGACGCCAACGTCTATTGGGCCTCGGCACGCAAAGCCGCCCAGGCGGCAGGTGCCGCCGCCACGCACAGCCTGCTGCTGGTGCCGCAGTTCCTGGCCGAGCGCGACGTGGCCGCCCATGCCCTGCCGGCCGACACCCTGCGCTGGAGCCTGGAGGGCTGGATGGGCGGCGAGGCCGCCACCGCGCCCGCCGCGCTCAGCTCTTTCGAGGCGATTGACGCGCTGCTGGCCCTGCTGGCCGACCGGCAACGCTTTCCCAAGCTCACCCAGGTGGTGGTGGCGGGCCACTCGGGCGGCGCCCAGGTGGTGCAGCGCTACGCGGTGGTGGGCCAGGGCGAAGGCCGGCTGCCCGGCGTGGCCGTGCGCTACGTGGTGGCCAACCCCTCGTCCTACCTGTACTTCCACCCCGAGCGCCCGCGGCCAGCCGTGGCCGCCACCTGCCCTGGGGTGGACCACTGGAAATACGGCTGGACCGACGCCCCGGGCTATGCGCGCCAGCTCAGCCCCGCCGCCTACGAGGCCCGCTACCTGCAGCGCGATGTGCTCTACCTGCTGGGCAGCGCCGACACCAACCCGCAGCACCCGGCCCTGGACAAGAGCTGCGCCGCCGAGGCCCAGGGGCCCTACCGCTACGCCCGCGGCCACGCCTATGTGGACGACTTGCGCCAGCGCCACCCCGGCCTGGCCCAGCGCCCCTTCGACGTGCCCGGCGTGGGCCACGACGGCGACGCCATGCTGGGCTCGGCCTGTGGCCAGGCCGCGCTGTTCGACGCGCCCGAGGCCTGGGCGCGCTGCAAGGCGCCCTGAAACGCAGCACGCGTCCGGCTTGAAACCCGGGCACTTCTGTGCTTCACTTCCAGCGGGTCTGCGCCCTGGCTGGCGCTCGCCCCCGCCATGGCCTCGATCGGATCATCCACCTCTGCCGCTGCCATCCCCCCACTGCCGGCCACTGCCAGCCGCAGCAGTGCGGCGGCGCGCACCGAACTGAGCCCCGAACAGCAGCGCCAGGTCGCGGCGCTCAAGGCCACCGACCTGCGCGTGCGCAACCACGAGCAGGCCCACATCTCGGCCGGCCAGGGCGTGGTCACCACCGGCGCCCAGTACACCTACACCACCGGACCCGACGGTGTGCGCTATGCGGTGGCGGGCGAGGTGGGCATCGACACCTCGCGCGAGCAAAAGCCCGAGGCCAACATCGACAAAGGCCAGCGCATCCAGTCGGCCGCCCTGGCCCCGGCCGACCCCAGCCCGCAAGACCGCCGCGTGGCCGCCGTGGGCGCCAAGCTGGTGGCCGACGGCCAGAGCGAACTCAACGCCCAGCGCCAGCAGCAGGCCACAGAAAGCAACAACCCCCAGGCGCGGCGCGGCACGGCCGCCTACCGCTCGGTAAACTCGGGTTCGGACACCGACAACCGCCTCAGCCTGTTCGCCTGAACCCTGGCCCGGCCGGCTGAGGTGCCGCCACCGATTGCCTCATCGAACCCCTCACCGGAGCCCTCATGTCCCGTCTGCAGCTTTATTTCGCCCCAGGCACCTGCGCCCTGGCCGTCCACATCGCCCTGACCGAAGCCCAGGCCGGCCATGAACTGCTGCGCGTCAATTTCGCCGAGGCCCAGCAGCGCTCGCCCGAATACCTGGCGGTCAACCCCAAGGGGCGCGTGCCAGCCCTGGTCACCGAACAAGGCGTGCTGACCGAGACCCCGGCCCTGCTGCTGTACGTGGCCCAGCGCTTCCCCGACGCAGGCCTGGCCCCGCTTGACAACCCCTTCCTGCTGGCCCGCATGCAGGAGGTGAACAGCTACCTGTGCTCGACCGTGCACATCAACCATGCGCACCGGCCGCGCGCCTCGCGCTGGGCCGACGAGCCCGAAGCCATTGCCGGCATGCAGCGCAAGGTGGCCGCCAACATGACCGAGAACTTCCAGCTGATCGAAAAACACTACCTGCAAGGCCCCTGGGTGCTGGGCGACACCTACTCGGTGGCCGATGCCTACCTGTACACCGTCTCCACCTGGCTGGCCAGCGACGGCGTGGACATTGCCCAGTTCCCCAAGGTGGTGGCCCACCGCGAGCGCCTGCTGCAACGGCCCGGCGTGCAACAGGCTTTGGCGACCGGCGCCTGAAGAGGCTGTCCCGTGTCGACTGCTGCCCCCCTTGGAGGCGGCGCGACACGGGCGCGCTGGAACAACCGATGAATGACCTCCCCGAACTGGCCTCGGTCAACCGCTGGCTGCTGCTGGGCACCGCCATCGTGGCCGAGGTGATCGGCACCAGCTTCATGAAGTCGTCCGAGGGCTTCACCCGGCTTGGCCCCTCGCTGGCCGTGGTGCTGGGCTATGGCCTGGCCTTTTACCTGCTGTCGCTCACGCTCAAGGTGATGCCGGTGGGCGTGGCCTACGCGGTGTGGTCGGGGGTGGGCATCGCGCTCATCACCGTGATCGCCTGGGCAGTGCATGGCCAGCGCCTGAACTGGCCCAGCCTGCTCGGCCTGGGCCTGATCATGGCTGGTGTGGCCTTGCTGCAGCTTTATGCGGACTGAGCCCGGTCGTCCACCGCAAAGCTGACCCGCGGCGCCGTGTGAAATCCTCGGCGACAGACGCGACCACCGGGCAATTGAATGCAGTCCAAACCAGCCTTCTTTGGTGAGACCCCTCTCCTCTCACGCTCGATCCTTAGGCTTGGCAAGCATCAGCACCCCCTTGCCCAAAAAATAATTGAGTGGAACCATCATGGCTGTGACCTCAAGTGGCGCCCAAACTCGGCTCTGCTGAAAGCCCTCGATCAAAACGGACAACAGGGGGGCCGATAAAGCATATTGAACAAGATAGATCCAGGGATAGGAAAAAACGCCTCGCCAGGAGAGCCCTACCTTGAATACCCAGAGAGCATTCAAGCAGTATGAGATCAAGATGCCTGATGCGTAGGCTATGGCGAAGGCAAGTTGGTAATGCATCCAGTTCTTGAGCGCCAAATAGATCATCCATGACAAGCCTGTATTGGCGACTCCGCTCAACACAAAGCGAATCACACGTCCCAAGCGCTCTCGCCAGGATGCCTTCATCGGGTGCTCGTCAGGGAGGTCAATGCCATGAACTCCGTGTAATCCCTGACATAGTCTGCTGGATCATAGGAGTGCGATGCAAAAACCAACAAGATGGCATCTTGTGAGTATTTGTATTGGGTCCCCCAGACCATGGGCGGCAGATAGAGACCTGCCGCAGGGTTGTCCAGCATCACCTCCATGCGCTGCTGGCCATCGTCCACCATGACCGAACAGCGGCCTCTCACACAGATGAGGAATTGATGGCATTCTCGATGCGCATGCTCGCCTCTGGTCTTTTCGCTTGGAACGTTGAATACCAAAAAGTAGCGCTTCGGCGCAAATGGAATTTGCGACTCAAAATCACCAACTGACAAATCACCACGCATATCCTTAACCAGTCTCAGGTGATGCATGGTGACGCCACGCACCGTCAGAGAATAGGAAGCGGGCTTTTCTTTTGGATCGGAGTCAGAAAATAATGGAGCCGACAAAACCTGCTCTACGCCATCACGGACAGGTGTCTGAGCATTTGAATATCCGGTAATTCTCGCAGGATTACCCATCACTATGGCATTCGGAGGGACCGACTTGGTCACCACCGCGCCAGCACCAACCATGGCCCCTTGGCCGATCACAATCCCGGGCAGGATACTGGCACCAGCACCGATGGAAGCGCCCTTTTCGATGATCGTTTTTAAAAACTTCTCCGGTTGCTGACGGGAGCGAGGAAACTTGTCATTTGAAAAGCTGGCGTTGGGGCCAATGAAAACATCATCCGCCACACGCAGTCCATCCCACAACTGAACACCCGATTTGACAGTGACGCGATGCCCCAACTCGACATCATTTTCGATGAAACAATGCGAGCAAATGTTGCAATCCTCGCCCATCACGGCCCCAGGCAACACCACAACATACTGCCAAATACGGGTCCTCGATCCTATTTTCAAAGATTGGACATCAGCTGTTGAATGAATCGTCGGCATATTTATTTGATTGATGATGGAATGCTCTGAGGGCCACACCTGAATCAGAGATCATTTTTGAATTTTCTGGCTACGATCGACAATGGCCTCTGTTTTGTATTCTCATAGGTGCGCCAAGCATAATTACCGACAACCCCAATACCCAGGAGATTGAGGCCGCCTAAAAAAAGCACTGTCAGCATTGTTGCTGCGTAACCCGGCACCGGAATCAGGCCGGATATCTTGGCAACCACCACAAAGACACTGAGCAACAATGAAACAAGAACCCCCACGCTCCCCAGACGGATCAGCAATCTGATTGGGTAATCAGTGAATGCAAAAACGCTGTCCAGCATGTATTCAGCCTTTTTACGGAAACTCCAGGCCGATTTACCATGAACTCGTGCTCTCCGCTCGTAACCGATGAGTTCGCGTCGAAATCCAAGCCAAAAGATCAAAGCAATCAACGAGGACCGGGACTCCTCCAGTTTCAGAATCTGCTCTTTGAATTCGCGATTGCAGCCAAAAATATCAACTCCTCCTGGGGGCATTTCAGGCACGATCCAGCGCCGGTACAAAGCCCAAAAAAGGCCAGAGGTCATGCGACTCAGCAAGGGATCCTTGCGGGAAATACGCGTGCCTAGAACCACGTCGCAGACGTCACGGTCAAGCAGATCGAAGAATTCAAGCAGCAATTGCGGCGGTTCCTGGAGGTCGGCCGCCATGACTCCAAAGTAAGTGCCCCGTGCTGTCGCCAAGCCTGTGCGGATGGCAGCAAAGGAGCCGAAGTTCCGCGAGTGAACGAGCAACTGAGCCGCGAAAGTGAAGTGGGGCAAGGCCTCCCGCACTCGTTCAAAGCTGCGATCAGGACTGCCATCGATGACAAACACTGCTTCCAACAAACCATCCAACGCAGTATTCAGGTCCGATAAAACCTTGAACAAATCAGGCAATGACTCCTCATTGCCATAGATCGGTATCACGACTGAATATTTCATGGTCGCCAACTGTTCACTGATTCAACAACATGGGCCACCTCTTGCTCCGTCATTTCTGGATAACAAGGAAGGGTCAGAACCTGCTTGGCCAGCAGTTCTGTGCAAGGCAGGGCCCTGACGGTGTTGCCCGCCAAAATGGGTTGCTGATGATCAGGGATCGGATAGTGGACATCTGTTGCGACGCCGCATTGGTGCAGGTGCGCCGCCAAGGATTCTCGTGCCTCGACCAGCACGACGAACAGATGCACGACGTGATTCTCGCCAAGATCTGTCGGCACCTTGACCCACGGATTTTTCAAACCGCGTTCATAGCAATGGCCCCAATGACGCCGACTTGCATTGTCCCTGTCCAGATGAGGCAGAAAGACCCTCAAATACGCAGACTGCAATTCATCCAGGCGGCTGTTCCTGCCCCCGGGACAGGTCACTTTGTATTTCTGGCTCCAGCCATACTGGCGCAACTGGCGCAAAGCCAGCTCGGTTTTCTGATCGCGGCAAACCACGGCGCCGCCGTCGCCTAGCCCACCTAGATTTTTGGTAGGGTAAAAGCTGAAGCAGGCGGCATCGCCAAACGCCCCCACCCGACGACCGTCAACACAGGCCCCATGGGCCTGCGCACAGTCCTCGATCAAGGGAACGCCGCGGTCAGCGCAGAGCTTGGCCATCAACTCAATGCCCGGTACAGCCCGACCGTACAAGTGGGTGACGACAACTGCCCTGACCCCTGAATGCAGCGCGGCTTCAACTTCAGCAATCGATGCGCACTGGGTCTGCAAATCAACGTCCATGAAGAAGGGCTGGGCCCCAAGATGAAGAATGCTGCCACAGGTGTACATGCCCGCATTGGCCACCGTTGCCACGACATCGCCAGGCTCGACCCCGAGCGCACGCAATGCCAATTCAATTGCATCGGAGCCATTGGCCACCCCTACGGCGAAGTCCACACCCACATAGGCTGCAAATTCTTTTTCAAACGCAGCAGTCTCAGGTCCCAGTACCAGCCATCCACTGGCTAAGACACGTTGGGTCGCCTCCTCCAGCAAAGGTCGATAGCGGGCCAATCGGATCGCAAGATTGTTGATCTTTTGCACAACTCAATAAAATAAATGACCCGCATGTGAGCAGATCGGTCAAGAAATCGTGAAAAGTGAGGCCGTCAAGGAAGCACTTTGAGTTTGCAGCGCAGGTCGACGTCTTTTAAGCGAATCGATGGGCTTGCCGCCGCCAAGTCAATGCGTACTCTATGACCAAAACCCACTGAACTTTCCAAAATAAAGTTCAATGTCTCGAACTTCTCGTCTTGCAGCGCATGGACAGGGAGCGCCAGCGACCGGGCCATCTGGAACTCATCTTCTGGTCCTATGGGGGAATAGACCCGCACCACATCATCTTGACGACTCTGCATCTGAACAGCGATTTCCAAAACTCTGCAGGTGGTCATTGGCAGCACCGCAGGCATATGCAGCCATAGCTGGGGGTTCTGACCATGGATAGTTTCAAAATCCTGTTCCCCGCGCTGTGACGTCGCATTTCGCCATGAGGCCTGTACCAGAGCCTTGTCCCTGGAGAATTTGTACCAGCTGGGCG
The DNA here is from genome assembly GCF_000518645.1 of Curvibacter gracilis ATCC BAA-807. GTDB lineage: Bacteria > Pseudomonadota > Gammaproteobacteria > Burkholderiales > Burkholderiaceae_C > Curvibacter > Curvibacter gracilis. Next base: position 429,690 of record NZ_JADZ01000006.1, on the reverse strand, counting down.
CCAAAGTGGATTCGTCAGGCGTTGGCAGGATAGGCACAGAACGGACAAACGATGCCTGAATTCCTCGGGCATAGGCATAGGAGCGAGAAAGGTCAGGCAGAAAATCAACCTGTGGGCATTGCAGTGGACGGCCCTCTTGAAGCCGCTTGATCAGACACTCACGAAGTGCCAATTGAGATCCAGTGACATCCCGAAAATATCGATCATGCTCCAATGCGCCAGCGTGGATCGCATAAACCACGAAAAGAGTCGCCAGGGGTAGGCTGATTCGTCGCAGCCATGTCATTGACATTGGCCGAGACCGCAAGATAAGAAAGCAGGCAACGCCAGCACACCAGGGCCACCACAATGTGACCCAGAAATAATGAAATCGCTGCATGCCAAAGCCGAAGATCTCCAGAGGTAACTGGATTTCAGCCGGTCGCCAATGGGTGCGACCAACAGCCACCATCAACAAGTAAACAGAGACGCCAAAAAACAAAGGCCCGATGACGCTCATCAAATGAATCGATGGCTGATCGACTTGGTCTGAACGCATCAGATGCCACACGCCCCAGCACATGGAAAGGACGATTGCGCAACCCACGAACAATGACAAGGCAAGAGAAAAACCAGGCGACCCGCCCGGCAGCAACAAGGCTCGCCCCAGCTTGCCAAGCAAATACCACCAGAAATCTGGTTCGTAGGGCCAAGCTTTAGGCACTGGATGAGGATCTACGCCATTGCGCGGAATCAATGCCCAGTAACAATGCTCAAAAGCAGTTATCAACCCGATCAACGTCAGGATTGCTCCAGCCCGCCTCAGAGAGACTCCAGCTTTGTTGGACTTATGAAGCAACGCCCATGAAAAGCAAAGAAAGAAAATACCTGTCGCCAATATCGCAAAGGCACCCGAGATGTAGGCGATTCCGGCAAGCAAGCCCAAAATAAAAACAAGAGGCTGTCGGTAGCGATCCAGTAGAGAATCCGCCAGCATCAAGCGAATAATACCGAGGATAAATACCAACGGCAGCGCCTGATGGTAAGCCAAGTTCTGCGAGCCCCAATAGGATCCTGGCTGCAGCATGAACAGAGTCAAAGAAAAGCATGCAGCGCACAAAACAAAATCCCGCAGGACTCGTCGCAAAATAACCCACTGCAGCGACAGCAGCGACCCCATCACAACCAAATAGCTGAGCACCTGATAGGCAACCGAATTTCCATGCAGAAACTTTTGTGCCACATCATCCAAAAAATAACCTACCGGTGCAAGAGTTCCGCCACCGATTGTTAAAAATCGAGACAGGCTGAACTTGCCGAGGTTTTCATTATCGAGAAAACGCCAATCATCATAATTTGGAAGGTCAACGCCATTGGAAAGCCAAGAAATCAGGCTCAACCCAAAACTAATAAGCGGCAAAGCACAAAGAGCAACAGACCATAGACCCCAGAAATTTTCCGCCCTCTTCTCCGGTTCTGGCAACGAACTAGCTTGCTGTATCGGCTTCATTCCATATCACCGCAGGAGAATAAAAAAGAGAAAAACAAGCCAAGAGCACAGGAGCATTCGCCCCTCCAACGTACAACCATAAGCTTGCACAACATGGAACGATCATTGCTCATCTGGCTACCTCCCCCCGAGGAAACGGTCTAGAAATGGTTTATCAAAATTCAGAGGCTGAAAAAGGCACACAATCTCACAAAATTGATCCGGAAGCGCCCTGACCGTCGATGGCAACAGACCATTCGGAGGCATATTAAAAACCAATATTTCAACACCTTGTTACTAAAAATGCGCACCCCAGTCTAGCAGGTTGCAAAGTACTATTCTCATCAGCCCAGTGGCCCGTACCCAGGCGGTAGGCTCTGTTCGACCAAGACAGTCTGAATGTCTGCTACTTGTGGGCCTGGGCAGAACCTTGCCAACGAGACCGATTTTTCTTTTCGAAAGTTTGACGGGTTCAAACTGGCATCACGGCCAGAGCCGTCGCAGAGCCCAAGAATGGGCCAAGCGCGGATCAGAATCGACACCCTGTTTCTCTCGCCTGAGTGTGGCTGACATTCTGGGTCTTTGCTCCAGTGCCCCTTGAAAACGCAAAGGCGAGGGCCCAACGGCATGTGCTCGGAGGCCCTGTGATGGCGTCGATCCAATCAGCACGGCTGCCGCGTGGCTGCATGGGTCAAACCAGATCGAGGAGGTCTGAACGCCCAACACCTTCCATCGAAGCCGGGCGCGTGTACACAGGTACCGTTCGCCATTCAGCGATGGCGCTGAGCGGCAGCGAGATCCGAGTTTGTCCCGGCAGCGAAATAAGGCGGCTCAAGTGGCGCCTTGATGTCGGGGGTACCGGACGTCAACCGATGTCCACAGCCATGGCCACCCGAGGTGCCACCGCGCACATCAGCTCATAACCCACAGTGCCGGCGGCATGGGCCACCTCGTCGACGGGCAGCACGGCACCTTTGGACGAGCGGCCCCAGAGCGTGACCTCGGAGCCGAAGCCGAAGGGCACGCCGGCCTGCTCCAGGGGCGTCAGGTCGAGCATCAGCATGTCCATGCTGACGCGGCCCACCAGGCGGGTTCGCACGCCGTTGACCAGGATGGGGGTGCCGGTGTCGGCATGCCGCGGGTAGCCATCGGCATAGCCGCAGGCGGCGATGCCCACGCGCATGGGCACCTCGGCCTGGAAGCGCGAGCCATAGCCCACGGTGGCGCCGGGCGCCAGGTCCTGCACCGCCAGCAATCGGGTGTTCAGGCTCATCGTGGGTTGCAGGCCCCAGTGGGCCGCGCTGTGTTCCGGAAAATCAGGCGCGCTGCCATACAGCACGATGCCGGGGCGGGCCCAGTCGCTCTTGACGCGGGGCTGGGCGCTGTGGCGCAGCGTGGCCGCGCTGTTGGCCAGGCTGCGCTCGCCGGGCAGGTCGGCGGTGGCGGCCAGAAAGGCCTCTTCTTGATGGGCGATGCCGCGCGGCCCGTCGGCGTCGCTGAAGTGGGTCATCAGCGAAATCTCGTCCACCTGGGGCAGGGCGTTGAGCCGGGTCCAGGCCGAACGGTAGCGTTCGGGGGTGAAGCCCAGGCGGTTCATGCCCGAGTTCATCTTCAGGAACACCCGATGCGGCACCTGGGTCTTGTGCGCGGCCAGCATGTCGATCTGCTCGTCGCAGTGCACCGCGTGCCACAGGTCCAGGCGCGAGCACAGCTCCAGATCGCGTGCCTCGAACACCCCTTCCAGCAGCAGGATGGGGCCGCGCCAGCCCAGCCGGCGCACGCGCTCGGCCTCGGCCAGGTCCAGCAGGGCGAAGCCGTCGGCGCCGCGCAGGCCTTCGAAGGCCCGCTCGATGCCGTGGCCGTAGGCATTGGCCTTGACCACGGCCCACACCCGGGCGTCCGGGACCCGACGACGCACCTGCGCCAGATTTTGCTGCAATGCAGCAGTATGAACAGTGGCTTGGATCGGACGCGGCATGGCTGGAAGCTGAAGTCGAAGTAAGGGGATTTTGGCATTTCAGCCCGGGGGGCACGTGATATAACCGTTTGCCTTTTCGAGGCGCCGTTCAACATTACAAAAGTATCAGTTTTGCTGATGCACGAATCAGCCACTCCATGAAGCGCGGTTTCTACACCATCATGTCGGCGCAGTTTTTCAGCTCGCTGGCCGACAACGCCATATTCGTGGCTGCGGTTGAACTGCTCAAGAGCGAAGGCGCCCCCGAGTGGCAGCGCGCGGCCCTGGTGCCCATGTTCGCCCTGTTCTACGTGATCCTGGCCCCCTTTGTCGGGGCCTTCGCCGACGCCCAACCCAAGGGCAAGGTGATGTTCATCAGCAATGCCATCAAGGTGCTGGGTTGTCTGCTGATGCTGTTCGGCACCCACCCGCTGATGGCCTACGCCGTGATCGGTCTGGGCGCGGCGGCCTACTCTCCGGCCAAGTACGGCATCCTCACCGAGCTGCTGCCGGCCTCGCAACTGGTCAAGGCCAATGGCTGGATCGAGGGGCTGACGATCGCCTCCATCATCCTGGGCGTGCTGGTGGGTGGCCAATTGGTGGGGCATTCGGTGTCGGGCCTGCTGCTGTCGTTTGACTTCCCGGTGTTCGAGACCGGGGTGGACACGCCGCCCGAGGCCGCCATCTTCGTGCTGATCTTCGTCTACGCACTGGCCGCCTGGTTCAACACCCGCATCCCGCACACCGGCGTGACCATGCGCCCGCTGCGCCAGAACCCCGAGCAGAGCGTGCTGCGCAACGCCTTGAACCTGGTGCCTGATTTCTGGACCTGCAACTCGCGCCTGTGGCACGACCGGCTGGGCCAGATCTCGCTGGCCACCACCACCTTGTTCTGGGGTGTCAGCGGCAACCTGCGCTACATCGTGCTGGCCTGGAGCGCCGCCGCCCTGGGCTACAGCACCACCCAGGCCTCGTCCCTGGTCGGGGTGGTGGCCATCGGCACGGCGGTGGGAGCCGTGGTGGCCTCGATGCGCATGCGCCTGGAGCACGCCACCCGCGTCATGCCCCTGGGCATCGCCATGGGCGTGCTGGTCGTGCTGATGAATTTCATCGACAACGTGTGGCTGGCTGCGCCCTTCCTGATCCTGCTGGGGGGCCTGGGTGGCTTCCTGGTGGTGCCCATGAATGCGCTGCTGCAGCACCGCGGCCACAACCTGATGGGCGCGGGCCGCTCGATTGCGGTGCAGAACTTCAACGAACAGGCCTGCATCCTGGCCCTGGGCGCCTTCTACAGCCTGTCGACCAAGTTCGGCCTGTCGGCCTTCGGCGCCATCACCGCCTTCGGTCTGGTGGTGGCGGTGGCCATGTGGCTGATCAAGCGCTGGCACCAACACAACTGCGTGCAGCACGCCGACGAGCTTCACGAGCTGATCACCCTGGCACGCAACGATCAGGGGCATTGATCTTCTGCCCGAGCATGGCGATGAAGCGAACGGCGACAAGAGGATCGCAGGGTCGGTGTATAACCTGCTGCACTGCCTCAACAGCGGGAGCCACCTCATGCCCAAGAACGCTGAACTGACCCTGAAACTGGAGCCAGCACTGCGTGATGCTTTCATCGCAGCGGCCAAAGCAAGCCATCAGCCGGCCGAACAGATCCTGCAAGACTTGGTGCAAGGATTTGTACAACGTCAGCAACAGACGCGCGAGTACGAGACCTATCTGCATGACAAAGTCACCACGGCCAGAGAGCAGGTGCGCACAGGCCAGTACCATCCCGCCAGTGAAGTGGAAGCCCGGTTTGCGGCGCGGCGAGCTGCCTTGCAGGCCAGAGCCGGGCGCGCTGGCACATGAGGGTCTTCTGGACCTCTTCCGCCGAACAGGACCGGAACAACATCATTGAGCACATCGGCCAGGACAACCCGCTGGCGGCCATCCGCATGGATGAGTTCTTTGCCCAGTGGGCTGACCGACTGGCCGAACACCCGCTGCTGGGCAAGTCGGGCAAGATACCGGGCACGCGTGAATTGATCCCCCACGAAAACTACCGCCTGGTCTACGAGGTGCACAGCGACACGGTCTGGATTCTGGCCCTGGTGCACACGGCCCGCCACTGGCCCTGACCCAGCCCATGAACCGACCTGCCCTGCACAGCCCCCTGAACCACGCCCCTCTGCAAGCCCTGCCCTGCGTGCTGGCCCTGATGTTCAACGCCTTCGTCTGGGGCGTGTCGTGGTGGCCGCTGCGCCAGCTGGAGCAGGCCGGCTTGCACCCGCTGTGGGCCACGGCCCTGATCTATCTGCTCTCGCTGTCGGTGACCCTGGCACTGAAGCCCGGGGCACTCGGCGGGCTGCTGCGCCACCGCGGGCTGTGGCTGCTGTCGCTGGGGGCGGGCATGACCAATGTGTGCTTCAACTGGGCCGTGACGGTGGGCGATGTGGTGCGCGTGGTGCTGCTGTTCTACCTGATGCCGGTGTGGTCCGCCCTGCTGGCGTGGTGGCTGCTGGGCGAGCGCCCGCGCCTGGCCTCGCTGCTGCGCATGGCCTTGGCCCTGGCCGGGGTGGCGGTGGTGCTGAAGGCGCCGGGCGTGGACTGGCCGGTGCCCGAATCGATGGCCGACTGGCTGGCCCTGGGCGGTGGCGCGAGTTTTGCCCTGACCAATGTGCTGCTCAAGCGCAACAGCGGCGCCCCGGCCGAATCGCGGGTGCTGGCCATGTTCGGCGGCGGCTCGGTGCTCTCGTGTGCCACGGCGGCGCTGGGGGTGGCCCAGGGCCACATCAGCCCCCTGCCCGCTGCGGCGCCCGGCTGGCTGCTGCTGGCTGCGGGCCTGAGCCTGGCCTACCTGCTGGGCAATGTGGCCCTGCAGTACGGCGCCTCGCGCCTGGCGGCCAGCACCACCTCGCTGGTGATGCTGTCGGAGGTGCTGTTTGCCAGCGCCTCTTCGGTGCTGCTGGGGGCGGCCGAACTGCCGCTGCGGGTGTGGCTGGGCGGCGCCTTGATCTTGGCGGCGGCGGCCTGGCAGGCGCTGACGCCGGGTGCCGACGCAGACGGATCCGGCCACTGAATCCCAACCTGGCCCCACGCCGGCCCCGCCCCTCCCGCCCGGTGGTGCCGACGCCGTGGCCGGGTGCCCGGAATGTCGCACTTCTGACGGTGTGGCTTCTGCCTCCTCGTTAGCATGGCCCACCCCACAACCATCCAGCGGAGCCCTGCATGCCCAGCGTTTACGATTTCGAAGCCCAGCAGATCGACGGCCAGACCGTGCCCTTGAAACAATTCGAGGGGCAGGTGCTGCTGATCGTGAACACCGCCAGCGCCTGTGGTTTCACGCCGCAGTTTGCCGGGCTGGAGGCGCTGCACCAGAGCTACGGCGCGCGCGGCCTGGTGGTGCTGGGCTTTCCGTGCAACCAGTTCGGCCACCAGGACCCGGGCAGCGACGAGCAGATCGCCAGCTTCTGCCAGCTCAACTACGGCGTGAGCTTTCCGATGATGAGCAAGATCGAGGTCAACGGCGCCGACGCCCACCCGCTGTACCGCTGGCTGACCGCCGAAGCCCCGGGCCTGCTGGGCAGCAAGATGATCAAGTGGAATTTCACCAAGTTCCTGGTGGGCAAGGATGGCCGCGTGCTCCGCCGCTACGCACCGCAGGATGCCCCCGCCAAGCTGGCGGGCGACATTGAACAGGCCCTGGCGGCCTAGGGCCTCAGTGCGGCGCGGGCCGCTGGAACGCCCGCACGCCCATCATCACCCCGCCCATCAGCAAGCCGATGCCGGCCCCGGTGAGCCAGCCGGGCCACTGGCCGCGGTGCAGAAAGCCGTAGGCCAGGGCCGACAGGGTCTCGAACACGATCAGCTGGCCGGTCAGCGAGGTGGGCAGCAGCTTGCTGGCGCGGCTCCAGGCCAGGGTGCCGGCCCAGGAGGCAAACAGGCCCATGGCCAGCATCAGCAACACAAAGCGCCCTGGCTGCGCGCCCAGGCCCATCCACCAACTGTGCCCAGGCAGGCGACCCTGCCACAGGCCCCAGAGCAGCCAGCCCAGCGCCGCCAGCGGCAGCGTGGTCAGGCCTTGCGCGGTGGTCCAGGTGGTGGCCGACAGGCCTGGGTGCGCCTTGAGCCAGCGGGCGTTGCGGATGGGGTACCAGGTCCAGGCGGCCACCGCCACCACGGTGAGGGCGGCGCCCAGCCCGTAGGCGTGGCCCTCGCCCCCGCCCAGGCGGGCCATCTCCGACTGGTTGACGCAGGCAATGCCGCCCGCGATCAGGCCCAGCGAGGGCATCAGCCGGGCCCAGGGCAGTGAGCGGTCGTGCCAGTTGGCGCACACCGCGATCACCACCGGCAGGGTGCCGATCAGCACGCTGGCCAGGGGCACGCCCGCCGCCTGGATGCCGGCCGACAGGAACAGGTAGTACAGGATGTTGCCCACCAGGGAGAGCTTGAAGGCCTCCACCCAGTCAGCCCGGCGCAGCGCCGCCAGGCGGCTGCGGTCGGGCCAGGCCAGCAGCAAGGCCACGCCGCCAAAGGCGATGTAGCGCCCGAAGGCCAGGGCGGCCGGCGGGTAGTCGGGCAGCAGGGCCGGGGCCACGAACACCAGCCCCCACATGAGGCCGGCGGCCAGGGCATAGGCCACCCCTCGGAACAGATCTGCTGCGGCCATGGAACGTGAAAGCGGGTGACTTCGGGGGTGGAGGAGGCCTGCAGTGTGCCCCAGGGGGGCTGACCGGTCTTGTACCGGATTGCGCCTTTCAGGAACGCAATGGCACCCGGCCCAGTTGCCGCTGGTAGGCCCCGGGCGTGATGCCGTACAGGCGGCGCATCAGCCGGTTCAGGTGCGACTGGTCCACCAGCCCCACGCTGGCCGCCACCTCGGCCGGCGCCTCGCCCTGGGCCAGCAAGGCCTTGGCGCGGGCGCCTCGGCGGGCCTGCAGGAAGACCTGGGGCGTGTGGCCGGTGCTTTGCCGGAAGCGGCGCAGAAAATGAAAGGGCGACAGCCCGGCCTCGCGGGCCAGGTCTTCCAGCCGCAAGGTCTGGTGCAGATGGGCCTCGAGGTAATCACGCACCCGCGCCAGCACCGGCGGCGCCAGGCCGGCCGTTGGGGCCTCAGCCGCCCGGCCCCGGCCGTGGCGCTGCACCAGTTCGCTGGCCAGCGTGGCCAGCAGGCTGTCAAAGGCCAGCGGCTGGTCGGCGCAGGCCCACAGCCCATCGAGCGCGGCGGTGACGCGCTGGCCCAGGGCCGGGTCGTCCACCGCAGGCTGGGCAAAGCGCTGCACGGGCTGGCCACACAGCTCGGCCAGCAGCGGGGCATCGAGGTAGACCATGCGGTAGCGCCAGCCCTGGGCCGTGTCGGCCCGGCCGGTGTGCAGCTCGTCGTCGTCCATCAACACCAGCGAACCCGGGCCGGCCAGGTGATCGCTGCCACGGTAGCGAAAGCGCTCCACCCCCCACTCGACGGCGCCGATGCCAAAGGCATCGTGGGCATGCGGGGCGAAAGCGTGGTCCACGATCTCGGCCCGGTACAACTCCACCCCGGCCCGGTGCGGCACACGCCGGTACAGGGCGCGGTCGCGCGGCGAGTCAAAGGCCTGCGGCACGCCACTGGGGCGATCCAGCAGGCCGGCATCGACCATGGAGGCAGGCGGGTTGGACAAGGCTCAGGACCGGCTGGACTGGCGCCAGGCGTGCTGCTGCAGCGATTCGAGGGTGACGAACTGCAGCGCGCTTTCATGGGTGGCCTCCAGCACCACGGGCGGGGCCACGCCGGCCTCCAGTGCCTCGCGCCAGCGCAGCGCGCACAGGCACCAGCGGTCGCCCGGCTTGAGCCCGGTGAATCGGTATTCGGGGCGGGGGGTGCTGAGGTCATTGCCCACGCTCAGCGAGAAGGCCAGGAAGTCGGCCGTCACACGGGCACAGATCAGGTGGCTGCCGGCATCGCTGGCGTCGGTCTGGCAGCAGCCGTCACGGAAATAACCGGTCAAGGGGTCGTAGGAGCAGGCCATCAGCTCCGTGCCCAGCACGTTTTTCGCAGGAGACAAGGTGGTCATGGGGAAACTGCGCCAGGGCGCCAGATTGCAAAGCCCTCAGTGTGCGACAAGCTGCTTTGCACTTTGTGAAATATGAACAAAAACCCCGCCTGCCCCAAGTGCATCAGGCGCGCGCGCGGCGGGCCTGCGCCCCCACCTCGCGCAGCAGGTCGGCCAGGGTCTTGCCGGCTTCATCGCGAAAGCGCTCGTCCAGGCGTTCGAGCTGCGTCATCCGGTCCAGCCGGAAGCTGCGGAAGGCCTGCCGGGTTTCGCACCAGGCCGCCAGCGTCCAGACCTGGCCCCAGAAAAAGCAGCCCAGGGGGCGCAGCGTGCGCTCGCTGTGCTCGTCCGACAGCGCGTGGTAGCGCAGCCGCACCTTGTGGCGCGTCTGGGCCGCCTCGCGCAGTTGCTGCAGGTGCTGCTGCACCTGGGGGTCCTGCCCCAGGGTGGGGGCGTAGACGGCCTGCGACTCGGCCGCTGCGCGGGCGCCGGCCGGCAGCACCGACAGGATCTTGCCCAGGGCCTGCTCGGCCTCGCGCGCCAGCGCCGGGTCGAACCAGGCCTGGGCCAGACGCACCGCCGCCAGCAGGGCCCCGGCCTCGGCCTGGGTGAACATCAGGGGCGGCAACTCAAAGCCCGCGCCCATGCGGTAGCCCACGCCGGCCTCGCCCTCGATGGGCACGCCCTGGTGCTGCAGGTCGGCCACGTCGCGGTAGATGGTGCGCTCGGACACCTCCAGCCGCTCGGCCAGGAAGGCGGCCGTGCTGAGGCGGCGCCCGCGGATCAGCTGGACGATGTGGAACAGGCGGTCGGCGCGGCGCATGGGTGTGGGTGGAGTCGGTTGACAGGGGCGGAGGATCAGGGCCAGGCGGGCCGGGCCCCGGATCGGCGATGATGCCAGTTCCATCCCTGCCCGGAAGCGCCCCCATGAAAACCGCCCTGATCGTGATCGATGTGCAACAAGCCCTGTGCGAGGGCGAAGGCGCCGTCTGGCAGGCCCCGGCCCTGATCGATCGCATCAACGCTCTGACGGCGCGGGCCCGGCAGGCCGGGGTGCCGGTGCTGTTCGTGCAGCACGAAAGCCCGGGCAGCCCCCTGGCGCACGGCTCGCGCGGCTGGCAGCTGGCCGACGGGCTGCACACCACCGCGCTGGACCTGCGGGTGGGCAAGAGCACCGCCGACTCGTTCCATGGCACCGGGCTCAAGCTGCGCCTGGACGCGCTGGGCATCGAGGCCCTGGTGCTGTGCGGCATGCACACCGAGTTCTGCGTGGACACCACGGCCCGGCGCGCCCTGGCCCTGGGCTACCCGGTGACGCTGCCGGCCGATGGCCATGGCTCGGCCGGCAATGCCGCGCTGAGCGCGGAGCAGGTGGTGACGCACCACAACATCACGCTGAGCCAGATCACCAGCTTCGGGCCCCGGGTGCGGGTGCTGGCCAGCGCCGACATCGACTTTTCGGCCTGAAGGGCTCAGACCGGCCCCGCCACGCCCATGGCGCGGGCGATCAGGCCCATGTCGTGGGCGCTGAGCTCGAACAGGCCGAAGCGGAACCGCGCCCCCCAGCGCTGGCGGTCTTCGACGAACTCGAAGTGGTCCAGCAAGGGATGAATGGGCACTTCGCGGGCTTGTTGCAGGTAGTGCACATCGCGCCGGAAGGGCACAAAGCCGCCGCCCATGTCGAAGGCATAAGGCAGCCCTGGCGCCACCCGGCCGATCGAGACCAGGCTTTGCAGCCGGTCGGAGCCGCCCATGCGGGTGCTGGGCGCGTAATAGGCCACCCAGTCACCGGGCTGCAGGCGCGCCAGCGGGCCGCGCTTGCCGTGGCAGACCTGCATGAAGCCCTGCGGGGCCTGGTCGCGCCCGCGGCGGGCATGCTCGGCGCTGGCCACGGCCATCCAGTGGCGCGGCGGGCGGGTCGGTGGCGAGGGATCGTCCGGGAACAGTGACAAGGCCTGCATGGCGTGCCCCGGCTCAGCGCTGCACGCTGTGCAGGCCCACCAGGTTGCCCTCGGTATCGTGCACATGGGCGATGAAGCCGATGCCGTGCGGCAGCTCGATGCAGGCATCGATCACCTGGCCGCCGGCCGCCGCCACACGGGCCACGGCCGCGCCCAGCGAGGGGGCGCAATCCAGGTAAGGGCGCACCCCGGCGCCGGGGGCCACAGGGCGGCCGGCCACCAGGCAGCCGCCCGGGGCGGGCTTGTCGTGGCAGAACACGGCCATGGGGCCGCCGCCAAAGTCTTCGCGGTGCATGGGGCGGGCCAGCACGGCCTGATAGAAGGCCTGGGCGCGGTCCAGCTCGGCGCAGGGGATCTCGAACCAGGTGATCGCGTGGCGGCTGGGGGTGGCAGTGGAGGTGTTCATGGTCTTGTCCTTCAAGAAAGTGGGTGAAGGACGCCATGGTGCGGGGGGGCTGCTGACAACGGGGTGTCAGCAGCCTGCGGCGCGGGGCCGCAGCGGGCCGGCTCAGGCGGCGGGGGTTTCGGGCAGCTCGGACGCTGCGGGCACGTCGTCAGCCACCTCAGGCGGGGCCACCTCGGCCGCTGCGGAGGCAGCAGCAGCGGCAGCGGCATCGGCCGCCAGTTGGCGGCGGCGCTGGGCGCGCTCCACGGTGCGGGCGGCGTCGCGCGGGTCAAAGCCGTACATGTCGGCAAAGGCCTGCACGGTCTGGCCGCTGGCTTCGAAGGCGCGCAGGCGGGCCTCGTCGCGGGCGGCGGCTTCGGCGGCCTCGGCCAGGGCTTCGTCGAGCACGGCGTTGGCGGCTTCGTCACGGCCGATCACACGGGCCGCATAGGCTTCGGAGCTCAGGCCCGAGGCCTCGAAGGCCTGCACGATGCGCCGGCGCAGCTTGGGGCGCAGGTCTTCGGCGCCCGGGCGCTGCTGGCGGCGGCGGAACACCTCCAGCAAGGCGTGGTGCACGTGCTCAGGCGCCATGGCCTCGACCGGCTGGCCCTGCAGGTCATGGCGCTGCTGACCTGCGGCCACGGCCGTCAGGTAGCGGCTGGAGCGGGTGTGCAGGGCCAGCGCGGCCTTCAGGGCTTCGCGCTCGAACACCTCGGGGTGGGCGTCCTGCAGGTCCTGGAAGATGCCGCGCTTGAGCGGCAGCGGCTGCTCGCCGAACAGGGCCGGGTACAGCGCGGCCAGTTGATCGAGCACCGGGTGGCTGCGCGCCGGACGGGCGGGCTTGGGCGACTGGGGGGCTGCAGCGCTGCGCTCGGCACGCTCGGCGCCGGGCTGGCGCTGCGGGCGGCGGCCACCATCACGGCCACCATCGCGACCATTTTGGCGGCCTCCGTCACGACCACCGCGGCCAGCGGCTGGCGGCTGGGCGGCAAGGGCCGTGCCCTCCCCCCCCTCGGGGCGCGAGCGCCCACGGCCACCACGTCGGCCGCGTCGCGCGCCGCGCTCGGTCGGGGTGCCAGCCTCGCCAGCGGGTTCCTGCGCGGTGACGGCACCGGTCGGAACGTCGGATGCGGCGGCCTGCGGCAACGCCGACGCGGCATCGGCCAAGGGAGGTACGCCAGCGGTTTCGGACACGGATTCAGTCATGACAGAACGGATTTCGCAAAAGGGACAAACCCGCCATCATGCCAGCCCTTGGCCGGCTCAGGCTTGCAAGGCCTCATCGAGCACCTCCACCCAATGCTTGACCGGCGTCGCCGTGCCGCTTTGCAGGTGGGTGATGCAACCGATGTTGGCGCTGACGATGACCTCGGGCTGCAGGGCCTCCAGGTGGCCCACCTTGCGGTCGCGCAACTCGTAGGCGATGTCGGGGTTGAGCACCGAATACGTGCCGGCCGAGCCGCAGCACAGATGGGCCTCGTTGCGCGCCACCTGCACGGTGAAGCCCAGCTCGCCCAGGTGGGTCTCGACGCCGCCGCGCAGCTTCTGGCCGTGCTGCAGGGTGCAAGGCGGGTGGAAGGCCACCACGCCCTGGGGGGCGCTTTTCAGGCGCGGCTTGAGCAGGGGCACCAGATCGGGCAGCAGCTCGCTCAGATCGCGGGTCTTGGCACTCACCAGGGCGGCCTTCTCGGCGTAGGCCGGGTCGTCACGCAGCAGGTGGCCATAATCCTTGATGGTGGCACCGCAACCCGAGGCATTGATCACCAGTGCCTCGACCTGGTCGCTGCTGAGCAGGGGCCACCAGGCGTCGATGTTGGCGCGCATCTGGCCCAGGCCGCCGCTCTGGTCGTTGAGGTGGAACTTGACCGCCCCGCAGCAGCCGGCCTGGGGCGCGGTGACGCATTCGATGCCGGCCGCATCGAGCACCCGGGCGGTGGCGCTGTTGATGTTGGGCGACAGGGCCGGTTGCACGCAGCCGGCCAGGGTGAGCACCTTGCGGGCATGGCTGGCGCTGGGCCAGCGGCCCGCCGACTGGGGCAGCGGCACCTTGGCACGCAGCGTGGGCGGCAGGGCCCCGCGCACCATCTGGCCCAGCTTGAGGGCGGGGGCGAACAAGGGCGAGGGCAGGCCTTCCTTGAGCAGCCAGCGCACGGCCTTCTCAGAAGCGGGGCGGGGCACCTGCTCATCCACGATCTGGCGCCCGATGTCCACCAGGTGGCCGTACTGCACGCCGCTGGGGCAGGTGCTTTCGCAGTTGCGGCAGGTCAGGCAGCGGTCCAGGTGCATCTGGGTCTTGCGGGTGGGGGCCTCGCCCTCGAGCACCTGCTTGATCAGGTAGATGCGGCCGCGCGGCCCGTCGAGCTCATCGCCCAGCAACTGGTAGGTGGGGCAGGTGGCGGTGCAAAAGCCGCAGTGCACGCATTTGCGCAAAATGGCCTCGGCCTCACGGCCGGCCGCGCTGTCCTGGTACTGGGGGGCGAGATGGGTTTGCATGGTTGAAAGCGAAGGTGAAATGCGTCACGGCGGCCAGCCGCCTGGATGGATCTGTCGGGTCGGTCAGGTGGGTGGAGTCAATCGGCAGCCGGCTCGCGTTCGAGCATGCGTCCCAGGCGCCGCAGATCGCCCAACAGCGGCGGCAGCGACAGGGACAGCAGCAGCGTGGCCAGGGGCAGCACCCAGATGAAGCCGATGTGCTTGAAGCCGGCCGCCCCCACGATGCCGCCCACGGTGAACAGGCCCAGCAGCGAGGCAAACAGCTTGAGCCGCGCACGGTTGGCGCGCACCTGGGGGGTGGCACCGGTGGCGGCACCGTTCCAGTAGAGCATCTTGCCCAGTTCGATGCCCAGGTCGGTGACGATGCCGGTCATGTGCGTGGTGCGGATCTGGGCCGAGGAGATCTTGGTCACCAGGGCATTCTGCAGGCCCATGATGAAGGCCAGCAACAGCACGGTGAAGGGCACGGCAAACGGGGTCTGGCGATTGAAGGTGCTGCCGATCAGGCCGAACAGCAGCATCAGCACGGCCTCCAGCAGCAAGGGCAGCGCATAGCCACTGCGCAGATGATGCACCCGCCCCCAGTTGACCAGCACCGCCGTCAGGGCCGCACCCGCCGTGAAGGACAGCAAGGCACCGCAGGCCGAGGCCACCAGCAGCACATTGCCCAGCACCAGGTTGTCGGCCAGCATGGACACAAAGCCCGACATGTGCGAGGTGTACATGCCCACCACCAGAAAGCCGCCGGCGTTGATGGCGCCGGCATTGAAGGCCAGCAAAAAGCCCAGCAGCCGGTTGGTGGCCGGGGTGCGGTGCAGGCCGGTGAGGTGTCGCAGGCGGCGCATGGGCAGGCGGCGGTCGAGGCGCTGATGCGGGCTTACCAGCCGCGGTACAGCCGGCCGTGGCCGAACACGCCGGCCGGGTCGAACTGCTGCTTGAGGCCGCGCTGGATGCGATCGAGTGCGGGCGACAGGGGCGTGAACACGTCGAGCGCGGCATCGGGCCCACGAAAGCGGGTGGCATGCCCGCCCACGCTGACCGCGTGGTGGCGCAGCCGCTTGGCCTGCTCGGACGGCGCGTGCAGCCAGCGCTGGGCGCCGCCCCACTCGATCAGGGTGGGGCCCAGTTGCAGGGGCACCGCGGTGTCGGGCACCGCCAGGCGCCACAGGCTGAAATCGGCCTGGGGCTGGAAGAAGGGGTGGGTCTGCTCGCGCAGCGACTGCCAGAAGGCCTGCGCCGGCTCGGGCGCCAACAGCTCGCCACCCAGGCGCTGGCAGGCGGCCTGCACCGCCGCTTGGGCGCCGCGCAGCCGCAGGTGGAGCACGCCGGCCAGCCAGCACGAGGCGTTCACGGGCAGGGGCTGGCCCCCCCAGGCATTGAGGCGGGCCAGCGCGGTGGGCTCGTCGAATTCAAAGCGCAGCGTGGCCTCGGCCACCGGTACCGGCAGCACCTTGAGCGAGACCGAGGTGATCAGCCCCAGCGTGCCCAGCGAGCCCGCCAGCAGGCGCGAGACGTCGTAGCCGGCCACGTTCTTCATGACCTGGCCGCCAAAGGTGAGGTGCTCGGCGCGGCCGTTGACCAGCTCCAACCCCAGCACGTAATCACGCACATTGCCCACGGCGGCCCGGGCCGGGCCGGCCAGGCCGGCGGCCACCATGCCGCCCACCGTGGCGCCGGGGCCGAAATGCGGGGGCTCGAAGGGCAGGCATTGGCCCTGGGCCGCCAGCGCGGCCTCCAGCTCGACCAGCGGGGTGCCGGCACCGGCGGTGATCACCAGCTCACTGGGTTCGTAGGCACTGATGCCCGACAGGCTGCGGGTGTCCAGGACCTGCCCGTGCAGGCTCTGGCCATAGAAATCCTTGGTGCCACCCCCGCGGATGCGCAAGGGCGTGGCAGCGGCGGCGGCGGCGCGAATGCGCTCGATGAGGGTTTGCAAGGCGGTCTCCATGGGCGCAAATGGTACGCCCAGGGCCCGACCGGTGCGATAGGCGGCCCCGTGATTTTTTTGAACGCCCGGCATGCAGAAAATTGAGCCAGGGCAATTTCAGGCCACCCTGGCGGGCCCGGACGACCGACCCGCCAGGGCTGGAGCCAGGCCGGCGCTCAGCCCTCGGCGAAGAAATTCACCGGCAGGCCCGGCACATCGACCCGGGCCGCGAGCACACGGCCGTTGTCGGGCCAGCGCTCGGCCTCGGCCGCCGGGCGGCCGTTGGACGCGGTGGTCACATACAGGGTGCGGCCATCATCGCCCCCGAAGCAGGGCATGGTGGGGCAGCGGGCCGGCAGCGGCACCTCGGCCAGCAGCTCGCCCGCGGGCGAGAACTTGAGCAGGCGACCCCCTTCGAACTGGGCGCTCCAGTAGTTGCCCTCCACATCGACTGCGGCGCCGTCAGGGCGGCCGCCATAGGCGGCTGCAGCGGCCATGTCGTCGGACCGGAAGCCCTCGGGCTTGGGGGGCAGCTGGGCAAACAGGCGGTGCCGCCGCAGGGCACCGCTGGTGGGGTCGAAGGTCCAGGCGTCGATGCGGTGGTCCTGGGTGTCGGCCCAGTACAGGGTGCGGCCATCGGGCGACCAGGCCAGCCCGTTGGACACCACGTTGTTGATGGCCCGCAAGGCCAGCGTGGGCTTGCCGCCCTCGCGGGCATCGACGCTGAACAGCTCGCCCAGGCGGCGGTCGCGGGGCTCATAGATGGTGCCGGCCCAGAAGCGGCCCTGCGGGTCGCAGCGGCCGTCATTGAAGCGGGTGGTGCGCGGGTCGTGGCTGAAGCCGGCGAGGCGCTGCAGCGCGCCACCCCAGTCGCGGGCCCGGTACACGCCATCACGCAGCGCCAGCACCAGGCCGCCAGCGCGGGCCGGCGCCACACAGCCGGGCTCGCTGGGCAGGGCCCAGTGCTCGATGTGGCCGGTGAAGACGTTGCAGCGCAGCAGTTCGCGCCCGGGGATGTCGACCCAGTACAGCATCTGCTCGTGCGGGTGCCAGAACGGCGACTCCCCGAGTTTGCTGCGCTCGGGGCTGATGGCCTGCCAGTTCAGGTGGAGGGTGGTGCTCATGCGGGGTCTCCTTCGTCATGGCTGATTTCAATGCTCATCTGCAGGGTCAGCGACTCGCCAGGGGCCAGCGTGCGCACCCCGAGCTCGGCCGGGGCGCGGCCCTGCGCGTGCTGCAGGTTGATGGCGTTGTTGGCATGGCTGACCGGCTCGATGGCCACGCTGTCTCGTTGAGGCTGGGTGCACACCACCAGGTAGGGGGTGTTGCTGCGAACGCGCACGGTCATGACCGGATCGCGCAGGGTGACCAGGCCGCTCCAGCCCTCGAAACAGTGGTCCAGGTCCAGCAGTTTGGCATCGGCGTGCAGCCCGGTGGATGGGGTGCGGTGGGTGGGCAGCTTGTCGGGGCCCATTTCCCAGCGAGCGGTGGCCTCGAAGGCCAGGTGGGCGCCGGCGCGCTTGACGAACCAGGGGTGCCAGCCCAGGCCCGCGGGCACGGGGTGGGGCGACTGGTTGGTCATGCCGAGCGTCAGCTCCAGGGTGTTGCCGCGCAGGCGCAGGGTCTGGGAGGCGTCAAAGGCAAAGGGCCAGGCGCCATCGGCGGCATGCTCGAAGGCCATGAGCAGGTGCTCGGGGCCCTGCTCCAGCACCTGCCACGGGGCCTGCCAGCCCACGCCGTGGATGGCGTGTGGCTCGGGCGCGTTGTTGTTCACCAGGGGATGGCCGGTGCCCTGCCAGTGCAGCACGGCATGGCCGATGCGGTTGGAATACGGCACCAGCGGGTAGCTGCCGGATTGGCGCGCCTGGGCCAGGCCCTCGGGTGGCGGCAGGCGCAGCACGGGCTCACCTCGCCACCACAGACCGGCCAGGCAGCCGCCCAGGTCGGGGCGCACCGCACAACGCAGATCACCGCCGGCGGCGGTGTTGTCCAGGATCAGGGCGGGGGCATGGGGCATGGCATTCACCTTGGCGGCCGAGGCAGCGAAAAACGGAACCCCGGATTGTGCCCTCGGCCCGCCATGCCCCGCACAAAAAAAAGGGCCCGCCGAAGCGGGCCCAATATCCAAGGGAGACTCTCAATGAAAAAAACCTCGGAGGGGTCGCAGGGCAGCTACGGCCCCTCCGGCATGGCCTTTAACGGTTGTAAGCCGTTTCGCCGTGCGAGGTGATGTCCAGACCTTCGCGCTCGTCTTCTTCGCTGACGCGCAGGCCGATGGTCAGGTCGACCACCTTGTAGGACACGAACGAGACCACGCCCGACCAGACCACGGTGACCAGGACAGCCTTGGTCTGGATCCAGACTTGGGAAGCGATGGAGTAGTCAGCAGCGGTGATGCCGGTGGCCGTGACCCAGTCAGCCACGAAGCCGGGGCCGCCCAGGGAAGGCGAGTTGAACACGCCGGTCAGGATGGCACCCAGGATGCCGCCCACGCCGTGCACGCCGAACACGTCCAGGGTGTCGTCAGCGCCGAGGATCTTCTTCAGACCGGTCACGCCCCACAGGCAGACGAAGCCAGCCAGCAGGCCGATCACCAGGGCACCGCCGATACCGACGTTGCCGGCAGCCGGGGTGATGGCCACCAGGCCGGCGACGGCACCAGAAGCAGCACCCAGCATCGAGGCCTTGCCCTTGTGCAGGGCTTCACCCACGGACCAGGCCAGCACGGCGGCGGCGGTGGCACCAAAGGTGTTGATGAAGGCCAGGGCGGCGAAACCGTTGGCTTCCAGAGCGGAGCCGGCGTTGAAGCCGAACCAGCCCACCCACAGCAGCGAGGCGCCGACCATGGTCAGGGTCAGGCTGTGAGGCGCCATCGATTCCTTGCCGTAGCCGATGCGCTTGCCGACCATGAAAGCACCCACCAGGCCAGCCACAGCGGCGTTGATGTGCACCACGGTACCGCCGGCGAAGTCCAGCGCGCCCCATTGCCAGATCATGCCGGCCTTGCCGTTCATGGCATCCACAACGTCCTTGCCGGTGTAGGCGTCCGGGCCCATCCAGAACCAGACCATGTGGGCGATCGGTGCGTAGCTGAAGGTGAACCACAGCACCATGAACATCAGCACGGCGGAGAACTTGATGCGCTCAGCGAAGGCGCCCACGATCAGCGTGCAGGTGATGCCGGCGAAGGTGGCCTGGAAGGCGGCAAACACGATTTCAGGAATCACGACACCCTTGCTGAAGGTGGCGGCATTCACGAAAGTGCCTGCGGCGTTGTCCCAGATGCCCTTCATGAACAGCCGGTCGAAGCCGCCGATGAAGGAGCCGCCCTCGGTGAAGGCCAGGCTGTAGCCGTAGATGAACCACAGCACGACGATCAGCGAGAACGTGACCATCACCTGCATCAGCACGGACAGCATGTTCTTGCTGCGCACCAGGCCGCCGTAGAACAGGGCCAGGCCGGGCACGGTCATCAGGATCACCAGCAGGGTGGAGACCATCATCCAGGCGGTGTCGCCCTTGTTGGGAACCGGCTGCGGTGCAGCGGCAGCAGCGGCGTCGGCCGGTGCGGCGGCAGCGGCAGCAGGCGCTGCGGCATCGGCCGGCTTGGCGTCAGCGGCCTTGGCCTCGGCAGCAGGCGCTGCAGCGGCCGGTGCTTCGGCAGCAGGCGCTGCGGGGGTCTGAGCCAGCACGGCGCCGCCGGCAAACATCAGACTGAAACCCAGTGCAATCGTTGCGAATAGCTTTTTCATGGTTGTGACTTTCTTTCGGACGTGACCGAGGGCTCGTTTACAGGGCCTCTTTACCGGTCTCGCCGGTACGGATGCGGACCACCTGCTCGAGGTCGTACACAAAGATCTTCCCGTCGCCGATCTTGCCGGTGCGGGCTGCGGACTCGACAGCTTCGATGACGCGTTCGACCAGGTCGTCGGCCACAGCCGCTTCGATCTTCACCTTGGGCAGGAAGTCGACGACATATTCGGCGCCGCGGTAGAGCTCGGTGTGGCCCTTCTGGCGACCGAAGCCCTTCACTTCCGTGACGGTGATGCCTTGCACACCCATGGCGGACAGTGCTTCACGCACTTCGTCCAGCTTGAAGGGTTTGATGATGGCAGTTACGAGTTTCATGCGTTCTCCTAGGGGCCAGGGCCGCTGATCAGAAGTTGTACTTGACGCTCAGGACCACACCGTCACGACCGAGGTTCTTGTTGGACGGGGACACATAAGCGCCGCTCTTGGCGTCCGTACCGAGCACGGCGCCCGACACGACGAAACCATTGCCCAGGTCCTTGTTCAGGGTCAGGGCGTAATCGGTGTAGCTGTACAGACCGTTGTTCTTGACCAGTTGACGGCCCACGTGAGGCACCAGGCTCAGGCCATTGCCCAGGTCGAAGGTGGCCGACACGTCGAGGTAGCCGCTGTTCTTGCTGTTGGGGGTGCCGAACAGATCAGACACGCTGTGCGAATACTTGGCGGTGACCACGCTGTAGGTCAGGGCGCCATAGATTTCATCGGTGTTGGCATTGACGCCAGACACGTTCTTGTAGCTGTTGCCCACGTATTCGTAGCGCAGGTAGCCCACGTCGTAGGCCACATCCTTGACCACTTCACCGCGGTAGCCGCCGTACAGGTCGAGCTCGACCGGGCCCTTGGCATTGACGCCGGCCACGGTGCCGCCGTCCTTGATCCACTTGATGGTGGAAGCCCAGGCACCGACGTAGAAGCCGCTGGTGTGGGTGAAATCGACGCCGCCTTGCACAGCCGGCAGGAAGCGCGACTGCGAAATGCCGCGGTAGCGGTATTCGGAGGCCAGGCTGGCATTGAAGGCCAGCGTGTTTTCAGGTGCGGCGGCCGGAGCTTCAGCCGGGGCAGCAGTCTGGGCAAACGAGGACGAGGCAGCCAGGGTCAGAGCAGCCAGGATCATTGTTTTTTTGACGTCGAATTTCACGGAGTTCTCCTGTTAAAAAAAATCATCGGGTTGACGCTGCACTTATGCAGGTTGTGTGCCAACTTTTACCGCCCTTTGCGCAAATCCCCGTTGCCACCAGCGGAACGCCCAGGAAGAGCGCACTGTTTTTTGTTTCAAACTTGTTAGAGAAGCACCTAATTGGTGCAAACACGTGCAGCCTACGCCGATCGGCCTCCCAATGCACTCTTCTGGTGACCAGATGAACAGGAGCGCATGAAAATGGGTCTTTCTTTGGTGCAAAGCCGTGTTTTGCTCGGTTTCGAGGCCTTGCCGGTGACCGTTGAGGTGCATCTGGCCAACGGCCTGCCCAGCTTCACCCTGGTGGGCTTGGCCGAGGTCGAGGTCAAGGAGGCGCGCGAGCGCGTGCGCTCGGCGCTGCAGAACGCCGGTCTGGAGTTCCCGCACAACAAGCGCATCACCGTCAATCTGGCGCCGGCCGACCTGCCCAAGGATTCGGGCCGCTTTGACCTGCCCATCGCCCTGGGCCTGCTGGCGGCCAGCGAACAGATCGACCCGGCCCGCCTGGCTGGCCACGAGTTCGCGGGCGAGTTGTCGCTGTCTGGCGAGCTGCGCCCGGTCAGCGGGGCACTGGCCATGAGCCTGGCCCTGCACCGCCAGGGCGGCCAGCCGGTGCAACTGGTGCTGCCCCCCGGCAGCGCCGAAGAGGCCGCCCTGGTGCCCGACATGCCAGTCTGGCGCGCCAACCACCTGCTGGATGTGGTGCAGGCCTTTGCCTGGACACCCAGCGAAGGCCCGGCAGCTGATCCCGAACCTGGCACCGGCCTGGTGCGGGTGCATGCGCCCGCCCGCAGCCCGGCCTTCACCGGCCCGGACCTCAGCGAGGTGCGGGGCCAGGCCGCCGCCAAGCGCGCACTGGAAATCGCCGCAGCCGGCCACCACAGCCTGCTGATGAGCGGCCCACCGGGCTCGGGCAAGTCGATGCTGGCCCAGCGTTTTGCCGGCCTGCTGCCCGAGATGAGCCTGGACGAGGCCCTGGAAAGCGCGGCCGTGGCCAGCCTGGAGGGGCGCTTCAACATCAGCGACTGGGGCCGGCGCCCCACCCGCCAGCCGCACCACACGGCCAGCGCCGTGGCCCTGGTGGGGGGTGGCTCGCCGCCGCGCCCCGGCGAAATCTCGCTGGCGCACCACGGCGTGCTGTTCCTCGATGAGATGCCCGAATTTCCCCGTGCCGCCCTCGAGGCCCTGCGCGAGCCGCTGGAAACCGGCGAAATCACCATCTCTCGGGCCGGGCGACGGGCCAACTTCCCGGCCCGCTTCTTATTACTGGGTGCGATGAACCCCTGCCCCTGCGGCTACCACGGCTCGACCGTGCGCGCCTGCCGCTGCTCGCCCGAGCAGATCGCGCGCTACCAGGGCCGGCTCAGCGGCCCCCTGCTCGACCGCATCGACCTGCACCTGGAGGTGACGGCCGTGCCGGCCCTGGAGTTGCTGCCCGGCATGAGCCCCCCCTCACCCACATCACCCACATCACCCAGCCCGCTCACCACCGACAGCGCCGAGCTGCGCGAGCGTGTGGCGCGCGCCCGGGCCCGCGCCCTGCGGCGCCAGGGCGGCCCCAACCG
This sequence comes from Curvibacter gracilis ATCC BAA-807, assembly GCF_000518645.1. Taxonomy (GTDB): domain Bacteria; phylum Pseudomonadota; class Gammaproteobacteria; order Burkholderiales; family Burkholderiaceae_C; genus Curvibacter; species Curvibacter gracilis. Next base: position 406,930 of record NZ_JADZ01000006.1, on the reverse strand, counting down.
CGATCTGCAAGGCCAGGCCCTGGACAAGCACCTGCAGCTGGGCGAGGGCGTGGCCGGCCTGCTGCAGGCCATGAGCCGCCAATGGGCCTGGTCGGCCCGCGGCGTGCACCGGGTGCTGCGCGTGGCCCGCAGCGTGGCCGACCTGGCCGACTCGGACACCGTGCAGGCCGAACACCTGGCCGAAGCCGCGCAGTACCGGCCCCTGGTGGTGCGGCGCTGAGGCGCCGGGCACCACGCCCTCGAACTTCTTCCACAACGGCCTGAATCACAGGGTGGCCCTGAGCCTCCCGCAGGTGATGTTGGCCAAGCGGGCATAGGGCACAGTGACTCCTGCACCAATGGCAGGATGCTGAGCGGCACCTTTAGCCCACGCTTGAACTCCGGGGGTCACGTCTTGCCTTTTGCCCCACGGAATGCCCTCTCCCGCCCTCCCAACACGGCGAAAGTCCTGGATATCACAAAGCCCTTGCGAATCGAGCAGGCGCTGCCCCATAACCGTCCGTGCTGTCCATCGCCAAGCCCCGCCTAGCTACGTCACCGACATGGCCAACGATGACCTGGCCGAGATAGAGCGGGCGCTTTGCAAAGTGCTGGGGGTCAGAACGCCCAGCCCGGCCCGCGCCTGAGAACGTGTCCAGATCGACGCAAACCGCACGGAACGCCGGCTTCAGCGCCGTGCCGCCGGCAGATCGCTGTCGGTCAAGGTGCGCAAGAAAGCCACCAGATCGCGCACATCGGCCTCGCTGAGGCGGGCCCGACCGCCAGGGTCGGTGCCGAAGGGGGCCTCGGTGTTCACATTGGATGGGTACTTGGCCGGCAGATCGTCGTACTTTTTGACGCGGCCATCGCGACCGCGCGGGAAGACCCGCTCAGGCCGGGTGTCGCGCTCGGCATAGAAGCGCACCGCATCCTCCAGCCGGTGGTAGACCCCGTTGTGGAAAAAGGCCTGGCGCACGGCCACGTTGCGCAGGCTGGGGGTCTTGAACAGACCACAGTACTCGGGGTGGTCCTTCAGGTCGGTGCGCAGGGGGCCGCAGAGGCCCAGGTCGAACCAGGCCGGATCGGCATTGGCAGTGATGGCCTTGTTGCGCGGCACGCCCAGCGCGATCAGGCCGTGGTCGGTGAACTCGGGAAAGGCGCCGCGCTTGACCGCGCCCGGGTGGCACTGCAGGCAATTGCCTTTGTTGGGGTCATTGAACACCGCCATGCCACGGCGCTCGGCCGCATTGAGCTGCGCCTGGCCGCGCAAAAAGGCGTCGTAACGGCTGTTGTAGGGGTAGAAATCAGCCGGGCTCTGCTGGAACACCTCCAGCGCCCAGAGCAGGCCTTTCCAGGCCGTGTCGGGCTGGCTCAGCGCCTGGGGCCCGAAGGTGGTGCGAAAAGCACCGGCGCTGGGCGAGGCCGCCAGCCGTGCAATCACGTCCGCCGGGCTGCGATTGGCCATCTCCAGCGGCGACAGCAAGGGCATCTCGGCCTGCTCATGCGCCGAATTGGCGCGCCCGTCCCAGGTGCGCCCCCCGGTGGGGCCCTGGTCGATGCTGTCGTTGCCATCGCTGTCATTGAAATGCTCGCTGAAAGGCGGCGTGGCCTGCCGGTAACGCAATGAAGGCACGGCACGCAAGCCCTGCAGGCGCCCATCGGGCCCGCCCAACTGCACCGACAAGGCATTGGCCGGCCCGTACGCATGTTGCGGGCTGTGGCACGAGGCACAGCTCATGCGGCCCGAGGCCGACAGCGCCGGCTCGTTGAACAGGCGCCGCCCCAGCTCGGTCAGCTCCGCCGGCTTGGGCTGGCGCTCGAAGCGGGTGGCATAGAAGGGCTGGGCGGGTTGCGCCGGTTGAGCGGGCGGTGGCGACCCGGCCCACACCGGGCCGGCCACCACACACCACGACAGCACGGCGGCAGAAAAAGCAGAAGACAGACGACTCACGGGCGCGGCTTTCAACATCAGAGGCCGCCCTTGTACCGCCGCCTGATGGCAATGCGATGACAGCCCGGCACCTGACCGTCTACCGGGTCGAGCACCCATGCTTCGATTGCAAAGACTGGGTAAAGAAAAGCCTGATCGGAGGTATGTAAACGGTCTGTCACAGCGGCTCGGAACACTGGCTTGCCCATCTTTCCAACCACCGGGATCACTCCACCATGAAAAACCGTCCCTCGCTGAAAGGCCTTGCTGTCTTTCCCCTGACCGTGCTGGCCGCCCTCGCGCTGAGCGCCTGCAACGACGACAGCGTCGACACCACCACTGCCTTGCGCTCCAAGGTGAAGAACGTGGTCGTCATCTATGCCGAAAACCGCTCGTTCGACGGCCTGTATGGCAACTTCCCTGGCGCCAACGGCATCAGCAGCCTGTACGACGCCAATGGCAAGCTGACCTCGGCCTACGTGCCGCAAAAAGACCGCAACGGCAACGTGCTGGCCACCCTGCCCCAGACCTGGGGCGGTGTGACCGCCGGCGGCGTGACCCCGGTGGTGACCCAGGCGCAAAGCGCAGGCCTGCCCAACGCCCCGTTCTCGATCGAAACCGCCTTCCAGGCCGCCTCGAACGCCGTGCTGACCACGGCCACCGTGACACGTGACCTGTACCACCGCTTCTTCGAGAACCAGATGCAGATCAACGGCGGCGCCAACGACATGTTTGCCGCCTGGTCCGACGCGGGCGGCCTGACCATGGGCCGTTTCGACACCAGCGGCAGCGCCATGTACAAGCTGGCCCAGCAATACGTGCTGGCCGACAACTTCTTCCAGGGCGCCTTCGGTGGCTCCTTCCTGAACCACCAGTACCTGGTGTGCGCCTGCGCCCCCGAGTACCCGAACGCCGACACCGCCGCCGCCGCCCCCACCATCGCGGTGCTGAACAAGGACGCCAGCGGCAAGTACACCTCCACGCTGACCACCAAGTCGACCAGCCCAGCCTCGGCCCTGGACGGCGCGCCCAGCTATGTGCTGAGCGGCAACATCACGCCCGCCAACTACTTTGGTGACGGCAAGTTCTACGCCGTGAACACCATGCAACCGGCCTACCAGCCCAGCGGCAACGCCCCCGCCAACGTGACCGGCAGCAACGCCCTGTACGCCAACGCCACCAAGGCCACCACCCTGCCGCCGCAGACCGCCACGAACATCGGCGACCTGCTGGATGCCAAGAACGTGAGCTGGAAGTGGTACAGCGGCGCCTGGAACAGCGCCCTGGCCGACGGTGTGCAAGACCCGACCGCCCCCCGCTCGGTGATCTACGCCGGCAACAGCTTTGGCGTGGCCACCACGGCCAACATGGACTTCCAGCCGCACCACCAGCCCTTCAACTACTACGCCAAGGCCGACCCGGTGACCGGCGCCGCCTACCGCACCAACCACCTGAAGGACTACAACGACCTGGTGGCCGACGCCGCCGCCGGCACCCTGCCCGCCGTGACCTTCTACAAGCCCGAAGGCCTGTACAACCAACACCCGGGCTACGCCAACATCAAGGACGCCGACAGCAAGATCGCCGACCTGATCACCAAACTGCAGGCCAGCCCGCAGTGGAACAACATGGTGGTGGTGGTGACCTATGACGAGTTCGGCGGCACCTGGGACCACGTGGCCCCGCCCAAGGGCGACCTGATCGGCCCCGGCACCCGCATCCCGGCCCTGGTGATCTCGCCCCTGGCCAAGAAGGGCACCGTGGACCACACCCAGTACGACACCGCCTCGGTGCTGCGCCTGATCACCCGCACCTTCGGCCTGGACACCCTGCCCGGCCTGGCCTCGCGCGACGCCGCCCTGAAGGCCAATGGCGCCTCCGTCATGGGTGACCTGACGAATGCGCTGCAGCTGAACTGATCGGCTCGCGGCTCTCGCCTGCAAAGGGCCGGCCTCCGACAAGGGGCCGGCCCTTTGCCTTGTTCCCTCTTCTGCTTCTTCTTGAGCGTCTGCTGCAAGAAGGATCCCCCACGGTGCAGCCCCTCCATGCCGGGCCAGCGGCCGCAATTCCAAGCACCGTCCCCTGACATCCTGCTGCTGGCGGCGACGCTGTTGCAGAATCAGAGGCTATGCGAATCTTTCTACCCGTCATCGTGGCTGCTGCCCTGCTGGGCGGCCTGGGACAGGCCGTGGCTCAGACCGAGGCCTCCGCGGTGGCCAGGCCCGCCATCCCCTTTCTGGACCTGCCGCGCTTCGACAAGGAGCTGGCCGAGGCCCTCCAAGCCGACCAGGCCGAGGTCGGGGTGAGCTTCTACGGCAAGGTCACGCCCAACGATGTGCCGGTGCGACTGCAGAAATGGCTGACCGCGATCGAGCAGTCCGGTGGGCGCCTCGACGTCTCGCCCCCGCCCGGTGATGTGACGCCACGCAACCCGGCGCTGCTGCTGGGCCTGGTCAGCGGGCTGTGGTCAGCGCTCAAGACCTGGGGCGAAATCAAAGACTCCCAGGTGTTGCAGGCGGCGGGCGGCCACCAGGCCAGGCTGGTGCTGAACAAGACTGCGGGCGGCGAGGTGTTCATCGAGCGCGTGGTGTTCGAGAGGACAACGAAGAGGCCTTGAGGCCAGTCACCTTGCCCCAGGCAGAGACAAGCCATCAGAACAACAGACATGAAAAAAGACACTTCGATCGCGGCAACGGCGGCCCGGGTGAGCACAAGCCTGGCCATGGGCCTGGCACTGGTCGGCGCCCTCGCAGGGCCGGCGCTGGCGGCCCGGGACAAGGACGAGCGCAACCTGGTCATCGGTGCACCTGCGGCGGCGGTGGCCACCGCCTCGCAACGGGTGGCCCTGGTGATCGGCAATGGGGCCTACCGCGACGCGCCCCTGAACAACCCGCCCAACGATGCGCGGGCCATGGCCCAGGCCCTCAAGGAGTCGGGCTTTGCCGTCACGCTGCAGGTGGACACCGACATCCAGGGCATGCTGACCAGCATCCGCCGCTTTGGCGACCAGTTGCGCAAGGGTGGGGTCGGGGTGTTCTATTACGCCGGCCACGGCATGCAGATCAAGGGCCGCAATTACCTGATCCCGGTGAACAGCGTGATCCAGCGCGAAGACGAGGTGGCCTACCAGGCGGTGGATGCCCAGGCCGTCCTGGACAAGATGGAGGCCGCCGGCAACGGCACCAACATCATGATTCTGGATGCGTGCCGCAACAACCCGTTTGCCCGCAGCTTCCGCAGCTCGCAGCAGGGCCTGGCCCAGATGGACGCGCCGGTGGGCACCCTGGTGGCGTTTGCCACCGCCCCGGGTTCGGTCGCCAGCGACGGTCGCGGCAGCAACGGCCTCTACACCCACCACCTGTTGAGCGCCATGCGAGAGCCCGGTGCCAAGGTCGAAGACGTGTTCAAACGCGTGCGATCGGCCGTGCGTCGTGAATCCAAAGACAAGCAGGTGCCCTGGGAAGCCACTTCGCTGGAAGGCGACTTCTACTTCACGGCCCCCAGCGACACCGCCCCCTCGGCCAACGCCGCACTGGAAGAATCGATGTGGGCCCTGGTGAGGGCCTCGGGCGATGCGCTGGACCTGAAGACCTTTGTGGCCCGCTTTCCCAACAGCGTGCACGCGGCCGAGGCCCTGGCCCGGTTGAAACAGAACCCGCCAGCGCCAACGGCGATCGCCGCACCGCCCCCAACAGCCCCAACAGCCCCAACAGCCCCGCCAACCCAGCCCTCCCCGCCAGCCCAGCCAGCCTCCCTGGCGGTCGGCGCCAACCCCTTCGGCTTCAGTGTCGGCGACCGCTGGAGCTACCAGCAGATCGACAAGTACAAGGGCGAGGTGATCTCCAACTGGAACCGCCGGATCAGCCGCATCCTGCCCAATGGCGACCTGCTGAGCGGCTCCACCGTGATGAGCCCCAACGGCAACCTGCGGCAGCTGACCAACAACCGCTTTCCGAGCCGCGTCTACTCCGAGGTGGAGGTGCTGTTCCCGAAAAAGATGGAGACCGGCCACCAGGAGGATTTCAGCTACCAGGAGCGCTCGCGGCGCTCCGATGGCAAGGAGTTCGAGCAGGTGTTCAAGGGCACGCTCAAGGTCAAGGGTCAGGAACGCATCAAGGTGCCCGCGGGCGAGTTCACGGCATTCCGCGTGGAGCGCGTGGCCACGGTGACAGGCACCCAGACCAATGGCAACGACAGCTGGCAAGCCCACCAGGAAATCGTCTACTGGTATGTGCCGTCACTGCATTACTACGTGGCGCTTGATGAAACCTGGCGCTCGGGCAAAGACGCGCCCACGCTCAAGCGCAATGAGCTGACCAGCTACGAGATCGCCGGCGCCCAGACGGCGGACAAACGCTGACCCCCGGCCCGGGCGCCCGCCCAAGGAAACCCCATGCCCCCTCGAAGACTGCCTTCTCTTTGGGCCTGCCTGCTGGCCTCGCTGCTGCCCTTGGGCCATGCCGGGTCCGAGACGGTGCCCGCACAGCCTCGGGCCCTGGCCGGCAACAGCAGCCGCCACGCCCTGATCATCTCGATCAGCCGCTTTGCCGACCCCCGCATGTCGCCACTGCCGGGGGCGGCCGAAGACCGCAAATCGGCCACCGAGATCGCCCGCGCCATGCAGGTGCCCGACAGCAACATCACCTACCTGCAAGACGAGCAGGCCACCGGCGACAACATCCGCCGGGCCCTCGCGGCCCTCAACACCCGGGTGCAGGACGGCGATCGGGTGTTCGTGCACTACTCGGGCCACGGCACCCGCTTCCCCGATCCCGAGACCGGTGGCTGCGCCGAGGCCTTGTCCACCCATGACGGCGGCACCTGGAAAGGCATCGTGCTGCACAAGGAGATGGCCCAGCTGCTGCAACCCATCGTGCGCAAGACCGACAAGTTGTTCGTGATGTACGACGCCTGCCACTCCGGCGGCCTGCTGAGCCAGTTGCCCAAGCCCCGCAGCACGGGCGGGGACCGGGGCGAGGTTGCGGGGGAGAACACCCTGCGAGGCCGTTTCGCCGAGACCAGCGAGAGCTGCGCCCGGCCGAGCAATGTGCGCACGCGCAGCCTGCTCGACGAGGCCACCGCACAGGGCGCCCTGCCGCAGGACGTGGTGTTCCTGTCGGCGGCCCGGCCCGATGAGGTCAGCCTGGAAGACCAGAAGAAAGGCGGCCTGGCCACCCAGTTCGTGCGCGACTGTCTGCTGCGCGAGGCGGTCGACCTCGACGGCTCAGGTGCCATCAGCATGGACGAGATCCAGCAATGCGCCCAGAGCAAGATCAACCAGCGCCTGAAGAACGACAGCCTGTTCACCCCGCACCATCTGCTGCTGTCGGGCAACCGCAAGTTCGTGCCTGCCTGGTTCAGCCAGGCCCTGCCCACCCAGCAGGTGCCCGGTGCCCCCACCACCGGGGTGCTCAATGCGGTGGCTCAGACCCCGCCCGTGACGCCGCCCGCGGCCACCCCGGCACTCCCCCCGGCCGCCCTGGCGCCGCCCCAGACACCGGTCGCGGCCCCCGTCCGCCTGACCGGCGCCCAGGCGCTGGCCCAGCTGTATGAACAGCGCGACGGCAAGCGCCAGGTGCGGGCCCGCCTCGGACAAGGCACCCTGCGCATCGGCCAGGACGCACTGGACCTGGCCGTGCTGTCCGACCGCAGCGGCTACGTCTATGTGGCGCTGGCGGGTTCGGACAACCAGTCACTGACCCTGCTGTTCCCCAACGAGCTCGACAGCAACAACCGGATCGAGAAAGACCAGCAGCTGCTGCTGCCCCGCCCAAACTGGCCCGTGAAGGCCGCCGGTCCGGCCGGCACCGACACCCTGCTGGTGATGGTGGCCGACGCCCCACGCCACTGGAAAGCCCTGCCCAAAGACCCCGGCAGCCCCTTTGCCCGCAGCCTCAATGACCTGCAGGGCCGCGCCCGCCTGGGGGCCCTGCTGGGCCATGCCGCCGCAGGGGCCTGCCGGCCTCAGGCCGGCCAGGCCTGCTCGGATGCCTATGGGGCGGTGCTGGTGACGGTGGAGGAGAAGCCTTGAGCCGTCACGGATGCCCAGGCGCCGCCCTCAGCCGCGCCAGCGCCCCCGGCAGATCCGCCCAGGCGGGCTGGCCAGGGGCGTAGCGCTGGCGCATCCAGCCGGCCAGCTCGACGAGCTGGGTGTCGCTCAGGGCCTGGTCGAAGGCGGGCATGAAGCCCAGCTCGGCCGTGGCGGGCTCGCGCACGCCGTGCAGCAGGGTGCGCAGCAGGTTGTCGGGGTGTTCGCTGTGCAGCTTGCTGCTCAGGGCCAGGGGCACGTTGGCGCCCAGCAGGCGCGGGCCGTCGCCGTCGTGGTGGCAGGCGGCGCAGGCGCCTTCGAACAGGCGCTGCACGCGGCCCGGGGCGGGGGCCTGGGCGGCAGCGGTGGCGACCTGTCGGGCCGCCTGTTCGGGGGCATCGGGCACGGAGAGGTTGAAGCTGGCCAGGTAGGTGGCCATGGCACGGATGTCGCTGTCGGGCAGGGCTTGCAGCTCGCGCACCACCGGGGCCATGGGGCCCAGGGCGGCGCCGTGCTGGGCGCTGTGGCCGTGGCGCAGGTAGTGGTACAGGGCCTGGGCCGTCCAGGGCACGGGGGCGCGCGACAGGCCGGTGAGGGCCGGGGCCTCCCAGCCATCGATCAGCGCGCCGGATAAAAATGCCGCCCCGCCCTGCTCGGCGCCCAGCGCGTTGCGCGGGGTGTGGCAGGCGCCGCAGTGGCCCAGGCCCTGCACCAGGTAGGCGCCCCGGTTCCACTCGGGGCTCTGGCCGGTCTCGGGGGTCCAGGGCCGGGGGTCGTGGTAGAGCGCGTTCCAGCCCGCCATGAGCCAGCGCTGGTTGAAGGGAAAGCGCATCTCGGGCGCCGGGGTCTCGGCCCGCACCGGGGGCTGCGACATCAGCCAGGCGTAGAGCGCGGTGAGGTCGTCATCGCTCATCTTGGCGAAGGCGGTGTAGGGGAAGGCCGGGTACAGATGATGGCCGTCGCGCGACAGGCCCTCGCGCATGGCGCGCTGGAAGGCGCTGAAGGACCAGCGGCCCAGACCGGTCTCGGGGTCGGGCGTGAGGTTGCTGGTGTAGAGGCGGCCAAAGGGCGTGTCCATGGCGCGGCCGCCCGCGTTGACGGCCCCGCCGGGCGCGGTGTGGCACACCGCGCAGTCGCCGGCTGCGGCCAACAGCCGCCCACGCTCCAGCGTGGCGGCGTTGTAGACCGATGCCCCGCCCGCGCTCTGAACCGGCGCGATGGCGGGGCGCCAGCCCAGCACACCGAGGCCGATGCCAACGCCCGCCGCCAGCAGCGCCCCGACACGGGCCCAGGGGCGGCGCTGGCGCGGCAGCAGCGCGTCCGGCGGCAGGCCGGCGGGCACGGGCGCCGGCAAGGCCTGGGGCGGTGCTTCGGCGTCTGCGCCCTGGGCGGCGGGGGGCAAGGGATTCAGCGCGGCGCGCACCACCTCGGGCGTGAAAGGCGGCGCGCGGAAGCGCACGCCGGTGGCGTCGAAGATGGCGTTGGCGATGGCCGCCGTGCCGGGCACCGAGGACGACTCGCCCGCGCCCAGTGCTGGCTCGCCGGGGCGCGGCATGTGCACGATCTCGACCACCGGCACCTCGCGGAAGCTCAAGATGGGGTAACTGCCCCAGTCGCGGCTGGAGAGCACGGGTGCCGGCGCAAGTGTTGGCCCGGTCAGCGGGGCGGTCGGGGTCTCGAACTGCAGTTGCTCCTTGAGGGCCCGGCTGGTGGTCTGCACCACGTTGCCATGCACCTGGCGCTCGATGCCGGCGGGGTTGACCATGAGGCCCGCGTCGTGCCCCACCACCACGCGGCGCACATGCACCTCGCCCGTCTTGCGGTTGACGTCCACATCAGCCACCCAGGCGGCCCAGGCGGCGCCGAAGCCGGGCCATTTGCTGTGCACATAGCGCGCGTAGGCAAAGCCCTGGCCGTGCAGCCAGTCGGGCTGCTCGGGGTCGGCCTGCAGGCGCGGGGCGGTGTGGGGCTGCCAGCCGGCTTTTTGCGCCGTGGCCTGCACCAGTTCGATGGCGCGCGGGTCGCTCAGGTGCTGCAGGCGGAAGGCCACCGGGTCGACACCGGCCGCGGTGGCCAGCTCGTCGATGTAGCTCTCGTGGGCAAAGGAGTTGGGCAGGGCCGACACGCCGCGCAGCCACGAGGCGCGGATCACGGGCGGCATGTCGTTCACCGCCACGCGCAGGTTGTCGTAGTCGTAGGGCGGGCGGGCCGTGCGGTCGCCCATCTCGTAGGCCTGTGCCACCGGCTCGATGCTGCGGGTGAGCAGCAGGGCCAGCGTGGGCGCGCCGTTGCTGGGGTAGGAGGTTTCGAAGTCGTAGCCGGCCACCGAGCCGTCGGCGTTCAGCCCCCCGCGCACCTGCATGAGCTGGGCCGTGCCCTTGGGCTCCCACAGGTGCTCCTGCTCGCGGGTGAGCTGCACGCGCACCGGCGCGCCCACGGCCCGCGACAGCAGGGCCGCATCGGCGGCCACGTCGTCGGCGCCGTTGCGGCCGTAGCAGCCCGAGGCCTCCAGCCGCACCAGGTCGATGGCCACATCGGGCAGGCCCATCAGCCGGGCCAGATCGGCGCGCAGCACATGCGGGTTCTGGGTGCCGGCCCACACGGCCAGCCGGGGGTTTTGATCCTGTTGCTGCCAATGGGCCACCGCGCACGAAGGGCCCAGCGAGGCATGCAGCTGGTAGGGCCAGACATAGGTGCGCGGCATGGGCTGGGCGGCCTGCGCCAGGGCGGCGTCCACGTCGCCCTCATCGACCAGGCGGCGCTGGGTGGCGGGGTTGTCGCGCAGCGCCTGCTGCACGGCCTCGGGCTGGCCCAGGTCGGGCAGGCCGGGCCAGGGCTTCCAGCGCACGCGCAGCTCGCGCAGGGCCTGCTCGGCATGCTCCTCGCGCTCGGCCACCACGCCCACGAAATCGCGGATCACCACCACCGCCCGCAGACCGGGGATGTGGGCCACCGAGGCCTCGTCGACGGACTCCAGCGTGTTGCCGATGAAGTCGCCATGGTCGGCCCCGGCATAGGGCGGACGGACGACTCGCCCGTGCAGCATGCCGGGCAGGCGGAAGTCGTGGACGAAATCCCCTTCGCCCCGGACCTTGGCCGGGATGTCCACGCGCGGCACGGATTGGCCGACCAGCCGGTAATCGGCGGCCGGCTTGGTGGCGGTGGCCGGGTCGAGTCGCAAGGAGGCCTGGCGGCCTTGCAACAGCCGGCCCAGGGGCCAGGCCTCGGCGAGCCCGGGCCCTTGCAACAGACCGTCGCGCAGGGTGAGGGATTCGGGCGGGCAGCCCGCTTGGGCCGCGGCCTCGGCCAGCAGCCAATGGCGGGCCTGGGCGGCGGCCAGGCGCAGCGGCTGGGCATGGATCTGCAGCGTGGCGCTGGCGATGGTGGCGCCCTGGTTGGGCGCGCGCGTGGTGTCGCCCAGCACCATGTGCACGGCGGCAAGGGGAACATCGAGCTCTTCGGCCACGATCTGCGCCAGCGCCGTGCGGATGCCGGTGCCCAGGTCGACGTGGCCGTTGAGCGCGGTGACCGAGCCGTCGTCCCACACGGCCAGCAGGAGCTCGGGGCCTTCGGCAGGGTTGCTGGGCACGGCCATGGGCTGGCCCGGGGTGGGGATGGGCGGCGGGGGCGGATCGCGCCAGACCAGCAGCACGCCCTGGGCCGCAAAGTAGTCGGCGCGGTGCTGGGGGATCTCGGCACGCCGGATCGTGGGCTGGATCATGGGCTGGATCGTGGATTGGCTCATGCGCCCTCCCCTGCGCCACGCAGCAGCACGGCGGCACGCTGCACGGCGCGCACGATCTCGACATGGGTGCCGCAACGGCACAGGTTGCGCGAGAGCTCGCGCCGGATCGCGGCCTCGCTGGGCTCGGGATCGCGCACCAGCAGGGCCGCCGCCATCATCACCATGCCGTTGAGGCAGTAGCCGCATTGGGCGGCCTGCTCGTCGATGAAGGCCTGCTGCACCGGGTGCAGGCCGGGCTGGGCCGACAAGCCGGCCAGGCCTTCGAGCGTGGTGATGCAGCGCCCGGCCACCCCTTGGGCCGGGATCACGCAGGCCCGCGCCGGCACGCCGTCCACCCACACGGTGCAGGCCCCGCATTGCCCCAGGCCACAGCCGTACTTGGGCCCGTTCAGACCCAGGTCGTTGCGCAGCACGTGCAGCAGGGTGGCCTGGGCCGAGTCGGGCAGGGTCACGGCCTGGCCGTTGACCTCAAGGTTGGGGGTGGGCATGGCGAATCTGACAAGCGGTGCAGGAGAAGGACGAACGTCGATTTCATTCAGTGTTCACTGAACCGAAAACGCACGGCTGTCCAGTGTGACCGGGCAAGGCCGGTCGGCACAGGGGGTTTTCAGCAGGTCAGGCCAGGGCCAGGTCGCTGGACTGGATGCGCTTGACGCCCTTGGCGCTCATCTGCTTCCAGGCGGCCTCGAGCGAGCCATTGAGGTCGATGCCGCGGCAGGCGTCTTCGATCACATAGGTGTTGAAGCCCAGGCGGCGCGCGTCGAGGGCAGTCCAGGCCACGCAGAAGTCGGTGGCCAGGCCGGTCACGAACACGGTCTTGATGCCGCGGGCCTTGAGGTAGCCGGCCAGACCGGTGGCGGTCTTGCGGTCGGCCTCTTCGAAGGCCGAGTAGCTGTCGACGTGCTGGTGGAAGCCCTTGCGCAGGATGATCTGGGCCTGCGGCACCTTGAGGTCCTTGTGCAGCGCGGCGTCGTCGGTGCCTTGCACGCAATGGTCGGGCCACAGCACCTGCTGGCCATAGCTCAGCTTGGTGGTTTCAAAAGGCTTTTTGCCGGGGTAGCTGCTGGCAAACGAGGCATGGGCCTGGGTGTGCCAATCTTGCGTGACCACCACGTTCTCGAAGGCGGGGGCGATGCGGTTGATCACGGGCACCACCTCATCGCCCTTGGCCACGGGCAGCGTGCCACCGGGCACAAAGCAGTTCTGCACATCGACCACGATCAGGGCGCTGTCGGCACCGGGCTTGATGGCCGCCGCGAAGGCGCGTTGCGTCAGGCCCGCACCCGCCAGCCCGAGCAGGGCAGCAGATTGAAGGAACTGGCGGCGTTGAGACATCGAAGATTGAGAAGACATGGCATCACTCCTGGGGGTTGGGATGAAGGTGACAACAACACACGGCACAAGCACAAGCAAAAGCACGAACACAAGGGCAAGCAGGAGCCGTGCCGCCCCGCGGGCTTTTACACACTGAGGTAGGCCCGACGCACCTCTTCGTTGGCGGCCAGCTCGGCCATCGAAGCCTGGTAGCGGATCTGGCCTTTTTCAAGCACATAGGCGCGGTCGGAGACCAGCTCGGCAAAGTGCATGTTCTGCTCGGACAGCAGGATGCTCACGCCCTGGGCCTTGAGCTCGAGGATCATGTGCGCCATCTGCTCGACGATGACCGGGGCCACGCCTTCGCTGGGCTCGTCGAGCAGCACCAGGTAGGGGTTGCCCATCAGGGTGCGAGCAACGGTCAGCATCTGCTGCTCGCCGCCGCTCATGCGGCCGCCGGCGCGCTGGCGCATCTCGCCCAGGTTGGGGAACAGGGTGTACAGGCGCTCGGGCGTCCACTCGGGGGCGGCACTGCCGTCGGGCCAACGGCGCGGCGGCTGGCGCCCCACCTCCAGGTTCTCGGTCACGCTGAGGTCGGTGAACACGCGCCGGTCCTCGGGCACAAAGCCCAAGCCCAGGCGGGCCGCCACATGGGGCTCGCTGCGCGAGATGTCCTGGCCCAGGAACTCGATCTGGCCGCGGCGCTTGGCCAGCATGCCCATCAAGGCCTTGAGGGTGGTCGATTTGCCGGCCCCGTTGCGGCCCATCAGGGCCACCACCTCGCCGCGCTTCACGTCAAGGTCGATGTCGTAGAGGATCTGCGCGGCGCCATACCAGGCGGCCAGGCCCCGGGCCTGCAACAGCGTCGCGGGGGTGGAGATGCTGCTCTGGCTCATGCCGATGCCGTCTCTTTCTTTTCGAAGGTCTTGCCGGAGCCGAAGTACACCTCCTGCACCTTGGGGTGGTCGCGCAGTTCGAGGGGTTTGCCCTCGGCGATCAGGCGGCCGCGGGCCAGCACGATCATGCGGTCGGCGTAGGCGAACACCACGTCCATGCTGTGCTCGGTGAACAGCACGGCCATGCCGCGGTCGATCACCAACTGCTTGGTCAGGGCCATCAGGTCATTGCGCTCCTTGGGTGCCATGCCGGCGGTGGGCTCGTCCATCAGCAGCAGCTTGGGCGAGTTGGCCATGGCGATCGCCAGCTCGACGCGCTTGACGTCGCCATAGGCCAGCTCGCTGCAGGGCCGGTCGGCCTGCGCCTTCATGCCCACCTGATCGAGCAGGGCCAGGGCCTCGTCGCGTTGGTGGTCCGAGGCCTTGCGCCAGAAGGAGAACAGCCGGTCGTCCACCGAGATCAAGGCCATCTGCACGTTCTCGACCACGGTGAGCGAGGCAAAGGTCTCGGCGATCTGGAAGGTGCGGCCCACGCCCAGGCGCCAGATGTCGCGCGGCTTGCGGCCCACCAGCTCGTGGCCGTCGAGCACGATGGAGCCACTGTCGGCCGGCAACTGGCCGTTGACCATGTTGAAGGTGGTGGACTTGCCGGCCCCGTTGGGGCCGATCAGGGCCAGCAACTCGCCGGCGGCCAGTTCGAAATGGATGCCGTCCACGGCCTTGACGCCGCCAAAGGCCTTGCCCAGGCCGGACACTTTGAGCAGACTCATGCGGCCTCCTTGGATGCAGAAACAGGGCTTGCGGCGTTGCTCGGGCTGCGAGGCTTGCGCCCCTCACGCCAATGCTCCACCGCGTGCTTGATCGAGCCCGCGATGCCCTGCGGGAACAGCAGCACCAGCAGCAAGATGATGCCGCCCAGCATGGCGCGCCAGTAGTCGGTGTTGCGCGCCACGGTGTCGTGCAGCCAGGTGAAGGTGACGGCGCCCACCACCGGGCCCGACAGGGTCTGCAACCCGCCCAGCAAGACCATCACCAGACCATCGACCGATTTGCCCACGGCCAGGCTCTCGGGCGAGATGCTGCCCTTGGAGAAGGCGAACAGCGCCCCGCCCAGGCCGGCAAAGCCCCCGGCGATGATGAAGGCCACCCACTGCATGCGCTTGACGTCGATGCCGATGGCGTCGGCCCGCAGGGCCGAGTCGCGCCCGGCGCGCAAGGCATAGCCGAAGGGCGAGAACAGCACGCGGCGCAGCAGCAGCACACCGGCGGTGACCAGCGCCAGGGTCAGGTAGTAGTAGTGGGTCTTGTCAGACAGCCACTCGGCCGGCCACACCCCGGTGAGGCCGTTGCTGCCGCCGGTGAAACCATCCCACTGGTAGCAGATGGCCCAGGTGATCTGGGCAAAGGCCAGGGTCAGCATGGCCAGGTAGACGCCCGACAGGCGCACGCAGAACCAGCCATACAGAAAGGCCCCGGCCGCCGCTACCAGGGGCGCCAGCAGCAGGGTCAGCTCCATGGGCAGGCCGGCGCTGCGCACCAGCAGCGCGGCGGCATAGGCCCCGATGCCGAAGTAGGCGGCGTGGCCGAACGAGTGCATGCCGGCCGGCCCCATGATGAAGTGCAGGCTGGCCGCGAACAGGGCCGCGATCATCAGGTCGATGGCCAGCACCGACAGGTAGGGCGAATCGGCGGTGAGCCAGGGCAGCAGCACCAGCAGGGCCATCAGCAAGACACCGCCCACCTTGAACCAGGTGCCGGGGTGACGCAGCGGGGCTTCGGGCAGGCCCACGTTGCGGCTGGTGGCCTGGGGCTTGCCCATCAGGCCCCAGGGGCGCACCACCAGCACCACGGCCATGACCAGGAACTCGACCACCAGGGTGAGCTTGGAAAACGACACGCTGTAGCCGAACAGCTCGACCACGCCCAGCCAGATGCACACGGCCTTGATCTCGGCGATCAGCAAGGCGGCGGCGTAGGCGCCCGGGATCGAGCCCATGCCACCCACCACCACCACCACGAAAGCGGCGCCGATGGTGTTGAGGTCCATCTCCAGGGTGGCGGGCTCGCGCGGCAATTGCAGGGCGCCGCCCAGGCCGGCCAACAGGGCCCCGAGGGCGAACACGGCCGTGAACAGCCAAGCCTGGTTCACGCCCAGGGCGCTGACCATCTCGCGGTCTTGCGTGGCGGCGCGCACCAGGGTGCCCCAGCGGGTGCGGGTGAGCAGCAGGGTGAGCGCGCCCAGCACCACCGGGCCGACCACGATCAGGAACAGGTCATAGGCCGGGAAGTTGCGCCCCAGGATGCCCACCGAGCCGGCCAGGCCCGGGGCCCGCGGGCCCAGCAGCTCTTCGGGGCCCCAGATCCACAGCGCGGCATCCTTGATGACCAGCACCAAGGCAAAGGTGGCCAGCAGCTGGAACAGCTCGGGCGCCTTGTAGATGCGGCGCAGCAGCAGCATCTCGACCGCCGCGCCGATCAGGCCGGCCCCCAGCGCCGCCAGCAACAGGGCCGGCCAGAAGCCCAGGCTGTTGCCCAGCGCCCCCACCAGGCTGTAGGCCAGGTAGATGCCCAGCATGAAGAAGGAGCCGTGCGCAAAATTGACGATGCGCGTGACCCCGAAGATCAGCGACAAACCTGCAGCCACCAGGAACAGCGAGGACGCCCCCGCCAGACCGTTGAGCAGCTGCACCACGAAACTCGAAAAGCCCATGCCAAAACCCTCAGGACGTGTCACCTCCGGCGGCTCTGCCCGCCAGGGGACGGCGGCGCCCGCGGCGCCGCGTTGA
Organism: Curvibacter gracilis ATCC BAA-807; assembly: GCF_000518645.1. GTDB lineage: Bacteria > Pseudomonadota > Gammaproteobacteria > Burkholderiales > Burkholderiaceae_C > Curvibacter > Curvibacter gracilis. The sequence continues at coordinate 390,252 of NZ_JADZ01000006.1, read as the reverse complement.
TCACCCGACCTTCACTCGACAGTCAGTCGAGCGTGAACCGAACTCAGTCGGCCGGACGCATTTTCTTGACTTCCTCAGCGCTGGGCTGGAACTTGGCACCATCGAGGTAACGGTAGTCCACCATCACGCCCTTGCCGCCTTCGTTCTTGGTGTGGCCGATGAAGCCGCCCATGGTCGACTGGTTGTCCTCGGTGCGGTAGGTGATGCGGCCAAACGGGGTGGGCACCTGCAGGCCCTTGAACGAGACCACCAGCTTTTCGGTGTCGGTGCTGCCGGCCTTCTTGATGCCTTCAGCCAGCGACTTGATGGCGCTGTACCCCACGATGGAGCCCAGCCGCGGGTAGTCGTTGAACTTGGCCTGGTAGGCGCTCAGGAAGGCCTTGTGTTCAGGCGTCTGGATGCCGTACCAGGGGTAGCCGGTGACGATCCAGCCGTTGGGGGCTTCGTCCTTGAGCGGGTCGAGGTACTCGGGCTCGCCGGTCAGCAGGCTGACCACCGAGCGGCCTTCGAACAGGCCGCGGGTGTTGCCCTCGCGCACGAACTTCGACAGGTCGGCACCAAACAGCACGTTGAACACCGCATCGGGCTTGGCATCGGCCAGGGCCTGCACCACCGAGCCGGCATCGACCTTGCCCAGCGGGGGCGCCTGCTCGGCCACAAACTCGACATCGGGCTGCGCGGCCTTGAGCAGTTGCTTGAAGGTGGCGGCGGCCGACTGGCCGTATTCGTAGTTGGGGAACACCAGGGCCCAGCGCTTTTTCTTGAGCGCGGCGGCCTCGGGCACCATCATGGCCACCTGCATGTAGGTGGAGGGGCGCAGGCGGTAGGTGTAGCGGTTGCCGTTCTGCCAGACGATCTTGTCGGTCAGCGGCTCGCCGGCCAGGAAGAACACTTTCTTCTGCTTGGCGAAATCGGTCAGCGCCAGGCCGATGTGCGACAGGAAGGAGCCGGTCAGCACGTCCACCTTCTCGCGCGAGAGCAGCTCTTCGGCGGCGCGCACGGCGTCGCCCGGGCTGGCGTTGTCGTCGCGGCTGATCAGCTCGACCTTCTTGCCCAGCAGGCCGCCACCGGCGTTGATCTCGGCGATCGCCAGCTCCATGCCTTTCTTGTAGGGCTCGAGGAAGGCGGGCTGGGCCTTGTAGCTGTTGATTTCACCGATCTTGATGACATCGGCCGCGTGGACCGTGCCCAGCACGCCGGTCAGGGTGAACAAGGCGGTGGTGCGGATGAGGTGGGGGGTCAGCTTCATGGTGGAGGCTCTCCTGGGGTGGGGGTGAGATGAGCGGAAAAGCAGAACAAGCGGGGGGAAGGGATGGCCGGGGTGGGCAGGTCAGGGTCAGCGCAAGCCGTCCTGGCCCTTGATCTCATGGGCCTGCAGGCCGCCGATGCGGGCCAGCGGGCGACCACTGTCGGTGACCACCACGGCCACCACGATCTCGTTGGCACGCGGGGCGTCGGCCACACGCGCCTCCATGGCGTCGAAATGGCTGCGCACGTAGGCGGCATCCTTGTGGCCCAGGGGCACGTCGATGGCCGTGCCCAGGCCGCCCAGCTTCTTGGCCGAGGGCACCAGGGCGGCGCCCTTTTCAACGGCCACGCGCAGCGGCGCGCCCAGCTTGGGGTGCAGGATGGCGGCGGCATGCTCCAGCTCGCCGGCCTCGCCCACGATGGCGGCCTTGCCGTAGCTCTGAGCCTGCGCCGGCGTGATGCCCAGCGCCTTGACGCAGCGTTCGCCCAGCAAGCCACCCAGCTCTTCGCCGATGGCGATCAACTCGTCCAGGTTCTCGGCGTAGCGGCCGGCAAAGGGGTTCTCGATCACGGCCATGGCCAGGGCCTTGCGCACGGGCGGTTGCAAGTCCTGGCCCATTTCGCGGCGGACTTCGTCGACTTGCACGATGATTTTTCGGATCTTGGCAGACATGGGGTGTTTCCTCGGGCTCGGTGTTCTGGGCAGGGTGGGTGCAGGGTGGGGGTGGGCGCTCAGCGCAGACCGTCCCACAGGCTGATGTCGGCGGCCTTCAAGCCACCGACGCGGGCATGCACGCGCGCTCCGGTGCTCATGGCCAGGATGAAGACGATCTCGTCGGCGCGCGGCGCACCGGGCACGCGCACCTCGATGGCGTCGAAATGGCTGCGCACATAGCTGGCGTTGATGTGCGTGAGCGGCACATCCAGGGCCGCGCCCGGGCCACCCACCTTCTTGGTCGAAGGCACGATGGCCAAGGCGTTGGCGGGCTGCCCGGTCTTGACCTCGGCCTGGCCCTTTTTGTAGGCATCGCGGTCGCCCTTCCAGCCCAGCAGCTCGCGCATGGCATAGCCACCGGGCACATGCCACAGCGCGCCATGCTCCAGCTCGCCAGCCGCGCCCACGATGGCGCCCTTGCCATAACCCTCGATGCGTTCGACCGGCACGTCCATGGCGGCGCGCAGGCGCTGCGCCATGTCCAGCCCCACGGCCTGCAGCGCCTCCATCATGGGCAGGATGTCTTCCACGTAACGGCCGGCAAAGGGGTTGGTCAGCACGGCGCCGATGGCACCACGCTGGAGCGGCACGGCCGCCGGGGGCCCGAATTCGTGCCGGATTTCTTCAACATGGGTGAAAACGCGTCGGATGTCGATCATGCTGTGAGCCTGTGCATTTCGTTAAGCAAATACTGAACCAACTTCGGCCGGACCGGCCAGGGGCAAGGGCTGTGCCGGGCCATCCAGGGTGGCAGGCACCTTGGTGGCCTGGCTCTGCCCCTGGCAGCAGAGCAAGGCGAACCATACCAGCCCCGCAGCCCTCAATTCTTCCGCTTTTTTCAAGCCCTGGTGCAAAGCCCCGGCCACCACCCCTGCGGGCAGCGGGCCCACCTGCACCGTGACCAGGCGTGCGCCCAGGTCGGTGTCGTCGCGCAGCGTGTGGGCCGGGGCGCGCTCGATGGCGGGGTGTTCGGCCTGCACCGCATTGGCGATCACGGTGGCGGCGGCGTCGGCCTGGGCCGCGGTGGCCGCCAGCACGGTGACGCTGTCGGCGATGCCCAGCGAGAAGCTGCGCCCGCGCCAGCCGCTGGTGGCCACGCCCCGCACCGGCCAGTGGGCCGGGATGTCGAGCTGGCCATCCAGCCGCAGGCCCTGCAGCAACTGGGCACCATCGAGCCGGGCCAGATCGGCGTACAGGCCCACGCGGGCCGACTGGCCCGGTGTCAGGTGCAGGGCGATGTCGCCGCCGTTGTTGACCCAGGCGCGGCTCACCCCGGGCTGGCGGTAGGCCTCGAGCACGGTCTGCGCCACGGCACCGGCCACGGCCGCCATGGGGGTGATGAAGGGCTGGCGATGCGGCTGGCAGGCCTGCCACATCAGGCGGGCCACCGGGCCTTGCAGCGGGCAATGCGCCCCCACCGGCTCGCGCAGCGCAGGCAGCTCGGCCACCAGCTCGGCCAGCAGGCCCTGAAAGCGCTGCCAGGCCTGCTCATGCGCCTGCGCCACGGCCTGGGCCTGGCCCTCGGCCGCGATCACCAGGTCGATGGGGCCATGCTGGAAGTGCCAGCGTGCGCTGTCGAGGGCCTGTCGGGTGGCTTGCATGGGGGGCGCCTCAGCCCAGCAGGGGCGGACGGCCCAGGGGCCAGGGGTTGGCATCGGGCTGGCGTTGCCACTGCAGGGCCTGGGGCGCGCCCTCGTTGTGCCAGGCGCCGCGCGACAGCACCTCGGCCAGGGAGCGGATCTGGTCCCCATGGCCGCCCAGGGCGACGTAATCGCTGCGGCGCATGCTGAACTCGATGGGCGCCACGATGGCCGGTGTGGGCACGGTGCCGAAACTGTTGTCGGGCATGCGCAGCACATCGGCCATCACGGTGATGCCGCCGCCGGGCCACACATAGGCCGGCGCCCCGCCACAGGTGACGTTCACCAGGGCCTGCTTGATGGAGCGGGTGAGCAGCACCGGGTTTTCGGTGACGCCGGCGCGCAGGCTGCCGCCGGCCCCGGCCAGGAACAGCACCGACGCCAGCGAAGGCTCACAGTTCTCACCGATGCGCTCGACGATGCGGCGCACCTCGGCCGGCATCTCGGTCTCGACCGGGCGCAGATCCTCGTCCAGCACGTACCAGCTGGCGTGCTCGCCGGTGGTGCTGGTCATGAGCAGGCGCAGGCCGGGCCAGGCGACCTCGGCGTTCCAGCCTTCGATGATGGCCAGCGGGTCGGCGATGTCGGTGCCACCCCAGCCCGTGCCCGGGTTGGCCACCTGGAAGTAGCGTCCCGGGGTGGACTTGCGGCCCAGCATCTGGATGCCCGAGGGCCGCATGTCCAGGCAGCGGCCGGCCTGGTGCTCGGTCAGCACGCCGGTGATGTGGTCGTCGACCACCACCACCTCGTCGGCCAGGCCGAACAGCTGGCGCGCGAAGATACCCACCGCCGCCGAGCCGCAGCCCACGCGCATGCGCTGCTCTTCGACGCCATTGACGATGGGTGCGCGGCCGGCCTGGATGATGATCTGCGAGCCGCCGTCGATGGTGAACTCGACCGCCTGCTTGTTGCCCAGGGCCTGCATCATCTCGGCGGTGATGCGCCCTTCCTTCTTGCTGCCCCCGGTGAGGTGGTGCACCCCGCCCAGCGACAGCATCTGCGAGCCGTACTCGGCGGTGGTGACGTGACCCACCACCTCGCCCTTGCAGCGCACATTGGCCTGCTCGGCGCCCAGAAAGCGGTCGGTGTCGATCTTCACCTTGAAGCTGCAGTAGCTGAAGATGCCCTCGGTCACCACGGTGACCATGTCCACGCCCTGCACCTGCGAGCCCACGATGAAGGGCGCCGGTTTGTAGTCGGGGTAGGTGGTGGACGAGCCCACGCCGGTGACGAACACCTGATCGGCCAGCAGCAGATCGCCCGACCAGGCGGGCGCTTCGCTGCCCGCGCTGTCCTCGGCTCGGCCCGCAAAAGGCACCAGCACCGGCTCATCAGCCTCCAGCGTGCGGCGCAGCAGCACCACCGGGTCGAGCCGCACCAGCGTGCCGCCCTGGTTGGCATAGCGGTCGCAGGCGCCGGCGCGGCCCTCGGAGATCTGGCACAGCACCGGGCAGGCATTGCATTCGACCTTGGCGGTGTTCATGCGCTCATTGCGCGGGCGGGCGCGCTCGGCCAGCGGTGGCAGTCCTGGCGATTCGAGGCCGGGCAGGCCGTCGGTCTTGGTGTGTTCAGTCATCGCGGGGTCCGAATTTCCAGGCCCCTGAGGGGCACTTCGAAGGCTCGAAAAGACAGCTTGTGAAGGCCATCCCGTTTGTGTAGCATTCACCGAATAAAAATGTGGTATTCACTACATTTCCGGCACAATGTAGCCTATCGAATCTGTTGCCGCAACCGTATTTTCGCGTGCCCCGCAAGGGTGCCAAAACCGCCTCACCCGGAGCCCCGTTTTGATGCAGAACCCCGTCCATGCCCCGCTTCGGTGCCCTTCAAAAGGGCCGGGCGAAGCCCTGAAAACCAGGGCTTTCCCGACTTGCGGAACAATGGAGGGTTGCGAATGCGATGTTCGAGGTGTTGCCGGGGCCCGAAATAGGCCCCCTCACTGCCTCGGCAGCCCCTGTTTATCCACCATTGCCATCTGAAATCCATGAGTGCTTTTCACGAAGAACGCGTGCTGACGGTCCACCACTGGACCGATCGTCTTTTCTCTTTCACCACCACGCGCGACCCCGGCTTGCGCTTCTCCAACGGCCATTTCACGATGATCGGCCTGCGCGTGAACAACAAGCCGCTGCTGCGCGCCTACAGCATCGTCAGCCCGAACTACGAAGAGCATCTCGAGTTCCTGAGCATCAAGGTGCAGGACGGCCCGCTGACCTCGCGTCTGCAGCACATCCAGGTGGGCGACAGCATCATCGTCGGCAAAAAGCCCACCGGCACCCTGCTGATCGACTACCTGCTGCCCGCCAAGCGCCTGTACATGCTGTCCACCGGCACCGGCCTGGCCCCCTTCCTGAGCCTGATCCGCGACCCCGACACCTATGAGAAGTTCGAGGAAGTGGTGCTGGTGCACGGCGTGCGCCAGGTCAATGAACTGGCCTACCACGACTACATCACCGAAGAGCTGCCCAAGCACGAGTTCCTCGGCGAGATGGTGAGCAAGCAGCTCAAGTACTACCCCACCGTGACCCGTGAGGCCTACAAGCACCAGGGCCGCGTGACCACCGTGATCGAAAACGGCCAGCTGGCCGCCGACCTGGGCCTGCCCGCACTGAACCCGGCCGAAGACCGCGTGATGATCTGCGGCAGCCCCGAAATGCTGCGCGACCTCAAGCACATGATGGAAGCCCGTGGTTTCAAGGAAGGCAACACCACCAAGCCCGGCGACTTCGTGATCGAACGCGCTTTCGCTGAACAGTGACCCCCTGACCAGGCCGGCCCGCCCGGGCTGGCCCGGCCCTTGCTCTGGACCCCACCATGTCGGCCACCCCCAGAAAGACCCGCACTGCTGCGAAGAAGAGCCCCACCGGCCGGCGCACAGTCGGCGTGCGTGAGCAGGCTGCCCAGACCACGCGGGACAACATCCTCAAGGCGGCCATCAAGGTGTTCGCCCGCTACGGCTATGACGGCGGCAGCGTCGAGAAGATCTCCAAGGCGGCGAAGTCTTTCGACCGCATGATCTATTACTACTTCGGCAGCAAGGAAGGCCTCTACATCGAGGTCATCGAAGAGATCTACCGCCGCATGAACGAGGCCGAGGAGCAGCTCAACCTGCGCCCCGACCAGCCCCTGGAGGCCCTGCAGGCGGTGATCCGCTTCGTGGTGGGCTACTACCGGCGCCACCCCGAGTTCGTCACCCTGCTCAACACCGAGAACCTGCACAAGGGGCGGCACATCGTGAAGTCGGTGCGCGCCCGCGAGTACTCGTCCCCGGCCATCGAGATCATCCGCCAGTTGCTGGCCAGCGGCCAGGCCCAGGGCCTGTTCCGGCTCGACATCTCGGCCCGCGACCTGTACCTGCTGATCGCCGCCAACGGCTATTTCTACATGTCCAACCGGCACACGCTGTCGGCCTTCCTGGGCGAAGACCTGGAGGCCCCCGAGGCGCTGGCACATTGGGAAGAGTTCGTCATCGACACGGTACTGCGGGCCGTGGCACCTGCAGCGACTGCAGCCCCCCCAGCCCGAGCGGGCTGAGCGATTTCCCTGCGGCCACCCGCCAGGGGTGGCCTACATTTCCACCCCCACAGGAGCACACCATGGCAGAAGCAGTCGCCGGCGAGAAGTCCGGCAAGGTCGTCATCCAGAACATCGGCCTGTTGTTGTCCGGCGATCTGGACCACCCCATCCTCGACGCCGACACCGTGGTGGTGCATGACGGCCTGATCACGGCCGTGGGCCGCTACAAGGACTGCGACACCGAGGGCGCCCGCACCGTGATCGACGCCCGTGGCACCTGCCTGGCCCCGGGCCTGATCGACAGCCACGTGCACCCGGTGTTCGGCGACTGGACGCCGCGGCAGAACCAACTGGGCTGGATCGAGTCGACCCTGAACGGCGGCGTGACCAGCATGATCTCGGCCGGCGAGGTGCACCTGCCCGGCCGCCCCAAGGACATCGTGGGCCTGAAGGCCCTGGCGATCACCGCGCAGCGCGCCTTCGACAACTTCCGCCCCGGTGGCGTGAAGGTGATCGCAGGCGCCCCGGTGATCGAAAAAGGCATGACCGAGCACGACTTCAAGGAACTGGCCGAGGCCGGCGTGACCCTGCTCGGCGAGGTAGGCCTGGGCTCGGTCAAGGCCGGCTACGAGGCCAAGGAGATGGTGGCCTGGGCACGCAAGCACGGCATCCAGAGCACCATCCACACGGGTGGCCCGTCGATCCCGGGCTCGGGCCTGATCGACAAGGACGTGGTGCTGGAGGCCGACGCCGACGTGATCGGCCACATCAACGGCGGCCACACCTCGCTGCCCTGGAAGCATGTGTGCGAGCTGTGCGAGAAGTCGTCGCGCGCGATCGAGCTGGTGCACAACGGCAACGAGAAGATCGCCATCGAAGCGGCCCGTGCGGCCATCGAACTCAAATGCCCGCACCGCGTGATCCTGGGCACCGACGGGCCCGCGGGCTCGGGGGTGCAGCCCCTGGGCATGCTGCGCATGATTGCGCTGATCTCGAGCTTTGCCAACATCCCGGCTGAACTGGTGTTCTGCTTTGCCACCGGCAACACGGCGCGCATCCGCCAGCTCAACTGCGGCCTGATCGAGGTCGGCCGCGCGGCCGACTTCGTGTTCATGGACCGGGCCCAGCACACCGCTGGCGCCACCCTGCTCGAAAGCGTGCAGCTGGGCGACCTGCCCGGCGTCGGCATGGTGATGATCGATGGCCTGGTGCGCTGCGGCCGCAGCCGCAACACGCCCCCGGCCACCGAGATCCCGGTGGTGCTGCACAGCGCGCACTGAAGGCCTGCGTCGCCAGGGCGACGCCCGCAGGCGAAGGCCTTCCTAGAATCGGCCCACCCACCTGTCACGAGGCCCCGATGCACCCCCCTGCCCTGCTCCAACTGCAAGCCGTTCTGCAAGACCACATCGACCGGGGGCTGCTGCCCGGCGCGGTGGCTCTGATCGAGCACCGGGGCCAGCGCGTGCTGCACGCGGCCCTGGGCGCGCAAGGCCCGGGCACCGGCGCCCCGCCCATGGCGCGCGACACGGTGTTCCGCATCTACTCGATGACCAAGCCCATCGTCTCGCTGGCGGTGCTGATGCTGATGGAGCAGGGCCGACTGCAGCTGGCCCACCCGGTGTCGCGCTACCTGGGCGGCTTTGCCGGCCAGAGCGTGTACACCCCCGAAGGTGGCCGCCCCGTGAGGCGTGAGGCCACGCTGCACGACCTGCTGCGCCACACCGCAGGCCTGAGCTATGCCTGGGACGAAACCCCGGTGGCCCAGACCTACCGCGTGGCCCGCATCGGCTCACGCCAGCACAGCAACCAGCAACTGGCCCAGAACCTGGGCCCCTTGCCCCTGCTGCGTGACCCGGGCACGGCCTGGGAGTACAGCCGCGCCACCGACGTGCTGGGCGCCGTGCTGGAGGTGGTCGAGGGTCAGCCCCTGGGCGCCGTGCTGCAGCGCCTGATCCTGCAGCCGCTGGGCATGGAGGACACCGGCTTTTCCGTGCCTGAAGGGCAACTGCACCGCCTGGCCGAACCCTTGGCCAAAGACCCCGCCACGGGCACCGCCGTGAACCTGATCGACGTGAGCCGGCCGCCGGTGTTCGAATCGGGCGGCGGCGGCCTGGTGTCCACGGCGGGCGACTACGCCCGCTTTCTGCAGCTGATGCTGGGTGGCGGTGAGCGCGAGGGCGTGCGCCTGGTCAGCCGCGCCACCCTGGCCTTCATGACGGCCGACCACCTGGGCAGCATCCCGGTGGCGGGCGACATCCTGCCGCCCGGCCATGGCTTTGGCCTGGGTGTGTCGGTGCGCCGGGAAACCGGGCTGGCCGCCCGCCCGGGCTCGGCCGGCCAATACGGCTGGAGCGGGCTGGGGGGCACGGTGTTCTTTGTCGACCCGGCCGAAGAGCTGTTCGCCGTGCTGCTGACCCAGGCGCCCGGGCTGCTGAACCACTGGATCGAGCTGTACCCGGCGCTGGTGTACGCGGCGCTCTGAGCCGCGTCGACCGAGGCGGGCCGTCGTCAGCGGCTGGTGCCGTAGGACTTGCCGCTGCCCGCGGCGCCAGCCCCTGTGCCCACACCAGCGCCCACGCCTGTACCGGCGCTGGCGGAAGCCCCCCGCTCGGGCGCCAGGCGCGGCACGCCGCCCTCCACCACCACGGCCGCGCCCAAGGGTAGGGGCTCGGGCAGCTCGAACACACGCTGGCTGCCGTCTTCCATGCGGATGTTGACCTCGTAGGCCGGTTGCTGGCGGGTTTGCCCGGTGCGCGCCCCCACGTGGGCCCCGAGCACGGCACCAGCGGCGGCAGCCGCGGGGTTGCTGCCATAAGCACCTGTTGACGTACCTGTTGCAGTGCCACGGTTGGCACCGGCCTGCGCGCCCAGGGCCGCCCCCGCTGCCACGGTGGCGCCGGGTGGCAGGCCCCCCGAACCCACCGACAGCGATTGAACCGACTCGACCCAGCCGCACTGCGCACAGGCCTTCTGGGTGCCGTAAACGCCCTTGAGCGAGGCGCTGCCCGGTGAAGGCGGCAGAGGCGCGTGGTGCGACGGCCCCTGTCGCGGCAGGGCAAAAGACAGCGGGGGTGGGCCAGACGGCCGTGCCGCTGCCAGGGCCGACACGCGGGGGGGCGTGGGGTGCAGATCCGGGGGGGTGAAGGCCGCCGCGCTGGCCGGCGGCGGGGGGGCGGTCGGGGCGGTCGGGGCAGAAGGGGTGGGGGCCGGCGGCGTCTTGAATTCAGCCGGGCGCGTCTGTACCAGCACCAGGCTGGCCGCCAAGGCCAGGGCCACCACGCCCAGCAGCCCGGCGAAGGGCCCCAGCAGCGAAGGTGGCGGCAGGCCCTCCTGGGGCGGCATGCCAGGGGCTTGAGGGTGGGGATGGGCAGAAATCATCATGATCAGCCTCCTTCAGCAAGGCCCCGTCAGGGGCCACGCGCACAGGCTGCCAATGTAGCGCGCCTGTGTTGCGCTGTGTCTGCGAAATGCCAAGGCCCTGTCAGGCAACGAGGTATGACCCGCCCGGGCCCGGCTCAGAGCTGGGGCGCCAGCAGGCGCCGCAGCGCGTCTTCGGGCAGGCCACGGCGCCGGGCCATGTCCTGCAACTGGTCTTCGGCGATCTTGCCCACGTTGAAGTAGGTGCTGTCGGGGTGGCTCAGGTAGAAGCCGCTGACGCTGGCCGCCGGCGTCATGGCCAGGCTTTCGGTCAGGCCCATGTCGATCTCGCCGCATTGCAGCAGCTCGAACATCTCGCGCTTGACGCTGTGGTCGGGGCAGGCCGGGTAGCCCGGCGCGGGGCGGATGCCCTGGTACTTCTCGGCGATCATGTCCTCGTTGCTCAGCGCCTCGTGGGCGGCATAGCCCCACAGGTCGCTGCGCACGCGGTGGTGCAGGCATTCGGCAAAGGCCTCGGCCAGGCGGTCGGCCAGGGCCTTGAGCATGATGGCCGAGTAGTCGTCGTGCTGGTCCATGAAGGCCTGCTCGCGCTTTTCCACGCCCAGGCCGGCGGTGACGGCAAACACGCCCACGTAGTCGGCCCGGCCGCTGGCCTTGGGGGCCACAAAATCGGCCAGGCAGCGGCTGGGGCGCATCACGCCGTCGATGGCCTGCTTTTCGGTCTGCTGGCGCAAGCCGTACCAGGTGAGGGCCACCTGGCTGCGGGTGTCGTCGGTGTAGAGCTCGATGTCGTCGTCGTTGACGCTGTTGGCCGGGTAGAAGCCCATCACGGCACTGGCGCTGAGCCAGCGGCCGTCGATGATCTTCTGCAGCATGCGCTTGCCGTCTTCGAACACCTTGCGGGCCTCCACGCCCACGATCTCGTCGTCCAGGATGGCCGGGTAGGGGCCGGCCAGATCCCAGGTCTGGAAGAACGGGCCCCAGTCGATGTACTTGGCCAGCTCGGCCAGGTCGAAGTTCTTGAACACGCGCCGACCGATGAACTTGGGCACCGGCGGGGTGTAGGCGGCCCAATCCAGCGGCGTCTTGTTGGCGCGGATCTTGGCCAGCGGCCACATCGGGGTCTGCTTCTTGCCGGCATGCTGGGCGCGCACCTTGTCGTAGTCGGCGTTGAGCTCGTCCACATAGACCTGGGCGTTGTCGGACAGCAGGCTCTGCGCCACGCTCACGCTGCGCGAGGCATCGGGCACATAGACCACCGGGCCCTCGTAATGCGGCGCGATCTTGACCGCGGTGTGCACCCGGCTGGTGGTGGCGCCCCCGATCAGCAGCGGGATCTTCTTGACGCGGAAATGCTCGTCCTTCTGCATCTCGGCGGCCACGTACTGCATTTCTTCGAGGCTGGGGGTGATCAGGCCCGACAGGCCCACGATGTCGGCGCCCTCGACCTTGGCGCGGGCCAGGATCTCATGGCAGGGCACCATCACGCCCATGTTGACCACCTCGAAGTTGTTGCACTGCAGCACCACGGTGACGATGTTCTTGCCGATGTCGTGCACATCGCCCTTGACGGTGGCGATGATGATCTTGCCCTTGCTGCGCACGTCGCGGCCGGCGGCTTCGTCCTGGCGCTTTTCCTCTTCGATGTAGGGGATCAGGTGGGCCACGGCCGACTTCATCACGCGGGCGCTCTTGACCACCTGGGGCAGGAACATCTTGCCCTGGCCGAACAGGTCGCCGACCACGTTCATGCCGTCCATGAGCGGGCCTTCGATCACATGCAGCGGGCGCCCGCCCTTGGCCAGGATGGCGCGGTAGGCCTCCTCGGTGTCTTCGGTGATGAACTCGGTGATGCCGTGCACCAGCGCGTGCGACAGGCGCTGCTCGACCGTGCCGGCCCGCCATTCGTATTTCTTGCTGTCGTCCTTGGCCGCGCCCTTGGCGGTCTCGGCGATCTCGACCAGGCGCTCGCCGGCATCGGGGCGGCGGTTCAGCACCACGTCTTCGACGCGCTCGCGCAGCACCGGTTCGAGCTGGTCGTACACGCCCACCATGCCGGCATTGACGATGCCCATGTCCATGCCCGCCTGGATGGCGTGGTACAGGAACACGGTGTGGATGGCCTCGCGCACCGGGTCGTTGCCACGGAAGCTGAAGCTCACGTTGGACACACCGCCCGACACCTTGGCGCCGGGCAGGTTCTGCTTGATCCAGCGCGTGGCGTTGATGAAATCGACCGCGTAGTTGTTGTGCTCTTCGATGCCGGTGGCAATGGCGAAGATGTTGGGGTCGAAGATGATGTCTTCGGCGGGGAAATCGACCTCATCGACCAGCAGGCGGTAGGCACGTTCGCAGATCTCGATCTTGCGCTCGTAGGTGTCGGCCTGGCCTTTTTCGTCGAAGGCCATCACCACGGCGGCGGCGCCATAGCGGCGCAGCAACCTGGCCTGCTGGATAAAGGCGGCCTCGCCCTCCTTCATGCTGATCGAGTTGACGATGCCCTTGCCCTGGATGCAGCGCAGGCCGGCCTCGATCACGCTCCACTTGGACGAGTCGATCATGATCGGCACGCGGGCGATGTCGGGCTCGGAGGCGATCAGGTTCAGGAAGCGCACCATGGCGGCCTGGCTGTCGAGCATGGCCTCGTCCATGTTGATGTCGATCACCTGGGCGCCGTTCTCGACCTGCTGCCGGGCCACCGCCAGGGCTTCCTCGAACTGCCCGTTGAGGATCATGCGGGCGAAGGCCTTGGAGCCGGTGACGTTGGTGCGTTCGCCGATGTTGACGAACAGGCTGCCCTCGCCGATGCGCACGGGCTCCAGGCCGGACAGCAGCATGGGAGGCACGGAAGTTGCGGATTGTTTTTCTGGAGCGTGATCAGACATGGAACTCACCTGGAGGGTCGTGCGGAATCAGGTGAGCGTCGTTGACATCGCGGAAACACCTCAAGCCTGACAAGCCCCCGCGGGCCTGCTGCAACGCTCCTTGAGATACCATTGATTTTACTGTGTGATCCCCTGACTCACCCTCTGTCCACCACCATCAACCCCCTGCCGGCCTGTTGCGGTCCCCGCCCACGATGCTCGAAGCCCTGCTGAAGTCACTCAAATCGCGCAAGCGCCGCCGCCTCTCGGTCCAGGATTCGCCGGCGGCCGAACTGGCCGCGCAGATGCTGCATGCGCCCAGTGCGCTGATCCAGTTGTCGGCCGATGACGCGCGCCGCATCGTGAGCTACATGGAACCCATGCGGCTGCTGGCCGGCCAGTGCTTCATGCGCGAGGGGCAGACCGAAGACACCGATTACATGCTGCTGATCCTGGAGGGCGATGTGATGGTGGAGAACTTCATCGTCAGCCGCCGCACCCCCATCACCACCGCCGTGATCGGCGCCGGTGCCCTGGTGGGTGAGCTGGGCCTGCTCGATGGCTCGCCCCGGTCGGCCACCTGCACCACCTGCACCGAGGTGCTGGCCGCCAAGCTGGGCCGGGCCGCCCTGGGCGAGTTGCTGGAAGAAGACCCGGCCCTGGGCGTGAAACTGCTGCTGGCCATCGGCGTGCACATGAGCAACCGGGTGCGCGAGCGCACCGAAAAGCTCAAGAGCTACGCCGCCCTGATCCAGACCATGCAGCAGGAAATGGACCGGATGTCCTGAACCCGCCCCTGCGCGCGGCTCAGGCCGCGCTGCCGGGCAGGCCGAAGACGCGGTCGAAGCACCAGTTGAAGACGAAGGTGTAGATCAGAAAGAACACCAGCAGGCCCAGGTCCATCACCAAGGACTGCCAGAGGCTGACGTCAAACCACCAGGCGAACAAAGGCACAAAGTAAAGCAGCAGCCCGCCCTCGAAGCCGACGGCGTGGGCGGCGCGGCGGGCAAAGCCTCGGCCGCGCACGGTCTGGCGCGCTTCCCAGCGCTCGAACAGGGCATTGAAGACCAGGTTCCACACGATGGCGATGGCCGAGGCGGCCAGGCCCATCACGCCCGCATGGGCCAGGCCATCGCCCGACATCTCGGCCAGACCCCAGCTCGAGAACGCAATGGCGATGGCTTCGTAAAGCGAGACGAACAGCACCCGGCGACGCCACCCCTGCAGCGCGAACAGCCAGGGCCGTGGGCCGGGGCGGCTGGGGGTGATGGAAGAGGTGGACGTCGAAGTGGGCGATGGGCAAGACATGGGCGCACTTTATGTGCATTGATCTGACAGTTAAAGTCACCTCCTTTCAGATTAATTGATACATCATGGCTTTCAGCGCCGACAACGTGGATCTGTTTCTGAGCGTGCTGGACCGCGGCTCGTTTTCGGCCGCGGCCCGGGCCCTGGGGCGCGTGCCTTCGGCCGTGAGCATGGCGGTGGCGCAACTGGAGGCCGAGCTGGACCTGGTGCTGTTCGACCGCAGCGGCCGCGAGCCCCGGCCCACCGCCGCCGCCCGGGCCCTGGAGCCCCAGGCGCGGCTGCTGGCGGTGCAGTTGCGCCAGCTCAACTCGCAGGCCCGTTCGCTCAACCAGGGGCTGGAGGAGCGGCTCACGCTGGCCATCGCGCCCGAGCTGCTGGCCGGGCCCTGGAGCGGCCCCTTGGCGGCGCTGGCGGCCGAGCACCCGCTGCTGCAGGTCGAACTGCTGGCGGCCCCGCAGGCTGATGCGCTGAAGCTGCTGCATGAGGGGCGCGCCCAGCTGGCCCTGGTGTTCGAGCGCCCCAGCCTGGACGGCCGCGAGGGCTTTCAGGAGGTGGGCAACGAAACCCTGGTGGCCGTGATGGCCCCCGGCCACCCCATGCTGGCCCACCCGCCGGCGCCGGGCGAGCCGGCCCAGACCTTTCGCGAAAACCTGCTGACCGAGGTACGCCAGATCGTGGTGGCCGGGCGCGACCTGGGCCAGAGCGACCCCCGCTTCGTGTTTGCCCGCCACCACTGGCGCACCGACAACCAGGTGGTGGCCCTGCGCCTGATCGAGGCCGGCCTGGGCTGGGGCTGGCTGCCGCAGTCCTTTGTGCGCAGCCAGGTGGCGGCCGGCAGCCTGGTGGTGCTGCCGTTCGAGAACCTCACCAACGGCCTGGCCCTGTGGGTGGATGTGGTGTGGTCCAAGGAGCGGCCCCTGGGCCTGGGCGCGCGGCGCTTCATCGAGTTGATCCAGGACGTGCGGGGCGAGCGCTGAGCCCCGCACGCCCAGCCTCTCAGAACCCTGTCAACCGACCAAGGTCTGAATCGATCGACCGAGCGGTTGGGTACCCGCGTCAAACGGCCTCTACGCTCTCAGGGCTCTGACCGCCGGCAGCGCTGCCCAAGCCCGCAGCGCCCTCCGGCCACCGCCTCACAACGGCGCCACCCCACCAGAGCGCCCTGGCCGAACCCGCCGGCACAAGCACCCCCTCGGTATCAACACGAGCCCGCAACCGGGCTCCGGAGACTCTTTTCATGACATTTCACGCTCGTACTGCCGGCATGGCAGGCTGTCTGGGTTTGTTCGGCCTGCTCGGGCCCTTCGCGCAGGCCCAGACGCCCGCCAACGGCGTCACCGTCTATGGCATTGCCGACCTCGGCGTTCGCCAAGCCAGCGGCCTGACGCCCGGCAATGCCCCCAGCCCTGGCAACAGCAGCCTGGTCGGCAGCGGCATCGACACCACCAGCCGCCTGGGCTTTCGCGGCCGAGAAGACCTGGGCGCCGGTCTGGCGGCGCTGTTCAACCTGGAAAGCGGGCTCAACCTGAACGACGGCACCAGCATCAACCGCGACAAATGGTTTGACCGGGCGGCCTTTCTCGGCCTGTCGGGCGAGGCCGGCACGCTGACGCTGGGCCGCCAGACCACGCTGTTGGGCGACTCTCTGGGCAGGATCGACCCCCTGGGCTTTCGCTTTGCGCCCTTCAACCCCAACGTGGCCCTGGCCGGGCTGAGCGCCCATGGCCTGGGCCAGGAGTACGGGCCGGCGGGCTCCGCCAACGGCTCATTCCGCCTCGACAACAGCCTCAAATACAGCCTCAAGACCGGGGCCTATGAATGGCGTGCCCTGCGCGCGCAGGGCCAGCGACAAAGCGATGCCCCCTCGCAGGCAGGCGCCACCGAGCTGGGCCTGTTCTACGACACGCCCGAGCTGAACGGCAGCCTGTCCCTGAGCCAGTTCAAGACCGCCGAAGGCTTGAGCCTGAAAGCCGTCAGCGCCGGCCTGGGCCTGGCCGCCTGGGGCGGGCGCTGGTCGGCCAGCTATGCCCGTCACGTGGCCGAGACCAGCACCACCCAGGAAACCCGGCGTGACATCCTGTCCTTCGGCGGCGTGCTGCCCTTGAGCGCCCAGTTGGACCTGGTGCTGGCGCTCTACCACGTGAAACGCCAGCAGAGCGGCCTGGCCAACGATGGGTTCAACAGGGCGGTGGGCTTCCTCGAATACAAGCTCTCGCGCCGCAGCCTGGTGTACGCCGAACTGGACCAGACGCAGTGGCAAGGCGCGGCCCACCTGCCGGGCACCCGCCGCAGCGCCACCGGTATTTCACTGGGCATCAAACAGGTGTTCTGAGGGCCCACCGGGGCTCACCAACCGCCACCCAACAGGGCCGGCAAGCGCACAGCCAACTGGCTCGGCCCCTGCAGCCCGGCGCAGGCCCCCGCGCCCAGACAGGGGTGCAGTGCCTGGGGCCGGCCCGGGGGCAGCACCAGCGCCCGCACCGCCACCCCGTGGCGCGCCGCCTCGCGGCAGGCCCGGGCCAGGTCGGCCTGCAGGTAGCCGGCCTCGTGCACATCGATGTCGTGCAGCTCGCCATCGGTGAGCAGCACGATCACCCGGCGCCAGCCCGGGTGGCGGGCCGCATCGGCCAGCTGATCCTGCAGGGCCTGGCGCAGCACCGCGCCCAGGCGGGTGGAGCCGCCGCTTTGCAAGCCCGCCAGCCGCGCCTGCACCTCGGGTGCCAGGGCCGACTCGTGCCAGCTCTTGAGGCCTCGCAGCGTGACCTGCAGGCGCCCGCGCGAGGCAAAGGCCCAGGCCGCCTGGCGGTGCCCCAGCGCCTGCAAGGCGGCCAGGCTGTGCGCCACCGAGGGCCGCAAGGCCGCCAGCAGCGGCTGCCCATCGGGCCCGGGCTCGGCGGTGGAGGCCGACGCGTCCAGCAGCAGGCTGACCGCCAGCGGCGCCCCCTGCGCCCGCTGACGCTGGTACAGGCGGGGGTCGGGGGCGTGGCCACGGCGCAGGTCCAGCGCGGCGTCGACCAGGGCGGCCGGGTGCAGGGCCTCGCCCTCACGGGCACAGCCGGGGGCCCGCTGGCGCGGGCCGGGCAGGCGCGACAGCGCGGCGCGCAAGGCCGGCGGCGCCGGGGGGCCCGCCAAAGCCGGCCCCCGCGGCACGGCGGGCTCCACCCGCACACAGCACCAGGCCGGGCGATAGCGGCCGATGCGCTGGTCCCATTCGGGGTGCCAGACCCCAGGCGCCGTGGCCGGAGGCGGCGGCTCGGCCGGCCAGGGGGCCGCGGCCTGCAGGCTGGGCGGTGCCTGCAGGTCGACCTGGGTGTTGCTGCCCTGCGCCGCCTCGCCCTGCAGCGGCAGATCGGAAGGAGGCAGATCGGGATCCCGGCACCACAGGTGCTGGTTGTCGTCGCGGTAGCCGGGATGGGGGCGGTACGTACGGGGGTTGAAGGGCAGGCGCATCTGCCCGATGTCATGCCCCAGCACCGAAGCGGCCTGGCGCAAAGAGGCCGGTGTGGCTTGCAACAGGCCGAGGCCATCGGACCCTTGCACGCCGCGGCGCACCTTCTCGACCCAGGGGTGGGGGTCGTGCCAGCCGGGGTCGAGCAGCACCCGGGCCAGACGCGCCAGCAAGGCCTCGAAGCCCAGGCCCTGCAAGGCATCGGGCCCGGCATGGAAAGCGCACCAGAGCCCACGCAAGCCCGGCAGCTCGGCACAGGCCAGGGCCTCGACCCGGGCGTCTTCCAGCACCCCGTACAGGGCCTGCTGCACGGGTTTGAGGCCGGCGCGCGGCTGAGGTGCGGCGCCAAAGCGCTGGTGGGCTGCCGCATGGCTGACCACCGCTTCGGCCCAGTGGCGCGAAAGCGCTGTCGCAGCGCCAGGCAGATGCAGCGTGGGCGTCGTGCCAGGCAAGCCCTCAGGGCCGCCGGTCAGGACGGGGGACAGAACCTCCTCGCCCGCCAACACCACCAGGCGGGCGGGCAGGCCCCACAAGGCCTGCTGGTAGGCGGCCAGCCCGGCCGGAGGACCCTCCGACGGTGCGGGCAACTCAGGCGACCGGACCAAACACGGCCTCCACCAGCGCCTGCAGCGTGCGCTGCAGACCGGGCTCGTCGCTGAGCGGGATGGCCACCGCCTGCCGGGCCGCCGCCGCAGGTGGCAGGCCGGCGCGCACCAGGGCCGCGGCATGCACCAGCATGCGGGTGGAGGCGCCCTCTTCCAGCCCGTGGTCGTGCAGGCGGCGCGTGCGCTGGCCCAGAGCCACCAACTGCTGCGCCAGCGGCAGTTCCACACCGGCCTCGCGCGCCACCACGGCGGCCTCCTGGGCGGGCGCGGGGTAGTCGAACTGCAGGGCGGTGAAGCGCTGCCGCATCGAAGGCTTGAGGGCCTTGTGCAGGCCCTGGTAGCCCGGGTTGTAGCTGACCACCAGCAGAAAGTCGGGGTGGGCCTGCAGCAGTTCGCCGCGGCGCTCCAGCGGCAGCACGCGGCGCGTGTCGGCCAGCGGGTGCAGCAGCACGGTGGCATCGGCCCGGGCCTCGACCAGCTCGTCCAGGTAGCAGACCGCGCCATGGCGGGCCGCCAGCGCCAGCGGGCCGTCCTGCCAGTGGGTGCCCTGGGCATCGAGCAGCCAGCGCCCGGCCAGGTCGCCCGCGCTCAGGTCCTCGTGGCAGGCCACGGTGACCAGGGGGCGCTGCAGGCGCCAGGCCATGTGCTCGACAAAGCGGGTCTTGCCACAGCCCGTGGGGCCCTTGAGCAGCACCGGCAGGCGGCAGGCGGCAGCCGCCTCGAAGGCGTTCACCTCGTCACCTACCGGCTGGTAGAAAGGCTCGCGGCGCAGGCGCCAGGCAGCCAGGGCGTCCGCCCCCGTCGCACGGGGGGCGGACGCCTCAGCGGTGGCCCGCATCGCCCGGGTTGGGAATGCCCTCGATCGGGCATTCCTCGGTGCCCACCATGGGGCGCGTGAAGGCCTCGACCGCCTTTTGCGTGCCCTCGGGGTCGTTCACCCAGCGGCTGTAGAAGTCGTAGGGGCAGGTGGCCACGCCCTTGTCGCCGTCGCGGGAGTTGATGGTGCCGGTGTAGCCACGGTGCAGCAGCTTGAACAGGTGGTTCTCCGACTGGCCGTTCTTGCGGAAATCGCGGATCAGGCTGGTCGACAGGGCCGCGTACTGCACGCCATATTCCTCTTCGCCGCATTCGCCCAGGGTGCGACCGTCGAAGCCGATCAGCGCGCTGTGGCCGAAGTAGCTGTACACGCCGTCCCAGCCCGCGGCATTGGCCACCGCCACATAGGTGTTGTTGGCAAAGGCCATCGCCTTGCTGATCAGGATCTGCTGCTCCTTGGCCGGGTACATGTAGCCCTGGCAACGCACGATCAGCTCGGCCCCCTTCATGGCGCAGTCGCGCCAGATCTCGGGGTAGTTGCCGTCGTCGCAGATGATGAGGCTGATCTTCAGGCCCTTGGGGCCTTCGCTCACATAGGTGCAGTTGCCGGGGTACCAGCCCTCGACCGGCACCCAGGGCATGATCTTGCGGTACTTCTGCACGATCTCGCCCTGGTCGTTCATGAGGATCAGGGTGTTGTACGGGGCCTTGTAGGGGTGCTCTTCATGCTGCTCGCCGGTGAGCGAGAACACACCCCAGACCTTGGCCTTGCGGCAGGCCTCGGCAAAGATTTCGGTCTCGGCGCCGGGCACGGTGGCCGCCGTGTCGTACATCTCCTGGGCGTCGTACATGATGCCGTGGGTGCTGTACTCAGGAAAGATCACCAAGTCCATGCCCGGCAGGCCGGCCTTCATGCCGACCAGCATGTCGGCGATCTTGCGTGCGTTGTCCAGCACCTCGGCCTTGGTGTGCAGACGCGGCATCTTGTAGTTGACCACCGCCACACCGACGGTGTCTTTGCTGCTGGATATGTCGCCATGGATCATGGTGGGTGCTCCTTGCGGGCCGGGTGGCCCTTCATTCAGTGACTGATCATCCAGGGCCGCTTGGTCGGAAAGGCCTTGGCCCCGCTGGGTGCGGTGTAGGTGGCGCTGCGCTTGCCGCTGTTGCTGCTGCAGCAACCGCAGCCGGCCGGGTGGCGCATGCGTCCATAAGTGCCCTCTGAGCCGTCGCGCGAGCTGCTGCGCGGCTCATGCCGCGCGCGCTCGTTGGTGTCATGCGCACGGCGCTGCTCGGGGCTGACACAGGCCAGGTGCGGCGCGTGGGCGAACACGCGCGGCGAGGCCGCACCGCACACGGGGCAGGCGGCGGGCTCGTTGCGCTGCGCCAGGCTGCGCAGGGCATCAAAGCCGCCGCAGGCCGCGCAGTCGTAGTCGTAGGTGGGCATGGGGCGGTCTCCTGGGCTGGGGGGGGGTTACTTGTCTTGCGCGATCGGCAGATCGACCCCGCCGGTGATGATCTTCTGCGGCCCCGCGGCGGTGGGGTTGATGTCGAAGTCGAAGATCTCGGTGGGCAGCCACAGCGTGGCGCAGGCGTTGGGCACATCGACCACACCGCTGATGTGGCCCTGCACCGGCGCCGTACCCAGCAGCGAGTAGGCCTGGGCGCCGCTGTAGCCGAACTTCTTCAGGTACTCGATGGCGTTCAGGCAGGCCTGGCGGTAGGCGATGGTGACGTCCAGGTAATGCTGCTTGCCCGACTCGTCGACCGAGATGCCTTCAAAGATCAGGTAGTCCTTGTAGTTGGGCGTGATCGGGCTGGGCTTGAAGATCGGGTTCTTGATGCCGTACTTGGCCATGCCCCCCTTGATCAGGCTGACCTTCATGTGCACCCAGCCGGCCATCTCGATGGCGCCGCAGAAGGTGATCTCGCCGTCGCCCTGGCTGAAGTGCAGGTCGCCCACCGACAGGCCCGCGCCTTCGACATAGACCGGGAAGAACACCTGCGAGCCACGCGACAGATCCTTGATGTCGCAGTTGCCGCCATGCTCACGCGGGGGCACGGTGCGGGCGCCCTCGGCCGCGGCCTTGGCGGCGGCTTCGCCCTGCAGCTTGCCCATGTGGGCGGTGCTGGCGAACGGCGGGTTGGCCAGGCCGGGCACGCGGGTGGGGTTGGTGGCGATCAGATCGGCTTCGCGGCTGTTCCAGGCGTCGAGCATGGCGCGGTCGGGCAGGCAGCCGATCAGGCCGGGGTGGATCAGGCCGGCAAAGTTGACGCCGGGGATGTGGCGGCTCTTGGTGTAGAGGCCATGGAAGTCCCAGATCGACTTTTGCGCCAGCGGAAAGTGCTCGTCCAGAAAGCCACCGCCGTTTTGCTTGGAGAAGAAGCCGTTGAAGCCCCACAGGCTGTCGTCACGCGCGCCGATGTCGAGCAGGTCGACCACCAGCAAGTCGCCGGGCTCGGCGCCCTTGACACCCACCGGGCCCGACAGGAAGTGGACGGTGGACAGGTCCACATCGCGCACGTCTTCGGCACTGTCGTCGTTCTTGATGGCGCCACCGGTCCAGTCGTAGGTCTCGAGCTTGAATTCAGCCCCGGGCTCGACCCACACCGCCATCGGGATGTCGGGATGCCAGCGGTTGTGCACCAGCGGGTTGTCGTAGGGGGACTGCTTCAGGTCAACCTTGATCAGGGTCTCAGCCATGGTGTGCTCCTTGGTAATGAAAGGGGAGAGGTGGAAAAACGTGCGGCGCGGGCCGGTTCATACCGACAGGTAGGCCTTGATGTGCTGCTGGTCGGTGTCGGCGCGGGCGGTCTCGTGCACCAGGCGGCCGCCCTCGATCACGAACAGGCGGTCGGCCACGTCCATGGCGAAGGACAGCACCTGTTCGCTCACGATGATGGTGATCTCGCGCAGCTTGCGGATCTCGTTCAGGGCCTTGGCGATGTCCTTGATGATCGAGGGCTGGATGCCTTCGGTGGGCTCATCCAGCAGCAGCACCTTGGGGTCGGTGACCAGCGCGCGGGCAATGGCCAGCTGCTGCTGCTGGCCGCCCGACAGGTTGCCGCCCTTGCGCCGGCGCATGTCCCACAGCACCGGGAACAGGGCGTAGATCTCGTCGGGGATCTGGCGCGTCTTCGAGTTCTCCAGGCCGGTCTGGATGTTCTCCTCGACCGTCAGGGTCGGAAAGATCATGCGGCCTTGCGGCACGTAGGCAATGCCCTTGGCGACGCGGCGAAAGCTCTCGTCGCGCGACACGTCCTGCCCGGCCACGCGGATGCTGCCGCTCTTGAGCGGCATCACGCCCATCAGGCTTTTGAACAGCGTGGTCTTGCCCATGCCGTTGCGGCCCATGATGGCCACGGTTTCATTGGCCCGGCCCTCGAACGAGATGCCGTGCAGGGCCTCGCTCTGGCCATAGGCGACAAACAGATCCTTGACTTCCAGCATGCTGAGCTCCTGTGGGTTCGTGTTTCAGTGGCCGAGGTAGACGTCGATCACCTTGGGGTCGGCCTGCACCTTGTCCATGGAGCCTTCGGCCAGGATCTTTCCCTGGTGCATGACGGTGACCTTGTGGGCGATGCGCTTGACGAACTCCATGTCGTGTTCGATCACGATCACGGCGCGGTTCTGGCAGATGCGCTGCAGCAGCTCGGCCGTGAGCTCGCGCTCGCGCGCACTCATGCCGGCAATGGGCTCGTCGAGCATCAGCAGCTCGGGCTCCTGCATCAGCAGCATGCCGATCTCCAGCCACTGCTTCTGGCCGTGTGAGAGCAGGCCTGCCTCGGTGTCGAGCTTGTCGCCCAGGCCGATGTCGTCGGCCACGGCCTGCACGCGTTCACGCACGGCCTCGGTGCACTTGAAGGCCAGGGCACCGAACACCGAGCGGCCCGAGGGGAAGGACACCTCGAGGTTCTGGAACACCGAGAGGTTCTCGTAGATCGAGGGGGTCTGGAACTTGCGGCCGATGCCCAGGCGCACGCGCTTGTGTTCGGCCATCTGGGTCAGCTCTTCGTTCTTGAACTTGATGCTGCCCGCGGTGGCGCGGGTCTTGCCGCAGATCAGGTCCAGCAGCGTGGTCTTGCCGGCGCCATTGGGGCCGATGATCACGCGCAGCTCGTTCTTGTCGACGTACAGGGTCAGGGCATCGATGGCCTTGAAGCCGTCAAACGAGACGGTCAGGTCTTCCACGGCCAGGGCGAAGTCGGTGTTGCTCATGGTGGGCTCCGTCGGGGTCAGACGCTTTGGCTGCTCACGCCGTCAGGCAGCGTGGCCGGGAGGGGGTCGGCGGCGGCTGAGGCGGCGGGCGCGGCCACGGCAGCACTGGCGGCGGGGGCCGGCACGGCGGCCTCCTTCAGGGCCTGGCGGCGGCTCTTCCACCAGGGCACGATGTGCTCCTCCCAGACCCCGGCCAGGCCCATGGGGAAGGCCATGGTCACGCCGATGAACAGGCCGGCCATGAGGAACAGCCAGAGGTCGGGAAAGCTCTCACTGAAGTAGGT
Source organism: Curvibacter gracilis ATCC BAA-807 (assembly GCF_000518645.1). Classification (GTDB taxonomy): domain Bacteria; phylum Pseudomonadota; class Gammaproteobacteria; order Burkholderiales; family Burkholderiaceae_C; genus Curvibacter; species Curvibacter gracilis. The sequence goes on along the minus strand of NZ_JADZ01000006.1, from coordinate 366,211 downwards.
CTTGCCCGCGTTCACCAGCAAGGTGCCGTAAACCGCACCCACCAGGCTCATGCGCCCACCCACGGCGGCGTAGATCACCATCTCGATCGAGGGCACGATGCCCACGAAGCTGGGCGACATGAAGCCCACCTGCAGCGAGAACAGCGCCCCGCCGATGCCCGACAGCGCCGCCGCCAGGCAGAAGGTGAAGATCTTGAAATTGGCCACGTCGTAGCCCGAGAAGCGCACGCGGTCTTCCTTGTCGCGCATGGCCAGCAGCAGGGTGCCGAGCTTGCTGGTCTGGATGAAGCGGCACAGCACGATGGCGCCGATCAGCAAGGCCACGCACAGGTAGTACAGGATGTACTTGGCGCTGTCGGTGCGGGTGTCCCAGCCGAGCACGGTCTTCAGGTCGGTCATGCCGTTGACGCCGCCGGTGTAGCCCTGCTGGCCGATGATGAGCACGGTGAGGATCAGGGCCACCGCCTGCGTGATGATGGCGAAGTACACCCCGCCCACGCGGCGCTTGAACATGGCAAAGCTCACCAGCCAGGCCAGCAGCGTGGGCACCACGATCACCGCAGCCAACGACAGGGGCAGGCTCTTGAACGGCAGCCAGAAGGCCGGCAGCTCGGTGATCTGGTTCCAGTCCATGAAGTCGGGGATGCCCGGTGTGGACTGGATCTTGGTGCTGATGGGGTCAGACGCCTCGAGCTTGAGGAACATGGCCATGGCGTAGCCGCCCAGGCCGAAGAACACGCCCTGCCCCAGGCTGAGCACGCCGCCGTAGCCCCAGACCATGACCAGGCCGATGGCCACGAAGGCATAGGTGAGGTACTTGCCCACCAGGTTGAGGCGGAAGATGTCGAGCGTCAGGGGCAGCACCACGGCGAGCAAGACGGCCAGCAGCACCAGGCTGGCAAGCTGGTAGCGCTGGATCCAGGCTTTGAGGGCATTCATGGGGAGGACTCCGGTGAACTCAGGAACAGGGAAACAGGTGGCAAGTCAGCGCAGCGATTCAACTCAGCGACTCAGCGCAGCCGCTCAGCGACGCACCTTGGAGGCGAACAGGCCTTGCGGGCGCACCATCAGGATCAGCACGATCAGCGACAGAGTGATCACCTTGGCCATCGAGCCGGCCAGGAAGAACTCGGTGATCGACTGCGTCTGGGCGATGCCAAAGGCCGACACCACGGTGCCCAGCAGGCTGGCCGCACCGCCGAAGGTGACCACCAGGAAGGCGTCGACGATGTAGAGCGAGCCCGAGGTGGGCCCGGTGGAGCCGATGGTGGTGAAGGCGGCACCGGCCACACCGGCAATGCCGCAGCCGATGGCAAAGGTCAGGCGGTCGGTCTTTTGGGTATCGATGCCGATGGCGTTGGCCATCACGCGGTTGCTCACCGTGGCCCGCACCCGCAGGCCCCAGCGGCTGCGGTGCAGAGCGAGCAACACCCCCAACGTGACCACCGTGGTCAGGCCCAGCACGAACAGGCCGTTGATGGGAATGTCCAGCCCCTCGGCCGGCGCCCACGAGCCCAGCAGCCAGTCGGGCAGCGTGGGGCTCACCTCTTTGGGCCCGATGAAGGTGCGGAACATCTGCTGGATCGCCAGGCTCACGCCCCAGGTGGCCAGCAAGGTGTCCAGCGGGCGCTTGTAGAGGTGGCGGATCAGCCCCCACTCCACCAGCCAGCCCGCCGCAAACGAAAACCCGAAGGCCGCCGCAATGGCCAGCGGAAAGTAATAGGGCACCATCTGCGGCGCATGCGTGGACGCCAGCGTCGAGCCCAGGTAGATGGTGTAGGCGCCAATGGTCATGAACTCGCCATGCGCCATGTTGATCACGCCCATCTGCCCGAAGATGATCGCCAGGCCCAGCCCCATCAGCAGCAGCACCGCAAACAGGCTCAAGCCGGCAAAGCCCTGCATGAGGCCGATGTTGAGCATTTCAGAAAAGGTCATGGCACGAACTCCCGAAGGGGTGGGTCTGCAAAATCGAAAGCACGCTCAGGGCGCAGTGCTTGTGTCGCCAAAAGCCGGGCCTCGGCAAGCGAAGCGAAGCCCGTTCGGGGATGCGGCGGACCGGCTTTGCCGGTCGGCACGCATCGCCCCCTGGGGGGGAGGCCGGCTACACGCAGTGAGCCGGCAACAGGGGGGGCACAGCCAGGGGGTCACTGATACCCTTTGGGGAACGGATCCGGCTTGATCAGGTCCGGCGACTCCGACACCACCTTGAAGGTCGCGTCCGGCAGGCCCATGGCGATGCGTGACTTGCTCCACAGGTGGTGGTTCTTGTCGAGCTTCACGTAGCCCTCGGGCGCGGTCTTGAGCTCGATGCCGGTCTCCGACGCCGCCACCACCTTGTCCACATCGAAGCTGCCGGCCTTCTCGACGGCGGCCTTCCACAGCCAGGGGCCCAGGTAGCCGGCCTGGGTCACGTCACCGATCACCGCACTGGCGCCGTACTTGGCCTTGAAGGCGGCCACGAACTTCTTGTTGTTCTCGTTGTCCAGCGACTGGAAGTACTTCATCGACGAGTAGAAGCCCGCGAAGTTCTCGCCACCCACGCCGGTCATTTCGTCCTCGGTCACGGCCAGGGTCACCAGCAGTTGCTTGTCGCCGGTGATGCCGGCGGCCTTGAGCGCCTTGTAGAAGGCCACGTTCGAGCCCCCCACCACGGCGACAAAGATGCAGTCGGGCTTTTGCACCTTGATCTTGTTCATCAGCGAGCCGAAGTTGGTGCTGCCCAGCGGGTAGTACTCTTCGCCCACGACCTTGCCCTTCTGGAAGTTCTCGATGTGCTTGCGCGCGATCTTCATCGAGGTGCGCGGCCAGATGTAGTCCGAACCGATCAGGAAGAAGGTCTTGGCCTTCTTCTCCTTCTGGGCCCAGTCCAGGCTGTACAGGATCTGCTGCGTGGCTTCCTGGCCGGTGTAGATCACGTTCTTGGACTGCTCCAGGCCTTCGTAGAAGGTGGGGTAGTACAGCAGGCCGTTTTCCTTCTCGAACACCGGCAGCACGGCCTTGCGCGAGGCCGAAGTCCAGCAGCCGAAGACGGCGGCGCAGCGGTCGTTGATGAGCAGCTTCTTCGATTTTTCAGCGAAAGTGGGCCAGTCGGAGGCGCCGTCTTCCTTGATCACCTTGATCTTGCGGCCCAGGATGCCGCCCATGGCGTTGATCTGGTCGATGGCCAGTTGCTCGGCCTGGATGGAGCCGGTCTCGGAGATGGCCATGGTGCCGGTGGCCGAGTGCAGCTGGCCCACGGTGACTTCGGTGTCGGTCACGGCCAGCTTGGTGGTGTTGACCTTGTCGGTGGGCTGGGCAAAGGACCAGGCGGGCAGGCCGGCCGCAGAGGCCGTGGCCAGGGCCTGCAGCAGGCGGCGGCGGCTGATCTCAGCCTGGGTGGACCGGGGGTCTTGAACGTCGAAAACGTGCTTCATGAAACGCTCCTTGCAACAGGGTTTTGAAACCGGACGGCGGGAATCGCCGCGCTGGTGCAAAGATTAGGGAGAACCCTGGGAGCAGCCCATACGTCAATTAACGTAGAGGCATGCGCAGGGTGGTTTCAATGAGCAAAAGCCGGCCCCGTGCCAGGCTTGTCACCCCGGTTTTTTGCGCGTGGACGGCAGACCGGCCGCCGAGCTCTGTTGCAGCCACTCACGCAGCGCGGCATTGATACGCGTCTGCCAACCACGGCCGCCTTCCCTGAAAGCGGCCAGGACATCAGGGTCCAGGCGGATGGGCACTTGCTGCTTGGTGGGCAGGCGGTTCTTTCCGCGGGTGCGGCGCAATTGATCCAGCGTCTGCTGAACACCGCCTCCGGTGGTGAGGACGGCCTGCGACCAGTCGACAGGCACCGGCCCGGTCTCAGCGTTGGACGCGGGCGAAATAGGCTTTGGCTTCTTGGCGATCGGCATAGCGGCAGGAAATCAGGTGCGCGTGGTCAATGCGGCCAAGTCGATCCCATGCTTGCGCAGATGGGTCTGACGTTTGTTTTCGTGCCAGAGGATCATCGAAAAATGTAGATGCAATTTGATGAGGGGTAAAGCACCGGGCGAGCCCGCGCGCCGACACAGGGGAGCCCCTATATTCCCGGCTTTGACCAGCGCGTCGGTGGCGACCAGACCGAAGGCCTGGCTGATCACCCCAACGAAATGAGCTCCCCACAGGCTTGGCCCACACCACGCACCAGCACGGGGCGAGAACACTTCTTGCATGGCTCGGCGTCATGTCCAGCGCCAGCCCACACCGCAGCACCGCCCAGGCCGCCCCGCAGACGATCTTTCGTTTCCGGCGCGACTACAACTCCTGGGTGGCCGACGAGACCATGGAGGACTACGCGCTGCGCTACACGCCCAAGAGCTTCCGGCGCTGGAGCGAGTTCCGCGTGGCCAACACGGCCTTCGGCTCGCTGTCGTTTCTGGCGCTGGAGGCCATTGGCGGGGCCATCGCACTGAACTACGGCTTCAGCAACGCGATGTGGGCCATCCTGGTGGTGGGGCTGGTGATCTTTCTGACCGGCCTGCCCATCGCGTACTACGCGGCGCGCTACGGGCTGGACATGGACTTGCTGACCCGCGGCGCGGGCTTTGGCTACCTGGGCTCGACCCTCACCTCGCTGATCTACGCGGTGTTCACCTTCATCTTCTTCGCGCTGGAGGCGGCCATCATGGCGCTGGCCCTGCAGATGGTGGTGGACTGGCCGCTGAACTGGTGCTACGTGCTGTCGTCGGTGGTGGTGCTGCCCCTGGCCATGCGCGGCATCACCCTGATCTCCAAGCTGCAGGCCTGGACGCAGCCCCTGTGGCTGTTCCTGCTGGTGCTGCCCTTTGTGTGGATCGCCCTGTCGCAGCCCGAGCTGTACCGCGAGTTCACCGGCCTGTCGGGGCTCAAGAGTGGCAGCAGTGGCTTCGACCCGCTGATGTTCGGCGCCGCCACCGCGGTGATCTTCTCGTTGGTGGTGCAGATCGGCGAGCAGGTCGACTTTCTGCGCTTTCTGCCGGCGCGCACGCCGGCCAACAACGCCAAGTGGTGGGGCGCGGTGCTGCTGGCCGGCCCGGGCTGGATCCTGATGGGCATGCTGAAGATGGCGGGCGGGGCCTTCCTGGCCTTTGCCGCACTGCAGTTCGAGGTGGGGGCGCAACGCGCGGCCGAGCCGACGCAGATGTTCCTGGCCGGCTTCACCCAGGCCCTGGGCATGCCCACGCTGGCGGTGGTGATCACGGTGGTGTTCGTGGTGGTGTCGCAGATCAAGATCAACCTCACGAATGCCTATGCGGGCTCGCTGGCGTGGTCGAACTTCTTCGCCCGGGTCACGCGCAGCCACCCGGGGCGCGTGGTGTGGCTGGTGTTCAACGTGGGCATTGCCACGCTGCTGATGACGCTGGGCGTGTTCGGCGCGCTGGAGAAGGTGCTGGCCCTGTACAGCAACGTGGCCATTGCCTGGGTGGGCGCGCTGGTGGCCGATCTGGTCATCAACAAGCCGCTGGGCCTGAGCCCGCCGGGCATCGAGTTCCGCCGCGCCCACCTGTACGACTTCAACCCGGTGGGCCTGGGTGCCATGGTGCTGGGCGCCGCGGTGGCCGGCTGCGCCTACGCGGGCTGGCTGGGCGAGATGGCCGCGGCGTTTTCGCCGCTGATCGCACTGGCCTTGTCGATGCTGCTGTCGCCCCTGCTGGCCTGGGCCACCGGGGGCCGCTACTACCTGGCGCGCCAGCCCGACACGCAATGGCAGCGCGGCGAGATCGTGCGCTGCGCCGTCTGCGAGAACGCCTTCGAGGCCGAGGACATGGCGCGCTGCCCGGCCTATGCGGCGCCGATCTGCTCGCTGTGCTGCTCGCTGGAATCGCGCTGCCACGACCGCTGCAAGACGGGCTCGCGCGCCTCGGACCAGTTGCGCGCCCTGGCCGCGCGGCTGCTGCCGGCGCGCTGGGCGCTGAAGGTCAACTTCCGCCTGGGTCAGTACCTGATGGTGACGCTGTCGCTGTGCGCGCTGATCACCTTTGTGCTGGGCGTGGTGTATGTGCAGGAGAGCCTGAACATGCCTTCGGAAGCCCTGCGCGTGCCCTTTCTCAAGGTGTTTGCCCTGTTGGCCCTGCTGGCCGCGGTGTGCGCCTGGTGGGTGGTGCTGAGCACCGACAGCCGCCGCATGGCGCAGGACGAATCCGAACGCCAGACCCAGCTGCTGCTGCAGGAGATCGACGCCCACCAGCGCACCGATGCCGCGCTGCAGTCGGCCAAGGACCTGGCCGAATCCGCCAGCCTGGCCAAGACGCGCTATGTGGCGGGCATGACCCACGAGCTGCGCTCGCCGCTCAACAGCATCCTGGGCTACACCCAGATCCTGCTCAAGAGCGCGCGGCTGGACAGCGCCACGCGCGAGACCCTGCAGACCATGCAGCACAGCGGCGAACACATGCATGCGCTGATCGATGGCTCGCTGGAGCTGGCGCGCATCGAGGCCGGTCGCCTGCGCCTGGACCCGGCCCCCTTGCCACTGGCCGAACTGGTGGCCCAGCTCGAAGGCATGATGCGGCCGCAGGCGGAAGCCCGTGGCCTGCGCTTCGTGGTCGAGACGGTGGGCATGATGCCGGGCTGGGTGCGGGTGGACGCCAAGCGGCTGCGCCAGATCCTGATCAACCTCTTGTCCAACGCGGTGCGCTTCACCGAGCGCGGCGAGGTGCGCCTGCGCATGGATTTTCGCCAGCATGTGACGCGCTTCGAGGTCTGCGACACCGGCATCGGCATCGAGCCGCAAGACCAGGAGCGCATCTTCCACCCCTTCGAGCGCGGCAGCGCCGGCCGCCGCGTGAGCGAGGCCGGCACCGGCCTGGGCCTGACCATCACCCACCTGCTGACCCAGCTCATGGGCGGCGAGCTGGTGCTGGCCAGCACCCCGGGCCAGGGCAGCACCTTCAGCGTGCGCCTGTACCTGCCGGGCGTGCCACCCGACCCGAGCTGGCGGCGCCTGCGCGGCGAATCGCTGCACCCGGTGATCGGCTACCTGGCCCCGCGCCGCACCCTGCTGGTGGTGGACGACCAGCCCCTGCAGCGCCAGTTGCTGGCCGCCTTGCTGATGCCCCTGGGCTTCGAGCTGCGCGAGGCAGCCAGCGGCCGCGAGTGCCTGGACATCGTGCAGACCCAAGCCCCCGACCTGGTGCTGCTGGACATCAGCATGGACGACCTGGACGGCTGGCAGACCGCCACCCGGCTGCGCGAGCGCTGGAGTGCGGCCGAGCTGCCCATCGTGTTCGTCTCGGCCAACCTGTTCGACCACCAGCCCGAGCGCCTGCAGGCCCTGCAATGCCAGGGCTTTGTCGGCAAGCCGGTGATCGAGTCCGAGCTGCTGGAGGCGCTGGAGCGTGCCCTGCAGCTGGAGTGGATCCGCGACAACACGCCGCTGAAGCGCCCCGCCCAGCCGCCAGAGGCAACCCTGCCGATACCACTGCCCGAGCCTTGGCGCGAGCAACTGGCACGCCTGGCCCGGCAAGGCCAGGCCAGTGCCCTCAAACAGGCCCTGCAGCAGGCGCGCGAGCAGTTGCCGGCCACGCACCAGCCCTGCCTGAGCCGCCTGCTGACCCGGGCCGAACGTTTTGACTTTGCCGCCATCACCCAGGAACTGCGCGACCCCGAGCCCGAAGATGATCAAGACCCCGAACCCCGCCGCTGAAAGCCAGTCCATCGGCCCGCCCCCGGCGACACCTGCCCCCGCCCGCGTGATCCTGGTGGTGGACGATGCCCTGGACACCTTGCGCATGCTGTGCGAGGCCCTGGCCGGCGAGGGCTACACCGTGCTGGTGGCACGCGACGCCGAAGAGGCGCTGCAACGCTTTGAACTCACCGTGCCCGACGGCGTGCTGCTGGACGCGGTGATGCCGGGGCAGGACGGCTTTGCACTGTGCCGCCAGCTCAAGGCCACCCCGCCCTGGTCGCACGTGCCGGTGATCTTCATGACCGGGCTGTCGGACACCGAGCAGATCCTGCAGGGCTTCTCCAGCGGCGGGGTGGACTACGTGGTCAAGCCGCTGCGCATCCCCGAGGTGCTGGCCCGCCTGGCCACCCATGTGCGCAACGCGCAGGCGGCACGCCTGGCCCGCGAGGCGGTGGACGTGGCCGGCATGGGGGTGCTGATGCTCGACGCCCAGGGGCGCGCCGCCTGGCGCTCCCCCCAGGCCACGCAATGGCTGGAGCAGGCCTTCGCACCCGAGGGCCTGGCCGGCGATGCCGCCCGCCAATGGCTGCGCAGCGCGGCCCAGGGCACCCCCGCCAGCCTGCCCCTGCCTGGCCACCAGGCCCTAACGGCACGCCACCTGGGCGAAAGCGGCCTGGCCGAATCCATGCTGCTGCTCACCCTGGGCCCGGCCGACACGCCGCCCGCCCGCGAGCGGCCCGAAGTGGCCCTGACCCCGCGCGAGACCGAGGTGCTGTCGTGGCTGGCCAAGGGCAAGACCAACCGCGACATCGCCGACATCCTGGGCATGAGCCCGCGCACGGTGAACAAACACCTGGAGCACATCTTCGAGAAGCTGGGGGTGGAGACCCGCACCGCCGCGGCGGCGGTGGCAGCCCGGCTGCTGCCGGGCTGAGGGCGGGTCGGAGCGGGCCCGCTCAGGCCCAGCGGGCCCCGCCATCGAGGTGCAGCACCGCCCCATTGAGCTGGCGGTTGCCCATGGCGAACAGCGCCGTCTGCGCAAAGTCTTCGGCCTGGCCCAGGCGCTTGAGCGGCTGCAGATCGGCCAGGCCCTGCAGGGCCTGGGCCTGGCCCCCCAGCGCGCGCTCCAGCAAGGGCGTGTGCATGGGGCCCGGGTTGATCACATTGATGCGCCGGGGCGCCAGCTCACCCACCAGGGAGCGCGCCAGCGACTCCACCGCACAGGCCGCCGCCGCCACCATGGCCATGCCCGGCCGCGGGCGCTGGCTGACCATGCCCGAGGTGAGCACGACCGAGCCCTCGGGCGCCAGGCGAGGGGCCACGGCACGCAGGGCATGCACCGCCCCCCAGAAGCGCGAGTCGAGGCTGGTGCGCAGGGCCGCCAGATCGCCATCGATCAAGCGCGCAGGCAGGTTGTTGGCGGCGCAGACCACCAGGTGATCGACCCGGGGAAAGGAGGCGAAGAAAGCCTGCACCGAGCCCTCGTCGGTCAGATCCACGCAAGCCCCGCTGGCCTTCGGCCCCAGCGGGGCCAGCGCGTCGGCCAGCCGCTGCGGATCGCGCCCGCCCACATGCACCTGCGCACCCGCCCGCAAGGCCCCTGCCGCCGTGGCCAGGCCCAGGCCGGAAGTGCCGCCCAAGACCAGCACCTGCTGGCCTTGCAAAAATGAATCGAACATGGCTGATGATCTCCAATTGGGAATGCAAGACGATGGCATGGCGCCCCTGCTGGACACCAATGGGGACAGGGGCCCGAAAATGCCCCGCTCAGTCTGCCGACTGGAAACCAAGGCCCCGGGCTCGCTACCTCCCATCGGGCCCAAAAGGCGCCCATCGGTTAGGAAAATCAGATCAAAGGCGGTTCATGACCCTTTGCCACCGTCCACTCCATGGGAATCCACGGGCTCGCGAAGCCACAGATACAGCGGCAAAGCCAAGGACTGGCCGATGAGGCACAAGGCTGCGACAACCCACCCTCGGTGCCTGACAGGGCGACGTTTGTTGTCATGCGCCATGAAAGCGAGCAAGGCCAAAGCCGACACCCCCACATCGGCCCAGGCAAATGCTGCCACCGGGGAGGCCCACACCTGTTGAATCAACAAAGGAAAATTCAGCCCATGCTGCCCCAGCCAAGGCAAGAAGAGCCCCAGAGGCACGGAAGCCCCCAACAAGCACAAGATGAGGTAAAGCGTCTTCATCTCCAATGGACGTTTCAAAAGAGGGAAGGGCTACGGGTGCGTTCGGCCGGACCGGCATTTCGGGCAGCAGCCTCGGGTGAAAAGTCGCCGAATGGTCAGAAGGCCGCCTCGACGGGCCCATCGCGCAGGACAAGCTGCCTTGACTTGCCAAACCGCCCGAGATATCTTTTAGATATACAGATACAGGAGGCTGCCTTGCCCACACGTTCCCCGGCCCCGCAAATTGCCTTTCGCTACCGCGCCACGGACAGCGCCTTTGGCGTCACACGCGAAACCGCCAAGCGCCTGGCGGACCATCTGGGTGTCGATGAAACCCAGGCCATCCACATGGCGCTGCACGAGTTGGCCGTCAAGCTGCTGCCGCAATACGAAGCGGACGACGGAGCGCTCACGGCCGCCCAGCTGGATCAGATCAAGAAGGCCGTACCGCAAGGCCGCAAGCGGTCGGTGCGCTCGAGCCTGTTGGAAACCGAATCGACATGAGCCCGGTCTGGTGGCCGGAGCCCGCGGCAGGCGAGCTGGTCTGGTGCCATTTCCCCGACAACATCCATCCTCGCCCGAAGCCTCGGCCGGCTCTGGTTCTGGCGGTGTTCGATGATGATGAGCCGGAGTTCCACATCCAGGTCGCCTACGGCACCAGCCAACGCACAACAGTGCTGTACCAAGGCGAATTTGCGATTCTGAAAAGCAAGCACCCTGCAGCCTACCAAGCCGCAGGACTCAGCTACGACACCAAGTTCGATCTCAACAACACCTTGGTTCTACCCTACAACACCGTCTGGTTCTCGGTACCACCGGCCGCCCCGCATGGCCAGAACCCCAAGCTGGGCACGCTGCATCCTTCATTGGTGCCAGCCGTTCAGGCCGCCTACCGTGCCACGAAGGCATGAGGTGACCCAGCTCAGACGACCTGACTCAATCCTGCTCAGCCCGCAGCGCCGGATGCGCCCTCAGGTACCCAGCTATGGCCTGCAGCAACTCGGTGATGTCGCGCTGCACGGTGCCGAAGTCGGCGCTGCGCTCGCGGGTCTGCTCGTCCATGTAGATGGGGCGGCGGATCTCGATCTGCAGGCTGTGGCGGTTCAGGGCGGGCTGGCCGATGCGGGCGATCAGGGCCACGCCCTTGTAGGGGTCGTTGCGGGCCACGGTGTAGCCCTTGGCCCGCAGATGCGCTTCGACCAGCGCGACGAAGGCCGGCTCGCAGGTGCTGCCGTCGCGGTCGCCCAGCACGAAGTCGGCCAGGGGGTGGGGGCTCTTGATCTGCAGGCGCTCGTAGGCGTTGTTGGGCATGGAGTGCAGGTTCAGGTGCCAGACGGCGCCAAAGCGGGCCTGGGTCTGGGCCACCGCGTCAGACAGGGCCGCGTGATACGGCCGGTAGCAGCGCTCGATGCGGGCTTGCACCTCGGCCACCGACAGCGGGCGGTCGTACAGGGGCAGGCCCTTCACGCTGCGCCAGATCAGGCCCGAGCCCAGGCGGGTCTTCTCCCCCGGCGACAGAGGCGCGGGCCAGGGGCCGTCGAGCAGGGCCGGGTCGATGTCGTCCAGGCTGCGGTTCAGGTCCAGGTAGCTGCGCGGGAAGTGGGCTTCGAGCAAGGTGGCCCCCAGGGCGGGTGCCGCGCCCCAGAGCGCTTCGACGTGGGTGTCCTCCGCGGCACGCAGTTCGGACAGGGGCAGCACTGTCTGGAAATCAGCCGGGTAGGTGGTGCCGCTGTGGGGCGAATCGCACACCAACGGCAACTGGGGGACGCTGGGCTGGTGCAGGGTGAACAGGGCGGGGGTCTGCGGGCTCATTCGGCCTCCATTTTGGCCACCTTGGCCACTTCGAGGTAGCGGGCCACGGCCTGCTGGATCTGGGTCTGGAACTGCGCCGGGGTGGTGGGGATCAGGGTGGCGCCGGCCTCGTTCATCTTCTTGACGAAGTCGGGCTGCTTCATGGCCTGGTGGATGGCCTGGTTGAGCTTTTGCACGACCGGGGCTGGTGTGCCGGCAGGCGCGACCACGCCGAACCAGCCGCCGTTGCCCATCTGCGGAAAACCCAGCTCGCCATAGGTGGGCACGTCGGGCAAGGCCGGTGAGCGTTTGTCAGACAACACAACCAGCGCCCGCAGTCGTCCCGACTGGATGTGCGGCAGGGCGGAGGGCAGGTTGTCGGTGATGGCCTCGACCTGACCGGCCACCGCGTCGTTCAGGGCCATGCCCGAGCCCTTGTAGGGCACGTGCAGCAACTCGATCTTGGCCAGGCTGGAGAAGTACTCGACATTGGCGTGCCCCAGCGAGCCGGTGCCGGGCGAGGCGAAGGTGATCTTGCCAGGCTCCTTTCGGGCCGCGGCGATGAAATCAGCCAGGCTCTTGTAGGGGGTGCGGACGTTCACGGCCAACACACTGGGCACCGTGGCCACATTGCTGATGGGGGCGAAGTCTTTCAGCGGGTCGTATTTCAGGCGGCTGCCGTAGGCCGCCACGTTGGAGCCATGGGTGCTCATGGTGGCCATGCCCAGGGTGTAGCCGTCGGGGCGGGCCTTGGCCACCTGCTCCATGCCCAGCGAGCCGCCGGCGCCGGCGCGGTTGTCCACGATGATGGATTGGCCCAGGGCCCGGCCCGCGAACTCGGCGATCAGGCGCGCCGCCAGGTCGGTGGAGCCGCTGGGGGCAAAGGGCACGATCAGGCGGATCGGCTTGTCAGGGTACTCGGCCCGGGCCAGGGCGGGGGCCAGCGTGGCCGAGCCCGCCAGGCCCAGCACCATGAGGCGGCGGGTGATCAGCGCAAGGTTCGGGGCGACGATGAAGGGGGCGGCGGGTTTCATGGCATTCGTGCTCAACTCGGCATTGGATGGGAGGTGGCCAGTGTCCGGACAGACGCCCCGCAGCACAAACGACAATCCGGTCAACGGGTATGCGCAACAGGCATACCGGCCCCCTCTTTGAGCCCTCGCCCACCATGCGCCTGCATTCGCCCTCGATGTCAGAACTCCACGCCTTTGCGGCTGCCGTGCGGCTGGGCAGTTTCTCCAAGGCGGCGATGGAGCTGTGCGTGACCCAGAGCGCCATCAGCCGGGCGGTGGCGCGCCTGGAGTTTCACTACGGCAAGCCGCTGCTGCTGCGCCGGGCCAACGCGATGGCACTGACCGCCGCGGGGCAGCAGTTGCTGGACGCGGTCCGCGAGCCGCTGGCCGCGATCGAGGCCGCCAGCGCCCGCTTGCGTGAGAGCCCCGCCGACCAGCCGCTGAACCTGTCGGTGGTGCCGACCCTGGCCAGCGTGTGGCTGATCCCACGCCTGAAGACCTTTCAGCAGCAACACCCCGAGGTACACATCAACTTTGTGCCCTACCGCAAGGACGAGGATTTCTCGGGCCCCACGCCCGACGCCGCGGTGCTGACCGGCCTGGGGCCCACCCAGTGGCCGCACTGGGATTGCGATTACCTGATCGGGCGCGAGGTGGTGCCGATCTGCCACCCGGCCCGGCTGGCGCAACGGCGGGCCGTGGGGGCCTGGCAAGCCCCTGGCGAGTTGGCCGACGAGCCCTTGCTGTACCACACGACCGCGCCCGGCAACTGGGCGCAATGGCTGCAGGCGGCCGGGGCGCCCGGGCGAACGCCGCGACTGAGCACGGCCTTCGACCAGGTGGCCATGTTGATCCAGGCGGTGATTGCCGACATGGGGGTGGCCCTGGTTCAGCGCTGCCTGGTCAGCACCGAGCTGGCCTCGGGGGCCGTGGCCGCGCCGTTTGACCTGCCGATCACCTTGGCGCGGGGGTATTTTCTGTGCGCGCCCTCAGGGCAGCGCCCCAAGCCGGCGCTGGTGGCGTTCCGGCGTTGGCTGCTGCAGACGGCCCAGGCCGATGTGGCCGCCATCCAGGCGCATCTCACAGGCGACTGAAGGGCGCCTGAACAGGCCCCGCTCGCCTCAGGCGGCCTCGCGGTAAGCCGCAAACCGACCGGCCACCGGCAGTTCGCGGGTGGCCAGGGGCTGCACCGCCTGGGCGATGGCCCCGATGTGGTCGGGGGTGGTGCCGCAGCAGCCGCCCACGATGTTGACCAGGCCTTCGGCAGCAAATTCGTGGATCAGGCGGCTGGTGACCTCGGGGGTCTCGTCAAAGCCGGTGTCGCTCATGGGGTTGGGCAGGCCGGCGTTGGGGTAGCAGCTGATGAAGGTGTCGGGGGCAACGCGGTTGAGCTCCTGGATGTAGGGGCGCATCAGCGTGGCGCCCAGGGCGCAGTTGAGGCCGATGGCCAGGGGCTGGGCATGGCGCACGCTGTGCCAGAAGGCGGTCACGGTCTGGCCCGACAGGATGCGGCCCGAGGCGTCGGTGACGGTGCCGCTGATGAGGATGGGCAGGCGCTGGCCGCTGGCCTCGAAGTACTCGTCAATGGCGAACAGCGCGGCCTTGGCGTTCAGGGTGTCGAAGATGGTCTCGACCAGCAGCACGTCGGCGCCGCCTTCGACCAGCGCCTCGGTCTGCTCGTAGTAGGCCGCGCGCAGCTCTTCGAAATTGACGTTGCGGGCGCCCGGGTCGTTCACATCGGGGCTGATGCTGGCGGTCTTGGGCGTGGGGCCCAGGGCACCGGCCACAAAGCGTGGCTTGTCGGGCGTGCTGTACTTGTCGCAGGCGGCGCGGGCCAGGCGGGCCGACACGAGGTTCATCTCGCGCGCCAGCGGCGCCATGTCGTAGTCGGCCTGGGCGATGGTGGTGGCACCGAAGGTGTTGGTCTCGATCAGGTCGGCGCCAGCGGCCAGGTAGCTCTCGTGGATGCTGGTGATGACGTCCGGCCGGGTCAGGCTGAGCAGCTCGTTGTTGCCCTTGACGTCCTTGTGGAAGGCGCTGAAGCGCTCCCCCTGGTGGCCCGCACCGGTGTAGCCGGCGCCGCGGTACTGCTCTTCGCTGAGCTTGAAGCGCTGGATCATGGTGCCCATGGCGCCATCGAGGATGACGATGCGACGGGACAGGATTTCGGGCAGCGCCTGGGCGCGCGTGTAGACAACGGGTTTCATCCCGCCATTGTAGAAAGTCGCCCACTGCACATTTCCGTGCGGCAGAACTACCCCCAAATGGGCTATCTATTTCGCTGTTACAAACGAGGACATTTTGCTAGACTGATTGGTTACTCGGTGCAGGTTTGTTGGCTTCAAACTCAGGTCTGCCCACGTCCCTGCAGACCAGCCTGCGGCCCCTCGGGCCCGGAGCTGCCTTCGACCCAAGGAAACGCATGGCCATCTGGCACAAGCAAGTCTGGAGCCCCATCGAAAGCGCGGTTGACAACGCCGACGTGGTCGCCTTGCATCGCCTGTGGCGGGGGCTGAGCCCTGTCCCGGGGCAGCTTCCGGCCCTGTCCGACCTGGCCCTGGATGGGCCCTTGTCACCGTTTGCGGCCCGCATGACCGTGTACCGGCCCTTGCCGGATGGCGACTACCTGGGCCACTTCTGCGGTGACGAATTCCGCCACGACTCCCTGAGCGACCCGACCGGCCTGCGCCTGAGCCAGCAGGCGCCCGAGCTGGCCGATTTCCAGCGCAGCCATTTCGACGAGGTGGCCGCGCGCTGCCTGCCGCTGTACGTGGTGCATTTTGCGCACAGCAACCCCTGGGTACTGACCTGGGAGCGCCTGGTGATGCCGGCGCGAGGCGACGACGGCCAGCCCTGGATCCTGGTCTTCAACCAGCCCATGGAGGCCCGCGCCAAGCTGCTGGAGACGGTGTTGAACTGCGCCAGCGAAGGTTTGCTGGCGCTGCGCCGTGTGCGCAGCGCCGGGCCCGAAAGCACCCACTGGCTGGTGACGGTGGCCAACCTCCCGTTTGCGACCTTGGCGGGCCAGACCGACGAGCCGGCCCAGGGGCGCCTGGCCCATGAGGTGTTTCCGAACTGGCCCCGACTGGGCCTGGACGCCGATTGCCTGGCCGTGGTGCAGACCCGCAACCCGCGCGAGCGCGAGCTGGAACTCACCCAGGACGGTGCCAGCCGCTGGTTCAAGGTGCACATCGGCCCCTTGCTGGACGGCTGCATGGTGCGCCTGACCGACGTCACCGCGATCAAGGACAAGGAACAGGCGCTGCACGACAACGCACGCCGCCTGCAGGCCGACAACGAGCAGTTGCGCCAGCTGGCCTGGCGCGACGGCCTGACCGGCTTGCTGAACCGGCGCGCGCTCGATGTGATCCTGGAACGCGAGGTGGCGCGCAGCCTGCGCCTGAGCGAGCCCCTGGCCCTGGTGATGTGCGACATCGATCACTTCAAGGCCTTCAACGACTTCTACGGTCACCTGATCGGCGACGACTGCCTGCGCGAAGTGGGGCAGGTGCTGAGCGGGGTGATCCAGCGCGCCACCGACATGGTGGCGCGGTATGGCGGTGAGGAATTCACCCTGGTGCTGCCCAACACCGTGCTCAATGGGGGTCTTGATCTGGTGCAACGCATCCAGCAAGCACTGCACGAACGCGGCCTGCCCGACGCCACCTCACCCGAGGGCAAGCTGCTCACGCTGAGCTTTGGCGTGGCCGAGTTCGACCCGCGCCGCGATGCCACCGCCCACGCCTTCCTGGAGCGGGCCGACAGCGCGCTGTACCGCGCCAAGCACCAGGGGCGCAATCGGGTGGGTCTGGCCTACCCGCAGGGCATCCAGGTGCTGGAAAGCCAACTCTCCCCTGCGGGCTGAAGCGCCCACCGACACGGACGGGCCATCGGGCCTGAGATAATCCTGAGCCTCGGCACCAGGCAGCCCCTGATCGGCCACCGGGCGACACGCTGTCGTGCCGGCTCGCCCAGTCAGCCTGCGGCGCACGCGCGCCTGCGCCAGCCGACGCTGAATCGCTGTTGAATAGCCGCTTTGCCACCCACCCCACCCGAGTCCGCCTTGCCACACATTACCGAGTCCTCTGCCCAGTCCGTGTTGCGTGAGGTGTTCGGCTACGAGCAGTTTCGCGGCCCCCAGCAGGCCATCATCGACCACGTGGTGGCCGGGGGCGACGCCCTGGTGCTGATGCCCACGGGCGGCGGCAAATCGCTGTGCTACCAGGTGCCGGCCATCGTGCGCCAGCGCGCAGGCCTGGGCATCACCGTGGTGGTGTCGCCGCTGATTGCCCTGATGCACGACCAGGTCGGGGCCTTGCACGAGTCGGGGGTGGACGCAGCCTTCCTCAATTCGACGCTGTCGTACGACCAGGCCAGCGAGGTGGAGCGCCGGCTGTTGCGCGGCGAGATCACGCTGCTGTATGCGGCGCCCGAGCGGGTGACCACGCCGCGCTTTCTGTCCCAGCTCGACTCGCTGCACGAACGCGGCATGCTGAGCCTGTTTGCCATCGACGAGGCGCACTGCGTGAGCCAGTGGGGCCATGACTTCCGCCCCGAGTACCGGGCCTTGACGGTGCTGCACGAGCGCTATGCCGGCGTGCCGCGCATGGCCCTGACCGCCACCGCCGATGCGACCACGCGCGCCGACATCGTGGAGCGCCTGCAACTGCAGGAGGCGGGCCAGTTCGTCAGCAGCTTTGACCGACCCAACATCCGCTACACCATCGTCGAGAAGAAGGACGTGACGCAGCAGCTGCTGCGCTTCATCGAAAACGAGCACACCACCCCGCAGGGGCATGATGCGGGCGTGGTGTATTGCCAGTCGCGCAAGCGGGTCGAAGAACTGGCCCAGACCCTGTGCGAGAACGGGCTGAACGCCCTGCCCTACCACGCGGGCCTGGACGCCGGCGTGCGCCAGCACCACCAGGACCGCTTCCTGCGCGAGGACGGCATCATCATGTGCGCCACCATCGCCTTCGGCATGGGCATCGACAAGCCCGATGTGCGTTTTGTCGCCCACGTGGACATGCCCAAGAACATCGAGGGCTACTACCAGGAGACCGGTCGCGCCGGCCGCGATGGGGCCGCCGCCAACGCCTGGATGGCCTACGGCCTGCAAGACGTGGTGAACCAGCGCCGCATGATCGACGAGAGCCCGGCCAGCGAAGAGTTCAAGCAGGT
The DNA here is from genome assembly GCF_000518645.1 of Curvibacter gracilis ATCC BAA-807. Lineage (GTDB taxonomy): Bacteria > Pseudomonadota > Gammaproteobacteria > Burkholderiales > Burkholderiaceae_C > Curvibacter > Curvibacter gracilis. Next base: position 348,422 of record NZ_JADZ01000006.1, on the reverse strand, counting down.
GATGGTGGGCAAGCTTGACGCCTTGCTGGGCCTGGCCGAGGCCATCGACTGCCGGCGTGTGCGCCTGCTGAGCTATTTCGGGCAGCACAGCGAGCCCTGTGGCAACTGCGACAACTGCCTGACGCCGCCGGCCGTGTGGGATGGCACGGATGCCGCGCGCAAGCTGCTGTCCACCATCTACCGGGTGCAGCAGGCCAGCGGCATCAGCTTTGGTGCCGGCCACATCATGGACATCCTGCGCGGCAAGAAGACCGACAAGGTGACGCAGTACGGGCACGAGCAGATCAGCACCTTCGGCATCGGGGCCGAGTTCTCGGAGCAGCAGCTGCGCGGCGTGCTGCGCCAGCTGATCGCCATCGGCGCGCTGGCCGTGGATGCCCAGGCCTTCAACACCCTGCAGCTCACCGACGCCGCGCGCGCCGTGCTGCGCGGCGAGGTGCCGATCCAACTGCGCGAAAGCACGGCGGCAGCGCCGCGCAGCCGACGCACGCGCAGCAGCACCGGCAGCGGCAGCCCGGCCAAGGCGGCGATCGCACTGGAAGGCGGCGCGCTGCGCCGCTTCGAAGCCCTCAAGGCATGGCGCACCGAGGTGGCCCGCGAGCACAACCTGCCGGCCTACGTGATCTTCCACGACGCCACCCTGGCGGCCATCGCCGAGCGCTTTCCGGCCACGCCCGAAGACCTGCAAGGCATCAGCGGCATCGGCGCGCGCAAGCTGGAGGCCTATGGCGCCGAGGTGCTGCGCGTGTGCCAGCTCTGAAGCCCGGGTTCAGGCGTTGACCCGGAAGATGCGCACGGCGCGCTGCAGCGTGTCGGCGCGGCGCTCCAGGGTTTCGCTGGACACCGCCGAAGCGCTGGCCAGTTCGGCATTGCGGTGCGTCACATCGTCTATCAGCTGCATGGCCTGATCGATCTGCGTCACCCCGTGCAGCTGCTCGCGCGCGGCCGTCTCGATCGACTGCAGCATGCTGCTCACACGCTGCACCGAACCCACCACATCCTGGATGGTGCGGGCGGCCTCGTCGACCCGGTGGCCTCCGGTATCCACATCCGAAACCGAAGCATCGATCAGGCTGCGGATCTGGGTGGCCGCGTCCGTGCTGCGGCGGGCCAGGGCGCGCACCTCGGCCGCCACCACCGCAAAGCCGCGGCCCTGGTCACCGGCGTGGGCCGCCTCGACCGCGGCATTGAGGGCCAGCAGATTGGTCTGGAAGGCCAGTTGCTCCATCAGCTCGATGATGTCGGTGATGCGCTTGGACGAGCCGCGGATGCGCTCCATCGAGCTCGACACCTCGCCGGTGGCCTGGCTTCCGGCGTCGGCGTGCTGATGGGCGTCGGCGCTGAGCTGGGACAACTCGCTCACGGTGGCCGACGTCTCGCTCAGCGAGGCGGTCATCTGGGTCACCGAAGCCACGGTCTCGGCCACGGCCTGGGCCTGCTGCTCGCTGCGGGCCGACAGATCCAGCGTGCCGTCGCGGATGGCGCGCGCCTCGGCCACCATTTCATCCACCTCGGCCCGCACATCGGTCACGATGGCGCGCATGTTCAGGTTCACCAGCCACAGCTGGCGCTTGATCTGGCCAATCGGGTTGGTCGGGTCGTAATCAAGCATGCCGTCGAGGTTGCAGGCGGCCAGGTTGCCGGCCACATCGGCGGCTTCGGCCAACGGTTTTGCCGTGCTGTGCACAAACCAGGTCTGAAACCCCGCCCAGGCCAAGGCCGCACAAAGGCCTTGCCAGAGCAGCACCGGCATGCCGAGGCCTGCGAGCCCCTCGGCCAGCGCCGAACCACCCCACACCGCCGCGGCCAGGGCCGCCCCTGTGGCCAGACCAGTGCGCTGGGACAAGGTCAGCCGGTATCGGCGCTTGGGCCAGTCGCGCCAGCCCACGCCACGGATGCCGCCGGCATGCAGGCGAAACGAGCGCCGCCCGCTGGCCTTTTCTTCGGCCATGTCGCGGTAGAGCTGCTCGGCCTGGCGAACCTGCTCGCGCGTGGGCTTGAGGCGCACCGACATGTAGCCTGCGGGTTTGCCGCCCTCCATCACGGGCGAGACGTTGGCCTGCACCCAGTAGAAGTCGCCGTTCTTGCAACGGTTCTTGACGATGCCCGACCATGGGCGGCCGCGCCCGATGGTGGACCACATGTCGGCATAGGCCTCGGGGGGCATGTCGGGGTGGCGCACCAGGTTGTGTGGCTGGCCCAGCAGTTCTTCATAGGAGAAGCCGCTCATTTGCACAAAGGCCCGGTTGCAGTGGGTGATGCGGCCCTGGGTGTCGGTGGTGGACACCAGGACCATGCCTTCGGCCATTTCGACTTCGGTCTGAGTGACCGGGAGATTGATTTTCATGGGGTATTCCGCCGCCGTGGGGGTCATGGCATGCTAGGTTCCGATTGGAACGCGGGACACCCCCGAAAGACTTGACGAAAGTCATAACCCCCTCAGCCAGTCTCATAAGTGACCCTTGATCACGCTAAGGATTCCAACATGCTTTCATTGCAAGACGTCGAGCAGGCTGCCGCACGCGTGGCCCCCCATGTGCTGGACACCCCCTTCGTCGAATCGCGCACGCTGTCACAACTGACCGGCGCCCAGATCTTCCTGAAGTTCGAGAACCTGCAGTTCACCGCCTCCTTCAAGGAACGCGGGGCCTGCAACAAGCTGGCCCAACTCAGCGAGGAGCAACGCCAGCGCGGCGTGATCGCGATGAGCGCGGGCAACCATGCCCAGGGTGTGGCCTACCACGCGCAGCGCCTGGGCCTGCGGGCCGTGATCGTGATGCCGCGTTTCACCCCGGGGGTGAAGGTGGAGCGCACACGCGGCTTCGGCGCCGAGGTGGTGCTGCACGGCGACACCCTGGACGAGGCCCGCCAGCATGCCCAGGCCCTGGCCGCAGCGCAGCAGCTGACCTTTGTGCACCCCTACGACGACGAGGCCATCATGGCCGGGCAAGGCACGGTGGCGCTCGAGATGCTGCGGGTGGTGCCCGACCTCGACGCCCTGGTGATCGCCGTGGGCGGTGGCGGCCTGATGGCCGGGGTGGCCACAGTGGCGCGCGCACTGCGCCCGCAGATCGAACTGGTGGGGGTGCAGACCTCGCGCTTTCCGGCCATGGTGAATGCCCTGCGCGGCACCCACCACCCCCAGGGCAGCAGCACGATTGCCGAGGGCATCGCCGTGGGCTCGCCCGGGCAGCTCACACGAGAGGTGCTGGCCGAGCGCATCGACGACCTGGTGCTGGTCGACGAGGGCGACATCGAGCAGGCGCTGGTGATGCTGCTGGAAATCGAGAAGACCCTGGTCGAGGGCGCCGGTGCCGCCAGCCTGGCCGCCATCCTGAAGCAACCTGAACGCTACCGCGGCCGCAAGGTGGGCCTGGTGCTGTGCGGCGGCAACATCGATCCGCTGCTGCTGGCCGCCATCATCGAACGCGGCCTGGTGCGCTCGGGCCGACTGGCCCGCATCCGCGTGAGCGCGCGCGACGTGCCCGGCATGCTGGCGCGCATCACCACCATCGTGGCCGAACTGGGCGCCAACATCGAAGAGGTGCACCACCAGCGCGCCTTCACCAGCCTGGCGGCGCAGAACGTCGAAATCGAACTGGTGGTGCAGACCCGTGGACCCGACCACATCGACGCGCTGCTCGATCATCTGCACGAGGCCGGGCTGGAAGCCGTGCTGCAGGGTCATCACTGAGAAGACGCAAAAGCCCGGCCTGGGTAGAATGCACGGCACAACCCCACCCACGAGGAGACACATGTCCAACCACCACGCCGCAGCCTCCACCGACGCGCCTCAGGATCCGGTCGAAGCCGTCGTCCCCCTGATCCCCTTCGTGCTGCCCATCGTGGGCGGCCTGCTGATCTTCCTGCTGGCTTTCATTGCCGTGACCATGGCCTGAAGCCCTCCCCGACGCCCCGCAAAAACCGCCCTCCGAGGCGGTTTTTTCATGCCTGTGCGGCCGGCAGACCCCATCAAACCAAACATAACCCCATGCAAGTTTTGCATGAACTTTCAAAGTAACTGCGAGACTTTCTGCGGCCGGCTTCATAAAATCGTCATCCCAGCCGACCCGCGGTGCCCGGAAGCCAGTCCGTTCACCCCGAGACCCGCCCGCCGACTGAGCAGTCAAGCCGTTTTCTCAAAAGGTTCCGTGGCGCCCAGGTGGCCAACCGGCAGATCAGGCTCCCGCGAATGCTCATCGCCCCACGCGGACAGCCCATCAGGCCCCTCATCGAGCCCTTTTGAAAAGACGACTTTTCAAACTAGGAGCCTCCGATGAACTCACCCGTGATGCAGGGCCTGACCCTCAACACCCCTTCGTACGTCAAGAACGCCAAGCTGATCGCCTGGGTGGCCGACATGGTGGCCCTGTGCAAGCCCGCCAACGTGGTGTGGTGTGACGGCAGCGACGAAGAGTACCAACGCCTGTGCCAGCAACTGGTCGACGCCGGCACCTTCAAGAAACTCAACCCCGCCAAGCGTCCCAACAGCTTCCTGGCCTGCTCCGACCCGAGCGACGTGGCCCGCGTGGAAGACCGCACCTTCATCTGCTCCGAAAAGAAGGAAGACGCCGGCCCGACCAACAACTGGAAGGCCCCGGCCGAAATGCGCGCCCTGCTGCAGCCCCAGTTTGACGGCAGCATGGCTGGCCGCACCATGTACGTGGTGCCCTTCAGCATGGGCCCGCTGGGCTCCAACATCGCCCACATCGGCGTCGAGCTGACCGACAGCGCCTACGTGGCCGTGAACCAAAAGCTGATGACCCGCATGGGCAAGGCCGTGTACGACGTGCTGGGTGTGGACGGCGAGTTCGTGCCCTGCCTGCACACCGTGGGTGCCCCCCTGGCCGCAGGCGAGACCGACAAGACCAGCTGGCCCTGCAACCCCACCGTCAAGTACATCGTCCACTACCCGGAAACCCGCGAGATCTGGTCCTACGGTTCGGGCTACGGCGGCAACGCGCTGCTGGGCAAGAAGTGCCTGGCCCTGCGCATCGCCTCCAACATGGGCCGCGAGCAAGGCTGGCTGGCCGAGCACATGCTGATCCTGGGCGTGACCAACCCGCAAGGCAAGAAGTACCACGTGGCAGCGGCCTTCCCCAGCGCCTGCGGCAAGACCAACTTCTCGATGCTGGTGCCCCCGGCCGCCTTCGACGGCTGGAAGGTCACCACCATCGGTGACGACATCGCCTGGATCAAGCCCCAGGCCGATGGCTCGCTGCGCGCCATCAACCCTGAAGCCGGTTACTTCGGCGTGGCCCCCGGCACCAACACGCTGACCAACCCCAACTGCATGGCCAGCCTGGACAAGGATGTGATCTTCACCAACGTGGCCCTGACCGACGACGGCGACGTGTGGTGGGAAGGCATGGAAAAGGACAGCGGCAGCACCCCGGCCCACCTGATCGACTGGCAAGGCAAGGACTGGACCCCCGCCATCGCCAAGGAAACCGGCGCCAAGGCCGCTCACCCGAACGCCCGCTTCACCGTGGCGGCCACCAACAACCCGGCCCTGGACAGCGCCTGGGACGATCCGGTTGGCGTGACGATCGACGCCTTCATCTTCGGCGGCCGCCGCTCGACCACCGTGCCCCTGGTGACCGAAGCCCGCAACTGGACCGAAGGCGTGTACATGGCCTCGACCATGGGCTCTGAAACCACCGCTGCGGCCTTCGGCCAGCAAGGCGTGGTGCGCCGCGACCCCTTCGCCATGCTGCCCTTCTGCGGCTACAACATGAGCGACTACTTCCAGCACTGGCTCAACATGGGCGACAAGATCACCGCCGCCGGTGGCAAGCAGCCCAAGATCTTCACCACCAACTGGTTCCGCAAGGGTGAAGACGGCAAGTTCGTGTGGCCCGGCTACGGCGAGAACATGCGCGTGCTGAAGTGGATGATCGACCGCATCGAAGGTCAGGCCAAGGGCACCGACACCATGTTCGGCGTGGCCCCCGCCTACGCTGAAATCAACTGGAACGGCCTGGACTTCTCCGAAGCCCAGTTCAACACCGTGACCAGCATCGACCGCGCGGCCTGGACCGACGAGCTCAAGCTGCACGCCACCCACTTCGAGCAGCTGGCCTACCACCTGCCCCAAGCCCTGGTGGACACCAAGGCCGAACTCGAAAAGCGCCTGGCCGCCTGATTCAGGCCCACAGCGCACCGGCTCCGAGTGGGCCGGACACCGCCGCCGCCCCGCCAGGGCCGGCGGCTTTTTCTTGGGCGATCCAGCCCCGCCCGACCCGCAATCCGCCGGACAAGAAAAAAGCCGTGGCCCTTGCGGGACACGGCTTGAAGCCTGTTCTATCTCAGCGGGTCACCGGGCTCGGGCCCGGCTCGCATCAGAAGTAGCCGCGCACGTCGCGGGCTGCGTCTCGGCTCATGGCGCGGCTGATGTCGGCCATCACGCGGGCATCGGTCAGGGCCAGGCTCCACAGCTTGCGGTCTTCAGCAGCTTCGTGGCGGGCACGCTTCCACGAGGCCAGGCCGGCACGCAGGCCCACCGAGGCGCGGCGGATCGGGGTGGCCAGCAGGGCCAGCGCGGCAAAGGCCACGGTCCACAGGCCGATCCAGGCGGCCAGCAGATGACCATCCGACCAGGTGTCGATCACTTGGTTGGCAGCCACCACCAGGGCGGCGACCACGGCCGCCAGCAGCAGCGTGGCGGTACCGCGCGGGCCATCGAACTGGCGGGATGCATCACGCAGGGTTTCGGCGGCCTTTTCGGCACGGGCGACACCGGCGTGGTGGAAAGAATGAGGGGTGTGAACAAAGCTGGACATGGTGTTTTCCTTTCGCAATCGGGACAGTGGCCCGAGTCATGGAACGAATACTAGGGTTAACCCTAGACTTGTTCAAATTTATATTGCTGATGATGATCATTCACATTGATGATGTTTCCAGGAAACCCCATGCACCAGGGCCGATTCAGAAACCTTGACCTCAACCTGCTGCGCGTCTTTGATGAGGTGATGGCCGAGCGCAGCCTGACCCGCGCCGCCCACAAACTGGCCCTGACCCAGCCCGCCGTCAGCAACGCGCTGCGGCGCCTGCGTGACAGCCTGGGTGACGAACTGGTGCGCCGCCAGGGCGCCGGTGTCGAGCCCACGCCGATGGCGCTGGCCCTGTGGCCCACGGTGCGCGAGGCGCTGCAGCGCCTGCAGTCGGCCCTGGTGCCCGAAACCTTCGACCCGGCCGAGGCCAACACCACGTTTGTGCTGACCATGGCCGACGCCACCGCTGCCTCGCTGATCCCGGGCCTGGTGGACATCATCGAGGAGGAGGCGCCGGGGGTGTCGATCCGGGTCGTGCCCCTGTCCACCCGCGACCCGCGCCGGCTGCTGGACGAGGAATCGGTGGACATGGCCATCGGCTACTTTCCCGCCGTGCTGGCCGACCTCACCGCGCGCAGCCAGGCCGGCGAGGCCGTGGCCTATGCCAATCAGCGCCTGTACGACGGCGAATACGTGTGCGTGATGCGGCTCGATCACCCCCTGGCCAGTGGCCCGCTCACCCTCAACCGCTACTGTGCAGCGCGTCACCTGCTGGTCAGCTTCTCGGGCAGGCCCTATGGCTTCATCGACGAGGCCCTGACCGCCGTGGGGCGCGAACGGCGCATCGTGCTCACGGTCAACCAGTTCTTCACGGCCGGGCGGGTGGTGGCCAACTCCAACCTGCTGACCGTGCTGCCGCGGCACTTCATCAACGTGACCGGCATTGCCGACCGGCTGGTCTGGCGCGAACTGCCGCTGAAGGTGCCCACCGTGCACGTGGATGCGCTGTGGCACAAACGGCTGCGCAACGGCCCCGGGCACGACTGGCTGCGCCAGGCGATCGCGCGCGCGGCCCAGCGCAACCCAGGGGCCGCCTGAGGCTGTCCGTGAACCTGCCGCCTACGGCGAGGCATTGAATTTGCTTGGTGCCCGCTTTCAGGAGACGCCATGACGGAACCCCATGCCCATCCCAGCCCCCGCAAGAACCCGCACCCGATGAGTCGGCGCCGCTTTGCGGCCGCACTGGGCGCCAGTGCCTTGAGCCTGCCGGCCTGGGCCTCCTGGCCCGACAAACCGATCCGCATCGTGGTGACGTTTCCGGCCGGCGGGGCCAGCGATATCGTGGCCCGCGTGGTGGCCGAGCAGTTGGCCCGCAAGCTGGGCCAGGCCGTGGTGGTGGACAACCGCCCGGGGGCGGGCGGCAGCGTGGGTGGGCAGGTGGTGCAGCAGGCCGCCCCCGATGGCTACACGCTGATGCTGTCGAACTCGACCCCGATCTCGATCGGGCCCTTCGCCCTGGACAAACAGCCCTACGACCCGGTGCAGGGCTTCACCCACATTGCCATGATCGGCACCGCGCCCTGCGTGCTGATGGCCAACACGGCGGCCCCGATCCGCACCATCGCCGACCTGGAGTCGGTGGCGCGCAAGAGCGGGCGGCTGGATTTCGGATCGGGGGGGCCGGCGTCGATCGGCCACATCTATGGCGAGTTGATGCGCAAGGCCATGGGCGTGAACCTGGTGCACGTGCCCTACCGCGGCGGCGCCCCGATGACGACCGATCTGATCTCGGGCGTGATCCCGATCGGCATCGACGTGTTGACGGCCTATGTGCCCTACTTCAAGAGCGGGCAGCTGGTGCCCATCGCCGTCACGTCAGCCAACCGCTCACCCCTGGTGCCCGAGGTGCCCAGCGTGGTCGAGTTCGGCTACCGCAAGCTGGTGCTGGACAACTTCTTCGGTCTGAGCGGGCCGGCCAACCTGCCACCCGAGGTGGTGACGCGCCTCAACAGCGCCTGCAACGAGGTGCTGATGCTGCCCGAGGTGAAGCGCAAGATGCTGGAACTGGGCGTGACGGTGAGCCCCAGCACCCCAGCCGCTTTTGCCGCCTATGTCAAAGACCAGGTCGGGGTGCTGGCCCCGGTGGTGAAGGCCGCCGGCGCGCGCCTTTGACGGCGCTTCGGATGAAGGCCTGGGCGCGCCGATCAGCGCAGCACGCGCAGGTAGGCGTGGGCGGCCTCGCGCAGCTCATGGGCGTGGCGCGGGTCATGGCCGGCACGGGCGTCGGCGGATTCAAACAAGGTGTTGGCAATGCCGGCACTGCCACGGTCGGCACGGCGGGCGGGAACCAGGGGATCCACCCGGGTGGCCAGGGTCAGGCTGCGGGCGATCAGGGCAAGAAACGGAGACATGGAAGAGGCGCCTTGTGAGCGCGTGATGAACAGGTCTCAAGAGTAAGGGTTAACCCGTATTTTTAACAGCCCCAAGCCATGCCGCTTCGGCATGAGGCCTGAGCACGCCCTGCATGGGTGCACTGCCGCGACAATGCATGCACCATGAAAGTACAGCTGTTGTCCGATCTGCACCTGGAGGTGCACCCCCACTTCGCCCCCCTGCCCCACCCCGAGGCCGACGTGCTGGTGCTGGCGGGCGACATCGGCTCCTACCAGAGCGGCAGCCTGCTCGGCGACACCGACTTCGGGCTGGCCCGGTTCTCGCCGCGCGGCGCGGGCGGCTCTTGGCCAGTGCCGGTGATCTTCGTGCCCGGCAACCACGAATACGACATGCAGGACTTCGACCAGGCCCATGCCCGCCTGCGCGAATGCTGTGAGCGCCTGGGCCTGCACTGGCTGGAGCGCGAAAGCCTGGTGCTGCAAGGGGTGCGCTTTGTCGGCACCACCTTGTGGAGCGACTTCGACGCGCTGGCACTGCAGGCACAGGCCCCCACCACACGGGCCCTGCAGATGCGCGACAAGGCCTTCCGGGCGGCCAATTTCTACCTGCGCAAGACCGGCAGCACGCGGCGAGGCGAGCCCTGGCTGGCCGAGGGGGTGCGCGAACAGGCGCTGCTTTGCCAGCAGTGGCTGCGCAACACCCTGCACACGCCCCATGCGGGCCCCACGGTCGTCGTCACGCATTTCGCCCCCAGCCTGTTGAGTGCCGATCCGCGCTACGGGCTCACCCCGGGCACGGCCGGCTTTTGCAACGTCCTGGATGATCTGCTGCCGCACGCCAGCCTGTGGTTGCATGGCCACCTGCATGCCCCCAGCGACTATGTCAGCCAAGGATGCAGGGTGGTGGCCAATCCGCTGGGGTATGCGCGCAAGAACGAGCAGGTGCATTTTCAGCAGCAGCACTGCGTGGAGGTGCCCTGGTCGGCGGATTCAATACGGGCTTGATGTCGATCAATTCCGTCGGTCCATCGGGGGCTATGCTGAAAGCACCAACAAGGAGCACATCACATGAAGATTCTTCTCGCCGTCGACGGCAGCGCCTACACCAAGAAGATGCTGGCCTACCTGAGCACCCACGAGGCCCTGATCTCGGGCGCCGTGGAATACACCGCCCTCACCGTGCAGGCCGCCCTGCCGCCGCGCGCCCGTGCGGCCCTGGGCAAGCCGATCGTCGATGAGTACTACGCCGATGAAGCCGCCAAGGTGCTGAACCCGGTGAGCAAGTTCCTGGCCCGCCACGGCATCGTTCCCCAGCAGATCAGCAAGGTGGGCGTGGCTGGCGAAGTCATTGCCAAGGTGGCCGAAGCAGGCAAGTTCGACCTGGTGGTGATGGGCTCGCATGGCCACAGCTCGCTGGGCAATCTGGTGATGGGCTCGGTCTCGACCCAGGTGCTGGCGCACTGCAAGGTGCCGGTGTTGCTGGTGCGCTGACGCCGCTGGTGGCGGGCCTTTGCAGGCCGGCCACCACCGTTTGGCCCTCAGGCCGTGCGGATCTCGGGCGGCGTGGCCAGGCCTTCAAAGCAGGTGCGCAGCACCAGATCGACGATCTGGGCGTTGCTGTACTGCGAGCCCTGGCGCAAAAAGCTGACCACCGGGTCGCAGGCACGGGCGTACAGGGTGTAGAGCACCACCAGGGGCGGCAAGGTGGGGTTGATCAGGCTCTGGGCCTGGGCTTCGGTGATCCAGGCGCCCAGCTGATCGCTGAGGGTGATCAGGCCGTTCATGTATTCGGCATTGCCCATCAACACCTGGCGCAGCGTGGAGTTGCGGCTGGGCAGCGAGGGCATTTCATCGGCCAGTTGCAGCGACATGGCCCAACCCACCACCGACTTGAGCTTGTCCACCGGTGAGATCTCCGGCGGCACGATCTGCAGAAAGTCCTGCGCCCGCTTGATCACATGCACCATGGCGGCGGCGGCCAACTGCTCTTTGCCTGGGAAGTGCTTGTACAGGCTGGCCTTGGCAATGCCCACCGCGGCGGCGACTTCGTCGACCGTCATGGCGTCATAACCTTTTTCGCCCAGCAGGCGAATGACGGTCTGCACAATGGCCTCTTCGCGCACCTGGTGCATCTGGGCTTTGAAGGAAACGCGGGCGGGGGTGGTGGTGTTCACGGTTCGATTTTAAACAAAGCGGGCTGAATCACGACTGGATGGCCTAAAAAGCCTGCGTTGACGGCAGGTACAAAGGCGGTTGCCCCCTCTCGTGCAAGCCTTGTACAGACCTTTCACGGGCCGGGCGCAGACTCACACCAGGGCTTTCGCTGCGGCACTGGTGAGTGCCGTGCTGAGGGTGTCCAGCACCTCGGATTCGAGGTTCCAGCAATGCCAATACAGCTGGATGCTCAGGCTGTGCGCCGGCACCAGATTCACCAGCAAGCCCTGCGCCAGCGGCTCGCGCGCCAGCAACTCGGGCACCACACTGGCGCCCCAGCCCGCCAGCACGGCGCGCAACTGCCCCTCGGAGCTGGGCACGAAAAGCTGACTCAGCGTGACGCGCTTGAGCCCGAAGCATTGGCTCACGAACTCGGTCTGCATGTCGTCCTTGCGGTTGAAGGCGACAAAGGGAATGTCGCGGAAGTTGTGCGCCGTCAGGCCCTCGGGCAGGCGCTGCCGGGCCAACTCGGGCGCCGCCACGGCCACATAGCGCATGGCCCCCAGAGGCACCACCTTGCAGCCGCGCAGCGCCTGTTTGAGGGTCGTGACGCAACCCAGCACCTGGCCCGACCGCAGCCACTCGTCGGTGAAGTCCTGGTCGTCGGTGATGATTTCCAGCGGCAGCCCCTGGCACACCAGGCTGTCCAGGGCCGGCAAGGCCCAGCTGGCAATGCTGTCGGCATTGATGGCGATCGAGATGCGTTCGTCCTCGCGGGCGCGCTTGCTGCCGCCTGGGGTGAGCTCGCGCAGATCGCGGTCCAGATCGACACGCAGCAGACGCATCTGCTTGGTGTGCTTGAGCAGCAATTGCCCGGCGGGCGTGGCCTTGAGGGGGCGGCTGCGCACGATCAGCACCGTGCCGGCCTGGGCCTCCAGGGCACGCAGGCGCTGCGACACGGCCGATTGGGTGATGCTCAGGCGCTGGGCGGCGCGCTCGAAACCACCCTCTTCGACGATGGCCGCCAGGCATTCGAGGGCGTGGGGATCAAAGGTGTTCATGGGACAGGGGCGAGGAGATGTCAGCACAGGACCGAATATTAGCAAGACTGATGAAACTGCCAAGAGTTTAATTTTGCTTTTCAAGCGCCTACCGCCTGTCGCACACTGCGACGCATGAAAATCATCGTCCTCGGCGCCGGCATCATCGGCATCAGCACCGCTTGGCATTTGCGAGAGCGGGGTCACGAAGTCACGGTCATCGAGCGCCAGCCTGCGGCGTCGCTGGAGACCACTTTCGCCAACGCGGGCCAGATCTCGGTCAGCTACTGCGAACCCTGGGCCAACGCCGAGGCACCGTTGAAGGTGCTGAAGTGGATGACCAAGCCCGATGCCCCGCTGCTGTTCCGTCCGCAGTGGCCGGTGGGCGAGGGCCTGCAGCAGTGGCTGTGGGGTCTGCGTTTCCTGGGGCAGTGCAATGACGCGGCCTTCGAGCGCAACGTGAGCCAGCTGGTGGCCCTGGGCGCCTACAGCCACGCCGCCCTGAAGGACATCGTGAACGCCACCGGCATTGAATACCACCGCCTGGAGCGGGGCATCGCGCACTACTACACCGACGCCGCCTCGTTCGACACCGCAGGCGCCGCCGCCGAGCTGATGCGCCGCCACGGCGTGTCGCGCCGCGTGGTCAGCCGCGACGAACTGCTCAAGATCGAACCCGCCTTCAAGCCTTTTGCCCACCGCATCGTCGGCGGCACCTTCACCGACACCGACGAAAGCGGTGACGCGCGCCTGTTCACCCAGGGGCTGGCCCGCCTGTGCGAACAGCGCGGCGTGGAATTTCTGTATGGCCATGCCGTGCAACAGCTGGACGTGTCGAACAACCGGGCCCGCTCCGTGCGCGTGGCCCCGGTGGACGAGCAGTCCCGCACCAGCGGCCCGGTGAGTGATCTGAAGGCCGACGCCATCGTGGTGGCCACCGGCTCGTACACCGCACCGATGCTGCGCCAGGTCGGTGTGCGCCTGCCCATCTACCCGGGCAAGGGCTACAGCGCCACCTTCAAGATCCTCAAGCCGGAGGCGGCCCCCTGGGTGTCGGCCATCGACGACGAACTCAAAGTGGCCATGAGCCGGCTGGGTGACGAGCTGCGCGTGGCCGGCACCATCGAGGTGGGCGGCTACGACCTGGACCTGAACGGCCCGGTGGCCCGCGCCCGCTGCGAGATGCTGGCCCGCCGCATCGAAACCGTGATGCCCGGCGTGTGCGACACCCGCCTGGAGCACGAAGGCGGCCAGCCCAACTTCTGGTGCGGCCTGCGCCCCGCCACGCCGACCAACATCCCCTTCATCGGCCAGACCCGGATCCCGGGCCTGTGGGTCAATGCGGGCCACGGCACCCTGGGCTGGACCCATGGCGCCGGCTCGGGCAAGGCCCTGGCCGAGCTGATCAACGGCGAGGTGCCCCGCATTGCCGACCGCTTCGGCTTTCTGGGCTCGGCTGCGCCACGCGCGCCCAAGCCGGCCCTGGCCTGAGGCGCTTGAACAGGGGGCAGACAGGGGTGCGGCCCGGTGACGTTTTATCATCCGGGCCCATGAGCACCACCCCACGTCACACCCTGTTCCTCACCACCTCCAGCCGCGAGCCCGGTCACCCGGGCAACAGCGAATGGCTGGCCCGGCAGGCTGCCGCGGCCCTACCGGCCGGCAGCACCCAGACCTGGCTGGCCCTGGCCCACATGAACCTGCCGCCCTTTGTGGACCTGCGCCACACCGTGGGCCAGTACCCGGCCCCCGAGGGCGACCTGAAGACCCTGCTCGACGCCACCCTGGCCGCCACCGACATCGTGTTCGTGAGCCCGGTGTACTGGTTCAGCATCCCGGCCCCGCTGAAAACCTACCTGGACCACTGGAGCGGCTGGCTGCGCGTGCCGGGCCTGGGCTTCAAGGAACAGATGGCCGGCAAGACCCTGCGCGTGATCAGCACCAGCGGCGACCGCGCCAAGGCCCAGCCCATGTTCGACTCGCTGCGCCTGTGCGCCCAGTTCCTGGCCATGAATTGGGGCGGCGAGTTGTGGGGCAAGGGCGGCGCGCCTGGCGCCGTGCAGGCCGACACGGCCGCCGTGGCCCAGGCAGCCACCTTTCTCCTCTGAGGCCGGCCTCAGGCCCGGGCCAGCACCAACCGGCCCAGCCACTCGTGCAAGGCGGTCTGGCTGGCCAGCAGCGCCTCCGCGCTGGGCAAATACCGCTTCCACGCGCCGGGCGGCCGGGTGCGGAACCCGGTGGGTGCCGGCAGCACCATGAAGCCCTGCGCCTCGAACAGGGCCACGGCGCGTGGCAGATGCCAGGCCTGGCTGACCAGGGCCACGCGCTGCACGCCGGCGGCGCGCAGCAGCGGGGCCGACAGGGCGGCATTGCCGGCCGTGTCCAGCGAAGCTGACTCCACCCAGCGCACCGGCACGCCAAACTGCTGCTCCAGCACGTTCTGCATCACCTCTCCTTCGGGGCGCCCCCCTTCAGGCGCACCGCCCGTCACCAGCACGGGCAATTGGCTGCGCCGCTGCAGCGTGGCGGCGTACTGCAGGCGCTGCAAGGTGGGGCGGGCCACGCTGTCCTCACCGCCGTATTCCGGCGCACCGGGGTAGATGCCGCCGCCCAGGACCACGATGGCCTGGGCTTGCGCCAGCGCCTGCGCCGACAGTGGGGGGTGGCGTTCCAGACTGCCCAGCAGCGCATCGGCCACCGGCGGCCACGACAGCGCCCCCAGGACCAGCAGCGCCAGCCCGGCCGCCCAACGCCCCAGGCGTGGCCGACGCCGCCCCAGCACCAGCCCCAGGGCGGCCAGCCAGACCAGACTGAAAGGCGGCATCAACAGGGCCGTGAGCAATTTCTTGAGAAACAACAGCAGCATGGAGGTCCGATGAAAGCGTGCCGGGCCCGGCATGGGCGTCCGACAAAAGGGTATTGTTCCGGGTTTTCATGTCGGCTTGCTGCGGCCCAGGACCCATGTTTGATTCTCCGATCTTCTCCAGCCCCGAATCCCTCGCCCTCTGGCTGGCCCCGCAACTGCTCACACTCTGGGCCCTGCTGCTGCTCACCCTGACCGCGGCCCTGGGCCTGCTGATGCGCCAACCGGCCCAGACCGATGTGCCGGCCACTGCAGCGGGGGCGCCCTGGCGGCGCCTGGTCTGGGCGCTGCCGGCGCTGGCGCTGTTTGGCGCACTGGCCAGCCAGATCGGCCCGGGCCAGCCCCTCAGCCGCTTTGACAGCGCCCTGTCCCAAGCCCTGGGCCAGCAGATGGACCTGGGCACACTGCAGGCCTTTGCCCTGCCCACCTGGCTGGGCAACCCGGCCCCGGTGACCGTGCTGACCATCGGGGTGACTCTTCTCCTGCTGTGGCGGCGCGAACGACTGCAGGCCGGCATCTGGCTGCTGGGGGTGCTGGGCAACACCTTGTTGAACTGGAGCCTGAAGCAGGGCTTTGCCCGGGTGCGCCCACCGCACCTGCATGGCGTGGTGGTGGAGACGGGCTACAGCTTTCCCAGCGGCCATGCCTCGGGCGTGCTGGTCACCTACGGCCTGCTGGCCTGGCTGCTGTTGCAACACAGCCCCAGGCGCTGGCACGGGCCGGTGCTGCTGGTCTGTGGGGCGCTGGTGCTGACGGCACCCGTCAGCCGCGTGCTGCTGCAGGTGCACTACGCCAGCGATGTGCTGGCCGGCCTGGCCAGCGGCTCGGTGTGGCTGCTGCTGTGCCTGAGTCTGGCAGAGGGGCTGCGCCAGCGACAGGCCCGAGGCCGCTGAGCCTTCGGATCAGGGCGCGCGCGCGGGCTGGGCCGCGCTGGCCGTCCTGGCGGGCAGGTGTTCGCCCATCCAGCGGTGCAGGTCCAGCCACATCTGGCGGGTCTCGGCCAGCAGGGGCGCCCGCTGTGCATTGGGCAGCTCGATGGTGACCACCGGCACGCCCTTGTGCATGCCGCCGTAATAGCCCAGAGAGCCCGGGAACACGCCCACCGGGTCGAGCATCAGCCGGCCCAGTCGGCGTGGCGGATCGGTGGGGCCATCGAAATCGAGCACGCCATAGGGTGCGTGGATGCTGACGATCAGGTCGGGCGTGAACGCCGTCATCTGGTCGTGCACAAAACGGCTCTCGGGCTCGGACAGCGGCTTGTTGCCGGGCCAGCGGCGCGGGTCCTTGCGGGTGCGCTGGGCCCAGTAACGCGGGGCCTCCTGGGCCCAGCCCGGGGTGGGAAAGTTGCGGTTCAGGTCGACGCCATGCGCGTTGACGCGACGGGCCGGTTGCGCCATCACCCCGTCGGGGTTGAGCATGGGCACGAAGCGCCACAGAGCGTCGGCCCCGTTGTCCTGGGCCAGGCCCATCCACTGCAAGGCCACCGTGCTGGCAGACAGTTCGTCGCCATGGATGGCCCCAAGCACCAGCACCTTGACCGGCGCGTTGCGCGCCCCGACGTCGCCCATCCAGAGTTCGCGCGCCTGCACCGAGCGGGTGCCCGAAGGCTGCAGCTTGAGGGCCGAGCACTGCGCCGCAGTGAGGCCCGGCAATCGGGGCACCCACTGCTTGCAAGGCTCGGCCAGGTTGGCGCCAGGCGAGGCCTTGGGCGCGGCGGGATGGCCGGGTGAAGAGGCCTGAGGCTTGGGGTGGGCGGCAGCATGTGCAGCGGCGGGGGGGGCCGCCTGGGCGGGGCTGGGCAGACCGAATCCGGCGCCCAGCAGCAGCGCGGCGCCGCCAAGCGCCAGAGCCGCCACACGGGCCCCAGGATGAAGCCCGCACGTCCCCTGATTTGCAGCGCCGGCTTGGCGCACCTCGAACTCACGCACCTCGAACATCCGATCCGCTCAATGCAACAGGCGGGGCAAGGCCAGAAAGCCGAGCAAGGCGGTGTCGAAGTCTTCAGGGGCCTCGAGTTGCGGCATGTGGCCGGCCCCACGCAACACGGCCAGGGTGCAGCTGCGGCCGATGCGGTCTGCCATCGGCTTCATGAGCTCGGGGGGCGCCACCCGATCGAACTCGCCCGCCACCAGCAAGGTGGGCACATGGATGCGCTCCAGATCCGCCTGGCGGTTGAAATAGGCGGCTTCGGCATTGATGCGGCGGTAGGCCGAGGGATTGATCTGGGCCATGGCATGGCTGGCCAGCAGCACGCCTTCGGGCAAAGCACCCGGCCCGACCAGCCGCGGCAGGTTGAATTCGGCCCATTGACTCAGACCATGGCCGACCTCGAGTTCAGGCAAAGGCTCGCCTTCGGTACCGCCGGAGGCGTCAAAGCCCCGGGCCAGCGTGGCGCACAGGATCAGGCGGTTGACCAGTTCGGGGCGGCGCGCCACCACCTCCTGGGCCACCATGCCGCCCACGCCCTGGCCCACCAGCACCACGCTGCCGGCCTTGAGGGCCTCGATCAGGTCGATGCAGCTCTGGGCCAGGCCTTTGAAGGAACAGGGATCGATGGGTGTGCTGCGGCCATAGCCCGGCATGTCCCAGGCCACGGCGCGGTAGCCGGCGGCGGCCAGGCTTTCCACCTGCGGCGCAAAGGTGAGGTGCCCGCCCAGCACATCGTGCAGCATCAGAACGGTCGGGCCGGCGCCCAGGGTGGTGAAGGCGGGGAGAGCGTTCATGATGGATCGGACAGGACGGGGGGTGGGACGCGGAACACAGGAGCCTGGGCCACCTGCCAGCACGGTCATCAAAGCGGGCTGCGGCAGGCGGGAGGCCAACGGCCCATAATAGCCCATCCCCACCCCATTGATCGCCTGTGACCGCCCTCACATCTGCCCCAGCGCAAGCCCGTGCGCCCAGTTTCTCCACCCGCGAGTTCCGCAACTCGCTGGGCATGTTCGCCACAGGCGTGACCATCGTGACCGCGCGCGCTGCCGACGGGGTGCTGGTGGGCCTGACGGCCAACTCGTTCAACTCGGTTTCGCTGGACCCGCCGCTGGTGCTGTGGAGTCTGGCGCGGGCCGCCGCCTCGATGGGGGTGTTTGCCACCGGATCGCACTATGCGATCAATGTGCTGGCCGCCGACCAGAAGGACCTGGCCGAGCGCTTCGCCTCGAAGACGGTCGACCGCTGGGCCGGTGTGGCCTACACGCAAGGCGTGGGCGGAGCCCCTTTGCTGGCCGGCGCCGCCGCCACCTTCGAGTGCTTCAACCGCAGCCGCTACGAAGAGGGCGACCACGTGATCTTTGTGGGCGAGGTGGAGCAGTGCGCGCACCGCGAAGGCGCGTCACCGCTGCTGTACCACGGTGGGAAGTTCTATACAGAACACCCCTTGTGACGGTTTATCGGGCGTCGGGGAGTTCGATCTTGACTTCGAGGACTTCGAGGTTGTCCTGGCGTTCGAGGTGGACCTTGATGTCGTCGGCGTTGATGGAGACGTACTTCGAGATCACGGCCACGAGTTCGCGCTGCAGGTCGGGCAGGTAGTCGGGGCTGGCGGCGCTGCGGCCGCTGCGTTCGTGGGCCAGGATGATCTGCAGCCGTTCCTTGGCCACACTGGCGGTCTTCTTCTTTTCACCGAGCAGGAATGACAGGAAGGACATGGGTCAACGTCCTCCGAACATGCGCTTGAAGAAACCGGGCTTGACCGCCTCGACGAAGCGCATCGGCTTGTCTTCACCCAGGAAACGGGCCACCACGTCTTTGTAGGCCTCGGACACATCGGTGCCCTGGGCATGGATGGCCGGGGTGCCCTGGTTGGAGGCCTGCAGCACGGCTTCCGACTCGGGAATCACGCCGATCAGCTTGATGCGCAGGATGTCCTGGATGTCTTCCAGCGACAGCATCTGGCCGTCTTCGACACGGCTGGGGTTGTAGCGCGTGATCAGCAGGTGCTCCTTGACGGGCTCCTTGCCTTCGATGGCACGCTTGGTCTTGGAGCCCAGCATGCCCAGGATGCGGTCCGAGTCGCGCACCGAGGACACCTCGGGGTTGGTCACCAGCAGGGCTTCGTCGGCAAAATGCATGGCCATCAGAGCACCGGTCTCGATGCCGGCGGGCGAATCGCACACGATGTACTCGAAGCCCATGGTGCTGAGCTCATTGAGCACGCGCTCGACGCCTTCCTGCGTCAGGGCATCCTTGTCGCGGGTCTGCGAGGCGGCCAGCACGAACAGGTTGTCGCACTGCTTGTCCTTGATCAGGGCCTGGTTGAGGTTGGCCTCGTTGTGGATCACGTTGATCAGGTCATACACCACGCGACGCTCACACCCCATGATCAGGTCGAGGTTGCGCAGGCCGACGTCAAAGTCGATCACGGCGGTCTTGTGGCCGCGCAAGGCGAGGCCGGATGCAAAGCTGGCGCTGGTGGTGGTCTTGCCCACGCCACCCTTGCCGGAGGTCACGACGACGATCTTGGCCATGTGTTGCGAGTCCTTGGTTCTTGGAAAAATGTCTTGAATGAGGGCGGGCTCAAAGCGCTTCGATGAGCAGCTTTTCGCCCACCAGGCGAATCTGGGCGGCCTTGCCGGCCACTTCGGGCGGCAGGGCCACTTCGGTGGTGCGGTAGATGCCGGCGATGGAGACCAGCTCGGGCTCCAGGCAGGTGCTGAAGATGCGGGCCTCGGTGTTGCCACGGGCGCCAGCGATGGCCTTGCCGCGCAGCGGGGCATAGACGTGCACGTTGCCGTCGGCAATCACCTCGGCCCCGTTGCTGACCAGGGCCAGCACCACGATGTCGGCGCCACGCGCATACACCTGCTGCCCCGAGCGCAGGGGCTTGTCGATCACCACGGTGCCCGGGCCGGCCACGGGCACTTCGACCTTGACCTCGCGCACCACCTCACGCACCTCCACCTGGGGTGTTTCGTGGCGCTGGGGCAGCACCACCTCGGGCACATCGATCAGACCAGCGGCCACCGCGGCGGCCGTCTGGGCCGGGTTGCCGCCGCGCACGGCCACCGGCAGCACGCGATGGCGCCGCAACAGCGCGATGAGAGCGGGAAAGTCGAGGCTGGCCTCGCTGTCGCGCACGGCGCTCAGGTCGATCACCAGCGGGTCGTTGGAGAAGAAGTCAGGCGTGTCGCTCAGACGGCGTGTCAGGTCGGCCACCAGCGCCGCAGCGTCGGTGGTCTTGATCAACAAGGCCACCAAGGGCAAGGTGGCGCTCTTGAAATCAAAATTGGCGCGGGCAGAGCCCGTGGTCACACCGGTCATGGGAGGCTTGTGGTACGCAAAATGGGCCAAGTTTACAGCGCGACACAAGGCCGGCCACTGGCAATTGATCGGGAATGACATCGCCACCTAGGCGACCACTCACACACCGACCACGTCCTATCATCCAAAAATGAGTGTCACGCGCAAAAACCACCTCGACGGCCTGGCCCTGAGCCTGTTGCTGGCCTGCTGTCTGTTCTGGGGCTTCCAGCAAGTGCTGGTGAAGGCCACGGTGCCGGAGATGGCGCCCGTGTTCCAGGCCTGGCTGCGCTTTGCGCTGGCGGCCACCCTGCTGTGGGCCTGGTGCCGCTGGCGCGGCGTGGCGCTGTTCCAGCGCGATGGGGCGCTGGGCTGGGGGCTGTTGGCCGGGGCGCTGTTTGCCGGTGAGTTCGTGTGCATCTATGTGGGGCTGCAGCACACCACGGCCTCGCGCCTGACCGTGTTTCTGTACACCTCGCCGTTCTGGGTGGCGCTGATCCTGCCCCGTTTTCTGCCCACCGAGCGCCTGCGCCGGGTGCAATGGGCGGGCCTGGTGCTGGCCTTTGGCGGGGTCTTGGCCGCCCTGGGCGAGCGGCTGGGAGGCGGCCCGGGCGGCCAGTGGCAGGGCGATCTGCTCGGGCTGACGGCCGGCCTGATGTGGGGCCTGACCACGGTGGTGCTGCGCAGCACGCCGCTGGGCCAGGTGGGGCCGGAGAAACAGCTGTTCTATCAAACCGCCCTGTCCGTGGCCCTGCTGCCGCTGGTGTCCTGGGCCTTGGGCGAACATTGGGCCTGGCCGCCCAGCACCTTCGCCCTCGGTTCGGTGGTCATCCAGGCCGCGGTGGGGGCCTTTGCCAGCTACCTGACCTGGATGTGGGTGCTCGGCCACTACCCGGCCACCAAGGTGTCGGCCTTTGTCTTTCTGACACCGGTGTTCGCCTTGGCCGTGGGGGCGGGCTGGCTGGGCGAACCGGTGACGCCCGGCCTGCTCGGCGCCCTGGCCCTGGTGAGCACGGGCATCGTGCTGGTCAACCGGCGCTGAAGCGGCGACTGCCTCAGCCCCCGTCAAGCGGGGTGGGCTGCCGCGCGGCGGGCGGCAAAGTCGACATACCAGTCCAGGCAGGCCGCGTTGGCCATGGCGTCCTTGTTGATGACCTTCTCGATGGGTTGGCCCAGCAGCAGCTTCTTGATGGGCAGCTCCTGCTTCTTGCCGGTGAGGGTGCGCGGGATCTCGGTCACCTGGAAGATCTCGTCCGGCACGAAGCGCGGCGACAGCGCCACCTTGACCGCGTCGTTCAGGCGCTGGCGCATCGCCTCGTCGAGGCTGAGGCCCTCGCGCAGCACCACAAACAGGGGCATGTAGCTGTCGCGGCCCAGGTATTCGAGGTCGACCACCATGGAGTCCAGCACCTCGGGCAGGGCTTCGACGGCGCTGTAGAGCTCGCTGGTGCCCATGCGCAAGCCATGGCGGTTGATGGTGGCGTCGGAGCGGCCATAGATCACGCAAGCGCCGTCGGCACCGATGCGCAGCCAGTCGCCGTGGCGCCACACGCCGCCGGCCTCAGGCCCCGCATCGCCGCCGCCAGGCCGGCGGCCGTGACCGGCGGGGTACATGTCGAAGTAGCTCGACAGGTAGCGCCGCCCCCCTTCATCACCCCAGAAGAACAGCGGCATCGACGGGATGGGCTGGCTGCAGATCAGCTCGCCGACCTCGCCCTGCACGGGCTGGCCCTGCTCGCTCCAGGCCTCCACCGCACTGCCCAGCATGCGGCATTGCATCTGGCCGGGCACCTGGGGCAGCTCGCGGTTGCCGCCGATGAAGGCGCCGGCAAAGTCGGTGCCGCCAGAGATGTTGCACCACCAGATATCGGCCTCGGGCGCATAGGCCTCTCGCAGCTCGGGCTGGCCGGCGGCCGCCGCCCGGGTCTGGCGCAGTTGCCGGAATTGACCCGTGCCCCAGCGCTGCACGTCTTCGGACAGCGGTGAGCCCGTGGTGCCCAGCGCGCGCACGGCGCTGAGGTCGCCCACCGAGGGCAGATCCACCCCGGCCTTCATGCAGTTGGCAAAGAAGGCCGCGCCGGCGCCGAAGAAGGTGACGCCGGTCTCGGCGGCAAAGCGCCACAAGGTGGCCCAGTCGGGCTTGTCGCGGCTGCCCCCGGGGTTGCCGTCGTAGGTGACGCAGGTGGTGCCGCTGAGCAGGCCGCTGACCTGGGCGTTCCACATCACCCAGCCGGTGGAGCTGTACCAGTGGTAGCGCTCGCCCCAGGAGTTGGCCTCGTAGCTGCAGCCGATGTCGTTGTGCAGGGTCTTCAGGGCCAGGGCCACCAACACCGTGCCGCCATGGCCATGCACGATGGGTTTGGGCAGGCCGGTGGTGCCGCTGGAATAGACGATCCACAGCGGGTGGTCGAACGGCAGCCACTCGGGCTCGAAGGCGGCCGTGGCAGCGTCGTCGCCCAGCAGGGCCTGCGCCCAGGGGGTGGCCCCAGGCAGGCTGGCCGCCGGGTCGAGGTTGCCGTGCAGCACCAGGTGCTGCACGCTGGGCAGGGCTTGGCGCAATTCGGCGACCACGGGCAGGCGGTCATGGTCACGCCCGCCGTAGCTGACGCCGTCGCAGGCGATCAGCACCTTGGGTTCGATCTGTTTGAAGCGGTCGAGCACCGCATGGGTGCCCATGTCGGGGGCGCACAGGCTCCAGACGGCCCCCAGGCTGGCGGTGGCCAGGAAGGCGATGGTGGCCTCGGGGATGTTGGGCAGGTAGGCCGCCACACGGTCACCACGCTGCACCCCCTGGGCACGCAGGTGCAGGGCCAGGGCCGCCACCTGGCGGCGCAGCTCGGGCCAGCTGAGCTCGCGCTGCTGGCCCTTCTCGTTGCGGCTGATCCAGGCGGCAAAACCCGCCTGGTGGGCCGGCTGCACATGGCGGAACACCTGCTGCACGTAATTGACCTGGGCCCCCGGAAACCACTGCGCGCCCGGCATGGTGTTGCGCGCCAGCACCGCCGTGTGCGGCGTGGGCGACTGCAGCTCGAAATAGTCCCAGATGCTTTGCCAGAAGGCATCCAGGTCCGTCACCGACCAGCGCCACAAGGCGTCATAGCTGTCAAAGGCCAGGCCGCGCTCACGCTGCAGCCACTCGCGGTAAAGGGTCATCTGCGGGCGGAACGGGGCCGGGCCCGGGGGGCTCATGGTCATGATCTTGCGGTCTCCTTGTGGCCCAAGACTAGCAGCGGCCCCGCCCGCCCGTCAGCCGGGATGTCCCGCGGTCTGGCGGCCTGCGTGTCACGGGTTTGACAGGACGCCACTCATCAAATGGACCGGGCATTCCAGCCCATGACGCGCCACAAAGCATTGAGCGCCCCCCACCATGGGCCCACCATGCCCAGCGCCCACGACAGCCATTACAAGCTTTTGTTCTCACACCCCGAGATGGTGCGCGATCTGCTGATCGGCTTCGTCCCGGGCGACTGGTCACAAACCGCTCAGTTCGACAGCCTGGAGCGCGTCAATGCCAGCTACGTGAGCGACACCGACCGACAGCGGCATGAGGACATGGTGTGGCGACTGAAGGTGGGGCCGCATTGGGTCTGGGTGTACCTGTTGCTTGAGTTCCAAAGCCAGCCTGACGAATGGATGGCCGTGCGGATGATGGCCTACGTCAGCCTGTTGAGCCAACATCTGATCAAAGAGGGACAACTCGAACAGGGCAAGTTGCCTGCCCTGATCCCCATCGTGCTTTACAACGGGGGTCGCAGCTGGAAAAGCCCGACCAACGTGGCCGACTGCTTTGCCCCCAGCCTGCCAGGTCTGGCGCCGTTTCGCCCCCAGCTGCGATACCACCTGATCGATGAGGCGCGACTGCAGCTGTCCTCCACCCCAGGTGTGCGCAACGTGGCCAGCGCCTTGTTTCAACTGGAGCGCAGCAACACCCCAACCGACATCGCGCACTTGGCCGCCGCCGTGGGCGAAGCCCTGCAAGCGCCCGAACATCAACCACTGCGCCGAACCGTCAACCTCTGGCTGCGACGCCTGATCCGGCGCAAAATGCCGGACATCGCCGCCGCAGAACTCGATCAGATCGATGATCTTTTGAAAGGCCCCACCATGCTGGAAGAAACCCTGGAGCGCCTCTACACCGAAGCGATTGAAAAAGGCCTGGCCAAAGGACAGTCGATCGGGATGTCCCAAGGTCTGTCCCAGGGCTTATCCCAAGGCTTGTCTCAAGGCGCCAGCCAACTTCTGGGGCGGCTGCTGGAGCAGCGTTTTGGCCCGCTGCCAGAATGGGCCAGCCAGCGCCTTCAGTCGGCATCCTCACCTCAGTTGGAGCACTGGGCCGATCAGCTGTTCACAGCGTCGACCCTGGAAACCCTGCTCGCAACCCAGGACTCAGCCGGCTGAGGCTTACAGGTGCACCGCCTCAAAAGCGGGGTGCAACTCATCAATCCAGTGGTTGAGCTCGTCCTGGTTGACGTTGAGGTGGGCCAGGCAGGCTTCGCCGTGCTGACCCCATTCGCGTGAGGGTGCGAGCAGTTCGTGCTGCCCCACCAGGTACTCAGCCATCAGGCCCATGGCCACCAGGTGGCGCACGGTGTCCGGAAAGCGTTCATCGTCCAGGCAGGCAAAGTCATGGTGCAGCCAGATGGCCTGGGCCACCTCGTCGGACAGGCGCCAGGTGCGTGCCACGATGGCGCCGACCACGGCATGGTCGGTGCGGTGGTTGGCGTTTTCGGTCTGGGTGAAGGTGCGGTCCTTGCGGGCCAGGGCCTCGGTCAAGGTGCCCGAGTAGCCGCGCACGGCCCGCATCATCACCGGGATGCCCACATGGCAGAACAGGCCGAAGCTGTAACCCAGGCCCGGGTCCAGGCTGTAGAGCTGGCGCCCGATGTGCTCGCAGGCGATGGCCCGGCGCTGTGAACTTTCCCAGAAATGGTCCAACAGCGCCGAACGCACGGGCAGGGCATGTTTGACCAGAAAGCCGGTCAACAACTCCACCGAGGGGCGCACCCCCAGCACCGTCAAGGCCATGCCCACGGTGTTGACCGGCTGGGCCAGGCCGTGCAGCGGGCTGTTGGCCTGGCGGATCAAGGCCGCGGCCATGGCCACATCGGCTGCGGCCACCTGGGAAATCTCTTCCACATCGGGCTCGCGCTGGGCGATGGCCTGTTGCAGCCGCACCAGCAGCTCCGGGCAAGGAGGAATCAGGATGTCGCGCACGGCCGGGTTGCGGCGGGCGGTTTCGATATCGGGAATGGGCAGCTTGGAGGTCACAAGGTGGCGGGCGGGTGGCCCGTCGCAGGTTGGCGCAAGAGCCCCGATTGTCGTATCAATTTGTTAACAGAACCAGCACAAAAACCGCTGCTGGATCAAACGCCTATCACGTTTGTCAAAGCGCGAACACTCCGTACTGCCCCCGCCATTTACCACCCGTCTCCCTGCTAGCATTCGCCGCGTTTCTAACCAAACAGACAGGATTTCAGCATGGGACTATTCGACTGGCGGCTGCGCAGCCCCGAGGTGTTGCAGCAGGGAGGGGTGATCGGCCCGGATGAACGACTGCCCTGGGGGCAGACCGCGCTGATGGGGGTGCAACACGTGATCGCCATGTTCGGCGCCACCGTGCTGGCGCCGATCCTGATGGGCTTCGACCCCAACATCGCCATCCTGATGAGCGGCATCGGAACGCTGGTGTTCTTTCTGATCACCGGCGGCAAGGTGCCCAGCTACCTGGGGTCGAGCTTCGCCTTCATCGGGGTGGTGATCGCCGCCTCGGGCTATGCGGGCAAGGGCCCGAACGCGGGCATGGCGGTGGCGCTGGGCGGCATCGTGGCCTGTGGCGCCATCTACACCGCCATCGGGGTGCTGGTGCAGGCCGTGGGCACGCGCTGGATCGAACGCCTGATGCCCCCGGTCGTCACCGGCGCGGTGGTGGCCGTGATCGGCCTGAACCTGGCCAGCGTGCCGATCAAGAACATGGCGGCCAGCAACTTCGACAGCTGGATGCAGGCCGTGACCTTTGTCTGCGTGGGCCTGGTGGCCGTGCTGACGCGCGGCATGCTGCAACGCCTGCTGATCCTGGTGGGCCTGATCGTGGCCAGCGTGATCTATGCGCTGCTGACCAATGGCCTGGGCCTGGGCAAGGCGCTGGACCTGTCGGGTGTGGCGAATGCCGCCTGGCTGGGGCTGCCCGGCTTCGCCAGCCCGGTGTTCAGCGCCAACGCCATGCTGCTGATCGCCCCGGTGGCCATCATCCTGGTGGCCGAGAACCTGGGCCACATCAAGGCCGTGACCGCCATGACCGGCAAGAACCTGGACGCCTACATGGGCCGGGCCTTCATCGGCGACGGTGTGGCCACCATGCTCTCGGGCAGCGCCGGCGGCACCGGCGTGACCACCTATGCCGAAAACATCGGCGTGATGGCCGCCACCAAGATCTATTCCACCGCCGTGTTCGCCTGCGCCGCCGTGCTGGCGGTGGTGCTGGGCTTCAGCCCCAAGTTCGGGGCCGTGATCCAGGCCATCCCGCTGCCGGTGATGGGCGGGGTGTCCATCGTGGTGTTCGGTCTGATCGCGGTGGCTGGCGCCAAGATCTGGGTGGACAACAAGGTCGACTTCTCCGACAACAAGAACCTGATCGTGGCCGCCGTGACCCTGATCCTGGGCACCGGCGACTTCACGCTGAAGTTCGGCGACTTCGGCCTGGGCGGCATCGGCACCGCGACCTTCGGCGCCATCGGGCTGTACGCCCTGCTCAACCGGCGCTCTGCCTGAAGAGCCTCCCCCGGCCTGCCCGGCCGGGCCTGAGAACGCGTTCAAGGGCGCGCTCTGCCCCCTCTGGTGCACAGATTGCGCTACCCTCGGTCCTCCACACCTCAGGAGGATTCTCATGACCCCGACAGCCCCGCAAGCTCCGACACCGCGTTCCCGCATTGCCCGCCTGTGCGGCGCCAGCGCCTTGGTCGCCCTGGCCCTGGCCGGCTGCGCCAGCGCCCCGCCCGGCCCCCGGGCCGTGGCCGATCTGCAGCCCACCCGAGGCAACAGCGTCAGCGGCCGCCTGAGCTTCAGCCAGAGTGGCGATGTGGTGCGCGTGAGCGGCCAGATCAGCGGCCTCAAGCCGAATGCCGAACACGGCTTTCATGTGCACGAAAAAGGCGACTGCAGCAGCGGCGACGGCATGAGCACCGGCGGCCACTTCAACCCCGGCGGCAGCGCCCATGGCCGGCATGACGCCAGCGCCCACCATGTGGGTGACCTGCCCGTGCTCAAGGCCGACGCCCAGGGCGTGGCCCGGGTCGACTTCGAAAGCCGGGGCATCACCCTGGTGGCCGGCCCGCAAAGCATCGTCGGCAAAGGCCTGATCGTGCACCGCGACCCCGACGACTACACCACCCAGCCCACCGGCAATTCCGGCCCGCGCGTGGCCTGTGCCGTCATCCAGGCCGGCTGAGCCCGGCCCAGGCCCCATCACTTGGGGGAGGGGCTTCAGCCCACGAAACGGCCCGAAGCCCCCAACACCCCCAGCTCGACATAGTGCGAGCCCACATAGGGCGCATTGCCGAAGTCGACCACAAAGCCCCCCAGATCCAGCCCGCGCACGCCGGCCAGCGCGCTGCGCAGGCGGGCCCGGTTGACGTCCTTGCCGGCGCGGTCCAGGCCTTCGGCCAGCACCCGGGTGTTGATGTAGCCCTCCAGGCTGCCGGGCGAGAACTCGGTCTGGCCCAGGGCCCGCATGGCCGCCTGGTAGTCACGCACCAGCTGGATCTTGGCCCGGTTCGGATCCGGAAACACCATGGTCAGCGCCACCCCACTGCCCAGAGAGCCGAGCGCCTTCACGCCCTCGTTGCTCAGCGCGACGCTGAGGCCGACCACCGGCATGGACGGCGAAGGCTTGCGCAAGCCCATCACCAAGGCCTGCGACACGGCGCCGGCCGTGGCCATGAACACCGCGCTGGGCTTGGCCGCCAGCACCTGGTTCACCACCTCGGCCAGGTTCTTGCCGCCGGTGTCCAAGGCCACCTGGGCCACGGCCTTCATGCCCTGCCCCTCCATGGCCTTGAGGGCATCGCCCAGCACCTCGCGCCCGAAGCCGTTGTCCAGGTAGACGATGGCCAGGCCGTTGAGCCCCATCGAGCCCAGGCGCTGGATCAGGCGCTGGGTTTCATCGGTGTAGCTGGCGCGCACATGGAAGAGGTTGCGGCTGCTGCCCTTGCGCAGCGAACTGGCCCCGGTCAGGGGCGCCACATACGGGAGGCTGTTTTCCTCGATCACCGGCAGGATGGCGGTGTTGTTGGGCGTGCCCACGCAGGACAGCAAGGCCAGCACACCGCCCTCGCCGGCCATCTTGCGCACGTTGTCCAGGGTGCGGTTGGGCTGGTAGGCGTCGTCCACCATCTGCAGCTGCAGGCTGCGCCCCTGCACACCGCCACGGGCATTGATCTGGCCCATGGCCGCGTCGATGCCCAGCTTGAGGTCCTGGCCCAGGGCCGCCAGCGGGCCCGACAGCGCCGCCGACGAGCCGATCACCACGCTGCGGCCGGACACCCCCTCCTGCGCCCGCGCCAGGCCGATCAGGGCCGGCGCTGCGGCGGCGGCCAGCAGCCGGGGAGCAAGAGACAGAAATTGACGGCGTTGGGGCATACCAGGGCTCATGGGTTCGGGCTAAACCTCCAGTCTGCCATTCAGGGCCGCTCACCGGCATTGGGGATGCCCCCCAATCTGTGCTGTGCACGCCCTGTGACAGAGCCCTGAAAACCCCATATGCATGTCACTTTTATGTATTTGGATGTTGTATCAAACGCTTCAATAATTACTTTTCCTTATTTAAAAGCCCCCCAGCCCTTCAAAAAATGAACTTCCAGCAACTGCGCTCCGTTCGCGAAACCGTGCGCTGCGGCTTCAACCTCACCGAGGTGGCCAATGCCTTGCACACCTCGCAGCCCGGTGTGAGCCGGCAGATCCGCGAGTTGGAAGAAGAGCTGGGGATCGAGCTGTTCGTGCGCGCCGGCAAGCGCCTGACCGGCCTGACCGACCCGGGCCAGCACGTGCTGCCCATCATCGAGCGCATCCTGCTCGACAGCGCCAACCTGCGCAAAGCCGGCCAGGAATTCGTGGCCCAGCAAAACGGCCAGCTCTCGATCGCCGCCACCCACTCGCAGGCCCGCTACGCCTTGCCGGCCGCGGTGCAGGAGTTCCGCCAGCAGTTCCCCAACGTCAAGCTCAACCTGCACCAGGGCTCGCCGCGCCAGGTGGCCGAGATGCTGCTGTCGGGCGAGGCCGATGTGGGCATCGCCACCGAGGCCCTGGCCCAGTACGAGGCCCTGGTCGCCCTGCCCTGCTACCGCTGGACACACTCGGTGCTGGTGCCGCCGGGCCACCCGCTGCTGGACGCGCCGCTGACCCTGGAGCGCCTGGCCGCCTGGCCCTTGATCACCTACGACAACGGCTTCACCGGCCGCACCCACATCGACGAAGCCTTCACCCAGCGCAAGCTCGACCCGCACATCGTGCTCAGCGCCATGGACGCCGACGTGATCAAGACCTATGTGGAGCTGGGCATGGGGGCCGGCATCGTGGCCTCGATCGCCTACGAGGCCGAGCGCGACACCGGCTTGCGCGCCATCGACGCCGGCCACCTGTTCGGTATCAACCTGACCCGCCTGGCCGTGCGCCGCGGCAGCTACCTGCGCGGCTATGTGTATGCCTTCATCGAGTCCTTTGCCCCCACGCTGAACCGAGCCATCGTGGAGAAGGCCCTGCAGGACGAATCGGGCGGCAGCGCCGACTACGAAATCTGAAGCGCCAGGCCGGACACGCCAGGCACCCCATACGCCCGACCGGCCAGCGCCTGCGCCAGCACCTGGGCCGGGTCGATCAGGGTGGCCCCCGCCACTTCGGGCGCCCCGGGCAAGGCCAGCGGGATCTCGGTGCAGGCCATCAGCACCGGCTGCGCGCCGTGCCGCTCCAGCAGGGCCGCGGCCACCTCGGCAAAACAGGTCTGCGCCAACACCCGGTCGCCCTGCTTGACACCCTGGTAGATGCCCTGCATCAGGCGCTCGCGCTGGGCTGCATCGGGCAGGATCAGCGCAATGCCCGCCTGCCCCAGGGCCTGCTCATACAGGCCGCTGCGGTAAGTGCCTTCGGTGGCCAGCAGGATGGCCTGGCGCGCCCCCTGGGCCTGCAGGGCCTGCGCCACCTCCTGGGCCACATGCAGCAGCTCCAGCTGCGGAAAACGCTCCTGCAGCCGCCCATGCCAGGCATGCGCCGTGTTGCAGGCCATGGCCACGCTGCGCGCACCCAGGGCGGCCAGCCGCCCCAGCGCCTGCAGCATGGGCTCCAGCGGCTGGTGGGCACCGCTGTCGCGGTTGAGCAAGGCGCCGGTGCGGTCCGGCACCGGCACCTGGGCCAGCCAGTGCTCCGGGAAGGCCTGGTCCTGCACACCCCGGCCCAGGGCCTGCAGCTGGCGCGAGCAGGCCTCGACAAACAGGCGCACAAAATCGGCCCCTGCCGCCGGCCCCATGCCGCCCAGGATGCCGACCACCTGCGGCGCAGACAGCGATGGGGAGAGCGATGGGGAGAGCGATGCAGGGCCCATGATCAGACGGCAGGCTTGTCGCTCAGGGCCTTCAGGTTGTCCTTGAGCTGCGGGCTCATGGGCAGGCCCAGGGGCACACCGCGCGGCGGGATGGGCTGCATGAACCACTTGGTGTAGAGCTTCTCGAACTCACCGCTCTTCATCAGGCCGCCGATCACGCCGTCGACCAGGTGCTTGAAGCCGGCATCGTCCTTGCGCAGCATGCAGGCATAGGGCTCGACCTGCAGCGACTCGCCCACCACCTCGAACTCGTCGGGGTTCTTGGCATTGGCCTTGAGGCCGAACAACAGGATGTCGTCCATGCCGAAGGCCAGGGCCCGGCCCGATTCCACCAGCAAGAAGGAGTCGGCGTGGTCCTTGCCGAACAGCATGTTGAAGTTCAGGTTCTTCTCGGTGCTGTACTTGCGCAACACCTGCAGGTTGGTGGTGCCGGTGGTGGTGGCCACGTTCTTGCCCGCCAGATCGGCGTAGTCCTTGATGCCCGAGCCCTTTTTCACCAGCAGCCGGGTGCCGGTGTAGAAGTGGTTGATCGCAAAGGCCACGTCCTTGCCGCGCGCCGTGTTGTTGGTGGTCGAACCGCACTCCAGGTCGACCGTGCCATTCATGATCAAGGGGATGCGGTTCTGCGAGGTCACCGGCTGCCACTCGATCTGCAGATCGGGCTTCTTGAGTTGCTTGCGCACCGCATCAGCCACGGCATTGGACATGTCCACCGCAAAGCCGATGGGCTTGGAGGGGCCGTCCAGGTAGCTGAAGGGCACCGACGATTCCCGGTAGGCCAGCGTGATCTTGCCCGAGGCCGCGATCTTCTCCAGGGTATCGGCCTGCACCAGGGCAGAGCCAGTGGCCAGGGTGGCCGCGGTGAGCAGCAGGGGGATCATTTTCATGCGCAGACCTCTTGAGGGTGTGATGGGTGGATGAGGGGGTGAACGTCGAAAGCCCAGTGTAGGAAGGCCCGGGCCCTGCGCGGTAATTCCTTTTCACGGCACGGGCATTACAAAAGGTAATGGGCTGGCCGCTGCAGGGGGAAAGCCCCAAGCCCGTGTGAGCGCGCCATCCCATAACCGGCTTGCATGGCCCAGCCCTCGATTGGCATGAGCGCCTTCGCCCTGCGCGCCCTACATTGGCAGCAGTTTCAAAGCCAAAAAAAGGATCGCTCATGCACATCTGTGTGCTCGGCGCCGGCATCACCGGGCTGGCCGCCGCCTATTCACTTCAGCAAGAAGGCCACCAGGTGACCCTGCTCGACGCGGCCGAAGCCGTCGGCCAGGGCGCCAGCGGCGGCAACGGGGCCCAGCTCAGCTACTCATACGTGCAACCCCTGGCAGACCCCTCGATCTGGGGCCAGTTGCCCAAGCTGCTGCTGGCCGCCGACTCACCGCTGAAGTTCCGACTGCAGGCCGATCTGCACCAATGGGCCTGGGGGCTGAGCTTCATGGCGGCCTGCAACCGGGTGCGCTCGGAGCACAGCACCGCCACCCTGCTGGGCCTGGCCGCACGCAGCCGCGAAGGTTTTGAGCAGATGCTGAGCGACCTGCGGCCCGACTGCGACCACAGCACCCCGGGCAAGCTGGTGCTCTACCCCACCGAGGCCGGCCTGCAGGGCGCGGCGCGGCAGATCGAGCTGCAGGCCCGCCTGGGTGGCGCCCCCCAGCGCCTGGTGTCGCCCGCCGAATGCGTGGCCCTGGAGCCCGCGCTGGCCAGTTATCAGCCGGCCATGGCTGGCGCGGTCTACACCCCCAGCGAGAGCGCGGCCGACTGCCTCAAGGTGTGCCAGGCGCTGGACCAGGCCCTGGCGCAGCGCGGTGCAGAACGCCTCTATGGCCGAGCGGTGACCCGGCTCGAAGTGGCCGGTGGCCGTGTGCAGGCCGCCCACACGGCCCGAGGGCCGGTGCAGGCCGACCACTTTGTGCTGGCCCTGGGCGCCGACAGCGTGGCGCTGTGCCGCCCGCTGGGCCTGCCACTGCCGGTCTACCCGCTCAAGGGCTACAGCATCACCCTGCCGGTGGGCACCGAGCCGGGCCGCGCCCCCCGGGTCAGCGTGACCGACAGCGCCCGCAAGGTGGTGTTTGCCCGCCTGGGCGAGCGCTTGCGCGTGGCCGGCATGGTGGAGCTGGTGGGCTACGGGCGTGACATCCCGCCCGACCGCATCAACAGCCTGTGCCAATCCACCGCCCAAGTGTTTCCCGGCGTCAAAGACTTCAGCGAGGTGCAGGCCTGGTGTGGCCTGCGACCTGCCACACCGACCGGTCTGCCGATCGTCGGGCGCCTGCCCCAGGGCCCCGACAACCTGTGGATGAACACGGGCCACGGCGCCCTGGGCTTCACGCTGGCTTTTGGCACCGCGCGCCAACTGAGCGACGCCCTGCGCGCCTGACGCCTGACCCCGTCGGCGGTGCCAGAATGCGCGTTTGAGCGTGCTTTCACGCGCTTTGCGAGGTGCCCATGGCCCAGCCTTCTTCTCTTCGATCCCATCTCCGTGCCCTGTTGGCAGGGGCGGCCCTGGTCACGCTGCTGGGCGCCTGTGCCCAAGCCCCTGCCCTGCCCGATCTGAACGACACCCGCTGGCAGGGCGAGGGCCAGCCACCCACCCAGCTGCGCCTGGAGGCCAACGGCCAGGCCAGCGGCTTTGGCGGTTGCAACCGGTTCAGCGGGCGCTGGCACATCGACGGTGGCCAGCTGCGCCTGGGCCCGCTGGCGGCCACCCGCATGATGTGCCTGACCCCGGGCGGCGAGCAGGAGGGCTCCTTCCTGGCCAGCCTGGAGGCCACGCGCTCGGCCCGGCTCGAAGGGGGTCGGCTGCTGCTGCTGGATGCCCAGGGCCAGGTGCTGCAGAGCTTGCAGCCCGCCCGCTGAGGCGCCTCAGCGATCCGAGCTCACAAGGCCTGCCGGATCGCCTGCTGCATCTCCTCGGTGATGGCGCGCACCAGCACCGAGCCGGGCTTGTCGGCCAGGCGCAGCGCCTGCACCGGCACGTGGATGGCGGGCTCCAGCGCCAGCACCTCGACCTTGCTGCGGTCGGCCGACACGGCGGTGCAGGCGTCCACCAGGGCCACGCCCAGGCCGTGGTGGGCCATGGCCAGCGCCGCGTGGTAGGTCTGCACGGTGACGTACGAATTCAGGCCCACGCCGGCCTCGCGACAGGCCTGGCTCAGGCGCGTGCCCACCGGGTCGCGGGCATCGAGGTTGATCACCGGCACGTCCACCAGATCGGCCAGGCTGAGCTGCCCCTGGCGCAGCTTGCGCGCCGGCAGCAGCCCCTTGGGCACCACGCACACCATGGCGCATTCGGCCAGGGGCTCGTGCGTCAGCGAGGGGTGGCTGAGCGTGCTGAAGACAAAGCCCACATCGGCCTCCTGCAGCATCAGGCTGGAGGCGATCTGGGGCGAATGCAGGGCCTCGACACTGACCACGATGTCGGGGTGCTTCTTCTTGAAGCGGGCCAGCGCCCGCGGCAGGATGTCGTAGCTCAGCGCCAGCACCGAGACGATGCGCAGCTCGCCCGCCACCTGGCCGCCACGCAGGCTGGTGGCCAGGCGCTGCACCTCGTCGAGCTGGGCAAACAGGCGCTCGATGTGCGGAAACAGCGTCAGCGCCTCGGTGGTCGGGGTGAGCCGGCCCTTGGCGCGCTGGAACAGCGCAAAGCCCAGCTGGATCTCGGCGTGCTGCAGGGTGCGGCTGACGGCGGGCTGGGTGATGTTGATCAGCCGGGCCGCCGCGCTCACGCTGCCGGTCAGCATGATGGCGTTGAAGACCTCGATGTGGCGCAGGCGCATGGGGGGATCCCGCCTCAGCTGCCGCGCTGCAGGCGCTCGCTCTTCCAGTAGACGTCGTCGCCACCATCGACCCGGTTGAGCACCCGGGCCAGCACGAACATCAGGTCAGACAAGCGGTTCAGGTACTGGCGCGGCGTGTCCTTGAGCGCCTCTTCATTGCCCAGGGCCACCACGGCACGTTCGGCGCGGCGCGCCACGGTGCGGCACACATGGGCCTGGGCGGCGCTGCGCCGGCCGGCGGGCAGGATGAACTCCTGCAGGCGCGGCAGCTCGGCATTGAAGCGCTCCAGCGCCTGGTCCAGTTGCAGCACCGCCTCGGTCTTGAGCAGCTCGAAGCCCGGGATCGACAGCTCGCCCCCCAGGTTGAACAGCTGGTGCTGGATGTCGGTCAGCAGCTCGCGCACCGCCTCGGGCAGGTCCTCGCTGAGCAGCAGGCCGATGTGCGAGTTGAGCTCGTCCACATCGCCCATGGCGTGCACGCGCAGGCTGTTCTTGGACACCCGGGTGTTGTCGCCCAGGCCGGTGGTGCCGTTGTCTCCGGTTCGGGTGGCGATCTGGGTCAGGCGGTTGGCCATGCGGGGGTCCTTGCAAACATTGGAAAAGGGGGATGAAAAAGGGGGGCCTCGACCGGCTGTCGGGCCCCCGATTTTGCGCGAGATCGCCCTGCCTTGCCGCTGCGCCGGGCCGTCAACCCCTGGCCTCGGCAGGAAGCCGCCCACACTCCTAGAATGGCAGGCTGGCCTGACCCGGCCCCCTCTTTCACGCCGTACTGGAGACACCATGAACGCCCCCACAGCCCCCTTGCACCTGCTGCCCGAAGTGCAGCAACGCGATGTGCCCGCCGCCCTGATCGATGCCCTCAAGGCCCGCTTCGGCGAGCAATGCAGCACCGCCCTGGTGGTGCGTGAGCAGCACGGCCGCGACGAGTCCTCGTTCCAGGTGCCGCCGCCGGCCGCCGTGGTGTTCGCCCAGAGCACCGCCGACGTGGCCGATGCCGTGCGCCTGGCCAGCCAGTTCGAGGTGCCGGTGATTCCGTTTGGCGTGGGCTCCTCGCTCGAAGGCCACCTGCTGGCCGTGCAAGGCGGCATCAGCCTGGATGTCAGCCGCATGAACCAGGTGCTCAGCGTGAACGCCGAAGACCTGACCGTGACCGTGCAGCCCGGCATCACCCGCAAGCAGCTCAACGAAGAGATCAAGTCCACCGGCCTGTTCTTCCCCATCGACCCGGGCGCCGACGCCACCATCGGCGGCATGACCGCCACCCGCGCCAGCGGCACCAACGCCGTGCGCTACGGCACCATGCGTGAAAACGTGCTGGCCCTGGAGGTCGTCACCGCCAGCGGCGAGGTGATCCGCACCGGCACCCGCGCCAAGAAGAGCAGCGCCGGCTACGACCTGACCCGGCTGATGGTGGGCAGCGAAGGCACGCTGGGCGTGATCACCGAGATCACCGTGCGCCTGTACCCCCTGCCCGAAGCCGTGTCGGCCGCCATCTGCTCTTTCCCGAGCATCGAAGCGGCGGTGCGCACCACCATCCAGACCATCCAGCTGGGCGTGCCGATTGCCCGCGTCGAGCTGATCGACCACAACACCGTGCGCATGGTCAACCAGTACTCCAAGCTCAGCCTGCGCGAAGAACCCATGCTGCTGATGGAGTTCCACGGCTCACCCACCAGCGTCAAAGAACAGGCTGAAACCGTGCAGGAGATCGCCAGCGAGTTCGGCGGCAACGCCTTCGAATGGGCCAGCACCCCCGAGGAACGCACCCGCCTGTGGACGGCCCGGCACAACGCCTACTTTGCCGCCGTGCAGTCACGCCCGGGCTGCAAGGCCATCTCCACCGACACCTGCGTGCCCATCAGCCGCCTGGCCGACTGCCTGCTCGACTCGGTGACCGAGACCGACGCCAGCGGCATCCCCTACTTCCTGGTGGGCCACGTGGGCGACGGCAACTTCCACTTTGGCTACCTGATCAACCCCGATGACGCCGACGAACGCGCCAAGGCCGAAGAACTGAACCACAAGCTCGTCACCCGGGCGCTGCAACTGGGCGGCACCTGCACCGGCGAGCACGGTGTGGGCCTGCACAAGATGGGCTTTCTGCTCGACGAAACCGGCGCCGGCGCGGTCGACATGATGCGCACCATCAAACGCGCCCTCGACCCCAAGAACATCCTGAACCCGGGCAAGATCTTCGCGCTTTGAAAAAACGCCGCAGGCCTCACGCCGGCTCGGCGTTGGCATCCAGCGAAGGGCTTGATGCCAGCGGCTGCACCGCCAGCCGCAAGCCCAGTGCTTTCAGGATGACCAGCAAGCTGCTGAGCGCCGGGTTGCCACTGGGCGACAGGGTGCGGTAAAGCTGGGTGGGGTTCAGCCGGGCCTGTTGCGCCAGCGCGGACACCCCGCCCAAGGCCTGGGCGAGTTGACGCAGCACCACCAACAGCTCTGCTTGATCGCCATCTTCCAGGATGCTGTTGATGACCTCCAGGGCCAGGGCCGGATCGGACCGGTACAACTCGACCATGGCATCGTCATGGGGTCTGTTTTTCATCATCTGTTCTCCGTTGCCAATCCGTCCACGCCGTGACGGCTCTTTCGATGTCGGCCGGCTGGCTTCGCTTGGTGCCACCACCCAGCAACAAAACCATCGATCCAGGCCGTGCGTAGTAGATCCGGTAGCCTTGCCCCACATCCACCCGCAACTCCCAGACGCCGTCACGACAAAACTTGTGGTCGCCGAAGAGGCCCCGCTCCAACTGGCCCACCCGTCGAATGACAGCCACTTTGGCCCGGACATCGCGCATTCCACGCAGCCACTCCAGGTACAGATCGCGGTGGCTCCCTGCTGTGAGGTAGTGCGCAATGGATCGGGGCAAATTCTCGTTTATGAACGAATTTTGATCAACAGACACAGAGCACCTCGGCTGGACGGGGTCTGTTGATCCTCGTTTTTGCCATGCAGCGGGTCGAGTGCATCCATCGGGACATCAGGCCCTCCCAACCTGATCGGAGCGCCATGAAAAAACCCCGCCTGGCTCGCGCCGGGCGGGGTTTTTGTGCGCCCTGGCGATTCAGGGCAGCTGAACTGAACGCGTGGATCAGTAGGTCAGTTCGCCGTGCGGCAGCAGGCCGGCGCGGTTGGCGGCGGCGGCCGCCTGGCGCACTTCCTGGCGGGTGATGGCGGACTTCACGGCCGGCAGCACCTGCGAGTTGGTGTCCACGTCGGCGGCATGGCGGGCGGCGGCCACGGCCTGGGTCTTCACTTCGGCGCGGCTGTATTGCGACACCACGTCGGCGCGCTGGTTGTATTCGGCCAGGCCTTCGGCAAAGCTGGGTGCGGCGGCCACGAAGGCAGAGGCGGCAATCAGGGCGGAGGCGATCAGTTGGCGGTTCATGATGATGTTTCCTTTCAAAGTGGATGGACTTCCGGGCAGGGCGGAGGCCTTGAGGGGCGCCGTCTTGTCCAGCTCGGTGAGTCTTTGCAGAGGTGTCTGGCTCATCGATGGGATGAACTTTATAGGGTTAACACCAACAATAAAACATCGTCATGAGCAAATGGCTATTCCATATTTAGAAACAATCAAGGCGGAACTTTGCCTGCCCCGGCTGGCAAGCCCCGCGCTCAGCGCTCCCGGGCTTAGCGCTCTTCAGGCAGGTTGTTGAGCAGCAGGCGCAGCCGCACACCGGCCGGGCTGTGCTGGCGCCCGGACCCCATGCCGAGCGGGGTGAGGCCGGGTTGCCAGGCCTCGATCAGGGCCTGCAGTGGCTGCAGCTGAGCCGCCTCCACCGTCTGGCCGCGCAGCTCCGGGTACCGGCTGGGGTTCTGCGTGCGGGCCAGCAGCCAGGCCACGCTGCGCGCCATCGAGGCGCCGGCCGGGGTGCCCCAGTGGTACAGGTCGTCGCCACTTTCACGCAGCGCCAGGGCCAGCGT
This sequence comes from Curvibacter gracilis ATCC BAA-807, assembly GCF_000518645.1. Taxonomy (GTDB): domain Bacteria; phylum Pseudomonadota; class Gammaproteobacteria; order Burkholderiales; family Burkholderiaceae_C; genus Curvibacter; species Curvibacter gracilis. Next base: position 309,666 of record NZ_JADZ01000006.1, on the reverse strand, counting down.
GAGCAGGGGGCGCAAGGCGTCCACCTGGTCGGCGAGGCGGCCGCTCTGGCGGTAGTCCAGGCTCTCGCCCGTGGGCAACAACGCGTCCATCAGCTGCTGTTGCAAGCCGCGTCGGGCCGATTCGACCAGGGTGGCATCGCCCAGGGCCCAGCCGATCAGGCCGATGCTGCACAGGCGGTGGCTGTTGCGGCGGTCGAGGGCGTCGGGCCGGTCCAGCTGCCGGTCGCCCTGCTGGGCCAGGGCATGGGCCTGCCACCAGGCATCCAGGCGGGCCCGATCCGGCGCGCCCAGGTGGGGGCGCAACAGGCGGTAGGCCCACATGGCGGGCTCGAGCCAGCGCAGGGCCAGAGGCTGGGCCACCGGGCCCAGGCTGCGCGCCCAGGGGCGCAGCAGCTCCAGTGCGCGCTCCCGGTAGGCCGCCTGGCCGTTGAGCGTGTACAGAAAGGCCAGGGCCTGCAGCTGTTCGAACTCGCCCAGGCTGTCGGCCACACGGCGTGGCGGTGCCTCGCCCTGCCAGTGTGGCTCGGCAGGCAGGTGGGCCAAGGCGTGCGGGGGCTGGCTCCAGCCGCGCGCCAGCAACTGGTACTGGGCCTTCATGACGGCCTGCACCTCGGGCGACTGCGGGGCGCGCTCGCGCAGCCGTTGCCAGTGCCGCTCCGGGGGCCACCACAGCGCGGGCGGCGGGGCCTGGTCAGAGCGCTCCTGGGCCCACAGCGCGCGGGTAGGTAGCCCGCCGATCACGCAGGCCAGCAGGGCCCGGCGGTGGCGGCTTGGAAGGCGGCTGGCGATGTTCATGGTGGGCGCTCCTGGCGCGGGTGGCTGGCAGATGGCCTGCGCCCCATGATAGGCCGCTCAGGGCCCGGCCGAAAGCCGGATCAGAACCCGCTTCAGACCCGGTAGATCCAGACCGGACGCCCATCGGGCGCCATCAGCCGGGCCTGGTGGGGCTGGCCCAGCACCTCGAACTCCAGGCTCACCAGCCAGCTGCCCGGGGCCATCTCGGCCTGGGCCTTGGCGAGGGCCCGCGCCATGCTCTCGGGGCGCTGGAACACATACACCAGCTGGTACGGCGCCCAGGATTCGCGCCAGATGTCGCCGCGCCGCACCTGGGCCCAGGGGCAGCGCAAGGCGCACAGCAGGCGCAGGGGCCAGCTCCACTCCAGGCCATGCAGCGCCGCCTCGGGCCAGGCCCGGCGCAGGGCCCGCAGGCCGTCGCCCAGGCCACAGCCGGCGTCCAGCACCGCGGCACCGGCAGGCAAGGCGATTGCCTGGGGCAGGCCCAGCAAGGCGGCCCGGGGGGTGGGGAAGATCGGCGCATCGCGCCAGGCATTGATCGGGTAGACCAGCAGCACCAGGCCCAGCGGCAGCAGCCACACCCAGCCCGGCAGGGTGATGGCCCCCGACACCAGCAGTGACAAGGGAAAGCCCAGCGCGATCATGAAGCGGCGCCACCAGTTGGGCCCCAGCACGCTGCCCAGGGCCCCCAGGGCCGCGGCACAGCCCAGGGCCACCAGCAGGTCCACCCCGGCCTGTGCCAGCACGGCAAACAGGCCCCAGGCCGCCGCCCACACCAGCAGGGCCGGCAGGGGCCAGGGCAGGCGCAGACGGGCGGCCGGGCGGTGGCCGGGCACAGGGCGGCTCATCGCATCAAGCGCCCGAGGTGCTGCCGCGCAGGCGGTCGATCAGGCCGTTGAGTTCTTCCAGCGAGCCGAACTGGATGGCCAGCTCGCCCATTTCCTCGGTGCGGCCGGCGCGCTTGACGCGCTTTTTCACGCGCACCTCCACGGTGGCGGTCAGCAGGTCGGAGAGTTCTTCTTCCACCCGCTTGAGGTCGCGCGACTTGTCTTTCTTGGCGGGCTTGGGCGAGGTCAGGCTGAACTCGGCGCCGATCTTCTTGACCAGGCCCTCGGACTCGCGCACCGACAGCTTCTTGGCCACGATCTGGTTGGCGGCAGTGATCTGGGTGGCGCGGTCCAGCGACAGCAGCGAGCGCGCATGGCCCATGTCCAGGTCGCCCGCCATCAGCATGGTCTGCACCGGCTCGGCCAGGTTCAGCAGGCGCAGCAGGTTGGAGGCCGCGCTGCGCGAGCGGCCCACCGCCTGGGCGGCCTGCTCGTGGGTCAGGCCGAACTCCTTCACCAGGCGCTGCAGGCCCTGGGCTTCTTCGAGCGGGTTGAGGTCTTCGCGCTGGATGTTCTCGATCAGCGCCATGGCCGCGGCGGCCTCGTCGGGCACCTCGCGGATCAGCACCGGCACGCTGTCCAGGCCGGCCAGGCGCGAGGCGCGGAAGCGGCGCTCGCCGGCAATGATTTCGTACTTGCCGTCGTTCGGGCCGGCGTGCAGGCGGCGCACCAGGATGGGCTGCATGATGCCCTGGGCCTTGATGCTTTCGGCCAGCTCGTACAGCGCGCCCTCGTCCATGCGCGTGCGCGGCTGGTAGACGCCGGGCACCAGCTGGTCCAGCAGCAGGGTGGCGGGCTGGCCGCTGTTGGCCACGGGGGCGCTGCCGTCTGCGGCGGCTTCGTCCACCTTGGGGCCCAGCAGGGCTTCGAGTCCACGGCCCAGGCCCTTGGGTTTCTTGGTCGCCATCTTGGTCAGATCTTTCTTGGAACTTGGATTGCAGGGCCCGTCAAAGCGCCCGAGGAGATTGCAGAGATTGCAGCAAGGCCAGCCCCTCGGGCCAGTCGCCCAGGCCCGATTCGGCGTTCAGGTGCCCGCGCGGGCCGGCGTCCACCAAGCGGCTGCCCCAGGCCTGGGCCAGGCCCTGGGCATGCGCCAGGCTGGCATAGGGGTCGTCGCTGCTGGCCACCAGCACGCTGGCAAAGGGCAGGCGCTGGCGCGCCATCGGGGCCCAGCCGGGCAGCATCACGCGCAGATCGTCGCGCTCCAGCTCGGGCGGGGCCACCAGCAGCGCGCCGCGCACCCGGCCCGTGTTGCGCGAGTGCGCGGCCCAGGCCGCCACCAGCGCACAACCCAGGCTGTGCGCCACCAGGACCACCGGCGCGCTCTGGGCCAGCAGCACCTCTTCGAGGCGGGCATTCCAGTCGCCGCGCAACGGGCGCATCCAGTCGTGCTGCTCCACCCGCACAAAACCGTGCTGCTGCTCCCACAGGGTCTGCCAGTGGCCAGGGCCGCTGTTCTGCCAGCCCGGCAGCAGAAGAACATCTGAAGCCTGAATCATCGAATGCCTCCGGGGGCTCACATGGTTTTGATGCGCTGCACCATTTCTTCGGCAAACTCGACGAAGGCCTGGCTGCCCTTGGCCTGCGGGTCGAACACCACACCCGGCAAGCCGTAGCTGGGGGCCTCGGCCAGGCGCACATTGCGCGGGATCACGGTGTTGAACACCTTGTCGGCAAAGTGGCCCTTGAGCTGCTCGCTCACCTGCTGCTGCAGCGTGATGCGCGGGTCGAACATCACACGCAGCAGGCCGATGATCTGCAGATCCTTGTTGAGGTTGGCATGCACCTGCTTGATGGTGTTGACCAGGTCGGTCAGCCCCTCCAGCGCAAAGTACTCGCACTGCATGGGCACGATCACCCCATGGGCGGCACACAGGCCGTTCAGGGTCAGCATCGACAGCGAGGGCGGGCAGTCGATCAGCATGAAGTCGTAATCGGCATCGACCGCGGCCAGCGCAGTCTTGAGGCGCTTTTCACGCCGCTCCAGCTGCACCAGCTCGACCTCGGCACCGGCCAGCTCGCGGTTGGCGCCCAACACGTCGTAGCCGCAGGTTGCGGAATGCACCTTGGCCTCGGCCACCGAGGCCGATTCGATCAGCACGTCGTACACCGTGAATTCGAGCTGGCGCTTGTCCACGCCCGAGCCCATGGTGGCATTGCCCTGCGGGTCCAGGTCGACCATCAGCACGCGCTGGCCGATCTTGGCCAGGCCGGCAGCCAGGTTGACGGTGGAGGTGGTCTTGCCGACCCCCCCTTTTTGATTGGCGACGCAAAAAATCTTGGCCATGAATTCGTTCTTGTTATGGGGTCTGGGTTATTTGGAAAGGGCCAGCTTCAGGCCAAAGCCGATCAGGAACACGCCGGCCAGCTTTTCCAGCCCACGCGCGATGACGGGGTTGGCGCGCAGGCGTTCGGCCAGAAAGTGCGTCAGCAGCACCACGATCACGCCATAGGCCAGGGTCAGGGCCGCGATGGTGGCCGCCATGACGCCAAAGGTCAGCAGGCCCTGGTGGTGCACCGGGTCGACAAACAGCGGAAAGAAAGCCATGTAGAACACGATGGCCTTGGGGTTGAGCAAGGTGATGGCGGCCGCCTGTTGAAAATACTGGCGCGGCCGGATGTTCAGCACCGGGGCCGATCCGGGCTTGGCCGTGAGCATGCGAAAACCCAGCCAGGCCAGGTAAGCCGCCCCCAACCACTGCACGGCATGGAAAGCCGGCGGCCAGGCGGACAGCAAGGCGGCCACGCCGGCCACGGCCAGCCACATCAGCACCTGGTCACCCGCGATCACGCCCAGGGTGGCGGCCATGCCGCCACGCAGACCACCCTTGCCGGTGGAGGTGATCAGGGCCAGGTTGCCCGGCCCCGGAATCGCCAGGAACAGGACGATGGCTGCCACGAAAGCGCCGTAATCTGCCACACCGAACATGAGTCACTCCTTCACCAACTGAGCGGCCGAGTTTACGCGAGCGCCCTGCCCGCCCGGATGTCAGAACGTGTTGACACCCTCAGATCAGGCCAGCTTCATCCAGATGATGCAACGTTCGGCCTCCAAACCCGGCACGACCAGCTGTTCCACGTGAAACACCTGCACCGTGGCCGGCAGGGCCGCCAGCTCATCCACCGGGTGCTTGGCCTTCATGGCCAGCCAGACACTGCCCTCGCCCAGCGCCGCCTGTGACCAGTTCACAAAATCAGGCAGCGAGGCAAAGGCCCGGCAGCTGACCACGTCGAAGGGGCCGCTCAGGTTCTCGACCCGGGCATGCACACCGCGCAGATTGCCCAGCCGCAGCTCGGCCGCCACCTGCTGCACAAAAGCTGCCTTCTTGGCCACCGTGTCCACGCAGCTGACCGACAGCTCAGGGCAGCAGATGGCAAACACCACCCCGGGCAGGCCGCCGCCCGAACCCACGTCCAGCAACTTGCGGGCCACGCCCTCCCCCAGGCTGGCCAGGTGGCGCCGCAGCGGCGGCACCGCCGCCAGGCTGTCGAGCAGGTGGTGGGTCAGCATCTCGGCCGGATCGCGCACCGAGGTCAGGTTGTAGACCTTGTTCCACTTCTGGATCAGCGCCATGTAGTCGAGCAGGCGACCCACCTGCTGATCGTTCAGAGCCAGGCCCAGGGCTTGCAGGCCGACCCGCAGTTCGGCTTCAAAGGCGCGTGCGCTCATGGGGCCACCACCGTTTCTTCGGCACGGGTGGCCTCGTTGGCAAAGCCCCGGAAGCCGCCCTTCTTCAGGTGGATCATCAGCAGCGAGATGGCCGCGGGGGTCACCCCCGAAATGCGCGAAGCCAGGCCCAGGGTCTCGGGCCGGTGCTTGTTGAGCTTCTGGCGCACCTCGATCGACAGCGCCCCCACCTGCATGTAGTCGAAATCGGGTGGCAGCTTGAGGTTCTCGTAATGGGCCGCGCGCTGCACCTCGTCGCGCTGGCGGTCGATGTAGCCCGAGTACTTGGCCGTGATTTCGATCTGCTCCACCACCGGCTCGTACAACTCGCCCAGGGCTTCGCGCGACACCACCACAGGCTGGGCCTCCGTGGCCACCGGCAGGTACTTGCCGCCGTCCAGCGACATCAGGGCGGCATAGCTCACATCGGGGCGGCGCAGCAGGTCGGCCAGGTTGTATTCGTGCTCGATGGCCTTGCCCAGCACCCGCTCGGACTCGGCCGCCGGCAGATTGCGCGGATTCACCCAGGTGCCACGCAGGCGCTCTGTTTCACGTGAAACAGCTTCCAGCTTGCGGCTGAAGGCGGCCCAGCGGACGTCGTCCACCAGACCCATGCGCCGGCCGGCTTCGGTCAGGCGCATGTCGGCATTGTCTTCACGCAGTTGCAGGCGGAACTCGGCCCGGCTGGTGAACATGCGGTAGGGCTCGGTCACGCCCTTGGTGATCAGGTCGTCCACCAGCACACCCAGGTAGGCCTCGTCGCGGCGCGGCAGCCAGGGCTCGTCGCCACGGCATTGCAGCGCGGCATTGATGCCGGCGAACAGGCCCTGGGCCGCGGCCTCTTCGTAGCCGGTCGTGCCATTGATCTGGCCGGCAAAGAACAGGCCACCGATCTGGCGGGTCTCAAAGCTGCTCTTCAGCGCCCGGGGGTCGAAGTAGTCGTACTCGATGGCATAGCCCGGGCGCAGGATGTGGGCGTTCTCCAGCCCCACCATGCTGCGCACCAGCTCGTACTGGATGTCGAAGGGCAGGCTGGTGCTGATGCCGTTGGGGTAGTACTCGTGGGTGCTGAGGCCCTCGGGCTCCAGAAAGATCTGGTGGCTGTCCTTGTCGGCAAAGCGGTTGATCTTGTCTTCCACGCTGGGGCAGTAGCGCGGGCCCACGCCCTCGATCTTGCCGGTGAACATGGGGCTGCGGTCAAAGCCGCTGCGGATGATCTCGTGCGTGCGCTCGTTGGTGTGGGTGATCCAGCAGGGCATCTGCTGCGGGTGCATGGCCACCGAACCCATGAAGCTGAACACCGGGATGGCCCCCGGCAAGCCGCCGGGCATGCCGTCACCGGGCTGCTCGGTGCACTTGGAGAAGTCGATGCTGCGCCCATCGATGCGCGGCGGCGTGCCGGTCTTGAGGCGGCCCTGGGGCAGCTTCAGTTCCTTGAGGCGCGCCGACAGCGTGACCGCCGGCGGGTCGCCCGCCCGGCCGGCCGAGTAGTTGTTCAGGCCGACGTGGATCTTGCCGTCCAGGAAGGTGCCTGCCGTGAGCACCACCGTGCGCGAGCGAAAGCGGATGCCCACCTGGGTGACGGCGCCCACCACGCGGTCGCCCTCCACCATCAGGTCGTCCACCGCCTGCTGGAACAGCCACAGATTGGGCTGGTTCTCCAGCCGGTGCCGGATCGCCGCCTTGTACAGAATGCGATCGGCCTGGGCCCGGGTGGCGCGCACGGCCGGCCCCTTGGAGCTGTTGAGGATGCGGAACTGGATGCCCGACTCGTCGGTGGCGATGCCCATGGCACCGCCCAGGGCGTCCACCTCTTTCACCAGGTGGCCCTTGCCGATGCCCCCGATCGAGGGGTTGCAACTCATCTGCCCCAGGGTTTCGATGTTGTGCGAGAGCAGCAAGGTCTTGCAGCCCATGCGGGCCGCGGCCAGGGCGGCCTCGGTGCCGGCATGACCGCCGCCAACGACGATGACGTCGAATTCTTGTGGGTAAAGCATGGTGGTGAAATCGGCCCTGTTGAAGCCGCAGACAGAGGTGGCCAAACAAGAAACCGGCGCCGTGGGCGCCAGGCCGGGGGGCCAACGCCCCGGGAGGCGAGATTTTAACGGGCACGCCCTGCCCACGCACCTGCCGTGGCCAAAGACCAGGGCCTGTGGCCCTGGCCCCAGGCGCTCAGCCCTCACAATGTCGCCCATGAATCAGCCCGTGTTTCACGTGAAACCAAGCCCTCCCCCAGCGCAATGCCGCCCCGGCTGCGGCGCCTGCTGCACCGCCCCGTCCATCTCCAGCCCCATCCCGGGCATGCCCCAGGGCAAGCCCGCCGGTGTGCCCTGCATCCAGCTCGACGCGCAGCAGCGCTGCCAGATCTTCGGTCACCCCGACCGCCCTGCCGTGTGCGGCCAGTTGCAACCCAGCCACGACATGTGTCGCGACAGCCGCGAAGCGGCCCTGCAAGGCCTGGCCGAACTCGAAGCGCTGACCCGGCCCGGCAGCCCCTGAATCGCCCCTCACCGGCCGATCAAGCCCCCAGGCGCTGGCGCAACTCCCTCAGCAGAACCAGTGCCGCATCGTGCTCGTAGCGCCGCACGCTCAGCTCCAGGCGCCCGGCCAATTCGGCCGAGACCTGGGCCAGCACCGGCAACAGGGGGCGCAGCAGCTCGTGGGCTTCAAAGCCCGCCTCCGCCAGGGTCAGCTCCAGCGCATCAAGGGCTGCAGGGGCCATCGGTGGTGCCAGCGGCATCGCCTCCCCGAGCGGAGGCGGCTCTTGCACCGGATCCACCGCGGCCTGTGCGAGAGGCAGCCAGCGGGTCAGTGCGGCATACAGTGCCGGTGGGTCCACCGGCTTGGCCACAAAGTCGTTCATGCCCGCGGCCAGGCAGTTCGCACGCACCTCGGCAAAGGCATTGGCCGTCATCGCCACGATGGGCAGGCCGGCACAGCCCGGCAGGGCCCGCAGCTGCCGGGTGGCCTCCAGACCATCCATGCCCGGCATCTGCAGGTCCATCAGCACCAGGTCGGGCAAGGTCGGCAGCCCGGCGCGCACCTGATCCAGCGCGCTCAGGCCCGAATCGGCACAGCTCACCCGCAGGCCGACCGAACTCAGCAGCTCGCAGGCCACATCGCGGTTGATCGGGTTGTCCTCCACCAGCAGAACACGCGCGCCGGCAAACCGATGCTCCGGCCCCTGCCCGGCCACCCACTGCTCGGGAAGGGCCTGCACCGCCTCACGCACCCGGCTGACCAGCAGCAGCAGGCAGTCCAGCAGCGAGGAGTAGGACACCGGCTTTTCCAGCACCACGGGCACCCCCAAGGCAGCCGCTTCGGACCGCAGGTGGGCATCGACGCTGGCGCTGACCAGCAGGCAGGCCGGCCCCTGCCCTGCGGGGTGGGCCGCACGCAGGGCCCGCACCGTGTCCAGGCCATTCAGGCCGGGCATCAACCAGTCGAGCAGCACCAGGGTGTAGGGGTCGCCGGCCTGCTCGGCCTGGGCCACCCGGGCCAGCGCCCGCTGGCCCGAGTCGGCCACATCGGTGCGCAGTCCCAACTGGCTCAGCATGTCGGCCAGCGCCTCGCGCGCCTCGGGCAGGTCGTCCACCAGCAAGGCACGCAAACCGGCCAGCGGCTGCACCGAAGGGATGCTCACGGGGTTCTCGGCCTCCTGCAGCAACACCGTCACCCAGAAGCAGCTGCCCTGCCCCGGCACACTCTCCACCCCGGCCTCCCCCCCCATCAGCTGCACCAGATGGCGCGTGATGGCCAGCCCCAGGCCGGTACCGCCAAAACGCCGCGTGGTCGAGGCATCGGCCTGCTCGAAGGCGCTGAACATGTGGGGCAGGCGGTCGGCCGGGATCCCGATGCCGGTGTCCCGCACCTCGAAGCGCACCCGCAACGCACCGGCCGGCGCACCGGGCTGCAGCCGGGCGCGCAGCAGCACCGAGCCCCGCTCGGTGAACTTCACCGCATTGCTCAGCAGGTTCAGCAGGGCCTGCGACAGGCGGGTCGGGTCACCGCGCAGGGTGCGGGGCAGGTGGTCGGTGTCCAGCACCAGCTCCAGGCCCTTCTCACGCGCCGTCTCCATCACCAGGGCACAGGTGCGCGCCAGCATGGTGTCGAGAGCGAAGTCGATCGATTCCAGGCTCAGCTTGCCGGCCTCGATCTTGGACAGGTCCAGGATGTCGTTGATCAGGCTCAGCAGGTGGCGCGCCGCATCGTCGATCTTGCTCAGTCGCTCACGGGCCGAGGGGTCGCTCAGGTCGCGCCGCAGCAGGTAGGTCAGGCCCATGATGGCGTTCATCGGGGTGCGGATCTCATGGCTCATGTTGGCCAGAAAGGCCCCCTTGGCCCGGGCCGCCGACTCGGCCCGATCGCGCGCCAGCCCCAGCTCTTCGTTGAGCTCCAGCAGGCGCTGCTCGGCCTGCTTGGCGCGGGTGATGTCGGTGGCCAGCACAAAAAAGCCGCGCACCTCACCCTCGCGCCAGTCGGGCGTGTAGTGCAGCTGGGTCACGGCATGCACGCCGCTGGCACTGAGCTCCTCGCGCTCAAAACGCTGCGGCTCACCGGCCAATGCGCCAAACACCTGGCGGTTGAAAGCCTGCAGGCGGGCCGGGCCGAAAATCTCTTCCATGCTGCGGCCTGTCACCTGCTCCTCACGCAGGCCGAACCAGTCGAGGTAGCCCTTGTTGACAAAGCGGCAGCGCAGATCGCGCCCCCAGTAGGCCACGCGGCCCGGGATGTTGTCGGCCACCAGGCGCAGCAACTGCTCGGCCTCGCGCAGGCCGACATTCAACTCGCGCTGGCGCGCTTCGGCGTCTTTCAGGGCCTGCACGTTGGTGGCAAAAAAGTAATAGCCCTGCACCACCCCGTCCTGCCAGTCGGGCAGGCGCTTGACCAGGAAATGGGCCGAGCGCCCGGCCTGCCCCGGCATGTCGTAGTCATCGTTCAGCGTTTCACCTTGCAAAATCCGCTCGATGAAGGGCCGCTGCCGCTGGTAGAAGGCCTCGCCCAGCACCTCGGTCACCGTGCGGCCCAGCACCTGGTCGGCCTGCTGGCCGAACCAGTCCAGGTAGGCCTGGTTGGCAAAGCGCAAACGCAGGCTGCGGTCCCAGTAGGCCACCAGCGCAGGCTGGTTGTCGGTCACGATCTGGGCCCGGGTCTCACTGGCCAGGCGGGCCTGCACCGCCTGCTCCAGGGCCCGGGTGCGGGCCTCAACCAGCACCTCCAGGTGCTCGCGGTGGCGCACCAGTTCGGCCGCCGCGGCCCGGCTTTCGGTCACATCGGTGAACGAAACCAACACCCCTTGCAGGGCCTGGGTGGCCGGGTCGCGCAGGGGCTCGGCATTGACGTTGAGCCACCGCATCGCCCCCTGCACATCGGGGTGCCCGGTCAGGCACTGGTGCACCGCCTGCCCATCGCGCAGCACCCGAGCCAGGGGCAGGTCCTCAGGGGCCAGGATGTTTCCGCCTTCGTCGCGGGCCTGCCAGTCTTTCGGGTTTGGAAAGCGCTGCTGCATGTCCTGCAGCGACAGGCCCAGGATGCGCTCGGCCGAGGGGTTGCAGGTGCGGATGCGGCCGTCGGGTGCGAACACCATCACCCCTTCGGTCAGCGACGACACCATGATGCGGTGCACCAATTCACTGTCGTGCAGGCGCTGCAACAGCCCGCTGCGCGCCCGCTCGGCCCGGTGGATGAGCACGCAGGCCCCCAGCAAAAGCAGCAAGGCGGCCAGCAGACCGGCCTCAAAGGCCCGGTTCAGGCGTTGCGACAAAGCCTCGCTGTCCTGTTGCAACTGCTGGTTCACCGCCGCCACGCCGACATCGAGCTGGTGCAGCATCAGGCGCAGGGCCGTGGCCTGCTGCGGATCAGCCGGCACACCGTTCAAGGCCAGCAACTGGCGACGGAACTCCGCCAGATCGCGCGGCAGTTCAAGCACCCCGGCCCGCTCCAGCACGGGCCCGACGGCCGCTGCGGTGTAGGCGCTCAGGGCCTGTGCCAGCAGGGCCTCACCCCGCGAGCGCTGCCAGGCAGACGCCGGATCATGGGCCAGCATCAGGTGCAGAAAGCCCTGGTGCAGGTCCTCTCCGGCCTGGGCCAGGGCCTGCATCTGCTGCTGCGCGGCCGCCAGGCGTTGCTGCTGATGCCGGTGCAGGCCCGCCAGCAGCAGGCAGATCAACACGACAGCCAGGCCGGCCAGCAAAATCCGCCGGGGAACAGGGTAGCGGGCGGAGGCGGCCGTGATCGTCATGCTTCACTCCTCCGACAGAACCCCACCCAGGGCCAGGTACTTGGCGGCCACGGCGTCCTCGGTGTCGGCATGGCGCTCGGCCACGGCGCAGAACTCGGCAAAACGCGCGGCAAAGGCGGCCGCCACATCAGGGTCGAAATGGCGCCCGGCCTCGGCCAGGATCATGTCGCGCGCCACCTCGAAGGCGAACGGCGGCTTGTACACCCGGCGCGAAATCAGGGCATCGAACACATCGGCCAAGGCCATCAGGCGCGCCGCCACCGGGATGGCGTCGCCGGCCAGCCCGTCGGGGTAGCCGCTGCCGTCCCAGCGCTCGTGGTGGTGGCGGGCAATCTGCTTGGCGCAGGCCAGAAAGTCGATGGGCGGGCCGCCCTCGTCCACCAGGTCCTGCTCGGCCCGCTCGATCGCCTGGGCACCCAGCAGCGCATGGGTCTTCATGAGCTGCCACTCCTCGGGCGTGAGCTTGCCCGGCTTGAGCAGCACATGGTCCGGAATACCCACCTTGCCGATGTCGTGCAGCGGCGCCGACTTGGCGATGCGCTCGATGCTGTCGGCGTCCAGCTCGGCCACAAAGCGCGGGTGCCGTGCCAGGTGCGTGGCCAGCAGGCGCACATAGCCCTGGGTGCGCAGCAGGTGGTTGCCGGTCTCGGGGTCGCGCGTCTCGGCCAGCCGCGCCAGCGCGTGGATGCTGATGTGCTGGATGCGCTGGTTCTCGGCCATGCGCCGGGCCACCTCGGCCTCCAGGCTCACATTGCGATCGCTGAGCAGATCCCGGGCGCGCTTGAGCTCCAGCTGGGTCTTCACGCGGGCCATCACCACGGGCGGGCGCAAGGGCTTGGTGATGTAGTCCAGCGCCCCCAGGGACAGGCCCTGGGCCTCGTCGGCGGTGTCGTCCATGGCGGTCACGAACAGCACCGGGATGTCGCGGGTCTGTGGGTCGGCCTGCAGCCGGCGCAGCACCTCCAGCCCATCCATGCCCGGCATCATCACGTCCAGAAGAATCAGGTCGGGCCTGGGTGAGGAGGCCGCCAGACGCAAGGCCGCCGGTCCCGAGTTCGCCACCCGCACGCGGTAAAGCGTCTGCAAGAGCTCACCCAGCACGGTGAGGTTGTCCGGCAAATCATCGACGACGAGCACCACCGGACGGGTGTCGCACGGTTCGCGCGCACTCATGGAAGCTTCCCCCTGACGGATGTTTTCGATCCATTATGGGCGTGTGCATATAGTCTGAATAGCCTGTATTCACCTAGGCCCTTCAGGCTTCCAAGACTTGCGCCGGTCTGGCCGATCCCGGCAAAACTCCGGCCAAGCTCCGCTAAGGCGACGTGCTCAAAGGGCGCTGCCGCCAGGCCAGCAAGGCCCCCACCCACAGCGCCAGCGCCGAGAACACCAGGCCCCGCACCAGCCCGCCAGGGCCGTCGGCAATCCAGCCCACCGCCGTCGGCCCCACGATCTGCCCCGCCGCAAACACGATGGTGAAGGCACTGATGCCGGCCGCCCAGCGCGAGGCCGGCAGGTTGTGGCGCACCAGGGCGGTGGTCGAGGCCACCACCGACAGAAACACCCCGCCAAACATCAGCCCCGACAGCAGCAAGGCCGGCCACCAGTTGCTCAGCGCCGGCAGCAGCGCCGCCAGCCCCAGCAAGCCATTCAGAAAGGCCAGCGCCCCGCCCCCGCGCGCGCGCTCCAGCAAACCGGCCCACAAGCGGGCCGAGGCCAGCACCGCCGCCCCCAGCAAGGCATAGAACAGGGTGATGCGTTCGGGCGCCACGCCCTGCTCGCGCAACAGGGCCACCACAAAGGTCATGTAGCCGATGTAGCCCACGCCAAAGGCGGTGTAGCCCGCCAAGGCCGGCCACAGCGGGCGCGGATCAAAGCCCCGCCCTGTGGCCCCCACCGTGGCCGGCGGCAGCAAGGCCGCCAGGCGGCGCGCCGGCCACCACAGCGCCGCACTGGCCAGCAGGCTGACCGCCGCCAGCGCCCACCAGGCCCAGCGCCAGGCATGGGCCTCGTGCACGGCCTGCTGCAAGGCCTCGGGCACAGCCCAAGCCGACAGCGCAATGCCCCAGCCCGTGCCGCCGTAGTACAGACCCAGCAACCAGCCTGAGCGCCCGGGCTGCAAGGCCCCCAGGCGCGCCGCCATCAGGCCGCCCGCGATGAACACCAGGGCGCTGGCCGCGCCGGCCAGCAGGCGCTGCATCAGCAAGGGCGCGGCTTCGGTGAAAAACCCGCTGCAGGCCATGAACAGGCTGGCCAGCACCGCCCCGCCCAGCAGCACCCGCTCGGGCCCCTGGCGGCGCAGCAGCCAGGGCGTGGCCAGCGCCCCCAGCAGGTAGCCCAGGGCATTGGCGGTGTTCATGGCGCCGGCCAGCGCATACGACCAGCCCAGGTCCTCGCGCATGGTGGGCAGCAGCAGGCCATAGGCAAAGCGGGTGATGCCCAGCGAGACCGCCGCCCCCAGCGACAGCGCCAGGGCCAGCAAGGTGGCGGGCAGGGCCGCAGAGGCGCCCAGGGTGGAACGCGGCATGGGTGTTGTCTCCGTACTTGTTATGACGCCACTGTAAGCGCGCCGGCAGCTCACTGCAGGGAGCGCACCGGGTCGCGAGGGCGACGCCGGCCCGCCCCATGCCCGCGACGGCTCTGGCATAAAACGCATGATCTTGCGCAAGCAAGCCCATTGCCGGCGCGCTACGCTGTGCCACCGTCGCTTGCGACCCCATCACCGCCCTTTTTCAGGAACCCCATGAGCTCTCTGTTCGAACCCGTCCAGGCCGGCAGCCTGAAACTCGCCAACCGCATCGCCATGGCGCCGCTCACGCGCAACCGCGCCCCCGGCGCCGTGCCGGCGGCCATCACCGCCACCTACTACGCCCAGCGCGCCAGCGCCGGGCTGCTGATCACCGAGGCCACCGCCATCAGCCACCAGGGCCAGGGCTATGCCGACGTGCCCGGCCTGTATGGCGACGACCAGATCGAGGGCTGGAAGAAGGTCACCGCCGCCGTGCACGCCCAGGGCGGCCGGATCGTGGTGCAGCTGTGGCATGTGGGCCGGGTCTCGCACACCGACCTGCAGCCCGGCAACGCCGCGCCGGTGGCCCCCTCGGCCATCCGCGCCAACACAAAGACCGTGCTGATCAAGGACGGCGTGCCCGGCTTTGTCGAGACCTCCACCCCGCGCGCCCTTGAACTGAGCGAGCTGCCCGGCATCGTCGAAGACTACCGGCGCGCCGCCCGCGCCGCCATCACCGCCGGCTTTGACGGGGTCGAGATCCATGCCGCCAACGGCTACCTGATCGACCAGTTCCTCAAGACCGGCAGCAACCAGCGCAGCGACGCCTACGGCGGCAGCATCGAGAACCGCGCCCGCCTGCTGCTGGAGGTGGTGGCCGCCATCAGCGCCGAGATCGGTGGCGACAGGACCGGCATCCGCCTCTCGCCGGTCACCCCCGCCAACGACGTGATCGATGCCGATCCACAGCCCCTGTTCGAGTACGTGCTGCGCCAGCTGGCCCCCTTCGGCCTGGCCTATGTGCACGTGATCGAGGGCGCCACCGGCGGGGCCCGCACCCTGCCCGATCGCCCCTTCGACTACGCCGCCGCCAAGGCCGCCTACCGCCAGGCTGGCGGCCAGGGTGCCTGGATGGTGAACAACGGCTACACCCGTGAGCTGGCCGATGCGGCCGTGGCGGCGGGCGCCGACATCGTGGCCTTTGGCCGCCCCTTCATTGCCAACCCCGATCTGGTGGAGCGCCTGCGCCGCAACGGCCCCTTCAACGAAGGCAACCGCGCCACCTATTACGGCGGTGGCGAGGCCGGCTACCTCGACTACCCCACGCTCTGAGCGCGGGGTGCTCAGGGCGTAACATCGGGCTCCCCGCGAGAGCCACCAAGCGCCCCATGAGAATCCTGCTGATCGAAGACGACCCCCAGCTGAGCGAGGCCCTGGCCAGCTTCTTGCGCGCCAAGGGCTTTGTGGTCGACACCGCCGGCACGCTGGCCCAGGCCCGCGCCACCCTGCCGGCCGCGCACTGGGGGGCGGTGCTGCTGGACCTGCACCTGCCCGACGGCGACGGGCTCGGCCTGCTGCCCCTGTTGCAGCGCCAGCACCCCGACAGCAGCGTCATCGTGCTGACGGCGCGCGACCAGATCACCGACCGCATCCGGGGCCTGGACGCCGGGGCCGACGACTACCTGGTCAAACCCTTCGATCCCGAAGAACTGCTGGCCCGGCTGCGTGCGGTGGAGCGCCGCCGCGGCGGCGCCAGCGGCCAGGGTGCCACGCTCACCCTGGGCAGCCTGAGCGTGGACCTGGCGCGCGACCGGGTGCGCGTCAACGGCCAGGCGGTGGAGCTCACGGCCAAGGAATGGGCGCTGCTGCGCGTGATGGCCAGCCGTCCCGAACGCATCCACAGCCGCGAAAGCCTGCTCGACGCCCTGTACGGCTTCGACGACGACACCGACAGCAACACCCTGGAGGTGTTCATCAGCAACCTGCGCCGCAAGATCGGGCGCGAACGCATCCAGACCCTGCGCGGCCTGGGCTACCGCCTGGCCGGCGACGCCGGGGTCTGAGGTTCTGACGCCCATGCCCACCCCGGCCCGCCCACCCGACCGCCCACCTGCCAGCCTGTCGGCCCGCCTCAGCCGCAGCCTGGTGCTGTGGGTCTGCGCGCTGTGGCTGATGACCGCGCTGGGCACCACCTGGTATGTGCGCACCGAAGTCAACGACGTGTACGACAGCGCCCTCAGCGAAAGCGCCTGGCGCCTGCTCGACCTGGTCAGCCACGAGATGGAGGAGCACGGTGCCAGCCCGGTGCTGGGCGAGGCCCCGCCGCCGCGCTCGGGCAGCTTTCCGCTGCACCTGGCACCGCACCACCTGATCTACCAGATCACCAGCCCCGAGGGCCGGCTGCTGCTGCGCTCGGCCGACGCCCCCACCGAGGTGCTGGCGCCCGAGGTGCGCTACGGTTTTTCGGAGCAAGGCGCCTGGCGCGTCTTCAGCCTGACCCACCCCACCCGCCAGGCCCGCATCCATGTGGCCGACGCGCTGCAGCACCGCCAGCACACCCAGATCGACATCGTGCTGTCGCTGCTGCTGCCCCTGCTGGGCCTGCTGCCCTTTCTGGCCCTGCTGATCCGCCACATCACGCAGCGCGAGCTGGCCAGCGTGGGCGCGCTGGCCGACCAGATCCGCGAACGCAGCGACCGCAACCTGAGCCCCTTGTCCAGCGCCGGCCTGCCGGCCGAGCTGACCGTGATCACCGAGCGCAGCAACCACCTGCTGCAGCGCCTCTCTGGCGCCCTGGACACCGAGCGCGCCCTGGCCGCCAACGCCGCCCATGAGCTGCGCACCCCGCTGGCCACCACCCGCCTGCGCCTGCAAGGCGTGCAGGCCCTGCTGGGGCAGCAACCCACCGAAGTGGTGCAGCGCGAACTGCAGCACGCGCTGGACTCGCTGGCCCAATTGAGCCGGCGCACCGAGAAGCTGCTGCAGATGTCGCGTGCCGAATCAGGCGCCGCCCTGGCGCGCGAGCGCGTGCCGCTGACCCGCCTGGCCGCCGCCGTGGCGCAAGAGTTCTGGGCCGACCCGGCCCTGCTCAACCGGCTGCAACTGCAACTGCCCGAGCACGGTGAGCCCGAGGCCCTGGGCGACTTCGACGCCCTGGCCATCGCCTTGCGCAACCTGCTCGAAAACGCGGCCCGCCACGCCCCCCAAGGCCCCATCGTGCTGGGCGTGCAGCTGCCGGCCCGGCTCAGCGTGAGCGACTGCGGCCCCGGCATCCCGCCCGAACGCCAGGCCGACCTGCTGCAGCGCCACCACCAGCAGGCGCAAGCCGCAACCACAAGCTCAGCCCCAGCCGAAGGCCCGCCGCCACGCAACACCCCGCAACCCGGCTACGGCCTGGGCCTGTCCATCGTCAGCGCCATCATCGAACGCCAGGGCGGCCGCCTGAACCTGCAGTCGCCCGCACCGGAGTGCACCGAC
Organism: Curvibacter gracilis ATCC BAA-807; assembly: GCF_000518645.1. Lineage (GTDB taxonomy): Bacteria > Pseudomonadota > Gammaproteobacteria > Burkholderiales > Burkholderiaceae_C > Curvibacter > Curvibacter gracilis. Next base: position 292,090 of record NZ_JADZ01000006.1, on the reverse strand, counting down.
CCGAGCCACCCGGGGCTGTGCGTGACGCTGGAGTTGCTGCCCGCCCATTCATGAAACATTAAGGTGCGGGCCCTAGGCTCGGAGCCTCGCTCCAGAATATGCCCATGAAACTCCGCCCCTTCTCCCTGCGCCCACGGCCTCTGTGGCAACCCGTGCTTGCCGGCCTCACCCTGGCCCTGCTGGCCTGGGTGCCCTCCCAGGCGGCCGAACTGCTCAAGCTCAGCCCGGCCCAGGCCGAGGCCGCCCACCTGCGCACCCAGGTCGCCCAGACCGCCAGCGCCGCCAACACCGGTGCCAACCTGGTGTTGCAAGGCACGGTGATGCTGCCCAGCCAGGCCACCGACCTGGTCAGTGCCCCGGTGGCCGGCGTGGTGCAGGCCGTGCTGGTCAACCCCGGCCAGAGCGTGCGCGCCGGCACGCCCGTGGCCCGCCTGCTCAGCCCGCAACTGGTCGAATGGCAGCGCGACTGGCTGCAGGCCGACACCCAGGCCCAGCTGGCGCGTGAGCGCCTGCAACGCGACGAGCAGCTGTTTGCCGAGGGCATCATTGCCGAGCAACGCCTGCGCGAAACCCGCGGCCAGGCCCGCATGGCGCAGGTGACGCTGGACGAGCGCAGCCAGGCCCTGCGCCTGGCCGGAGTGTCGGCCCAGCAACTCAAGCACCCGGCACTCGACGCCAGCCTCACCCTGGTGGCCCCGGCCAGCGGCACGGTGCTGGAGCTCTCGGCCACCCCGGGCCAGCGCCTGGACGCCGGCATGCCGGTGGCCAGGCTGGCACGCGCCGGCCTGCTCAGCATCGAGGTGCAGGCCAGCCAGCAGCAACTGGCCTGGCTGAAAGTGGGTGACACCCTGAAGGTCGACGGCTGCAAGACCCCGGCACGCCTGGCGGCCATCACGCCCCAGGTCAGCAGCGCCAGCCAGGCGGCCCTGCTGCGCGCCGATTTCAGCGGCAGCGAGAACTGCCTGCGCGTGAACCAGTTCGTGCAACTGCACGCGGGCGCCACCCTGCCCGCCAGCGGCGCCATCAGCGTGCCCACCGCCGCCCTGGTGCAGCACGAGGGCCAGCCCCATGTGTTCGTGAAACGCGCCCAGGGCTACGAACCCGTGGCCGTGCGCACCGGTGCCGCCGGCGGCACGCAGATCACCGTGCTCAGCGGCTTGAAGGCCGGTGACGAGGTGGTGGTGCAAGGCACTGCGGCCCTCAAGGGCCTGTGGCAGGGGCTGGGCCTGGAAGGCGCGCCTGCACAAGCCCCTGCCTCATCCAGCCCACCCAGCGCCCCCACCACCCCGACCAAGGCCCAATGATGCTGGCCCGTCTGATTGCCCTGGCGCTGTCGCAGCGCCTGTTCACCCTGGTGCTGACCCTGGGCCTGATCGGCGCCGGCCTGCTGGCCCTGCGCGACCTGCCCATCGACGCCTTTCCCGATGTGTCGAGCACCCAGGTCAAGATCATCCTGAAAGCCCCCGGCATGACCCCGGCCGAGGTCGAGTCGCGCATCGTCGCCCCGCTCGAACAAGAGCTGCTGGGCATCCCCAAACAAGTCATGCTGCGCTCCAGCAGCAAGTACGCCATCGCCGACATCACGCTCGACTTTGCCGACGGCACCGACATCTACTGGGCGCGCCAACAGGTCAGCGAACGGCTCAACGGCGTGATGGGTGAACTGCCCCCCGGCATCGGCGGCGGGCTGGCCCCCATCACCACCCCGCTGGGCGAGATGTTCATGTTCACCCTGGAGGGCGAGGCCAGCCTGGCCGAGCGCCGCATCGTGCTCGACACCCTGATCCGCCCGCGCCTGCGCGGCATCAACGGCGTGGCCGACGTCAACTCGCTGGGCGGCATGGTGCAGACCTTCGAGGTGGTGCCCGACATGGCGGCCCTGGCGGCCCGCCACATCGCACTGAGCCAGCTGCAGACCGCCCTCGAGGGCAACAACCGCAACGACGGCGCCGGCCGCCTGCAGGCCGGCGAAGAGTCCTTGCTGGTGCGCAGCGAGGGCAGCATCCGCAACCTGGACGATGTGCGCGCCATCGCCATCACTGCGCGCGACGGCCAGTCGGTGCGCGTGGGCGACCTGGCCACGGTGCGCCTGGGCGAGCTGGCACGCTATGGCGCCGTGACCCGCAACGGCAGCGGCGAGACCGTGCAAGGCCTGGTGCTGGGCCTGCGTGGCGCCAACGCGCGCCAGCTGGTGCGCGAGGTGCGCGCCACCCTCGACGCCCTGGGCCCCACCCTGCCCCCGGGCATCAGCATCGTGCCCTTCTACGACCGCGGCCAACTGGTCGACCGCGCCGTGGGCACCGTCACCAAGGCGCTGGGCGAGGCCATCGTGCTGGTGGGGGTGTTGCTGCTGCTGTTCCTGGGCAACCTGCGCGCCGCCCTGGTGGTGGCGCTGATCCTGCCGCTGTCGGCGCTGGCCACCTTTGTGCTGATGCAGCAGTGGGGCCTGTCGGCCAACCTGATGTCGCTGGGCGGCCTGGCGATCGCCATCGGCATGCTGGTCGATGCGGCGGTGGTGGTGGTGGAGAACATCGAGGCGCGCCAGAGCAGCCTGCACGGCCCGGCCCTGGCCCTGCCCAACCGCTACCACGTGTACCGCGCCACCGTCGAGGTGGCCCAGCCCGTGGGTGCCGGCGTGGCCATCATCATGATCGTGTTCCTGCCCCTGCTCACACTGCAGGGCCTGGAGGGCAAGCTGTTCAGCCCGGTGGCGCTGACCATCGTGTTCGCGCTCGGCGCCTCCTTGCTGCTGTCGCTGACCGTGATCCCGGCGCTGGCCTCGTGGCTTTTGCGCCTGCCCCAGCCCGGGCACAAGCTGCACCAGGCGCCCTGGCTGGTGCGCCGGCTGGAGGCGCTCTACACCCCGCTGCTCGACTGGGCCCTGGGCCACGGCAAGAGCGTGGTGCTGGGCTCGGTGCTGGCCCTGGCCGGCGCGCTGGCGGTGTTTCCGCTGCTGGGCAAATCGTTCATGCCCTCGCTCGATGAGGGCGACGTGATCCTGCAGGTCGAAAAGCTGCCTTCGATCTCGCTCGATGCCTCCAGCGCCACCGACCTGGAGCTGCAGCGCCGCATCCTGAAGACCGTGCCCGAAGTCTCGGGCATCGTGGCCCGGGTGGGCGCTGATGAACTGGGGCTGGACCCCATGGGCTTCAACGACACCGACACCTTCCTGGTGCTCAAGCCGCGCGACACCTGGCGCTTTGCCAGCAAGGATGCGTTGATCGACGCGCTGCGCGAAGCCGTGGCCCCGGTGCCCGGCATCAACCTCAGCTTCACCCAGCCCATCGAGATGCGCACCTCCGAAATGCTCTCGGGTGTGCGGGGCGACCTGGCCATCAAGGTGTTCGGCCCCGACCCGCAGGAGCTGGCCCGCCTGGCCACGCAGATCGTGCAGGTGGTGCAGGGCGTGCCCGGCAGCGAAGACGTGATCACCGCGCAGAACGAGGGCGTGCAGTACCTCAGCGTGGCCATCGACCGGGCCGCCGTGGGCCGCCTGGGCCTGTCCGTCGAGCAGGTGCAGAACGATCTGCGGGCCCTGCTGGAAGGCCGGCGCAGCGGCACCGTGGTGCAGGGCATCCGGCGCGTGCCGCTGATGATCCGTGGCAGCGATGCGCTGCGCATGGCCCCCGAGCAGTTCTCCCAGTTGCGCCTGCCCCTGCCCGATGGCGCCTCGGTGCCCTTGAGCCAGGTGGCCGACATCCGCGTGGTGGACGGCCCGGTGAAGATCGACCGCGAAAAATCCATGCGCATGTCGGTGGTGCGCGCCAATGTGCGCGACCGCGATCTGGTGGGCTTTGTGGACGAAGCCAAAGCCGCGGTGGCCCGTGAGGTCAAGCTGCCGCCCGGCTACCTGCTGGCCTGGGGTGGGCAGTTCGAGAACCAGCAACGCGCGGCGGCCCGCCTGAGCGTGGTGGTGCCGGTGGCCCTGGCCCTGATCCTGCTGGTGCTGTTCGCCACCCTGGGCCAGCTGCGCCAGGCCCTGCTGGTGTTTGCCAACATCCCCTTCGCTCTGGTGGGTGGGGTGTATGCCCTGGGGGCTACCGGTGAGTATCTTTCGGTGCCGGCCTCGGTGGGCTTCATCGCGCTGATGGGCATTGCCGTGCTCAACGGCCTGGTGCTGGTGACCTGCTTCAACCAGCTCGCCGAGCGCCACCTGCCGATCGACGAGGTGGTGCGCCAGGGTTGCCTGCGCCGCCTGCGCCCCGTGCTCATGACCGCCAGCATCACCGCCCTGGGCCTGGTGCCCCTGCTGCTGGCCACCGGCCCGGGCTCGGAGATCCAGCGCCCGCTGGCCATCGTGGTCATGGGCGGGCTGTTCAGCGCCACCGTGCTGACCCTGTTCCTGCTGCCGTTGCTGTACCGTCACTTTCACCGGCCTTCGCGCCAGGCCCTCGCATGAGCCCTGAAACCCTTTCTGCCCCATTGTTGACAGCACCCTCTTCCGTGCCACTGTGCCTGCTGACGCTGTCACTGCCCCAGGCCCTGGAAGAGACCCTGCTCGACGCCCTGCAGGCCCTGCCCGAACACCCCGGCCCCTACACCGTGCTGCAAGGCCACAGCCTGGGTGCCGGCGTCGCCCTGCCCAGTGCCATGGAGCAGGTGCAGGGCCGGGCCCGGCGCACCCTGGTGCTGACCGTGCTGGCCGAGCGCACGGTGCCGGCCCTGATCCAGGCCTTGCAGGCCAGCGTGCCGCACCCCGACATCAGCTGGTGGAGCGCACCCCTGTTGCAGCATGGGAGGCTGGCATGACACGCCCTCACATCAGCCCGCCACGCCTGCTGGTGCTGGCCCTGTGGACCGCACTGAACCTGCAGGCCTGGGCCGACACGCCGCCCGGCCCGGCCCACACCGACCCGGCCGCCACGCTGGAGCGGGTGGCCCTGCCCTGGGCCGGCCGCTTGCACAAGGTGCTGCCACCCGAGGAGCGCGTGCGCGCCATGCTGCTGCGCCAACCCACGGTGCAGGTGGCACGCGCCAATGTCGATGCCGCCGCCGGGCGCCAGGCCCGCCTGAACGCCGGCCCGCACGAATGGACCTTCAAGGCCGGCGTGCAGCAACGCCGTGAAATGCCCGGGCCGCGCTACCGCGAAAGCGAACTGGCCGTGGAACGCGGCCTGCGCCTGCCCGCCAAGCTCGAGGCCGACCAGGCCCTGGGCCGCAACGAAGCCGAAGTCGGCATGCTGAACTTTGAAGACACCTGGCACGAGTCGGCCCGCGCCCTGCTCAAGGCCTGGTTCGACGCGCTGCGCGAGGCCCGCACCCTGCAGACCCTGCGCGAGCAGGTGGCCCTGGCCGAGCAGCAGCGCTCGGTGGCGCAGCGGCGTCTGCAGGCCGGCGAGGCGGCCCGGCTGGAACTGCTGCAGGCCGATGCCGACGTGGGCCGTGCCCAGGCCGCTGCCCAGCAATCGGGCACCCGGCTGCGCGCCCTGCAGGCCGACCTGCTGCTGCGCTACCCCGATGTCCAGCCTTTGTTGACGGCCGTCTCGGAGGACCTGCCCGCGCCCGCCGGGCTGGCCGACACCGCCCAGCACTGGGTCGAGCGTGTGCTGGCCGACAACCACGAGCTGGAACTGGCCGAAGCCCAGGCGCGCCACGCCGAACTGGTGGCCCGCCGGGCCGGCCTGGACCGGCAGGGCGACCCGGTGCTGGGCGTGCGCGCCGCACGCGAGCGCGGCGGCCAGGAGCAGGTGCTGGGGGTGTATGTTTCAGTGCCCTGGGGCGGCGCCGGGCGCCGGGCCGACGAGCAGACCGCCCTGGCCCAGGCCGAGATGGCCCGCCAGAAGGTGGACGAGGTGCGCCAGCGCGTGAGCTCGGAAGCCTGGCGCGTGGCCATCAACGCGGCGGAGGGTGAAAGCAGCTGGCAAGCCCTGCAGACTGCCTGGCAAGGCATGGACCAGAGCGCCCGCCTGGCCGGGCGGGCCTACAGCCTGGGCGAACTGCCCCTGGGCGAAGCCCTGCAGGCGCGTCGCCTGGCGCTGGAGGCCCGGCTGAACGCCGATGCGGCCCGCCTGGACATCCTGGAAAGCCAGAGCCGGCTGCTGCTGGACGCCCACCAGATGTGGACGCCGCCCGGGCACGGCGATTGAGAAGCTGTGCCGAGGCGGAACGCGCTCAGCCCAGCCCCACCGGGCTGGGCGCGCGCATCACGATGCGCGTGAACAGCCGGTCGTAGGCGGGGTCGCGCAGGCTGGGGTTGACCAGCGGGTCGGCGTTGCTCAGGAAGGCCTCGTCCAGCGCCTTCCAGTCGCCCTCGTCGAGCACCTTGCGGGCTTCCGGAATGATCACGGTCTCTTCGAGCCGCATGTGGTCCAGGTAGAAGTCGATGTAGCGGCGCAGCTCGTCTTCGAAGCGCTTGCGGCGGCCATCGCCCATCAGCTCCCAGGCCAGCAGCAGGTGCTGCAGTTCGCGCACCGCGGTCTCGCCCTTCATGTGGTCACGCTCCAGCTGTTCCACCACCGTCATCACATGCGGGGAATGCCGCGCCACGCGCGGGAACAGCAGGTCCGACTCCTTGGGGTGGTGCAGGCGCTCGGGAAATTCGTCGATGTAGAACAGCATGGCCCGCATGACGTCGAAGAAGCTCTCGGGCTCGTCGCCCGGGCCCCGGTCCAACATCATCAGCATGGAGCGCAGCATGGCCGCCAGCGCCGTGTGTTCTTCCTGGATGACCTTGATGCATTCTTGTGCCATGGCGTGCCCCGGGGGTGTCTGTGTGAAGAGGACGAGGGTGCCATGCGGCCCCGCACAAGTCCCTGACCCAGATCAAGTGCCGGGCTCGATCACCAGTTCCGGCGGCAGCACGATGCCGGCCTTCAGGCCTTGGCCGTCGGGGCCCCGGCCCAGCTCGAAGCGGGCGCCCAGCAACTGGGCATAGCGCGACACGATGGCCATGCCCAGGCCCACGCCCTCGCCCATCCACTCGCGCTCCTCGCCCTGCACCCAGCGCTGCAGGATGCGCTCGCGCTCGGCCCCCGGGATGCCGGGGCCGTTGTCGATCACCGACAGGTGCACCCCGTCGGCCAGGCGCTGCAACTCGACCGTGATGCTGCCGCCCTCGCCCGAGGCGGGCCGACCGTAGCGCAGCGCGTTGTCCAGCAGGTTGTTGAGAATGCCCTCCAGCAGCGTGGGGTGGCCCATCACGCGCTGCGGCTCGTCCAGCCCGCGCCCACCCAGGTCGATGCCGGCGGCATCGGCACGCGGCAGCAAGCGCAGCACCGCGTCGCGCACCAGTTCATCCAGGGACACCGGCACGGCCTGCATCTGGGTGCGCGCCTCGTCCGCCAGGGCCAGGGCCAGCAATTGATCGACCAGGTGGCTGGCGCGGGCCTCGCTGCCCACGATGCGCTGCAGCTGCATGCGCCAGGCCTCGGGTTCGCGCTGGGCCAGGCCGTACTCGGCCAGGGCACGGATGCCGGCCAACGGGGTGCGCAGCTCGTGCGCCACATTGCCGGCAAATTCGCGCTGCGCCTGCACCCCGCGCGCCACCCGGGCCAGCAGGGCATTGAGGGAGTCTTCCAGCAGGTGCACATCCCGGGTATTGGCCTGCACCTGCAGCGGCGTCAGGTCCTGGGCATTGCGCTGGCCCAGCGCCTGCTGCAGGCGGGCCAGGGGTTGCAGCTCGGCGCGGATGGCACGCCCCAGCCAGGCCGCCAGCAGCACCAGCAGCAACACCTCAGGAATCACCGAATACAGCAGCAGGTTGCGCAGCAGCGCGCTGCGGCTCTGTGTGGTCTGGGCCATGATGACCTCGAAGGCCAGCGGCTCGGAGCGGCGCAGGCGCACCGCGCGCAGCGGCTTGCCCTGGTAGTAGATGTCGGCAAAGCCGTACACGGCTTCGTCGGTATCCGAGATGGGCGGCATGTTGAGCCCCGAATGCCCGGCCAACAGGCTGCCGTCGGGGCGGCGCACCGCAAAGTACACGCTCTCGACCTGGTCGAACAGCACCGCCCGCACCTCGCGCGAGGACAGCATCAGCTCCAGCCCGGCATCGTTGGCGCGCACATTGCTGGCCACCGAGTAGGCATCGTCGAGCAACGAACGGTCGTAGGCCGCCTGGGTGAAGTGGCGTGCCACCGAGATCGACACCACCGCCCCGGCCAGCCAGGTCAGGCCCAGCGGCAGCAGCACGTGGCGCAGCAGCCGCGAGCGCAGCGAAGGCAGGGCCAGGGCCGCCGCCCCGGCGCTGCCCATCATGCCTCGGCCTCCAGCAGGTAGCCCAGACCACGCAGGGTGCGGATGCTGGCGCCGCTGCCGGCCAGCTTTTTGCGCAGACGCGAGATGAAGGCCTCCAGGGCGTTGTCGGCCAGGGCCTGGTCAAAGCCCGAGAGCTTGTCGGCCAGCGTGCGCTTGCTGACCACGCGGCCGGGCGGCGTCATCAGCTCCCACAGCACCTCGAACTCGCGCGCAGGCAGCTCGAACCAGTCGCCCTGCAGGCTCAGGCGGCGGGCCTTGCGGTCCAGCGTCAGGGTGCCCACGGTGGTGATGTCCTGCGTGCCCTGGCTGCGCCGCACCAGGGCGCGCAGCCGGGCCTCGACCTCGGCCAGGTCAAAGGGCTTGCCCAGGTAGTCGTCGGCCCCGGCGTCCAGGCCGGCGATGCGCTCCTCGGTGCGGTCGCGGGCCGTCAGCACCAGCACCGGCACCTGGTCGCCCCGGGCGCGGGCCGCCCGCAGCAGGCTCAAACCGCTGCCCATGGCCTGGCCCGCCGGCCCACCAGCCGCCGCCGCCGCAACTGGCAGGTTCAGATCGAGCAGCACCGCATCAAAGGGCTGGATGCGCCAGAAGTGGTCGGCCTCCCCCAGCGTGGCGGCCTCATCCACCCGGTGGCCGGCCTCGCTCAGGCTGCGCACCATCACGTCCCTGAGCACGGCGTCGTCTTCAATCACCAGAATTCGCATGCTTGTCATTCCTGAATGGCAGGATGCAAGCCTACCCCGATTCGCCCGCCTTGCCTGCGTGCCGGACATCTGGCGACCGGGGAAAGCACCGCCCCCCAGGTTTCCGGGCCGCGCAGGCCGCACGTCGTTGTGAAACTGGGGAAAACACCCAAAAAGTCAGGTTCTGGTCAGGTAGAGGTCAGGGACCATGAGGCATAAGCTGAAACGATGAGCATCCGACAGATTTCCATGGCCGTGACGCTGGCCTGCGCCTGCGTCTCGGCCGCGCTGGCCCAGACAGCCACCGCCACCCCCTCCGTGCTGCGCCTGGAGCAGGTGCTGCAGGGCGCCCGCAACAACCTCGACGTGCAGTTCTCCAACGAGCTGGCGGCGGCGGCACGCGCCGACATCGTGAGCGCCGACCACGCACCGCTGCCGGTGCTGACCACCAAGGCCAGCCAGATGGACCTGCAGCACGGCCTGGGCCGGGGCAGCGTCCTCAATGAAAAGCGCATCGACAAGAGCCTGGGCGTGGACTGGACCTGGGAGCGCGGCAACAAGCGGGCCTTGCGCACCCTGTCGGCCCAGCGCGCGGCCGACGCGGCCCAGGCCGATGTGGACGACACCCAGGTGCTGCAACTGCAGGCCGGCCTGGCCGGCTTTTACGACCTGCTGGCAGCCCAGGAACGGCTGGCCGAGGTGCGCGCCATCAGCCAGAGCGCCAGCCAGTTGGCCGCCACCGCGGCCCAGCGCGTGCGCGCCGGCGACCTGGCGGCCCAGGACGCGGCCCGCACCGAGATCGAGGCCCAACGCGCCCAGGGCGATGTGCGCCTGGCCGAGCTGGAGCGCCAGCGTGCCAGTGCCGCCCTGAGCCAGGTGCTGGGCCGCAGCCCGGCCAGCCCGCTGGAGGTGGCGCAGGACTGGCCCGCCCTGACCCCGCCGGACACGGGCACCGATCTGGGCGCCGTGGTCGATGCCCGTGCCGACGTGCGCGCCGCCCAGGCCCGCGTGGACGCAGCCCAGGCCGCGCTCGACAATGCCCAGGCCCTGACCCGCAGCGACATCACCGTGGGTGCCTCGCTGGACCACTACCCCGGCACCTCGACCCGCCTGCTGGAGCTGCGCCTGCAGATGCCGCTGCAAACCCATTACGCCTACCAGGGCGAGATCGCCCGCGCCCTGGCCGGGCTGAACCAGGCCCGCACCCAGCTCGAGCGCGTGCGGCTGAACGCCCTGCTGGAGCTGCAAAGCCTGCAGCAAAGCCTGCTGGGCACCCTGGCCCAGGCCCGCAGCTACGAGACCGAGATCCTGCCGCGCGCGCGCCAGGTGGCGGCCGGCGCCGAACTGGCCTACAGCAAAGGCGCCATCCCCCTGGTCGACCTGCTGGACGCCCGGCGCACCTTGCGCGCCACCCTGATCGAAGCCGTCAGCGCGCGCGCCGACCATGCCCGTGCCCAAGGCCTGTGGCTGTTGCGCACCCAACCCCAGCGCCTGCTGGCCACCCCCTGATTCACACGGCACCCCCTGCGGCGCCCCACCTCACTTCTGCCCATCCCATGCGCAAGCTCCCACTCCATCGCCTCTGCACCCTCGCCGTCCTGGCCAGCGCACTGCTGTCAGCCTGCGGCCCTGCCCCCGCGCCCAATCCCGCTCCGCAACCCGCCACCCCCATCGTGCAGGGCCAGCAGTTGCGTTTCCCGGCCGGCCACCCCCAACTGGCCCTGCTGCCCACCCAGGCAGCCCGGGCGGCCCAGGACATCACGGTCGAGCTGCCGGCGCGCCTGGTCTGGAATGAGGAACGCACCCAGCGCATCTACCCCGCCTTTGCCGGCCGGGTCACCCGCATCGACGCCGATGTGGGCCAGCGTGTGCAGCCCGGCTCGGCCCTGGCCCACCTGGCTTCGCCCGATTTCGGCCAGGCCCAGGCCGACACCGCCCGTGCCCAGGTCGATGCCCGCCTGATGAACCAGGCCGTGCAGCGCCAGCGCGAGCTGTTTGCCGCCGGCATCATCGCGCGCAAGGACCTGGAGCAAAGCGAGGCCGACGCCGCCCGCGCCCAGGCCGAAGTGGCCCGCGCCCAGGCCCGCACCGCCTTGTATGGCGGCTCGGCCCAGGTCAACCAGCAGCTCAGCCTGAGCAGCGGCATCGCCGGTGTGGTGGTGGAGCGCAACCTCAACCCCGGCCAGGAACTGCGCCCCGACCAGTCCGGCCCCGGTGTGCCGGCCCTGTTCGTGGTCAGCGACCCGGCCTCGCTGTGGGTGCAGATCGATGCCCGCGAGGTCGACACCGGCATCCTCAAGCCCGGTGCCGGCTTCGAGCTGGAAGTGGCGGCCTACCCCGGCGCGCTGTTCCAGGGCAAGGTGCTGGCGGCCTCCGACTTCATCGACCCCAACACCCGCACGATCAAGGTGCGCGGCCTGGTGGCCAATGCCGACCGGCGCCTGAAAGCCGAGATGCTGGCCACCGCCCGGGTGCACCAGACCTTCAGCAGCGGCGTGGTCGTGCCGGCCGCCGCCATCACCCTCAACGGCACCCACCACGCGGTGTTCGTGCAGACCCAGCCCGGGGTGTTCGAGCCGCGTGATGTCACCCTGGTGCACCAGGGGCCGAAGGAGGTGGTGGTGAGCAAGGGCCTGCAGGCCGGTGAGCTGGTGGTGTCCGACAACGCCCTGCTGCTGGCGCGCCAGTTCCATGTGGCCCAGGAGGATTCCATCGGCCGCAGCGACAGCCAGAAGAGCACCCACGCCGCTGAAGGCAAAGAGAGCACCGGCAAAGGGAATTCCCAATGAGACGCCTGATCCAGTACGCGCTCTACCAGCCGCTGTTCATCGTCCTGGGCACACTGCTGTTTGCCCTGGCCGGGGTGATTGCGTTCAAGAACCTGTCGGTCGAGGCCTTCCCCGATGTCACCGACACCCAGGTCACGGTGATCACGCTGTTCCCCGGGCGCGCCGCCGAAGAGGTGGAAAAGCAGGTCACGCTGCCGATCGAGGTGGCCCTGTCGGGCCTGCCGAATTCGATCCGTGTCTTCTCGCACACCCAGTTCGGGCTGAGCTTCATGGTCGTCACCTACGACGACAAGGCCGATGTGAACCTGGTGCGCCAGCAGGTCAGTGAGCGCCTGCGCGGGGTGGACCTGCCGGCCGGGGTCGAGGCCGAGATCGCGCCCAACGCCACCCCGGTGGGTGAAATCATGCGCTACCGCCTGCGCGGTGACGGGCTGAGCACCACCGACCTGCGCACCCTGGAAGACTGGGTGGCCGAGCGCGCGCTGCGCCAGGTGCCCGGCGTGGCCGATGTGGTGGCCATGGGCGGCTCGATCAAGCAGTACGAGGTGCAACCCGACCTGGACAAGCTGCGCGCCTACCGCCTCAACTTCCAGAACCTGCTCGACGCCCTGGGGCGCGGCAACTCGAACGCCGGCGGCAGCTATGTGGCCCAGGGGGCCCAGCAGTACACCATCCGCGGCCTGGGCCTGCTCAAGTCGTCGGAAGACATCGGCCGCATCGTGGTGGCCGCGCGCAACGGCACCCCGATCCTGATCCGCGACATCGCGCAGGTGAAGATCGGCGCCGTGCCGCGCCTGGGCGTGGTCGGCCAGGACCTGGACGACGACGTGGTGACCGGCATCGTGATCATGCGCAAGGGCGAGAACCCGAGCGTGGTGCTCAAGGGCGTGAAGGACAAGATCGCCGAACTCAATGAGCGCGGCCTGCCCCCGGGCGTGAAGATCGAGCCCTTCTATGACCGCACCTGGCTGATGGACAAGACCCTCACCACGGTGTTCCGCAACCTGGTCGAAGGGGCGGTGCTGGTGTCCCTGGTGCTCTACGTCTTCCTGTCCAACCTGCGCGCCAGCCTGGCCGTGGTGGTGGTGATCCCGCTGGCCCTGCTGGCCACCTTCATGGGCCTGAAGATCATGGGCGTACCGGCCAACCTGCTGAGCCTGGGCGCCATGGACTTCGGCATCATCGTGGACGGCGCGGTGATCGTGATCGAGAACATCCTGCACCGGCTGTCACAGAACCGCGAGGACATGCCCGATTCGGAGCGCAAGCAGACCATCATCGACGCGGCCAACGAAGTGGGCCGGCCCACGCTGTTCTCGATGCTGATCATCATTGCGGCGCACATCCCCATCTTTGCGCTGCAACGCCATGAAGGCCGCATCTTCCAGCCCATGGCCCTGTCGGTGACCACGGCCCTGATCGGCTCGCTGGTGTTCTCGCTCACCCTGGTGCCGCTGCTGGCCTACTGGATGCTGCGCCGCAAGCTGCCGCACCACGACAACCGCGTGGTGACCGCCGCCAAGAGCCTTTATGAACCCGTGCTGGGCTGGGCCCTGAACCACCGCCGCAAGGTGCTGGGCATTGCCGTCGCGGCCTTTGCCATGTCGGGCGTGGTGGCTTCGCGCCTGGGCTCGGAGTTCCTGCCTGAGTTGAACGAGGGCACGACCTGGATCAACTTCGCGCTGTCGCCCAATGTGTCGACCGAAGAGGCCGCCCGCATCCTGCGCATGGCGCGCAAGGCCTTGCTGACCGTGCCCGAGGTGCGCACCACCGTGTCCAAGGCCGGCCAGCCCGAAGACGGCACCGACCCCAAGACCATCAGCATGGCCGAGATCTTTGTCGACGTGAAACCCGAGCACGAATGGCGTGCGGGCATGACGCGCGACAAGATCATCGACGAGATGGACCACGCGCTGTCGGCCATCCCCAGCATCGACCCGGCCTTCTCGCAACCGATCCGCGACAACGTGCTGGAGTCGATCTCCCAGATCAAGGGCCAGATCGTGATCAAGCTCGCCGGTGACGACCTGGCCGAGATGCGCCGCATCACCGAAGCCATCACGCGCGAGGTCAAGCAGGTGCAGGGCGTGTCGCGCGCCGAGATCGACCGCGACGGCCAGGTGCCCCAGCTGCTGATCGACATCGACCGCGACCGGGCCGCCCGCTACGGCCTCAATGTGGGCGACATCCAGGACGTGATCGAAGCGGCGCTGGCCGGCAAGGCCGCCACCAGCCTGTGGGAAGGCGAGCGCAAATTTGCCGTGGCCGTGCGCCTGCCGGCCGAAGACCGCCTGGTGGCCAAGCTCGAACGCACCCCCATCCCCACGGCCGACGGCGGCTATGTGCAGCTGGGCGCGGTGACGCACATCACCGAAACCAGCGGCGCGATGAACATCGCCCGTGAAGCCGGCCGGCGCACCACCGCCATCGGCATCTTCATCAAGGACCGCGACATGGGCTCGGTGGTGGCCGACATGAAGGCCCGGGTGGCGAAGATCGACATCCCGGCCGGCTATGTGGTGAACTGGTCGGGCGAGTTCGAGAACCAGGAACGGGCCATGAAGCGCCTGTCCGTGGTGGTGCCGATCTCGCTGCTGCTGATCTTCGTGCTGCTGTTCGATGCCTTCAAGTCCTTCAAGATGGCCTCGCTGATCCTGCTCAACGTGCCCCTGGCCCTGGTGGGGGGCTTTGTGGCGCTGTGGATCTTCGGCATCCCGCTGTCGGTGTCGGCCGCCATCGGCTTCATCGCCTTGAGCGGCCAGGCCGTGCTCAACGGGGTGGTGATGCTTTCGGTGTTCCAGCAATTGCGCAAGGCCGGCCACACGGTGTATGAGGCCGCGCGCATAGGCTCGATGCAGCGCCTGCGCACCGTGCTGATGACGGCCATGCTGGCCGCGCTGGGTCTGCTGCCCATGGCGCTGTCGCGTGAGATCGGCTCCGAGACCCAGCGCCCGCTGGCCATCGTGGTCATCGGCGGCCTGGTCACGGCCACGCTGCTCACCCTGGTGGTGTTGCCCTCGCTGTATGTGTCGTGGTTCTCGCGGGCCAAGAACGTCAAGAGCAGTGAAGGTGCATCCTGAAGCCCATGACCCAGGCTGCCCAGCCCAGCACGGCCGTGGTGTTGCTGCACGGCCTGTGCAGCACACCCGACGAGTTGCTGAGCGTCAACGGCCCACTGCGCCAGATCGGTTGCACCGTGGTGCCCTTGCAGATCGCGGGCTACTCCTTCGATGCCGACCACCCCGAGGCCCCGGCCCAGCGCTTTGAGCACTGGATCGGCGCCGTGCATGACTGCGTGCGCCAACTGCGCCAGAACCACCAGCGCGTGGTGCTGGTCGGGATCTCGGCCGGGGCCGGCCTGGCCCTGAGCGCCGCCATGGACCCGGCCACCCCGGTGGACGGCCTGGTGCTGATGTCCACCACCCTGCGCTATGACGGCTGGGGCATCCCGCCCTGGCATTTTCTGCTGCCCTTGGCGCTGTACACCCCGCTCGGCCGCTTGTGGCAGTACCGGGAGCAACCCCCGTATGGGGTCAAGAACGAGCGCATCCGGGCCTGGATCGCACGCGAGCTGGAAAACCGGCGGGTGTCCCGCGCCGGCAGTGCCACCCTGGGCGTGAGCTACCTGCGCGAAAACGACCGGCTGCTGCGCCGCCTGCGCCGCCGTCTGGGCCAGGTCGTCTGTCCCCAGATCCTGGCCTTGCACGCCGAAGAAGACGAGGTCGCCAGCCCGGATAATCTGCGTTTGCTGGCAGTTGGTCTATCATCCGCGCCTGTCTCTCTCAAGACGGTTACTGTTAGAAACAGCTTCCACATGATCAGCATTGACAACGATCGTCAGCAAGTTGTTCGCGAAACCGTCGATTTCGTGCGCTCGCTGACCGCGAGCCCCCCGTGCCCCTGATCTGAGCTGCCAGCCGCCTCCAACATGACTCCCGATATCGACCAGACCATTGCCCAGATCCTGGTGGACAAGTTCCACATCGAAGCCGAGCGGGTGAAACCCGAAGCGGCCCTCGAGGACCTGGGCCTGGACTCGCTGGCCCTGATGGAATTCGTCTTCGCGATCGAAGATGCGTTCCAACTGCGCATTCCCGAAGAACGCCTGGACCCGCGCCAGGGCGGCATCACGCTGCAGCACCTGGCCGGCGTCATCCGCGAACACCTGGCCGCCAGCCCCAAACCCGCCGGCGCATGAGCAGCACGGCAGCCCCCATCGGCGTGGCCGGCCTGGGCCTGATCAGCCCCCTGGGCCACACCCTGGAAGCCTTCCAGGCCAAGGTGATGGCCGGTGAATCGGCGGTCGGCCCCTGGCCGCTCGACCTGCCGGGCATCGACCCGGTGGTGCTGCCCCTGGCGCGCTGTGATTTCAATGACGCCGCTGTGCGCACCCCCTCACGGGTGCCGGCCGACCGCGGCACCTCGATGGCCCTGACGGCTGCCATGGCGGCCTGGGCCGCCAGCGGGCTGGACATGGCCACGCTGGATGCCGAGCGCGTGGGCCTGTACTGGGGCAGCGGCATGGCCGGGGCGCACAGCTTCGACGCCAGTTGCCACACCCTGTACGCCGAACACAAACGCCTGCGCCCCACCACCGTGCTGAGCACCATGCCCAATGCCGCGGTGGCCGAGATCAGCCTGCAGCTGGGCATCCGCGGCCCCTCGCTGACCTACGCCTGTGCCTGTGCCTCGTCGGCCGTGGCCATCGGCGAAGCCCTGCGCGCCCTGCGCGGTGGCTGGATCGATGTGGCGGTGGTGGGCGGGCATGAATCGATGTTGAGCCCCGGCGTGCTGGCCAGCTGGCAGGCCATGCGGGTGATGGCCCCGACCGGCCCTGAAGGCAGCCTGGCGGCCTCGGCCTGCCGGCCTTTCTCGGCCGATCGGCACGGTTTCGCCATGGGCGAAGGCGCGGCCGCCCTGGTGCTGGAAAGCCCGGCGCACGCCCAGGCCCGGGGGGCGCAGCACACGCTGTGCCTGTCGGGCTACGCCACCAACAGCGATGCCCGCCACATCAGCCAGCCCGATGCGGCCGGCCAGGTGCGCGCCATGCAGGCCGCCCTGCGGGACGCCTGCCTGCAGCCGCAGGACATCGGCTACGTGAATGCCCATGGCACCGCCACCCAGGCGGGCGACCGTGCCGAGGCCGAATCGCTGCAAACCGTGTTCGGGGAGCGTGGGGTGGCGGTCAGTTCGACCAAGGCCATCCACGGGCATCTGCTGGGGGCCGGGGGCGCCATGGAACTGGTGGTGGCCCTGCAGGCCTTGGCCAGCGGCCAGGTGCCGCCCACCGCCCACCTCAGTCAGGCCGATCCGGCCTTCGCGCTGGACCTGGTCCAGGGTGCGGCGCGCGCCGTGCCGGGGCTGCGCCACGCGATGTCGAATTCCTTCGCCTTTGGCGGCACCAATGCGGTGCTGATCGCCAGCCGGGTCTGAAGCGCGATCCAGCCCGGCGCCGGGCTGGATCAGGCCGGGCTCACATGCCCAGCAGGTGGGGCTCGCCTGCCGACGAGCCCAGATAGCCACCCTGGGCGCCGCCACGGCGGGTGCCTTGCGCGCTGGCGTGCTGATCGCTGAGACGGAACTGGCGCACCACGCTGGCCAGGCGGTCGGCCTGCTCCCGCAGCGATTCGGCCGCGGCGGCCGACTGCTCAACCAGGGCCGCGTTCTGCTGGGTCATCTGGTCGATCTGGTTCACCGACTGGTTCACATCGCCGATGCCGGTGGATTGTTCGGAGGCCGCAGCCGTGATCTCGCCGATGATGTCGCTCACGCGCTGCACGCCGGAGACGATCTCGTCCATGGCCGAGCCCGCATCTTCGACCAGCTTCACGCCGCCATCGACCGCACTGACGCTGTTCTTGATCAGGCCCTTGATTTCGCTGGCCGCCTCGGCCGAGCGCTGGGCCAGGCCGCGCACCTCGCTGGCCACCACGGCAAAACCACGCCCCTGCTCACCGGCGCGCGCCGCTTCAACCGCCGCGTTCAGGGCCAGGATGTTGGTCTGGAAGGCGATGGTGTCGATCAGGCCGATGATGTCGTTGATCTTGCGGCTGGAGGCCGAGATCTCATGCATGCTGCTGATGGCCTGGCGCACCACCGAGCCGCCCCGCACCGCCGCGGTGGAGGCCGAGCCCGAGAGCTGGTTGGCCAACTGGGCCGACGAGGCGGTCTGCTGCACATTGCCCGTCAGGTTGCTGATGGACGACACCGTGGCCTGCACGTTCGAGGCCGTCTGCTCGGTGCGGCCCGACAGGTCCTGGTTGCCCGAGGCGATTTCATGGCTGGCGGTGGCAATGCTTTCGCTGGCATCGCGCACCTGCGACACCATGGCCCCGAGCCCGGCCTGCATGTCGGCCAGGGCATTGAGCAGATCCGTCACCTCGTCCTTGCCCTCGGACTCGATGCGGCGCGACAGATCACCGCCGGCAATCGCCTGCGCGGCCTGGCGGGCTACTTCCAGCGGACGGCAGATCGAGTGCATGTTCAGCAGAGTGAGCGGCACGACCACGATCACCGTGATCACCACGGCGGCAACAAACAGCAGCTGGGTCTGCTTGGACACACGGGCCTGATCGGCCACGGCTTCGTTGACCTGGGCGGTCAGGCTCTTCTCGATGGCGGCCACCGCCTTCTCGGCTTCCTCGTACTGGGCCACCGAGCGGGCACTCATGCGGTTGGCCGTGGTCGCCGACTCGTAGCCGCCCGATTCGAGCTGATTGGCCACCGAGGCAAACTGATCCCGGTAGGCCACCAGCTTCTGGCCCACGGTTTCCAATTCGGGCTTGTTGCCCATGGTTTCACTGCTGGCCATGCGCTTGACCATCTGATCGGCCCGGCCCAGCGACTCCAGCCATTTGGCCCGCAGCTGCTTCACCTGTTCGGGCTTCTCGTACTGGATGATCATGTCCTTTTCGAAGCGGCGGGTCTGCCCCAGCTCCGCACGCAGCTCCGCCAGGTTGCCCATCGAGGCGTAGGAGTGGGTCATGAAATCCTCACTCATGGCCTGGATGCGGAACATGCCCAGCATGCCGGCCCCACCCAACAGGCTCAAAAGCCCCAAGACCACCGCAATGGCGCCGATCATCCGGAAGCGGATGGTGAACAAGCGCATCAGCGCAAAGACATTCATACAAGAACCTCCGGGTGGCACTCAGAAATGACAGGCCTCGCCCGTGGAATCTGGACAGTGCGCAACGTGTGAAGAATTCCCCAGTTTGCCAGACTTTTACGACTGAAACAGGTCCAAAACAACCCAAGCGACTTCAGGGTTTCCAGCGCTTGAGCAGCAAGGCATTGGTCATCACGCTGACCGAACTCAGCGCCATGGCAGCGCCCGCCACCACCGGGCTCAAATACCCCAGTGCCGCCAGGGGCAGGCCGGCCACGTTGTAGGCAAAGGCCCAGAACAGGTCCTGCCAGATCTTGGCCACCGTGCGCCGTGACACCTCCAGCGCCTGACCCACCAGGGCCACATCGCCGCGCATCAGGGTGATGCCGGCGGCGTGCATGGCCACATCGGTGCCGGTGCCCATGGCCATGCCCACATCGGCTGCCGCCAGGGCCGGGGCGTCGTTGACACCATCGCCCACCATCAGCACCGTGGCGCCGGCCTGCTTCAGATCGCGGATGTGTGCCGCCTTGTCGGCCGGCAGGACCTCGGCCACCACCTCGGCCGGGCTCAGGCCCAGGCGCTCGCCCATGGCCAATGCGGCGGCCCGGTTGTCGCCCGACAGCATCAGGATGCGCAGGCCCCGAGCGCGCAGCCCCGCCAGGGCCTGGGCTGCACCCGGCTTGGGTTCGTCGGCAAAGCCCAACAGAGCACAGGCCTCCAGCCCACCCTCCGAGCCGCGCCGCATCAGCACCGACACGGTGGCCCCCTGGGCCTGCAGTGCGGCCTGCGCTGCGGGCAACCAGCCGGGGTTCAGGCCCAGCTCTCCCATCCAGCGCAGGCTGCCCAGCAGCCAGGTCTGGCCAGCGACCTCACCCTGGCTGCCCCGACCCGGAACAGCCTGCACCGACGTCGCTGCCAGCAAGACCAGGCCACGCACTTGCGCCTCGGCCAGCACCGCCCGGGCCAAAGGGTGCTCGCTGCCGGCCTGCAGGCTGGCCGCCGCCAGCAACAGGGGCGCCGGATCCTGGCCGGGCGCCGGCTCGAACGCCAGCAGGCGCGGCTGCCCCACGGTCAAGGTGCCGGTCTTGTCAAACACCACGGTGTCCACGCGGCGCGCCAGTTCCAGCGCCTGGGCATCCTTGATCAGGATGCCGTGGCGTGCCGCCACCCCGGTGCCGGCCATGATGGCCGCCGGCGTGGCCAGGCCCAGCGCACAGGGGCAGGCGATCACCAACACCGCCACCGCGTGGATCAGCGCCGGCTCCAAGGCGCCGCCCTGCCACCACCAGGCCACCAGCGTGATCAGGGCCAGGCCCAGCACCACCGGCACGAACACCGCCGAGACCTGGTCGGCCAGGCGCTGGATCGGGGGCTTGCCGGCCTGGGCGTCCTCGACCAGGCGGATGATGGCCGCCAGCACCGTCTCCTGGCCCACGGCCGTCACCTGCATCAGCACCCGGCCTTCGCCATTGATCGAGCCCCCGGTCAGGGCAGCCCCCAGCGCCTTGGGCACCGGCAGGGGCTCGCCCGTGAGCATGGATTCATCCACCTGCGACTCGCCCTCCAGCACCCGACCATCCACCGGCAGACGTTCGCCCGGGCGCACCACCAGCCGGTCGCCCACCAGCACCTCGGCCAAGGGCACGTCCACCTCGCCTTCGGCCGTGAGCAGGTGGGCCTGCTCGGGGCGCAGCGCATGCAGGGCGCGGATGGCCGAGGTGGTCTGGCGCTTGGCGCGCGCCTCCAGCCATTTGCCCAGCAGCACCAGCGTGATCACCACGGCCGAGGCCTCGAAATACAAATGCGGCATCTGATCGGGCGGCGTGCTCAGCCACAGCCAGATCGACAAGCCATAGCCCGCCGAAGTGCCCAGCGACACCAGCAGATCCATGTTGCCCGAGCCCGCTTTCAGAGCATGCCAACCCGCCTTGTAAAAACGCGCGCCCAGGCCGAACTGCACCGGCGTGGCCAGCAGCCATTGCCACCAGGCCGGCAACATCCAGTGCCGACCCGCCAGATCCCCCAGCATGGGCACCACCAGGGGCAGTGACAGCAGCAGGCCGAAGGCCACCGGCCCGAAACCCGCCCAGGGAGACAGCTCGGCCGGGTCTTCCTGCCCGGCCACCCGGGGCTCGTAACCGGCGTCCCGCACCGAGCGGCGCAACAGGGCTTCTGCCTGAGGGCTGGCCTGCACCCGCACCCGGGCCGACTCGGTGGCCAGGTTCACCGTGGCCTGCTGCACGCCGGGCACCTTGCGCAGGGCCCGCTCGACCCGGCCCACACACGAGGCGCAGGTCATGCCGCCAATGCCGATGTCCAGGGTGCTGATTTCGATCGGGGCCGGCTCAAGCCGGGGTGATGCATCAGGAGAGGATTGGGGATTCATGGCGGCAAGCCTAAAGCCTCCCACCGTGGCAAGGTCAATGAAAAAATTCAAGCGCCACAATGCGGAGCCAGGCTTGACCTTCCCACCGTGGCAAGCTTGATCATCACCATCACGGTCTGCCTTCAGACCGATTCAGGAGAAGCTCATGGAACATCATTTTCAAGTGCAGGGCATGACCTGCGGCCACTGCGAACGCGCCGTCACCCAGGCCGTCAAGGCACTCGACCCCCAGGCCCAGGTGCAGATCGACCGCACGAGCGGCCAGGTCACCGTGCAAAGCGACAAGCCGCGCGAGCCACTGGCGGCGGCGATCGCCGAAGAAGGCTACAGCGTCGCCGCATGAGCGCCCCCGTGCAGATCGGCGAAGCGGCCCGCCTGGCCGGCGTGTCGGCCAAGATGGTGCGGCACTACGAATCGCTGGGCCTGCTCGGGGGCGTGCAACGCACCGACAGCGGCTACCGTCTCTATGCTCAGGCCGATGTGCACCGGCTGCGTTTCATCCGGCGCAGCCGCGAGCTGGGCTTTTCGATGACCGAGATCGCTGAACTGCTCAGCCTGTGGGGCAACCAGGAACGCACCAGCGCCAGCGTCAAGCGCATTGCCCAGCAGCATGTGGACGATCTGTCGCGCCGCATCGCGGCCATGCAGGCCATGCAACGCTCGCTGCAACAACTGCTGCAGTGCTGCTCGGGTGACGAACGCCCCGAATGTCCGATCCTGGACGACCTGGCCGGTCTGCACGAGGCCGAACCCCAACCCTGCACCAAGCCATGCCCACCGGCCGGCCATTGACACAGATCATGCCCAAGATACCCCATGGGGTATCCAATCCAGACTTCGACAACCCATCTGGAGCAATTCATGACCAAGAACGTGGGCGGCATCGACCGCATCCTGCGCATCGCCGTGGGCGCAGTGCTGGTGGCCCTGGCGGCCACGGGTACCGTGGGGCTGTGGGGCTGGATCGGCGCCGTGCCTCTGGCCACCGGCCTGCTGGGCTGGTGCCCGCCGTATCAGTTGCTGGGCTGGAACACCTGCAGCCTGCGCAAGAACTGAGCACCAATCAGCGCCAATCAGCGCCAATCAGCGCCACAGCGCGTAGGCCACACCGATGGCCGCCAGCAGGCCCACCGCGTCGGCCACCAGCGCACACACCAGCGCATGCCGGGTGTGGCGGATGCCCACGCTGCCGAAATACACGGCCAGCACATAGAAGGTGGTTTCGGTCGAGCCCTGGATGATGGCGGCCAGCCGGCCGACAAAGGAATCCACACCATGGGTCTGCAGCACGTCGACCATCAGGCCGCGCGCGCCGGCGCCTGACAGCACCTTCATCAGCCCCACCGGCAGGGCCGGCAGAAAAGCCGTGTCCCAACCCAAGGCGGCCACGCCCTGGCCCAACCAGGCCATCAAGGCGTCCATGCAGCCCGCGGCGCGGAATGCGCCCACCGCCACCAGCATGGCCACCAGGTAGGGCACGATCTGCACGGCCACGCCAAAACCTTCGCGGGCGCCGTCGATGAAGGCCTCGTACACCGGCACCCGGCGCCAGCTGCCCACGCCGAGAAACAGCATCACCAGCGCCACAATCAGAAAAGCGCCCACCGCGCCCGTGAGGCGCGAAGCCTGCTCGGCCGGCAGGCTGGCCAGCCCCGCCACCCCGGCCAGCAGGCCTGCCACCAGGGCCAGCCCGGTCAGCCAGAAACGGGGGCGCCACCAGGCCATGCGCTGGGCCACCGCCACCGCCAGCACACCGGCCAGCAAGGACGTGAGCGTGACCACCAGGGTGGGCAGAAAAATGTCGGCCGCATTGAAGGACGACAGGCCCTGCTTCAGCGCCACGCTCTGACGGATCGCGATCACCGAGCTGGGGATCAGCGTCAGACCGGCGGTGTTGAGCACCACAAACATCACCTGCGCGTGGCTGGCCACCTCGGGCTGCGGGTTGAGCGTCTGCAACTCACGCATGGCCTTCAGGCCCAGCGGGGTGGCGGCGTTGTCCAGCCCGAGCAGATTGGCCGACAGGTTGAGCGTCATCGCCCCCTGCGCAGCATGCCCTGCCGGCACATCGGGAAACAGGCGCCGCAGCACCGGGCTGGCCAGGCGCGCCAGGCTGGCCACCATGCCAGCCCGCTCGCCCACCCGCATCAACCCCAGCCACAGGGTCATGATGCCGGCCAGACCCAGCGACAGCTCAAAACCCGAGCGGGCCGAATCGAACATCGCCCCGAGCAGGCCCGGAAAGGCGGCCGCATCACCGCCCACCAGCCAGCGCCACAGCGCGGCCGCAAAAGCCGCCCCGAACAGGCCCACCCAGACGATGTTCAAGGCCATGGCGAGGGATCAGCGCTCGCGGTGCTTAAAAAGGAGGCGAATCGTCTTCGTCCGCAGCGCTCGCGGCGGACGAAGATGCGGCCGGCGCGGGCGGAGCCTCTGCCGGGGCCAGACTGGGTCGCTGAGCCTCGCCGCCCAGCGCATTGATCAGGTCGGGCAGCATCTGCACCAGTTCACCGGTGGCGATGGCCACATCGGCATCAAAACCACCGTCGTCGGCCGACTTGCCCTCGAACACCACATCCTGGAAGCTGATCTTCTTGATCTGCATGCCCTCGGTCAGCATGAAGGACACCCGGTCGTCCCAGCTCAGGGCCAGTCGGGTGGGCAGCTTGCCCTGGGCGATGTGCTGCTTGACCTCGTCGTTGTCGAGCGGGTGGCGTGCATAGCGCACCACCGACTTGGATTCGTCGGCCGCCTTGAGCTCGCACTCCTGCTCGATGGCAAAACCGGCCGGCGGCTCCTGGGTGGTCAGCCACTCGGCCATGGCGCTCACCGGGCTGATCTGCGTGTCGAGCAAGGCCACGGCAAAACCGTCGAGCGATTTGACCAGCGCGGTCACCACCTCGTCGGCCCGGCCCTGGCTGCCGGCCTCGATCATCAGCAGGCGTGCCGCCTGATCGATCCAGACCAGCACCGAGCCCTGCTTGGAAAAGGCCATCGGCAGCAGGCTGAGCTTGATCTCTTCCTTGAGCTCCTTGGTTTCCTTCTTGCCGGGCTTGCGGCCGGTGGTCTGCTCGATCTGCTGGGCGCGTTCCTTGGCCTTGCGATTGAGCACCGAGCCGGGCACGCTTTTCACCTCGATCATGAACTTCAGGATCCACTGCCCGCCCACCGACTCCAGCAGCGGCCCATGGGCTTCGCCACGCGGCTCGACCCAGCCGACCGCCTTTTCCTGGCTGGCACCACATTCCACATAGCGCGCCTTGTCGAGCGCGGCTTCCACCTGTTCCATCGAGGCCGTCCAGCCTTCGCCCAGGCGGTAAACAATCAAATTCTTGAACACTGAAATCCCTTGCTTCAAAAGCCATCCAGGAACTGTGAATTTCGACAGGTCCCCACCCCTCCATTGTGAGGGCTGGCGGGGGCCTGCTGCTTTACTTAGTCTCACCGCCCGCTCATGGTCGCGAAACAGCGCACCTGCAGACTGGGAACCCTGTTGATGTGCCCCCGGCACGCCAGCTCCCCTGAAAGGAAAGCCATGAAATCACTGACCAAGATCGGGTGGTCTGCCTACCTGCTGGTCGCCACGGCCTGCATCGGCCTGGCCCAGGCGGCCCCCACCCCGGACGGGGCGACCCCCCCGCCTGCGCAACACGGCCTGCAGTTCAGCGACTCCGGCCACCATCGGCCCGACCCGGCCCGCCGACTGGCCCGATTCGAACGCCACAGTGCCGAACTCAAGGCCCGGTTGAAATTGCGGGCTGATCAGGAAGCCGCCTGGACGGCCTTCACCAGCGCCGTCAAACCGCCGGCCACCCCACCCAGCCGACCGGACCGGGCCGAACTGGCCCGGCTCAGCACCCCCGAGCGCCTGGACCGACTGGAGACGCTGCAGCAGCAGCACGCCCAAAACATGAGCCAGCGCCACCAGGCCACCAAGGCGTTTTATGCAGCACTCGATGCCGAGCAGCAAAAAGTGTTCGATGCCGAAACCCAGCGCCTGATGGATCACCGCGCCGGACCCGAGCACGGCATGCACCACCCGCATCACCCCGCCTGAGAAAGGAAGGCCGCCAGACGCAGAACTCCAGAACCTCCCAAGATTGATCACGCCCTACCCCCCAGCACCGAAAGGTCCTGGGGGGTTTGTTTTTTTGCATTATGAAAAGCACCCCCCTGAAAACGCCTCGGAAAACTCTGGGGATAGCGCAGGAACAACTCGGGGTTTATCCACAGGGCGCGCTTGACGATCCCAGTTGTCCCCGGCCGAGCCCGGACTTCAAGGGCCCCGCCCCACAGCGTTTTGAGCTGTCCAAGTGATTGATTTGAATAGTGAAAAGTGACTTGTCCACAGAAAGTGGTCTTGCTTACTACTACTACTATTCAAATATATTAAATACAAAGAAGAAGTCAGGAACATCTCTTCGGGACAGGACTGAGCGCCTTGTCCTGGATCGGGTGTGTCTGGGACAGGGTGAACGCATGGCCGAAAACAGCCGCTTGAAAGTCTTCAAGCGGCGTGATGAACCGTGAATTCCAGGCTGATCGGTGTCCACCCCTGTGGATCAGACCGGTTCCGGCCGAACAGGCGTGGCAAACACCGTGCTCCCAACTCGTTTTGCGCCGACCTGACCGGGCCGTCGGGTCGACTGCGGGTCACCGTTCACGCAAAGTCGGTGCTCCAAAATCGTTTTTGACAGGGGGCAAGCCACTGCAGCCCCTCAAAAAGCCCTGTGGCGCGTCACGTTCGCCAAAGACTGTTGTTTTATTGATCAAGCCCGCCGATGCACTCCAAGGAGCATCCGCCTGGGACAAGTTTGGGGATAAATCCGGAACAAGCCTGTGCTTGTCCACAGGCTGGCGCGTCAGCGCCAAGTTGTTGATGAAAGTGGAACAACTCGAACGCAGGGCTGCGCACATCCTTCAAGCATGTCCAAGTCTTTGGAAATAATAGAAAAAAGCAACTTATCCACAGACAGGGTCGCTCCTTACTACTACTACTATTTCAATATATTGAATACAAAGAAGAAGTCAGGAACAACTTGTCGTCGTGAAAAATGATTGAAATGCGAATCACAAGTGATTTCAGGCAGATTTGTTCGGACTGGAATGTAAAAATTGCCCGTTTTGACGCTTTGAACGCGTTTTTGTCGCCAGAATCACGGTTCGCTGTCGGGTCTGTGCCCTGGCAAAACCTGTTTGTCCTGACCTTTTTTGATGCTTTTTTCTGTTCCACACGCTGATGGGTTCGATGGATGCCGCCTGGACGGGCTGCGGTTTCACACCTCGACACCCACGAGGCGCGATTCCAGCCGAGCCCGGTGGACCGACTGCGCTCCAGCATGAACGGGATGGGAACACCTGGGCAGGAACAGGCCCGCAGGCTGAGCCTGCAGCGCTACCAAGTGCTGGACACCGCAGCCGAGGCGCCGTTTGACGAACTGACCCAGCTCGCCACCCGTTTGCTGGGCGTGTCCATCGCCCTGGTGGGCTTCATGGATGCACCGCGTTGGTGGTTCAAGTCGCGGGTGGGCTTTTCGCTGGACCAGCTGCCGCTGGAACAATCGTTTTGCGGCCACATGTTGTCCACAGGCCAGATGCTGACGGTGGACGACGCCAGCATCGATCCCCGTTTTGCCCAGCATCCTCTGGTGCTGGACGGGCCGCAGATCCGGGCCTACGCCGGTGTCCCGCTGATCAACGACGAGGGGCATCTGCTGGGCAGCCTGTGTGCCTTGGACGCGTCGCCGCGCCGCTGGCAGGAATCCGACCGGGTCCAGCTGCGTCTGTTGGCCGATCTGGTGATGGCCCGCCTGGAACTGCGTCGCCACCAGATCGAATTGGCCGCCACAAAGCTGCGACTGGACAACAAGGAGCGCCAATGGGCGGCCTGTGAACAACAGTTGAACCAGCTGGCGCGTTGGATGCCGACGGCCATTTACCAATTTCGCCTGTCTTCACCCGGTGTGGGCTCGTTTCCTTTTGCCAGCCAGGCGTTCCAGGACCTGTTCGGCTTGTCGCCCGAGGCCTTGAATGCCAGCGCGGCCCCGTTTTTTGAGCAGCTGCATGCCGATGACCGCGAAGCGATGAGGCAATCGGTGCGGGCCTGCGAGCAGTCCCTCAGCCCCTGGTCCATGGAGTTCCGCAGCCACCTGCCTGACGGCCGGCTGGAGTGGTTCCAGGGCCAATCCCGACCGACCATGGAGCCTGACGGTTCGGTGCTCTGGCACGGCTTGTTCATCCGCATCTCAGACCGCCGTCGCGCCGAGCAGGAACTGCGCGAGGCCGAGGCGCGCTGGAAATTCGCGCTCGAGGGCTCGGCCGCCGGGGTCTGGGACTGGAACATCGAAAGCAACGAACACTATTTCTCGTCTCAGTACCGGGCTTTGTATGGCTACGGCGAGACGCAAGAGTTGCCAGGGGCCGATCCCGATGCCTGGGTGCACCCGGAGGACTTGCCGGCCCATCAGGAGGCCCGTCAGCAGCATTTCGATGGCGTGGCCCCTTTGTTTCGCAGCGAGCACCGGGCGCGGTGCCACGATGGGCAATGGAAATGGATCCTCAGCCGCGGTCTGGTGGTGGCGCGAGATGCCCACGGCCGGCCGCTGCGCATGATCGGCACCCACACCGACATCACCGAACGCAAGCTGACCGATGAGGACAACTTCCGGCGCGCCTACTACGACCCGCTGACCAGCCTGCCCAACCGGGCCTTGATGGTGGCCAAGCTGTTCGAGTGGCTGCAAACCTGCCCGCCCGAAGGCTCTGGCGCCGTCATCCATGTCGATCTGGACGGCTTCAAGCGCCTCAACCATGCCCGCGGCCATGGTCAGGGGGATGTGTTGCTGCGCAGCGTGGCGCGCCGGTTGACCGAATCCGTCGGCCCGGACGCCATCCTGGCCCGCCTGGGGGCCGATGAATTCGTGGTGCTGCTGCCACAACTGCCCCGTTCGGCCGAGCTGGCGCCCTGGCAGCAGGCCCAGGCCGTGGCCGAGCAGCTGCGTGTGGCCCTGTTGCAGCCCTTGCCGCTGGGAGATCAGAGTTTCAGCGTGACGGCCAGCCTGGGTGTCACGGTGTGCCCCCAGCTGGACCAGGGGGTCTATCCAGACGCCGAAGACGTGCTGCGCCAGGCCGATGCCGCGATGAACCACGCCAAGGCCACAGGGGCCAACCGCGTGGCCTTGTTCGAGCCCGGCATGCAGACCGAGATCGAAAAGCGGTTTCTGATCGAGGAAGACCTCAAACACGCTCTGCAGGGCCAGCAACTGTCGCTGCATGTACAACCCCAGTTCAGCACCGGGCAGGTGGTGATCGGCGCCGAGTTGCTGATCCGCTGGCAGCATCCGGTGCGGGGGGCCGTGTCACCGGTGGAGTTCATCCCGGTAGCCGAGACCTCAGGCCTGATCGTGCCTTTGGGCGAATGGGTGCTGGAGCAGGCTGCACAGGCCTTGCTGCAACTGCAGGCTGCCGGACTGGAGTTTCCGCTGTCGGTGAATGTGAGCCCACGCCAGTTCCGTCAGCCCGACTTCGTGGAGCGCGTGCGCGCTTTGCTGCAACGCAGCGGTGCGCCGGCCCATCGCCTGATCTTCGAGATCACCGAGGGCCTGTTGCTGGAGCGTTCGGACAGCGTGCAGTCCCAGATGGATGAGCTGATTGCGTTGGGCATCCGCTTCTCGATCGATGATTTCGGCACCGGGTTTTCCAGCCTGGGCTACCTCAAGCGCCTGCCCATCCATGAGATCAAGATCGATCGCAGCTTCATCGACGGCATCCCGGATGACGAAGGTGACATCGCCATCGTGCGCTCGGTGTTGCTGATGGCGCGCCAGTTCCGCCTGCAGGTGATTGCCGAAGGGGTGGAGAACGAGCGCCAGGTGGCCTTCCTGTTTGCCCACGGTTGCGAGGGCCTGCAGGGCTATCACTTTGCGCGCCCCACCCCCTTGTTGCCCTGGCTGGCCAGCTGCACGCGCGGCCAAACCCAGGCCTGAGCTGGGGCTCTGCCCGCCAGGGCCGAAGATTTCAGTGCATCAGTGCATCAGTGCATCTGGCGCGGGGTCTGGCTCAGGAACAGGCTCAGTTCCTGATCGGCCATGGGCTTGCCGAAGGCATAGCCCTGGAAGGCATGGCAATCGTGGCGGGCCAGAAAATCCTGCTGATCACGCGACTCCACGCCTTCTGCGATCACCGCCAGCCCCAGGCTGCGGCCCAGGTTGATGATGGTGCGCACGATGGCCGCGTCGTTGGGGTCGGTGAGCACATCACGCACAAAGGACTGGTCGATTTTCAGCTGGTCCAGCGGCAGGCGCTTGAGGTAGCTGAGGCTGGAATAACCGGTGCCGAAGTCGTCCAGCGAGAAGCCCACCCCCAGGTTTTTCAACTGACCCATGCGTTCGATGATGGCGTCCATGTCGTCCACCAGCAGGCTTTCGGTCAACTCCAGCTTGAGCCGATCCGGTCGGGCACCATGGGCTTGCAGCGCACTGATCACATGCTGCACGAAATCAGGGTGCTTGAACTGGCGTGAGCTGACGTTCACGGCCACGCTCAGGGCCTCGGTCTCGGCCTGCCCGGCCCAACGGGCCAGCAGGCTGCAGGCGGTGTCCAGCACCCAGCGCCCGATCGGGATGATCAGCCCGGTGTCTTCGGCCAGCGGAATGAACTCGGCCGGCGACACCATGCCGCGCACCGGGTGGCGCCAGCGCACCAGGGCCTCCACCCCGCTGACGTGGCGGCCCTGTTCGGTCTGTGGCTGGTAGTGCAGCATCAGCTCGCCGCGGGCCAGCGCCTGGCGCAGCGCGGCTTCCAGCGCGGCGCGGGCACTGACTTCGGCCTGCATCGCCGGGTCGAAGAAGCGCAGGGTATTGCGCCCCGCCGTCTTGGCCTGGTACATGGCCAGGTCGGCCTGCTTGAGCAGCTCGCTGATGCCGCTGTTGCCATCCATGAACGGGGCCACGCCGATGCTGCAACTGCTTTCATGCTGCTGGCCCGCCAGCAGGAAGGGCGCTGCCATGGTGGCCAGCACCTTGCCTCCGATGCGGCTGGCGTGTTCGATCACTTCGGCGTGGCCGCGCCCGAGGTTTTCCAGCATCACCACGAACTCGTCGCCGCCCAGACGGGCCACCGTGTCCGATTCGCGCACGCAGGCGCTCAGGCGTCGCGCCACCTGGCGCAGCAACTCGTCACCCTGATCGTGGCCCAGCGTGTCGTTGAGGGTCTTGAAGTTGTCCAGGTCGATGAACAGCAAGGCGCCCCCGGCACCCGTGCGCGTGCTGCTGGCCAGGGCGTGCTGCAGCCGGTCCATCAGCAGCTGCCGGTTGGGCAGCTCGGTCAGGGCGTCGAAGAAGGCCAGGCGCTGGATCTGCTGTTCGGCCAGCTTGCGGGCCGTCACGTCGGTGTTGATCGACAGGATGGCTTCGGGCGTGCCAAAGGCATCGTGCACCAGGGTCCAGCGGCTTTCCACGGTGAGCAGCGTGCCATCCTGGCGCTGCTGGTCGATCTCGCCGCTCCATTCGCCGTCTTGCAACACCTGCGCGGGATCGAGATCGAAGTGCAGGTGCTCGCGCTCGATGCGCAGGCCGATCGCCGGGTCCAGCGCCTGGGCGGCGGTGAAGCCGTACAGGCGCTCGGCGCCCTTGTTCCAATAGCTCAGCCCGCCACCGATGCGGCGCACGATGATGGCATCCTGGGCCTTGTCCAGCAGCGAGGCCTGATCGCGGATCTGGCTGTCGGCGGCCAGCCGGGCCAGTTCGGCCCCGGCCCGTGCCGCAAAGATGTGCAGGGCCGAGACCAGAAAGCCGGTCTGGGCCAGGGGCCGCTCGAACAGGGCGAACACCAGGCCCACCGCTTCACCGACCGCATTGTCCAGGCGCCGGCCCACGTAGGCCACCGCCGGGGCCTGCCCCGCCATCCCGGGATAGACACAGGCCAGGTCCTTGCGCACCAGGCCCATGCCGTCTTTCAGCACTTGTTCACAGGGTGTGCCAGCCAGCAGGTAGTCGGCCTGGGCAATCGCCTGGCCTGCCACCTGGGCCGCGATCAGGCGCATGCGCGCCGGGGCACCCGGCGTGGCCGGCAGCAATCGGGCCACGAAGCCGGCCTGGGCATCCAGCGCTTCGGCCATGTTGCGGGCCAGTTGGCCGAAGAACTCGGTGCCCGTGCTGGCCGATACCGCCGTGGCCAGCTTCAGCACGGCGTGTTGCAACCGGTTCTGTTCTTCCTGGGCCCGCAGATTGCTAATGCCAAAGGCCAGATCGTTGGACAGGGACTGGAGCAATTGCTCTTCGCCATGGCTGATTCGGCAAGGCTCGTCCGAGTGCAGTGTCAGCAGCCCCAGGCGGCGAGCGCCGACGCGCAGCGGCAGGCAGAGCAGACCGCGCAGGCCGTGGTGCCTGGCCGCGGGCCCCCAGGCTGGCCAGTCGGGGCTTTGCTGAAAGTCTTCCACGATGCGCAGACGGCCATCCTGCAAAGTCAGGGCCATGGGGCTCTGCGGGGCATCGGCCTGGTTCAGCCCGTCCAGGAAATCGCTGCCCTGCCCGTAGCGGGACACGGCCCGGATGTCCGGCTGGGTCTCATCCAGACCGATGTAAGCCACCCAGGCCAGGCGGTAGCCGCCGACCTCGACCAGGGTGCGGGTCACGTCTTCCAGCAGACCCAGCTCGGTGCTGGCGCGCACCAGGGCTTCGTTGCAGGCACTCAGGGTCAGCTGGGCCCGGCTCAGGCGTTGCTGGTCGCGCGCAGCACGTTGTCTTTCGGTCACGTCGGTGGCAATCACCAGCCGGGCGGCTTCGCCATCGAAGGTGATGGTGTTGGCCGTCACCTCCACATCCATCAGCGAGCCGTCGCGCCGGCGGTGGCAGCGCGGCGTGTTGATCTGCACGTCCCCGCGCTGGATCGAGGCCAGCCGCTCCAGGCGTGTGGTCTCGTTGTCGTCCACCCAGAATTCGGGCGCCTTCATGTGGCGCAGTTCTTCATGGCTGTAGCCATAGTGCGCCACCATGGCCTTGTTGGCGGCCAGCATGCGCATGTCACCGATGCTGTGCACCCACATGGGTTGCGGGTTCAGGTCGAACAGCAATCGGTACTGGGCCTCCGAGGCCTGCAATTTGGCGCCCAGACGTTGGCGCTGGATGACACCGCCCAGGGTCAGCACCAGGATCTGCAGATGGGTTTCATCGCGCAGGCTGAAGGCCCCGGGTCGGCCCGACACCACCCGGATCACGCCCAGCATCTGATCGCCCGCCTTGAGCGGCGCCACGATCAAGGAGCGCACCCCCAGCGCCCGGGCCAGGGCGACCTGGATGCGCGGGTCTTGCTCGGTGTCCTGGCAGCGCACGGTGGTGTTGTGTTGCAGCACCTGGCCTGCCAGCGTGTCGTGCAGCCCGATGCGTCGTCCCACATAGGCACTCAGGGTGCCGGCACAGGCCCGGCAGATGCAATCCTGGGCTTCCACCAGCTCGACCGAGCTGCCTTCCGCGCCGGTCAGCTCGGCGGCACGCAGGGCCATCAACTCGAGCACACCGTCCAGGTCGAGCTCGGCGTTGGCGATTTCCTGCTGCATGCGCACGATGGCCAGGCGGGTTTCGACCTCGCGTTTGCGCGCGTCGATGTTCTCCAATGCCCCCTGCACTGCCTCGGTCACACCCTGCTCATTGCGCACCGCTTCGCCGATCAGGCGCACCCAGATGGGCTGGCCGTCGATGCGGCGCAGCATCAGCTCCAGTTCGAAGCGGGTGCCATCGCGCACACAGGCCCGGAAGGCCGCATCCAGTCGCAACTGATCGTCGGGCAGGTAGAAGCCGAAAGCCTGCTCTGCGGTGACGGTGGTTTCGGGGCTCATGCCATGGATGTGGGCCACTTCGGGTGACCAGACGAACTGCCGATCCGGCAGCGTCAGGATCCAGCCTCCCACTTCGGCCACCTGCCCGGCAATGCGCTGGGCCTGGATCTGAAGCTGGTGCCATTGGCGGGCCTGGCGGTTCTGGGTTTCGGCATCGTTCCAGCGCGATTGCTGGCGCCCGAACTCCAGCAGCAGCAGGGCTTGCGAGGCCAGGGCGTCCAGGGCTTCGCATTGTTCGGCATCCAGCTCGTGGGGCTGCGGATCACCGACACACAGCATGCCCAGGCGTTCGCCGTCGCGGCTGCGCAGCACCATCCCGGCCAGAAAGCACAGCCCCGGCGGCCCCTGAACCCAGGGATGATCGGCCCAGGCCGGATCTTGTTGGGGGTTGAACGGGGGGATGGTGGTGGCTACAGCGTTTTCCCACGCCGTGTCCAAGGCCAGGGTCCAGGGCATGGGCCCCAAGGCCACCCCGATGCCGGCCACCACCACCGGGCCTGCGCCATGCCACACCGTCACCCAGGCCTGACGGGTGCCGCACAAGGTGGCAGCCAGGCGAACCAGACGATCAAAGTGGGGACCAGCGGCCAGGTCAGGCAGGGGAAGATTCGACGGCGCGGTGCTCGGGCGGGTGTCCGCGCTCATGACAGTGCCCGAACGGCACATCGAAGATGGCACTGGAGACCGGTCGGCGGGGCCGGCTGCCCAGGCGAAAGGGAGAAATCAATGAAGGCGCTCAAACGGACAACTCACAGCCCTTGCGAAAAAGTGAAGCAAGGAAATTGTGTCGAATGGTTTCAGATGGCGGCGGGGCCGTCAATTGGGGCTCGACACAGCACTGACATTTTTGCAACGGAATCCAGCAGCAGCGTTTTTGGGGCGAGTGTGTTACATTGCGGGATCGCCCTTGGCGACCGACTGCGCCTGCTCACTGGTTGAGTGGTGTGCCCACCCCCGGCAGAGGGGGTTGTTGGTCCAGCCCTGCTTGTGGCGTGTCCGTCAGCACATTCACAGTGCCAGCGGCTTTCCCCTTCTGTTGACGCAGCCACTGCTGGCGCGTTGCCGGGTTCGCGCCAGTTGTGGCCGGGTTCTCTGGTTGTTCAGGACGGGCTCCCTAGGCATTTGGGGCTGCCAGTATTTTTTGTCCGGGACCGTGTGGTCGCCTCCTGACCCAGGTCTTTTCAACCCCTTGATGATTTTCAACTCGAATCCAACAACTGCTTCAGACCCCATCCAGATGGGCAAATACCGAATTGCTGCCTGCGCCCGCGAACTGGAAGACGGCGCTTTTGCCTCCCAGGTCTCCATTGCCAGTGGCCGTGGCAGCGCCAGTACCGACCGGGTGATGCGTTTCACCCCCCAGTTTTCGACACGTGCCGCTGCTTCGGGCTATGCCATCGAACAGGGCATCCAATGGGTACGCGACCTTGCGCGCCCTCAACTCCTGACACCGTAATTAAAGGAAAGCACCATGGCCAAGGAAGAGCTGATTGAAATGATGGGTGTTGTGAACGAAGTGCTGCCTGACACGCGTTTCCGTGTCACGCTGGACAACGGTCACGAACTGATTGCCTATTCGGCCGGCAAGATGCGCAAGAACCACATCCGCATCCTGGCTGGCGACAAGGTGTCGCTGGAACTGTCGCCCTATGACCTGAGCAAGGGCCGCATCAAGTTCCGCCACATCGAAGGCCGTGGCCCGATGGTGCCGCGCCGTCCGCGTTGATCCTTGCCCCCGGCTGAGTTGATTCAGCCCGGCTTGTTCAGCGATTGAACTGCCAGCCCGCCTTGTGTGCGGGCCTGGCTGCAAACCCCACCTGGCGTGGGGTTTCGTGTTTTCAGGGCTGTGCGTCGTGGGATGCCCAGCTCAGGGCCACGCCGTGGCTGAACTCATCCGGGCCTTCGGCATGGCGGGCCGTCGTCAGATCACTGCGCAACACCAGAGCGCAGGGGCCTTCGCCGCGGGTGGCCAGGCGGTGTTTCAGCGCCTGGGCCTGTGCACCGTCGGCCTGCTCCGAGGCTGGGCTCAGCAGGCGCAGTTCGGTGCTGCCCAAAGTCAGGCTGATTTGCTGCACGCCTTCGCGCAGCAGCACCGGGCCGGCTGCCAGATCGGGGCCCAGCAGGGCCTGGTAGCGCGCCAGTGACGTGGGCAGATCCAGCACGGCAATGTCCAGCCTGGCCACGCCCAAGGCGCCATTGGGGTGCAGGCGATCGGCGGGTGACTCGGACACCCGCAGCGCCCGCGGGCTGATGTCACCGCACAAGAAGGGCAGGTCGGGGCTGGCATGGCGGGCCGTCTGCCAGCGCAGTTGGGCGCCGTCGGGGCGCAGGCGGGCGCCATCGAAAGGGCCCTCCAGGCTGAGCAGTCCGCGCGAGCGCGCTGCGTTCAGCACCTCGGTGGTGTCACCGGGCAGAAGGGCGAAGTCGACCAGGCCCTCGCCGGCACTTTGCAGGGTGGTGTACCAGCGCTCCTGCGGCGCCGGGCCCTCCCAGGCGATCAGTTCGAGGTAGCTGCCGTCCTGGAACACCACCAGCGCGTTGTGCGAGGTGCGTCCATTGTGCCGGCCGCCGATCAAAACCTGAAAGCCCAGTGCCCGGTAGTCGGCAATGGCCCGGTCGAGCTGCTGCACGGCAATGACGATGTGGTCGAGTGGCAGGGTCACGAAAGCATCTCTTTCTAATCGTCCAGTTTGAGGTGGGTCTGGCGCACGAACAGGCCCCAGCGCTCGTATTCGTCTTTCAGGTGGCGCTCCAGTGCGGGGCCGTCGGTGGCCATCACCTCAAAGCCCGCCTGGCTGAGTTTCTGGTGGATGTCCGGGCTGTTGAGTGTGGCCTGAAAAGCCTCGGTCAGCTGGCGCACCGTGGCCGCGGCCGTGCCTGAGGGTGCAAAAATGCCGATCCACGAATAGGCCTCGAAGCCGGGGTAGCCCGATTCGGCCACGGTGGGCACCTCGGGCAACTCCGGCAGGCGGCGCGCGCCGGTCACGGCCAGCGCCTTGAGTTTGCCCGCCGCAATCTGGCTGCGCAGTGCGGCATAGCTCAGCAGGGTCAGGCTGGTCACATCACCGAGCACGGCCTGCACGGCCGGGCCACCCCCGCCGAAGGGCACATGCAAGACGAAGATGCCGGCGCGCCGCTTGAGGTCTTCCATCACCAGGTGGTTCATCGAGCCCAGGCCGGTGGAGGCATAGCTGAACTTCCCGGGCGCCTTGCGCGCCGCCTCGATGAAACCGCGCAGATCACGTGCCGGCACCGAGGCCGCGGCCGCAATCACCAGCGGAAAACGCAGCGCCAGCGAGACCCCGGTGAAATCCTTGAAGGTGTCGTAGGGCAGGCGGGGTTTGGCGATCGGGTTGATGGCGTGGGTGTCGAAGCTCACCAGCAAGGTGTTGCCATCGGGGGCGGACTTGGCCACGTACTGTGTGGCCACCTGGCTGGCGGCACCGGGGCGGTTTTCGATCACCACGGGGCGGCCGAGCTTTTCAGACAGGCGCGGCTGCAGAATGCGCGCCGCGATGTCGGTGCTGCCCCCGGGTGGAAAGGTGATCACCAGCTTGAGCGGGGTGTCGCTGTCGGCGCGGGCCACCGAGGGCAGCCCCAAGGCGGCTGCGCCCAGCAGGCTCAGGGCGTGGCGGCGGTGCAGGGGGAGATCGGACATGGGCAGACTCCTGGGTTGGGGCTGAGGTGGGTGGGGGGTCAACCCATCCACTGGCTGACGGGTACGGCAGTGTCCTGCAATTCCTGCGAGATCACGTCGACCAGCGCGGGCCCATCGTGCATCAGGGCGGCCTTGAGCGCGGCTTCGAGCTCCGAGGGGTCTTCCACCCGCCAGGCTTTCACACCGAAGGCTTCGGCCACGCGGGCGTGCTGGGTGCGGTTGAAGTCGACCGAAAAATAGCGCTGCTCGTAGCCGGTCTTCTGGCTGGCCTTGATCCAGCCGTACACCGAGTTCGAAAACACGATCATCTTCAGTGGCACGTTGCGGCGCACGATGGTTTCCAGTTCTCCACAGGTGAAGCCGAAGCTGCCGTCGCCCATCACCGACACCACCACCGAATCGGGCTGGCCGAAGGCCGCACCGACACCGGCCGACATCGAAAAACCCAGCGCGCCGTGCGCCCGGTTGGTGATGAAATGTCGCCCCGCCTGGGGGGCATTGAAGTAGGCCGAGAAGTAAGGACAAGGCGTGCCCGGATCGGCTACCACGATGGCGCGGGCCGGCAGCAGGCGGTTCAGCAGATCGACCACGCGCTCAGGCTTGATCGGGCGGTCGAGCGAGGCGGCCAGCGGGGCGAAGAAGGCCTGCTTCTCGGCCCGCGCGCGTGCTGCCAGGGCTCGGCCATCGGCCGCGTCGGCCGGCCTCTGGTCAGCCCGCTGCGCCACGGCCGCCGCCAAGGCCTGCAGGCCCAGCAAGGCATCGCCTACCAGGGCCACGTCGGTGCGGTAGTTGGTGGCGATGGTCATGGGGTCCACATCCAGGTGCACGATGGTGACGCTGCGCGGCGGCATCTGCCAGTGCTCGGTGGTGGTCGAGCCGGCGCGGCAGGCCACGAACAGCACCAGGTCGGCCTGCGCCACCACCGCGCGGGTGGCAGCCACGCCCCCGTTGGTGCCCACCACCCCGGCATTCAAGGGGTGGGTGTCGGCCAGGCTGCCCTGGCCGCTGACGGTGGTGCACACCGGAGCGTTGAGGGCGGTGGCCAACTCGGCCAGGGCCTCGCTGGCGCCGGCAATCACCACCCCGCCGCCGCAGATGATCACGGGCGAGCGGGCGGCCACCAGGCGCTCGGCCGCCTGCTCGACCGCCGCCGGATCGGGCGCACTGCGGTAGGCCGGCACGCGGTCGTGCCCGGGCTGGGCCCACACCTCGGCCGGGTCCAGGGCGTGTTTTTGCACGTCGTAGGGCAAGGCGATGTGGGCCGCCCCGGGGCGGCCCGTGGTCATGGCCCGGAAGGCGCTGCGCACCGCGCCGGGGATCTGGTCCACCCGGTCGATGGTGGTGTTCCATTTGGTCAGCGGCTTGTACAGCGCCTGCTGGTCCAGCTCGGTCAGCGGAAACTTGCCGCGCGCGCCCACCGACACATCGGAGGTGATGCCCAGCACCGGCACCGAGGATTCATTGGCCTCCACCAGGCCCGGCAACAGGTAGGTGGCACCGCCACCGCTCGGGCCTTCGCACACCCCCACCTTGCCGGTCACCCGGGCATAGCCATCGGCCATGTAGCCGGCGCTGCGTTCATCGCGCGTCAGGATGTGGTCGATGCCATGGTCCAGCCGGGCCAACGCATCGTAGAAAGGCAGGCTGGTGTCGCCGCATAGGCCGAAGATGTGCTTCACACCATTGAGTTGCAGCATGCGCACCAGGCCGTCGGCACCGTTGAAAGAAGAGCTCATGAACCATCCATTGCGTGAAAGTGGGGCTGCTGCCAGCAGCGGGTCGGCCTCGAAAGGCGAGTCGCAATTTAAGTATACTTAAATCGGGTGCAGCGTCCAGAGGCACAATCCAGACCCATGAAAGCCCCCATTTCCTCGATCCGGCGTGAACGCGGCAGCGGCGTGTTCAACACCTTGCGTGAGATGGCCATCAGCTGCCAGCTCAAGCCGGGCGAGCGCCTGAGCGAGATCGAACTGGCCGCCCGCCTGGGCGTCAGCCGCACCCCCGTGCGCGAGGCCCTCAACCGCTTGGTGACCGAGGGCTTTCTGCAGCCCTGCTCCCGGGGTTTCATGCGGCGCCCACTCGATGTGCAGGAGACGCTGGACCTGTACGAGGCCCGGGTGGCGGTGGAGCGCGAATGCCTGCGCCTGGCCTTGCTGCGCGGCACACCTGAGCAACTCGATGAGGCTCAGACTTTTCTGAACCACAGCCGCGCGGTGTCTGTCGACACGCCGATGGCCGAACTGGTGGCCCTGGATGAGGCCTTTCACCGGCGTTTGGCGGCCATGTCCGGCAATGCAGAATTGCAGCGCATGTTGGCCAGCCTGAACGACCGCATTCGCTTTCTGCGTTGGATCGACATGGAACACGTGGGCCGTGATTCGACACAGCAAGAGCATCAGGCCATTCTGGAGGCCCTGCGGCGACGCGATGCCAGCGCCGCCGAGCAGCACTTGAGCGATCACATCGTGCTGCGCCGCGACCAGATCGCCGAGGCCATCCGCCTGACGCTGGCCCGGCTCGAAGCCGCCTGACGCCAGGTCGGTGCCAGGGGCTCAATCGCTGAACCACACCCCTTTGGCGATGGCTGCGGCGTTGATGCCGCCATAGGCTGCCAGCGCCAAGGCCTGGGCTGCAAACACCCCGGCCAGACCCCAGCCCGCCCGCCAGGCCAGCCAGCCCCCCAGCGCGGCAATCACCAGCCGCGCGATGTTGCCCAGCACCGGCCACAGCAGGCGCCCTGCCCCCTGCGAGGCAAAGTACAGGATCAGCCCCAGGCCGAACAAACCGTACACCGGGCCCACGATGCGCAGGTATTGCGCGCCCACCGCCTGCATGCCGGCATCGCTGTCGAACAGCGACAGCCAGGCGTGGGGAAAAGCCGCTGCCGCCAGCCCGATCAGTTCGCACAGCAGCACCGCCATGGCCGCCCCGATCCAGGTGGCGCGCAAGGCCCGTTCACGCCGGCCCGCCCCGACCGCGGTGCCCACCATGGCCACCAACGGGCCCCCGAAGCCAAACACCAGCGGCACCAGCAGGTACTCGAGCCGCGAGGCCGTGCCATAGCCGGCAATGGCCTCGGGCCCGAAGCGCCCGGCCAGCCCGGTGGCGATGGCAATCGCCACATTGGTGGCCACCGTGGACACCGCACCGGCCAGGCCCACGCGCAGGATATCGCGAAACAGCGGCCAGCGCAGCCCGGCATCGGCCCAGGTGGGGCGCAGCAGGCTGCGTGGCGACAGCAACCACAGGCCCAGTGCCACTGAACCGCCGGCGTAATACAGCAGCAGGGCCAGGGCCCCACCGGCAATGCCCATGGCCGGCACCGGGCCCCAGCCGAAGATCAGCAGCGGTGAAACCGGCAGCAGCAGCAGGGTGCCCACGCTGATCACCTGCGCCGGCAAGGCCATGTTGCCCGTGCCCCGGATCACCGAGGCCAGCGAGTTGAACAGCCACACCAGCACCGCCCCGGCAAACACCCAGTTCGAATACACCAGAGCGGCCTGCAGCGAGCCGCCCCGCCCGCCCATGGCCGCGTACAGGTGCTCACCGCCCAGCAGCGCCGCTGCCGTGAAAGCCAGCCCGAACAGGCCCGACAGCACCAGCGCATGGAACACCAGCGCGTGGGCATCGTGGCGCCGGTGGGCGCCCAGCGCCCGCGCAATGGCCGAGGCAATGCCGCCGCCCATGGCGCCGGCCGACATCATCTGCATCAGCATCACCACCGGAAACACCAGGGCCATGCCGGCCAGCGCGTCGGTGCCCAATCGACCCACAAACCAGGTCTCGATCAGGCCGGCGGCGGCCTGGGCCACCATCACGATCACATTGGGGGCGGCCAGGCGCAGCAAGGTCGGCGCGATCGGCCCTTCCAGCAGCAGACGGGTGCGGGGGTCCATGGCAGGGGAGGCTGCTGGCGCTGGCGCTTGGGCCGTGGCGTGTGGGGGGTGCATGGTGTCTCGGTGAGCCAACCCAGGTTGGCCTTGATAGATGTATATGCATCTATTATGGGTGAGTTGTCCATTTCCTGCTGGCGCAGGCAAGACACCGGCCCGATCGGGCCGGATCCGAGGGCATCAGGAGACGTGAGAATCAGCCCGGCGCGCTGGCCGAGTCGACCTTGTGCAAAAAGGCCAGCGTCACGCGCGGGCTCGCGTTGAGCAGCTTGGACAGCTCCTCCACATCGCTGCCCAGGGCCGGGTTGTCCCAACCCTTCATGGTGTGGCGGGCCAGCCGCGAGGCCAGCACCACGTTCTGCACACTGGGGTGGTCGGCGTGCTTGCCGTCGCTGATGCGGATCAGCAACCGGGGCAGGTGCCACAGGCGCAGCAGCGCCTGGCGCAGGTCGTCAAGCTCGACATTGAGCAGGCTGCGCTGCGCCAGCACACTGCGCAGGCCTGGGTCGCGTTGCTGGGCCTGGCGCACCTGCAGCATCAGGTCGGGGGCATGGCACCACATCAGCAGCTCGGCAAAGTCGTGCAAAAAGGCAGCCTCGTGGATCATGTCGATGTCGGTGTCACTGCGGTGCACCGCAAAGGCCATGGCGAAATGGGCGGCGCGCTCGCTGCGTTGCAGCACCTCGTACAAGGCCTCGAGAGCCTCGGGCTGTTCGCGCAGGCGATCCTCCACCGTGGGCTGCGGGCCGAATCGGTTGAAGAACGGTGTGATGCCCGTCATCACCAGTGCGCTGGTGATGCTTTCGGTCTCGGTGTCGTCTTCATCGCGGCGCAGCGTGGCCACATGGGCCATGAACTTCACCGTCATCAGCGGGTCGGCGCGAAGCACCGGCCCCAGGTCGCCGGGGCCGATGTCGTCCTCGCGGGCCCGCAGTTCCTCCAGGGCCTGTGCCGTGCTGGCCAGCACCGGGATCTCGGCGCGCATGAAATGCCGCACCCAGGTTCGCAAGTCGCGCAGGGGCCACTTCAGGAACACAGGGGTGGCTGCAGCATCACTGGCATGGGGGTCGGAGGTGTCCATCGGGGCATCGGGAGGGAAGGTCAGCTAGTGTCATTTTGTGACTGCCTCTGGTCAAGGTCTTCGTGGGACCGTGCTTTCCCTGGCACCCCGTGCCCGGAGCTTGCTCATGCCCTCAGCCCTGCGCCAGCATGGGCTGCCAGCGCCAGCCGCCCTCTTCTTGCGCGGCCCCATCGGCCACAAAGCCCAGCTTTTCATAGGCCGGCACCGCGTTGAGCGAGGCGTTCACCGTGAAGGGCGCCGGGTCGGCCTGCAGCTTGAGCGCGTGCTCGCGCGCCACCTGCCACAGGGCGCGGCCCACGCCGCTGCGCTGCCAGCGTGGGCGCACGAACAGGTACTGCAGCTTGCGCGGCCCGTGCAGGGCGATCACGCCGCAGGGGTCGCCACCTTCGGCGTCCAGCGCCACCCAGAAATGATGCTGCCCATCGCCCAGGCGCTGGCGCAGGCCGGCGCGGGCGTAGCTGGCCAGCACCGGGTCACGTGCTTCCGCGTCCAGGGTGGGCCAGATCGAACGGATGGTGGCCGCCACCATCAGGGCCTGGATGGCATCGGTGTCACCCGGGCCGGCCGGCCGGATCGGCCAGGCCAGGGTGTGCTGCGGTTCACGCGCGCTCATGCCTGCACCTCGGCACAGCCTTCGCCTTCACGCGCCGGGCGACGTTCCTGCAAGCGGTTGGCCACGCTGATCACGGCCTGGATCGAGGCGGTGACGATGTTGTGGCTCATGCCCACGCCAAAGCCGCTGCCGGCCACGCCTTCGAGGGCGGCTTCCACAATCGCCAGGGCCTGGGCATCGGCGCCGCTGCCGGTGGCGCGTTCTTCATAGCTGTCCACCCGCATCGGCAGGCCCAAGGCGTCCACGGTGGCGGCGATCGGCCCATTGCCCTGGCCCGACAGGCGCTGACGCACGCCCTGGATGCTCAAGTCCAGTTCGATGCCCTGTCCGCTGCCGTCCAGGGTGTGGCCGTGGTACTGGATGGCATCGCTGCCGGTGCTGCTGCCGCGCAGGTAGGTTTGACGGAACAAGGCCCAGATGTCTTCGCCATTGATTTCGGTCTCGCTGGCATCGGTCTGGCGTTGCACCACGGCACTGAACTCAACCTGCATGCGGCGCGGCATCACCACGCCGCGCTCACGCTCCAGCAAGAAGGCGATGCCCCCTTTGCCCGACTGGCTGTTCACCCGGATCACGCTGTCATAGGTGCGGCCGAGGTCGGCCGGGTCGATCGGCAGGTAGGGCACTTCCCACAAGCCGTTCGGGTCCTGGGCGGCAAAGCCCTTCTTGATCGCGTCCTGGTGCGAGCCCGAGAACGCGGTGAAGACCAGGTCCCCGGCATAGGGGTGGCGCGGGTGCACCGGGATCGAGGTGCACTCTTCGGCCACGCGGGCCACGGCGTTGATGTCCGAAAAATCGAGCTGGGGGTGCACGCCCTGCGTGTAGAGGTTGAGCGCCAGGGTCACGATGTCCACATTGCCGCAGCGCTCGCCATTGCCGAACAGGCAGCCTTCCACGCGATCGGCACCTGCCATCATCGCGAACTCGGCGGCTGCCACACCCGTGCCGCGGTCGTTGTGCGGGTGCACCGACAACACGATGTGTTCACGCGGCACCAGGTGGCGGTGCATCCATTCGATCTGGTCGGCAAACACGTTGGCCGTGGCGTTCTCCACCGTGGTGGGCAGGTTGATGATCACTTCGCGGCCCGGGCCGGCACCCCAGGTGTTGATGGCGGTGTGGCAGGCTTCAAGCGACACCTCGAGCTCGGTGGCGCTGAAAGTTTCGGGCGAGTACTGCAAGGTCCAGCGGGTGTCGGGCTGGGCATCGGTGAGCTGCTTGAGGTAGCCCACATGGTGGGCGATCAAGCCCATCACCTGCTGCACGCTCATGCCGAACACGATGCGGCGCCAGGCCGGTGCGGTGGCGTTGTACAGGTGCACGATGGCGCGCGGGGCGCCCTTCACGGCCTCCACCGTGCGGGCAATCAATTCTTCACGCGATTGGGTCATGACCATGATGGTCACGTCATCGGGGATCAGCCTTTCTTCGATGAGTTTGCGCACAAAGTCGAAGTCGGTCTGCGAGGCCGCCGGGAAACCCACCTCGATCTGCTTGAAGCCGATGCGCACGAGTTCCTTGAACAGACTCATCTTGCGCTCGGCATTCATCGGCTCGAACAAGGCCTGGTTGCCATCGCGCAAGTCGGTGGACAACCACAAGGGGGCCTGGGTGATGGTGCGCGAGGGCCACTGGCGATCAGCGAGCGCGATCGGGGCGAAGGGGGCGTATTTGGCAGACGGGTTGGCAATCATGTCGGGCTCCACGAACAGCTTGCGGCGCCGGGGTTTCCGGGCAGGGCCGCAGGGGTCGAAAACAAAAAGAGAAAAGAAAAATCGACGACATCCCCTGCAGCCCTTTGCGCAAGGCAAAGGCTGGTTCGTGGGCCGGGGTCAGGGGGAAGTCTTGGAAGAGCGCGAAGCTCAGGACACGAACGCGAGCAGACCCCGGCCGAGCACTAGGCTTAGCTTCAGGGTGGTGGTTTGCTGGCGTTGCATGGGCGAAATGCTATCACAGCTTTTTTCGGCCAGTCTGTGACCCGCGCCTATCGCCGCGATAGGGGTGACCAGGTCGCGCTATACTTTTCGCTAGGGTGCCAGGGGGCGCCCGCCCGCAAAAGAGGCTCTCACCCCTGCGAGCCCGGCCCGGTTTTCCACACCCGGCCGGCGCCCGGCAAGCTCAGTCTCTGGACAGCTTTTTTTGATTTCGTCTGACCCCAGCGGGAGGGTTGAACACACGAAACAAGAGCTGCTCATGAATCCAAATTCTGTTCCTTTCACCCCTACCCCCCCTCAGGCCCTGGTGGCCGAACTCAAGGTGCGTGCCCGCCTCGGCCTCAAGGCATTGCGCGCGGGTGACACCCGATTGCTGGAGCGTGCCCGCCTGGGCGGGCACCGGCAGAATGACCCGGCCGAATGGCGCCTCGGCCACTGCCTCACCCTGGTGGCGCGCAGCCTGGGCTTCACCGATTGGGATCAGGCGCGCCGTGTGCTGGGAGGCCATGCCCAGCCGGGTGACGACCTGGGTGCCTTCTGGCATGCCAAGGCCTGTGACCGCTTGCTCAACCACTGGTTTGCCGACCTCGGCCGTGCCCGTGAATTGCTGCGCCAGCCCGGGCCGCAGCGCGTGTTGCTGCCCTACCGGCGCCAGTTCGTGGTGGTCGAAGAG
Source organism: Curvibacter gracilis ATCC BAA-807 (assembly GCF_000518645.1). Taxonomy (GTDB): domain Bacteria; phylum Pseudomonadota; class Gammaproteobacteria; order Burkholderiales; family Burkholderiaceae_C; genus Curvibacter; species Curvibacter gracilis. The sequence goes on along the minus strand of NZ_JADZ01000006.1, from coordinate 247,246 downwards.
CCCTACCTGCGCGAGCTCGGCCTGAGTCTGCAGCACCTGTCTTCGGGCGTGGGCCCTGACCTGGTGCAGGCCTACGGCAGCCCGGCCTGGCGCGCCCTGTGCTGGCAGCGCCTGCAGGCGCTGCCCGAGTGCTGGGGCTGAGTGTTGGGGCTGATTGGCCGGTTCGACGCCCTTTTCAGCGCCGGCCTTGCGGCAGCATCAAGGCCAGCAGTGACAGGCCGCAGAACACGGCGCCCGCCACAAAAGTGGTCGCCGGGCCCTGGCTGTCCCACAGCAGGCCGGCCACGGTGCTGGCCAGCAGCATGGCCAGGCCACTGACCAGGTTGAAGAAGCCGAAGGCCGTGCCCCGCAGGTCTGCTGGTGCGGTGTCGGCCACCATGGCGGCCAGCAGGCCCTGCGTCAGGGCCATGTGCACGCCCCACAGCGCCACGCCGGCCAACAGGCCGGCGGGCCCGGTCTCGGTGGCCAGCAACACATCGGCCAGCAGCAAAACCAGCACCCCGGCGGCCAGCAGGCCGCGGTGCCCGACGCGGTCGGACAGCTTGCCGAAGGGGTAGGCCAGCAGCGAATAGACCGCATTCATGGCCACCATCACCAGCGGCACCAGGGCCATCGCGATGCCGCTTTGCTGGGCCCGCAGCACCAGAAATGCCTCGCTGAAACGGGCCAGCGTGAACAGCGCGCCCAAAGAAACTACCCACCAGTAGGCTGTGGGCAGCCGGCGCAGCTTGGCGCGCTGGATCGGGTTCTCACGCGGGGCGCCCGCGGGCCGCGCAGGCTCCTTCAGGCCCAGCACCAGCAAGGCCACGGCCAGCCAGGCCGGCACCGTGGCTACCCAGAACACGGCGCGGAAATCATTCGCCCACAGCAACATCAGGCCGGCTGCGATCAGCGGTCCGGCAAAGGCCCCCACGGTGTCGAGCGACTGGCGCAGGCCGAAGGCGGCGCCGCGCAGGTGGGGTGGTGCAATGTCGGCCACCAGCGCATCGCGCGGAGCCCCGCGGATGCCCTTGCCCACGCGGTCCAGCAGGCGGGCCGTCACGATCAGGCTGGCGCCGCCGGTGAGGGCGAACAGCGGCTTGCTCAAGGCGCCCAGGCTGTAGCCCAGCACGGCCAGCGATTTGCGCCGGCCCCAGTAGTCGCTGAGCACGCCCGAGAACACTTTCACGATCAGTGCCGTGGCCTCGGCCAGCCCCTCGATCAGCCCCACCGTGGCCATGCCCATGCCCAGTGTGCCCACCATGAACATGGGCAGCAGGCTGTGAATCATCTCCGACGAAATGTCCATCAACAGGCTCACGAAGCCCAGGGTCCAGATGCCGGCCGGGATGTGGCGCAGGCCAGTGTCTGACGATGTCGGTGTCGCGCTCATGGTCTGCCGCGTCAGATGCCCAGTGGCGACACGCCGATCAGCCACTGGTGGCCCCAGAAGGCAAAGGCGGCCCAGGCCAGCAGGCCGGCCAGCACCGTCATGGCCGTGCTGCCGCTGTGCGCCGCCGGGTAGACCGTGCCCTGGGCCCGATCGCGTTGCCGGGCGCTGCGGAAATCCAGCACCGCCCAGGCCAGAAAGCCGCCGAACAGCAGCAGGTCGGCCAGGTTGCCATTGGCCAGCAGATGCGCCAGCGCCCACACCTTCACGGACAGCACCATGGGGTGGTGCAGCCGCGACTTGAAGCCGTTGTGCGGTACATAGGCCGCGGCCAGCAGCACGAAGGAGATCAGCATCAGCAAGGCCGCCACATGGCGCGTGGCCACCGGTGGCACCCACAGCACCACGGGGTTCTGCCGCGCCTGGCCATAGCCCCACACGATCAGGGCAAAACCCAGCAGCGACAGCAGCGAGTACAGGCCTTTCCAGGCGCCCTCACCCAGGCGCTCGCGGGTGTGGGTGCGCCAGCCTTCGGCCACGATGCGCACCGAATGCACGCCCAGGAACAAGATCAAGCCCAGCAACAGCCATGTCATGGATTCACCTCCTCACGCCACCCAGGCGCCGGCTTGATTATGGGTGCCTTGTGGCCGCCTTGCATGTCAGGTGTGCACAAGACCGAGGCCCCCGCCCGGGTTGGCCGCGTCCCGCAGGCACTGCACCAGCAGGCTGGCGGCCGGTGACAGTCGGGCCCCGCGGCGGGTGACGATGCCGTAGGCCTCATGGCGCGAGCGGATCGCCAGCGGCAGGCGCCGCGCGATCCGGTGCTCCTCGCAGAAGGCCATGGTGCCCTCGGCCATCAGGGCCACCAGGGTCGGGTCCTGCTTGAGCATCAGCATGGTGGCCAGCGACGACGCCGTCTCGATCGGGTAGGGCGGCAGGTCCAGGCCTGCCTCGCGGAACTCGCGCTCCAGCAGGGTGCGCAAGGGCATGTTGCCGGGGTAGAGAATCCAGCGGCACGAGGCCAGCTGCGCCAGCGTCACGCGCCGGGCCTTGGCCAGGGCGTGGCCCGGCCCCACGGCCACCGCCACGCTCTCATCCTGCAAGGCCTCGTAGTCGAATTGATCGGCCTGCTTGGCCACCGTGGTGCGGCAGATGGCCAGGTCCAACCGGCCTTCGTTGAGCTGGTTCAGCAGTTCGCTGCTGATGCCCTCGCGCACCTCGATCGACAAGGCCGGCTGCGTCTCGCGCAACTGGGCCAGGGCGCCGATCAGCACCGAGTGCAGCGCCCCGGTGATGGTGCCCACGGCCACCCGCCCGCCGCTGCCCCGCAGCACCCCGTCGATCTCTTCGCGCAGGTGGCCCAGGTCGGAGGCGATCACCCGGGCGTAACGGATGATGCAGCGCCCCAGTTCATTGGCCAGCACCCCCTTGGGCGAGCGCTCGAACAAGGCCATGCCGAAGGTCGATTCGATCTCGCGCAAGGCCTTGGTCAGGCCCGGCTGCGTCATGCCCAGACGGTCGGCCGCGCGGTGCAGCGAGCCCGCTTCGTCCAGCGCCACCAGCAGGGTCAGTTGGCGAAAGCGCAGGCGCGAGGTGATCGAGGTGAGGCTGGGGACCATGGGGATTCCAAAAGGTTATTGCCAGATCAAAAGCTCTCACTATGCAGCATGGCGGTGGCCTCCCAGAATCCCGCAGCACAAGGAGACAAGGCATGAAACTGCTTCGCTACGGCCCCCCGGGCCAGGAGAAACCTGGCCTGCTGGATGCGGCCGGCCAACTCAGGGATCTGTCGGCCCATGTGGCCGACATCGAGGGCAGCACCCTCGACCCGCACACCCTCGACCGCCTGCGCGCCATCGACTCCGCCAGCCTGCCCATGGTGGCCGGCACGCCCCGCCTGGGCCCTTGCGTGGGGCGCATCGGCAAGTTCATCTGCATCGGGCTGAACTACGCCGACCACGCCGCCGAATCGGGCATGGCCGTGCCCAGCGAACCCGTGGTGTTCAACAAGTGGACCTCGGCCGTGGTGGGCCCGAACGACGATGTGCGCATCCCGCGCGGATCGCTGAAGACCGATTGGGAGGTCGAGCTGGGTGTGGTCATCGGGCGCGTGGCCAGCTACGTCGAAGAGGCCGAAGCCATGGATCACGTGGCCGGCTACTGCGTGGTCAACGATGTGTCCGAGCGCAGCTACCAGCTGGAGCGCGGCGGCACCTGGGACAAGGGCAAGGGCTGCGACACCTTCGGCCCCACCGGCCCTTGGCTGGTCACGGCCGACGAGGTGCCAGACCCGCATGCCCTGCATCTCTGGCTGGAAGTGGACGGTAAGCGCTACCAGGACGGCAACACCCGCACCATGGTCTTCAAGGTGCCCCAGCTGGTGGCCTACCTGAGCCGCTTCATGACCCTGCACCCCGGCGATGTGATCTCGACCGGCACCCCGCCCGGCGTGGGCATGGGCTGCAAGCCCGAGCCCGTCTACCTGCGCCCCGGCCAGACCCTGCGCCTGGGCATCGAAGGCTTGGGTGAACAGCAACAACGCACCGTCGCCGCCTGAAGGACCTGACACCATGACCCAATACGACTTTGAAGGCCGCACCGCCGTCATCACCGGCGGGGCCCAGGGCATCGGCCTGGCCGTGGCCCAGCGCCTGCTGGCTGGCGGCGCGCGCGTCAGCCTGTGGGATGCCGATGCGGCGGCGCTGGCCGCGCAGGCCTCTGTGCCCGTGCACCGGGTGCAGGCCGACATCACCGACCCGGCCCAGGTCGAGGCCGCCCTGCACGACACCGAGGCCCACTGCGGCCCCGTGGCCCTGCTTGTGCACAGCGCCGGCATCGCCGGGGCCAATGCCCCGGTGGTCGACTACCCCACGGCCGAGTGGCTGCGCGTGCTCGACGTCAACCTCAATGGCGCTTTCCATGTCAACCGGGCGGTGGTGGCGGGCATGATCCGGCGCAACTACGGGCGCATCGTCAACATCGCCTCGATCGCGGGCAAGGAGGGCAACCCCAATGCGGCGGCCTACAGTGCCTCCAAGGCCGGCGTGATCGCCCTCACCAAGAGCCTGGGCAAGGAGACCGCACAGTTCAACATCGCGGTCAATGCCATCACCCCGGCGGCGGCGCGCACCCGCATCTTCGAGCAGATGTCGCAGCAGCACATCGACTACATGCTGTCCAAGATCCCGCGCGGCCGCTTCGTCGAGGTGGACGAGATCGCCGCCATGGTGGCCTGGCTGCTGACCGCCGAGAACTCGTTCACCACCGGCGCGGTGTTCGATCTGTCGGGCGGCCGCGCCACCTACTGAGTCGGGACCGGGCCTGGGCCCGATCCCGCCAGGGGCAGCACCCCCTGCCCCGGCTCACGTGCACCCGCTGATTCCAGCCATGACAACAGGAGACAACACCATGACCATCCCCCGCCGCCGCTTTCTGGCCGCCACCTGTGCCTTGGGCATTGCCGCGCCCTTCTCGCCGGCCCGCGCTGCCAGCGACTACCCCTCGCACCCCATCGAGCTGATCGTGCCCGTGGCGGCCGGTGGCGGCACCGATCTGGTGGGCCGTGCCTTTGCCGAAGCGGTCAAGAAGTACCTGCCGCAACAGCCCATGGTGGTGACCAACAAGCCCGGGGCCAGCGGGGCCATCGGCACGGCCGAGCTCATCAATGCCAAGCCCGACGGCTACAAGCTGGGCATCATCATCTGCGAGCTCACCATCATCCCCAACCTCGGCATCACCAAGCACACCGCCTCCGACCTGCGCCCCATCGCCCGCCTGAACGCCGACCCCTCGGCCATCACCGTGCGCGCCGATGCGCCCTGGCAGACGGTGGACGAGTTCCTGGCCGACGCGCGCCGGCGCAAGGACCCGATCGCCATCGGCAACGCCGGTGTGGGTTCGATCTGGCACATGGCGGCGGCCGCGCTCGGCGACAAGACCGGCATCAGCTTCAACCACGTGCCCTTTCTGGGTGCGGCCCCGGCCGCCGTGGCCTTGCTGGGCGGGCATGTGGATGCGCTCACCGTCAGCCCGGGTGAGGTGGCCCAGCATGTGCTGGCCGGCAAGATGCGCACCCTGGCCGTGATGGCCGAGCAGCGCGTGGGCTCGGCCCTGTTCGAGAAAGTGCCCACCCTCAAGGAGCGCGGGGTGGATCTGTCGGTGCAGGTCTGGCGCGGCCTGGGGGCGCCCAAGGCCCTGCCCCAGGAACTGGCCGATCTCTGGGCCGAGGTGGCCCGCAAGGCCGCCGACGACGCCGTGTTCCGCGACGCCCTGCTCAAGGCCAACCTGGGCTGGGCCTATGCCGACGGGCCCAGCTTCCAGGCGGCCATCGACAAGGACCGGGCCTTCTACAAAGACCTGGTGCCCAAGCTCAACATTCCCAAGGCCTGAGGGCCTGGACCCGATCTGAGAGCCTCAAACGGCGGCGTGGCGCTCGCGCTGCTGGGCCAGCCAGCCCGGCACGGCGGCCTTGCTGCAGCGCTGCAGGCTGCTCAGCAAGGCGTGGTCGGCCTGCAGTTGCCAGCGCTCTTGCAGTTGCTGCTGCAGGTGGGCCAGCAGCGAGGCGGCCATCTCGGCATCGGCCAGCGCCCGGTGGGCCCGGCCGGCCGGCGGCAGGCCCAGGAAGGAGATCAGCGAGCCCAGCTTGTGGCTGGGCGCCTGCGGGATCAGGCGGCGCGACAGCAGCACCGTGCAGGCATAGGGCTGCGGTGCGCTCAGGCCGGCGCGGTCCAGTTCGGCCACCCAGAACTTGCGGTCAAAGGCCGCGTTGTGCGCCACCATGGGCGCCTCGCCCACAAAGCGGCTGGCCTCGCCCATCACCTGCTCGGCCGGCGGTGCCGCGGCCACCATGGCGTTGGTGATGCCGGTGAGCTGGGTGATGAAGGACGGGATGCGCACCCCCGCATTCATCAGGCTCTGAAAACGGTCCACCACCCGCCCCTGCTCCAGCAGCACGATGGCCACCTCGGTGGCACGCGCGCCCTGTTCCGGCGAGACGCCCGTGGTTTCGAAGTCGATGACGGCAATGGTGGACATGGGGCGTGAGACAAGGGGTTGGGAAGCTGCCGCAAGGGCGGGCTGTTGAGCCAGCAGCCATCGACCTGGTGTCTGCGGGCCTTGGCGGCATGCGGGCCTCCGAAAGTGGTTCAGGTCGGGCCTGTTCTTCTATTCAAGTCCTGGCTTTGGTAGTAGCGGGCCTTGGCCGCGTACATGGCCTGGTCGGCCCGCGACACGGCGGCATCGAGCGACTCGCCGTCCTGGCAGGTGGCGCTGCCCATCGACAGGGTCAGCGGCTGGCCCGGGTAGAACTGGTTGTTCATCTCGAGCAGCGACTGGATGCGCTCCTGCACGGCCACAGCGGCGCGCGCGTCGGAGGCCGGCAGCAGCAGGGCAAATTCGTCGCCACCGATGCGCGCCGCACAGGCCGGTGAATCCACCGCCTTGCCCAGCACCTCGCCGGCGCGGCGCAGCATGGCGTCGCCCGCGGCGTGGCCCTCCTCGTCGTTGACGCGCTTGAGCCCGTTGAGGTCGACGATCAGCACGCTGACCGGCCAGGGCCCGCGGCGGGCCAGGCGATTGAGCTCGTCGGCATAGAAGGCGCGGTTGCGCAGCCGGGTCAGCACATCGTGCTTGCCCAGGTACTCCAGGTAGGCCTCGGCCTTCTTGCGGGCGGTGATGTCCACCAGTGACACCAGCACCAGGCTCCAGTCTTTCTCATGGCCTTCCAGCACCGAGAACTGCATGTGGATGTGCAGCTTGTCGCCGTTGAGCGTGTAGTTGGTCACCTCACGGTGCTGCACCAGCTTGTTCTGCCACAGGTCGATCAGCTGGTCGGAGAAGGAATCCACCATCTCGCCGCGGAACAGCTGGTCCAGCCGGCTCAGCAGTTCGCCCTTCGTTTGGGCCCCGAACATGCCCAGCGTGAGCTGGTTCACATCCACCACCCGGATCTCCTGCATGCAGCGGGTCACGAACTCGGGGTGCACCCGGATGAAGGTGGGGAAGTCGGTGATGCCTTGGCGCCGCGCCTCGTCCAGCAGCTGTTTGACGGCGCTGAAGTCTTCCACCCACAGCGACACCGGCGAGTGCTCGAACAGATCGCGTGCGTACTGCTCGCTGTTGGCCAGGCGCTGCAGGTTGCGGGTGGTGTCGGTCACGTCTTCCAGCGACACCATCACGCGGTCCCAATCGGCCTCGTGCCCCTGCAGGATGCGGGCCCGCACCAGCACGTCGAGGCGGCGCCCGTCGAGCGTGTAGTTGACGGTCTGGTTGACGAACTCATGCTGGCCGTTCCACAGCTGCGACCACTCGGCCACCACCTGCGGGAACATGTCGTCGCGGAACACCTGGCCCAGGTTGGCCAGCAGGTGGCCCGCATCGCTGGCGCCGAACAGGCTCAGAGTCTTGGCGTTCACCCGCAGCACCCGGATGCTGGCCGCACCTTCGGCCACCTGCTCGGGGTGTTGGGCCAGGTGCGCCGCCAGGTCCTGCACGCCCTGGCTGCGCAGGCGCTCGAAGAAGCGCTTGAGCTCGCTGAAATCCTCCAGCCACAGGGAGACCGGGGCCAGCTCGAAGATGCTCTCGAAATCGGTCGCGGCGGCGGTGGGGGTCGGCTGGCTCATCTCAGTGGGGTCGGACGCGGGTGGCGCCCTCGGAAAATGGGGTGCTGGCAGTTTAGCGGAGCCTTGTGAAGAAGGGGGGCAGGGGCCGTTGCCTCATGCCCCTCCCCGAGCCCTTCCCCTGCCCCCGCCATGGGCTCACTGGGTGGCGCGGGCGCGGCGTGCTCGAACGGCCTCGGCCAGGCCTTGCAGCACCGGCAGGGTCTGGGCCATGCTGATGCAGGCGTCGGTCACCGACACACCGTGCTGCAGCGGCTGGCCGGGCACGATGTCCTGGCGGCCTTCTTCCAGGTGGCTTTCGATCATCAGGCCGGTGATGCGTGCGTCACCGGCGGCGATCTGGCGCGCCACGTCGGCGGCCACCTCGATCTGGCGGCGGTGCTGCTTGCTGCTGTTGGCGTGCGACACATCGATCATCACCTGCTCGCGCAGGCCGGCCGCCTTGAGCAGGGCGCAGGCCGCGTCCACATCGGCGGCGCTGTAGTTGGGCTGCTTGCCGCCACGCAGGATCACATGGCAGTCCTGGTTGCCGCGGGTCTCGAAGATGGCCGACTGGCCCATCTTGGTCATGCCCATGAAGGCGTGCGAGGCCTGGGCGGCCTGGATGGCATCGGCCGCCACCTTCAGCCCGCCATCGGTGCCGTTCTTGAAGCCCACCGGGCAGCTCAGGCCGCTGGCCAACTGGCGGTGGCTCTGGCTCTCGGTGGTGCGCGCCCCGATCGCGCCCCAGCTCACCAGGTCGCTGATGAACTGCGGGCTCAGCAGGTCGAGGAACTCGGTGCCCACCGGCAGGCCCAGTGCCAGCACGTCGAGCAGCAGCTGGCGCGCCAGCTCCAGCCCTTCGTTGATGGCGAAGCTGCCGTCCAGGTGCGGGTCGTTGATGTAGCCCTTCCAGCCCACGGTGGTGCGGGGCTTCTCGAAGTACACCCGCATCACGATCAGCAGCTCGGCGGCCAGCGCATCGGCCTGCTGCTTGAGCTGGCGTGCGTATTCCATGGCCTGCGCATGGTCGTGGATGGAGCACGGGCCCACCACCACCACCAGGCGATCGTCCGCACCGTGCAGCACGCGCGAGATGGCGCTGCGGCTGTGCTCCACCAGGGCCTGGGCTGAGGCCGGCGTGGGCAGCCACTCCTGCAGCAGGGCGGGCGTGATCAGCGGACGCACCGCGCGGATGCGGGTGTCGTCGATGCGGGTGGTGTCGTGGGTGTGGTCGGGCGAGGCGGCCGAGGCGCGAACGTGGGCAGTCATGGTGGAGGCAGTTTGGGGTTGGGGGCTCAGGCCTTCTTGAGGAAGACCGACTTCAGCATGAACTGGCCCTGGTCGGTCTTGCAGTCCACATCGTGGTCGCCGTTGTCGTGCACCAGGCGGATGCTCTTGACCTTGGTGCCCTTCTTCAGCACGGTGGAGCTGCCCTTGACCTTCAGGTCCTTGATCAGCAGCACGGCGTCGCCGTCGGCCAGGGGCTGGCCGTTGGCGTCACGGATCACGCCGTCGCCCGCAGGCTGGTCTTCGTCGCTGGCTTCGGCCTGGGCCGGCCACTCGAAGGCGCAATCGGGGCAGATGAACTGGTCGCCGTCGGCGTAGGTGTTTTCAAGCCCGCATTGGGGGCAGGCGGGCGGGGTGGTACTCATGGTGGGGCAGTCCGGGGAAGCAATGAAAGCCCGATAGTTTAGGCCCCCGGCCTCAATGCGCGGGGCGGGGCCTGGCGTGAGGCCTGGCTTGGGGCCGGGCATCGGCCGTGGCGCCATGCTCGGGTTCCTGCAGCGCAAAGTCGATGAAACCGCGCTCCACATCGGTGTGTTTGAGCTCCACCCGCAGCAGCTGGCCCACGCGCAGCGGGGGCAGCCGCCCGATCAGGCGCCCCTCCACCGGCGGCGACAGCAGCCGAACCCAGGTGGCCGAGGCCTCGGTGCCGGTCACCAGCGCGTCGAACGACTGGCCCACAAAGCGCTCCAGGTACAGCGCGGCCTCGCACTTGCGCAGCTTGCGCTCCACCTTGCGCGAGGCGTCTTCCTGCCGCGTGCAGTGCTGGGCCAGGTCCTGCAGTTCGGCGTCGCTGTAGGGCATGGGTTGATGGGCCAGGGCGGCTTTCACCATGCGCTGGGTGATCAGGTCCGGAAAGCGGCGGTTCGGCGCGGTGGAGTGGGTGTAGTCGCGCAGCGCCAGCCCGAAGTGGCCCAGCGGGCGCTGGCCCGCCTGCTCCACCACATACTCGCCCGAGCCCATCAGCTTCACGATGACCAGCGACAGGTCCGGGAAGCGCAGCGGGTCGGCCGTGTGGCGCCGCGCCAGAAAGGCCTCGAGCGCGCGCGAGTCGGGGCTGCCCGGCAAGGTCTCGCCGTACTGGGCTGCCACTTCCATGATGCGCATCCAGCGTTCGGGCGAACGCACCACCCGGCGCAGCGAGCGCCCGCTGTGGCGCGCCAGAAAGTGGGCCGTGCAGGTGTTGGTGGCGATCATCAGCTCTTCGATCAACTGGCGGGCCCGGTTCTGCACCTGTTGTTCGATGCCCACCAGTTGCCCCGCGTCGAACACGGCCCGGGGCTGGAAGGTCTCCAGCGCCAGCGAGCCCTGGGCATGGCGGGCGCGGCGCAGGGTCTGGGCCACCTGGTCCTGCAGGCGCAGTTGCTGCTCCATGCCGCTCACCCGGGCTGCGGCTTCGGGCAGCGGGCCCTGCCCCTCCAGCCAGGCGGCCACCGCGTCGTAGGCCAGTTGGGCCTGGTTGTGCACCCGGGCACGGTACAGGCGCACGCTGTGCAGGCTGGCGTCGGCATGGATCACCATCTCGGTCACCACGGCCAGGCGGTCCACTGCGGGGTTCAGCGAGGTCAGGTCATAGCTCAGCGCCTCGGGCAGCATCGTGAAAACCCGCGCCGAGGTGTAGACCGAGGTGGTGTTGAAGCAGGCGTGCTCGTCGATGGCCGAGCCCTTGGGCACCAGGCTGTCGACATCGGCAATCGCCACCCACACGCGGGTGGCGCCGTCGGGCAGGGCCTCGGCCACGGTGAGCTGGTCCAGGTCACGCGAATCGTCGTTGTCGATCGAACACCACAGCAAGGCGCGCAGATCGGGCAGGGCCTCCTCGGGCACCGCCGGGGTCTGCCGGATCGCCTCGACCTGGCGCTGCACGGCGGCTGAGAACTCGGGCTGCAGGCCCCGTTCGGTCATGCTGGCGGTGGCGATGCGTTGCAGGTCGGCGTAACGGCCGGGCCGGTGGGCGGAGGGAGCAGACATGGGGCACGGTGGCCGGGGCAGGCCCGGGCAAAAAGGGAGAAGGCTCATTTTGCAGCAAGCCATGCCGGGCGGATGTCCTGGGTCGTGGCCAGGCTGTGCGAGGGGCGACAGGGCCGCACAGCCCCGGGCTGTTAGAGTTTTGCGCTTCAAGCGGTGCCCATCCCGGCTGCCGTCCCTGAACTGACCGCACATGACCGTACACCGCAGCGCCTCCGCCCCCTCCCCCCATGCCGCGACGCCGCGCCACCCTGGCGCGCCGGCACCGGGCCCCGCCAAACCCCTTTGGCAGGTGTTCCTGGGCTTTCTCGGGCCCATGTTGCTGAGCAACATCCTGCAGGCGCTGTCGGGCACCATCAACAACATCTACATCGGCCAGATCCTGGGCGTGCAGGCCATGGCGGCGGTGTCGGGCTTCTTTCCGGTGGCCTTTTTCTGTGTGTCCTTCATCATCGGTCTGGGTGCGGGCTCGTCGGTGCTGATCGGGCAGGCCTGGGGCGCCCGCGACACGGGGCGGGTCAAGGCCGTGGCCGGCACGGCACTGTGCGTGGCCTTGTTGCTGGGCCTGGCCGTGGCGCTGCTGGGGGGCAGCTTCACCCCGGCGCTGATGCGGGCCCTGGGCACGCCGGCCAACATCCTGGACGAGGCCACGGCCTATGCGCGCATCGTGCTGCTCAACATGCCCTTGATGTTCCTGTTCCTGCTGTCCACCGCCATGCTGCGCGGTGTCAGCGACACCGTCACGCCCCTCAAGGCCCTGGTGCTGTCCACCGTGCTGGGCCTGGTGTTCACGCCGGCCTTCATCCTGGGCTGGGCGGGCCTGCCGCGCATGGGCGTGGCCAGTGGCGCCCTGGCCTCGGTGCTGTCCACCGCCTGTGCGCTGCTGTGGCTGGGCTGGCACCTGCGCCGGCGCCTGCACCCGCTGGCGCCCGATGCCGCCTTGCTGCGCCACCTGCGCATCGAGCCCCGGCTGCTGGCCACGGTGCTGCGCATCGGCGTGCCCACAGGGCTGCAGATGATCGTCATCTCGCTGGCCGAGCTGGCCCTGCTGTCCCTGGTCAATGGCTTTGGCTCCGACGCCACGGCGGCCTACGGTGCGGTGAACCAGATCGTGGCCTATGTGCAGTTCCCGGCCATCTCGATCGCCATCACCGCCTCCATCCTGGGTGCCCAGGCGATTGGCGCCGGGCGCAGCGAGCGCCTGGGCGACATCGCGCGCACCGGGCTCCTGATGAATCTGGTGCTCACCGGGGCCCTGGTCACCGTGGCCTACCTGTTCTCGCGTGCCGTGATCGGGTTCTTCATCACCAGCGCCCCGGTGCTGGAGCTGGCCCAGAACCTGTTGCACATCATGCTGTGGAGCAGCGTGATCTTCGGCATGGCCAGCGTGCTGTCCGGCGTGATGCGGGCCAGCGGGTCGGTGCTGGTGCCCACGGCCATCTCGATCTTCTGCATCCTGGGGGTCGAGGTGCCGGTGGCCGTGCTGATGAGCCGCCACATCGGTGTCGAAGGCGTGTGGGTGGCCTACCCGGTGGCCTTCATCGCCATGCTGCTGCTGCAAAGCCTGTACTACCGGCTGGTATGGCGGCGCCGTCCGATCCGCAAGCTGGTGTGACAGCCCCTGGGCCTCGCAGACGTCAAAGCCTCACAGCGTGGCCCCATAGCGCACCGCCGCCATGGCAAAGGCGAACACCAGCCCCTGCATGAAGCGGTTGCGCACCGGCACCGGCGAGCCGTGTTGGGCACGCCAGTGGCCGATCCAGGCCAGCACCGCGCCCGACAGCAAGGGCGACAGCACCAGGTTGGCCAGGCGCAGGCCCTTGCCCGGCAACAGTGAGTGCGGCAGCCACAGCAGGCTCAGGGCGCCGACCGCCAGGCCCAGCAAGGCATAGCCCAGCAGGGTGAACAGGGGGTGCGGCGGGCGGCGTCGCTCGGCGGGGCGTGTCAGGTGCAGGCCCCATTCGGCCAGCAGCTCGCCCAGCACCTGCAGCAAGACCTCGCCGAACAGTTCAAACAGCAACTCGAACAGGAATTCCATGGCGGCATTCTCGCCTGGGAGGCTGGGGTGTCAGGGGCCGTGCTGCTCCAGCCAGCGGCGCGCCAGGGCGGCGATGTCGGCCGGGCCCAGGGGCTCGGTGGTGTCCACCGACAGCACCCAGGGCAGTTCGTCGGCTTCGGGCCCACCGGGGCCTTTGAGCTGGCTTTGCAGCACCTCGGGCGTGGCCTCCGAGGCATCGTCGCCGCGGGCCTGGCGGGCCTCGATGCGCGAGCGCATCAAGGCCGGGTCGCAGTGGCAGTGCAGCACGCCGAAAGGCAGGCCCAGCGACCGGGCCAGGGCCTGGAAGCGGTCGCGCTCGCCGCGCCGCAAAAAGGCGGCATCCACCACCACCGGCCAACCCGCCCGCAGGGCCGTGGCGGCCTGCTCATGCAGGCGGTCAAAGGTGCGGCGCGTGGCCTCGGGCGTGTACAGCGACAGGCCCAGGGCCTCGGAGCGCTGCAGCGCCTGCAGGCCGAACAGGCGCTTGCGCTCCACATCCGAGCGCAGGCGCACCGCCCCGGTGGCTTGCAGCAACTGGGCGGCCACCGTGGATTTGCCCGAGCCCGACAGGCCCAGCGTGATCAGCAGGCGCGGCCCGCCGGGTGGGCCCAGGCTCAGGGCGTGTGCGCAGGCCAGGTAGTCGGTGGCGCCCGGCTGGGGCGGGCTCAGCGTGGCCACCAGGGCGCGCACCAGGGCGCGGTAGACCTCGTAGAAGCGCAGCACGGCCAGGCCGCCACAGTCGCCGGTCTGTTGCAGGTAATGGTCCAGCACGCCCGCCGCCAGGTCGGGGCGGCCATGGGCGTGCAGGTCCATGGTCAGAAAGCCCAGGTCGCTCATCACATCGATCCAGCGCAGGGCCGGATCGAACTCGATGCAGTCGAAGCCGGTGGCGCCCTCCTCGGTCAGCACGCAGTTGTTCAGGTGCAGGTCGCCATGGCCTTCGCGCACCCAGCCCTGTTCCAGCCGGGTCTGCCAGACCGGCGCCAGCACCAGCACTTGTGCCTGCATCCATCGCCGCAGCGCTGCCACGGGGGCCTCGCCCAGGGCGGCCTGCAGTTGCGCCAGCACCTTCAGGGCGGCCTGCTCGATCTGCTGTGGCTGGCCCCAGCCCTGCCCGGGCTGGGCCACGGCCGCCTGCTGATGGAACTGGCCCACACGCTGCGCCAGCCCCTGCAGCTCTTCGGCACCCAGCACCCCGGCGGCCAGCCGCTCGCTGAGCAGGGCCCCCGGGGCGAAGCGGCGCATGCACACCGCGTACTCGATGGCGGGGCCCTGGCCTCCCAGCAGCGGGGCTTCGGGGGTGCCGGTGATGGCCTGCACGCCCCGGTACAGCTGCGGCGCCAGGCGCTGGTTCAGGCGCTGTTCTTCGTCGCAGAAATGCCGGCGCAGCGCCAGCGTGCTGAAGTCCACAAAGGGCAGCCGCACCGGCTTCTTGAGTTTGTAGGCCTGCTCGCCGGCCAGCAGCACCCAGGAGATGTGGGTCTCGATCAGGCGCACGGGCTGGCCCGTGCTGGCCTGTGATGGGGCTTGCAACAGGGCTTGCAGGGCATGGATCAGCACGGCGTCCGCGCCGGGGGGGCTGGAGTGGCTGTGGGGGCTGGAGTTCATGGGGCCCGAGTGTGCCGCACCGAGCGTTGAGCCGCCTCAGGCGGGCATGGGCATCCCATTGATCCATCCAGCACTGGCTGCTATTCTGGTCAGGCTGACCAAAAGTCGAGGTGCCTATGAGCAAGACAACATCAGAAAACGCTGCGCCGCCTGGCCGTTGGATGCTGCAGGACGCGAAGGCCCGTTTCAGTGAGCTGGTGCGCCGCGTGCACAGCGAGGGACCACAGCACGTCACCGTGCATGGCCGGGACGAGGTGGTGGTCATCACCGCCGCAGATTTTCGTCGTCTGAGTGGGCAACTGACGGGGAGCCACTTGATCGAGGCCATCCAGTCCTCACCCTACCGTGACATGGACCTCGATGTCCCGCGTGAGGCCATGCCGGTCAGGGATGTGCTGCTGTGACGGACTACCTGCTGGACACCAACGTCATCTCCGAGCTGCGCAGGCCGCGTCCTGATGCGCGTGTTCTGGCTTTCGTGGCCGCCCAGCCCTTGGAGTCGCTTTACATCAGCACCGTGACGCTGGCGGAAATCCGCTTTGGCATTGAGCTGCTCGCAGAGGCCGGTCGCCGCGCAGAACTGATGAACTGGCTGACGCACAAGGTGCGACCCATGTTCGAGCGCCGTGTGTTGCCTGTGTCAGAAGAGGTGATGCTCACCTGGCGGCTTTTTGTGGAAGCAGGTCGTAAAGCTGGGCACACCTTCTCTCAGCCCGATCTCATCATTGCAGCCACTGCAGCCCAACACGGGCTCACGGTCGTCACCCGAGATGTCTCCGAGTTCCGGCATGCCAAGGTGCCCTTTCTGAATCCCTGGGAGGGAGAACTCTAGCCCCTGGATTGTTTCGCTGGGCCGTACCTCCTTGCGGCCCAATGCGGCCCCGGCGGCCTCAGTCCTTGAGTCCCCACCAGGCCGGCAGCAGGCGGCGCACCTCGGGCCGGGCAAAGCGGTCGTCCAGCAGGTGGATCACGCCCTCGTCGCCGGGGCCGCGGATCACCCGCCCGGCGGCCTGCACCACTTTCTGCAGGCCGGGGTAGAGGTAGGTGTAGTCGTAGCCGGCGCCGAACTGGGCCTGCAGCCGGCGGCGGATCTCTTCGTTGACCGGGTTGAGCTGGGGCAGGCCCAGGGTGGCCACAAAGGCGCCGATCAGGCGCCGGCCCGGCAGGTCGATGCCCTCGGCAAAGGCCCCGCCCAGCACCGCGAAACCGATGCCCTGGCCCTCGTCCCGGAAGCGCGCCAGAAAGCCCTGTTGCTCGGCTTCGCTCATGCCGCGCGACTGGCTCCAGCAAGGCAGCTCGGGGTGGCGTTGGGCCAGGCGCGCCGCGGCCTGCTGCAGGTAGTCATGGCTGCTGAAAAAGGCCAGGTAGTTGCCAGGCCGGGCCTGGTACTGCGCGGCCATCCGGTCCACCAGCGGGTCCAGCGATTGGGCGCGGTGCTGGAAACGGGTGGACAGGTCGTGCGCGGTGTGCACCTGCAACTGGGCCGCCTGGAAGGGCGACTCGACCTCGATGCAGGCCGTGTCGTCGGGCAGGCCCAGCAGGTCGGCGTGGTAGTGCATGGGCTGCAGCGTGGCCGAGAACAGGGTGCAGCTGTGGGCGCTGGCGAAACGGGCGCGCAGAAAGTGCGCGGGCACCAGGTTGCGCAGGCACAGCAGCGATTGCCCGGGGACCGGGGCGGTGGCCGGGCCAGGGCTCACATCCACCATCGAATGCGGGCCGAACTGCTCCAGCAGGCGGCCCAGTTGCAGGGTTTCGAACTGGAAGTCGAGCAGGGCCGGGTCGTTGTCGGTGGGGTGTTCGGCCTGGTGCTCGGCCAGGGTGCTGAGGGCTTGCTGCAGGGCGGCCAGCAGCTTGGGCGGAAAGTGCTCGTGCACCTGGTAGTGCGGGCCCTGGGCCTTGTCGTGGGCCACCCAGGCGCGGCCCACCCGGGCCAGGGCCTGGCGCACGGGCTGCGACTGCTGGGCGGTGGGGCTCTGGCGCGCCCGGGCCAGGTGCTCGGGGCGCAGCGCCACGCTGTACATGCTGCGGGCGCGCTCCAGCAGGTTGTGGGCCTCGTCCACCAGCAGGGCCACGCGCCAGTCGTTGGCCTGGGTCAGTCCGTGCAGCAGCCCCCCGCCATCGAAGTAGTGGTGGTAGTCGCCCACCACCACATCGGCCCAGCGCGCCAGTTCCTGGCCCAGGTAGTAGGGGCAGACCTGGTGCTGCAGGGCCACGGCCCGAAGCCGGGCCTGGTCGAGTGGGGCGCTGCCGTCGGGGTCGGTGCTGCCGCTCAGAGCGGCGCTGCGCGCCGCGGGCAGGCGGTCGTAGAAGCCCTGGGCCAGTGGGCATGACTCGCCATGGCAGGCGCGGTCGGGGTGTTCGCAGGCCTTGTCGCGGGCCACCAGCTCGAGCACCCGCAGCGGCCAGCCCGAGGGGCCGCCCAGGCGCCGCAGCGCCGCCAGGGCCAGTGGCCGGCCCGAGGTCTTGGCGCTCAGGAAGAACAGCTTGTCGAGCTGCTGGCCGGGCGCGGCCTTGAGCAGCGGGAACAGCGTGCCCACCGTCTTGCCGATGCCGGTGGGCGCCTGCGCCAGCAGGCAGCGCCCGCTGCGCGCGGCCTTGTACACTGCCTCGGCCAGGGGGCGCTGGCCGGTGCGGAAGTCAGGGTGCGGAAAGACCAGGGCCAGCAGGGCCGCGTCGCGGGCCCGGCGATGGGCCTGTTGCGCCTGGGCCCAGGCCAGAAAGCGGGCGCACTGGGTCTCGAAATGGGCCTGCAACTCAGCCGCGCTGCAGTGCCGGGTGAACACGGTCTCCTGCTCGGTGCCCACGTCCAGGTAGACCAGGGCCAGTTCGAGCTGGTCCCGGCCCTGCTGCTGGCACAGCAGCCAGCCGTAGACCAGGGCTTGCGCCCAGTGCAAGGCGCGCTGGGCGGGGTTTTGCCGCTCCAGCGAGCCCTTGTGGGTCTTGACCTCGTCGAGCCGGCCTGCGTCGGCAGCAAAACCATCGGCGCGGCCGCGCACCCGCAGCTGCCCCTGGTACACGCCGCTGAGGCTGAGTTCGGCCTGGTAGTCCGGGCCACGCCGGCGCGCCACCAGGGCGTGGCCGGCCATGCCTTCCAGCGCGCTGGGGGCGGGGGTGAAGCGCAGGTCGAGGTCGCCTTGCTTGGCGGTGAACTCGCACAGCTCGCGCACGGCCACGGTGTAGACCACGGGCGTTTCTGCCTCGGCTTGTGCCTTTGCCTGGGGCTGCACCGGGGCCGTGTCGGCGTTCACACCAGTTCCTGGCTCTGGCTCGGGTCTTCGCCCAGGCGGGTCTGCAATTCGTCGCCCTCGCGGCGCAGCGGGGTGGCCTTGGACAGCGCCAGCCACACCGGAAAGGGCAGCGTGCAGCGCGTGTGGCGGGCCGCGCGCAGCATCTCGAACTGGCCGTCGGCCAGGTTGCCGTGCAGCACCCAGATGCCCAGGTGCTCGGGGATCTCATTGGGCCGTGCCACCCCGGCCGGAAACACGTAGTAGCAGGCTTCGCTCAGCCATTGGTAGGCCTGGCGTTTGGCGCTGTGGCGCAGGTCGGACAGCAGGTCGGCACGGCTGAACTTGATCTCATGCACCATGGGCTGCAGGTAGGCCTCGACCGAGGTGTTGCGCACCGAAAACAGGTCAGGCCGGGCCATGCGCCACACATGCGGCACCGGGGCCGGTGCGGGCGGGGCCTCGTCAGGCCAGAGCGATGGCAGGGCGGTGGTGGCCGCCGCAGGGGCGGGTTCCGTGTCGGGTTGGGCCTGTGGCTGCTCCGGGTCCGGGGGCTGGCCGGGCGGGTCGATGGCGGCGCGCAGCGAGAGCTCGCGCCACACGATGCGGCCGGTGGCCATCAGGTGCTCGGCAAAGCGCTGTGCCAGGCGGTCGTGTGCGCTCAAGGCCCGCAGGCTGCGCTGGCGTGCCTGCGCCAGGGTCTGGATGCCGGCCTCGGTCAGGCGCAGGCATTCGTGGCCCTCGGGGCTGGTCTGCATGGCCACCAGGCCGGCGGCCAGCAGGTCGATCTCCAGCCCGTCCTTGCTCGGCCAGCCGGCCGAGCGCCAGATCTGCATCAGGCGGGTGCGGTGAAAGCGGGTCAGGGTCAGTTCCGTCATGGGATCCGTCATGGGGTGCGGCGTCGGGCGGGTCGGCGGGTGATGGCTGATTTTATATACAGTATCGCGCGCCGACCATGGGTGGCAGAGGCTGGCCCGACGGCGCAGGGGACGAACCCCCGTCTCCATGACATCCTGATGGCAGGATTGTTGTTGAAATTGAAATTCTTATTTGAACATCTGGCTGTTTTGTTGTGGTGATTGCTTGTCTACAGTCGCGTCATCCGGGGCCAAGCCCAAGGCCGGCCCGGTTTGATCTTCCAACGCCACTGACCGCGAGAACCTGACACCATGAAGCCCACCCAACTCACCGCTCTCTTGTTTGCAGCCCTGGCCGGCCTGGCCGGCGTGTCGGCCCAGGCCGATGTGCGCAGCCGCGCCGAAGTCGAAGCCGAAGCGGTCAAGGCCGCCCGTGATTCGGCTGTTTCGGTCGATTCCAAGTCCAAGGTGGCCCCGGTGCTGAACAGCACCCGCACCCGCGCCGAGGTCGAGGCCGAAGCCATCAAGGCCGCCCGCGATTCGGCCGTGTCGGTCGATTCCAAGTCCAAGGTGGCCCCGGCCCTGCCCAGCAGCCGCGACCGTGCCGAGGTGGACGCCGAAGCCGTCAAGGCCGCCAAGGATTCGGCCGTGTCGGTGGACTCCAAGTCGAAAGTGTTCCCGGTGCTGCGCTGAGCCCGGCAGCTTCACCTTGCACCCCTCCGAAAAGGCGGGCCCTCGGGCCCGCCTTTTTGTCGTCTGCGCCAGCTCAGCCGATGGCGGCGCGCCGGGCCAGGGCCAGGGGGCGCGCGTGGCAGCCCTCCAGGTGGTCGTTGACCAGGCCCATGGCCTGCATGAAGGCGTACATGGTGGTGGGGCCGACAAAGCTCCAGCCACGCTTCTTGAGGTCTTTGGACAGGGCCACCGATTCGGCCGAGGTGGTCAGGCCTTGCAGGCTCAGCGAGGTGATGGTCTCGGGGCGGCTGCCGGCGGGGGGCTCGAAACGCCAGAAGTAGGCCGCCAGGCTGCCGAACTCGTCGCGCAGCGCCTGGGCCCGGCGCGCGTTGTTGAGGGTGGAGGCGATCTTGCCGCGGTGCCGCACGATGCCCGGGTTGAGCAGCAGGCGGGCGATGTCGGCCTCGCCCAGGGCGGCCACGCGGTCGATGTCAAAGCCCTCGAAAGCCTGGCGGAAGCCCTCGCGCTTGTTCAGGATGGTCAGCCAGCTCAGCCCGGCCTGAAAACCCTCTAGGCAGATCTTTTCGAACAGCCGGGTGTCGTCATGCACTGGAAAGCCCCACTCGGTGTCGTGGTAGCGCTGGTACTCGGGGGTGGCGCGGCACCACACGCAGCGCAGGGTCTGGTGATCGTCCTTGAACAGGCCGGCAGGGGTGGGGCTGAGGTCGGGCATGGCGAAGGGTGTGATGGTTGTGGGGGAGGGGGGGGGGGCTGTGAATAATCACAGTATAAACAGGCCAACCGGCTGGGGCACCCCGCCCTGCACGCAGGTCTCAACTCTGGGCCGTCTTGCAGAAGATGCAGTCGCGCGGTGCTTCGGCGCTGGCGGCCTCGGCGTGGCTGCAGCAGTGCTCCAGCCAGGCGCTGACCAGCTTGTAGGCCGACAGGTTGGCGCGTGCGCTGGGGGCGCACAGGTAATAGCCCAGGGGGCTCTGGTAGCGGTCGCCCAGGGGTTCCACCAGGCTGCCGGCCTGCAGTTCGTCCTCCACCAGGCAGGTGGGAACGATGGCCACACCAAAGCCCGACACCGCGGCGCGGATGATCAGCGAATACAGGTTGAAGCCCGGCCCGAAGCGGCTGCCCGAGGTGTCGCACTGGTGCGCCTGCAGCCAGTCGTGCCAGGCCAGCGGCACCTCGATGTGCTGCAGCAGCGTGGCGCGCTGCAGGTCTTGCGGGCTGCGCAGCGCCAGGCTGTCGCGCACTTGCGGGCTGCACACCAGGCTGGTTTCCTGGCCGATCAGGTAGCGCGCGTTGGCACTGGGCCAGTTGCCGTAGCCGAACTGGATGGCGGCATCGAATTCGTGCGGCACGGCAAAGTCGTGGGCATGCTGGTAGCGCACGAAGTTCAGCGTGACCTGGGGCAGGGTGCGCTTGAAGTGGCCCAGGCGCGGAAACAGCCACTGCGCCGCAAACGTGGGCGGCACCGACAGGTTCAGGGCCCCGCCATTGCCGCCATAGGACATCAGCTGGGCCGTGGCCGATTCGAGTGCGGCCATGGCCGGGCGGGTGGCGTTGAGGTAGGTGGCACCGGCCTCGGTCAGCTCCAGCCCGGCGCTTTTGCGCATGAACAGTTTCTGGCCCAGGTAGTCCTCCAGCGAGGCGATGTGGCGGCTGATGGCGCTTTGCGTCACGCACAGGTCCTTGGCCGCCATGGTGAAGGCCTGGTGCTTGGCGGCGGCATGGAAGGCGTTCAGTTCCGAGATGGTGGGGCAGAGTCTTCGCATCGCAGCTTATGAGTAATGGTCATGGAGTGGTGAGATTTTAGGCATTGCAGCCAGACCCGATTGGCCCGATAAATGCAACATGTTTGAGCACCGGCGGCGGGTTTACCCAGGGAAAACCCCTGAAACCCCTGCTGGCTGCCCAAGCTCAAGGCCCTGGCCCCGTGTCTGAAGCCATGAGTAATTTGTAGTGTCCAACGGATTTTCTGAACGCCCATGACCCACTTGCTGATCGTCAACAGCCATGTTCTGGATGTGCATGCCCTCACGCTGCGCAGCGGCCTCTCGGTGCTGGTCTCGGACGGGCGCATCGCCGCCGTGGGCACCGACCTCAGCGTGCCTGCTGGCTGCACCACCCTGGATGCCCGGGGCATGACGCTGATGCCCGGCCTGATCGACTGCCATGTGCACACGGTGGCCTCATCCTTCAACCTGGGCGGGGTGGCCCGCCAGCCCAATGTGTTCGTGATGCTGCGTGCCCTGCCCATCATGAAGGCCATGCTCGAGCGCGGCTTCACCTCGGTGCGCGATGCGGGGGGCGCCGACTGGTCGCTGGCCGAAGCGGTGCGCACCGGCCTGGTGCCGGGCCCGCGCCTGTTCTCCTCGGGCAAGGCGCTGTCGCAGACCGGCGGCCACGCCGACTTCCGGCCCCGCAATGACGATCTGGACGCCTGCTCGTGCGCCTACAAGCTGGGCAACATCGGGCGTGTGGTGGACGGCGTGGATGCCTGCCGCCTGGCCGTGCGTGAAGAGATCCTCAAGGGGGCCAGCCAGATCAAGGTGATGGCCTCGGGCGGCGTGGCCTCGCCCAACGACCCGATCGGCAACCTGGGCTACTCCGAAGCCGAGCTGCGCGCCATCGTCGAAGAAGCCGGCAACGCCAACACCTACGTGATGGCCCATGCCTACACCCCACGCGCCATCGCCCGCGCCGTGCGCTGCGGCGTGCGCACCATCGAGCACGGCAACCTGGTGGATGCCCCCACCGCCGAGCTGATGGCCGAGCTGGGCGCCTACATGGTGCCCACCCTGATCACCTACGAAGGCCTGGCCAACGAGGGCGAGCGTTACGGGCTGCCGGCGGCCTCGATCGCCAAGATCGAGTCGGTGCGCGGCCAGGGCCGGCAGGCCATCGAGATCCTGGCGCGCGCCGGGGTGAAGATGGGCCTGGGCAGCGATCTGCTGGGCGAGACCCACCCGCTGCAATCGGACGAACTGCGCCTGCGCGCCGAGATCCTGGGCAACGGCCCGGTGCTGCAGCAGGCCACCCTGATCGGCGCCGAGATCCTGGGCCAGAGCGGCCAGTTGGGCGAGGTCACAGCCGGTGCCATCGCCGATCTGCTGCTGGTGGACGGCAACCCCCTGAGCGACATCCGCTGCCTGCTGAACCAGGGCGAACACATCCGCGCCATCCTCAAGGACGGGCTGCTGCACAAGAACACGCTCTGACGCACACCAAGCCAGCCGCCCCCCCTTTCTTCGCCTTTTCTCCGTTTTTTCTCCCTCTTTTCGCCACCCCCTCACCCCCCCTCTTGGAGAACCCTCATGCAACGTCGCCAACTCGTCCAGCTCTCCGGCCTGGCTGCCGCCCTGTCGTGCCTGCCCCGCCTCGGCTTTGCCCAGCAGGGTGAGGCGTTCCGCATCGGCTCGCTCACCCCCATCACCGGGGCCGGCAGCCCCTATGGCCCGGGCATGCAGCAGGCCATCCGGCTGGCGGTGGACGAGGTCAACGCCGCGGGCGGCGCCGGCGGCCGCAAGCTCGAGCTGTTCACCGAAGACGACCAGACCAAGCCCGATGCCGCCGTGCTCGCGGCCAAGAAGCTGATCGAGGTGAACAAGGTGCAGGCCGTGCTCGGCACCTGGGCCTCGGGCGTGACCCTGGCGGTGATGCCCTTGACCGAGGCGGCCGGCCTGATCGAGATGAATGTCTCGGGCGCCCCCGCCATCTCCACCCTCGACACCAAGGACCTGGTCTGGCGCTTCCAGGCCACCAACGACCGCTTCGGCGCGGCCTTTGCCGAGATCTGCGCCAAGCGCGGCTTCAAGCGCCCGGCCACCATGGCCTTCAACAACGCCTCGGGCCTGGGCAACACCGAGGGCTTCACCAAGGTCTGGAAGCAGCGCGGCGGCCAGGTGGTGGCCCATGTCACCTACGAGCCCAACCGCCCCAGCTACCGCAGCGAGTTGCAGAAGATCCTGGCGGCCAAGCCCGATGTGATCGTGACCGGCTCGTACCTGCCCGACACCACCATCTTGCTGCGCGAATGGTTCCAGGCCGGGGCCGACAACAAATGGGTCATCCCCGGCTGGGCCGCCAACCCCGATCTGGTCAAAGCCCTCGGGGCCGAGGTGTGCGAGGGCATCATCTCGGTGGACACCGTGTCCAACGAGAAGAGCGCTGCCTATGCGCATTTCGATGCGCTGTTCCAGAAGGCCGCTGGCAAACCCGCCTCGACCAACATCTACGCCGCCATGGCCTACGACATGGTGATCAGCCTGGCCCTGGCCATGGAGGCCGCCGGCCCCGGCGCCAGCGTCGAGCAGATCAACGCCCGCCTGCGCGATGTGAGCAACGCCCCCGGCACGGCCGTGGGCACCTTTGCCGAAGGCAAGGCCCTGCTGGCCAAGAAGGGCAAGGTGAACTACGAAGGCGCCTCCAGCAAGCTCGACTTCGACAAGTTCGGCGACGCCACCCCCGACTTCGGGGTGTACGTGATCGAAAAAGGCCAGCTGGTGCGCCGCGACGTGGTGTCCATCAGCGCCACGTGATGGTCCGGCGGGCCGGCCGGGCGCCTGACCTGGCACCGGCCCGCAGGGCAACTGGCCCCACCCCGGTGGTGGGCCCAACGGGCATGACCCATGAGATGACTTGATGACCTGGATCGAATTCGCAAACCTGTTGATCAATGGCTTGATCGAAGGCCTGGTGGTGGCCCTGCCCGCCCTGGCCATGACCCTGGTGATGGGGGTCAACCGCTTTCCCAATGCGGCCAGCGGCGACCTGCTGACCACCGGGGCCTATGCCGCCGTGGCCGTGCAGTGGCTGCTGGGCTGGCCGCTGTGGGCGGCGGCCCTGCTGGGGGCGGTGATCACCGCCGGGGTGTCGGTTGGTGCCTACCGGCTGATCTTCAGAAAGCTGGCCGGGCGCCCCATGGTGGCCTCGATGCTGGCGGCCATCGGGCTGGGCTTTTTGCTGCGCAGCCTGATCTCGTTCTTTGCCGGCCACGACCAGCGCACCTTCGATCTGCCCCTGGTGCGGGCCTGGAACTTCGGCGGCGTGCGCCTGCTGCCCACCGACCTGGTGATCGCCGCGCTGGCGGCGGCCTGCCTGGCCGGGGTGTTCGTGCTGATCTACCGCACCAGCTTCGGTCGCCAGTTGCGTGCCGTGGCCGACAGCGCCGATCTGGCCCGCGCCAGCGGCATCCGGGCCGGGGGGCTGATGATCAGCCTGTGGCTGCTGGTGGGCGCCCTGTCGGCGGTGGGCGGCGTGCTGTTGGGCATGAAGGCCGTGGTCACCCCCGACATGGGCTGGGAAAGCCTGATCCCCGCCTTTGCGGCCATGGTGCTGGGCGGCATCGGCAGCCCGGTGGGCGCCGTGCTCGGGGCCTTGCTGCTGGGCGTGGTGCAGGAACTGGCCGTGCCCTTGCTGGGCCCGTCTTACAAGCTGGTGCTGGCCTTTGCCGTGCTGGCGGGTGTGTTGTTGCTGCGGCCGGCCGGCTTGATGGGCCGGGTGCAGCTGGTGAGGTGAGGACGCCATGACCGCTTATCTTCTGGCCATCGGCATCGTGGCCCTGATCTATGGCCTGCTGGCCCTGGGGCTGAACCTGCAGTTCGGCCTGACCGGGCTGGTCAACTTCGGGGTGGTGGCCTTCTTTGCCGTCGGCGCCTACACCTCGGGCCTGCTGTCGCTGCAAGGCGTGCCCCTGCCGCTGAGCTTTGCCGCCGCGGCCGTGCTGGCCGCCCTGCTGGCGCTGCCCATCGGGCTGTTGTCGCTGCGCCTGCGCGACGACTACCTGGCCATCGTGACGCTGGGCTTTTCCGAGGCGGTGCGCATCACCATCCAGCAGGAAAGCTGGCTGACCCAGGGCGTGCAAGGCCTGCCCGGCCTGCCCAAGCTGTTCGCCAGCTGGGGCCCGTGGTCGGATGCCGCGATCTTCGCGGTGTTGCTGGGCGCCGTCGCCGTGGTGGCCTGGGGCACGGTGCGCCTCACCGGCAGCCCCTTCGGCCGCCTGCTCAAGGCCATCGGCGACGACGAGGCCGCCCTGTCGGCCCTGGGCAAGGACCCGGCCCGCTTCAAGGTGCAGGTGTTCATGCTGGGGGCGGCACTGGCCGGGCTGGCGGGGGCCTTCTATGCGCACTTCATCACCTTCATCACGCCCGAGCAGTTCATTCCGCTGATCACCTTCTATGTGTGGATGGGCCTGATCATGGGCGGCGCCGGCTCGGTGCGCGGCGCCCTCTTCGGCTCGCTGCTGCTGATGGTGTTCCTCGAAGGCTCGCGCTTTGCCAAGGACTGGGTGCCCGGCGTGTCCGAAGTGGGCATGGCCAGCCTGCGCCTGGCCGCCGTGGGTCTGGCGCTGATCCTGATCACCTTGTACCGCCCCCACGGCCTGTGGGGGGGAGGAAAAAGCCAATGATGCTGAGCGTCGAAACCGTGACCCGGCAGTTCGGGGGCTTCAAGGCCGTCGATGGCGTGTCCCTGCAACTGGCCGAGCGTGAGATCCTGGGCATCGCCGGCACCAACGGGGCGGGCAAGAGCACGCTGTTCGCGGCCATCGCGGGCCAGCAACCGGCGGACGCCGGGCGCATCCGCTTTGATGGTCACGACATCACCCGCCTGCCGCCCTACCGCCGGGCCCGCCTGGGCCTGGTGCGGACCTTTCAGGTGCCGCGCGAGTTCAAGAGCCTGAGCGTACACCAGAACCTGCTGGCCGCCGCCGCCAACCCCCAGGGCGAGCGCCTGCTGAACGCCTTTGTGCGCACCCGCAGCCTGCGCGAGCACGAGGAGCAGCTGGTGGCCAAGGCCGATGGCATCCTGCAGTTCCTCAACCTGACGCGGGTGCGCGACAAGCTGGCCGGCGGCCTGTCTGGCGGCCAGAAGAAGCTGGTCGAGCTGGGCCGCGTGCTGATGCTCGACCCGCGCTGCATCCTGCTTGACGAGCCCTTTGCCGGCGTCAACCCGGTGCTGATCGAGGAGATCTGCGAGCGCGTGCGTGAGCTCCACGCCCGAGGCATCGCCTTCATCGTCATCGAGCACCACCTGCAGGCGCTCAAGGCCCTGTCGCAGCGCATGATCGTGATGGACCGCGGCAGCATCCTGGCCGAGGGCGACCCGCACACCGTGCTGGACGACCCGCGCGTGCAGGAAGCCTACATGGGAGGTGTGGCATGAGCGCGAACCTGCTGGACATCCGCGCGTTGCGCGGCGGCTACTCGGAGGTCGACATCATCCAGGGCATCGACCTGAGCGTGGCCCCGGGCCAGATCGTCACCATCGCCGGCACCAACGGCGCCGGCAAATCGACCCTGGTGAAGGCCTTGCTGGGCCTGCTGCCCCGCGTGCAGGGCGAGATCGTGCTGGATGGGCGCTCCATCACCCGGCTCGGCGCCGAAGACCGCTTTGACGCCGGCCTGGCCTATGTGCCCCAGGTGGCCAATGTGTTTGCCTCGCTCACCGTGCGCGAGAACCTGCAGGTGGTGCGCGGTGTGCCCCACCTCAAGCGCCGCATGGACGAGGTGCTGGCCGACTTCCCGGCCCTGGTCGAGCGCCTGGCCCAGCCCGCCAGCAACCTGTCCGGCGGCGAGCGCCAGCAACTGGCCTTCGCCCGGGCCCTGATGCCCTCACCCCGCATCATGGTGCTGGATGAGCCCACGGCCGCCCTGGCGCCCTCCCTGGTGGGCAAGGTGTTCGACATGGTGCAGAAGCTGCCCGCCGCCGGCGTGGCCGTGCTCATGGTCGAGCAGCGCGCCCGCCAGGCGCTGCAGATCAGCCTGCAGGGCTACATCCTGGATCAGGGCCGCTGCGTGCTGGCCGGCCCGGCCCACGAGCTGCTCGGTGACGAGCGCATGGCGCAGCTGTACCTGGGGAGCCATTGAGTCGTCTGGCGTGGGCTGAGGGTCAGGCTGGCCCTAGTTACACTTTCCCACCCACTGAAAGTGAATGCCCAACCCATGCCGGAATCGTCTCCTCGCCCTATTTCTTCCTACCGCCCAGACATCGACGGCCTGCGGGCCATTGCCGTGCTGGCGGTGCTGGTGTTCCACCTGCGCGCCAGCGCCCTGCCGGGCGGTTTTCTGGGCGTGGATGTGTTCTTTGCGATCTCGGGCTATGTGGTGACCGGTTCGCTGTTGAGTCAGCGCGGCCTGGGCTTCTGGCGTCTGATCGGCGAGTTCTATGCCAAGCGTTTCGCGCGCATCCTGCCGGCGCTGTGCGGGGTGCTGCTGGCCACGGCACTGGGCGCCTCCTTGCTGGTGCCCCAGTCCTGGCTCAGCGAACTCAGTGACAAGACCGGACTGTACGCCTACCTCGGCTTGAGCAACTGGGTGATGCAGTCGAACGCCGATACCTACTTTGCACCACGGGCCGAGTTCAACCCCTACACCCACACCTGGTCGCTGGGGGTGGAGGAACAGTTCTACCTTCTGGCGCCGATGCTGATCTATGCCTTCATGCGCTGGGGGCAACGGGGTGCCCGTGCCCGCCTGCTGGCGCTGGGTGCCGCCGGTGCGTTGTGCGTGGCCTCGCTGGCCTACTTCGTGCAGCAAAGCAGCCGCCAACCCGACGTGGCGTTCTACTTCATTGCCTGCCGCTTCTGGGAGCTGGCCGTGGGCATGTTGTTGCGCTTTGCACACCAGACCTGGCCACCGAAGCCGGCCCGCACCCCCCCAGGGGCGTTGCTGAGTGCCGGTTTGCCCTTGCTGGGTTTGCTGTGCCTGGCGGTGGCCCTGGTGTGGGCCCGGCCCGGACCAGACGCCTGGGTGTGGAATGGCCTGGCGGTGCTGGGTGCTGCACTGGTCATCCAGGCCGGCGCCACGGCGCAGGGGCGCCTCAGTGACCGAGCCTTGGGCAGTGCCGTGCCGGTGTGGCTGGGCAAGCGCTCGTATTCGATCTACCTGTGGCACTGGCCGGTCTGCGTATTGCTGCGCTGGACGGTGGGGCTGGACAGCGCGTTCACGCTGGCTGCAGGGGCCCTACTGACGATGCTGCTCGCGCTGGCCTCGTACCACTGGCTGGAGCTGCCGCTGCGCCACAACGCCCGCCTTGAGGCCCGACCGGCTTGGGCCCGCATCCTGCTCTTTGCCCTTTTTCCCCTGTTGGGCTACCAGCTCAGCCACACCTTGTTCCGCCACCGCAACGAGATCAGCCTGAGCACGGTGGCCCGTCATGCCGTGGACTGGTACGCCGGCAGCCAGATGCCTTATGGCGACCCGACCCAGCGCAACTGCCAGGTAGCGATGCATTCGGAGGGGCTGGCCGGTGGGGTGGAGCACAGCTACCAGGCCAGTGCCTGCAAAGCGCCAGCCCGGCGTCAGACCGTGAACGTGATCGGGGACTCGCATGCCGGCGCCTACCTGCCCATGCTGGAGCAGCTCAGCGCCGACACCGGGGCCCGCGTGCACCTGTACACCTTTCCAAGCTGCCCCTTCCTTGACCTGAGCCAGCCCCAGGGGCGCTACCGCGACCCCGGTTGCCTGACGTTCAGCCAGCAGGTGGTGAAGAAAATCGCTGAGGAAAGCCGGCCGGGCGACCTGCTGTTCATGCCCAGCCTGCGCATGCCGCGCTATGGCGACCAATGGGCCAGTTTCAATATCCCTGATATGCACGAGCGTATCTACGGTGCCGCTGCAGAGAAAGACCGTAATGAGGCCCTGGCCGAGGCCCCGGGCTGGCTGACGCCGCTGGCCCAGCGCGGCCTGCGTCTGATTTTCGAGGCGCCCAAGCCCATCTTCCAGGCCCCCACCTTCCGCTGCGCCGATGCCTTCAACCGCCACAACCCGATCTGCGTGGGCGACAACCAGCAGCCGCGCAGCACCTTGCTGGACCTGCGCGCACCCGTGCTGAACAGCATGCAGCGCCTGAGCCAGGAGGTGCCGGGCCTGAGCATCTGGGACCCCCTGCCCGTGCTGTGCCCGGGCGACATCTGCAGCAGCCTGCGCGAGGGTCGCCCCCTGTTCTTTGACGGCGATCACCCCAGCGCCTACGGCAACTGGGTGCTGTACCCCGATTTCAAGCAGATGATCCTGAGCTTTCCCGAGTCTACGCCAGCCCCTTGAGCCGGCTCGGGTGCTGAATGCGGGTGAAAATCACCCCATGCATGCCACCCCCATCCTGCGGCGCCCTGCCCTGGCGCGCCCGCTGTTCACGCTGAGCCTGGGCGCCACCTTGCTGTTGGCCGCCTGTGCCAGCCGCCCGCCCGAGACCGCGGCAACGTCACCTGCAGCAGCCACGACAGCTGCGGCTGCGGCAACGCCCCTTGCGTCCGCGAACCCGCCCAGCCCCGAGGCCGGCTTTGCCCGCTGGGTGGAGGGCTTCAAGGTCTCGGCCCGGCGTGCCGGCATCAGCGAGGCCACGCTGCATGCGGCCTTTGACGAGGTGCAATACCTGCCCCAGTTGATCGAGCTGGACCGGGCCCAGCCTGAGTTCAACCGCCCGGTGTGGGACTACCTGGACCGCGCCATCACCCCGCAGCGCGTGCTCAACGGGCAGAAGAAGCTGCAGCAGGTGCGCGCCGAGGCCGATGCGGCGGCCGCGCGCTATGGCGTGCCGGCCTCCATCCTGGCCGGCATCTGGGGCATGGAGAGCGACTTCGGCCGCAACTACGGCAACACCCCGGTGATCGACGCCCTGGCCACGCTGGGCTATGAGGGCCGGCGCGAGGCCTGGGCCCGGGGCGAGCTGCTGGCGGCGCTGAAGATCCTGCAGAGCGGCGACATCGACCGCGCCCACATGATCGGCTCCTGGGCCGGTGCCATGGGGCAGACGCAGTTCATGCCCACGGTGTTCCTGGCCCATGCGGTGGACGCCGACGGCGACGGTCGCCGTGACATCTGGGCCAGCATGGCCGATGTGATGGCCTCCACCGCCCAGTTCCTGGCCCGCTCGGGCTGGCAGAGCGGCCAACCCTGGGGCGGCGAGGTGGTGTTGCCGCCCGACTTTGACCTGGCGCGGGCCGATGGCGAGTTCAAGCAAAGCAGTGCCCAGTGGGCGGCCGAGGGCCTGCGCAGCCCCGATGGCGGGCCCCTGCCCGCGCTGGATCAGGCCGCGGTGTTCCTGCCGGCCGGCGCCCGTGGGCCGGCCTTTCTGATCGGGCCCAACTTCAAGGTGATCCTGCGCTACAACAACGCCACCAGCTATGCCCTGGGCGTGGCCCTGCTGGCCCAGCGCCTGGACGGCGGCCCGGCGGTGCAGGCCGCCTGGCCCCGCGATCTGCAGCCGCTCACGCGCAGCCAGACCCGCACCCTGCAAAACGCCCTCAACGAGCGCGGCTTTGACAGCGGCACCCCCGACGGCCTGATGGGCCCGGCCACCCGCGAAGCCGTGCGCCGCTACCAGCGTAGCGCCGGCCTGGTGCCCGACGGCTACCCCACGCTGGACCTGCTGCAGGGCCTGCAGCCCTGAGACCTGAGGCTGCAGACCCGGACAGGGCGACGAGCGCGGGCCCTCTGCGGCCGTCTGGGTCCTCCAGTCATGCTGAGGTCGCCCTCGCATTCTGGAGTTCACTGCTTAGCCCGGAGAATGCAGGGAAAGGAGCGCAGAGATGAATGATGCACTGATGAGCCGCGCCAGGCCCATCTTGGCTTTCAAGCAGGTGGGCTTCAGGTGGGCCTTCCTCGACGGCACGAAGTCCATCGATCTGAAGGCCTTGTGCGGCCAACGCTTGAAGCTCGATGCCGAGTTGGACGGACAAGGGGCGGGACGATGAATGATCCGATGCCACGCGCCGAACTGGTGCTCTACGCCACTGAGGATGGCTCGGCGCGTTTCTTCCTGCGTGCCGAGGGGGGCAGTGTCTGGCTCAGCCAGGCCGAACTGGCTGAGCTTTTCCAGACCTCGATACCCAACATCAATATTCACATCAGAAACGTGCTCGATGAAGGTGAGTTGGCCGAAGTTGGAACTGTTAAGGATGACTTAATAGTTCAAGCCGAGGGCGGCCGCCAGGTCCGTCGAACGATCAAGCTCTACAACCTCAGCATGATCCTGGCCATCGGTTACCGGGTGAAGTCGCCACGCGGCACCCAGTTCCGTCAGTGGGCCACGACCCACCTCAAGGAGTACCTGATCAAGGGCTTTGTCATGGACGACGAGCGCTTGAAGAGGGCCGACGGCTGGGATTACTTCGATGAACTGCTCCAGCGCATCCGGGACATACGTTCGTCGGAGAAGCGTTTCTACCAAAAGGTACGTGACCTGTTGGCGCTGTCGGTGGATTACGCGGACGATGCCCAGGTCACGGGCCTGTTCTTCGCCGAGGTGCAGAACAAGATGTTCTTCGCGGTGACGGGCCACACGGCCGCTGAGTTGATCGTGCAACGCGCTGACCCCAGCCAGCCCAATATGGCCCTCACCGCCTGGAAGGGCAGCCGTGTACGCAAGGCCGATGTGACGGTGGCCAAGAACTACCTGGGTGCCGAGGAGTTGGATCAGCTCAATCGCATCGTTGGCATGTTCCTGGACTTTGCCGAGTTGCGCTCGCTGCAGCGCAAAGACCTGCGCCTGGCTGATTGGCGGGCCTATGTGGACAGCTTCATGGCCTTCAACGAGCAGGCCGTGTTGCAGGGCCCTGGCCACATGAGCCACGAAGCGATGACGACGATGGTCCACAAACGCTATGAGCAGTTTGATGCGGCCCGGCGTCAGGCAGAAGCGCTGGAGGCAGATCGCGCAGAGATGAGAGAACTGGAGCTGCTCGAAAAGCGGATGACAAGCCGGCGCCGGGGTGGCCAGAGGACGGACGAGGGGCCCTGACGGACAGCTGCGCGTCACACCACCCCCCTTTTTGACTTGGGGGGCGATCGCGACGTGCCGCGTGCAACCGTGGGGGCTAGAGCTTCACCGGCTCAGTCCGCCAGATCTTCTCGGCGTACTCGGCAATCGTGCGGTCCGACGAGAACGGCCCCATGCCGGCCACGTTGCGCAGCGCCATGCGGTTCCAGGCCTCGGGCTTCTGGTACAGGGCGTCGACCTTCTCCTGGGCTGCCACGTACGAGGCGTAGTCGGCCAGCAGCATGTAGTGGTCGCCCCAGTTCACCAGCACGTCGTAGATGGCCTGGTAGCGGTGCGGCTCTTCGGGGCTGAAGCGGCCGTCGCGGATGGCCTCCAGCACGCGCTGCAACTCCGATTTGCCGGCCAGCACCTGGCGCGGCTGGTAGCCCTGGCTGCGCAGGGCGGCCACCTCGGGCGTGGTGTTGCCGAAGATGAAGATGTTCTCCGGGCCCACCGCCTCGCGGATCTCGACGTTGGCACCATCGAGCGTGCCGATGGTGAGCGCGCCATTGAGCGACAGCTTCATGTTGCCGGTGCCCGAGGCCTCGGTGCCGGCGGTGGAGATCTGCTCCGACAGGTCGGCGGCCGGGATGATCAGCTCGGCCAGGCTCACGCTGTAGTTGGGCACGAACACCACCTTGAGCAGATCGCCCACGGCCGGGTCGTTGTTGACGGTGCGGGCCACGTCGTTGATCAGCTGGATGATCAGCTTGGCCATGTGGTAGGCCGAGGCCGCCTTGCCGGCGAACACCACCACGCGGGGCACTTTCACCGAGCCGGGCTGTTCGATGATGCGCAGGTAGCGCGTGACCACGTGCAGCACGTTGAGCAGCTGGCGCTTGTACTCGTGGATGCGCTTGATCTGCACGTCGTACAGCGCATCGGCCGGCAGCGTCAGGCCCATGTGCTGCTGCACCCAGCTGGCAAAGCGCTGCTTGTTGTGCTGCTTGGCGTTGCGGAAGGACTGCAGCAGGATGGGGTCGTCCAGCCGGTCTTTGAGCTGGGCCAGCAGGTTCAGGTCGCGCCGCCAGCCCGGGCCCACGGCGCCGTCGAGCACGCTGGCCAGGGCCGGGTTGGCCTGGGCCAGCCAGCGGCGCTGGGTGATGCCATTGGTCTTGTTGTTGAAGCGCTCCGGCCAGAGGCGTGCGAAGTCGGCAAAGATCGACTGTGTCATCAGCTCGGAGTGCAGGGCCGACACGCCGTTGACCGAATGGCTGGCCAGCACCGCCAGGTAGGCCATGCGCACGCGGCGCTCGCCGCCCTCGTCGATCAGCGACACCCGACGCATCAGGTCGGTGTCGCCGCCGTGGCGCTGGGCCAGCTGGCCCAGAAAGTAGGCGTTGATGTCGAAGATGATCTGCAGGTGGCGCGGCAGGATGCGGCCCAGCATCTCCACCGGCCAGGTTTCGAGCGCCTCGTGCATCAGGGTGTGGTTGGTGTACGAGAACACGCCCTGGCAGATGCGCCAGGCGTCGGCAAAGGGCACGTGGTGCACGTCCAGCAGCAGGCGCATCAGCTCGGGCACGGCCAGCACCGGGTGGGTGTCGTTGAGGTGGATGCTGACCTTGTCCTTGAGCTGGTCGAAGGTGTCGTGGCGCGCCAGGTAGCGGCGCAGCAGGTCTTGCACGCTGGCGCTGCAGAAGAAGTACTCCTGGTGCAGGCGCAGCTCGCGGCCCGAGGGCGTGGAGTCGTCGGGGTAGAGCACGCGCGACACGTTCTCGGAGTGGTTCTTGCGCTCCACCGCCTCGAAGTAGTTGCCCCGGTTGAAGGCGCCCAGATCGATCTCCTCGGTGGCCTTGGCCGACCACAGGCGCAGCGTGTTGGTGGCCTGCGTGCCGAAGCCCGGGATGATGGTGTCATAGGCCATGGCGCGCACGTCCTGGGTGTCGACCCATTCGTAGCGGTCGCCGTGGCGCAGCACGTGGCCGCCGAACTGCACGCGGTAGACCACCTCGGGGCGCGGAAACTCCCAGGGGTTGAGGTTGTTCAGCCAGTAGTCGGGCACCTCGACCTGGCGCCCGTCCACGATGGTCTGGCGGAACATGCCGTAGTCGTAGCGGATGCCGTAGCCATAGCCGGGCACGCCCAGGGTGGCCATCGAGTCCAGAAAACACGCGGCCAGCCGGCCCAGGCCGCCGTTGCCCAGGGCCGCATCGGGTTCGAGTTCGGCCATGGCCTCGATGTCCAGGCCCAGCTCGGCCAGGGCGGTGCGCAGCGGCTGTTCGATCTCCAGCGCGATCAGCGCGTTGCTGAAGGTGCGCCCGATCAGGAACTCCATCGACAGGTAGTAGACGTTCTTCACGTCTTGCGCCGCCTTGGCGCGGGTGGTGGCCATCCAGCGCTCGACCAGCAGGTCGCGCACCGTGTAGGCCGCGGCGTTGAGCCAGTCCACCGGGCGCGCCGTGGCCGGGTCCTTGCCCACGGTGAACATCAGCTTGTTGGCGATGGCACGTTTGAGCGAGGCCGCATCGTGTTGCGGGGCGTCGTAGTCGAAGACGGACGGGGTGTGGGTCATGGCTTTCTTTCGCGATCAGAAAGGGGCGTGGGTGGGTCGGGCCGCAGGGTGCAGCAAGCGCCCGCCCCGGTTCAGTGTTGCAGCAGGGACTGGTACAGCGCCACATAGTGCCGGGCCGACTCGTCCCAGCCGCTAGCACGACGCATG
Organism: Curvibacter gracilis ATCC BAA-807; assembly: GCF_000518645.1. Classification (GTDB taxonomy): domain Bacteria; phylum Pseudomonadota; class Gammaproteobacteria; order Burkholderiales; family Burkholderiaceae_C; genus Curvibacter; species Curvibacter gracilis. The sequence goes on along the minus strand of NZ_JADZ01000006.1, from coordinate 212,194 downwards.
CCTGCCTGGCGCACCCGGGCCCAGGCGGTGGGCTGGCGGTACAGCGCAAAGGCGCGGCGCAGGGCGTGTCGGTAGGCGGCTTCGGTGAAGTCGTGGAACACGAAGCCGTTGGCGCTGTCGTCTTCCAGGGTGGCCAGGTCGGCATCCACCACGGTGTCGGCCAGGCCGCCCACGGCCCGCACCAGGGGCAGGCAGCCGTACTGCAGGCCATACAACTGGGTCAGGCCGCAGGGCTCGAAGCGCGAGGGCACCAGGGTCACGTCGGCGCCGGCAAACACGCGGTGCGCCAGCGCCTCGTCGTAGCCCAGGTGCACCGCCACGCGCCCGGGGTGGCGCTGGGCCAGCAGGGCAAAGGCGTGCTGCAGTTCGGGGTCGCCGGTGCCCTGCACCAGCAGCTGGCCGCCGGCGGCCACGATGTCGTCGCCCCCGGCCAGCACCAGGTGCAGGCCTTTTTGCTCGGTCAGCCGGCTGACCACGCAGAACAGCGGGGCACCGGGGGTGAGCTCGAGCTTCATCTCGCGCTGCAGGGCGGCCTTGCAGATGGCCTTGCCGGTCATGCGGCGCGGGTCGTAGCGGTGGGCGATCAAGGTGTCGGTGGCGGGGTTCCAGACGGCGGTGTCGACCGCATTCAGGATGCCGCTGAGCACATCGCGCCGATGCCGCAGCAGGCCGTCGAGCCCGCAGCCCTGCTCGGGCTGCTGGATCTCGCGGGCGTAGCTCGGGCTCACGGTGGTGATGCGGTCGGCAAAGTGCAGGCCGGCCTTCATGAAGGAGAGTTGGCCGTGGAACTCCAGGCCCTCCAGGCGGAAGAAGTGCGCCGGCAGGCCCAGCTCCTGCAGGTGGTGGGCCGCGAACACGCCCTGGTAGGCCAGGTTGTGCACGGTGTACACACTGGGCACCGGCCGGCCGGGCCAGGTGTGCAGGCAGGCGGCGGCCAGCCCGGCGTGCCAGTCGTGGCCATGCACCAGATCGGGCCGCCAGGCCGGGTCCAGGCCGTGCGCCAGGTGGGCGGCCGCCCAGCCCAGGGCGCCGAAGCGGCGCGCGTTGTCGGCGTAGGGCCGGCGCTCGGCATCTTCGTAGGGGTTGCCGGGGCGGTCGAACAGGCTGGGCGCGTCCAGCACATAGGCCTGCAGCGGCCCGGCCGGCGTGGGCACGGCGGCCAGGTTGCCGCGGCGCAGGTTGAGCCGCTCGCCCCAGGGTGCGTCGAAGTGGCCCACCACCGTGTCCTCGCTCAGGCCGGCGAGGATGGCCGGAAAGCCCGGCAGCAGGGCGCGGGGTTCGACACCGGCCGCCACCAGGGCCGCGGGCAGGGCCCCGGCAATGTCGGCCAGGCCCCCGGTCTTGAGCAGGGGGAACAGTTCGGCACTGACTTGCAGGATGCGCATGGTGGGGTCCTTCCGGGCGTTCAGGGGCGTTCTCGGGCTTCAGGGCGTGATGTGGGCTGGGGCGGCAGCCGGTTCGGCCGCCAGGCGCGCCAGCATGGTGCGGGTGACCAGCACCACGCCATTGTCCGTGCGCTCGAAGCGCTGCGCGTCGAGTACCGGATCTTCGCCGATCACCAGCCCCTCGGGCAGCACACAGCCGCGGTCGATCACCGCCTTGCGGATGCGGCAGCCCCGCCCCACGGTGATGTTGGGCAGCAGCACGGCCTGGTCGATCTCGCAGAACGAGTGCACCCGCACGCTGGAGAACAGCACCGAGTTGCTGACGTGCGAGCCCGACACGATGCAGCCGCCCGACACCATGGTGTTGATGGTCTGGCCGTGGCGGCCCTGCGCGTCCTGCACGAACTTGGCCGGCGGCAGCTGGCGCTGGCTGGTCCAGATGGGCCAGTCGGTGTCGTAGATGTCGAGCTCGGGGGTGACCGAGGCCAGGTCGAGGTTGGCCTCCCAGAAGGCGTCGATGGTGCCCACGTCGCGCCAGTAGGGCTGGGCCTCGGGCGAGGTCGACACGCACGACAGCGAAAACGGGTGTGCCTGGGCGCGGCCCTCGCGCACCACGCGCGGGATCACGTCCTTGCCGAAGTCGTGGCTGGACTCGGGGTTGGCCAGGTCTTCTTCGAGCAGCTCGTACAGGTACTGGGCGTTGAACACGTAGATGCCCATGCTGGCCAGCGACACCTGGTCGTTGCCGGGCATGGCGGGCGGGTCGGCCGGCTTCTCGACGAAGTCGGTGATGCTGCGCCGCGCATCCACCGCCATCACGCCAAAGGCGCTGGCCTCGGCGCGCGGCACCTCGATGCAGCCCACGGTGCAGCCGGCGCCGCTGTCCACGTGGTCCTTGAGCATCAGCGAGTAGTCCATCTTGTAGACGTGGTCGCCGGCCAGCACCACCACGTACTCGGGGCGGCTGGACTGGATGATGTCCAGGTTCTGGTAGATCGCGTCGGCCGTGCCCCGGTACCAGTGCTCTTCATCCACCCGCTGCTGGGCGGGCAGCAGGTCGACCATCTCGTTGAGTTCGGCGCGCAGAAAGCTCCAGCCGCGCTGCAGGTGGCGCAGCAGCGAGTGCGACTTGTACTGCGTGATCACCCCGATGCGGCGGATGCCCGAGTTGACGCAGTTGGACAGCGCGAAATCGATGATGCGGAACTTGCCGCCGAAGTACACCGCCGGCTTGGCACGGCGGTCGGTCAGCTGCTTCAGGCGCGAGCCGCGGCCGCCGGCCAGCACCAGCGCAATCGTGCGGCGCACCAGCATGTGGGGTTGTTGCAGTCGGTCGGCGATCAGGGCCGCCTGCTGGTTGTGGGTGTCGTTCATCTCGGTCTCCTTGCTGCTTTGTCGGTGTGCTTTGGTGGGTCTTGCTGGGCGGCCTCAGGTGGTCACGCTGGGCTGCTCCATGCCGGTGAAGTGGCGCACCCGGGCCAGTGTTTCGGCCAGGGCGATCAGGGGGGCCAGGGCGAGCTGGGCGTCCAGCCCGTGGCGGGCCGGATCGGCCTCGTGCCGCTCCAGGTACAGGCGCAGGGTGGCGCCTTCGGTACCGGTGCCCGAGAGGCGGAACACCAGGCGCGAGCCATCGCTGAGCACGATGCGCACGCCCTGGCGCTGGCTGACGCTGCCGTCCACCGGGTCGGTGTAGGCGAAGTCGTCGGCCAGGGCGATGGTCTGCCCGGGCAGTTCTGTCAGTGCGCGGCCCGGCAGGCTGGGCAGCTGCTCGCGCAGGCCCTGCATCAGCGCTTCGGCGCGCTCGCTGGCAATGCCTTCGTAGTCGTGGCGCGAGTAGAAGCAGCGGCCATCGGTGCGCCACAGCGCCTGCACCAGCTCGGGCACCGACTGGCCGGTGGCCGCGATCAGGTTGAGCCAGAACAGCACGGCCCACACGCCGTCTTTTTCGCGCACGTGGTCCGAGCCGGTGCCGTAGCTTTCTTCGCCGCACAGGGTGGCCCGGCCGGCATCGAGCAGGTTGCCGAAAAACTTCCAGCCGGTGGGGGTCTCGAAACACGGGATGCCCAGGCGGCGCGCCACCCGGTCGACCGCGGTCGAGGTGGGCATGGAGCGCGCCACGCCCTGCAGGCCGCGGGCATAGCCCGGCACGCGGGTGGCGTGGGCGGCCAGCACGGCCAGGCTGTCCGAGGGCGAGACCGCAAAGTGCCGGCCCAGGATCATGTTGCGGTCGGCGTCGCCGTCCGAGGCGGCGCCCATGTCGGGCGCATCAGGCCGGGCCATGTGCTCCACCAGGTCGGTGGCGTTGACGGGGTTGGGGTCGGGGTGCAGCCCGCCGAAATCCTCCAGCGGCACGGCATTGACCACCGTGCCCGCGGGCGCGCCCAGCTCGCCTTCGAGCAGGGCCTTGGCGTAGGGGCCGCCGACGGCGTTCATGGCGTCGTAGCGCAGTCGGAAGCCACTGGCGAACAAGGCCCGAATGGCGTCAAAGTCAAACAACCCGCGCATCAGCTCGGCATAGTTGGCCACCGGGTCGATCACCTCGACCTCGGTGTGGTGCAGGGTGTGGCGGCCCAGGGTGTCCAGCGGCAGGTCGGGGCTGTCCAGGCTGTGCAGGGTGTTCACTTCGAGGCTGCGGCGGTAGATGGCTTCAGTCACGCTTTCAGGGGCCGGGCCGCCATTGCCGATGTTGTATTTGATGCCGAAGTCGCCCTCGGGCCCGCCCGGGTTGTGGCTGGCCGACAGCACGATGCCACCGCTGGCCCCGTGGTGGCGGATCAGGGCGCTGACCGCGGGGGTGGACAGGATGCCGCCCTGCCCCACCAGCACGCACGCATAGCCCTTGGCCGCCGCCATGCGCAGGATGGTCTGGATCGCCACCCGGTTGTGGTAGCGCCCGTCGCCCCCCACGACCAGGGTCTGGCCGCTGGCGTCGGGCAGCACGTCGAACAGGGCCTGCACGAAGTTGTCCAGGTAGCGGGGCTGTTGGAACACGCTGACCTTCTTGCGCAGGCCCGAGGTGCCGGGGCGCTGGCCTGGGTAGGGTTGGGTGGCTTGGGTGATCAGCAATGGCATGGCGGCAGGGTCTCCTGAAAACGCGGGCATCAAGATGGGTCGGCCAGCAGCAGCGCGAGGCTGCCCGCGGCCAGCGGGTACGGGCTTGGCGCCGGGGTGCCGGCGGCGTCGAGGCGGTCGGTCTCAGTATCGAGCGCGAGCCGCCAGGGTGCGGCGCCGGGCAGGCAGAAATCCAGGGCCTGCGGCCCGGGGTTGAGCAGCATCAAGGCCGCTGTGGCGTGCGCCGCACGGTCGCGTGGCGGCTGCAGCAGCAGCATCAGGCCCGCGCTGCCGGGCTGGGCCCAGTCGGCATCGCCCAGGGGCTGGCCCGCGGGGCTGAACCACAGCGCCTGCGGGCCGGGGCCTTGCGCATCGTGGCGCCACCAGCCGGTCGCTTGCAGCAGACCCAGCTCACGGCGCAAGGCCAGCAGCTGCTGCACAAAGCCGCACAGGCCGGTGTCGGCCTGCTGCCAGTCGAGCCAGGAAATGGGGTTGTCCTGGCAGTAGGCGTTGTTGTTGCCCTGCTGGCTGTGGCCCAGCTCGTCACCGGCCAGCAGCATGGGCGTGCCCAGCGCGCCGCACAGCGCGGCCAGCAGGCTGCGGCGCTGCAGGGCACGGCGGTGCAGCACCTCGGGCTGGTCGGTGTCGCCTTCGATGCCGTTGTTCAGGCTCAGGTTGTGGCTGTGGCCGTCGCGGTTGTCTTCGCCATTGGCTCCGTTGTGCTTGTGCTGGTAGCTGACCAGGTCGCGCAGCGTGAAGCCGTCGTGCGCGGTGATGAAGTTGACGCTGCTGTGCGCCGGGCGCCGGCCCAATTCGGCACTGGAGCCGGCCAGCCGGTGCGCCAGCGCGCCGCGCGTGCCGGTGTGCAGCAGCCACTGGGCGCGCATCTCGTCGCGGAAGCGGTCGTTCCATTCCAGCCAGCCGCTGGGGAAGGCGCCCAGTTGGTAGCCGCCGGGGCCGATGTCCCAGGGCTCGGCAATCATCAGGCGCGGGCGCAGCAGCGGGTCCTGGGCGATGGCGGCCAGCAGGGGCGCCTGCGGGTTGAAGCGGCCTTGCTGGCGGATGGGCTCGCGCGCCAGCACCGGCGCCAGGTCGAAGCGGAAGCCGTCCACCCCGAACTCGCCCACCCAGCGGCGCAGGCTGTCCATCACCAGGCGCAGGGCCAGGGGCTGGTTCAGGTCCAGGCAGTTGCCGCAGCCGGTCCAGTTGACGTAGCGGGCCGGGTTGTCGGGCTCCAGTTGGTAGTAGTGCCGGTTGGCGATGCCGCGCAACGAGAGCGTGGGGCCCAGCTCATCGGTCTCGGCGCTGTGGTTGTAGACCACGTCCAGCACCACCTCGAGGCCCGCGGCGTGCAGGGCTTCGACCATGGCACGGAACTCAGTGCGCGGGCTGCTGCCGGGGCTGCCGCTCCAGTAGCGGGTCTCGGGCGCGCTCCAGCCCACCGTGCTGTAGCCCCAGTGGTTGCTCAGGCCCAGGGCCTGCAGGCGCGCCTCGTCGGCCCGGAAGGCCACCGGCATCAGGCTCACGGTGGTGATGCCCAGGGCCTGCAGGTGGGCGATGCTGGCCGGGTGGGCCAGGCCAGCATAGCTGCCGCGCAGGGCGGGCGGCAGGGCCGGGTTGAGGGCGCTGAAGCCCTTCACGTGCAGCTCGTAGATCACGCGCCGGGCCGGGTCGATCCGGGGCCGGGGCTGTTGCAGCGGGGGCAGGTCGGCCACCACGCGGGCCTTGAGGGCGCTGGCGCCGTTGTCCAGCGGGCAAGGCCTACCGGTGGGTAGGCCGTCCACGCGCTCGTCACCCTGGTGCAGCGCGCTGCCGTCGTAGCGGCCCAGCACCTCGCGCGCCCAGGGGTCGAGCAGCAGCTTGGCCGGGTTGAAGCGCAGCCCCTGCTCGGGCGCCCATGGGCCGTGCACGCGCCAGCCATAGACCAGGCCGATGGCTTCATCGTCGCGGCAGGGCAGCAGGCCATGCCACACGCCCCCGGTGGCATCGCGGGTGTCGGCGCTCAGGGCCAGGCGGGCCGTCTCGTGCCGGCCCTCGGGGTCGTACAGGCACAGCTCGACGGCCGTGGCCTCGGGTGCGGCCAGCGCGAAGTGCACCCCGCCGGGCACCCGGCTGGCGCCCAGCTCGGCCGGTGCGGCGTGGGGAGCGACGGGTGAGAGTTGGGCGAAGTTCATGCGCTCGGCGCTAGCACGATGCAGGCCAGCGGGGGCAGGTTCAGGGTGATGGACTGGGCCCGGTGGTGCATGGGCACGGCCTCGACCGGGCCCGGGTCCACCGGGTGGTCGCTGCCGCCGTACAGGCCCTGGTCGGTGTTGATCAGCACGCGCCAGGCGCCTGCCTGAGGCATGCCCATGCGGTAAGCCAGGCGCGGCACCGGCGTGAAGTTGCACACCACCACCAGCGGGGCGCCGCTGCGCGAGCGGCGCACGAAGGCGATCACCGACTGGCTGGCGTCTTCGTGCGAGAGCCATTCGAAGCCGGCCGGGTCGTGGTCCAGCTCGTGCAGCTCGGGGTGGGCGCGGTAGCTCAGGTTGAGGTCGCGCACCAGGCGTTGCATGCCGGCGTGGCCGGGCTGCTCCAGCAGGCTCCAGTCCAGGCTTTGCTCGTGCTGCCACTCATGGCCCTGGGCGAATTCGCAGCCCATGAACAGCAGCTTCTTGCCTGGGTGGGTCCACATGTAGCCATAGCAAGCGCGCAGGTTGGCCAGTTGCTGCCAGCGGTCGCCCGGCATCTTGGCCAGCAGCGAGCCCTTGCCGTGCACCACCTCGTCGTGCGACAGCGGCAGCACGAAGTTCTCGTCAAAGGCGTAGACCATGCTGAAGGTGATCTGGCCCTGGTGATGGCGGCGGTGCACCGGGTTGTGCTGCAGGTAGTGCAGGGTGTCGTGCATCCAGCCCATGTTCCACTTGTAGTGAAAGCCCAGGCCGCCGCCTTGCAGGTCGGCGCTGGGCGGGCGGCTCACGCCGGGGAAGGCGGTGGACTCTTCGGCCAGGGTGATGGCACCGGGGCGCTGCACGCCCACGGTGTGGTTCATCCAGCGCAAAAATTCGATGGCTTCAAGGTTCTCCCGCCCGCCGTGGCGGTTGGGCAGCCACTGGCCGGCGGGGCGGCTGTAGTCGCGGTACAGCATGGAGGCCACGGCATCCACCCGCAGCCCGTCGATGCCGAAGCGTTCCAGCCAGTACAGCGCATTGCCCACCAGGAAGTTGCGCACCTCCAGGCGGCCGAAGTTGTAGATCAGGGTGTTCCAGTCCTGGTGAAAGCCTTCGCGCGGGTCGGCGTATTCGTACAGGTGGGTGCCGTCAAAGCGGGCTAGGCCATGCGCATCCGACGGAAAGTGCGCCGGCACCCAATCGAGGATCACGCCCAGGCCGGCGGCGTGGGCCGCGTCAACGAAGTACTGGAAGTCTTCGGGGCTGCCAAAGCGCGAGGTGGGGGCAAACAGGCCGATGGGCTGGTAACCCCAGGAGCCATCGAAGGGGTGCTCGCTGACGGGCAGCAGCTCCAGGTGGGTGAAGCCCAGGTCGCGGGCATAGGGCACCAGGGTGTCGGCCAGTTCGCGGTAGCTGAGCCAGCGCCAGCCGTCCTTCTTGCGCCACGAGCCCAGGTGCACCTCATAGATGCTGATGGGCTGGTCGAACTGGTTGGCCCGGGCCCGCTCAGGGGCCATGGGCCGGTGCGCCGGCAGGCCCTGCACCACGCTGGCCGTGGCGGGGCGCAGCTCGGCGCGCAGGGCAAAGGGGTCGGCCTTTTGCAGGCGGCTGCCATCGGCGCCCAGCACCTCGAACTTGTACAGCGCGCCAGCGGCCACGCCGGGCAGGAAGATCTCCCACAGGCCGGCCTCGCGGCGCAGGCGCATGGGGTGGCGGCGGCCATCCCAGTGGTTGAAGTCGCCTACCACCGAGACATGGCGCGCGTTCGGCGCCCACACGGCAAAGCGGGTGCCCGCCACGCCGTCCACGGTGATCGGGTGGGCGCCCAGGCATTCCCAGGGGCGCAGGTGGCGGCCCTCGGCCAGCAGCCACAGGTCCAGCTCGCCCAGCAGCAGGCCGAAGCGGTAGGGGTCGTCCAGCATCTGTTCGATCGCGGGCTCGCCGGCCGGGCCGGGCCAGCGCACCTGCAGCCGGTAATCGCTGGGCGGGGTGTCGGGGCCCAGGTCGATGGCCCAAACCCCGCTGTCGCCGCTGTCGCCCAGGCATTGCAGCGGAGCGAGGGCCTGGGCCTGGCCCCCGGGCTGGGCCAGCAGGGTGACCGCGCTGGCCCCCGGCAGCAGGGCGTGCAGCCACCAGTCGGGCCCGCGCTGGCGCAGGCCCAGCACGCTGAAGGCGTCGGGGTGGCGCGCCTCCATCAGTTGCGCCAGTTCTTCTTGGTTCAGCATGTCGGCTTGTCTCGTTGGGGGGCAGAAAAAAGGGCTGGAAGCGGCTGGGCTCAGGCGGGCGGCAGGCGTTCGTAGAGCTGGGTCAGCCGGCGCAGCAGGGCGGCGTGTTCGGGCTGCACATCGCTCCAACGAAAGCGCCAGGCCCAGTTGCCCTGCGGCGTGCCGGGCTGGTTCATGCGGTGGCTGCCGTCCAGGCGCAGCACATCCTGCAGCGGGCAGATGGCCAGGCCGGCCACGCTGGCCCAGGCCGCACGGATGAAGCTCCAGCCCACGTCGCTGCCGTCGCAGGCCAGGTAGTCGCGCACATGTTGGCGAATGGGCTCGGGGGCGCTGGCCCACCAGCCCAGCGAGGTGTCGTTGTCGTGGGTGCCGGGGTAGGCCACGGTGTCGGGCTCGAAGCGGTGCGGCTGGTGGTGCGCCTCTTGCTGGTCTTCGCCCCAGGCAAACTGCAGCACGCGCATGCCGGGCAGGCCCAGTTGGCGGCGCAGGGCTGTCACCTCGGGGGTGATCACGCCCAGGTCTTCCGCAATCACCGGCAGCGGGCCCAGGGCACTGCCCATGGCCTCGAACAGGGCGGCACCAGGCCCGGGCACCCAGCGCCCATGGATGGCGGTGGGCTCGCTGGCGGGGATCTCCCAGTAGCTCTCGAAGCCCCGGAAATGGTCGATGCGCACCTGGTCGACCAGGCTCAGGGTCAGGCGCATGCGGGCCGTCCACCAGGCGTAGCCCTCGGCGGCGTGGGCCCCCCAGCGGTACAGCGGGTTGCCCCAGCGCTGGCCTTCGGCACTGAAGCCATCGGGCGGCACGCCGGCCACCACGTCGGGGCGGCCATCGGGGCGCAGTTCGAACAGGTCGGGCCGGGCCCAGACCTCGGCGCTGTGCTGGGCAATGAAGATGGGCACATCGCCCAGCAGCTTCACGCCCCGCTGGTGGGCGTAGTCGCGCAGGGCCTGCCACTGGCGAAAGAAGGTCCACTGGCAAAAGGCCCAGAAGGCGATGCGCGGGGCCAGTTCGGCCCGCGCCTGGGCCAGGGCGGCGCCTTCGCGCCGGGCCAGCGGGGTGGGCCATTCCATCCAGTCGCGCCCGGGCTGGCGCTCGGACAGCGCCATGAACAAGGTGTAGTTGCCCAGCCAGGGGGCGTGCTGGGTGCAGAAGCCGGCCAGCGCGGCGTGTTCAGCCGCCGTGCCCTGGGCCAGAAAACCGGCGTGGGCCTGCGCCAGGGCATCCATGCGCCAGGGGGCCACGGCCTCGTAGTCCACCCAGCGGCCATCGCCCGCCGGGGGCTGGGCCAGGGCCTCGGGTGGCAGCCAGCCGCGTTGCTGCAGTTCGGCCAGGTCGATCAGCAGCACATTGCCGGCAAAGGCCGAGGGGCTCATGTAGGGGGAGTGCCCCAGGCCCACGCCATTGAGCGGCAAAAACTGCCACCAGCCCTGCCCGGCCGCCTGCAGCCAGTCGATGAAATGGCGGGCATCGGGGCCCAGGTCGCCGCTGCCGTGCGGGCCGGGCAGCGAGGTCAGGTGCAGCAGGACGCCGCTGGAGCGTGGTGTGGGCTGGGTCATCGAGGCGGGAGCGTGTGGGGATGGGTGGCCAAGTTCTGCGGCAGGGGGCGTTCGATGCCTGGGTGATTTTGTGGCAGTAAATTGTTGCCTGCCGGTGACTTGATGGTCGGGTCGGTGAGTTGGGTGTCCATGGGTTCCGTCGGGGCTTAGCGATCTTCGTGCCAAAACGGAAACCCTGGCACGGTCGCCCAGGCGATTCCGTGATCTGCAACAAATCTGGCATCGCCGTAAACTGCCGCCAACCCATTCTGGCGCACCCGCGGGCGGTGCGCACCCCTTTCTCTGGAGCGACAGGCATGACGGATTCTTCCGCTTACACCCCCCCGGCCATCTGGACCTGGAACACCGCCAACGGCGGGCGCTTTGCCAACATCAACCGCCCCATTGCCGGGCCCACCCACGAAAAGGCCTTGCCGGTGGGGCGCCACCCGCTTCAGCTGTACTCGCAGGGCACGCCCAACGGCCAGAAGGTGACGGTGCTGCTCGAAGAGCTGCTGGCCCTGGGCCATGCGGGGGCCGAGTACGACGCCTGGCTGATCCCCATCCAGGAGGGCGCGCAGTTCGGCAGCGGCTTTGTCGAGGTGAACCCCAACAGCAAGATCCCGGCCCTGATGGACCACAGCGGGCCTGAGCCGATCCGGGTGTTCGAGTCGGGCGCCATCCTGATGCACCTGGCCGAGAAGTTCGGCGCCTTCCTGCCCCCGGTCAGCGAGCCCGCGCGGCGCGCCGAATGCCTGTCGTGGTTGTTCTGGCAGATGGGCAGCGCGCCGTTTCTGGGGGGCGGCTTCGGCCATTTCTATGCCTATGCGCCGATCAAGATCGAGTATGCGATCGACCGCTATGCCATGGAGGTGAAGCGCCAGCTCGACGTGCTGAACCGCCACCTGGCCACGCACACCTACCTGATCGGCGACGACTACACCATCGCCGACATGGCGATCTGGCCCTGGTACGGGGCCCTGGTCAAGGGCCAGACCTATGGCGCCGGCGAGTTTTTGCAGGTGCACGAGTACACCCACGTGATCCGCTGGGCCGACCTGATTGCCCAGCGCCCGGCCGTGAAGCGCGGCCGCATCGTCAACCGCACGGTGGGCCAGCCCGAGGCGCAACTGCGCGAGCGCCACGACGCCAGCGACTTCGACACCCGCACCGAAGACAAGCTCAACCCCCCGACCTGAGGCCGCCCCATGACCGTCACCCTGTACGACTGCGCCACCGCCCCCAGCCCGCGCCGGGCCCGCATCCTGCTGGCTGAAAAAGGCGTGGTCCACGACACGGTGCCCATCGACCTGCGCCAGGGCGAGCACTTCAGCGAGCCCTTCCGGCGCATCAACCCGCAATGCACCGTGCCGGCCCTGGTGACCGAGGAAGGCCCGGTGCTGACCGACAACGCCGCCATCGCCGCCTACCTGGAGGCCCGCTACCCCGAGCCGCCCCTGCAGGGCATCACCGCGCTTGAAAAGGCCGAGGTGGCGCACTGGCACTGGCGTGCCGAGTTCGAGGGCCTGCTGGCCATTGCCGAGGCGCTGCGCAACAGCTCACCCGCCATGGCCAACCGGGCCCTGCCCGGCCCGGTCAACTACCCACAGATCCCCGCCCTGGCCGAGCGTGGCATCGCCCGGCTGCAACAGTTTCTGGCCGACCTGAACCAGCGCCTGGACGGCCGCGAGTTCATCGCCACCGAGCGCTTCAGCCTGGCCGACATCACCGCCGTGGTGGCGGTGGACTTTGCCCGCGTCATCAAGCAAAAGCCTGGCGAGCAGCACCCGCACCTGCTGCGCTGGCGCGCCGCCATGGGGCAGCGGGCGTCGATGGGCTTGTAACTTCAGCGCCGGCCCAGCCGCCACGCCACATCGGCCGCCGGCACCCGGCCCTTGAGGCCGCCGGGCACCTCGGTGCGTTGCAGCAGCTCCAGGTTCAGGGTGGCGCCATAGAGCTGGCGCAGTTCGGCCTCGTGCACGGCAAAGGGCGGGCCGGCCAGCAGGCTTTGCTCGTACTCGAAGCAGATCAGCAGTTGGGGTGCCTGGGCGGACAGGGCCAGCAGCTGCGCCGCATAGTCGCGCCGCATGGCCTCGGGCAGGGCCACCAGGGCAGCGCGGTCGTACACCGCGTCCACCGGGCCTACCGTGCCCATGGCCTCGGGCGTGAGGGCAAAGAAATCACCCACGAAGACATCCAGCCCTGCCGCGCTGTACAGCCGCAACGCCCCTTGGGGGCGGATGGCAGGGGTCAGGCCGAGTTCTGCAAACAGCTCGATCACCGCCTGCTCGCTCAGCTCGGCCCCCACCACCCGGTGGCCCTGGGCCAGCAGCCAATGGATGTCCAGCGTCTTGCCGCACAAGGGCACCAGCACCCGGCTGCCTTCTGCCAGCCCGAACTCAAGCCGCAGGCGCGGCCAGTGCGCGGCCAGCAGCGGGTGCACCGCGCTCTGGTGGAAACCGATCTCTTTTTGGGCCCATTTCTGGTGCCAGAACGATGCGTGCATGGGGTGGGGCGTGGCGGCTGAAAGGCGTGAAGGCCTGATTGTGCCGTGGGGTTGGCGAGGCGCCACAGAGGCCACGTCAAGAGGCTGTGCACACAGAGGCCCCCGCTGGGATCACAGGGGCCGGGGTCCAGGCCCGAGGATCGGGCCTGGCCTTGTTTCTGTTGTCAGCGCGGCTCAGAACACGTGCGTGAACACCCAGTACAGCGAGCCCGACAGCAGCATGGCGGCCGGCAGGGTGAGCACCCAGGCCATGGCCAGGTTGCGCAGGGTGGCCATCTGCAGGCCCGAGCGGCTGGCGGCCATGGTGCCGGCCACGCCGGAAGAGAGCACATGGGTGGTGGAGACGGGCAGGCCGTACATGTCGGCCGCGCCGATGGTGAGCATGGCCACCACTTCGGCCGAGGCGCCCTGGGCGTAGGTGAGGTGGGTCTTGCCGATCTTCTCGCCCACGGTGACCACGATGCGCTTCCAGCCCACCATGGTGCCCAGGCCCAGTGCGATGGCCACGGCCACCTTCACCCACAGCGGGATGAACTTGGTGGCCTGGTCGATTTCCTTCTTGAACACGCCCACGCTGGCGCGGGTGTCGTCGTCAAAACGGGCGCCGGGGTCTTTTTCGACAAAGCGCAGGGCTTCAGACAGCAGGTACATGTCGTTGCGCACATTGGAGACCTGCTCCATCGGCACCTTGGCCAGCGAGCCGTGCGACTTGACCTGCTCACCCACCGAGGCCGTCAGCGCGCCTATGGCGGGCAGGGTGTCGGCGGCGAGGGCCTTGGTGCGCACATAGGTGGACAGAGCTTCGCGGGCCTTGTCGACCGGCATGGCCGGCTGGCCCTTGAGCAGCGACTCTTGCGTGACATGGGCCACGGCCACGAACTGGGTCACGTTGTCGATGGGCATGGCGCGGTTCAGAGCGTAGGCCATGGGCACGGTGCCCACCAGGATCAGCATGATCAGGCCCATGCCTTTTTGGCCGTCGTTGGAGCCGTGGGCAAACGACACGCCGGTGCAGGTCAGCACCAGCAGGGCACGGATCCAGAACGGGGGCGGCTTGTGGCCCTTGGGTTCTTCGTACAGGGCGCGGTTCTTGACGAAGGCGCGCAGGGCCAGCAGCAGCAGGGCGGCGCAGCCAAAGCCCACCAGGGGCGACAGCAGCAGCGAGTAGCCCACCTTGGTGGCCTGGGCCCAGTCCACGCCGCTGGTGCCGTCGCGGCCATGCATGAGGGCGTTGGCCACGCCCACGCCGATGATCGAGCCGATCAGGGTGTGCGAGGACGAGGCCGGCAGGCCCAGCCACCAGGTGCCCAGGTTCCACAGGATGGCGGCGATCAGCAGCGCAAAGACCATGGTGAAGCCGGCGCTGGAGCCCACCTGCAGGATCAGCTCGACCGGCAGCAGCGAGATGATGCCGAAGGCCACCGCGCCGCTGGAGGTCAGCACGCCCAGAAAGTTGAACAGGCCCGACCAGACCACCGCAAAGTTGGGCGGCAGCGAGTGGGTGTAGATGACAGTGGCCACCGCGTTGGCGGTGTCGTGAAAGCCGTTCACGAACTCAAAGCCCAGCGCGATCAGCAAGGCCACGCCCAGCAGCAGGTAGGGCAGCAGGGTGGGCGCCATGGCGCCGGCCTCGTTCACGTCGGCGAACAGGCTGTAGGCGGTGAAGAACAGGCCTGCGGCCATCAGGCCGACAAACACGATCAGGGTGACGGGGCCCGGTTTGCTGTTCAGGTGGGGCTTGGATGGCCCAGCGTGGGGCGGCCCGGCAGGGTGGGCCGTGGCGGTGGCAGTGTTCATGGCAGGCGACTCCGGCAAATAAACCGGCAGTGTGGGTTGGCTTGGTGACCAGCTTGTGACGGGGTGTTTCAGCGGGCGACCCTTCTGCCGAGGATGGCGCCCTTGTTGGCCTGGCTTGACCTGCCAGCGCGGTAACGCAGGCTTACCCATTCAAGACGGGTGAGCCCGGCTGTGCGGGCGTAAGCTTTGGGTCGGGCTGCCTTGGCTGCCTGCAGTCCCTCCTCCTGATTCGCACCCGGCGCCCGCCCAGCGGCGGCCCGGGTGAAGCCCTTTTTGAACGCCCCACGATGACAGACGGTTTGCCCCACCCCCAACGAATGCTGGCTTTTGCGGCCATTGCGCTGGCCATGTGCATCTCGGTGCTGGATGGGGCCATCGTCAACGTGGCCCTGCCCGCCATCGGTGCCGATCTGCAGGTGTCGGCGGCGCAGTCGATCTGGGTGGTGAACGCCTACCAGCTGGCCATCACGGTGTCGCTGCTGCCCCTGGCCACGCTGGGCGACATCCTGGGCTACAAGCGGGTGTACATGGCCGGGCTGGCGGTGTTCACCCTGGCCTCGCTGGCCTGTGCCCAGGCGCAGAGCCTGGATGTTCTGACCGCGGCCCGCGTGCTGCAGGGGCTGGGGGCCGCGGGCATCATGAGCGTGAACATCGCCCTGG
Source organism: Curvibacter gracilis ATCC BAA-807 (assembly GCF_000518645.1). Lineage (GTDB taxonomy): Bacteria > Pseudomonadota > Gammaproteobacteria > Burkholderiales > Burkholderiaceae_C > Curvibacter > Curvibacter gracilis. The sequence goes on along the minus strand of NZ_JADZ01000006.1, from coordinate 196,879 downwards.
TGCGTTTCATCTTTCCGCGCGATCAGCTGGGCGTGGGGGTGGGCTACACCTCGCTGGTGGTGGCGGCCTCGTCGGTGGCGGGGCCGGGCATTGCCTCGGCCATCCTGGCGCTGGCGCACTGGCAGTGGCTGTTTTTGGTGAACCTGCCGCTGGGCCTGTTGGCCTTGGCGGTGGCAGCGCGCACCTTGCCGCTCACGCCGGCGTCGGGGCACCGGTTTGACGTGTTGAGTGCGGTGTTGAACGCGCTGACCTTCGGGCTGGTGATCTCGGGGCTGGATGCTTTCAGCCGGCCCGGCGGTGCTGCCCAGGGCGCCGCCATGCTGGCGGCCGGGCTGGCCGTGGGCGTGGTGTTTGTGGCGCGCGAGCGCCGGCTGGCTGTGCCCATGCTGCCGGTCGATCTGCTGCGCATGCCGGTGTTCGCCCTGTCACTGGTGACCTCGATCTGCTCGTTTTCGGCCCAGGCCATGGCCATGGTGGCCCTGCCCTTCTACTTTGAGCAGACGCTGGGCCGCTCGCCCGTGCAGACCGGTTTGCTGATGACCCCCTGGCCCTTGATGACCGCCCTGGTGGCGCCGGTGGCCGGCAGGCTGTCGGACCGTTTGCGCCCCGAGAAGATCAGCAGTGTGGGGCTGGTGCTGTTTGCGGCCGGCCTGGGCTCGCTGGCGCTGTTGAGCGAGGCGGCCTCGGCGCTGGACATCGCCTGGCGCATGGGCCTGTGCGGGCTGGGCTTTGGCCTGTTCCAGTCGCCCAACAACCGGGTGATCGTGAGCAGTGCCCCGCGCGAGCGCAGCGGCGGGGCGGCCGGCCTGCAATCGATGGGGCGCCTTTTGGGGCAGTCGGCTGGGGCCGTGGGGGTGGCCTTGGCCTTCGGCCTGTTGCCGCAGCAGCACCCGACCACGCTGATCTGTGCCGCCGCCGCCTTGCTGAGCCTGTTGGCGGCCGGGGCCAGCGGGCTGCGCGATCCGCGTGCCGCCCTGAAGGCTTGATGGCGATCGGCCCCTGCAACAAGCCCCGACTTTGAGGGGCGTCAAGGAATGCGTCATGGGGGGCCTGCTGCGCGGCTTGGCCTCCTACAATCTGCGGCGCGCGGCTTGGCGCCCGGGCTGCCCCGGCGCGATGCCGCCGCAAGACAGCCTGGTCTGAGAACGCCCGAATCCGGCCGCCCACGCCCGGTGATCGACCCCCGCAACGCAACAAGCGCAAGGCGAACCCCAAGGTGAAACGCAACGGGAACCTGCATGTCTGGCTGCTCGCAGCCCTGGTGTTCTGCGCCACGCTGGTGGTGGGGGGCCTGCTGCGCGGCCAGGTCGAGAAGAACCACCTGCTCGAGTCCAGATCCGTGGCCAAGAACCTGGCCCACGCCTCGGCCCATGCCATCGAAGAGCGCCTGGGGCGTTCGCTGTCGGCCACCTATGCCCTGGCGGCGGTGGTGGCCCAGGGCAACGGCCGGGTGGATGATTTCGACGCCCTGTGCCGGCAGCTGATCCTGACCTTCGGCGGCATCAGCAACCTGCAACTGGCCCCGGGGGGCGTGGTGGCTGCCATCTCGCCGTTGGCGGGCAACGAGAAGGCCATGGGCCACAACCTGCTGGAGGACAACGCCCGCAACAAGGAGGCGCGCCTGGCCTTGGCCACGCACAAGCTGACACTGGCCGGCCCATTTGAGCTGGTGCAAGGTGGCCTGGCCGTGGTGGGGCGCCTGCCGGTGTACCTGCCGGGCAAGGCCGGTGCCCCGAGTTTCTGGGGCTTCACCACGGCGCTGGTGCTGATCCCTGATCTGCTGCAGAGCAGCCAGTTGAACCGCCTGGGTGAGCAGGGTTACCGCTACCAGCTGTGGCGCATCCACCCCGACACCCGGCAGCGCCAGATCATTGCCGGCCTGCCCGGGCCGGCGCTGGAGGCCCCGGTGGACACCACACTGGAGGTGCCCATTGGCAGCTGGACGCTGTCGGTGGAGCCGGTGCAGGGCTGGAGCAGCCCGGCAGACAGCGCCTGGAGCCTGCTGGCCTGCGTCTCGATGGCCGCCTTGCTGGCCCTTCTGACCCACACCCTGCTGATGCAGCCGGTGCGGCTGCGCCGCCAGGTGGCCCTGCGCACGCAAGAGCTGGAGCAGGCGAATGCGCAGTTGGCCGGCGAGATCGAAGAGCGGCGCAAGGCCGAGGAGAGTCAGCGCCTGGCGGCCAATGTGTTCACCTTTGCGCGTGAGGCGATCTCGATCACCGATGCCCAAGGCACCATCATCGACGTCAACGCGGCCTTCTCGCGCATCACGGGCTATGAGCGCGCCGAGGTGCTGGGCAAGAATCCGCGCATGCTGCAATCGGGGCGCCAGAGCCGGGCCTATTACCAGGCCATGTGGCGCAGTCTGACCGACAGCGGCTACTGGGCCGGCGAGATCTGGAACCGGCGCAAGAACGGCGAGGTGTTTGCCGAGTTGCTGACCATCAGCGCCGTCAAGAACGCCGAGGGCGTGACGCAGAACTACGTGGCCCTGTTCACCGACATCACACCGATGAAGGAGCAGCAAAAGCAGCTGGAGCACATCGCCCATTACGACGCCCTGACCGACCTGCCCAACCGCACCCTGCTGGCCGACCGGCTGCAGCAGGCCATGGCCCAGACCCAGCGCCGCGGCCAGTCGCTGGCTGTGGCCTACCTGGACCTGGATGGCTTCAAGACCGTGAACGACACCCACGGTCATGCGGTGGGGGACGAACTGCTGGTGGCCCTGGCGGCCCGCCTGATGGCCACCCTGCGCGAGGGCGATACCTTGTCGCGCATCGGCGGCGACGAGTTTGTGGCGATCCTGGTGGATCTGGAATCCGTCTCGGCCCATGAGACGGTGCTGCTGCGCCTGCTGGAGGCGGCCTCCACCCCCGTGAAGATCAAGGGCCTGAGCCTGCAGGTGTCGGTCAGCATCGGTCTGACCCTGTACCCGCAGGACAACGTGAGCGCCGACCAGTTGATGCGCCATGCCGACCAGGCCATGTACATCGCCAAGCAAGGCGGCAAGAACCGCTACCACCTGTTCGATGTGATCCAGGACTCGGCCGTCAAGACGCACCGCGAGCAACTGGCGCAGATCCGCGCCGCCCTGCACAAGGGCGAATTCGTGCTGTATTACCAGCCCAAGGTGGACCTGCAACTGGGCCGCCTGGTGGGGGTGGAGGCCTTGATCCGCTGGCAATCCCCCCAGGCCGGGCTGCAGTTGCCGGGCGCGTTTCTGCCTGCGATCGAGAACGACATCACGGCCATCGACCTGGGGGAGTGGGTGATCGCCCAGGCGCTGCACCAGCTCAGCGAATGGCATGCGGCCGGCCTGCAGATCAGCGTGAGCGTGAACATCGGGGCACGCCAGCTGCAGCAGGCCAATTTCAAGCACCGGCTGGCGCGGCTGATGCACCTGCACCTGAAGGTGGACCCGACCTACGTCGAGCTGGAGATCCTGGAGACCAGCGCGCTGGAGGACATCGAGCAGGCCTCGCAGGCCATCCGCGACTGCCGTGCGCTGGGCGTGCGCTTTGCGCTGGACGACTTCGGCACCGGCTACTCCTCGCTCACCTACCTCAAGCACCTGCCGGTGGAGGTGCTGAAGATCGACAGCAGCTTTGTCAGCGACATGCTGGACGACCCCGACGACCTGAGCATCGTGCGCGGCGTGGTCAGCCTGGCCGAAGCCTTCGGCCGCGAGGTGATCGCCGAGGGCGTCGAATCGGTGGCCCACGGCCAGGCCCTGCGCCAACTGGGCTGCCGCATGGCCCAGGGCTTCGGCATCGCCCGGCCCATGCCGGCGGCTGAGTTGTTGGCCTGGCAGCTGCGTTGGGATGCGGACCCCGGCTGGAGGGCGCTGCGGCAGGAGTGGCCCGTCAGCCAGGCCGCCCCGCTTTGACGCCTCACGCAGGCGGGCGCTGTCGGCGCGCCTACCCGCCTGGCCAGGGGCCCCTCTTTCAGGGCGCGATCAGCCAATGCAGGCTGAAGAGCTCTTCAGGGTCGGTCCAGACCGTGCCCGCCTGCCAGCCCGCTTGGGCTGCCAGATGGCGCAGGCCGTCGATGGTGAATTTGTACGAATTCTCGGTGTGCAGGGTCTGGCCTTGCTCAAAGGTGTAGCGCTGCTGCTGCAGCTCGATGGTTTGTGGGCGGCGGCTCACCAGGTGCATCTCGATGCGTTGCAGGGGGGCGTTGTAGAAGGCGCTGTGGTCGAATTGGTCCGGCTCGAAATTGCTGCCCAGCTCCTGGTTGGCCCGTTGCAGCAGGTTCTTGTTGAAGGCGGCCGTGATGCCCTGGCGGTCGTTGTAGGCCGCATGCAGGCGATCGGGGTGCTTGATCAGGTCGACCCCGATCAACAAGGCCCCGCCCCGCAGCAACCGGGCCGCGTGGCGCAAGAACTGCAGGGCTTCGTCAGGTGTGAAGTTGCCCAGTGTCGAGCCCGGGAAAAAGCCCACGCGCCGGCGCGAGCCTGCGTCGGGCAGGCTCAGCGCGGCGGTGTAGTCGGCCACCACCGGGCAGATCTCGATGCCTGGGTACCGGCGGGCCAGCCTGGCCGTGGACAGGGCGAGGTGCTCGCCGGAGATGTCGATGGGGCAATAGCGCAGGTCTGGGCCCAGGTGGTCCAGCAAGGCCTGCACCTTGACGCAGGAGCCGGCCCCAAACTCGATCAGTTCGACCGATGTGCCGATGTGCGCGGCCATGTCGCGCCCGCAGGCCTGCAGGATCTGATGTTCCGTTCGGGTGGGGTAGTACTCGGGCAGCTCGCAGATGGCGTCGAACAGCGCCGAACCGGCGGTGTCGTAAAAGTACTTGGGCGAGATCTGCCGGGGCGTGCCCCGCAGTGCGGCGTGCAGATCGGCGGCGAAGGCCCCGGCCTCGGATGAAGGCAAGGGGGCCGGTGGGGCAGGCGTGAGCACCCTCATGCTGCCGGCCCCTCTGAAGCGCCTGGCAGGTCGCGCGCCAGCCTGAGGCCGCTGAATTGCCAGCGTGCCGCAGGCGGAAAGAAGTTGCGATAGGTGTGGCGGGCATGGCCTGCCGGGGTGGCCAGGCTGCTTCCGCGCAGCACCAGTTGGCCCACCATGAATTTGCCGTTGTACTCGCCCACCGCACCACCCAGGGGCTTGAAGCCGGGGTAGGGATGGTAGGCCGAGCGCGTCCACTGCCAGACCTGGCCGTGCAGATCGTGGCAGGCGGCCGATGCGCTGGCCGCCTCCCATTCGAATTCAGTGGGCAGCCGGGCCCCGGCCCACTCGGCATAGGCCGCGGCCTCATAAAAGCTCAGCTGGCTGACGGGGGCGTGCAAGTCCAGCGCCTGCACACCGTGCAAACCGAACACCTGCCAGTGGGCGGCCTGGGCCCGGGCATCGCCGGGTGCCAGCCAATATGGCGGCTGCTGCCAGCCCTGGGCCTGCACGGTGGCCCAGCCATCCGACAGCCACAGGCCCGGGCGCCGGTAGCCGCCATCCTCGATGAAGGCCAGAAAATCCCCGCAACTCACCAGGCGGGTTGCGATCTCAAAGCCCTGCAGCCACACGCGGTGGCGCGGGCTTTCATTGTCGAAATGAAAACCACCGCCCTCGGCCCCGAGGGTGACCAGGCCCTCTTCCAGGCGATGCCAGGCCGGCCCGCTTGCGGCCACCTGGCCAGGGCTGGGTGGCACCCCTTGAAGCCAGGGCGGCAGCAGGGGGTTGCACGAGAAGGCGTGCAAGAGGTCGGTCCGCATCAGCTCCTGGTGTTGCTGCTCGTGGTGCAGCCCCAGCTCGATCAGGGGCCAGGCCCGTGCCCAGGTGCTCGCGTCACACGCTTGCATGAAGGCCACCATGGCCTGGTCAACGTGTCGGCGGTAGGCCAGCACCTCGGCCAGGGTCGGCCGGGTCAGCAAGCCGCGCTGCGGCCGGGGGTGGCGCGGCCCCAGCGCCTCGTAGTAGCTGTTGAACAGGTGCAGATAGCGCTCGTCAAAGGCTTTGGCGCCGGGCTGGTGGGGCAGCAGCACCACGGCTTCAAAAAACCAGCTCACGTGCGCAAGATGCCATTTGACGGGGCTGGCATCCGGCATCGACTGGACGCACAGGTCTTCAGCACCCAGGCCTTCGCACAAGGCCAGGCTGTGCCGCCGCACGGCCTGGTAGCGTTCAATGGGCGCTTGTCGGTCGGACCCCATGGCGGCGACGCCGGGTCGGTCCACGGCGATGGGCGAGGTAGGCGGCATTCATGGGCTCCTGGTGGGCGTCACAGCCGGTGTCGTAGGACGCCGTCGGGCCGACCTTTGTCTCGCGTGAGTCGTGCCTGACCTGCAATTTATTACAGCACAGTGCCTTGGCGGTGACAAACGCCATGGGGTGTTGCCGGGGCCGGCTCCGCGGATCGGATGACTCAGTTGCTGACGTGGCCGTAACACGTCTTGAGTTTTGTGTAGTCGTAATAGTGGCTGCCTGCGGCATAGCGCGCACCATCACAAGCCGCTTTGAAGTCGGTTTCCTTCTCGTTGTAGAGCATCTTCACCAACACCGTGCCCGCGCTGTTGCGCACCACGTCCCACTGCATGTTGGCGGCCATGGGAGACACATACTCGCCGCGCCAGGGGTTGTTGTCGTAGGTGTACATCGTGGACAGCGCTTGCTGCTGGAGAACGTTCTTCAATCCCATTTTTGAGGCGAACGGGATCACGATCTCCGCGTGGGCAAAGCGCAGCTTGGCGACGTTGGTCAATTTGCCGCTGGCAATGGCATCGACTTCATTGAAGAAGTCGTCTTCGAGGATCTGGGCCATCTTCCAGGTCACGCTGCCTTTTTCGGTGATGCTCGGCCCCATTTTGTAGAAGTCGGAGGCATCCTGCAGGTAGGCAAAGTAGCGTGCCTGGTTCTCAGGCATGTAGGTCGTGAAGTCGACATTGGCCTCGGCCTTCATGGCGGGGGCGATCGCATACAGCTCATAGATGAGCGAGCCGCCACTGGCCAGGTCCGTGATACCGGTTTTGCCGTCGCCGCTCAGGGTGCTGGTGAACTTGCCGTCGTCGCTGCTGAAGGTCATGCTGCCGGTGTTGGCGAAGCTGTAAGTGCCCGCTGCGATCTTGTCGACGAAAGCCTTGGTGAACAAACGCTCCAACACCGCGCGACCCGCCGTCTGGGCTGCGCTGTCGGCCAGGATGGCGGCCTGCTTGGCGGCCAGATCGCTGTCGTTCAACCAGGTCTGGAAGGCTTGGCTGTCCTGGTAGGTGGTGTACAGCGGATTGGCTGTGTTGCTCACCTTGTCGGTCTTGGCCACCAGTTTGTGGAAGTACAGCAGAAACCGATTGGTGCCATCGGGCTGCGCAATCGGCGTGCCGCCTTCTGGGTAGGGGGATGGCGCAGGCGGGTAACTGACCAGGCTGCTCAACGCGGGCTTGGTGGCCAGCATCGACTTGACGAAGAAGGCGCCGCTGTCGACGGCACGATCCACCCCCGAGGTCACCACGACGATCTTGCGCGGGTTGCTGGAGGCGGCGCTGGCTGCGGACTCAAAGAGTGCCGATTGACGATTGATCAGACGCTGGGCCAGCTGGGTGTGCTCGGTGATGCCGAGTTGGGTCTCGTTGCCGTAGCCGGGCGTCGTGATGCCGCTCACGCCATAGCCCAGCAAGAAGTTGGCCTTCATGATCTTCAGCACATCCGGCCCCAACTGTGCGCCCAGGGCGGTCAGTGCGCCGTCATCCGAGGCCTTCTTCCACATGTTGTAGACCGCCAGGTCGTACTTCAGGCTGGACAGCCCCCGTGAGCCATGACGTGCGAGCAGGCCGGTGTAGACGGCGTTGAAGCCACTGGGGGGCGCCTCGTAGCTCGTGGCATCCTGCTGTGGCGCGTAAGGGGTTTTGGTCTGGTAATAGGTGCGCGGATTGGCGCCACCATCCGAGCCACCGCAAGCCGAAAGCAGGCAGCTCAGGCTCAACAAGAGGCCGGTCTGGAGAACGGCAAGGCGGGGTTTGGCCAGCATATCGAGGGGCTTTCTGAGAGTATCCATAGGGACTCGCAGGCTAAACAGCCAGGGTGACAGGGCTGTGAATGGCCTGCGCGGGCTCCATCGGAGCCTGCGCCGGGCCAGGCGCCTTGAAGCTGCCGTTGTGTGATGGCTTTGGTGGGGCCTCGAGAGCAGGTGACGCCGAGAGGTCGGTCTGGGAGCGCTGTATCGCGCCCATCTGAGTGGATCTGTATCTTTTCAGGTGCAGGGTCTGTTCCTATGCTGGGGCTTCACACCCCAGCTCAAGCGCTTTGCCCTGATACAGGATCTGCCCATGCCAGAAATTTCCAGTTTGTTTGCTTTCGGCCTCATCTCGCTGGGCATGGCGCTCACGCCTGGGCCGAACATGGTCTACATCATCTCGCGTTCCATCTGCCAGGGGCGAGGGGCCGGACTGATTTCCCTGGGCGGGGTCGCACTCGGCTTTGTGTTCTACATGGTGTTTGCCGCATTGGGGATCACGGCCTTGCTGATGGCGGTGCCTTTTGCCTATGACGCCTTGAGGATGGGCGGTGCTTTCTATCAGTTCTATCTCGCCTGGCAGGCTGTCAAACCAGGCGGGCGCTCGCCATTCGAAATACGCCAGTTGAACAAGGACAGCCCGCGCAAGCTGTTCGCCATGGGGTTCATCACCAACCTGCTCAACCCCAAGATCGCGATGATCTATTTGTCTCTGCTGCCGCAGTTCATCGAGCCCGAACATGGCAGCCCGCTGCTGCAATCCCTGGTGCTGGGCTTCACGCAGATCGTGGTGAGCCTCAGCGTCAATGCCATGGTGGCCCTGCTGGCCGGCTCCGCCGCGGTCGCTCTGGCGGCCCGTCCCACCTGGCAGCGGGTGCAGCGCTGGTTGATGGGCACCGTGCTGGCGGGATTGGCCACCCGCTTGGTGCTGGAGGGGCGGCGCTAGCCCTGCGCTTGAACCAGCATCGTCTCAAGTAAAAAAATGGCCCGGTGATTCCGGGCCATTTCATTTTTTGGAGTGCAAGCGCTTCATGGACTTGCCACGGGTTGCACCTGGCGTGTGATCAGACACCTCAAACGTCAATATTCCCCGCCCGCAGCGCATTGGTCTCGATGAAGTCGCGGCGCGGTTCCACCTCGTCGCCCATGAGCATGGTGAAGACGCGGTCGGCTTCGATGGCGTCGTCGATCTGCACGCGCAGCAGGCGGCGCACGTTGGGGTCCATGGTGGTTTCCCAGAGCTGCTCGGGGTTCATTTCGCCCAGGCCCTTGTAGCGCTGGCGGCTGGTGGTGCGTTCGGCTTCGGCGATGAGCCACTTCATGGCCTGGCGGAAGTCGGCAACTTTTTCTTCCTTCTGGCGTTCGCCTTCGCCGCGGGTGGCCTTGGCGCCTTCGGAGAGCAGGCCCTTGAAGGTTTCGGCGGCTTCGGCCAGTGCGGCGTAGTCGGCTCCGCGCACAAAATCTTGCGTGAGCACGCTGCTCTTGATGTTGCCGTGGTGGCGGCGGCTGATGCGCAGCACGGGCTTGTCGGTGCGGGCGTCGAATTCGCCGGCCACTTCGGCGGGCACGCCGGTGGTGGTCAGCTCGCGCAGCTTGGCCTGCAGGGCGACGGCGCTGGCTTCGGCATCGGCCACGCTGTCGAGGTTCAGGGCCACGCCGTCGGCGATGGCGCGCAGGGCCTCGGCGTCCATGAAGTTGCTCAGGCGGGCGATCACGCTTTCGGCGATCTGGTGTTTGCGGGCCAGTTCGGCCAGGGTGTCGCCGCTGAGGGTTTGCGGGGCGGCGCCGCCGGTGCTGATGCTGGCGTCCTTGAGGGCGATGCGCAGCAGGAAGCCGTCGAGTGCGGGGCCATCCTTGAGGTACAGCTCTTCCTTGCCGGCTTTGACTTTGTAGAGCGGCGGCTGGGCGATGTAGATGTGGCCGCGTTCGACCAGCTCAGGCATCTGGCGGTAGAAGAAGGTGAGCAGCAGGGTGCGGATGTGGGCGCCGTCAACGTCGGCGTCGGTCATGATGATGATGCGGTGGTAGCGCAGCTTGGCGACGTTGAAGTCGTCGCCGCCCGTGCTGCCACCGGCCTTGCCGATGCCGGTGCCCAGGGCGGTGATCAGGGTGAGGATTTCGTTGCTGGTGAGCAGCTTCTCGTAGCGGGCTTTTTCGACGTTCAGGATCTTGCCGCGCAGGGGCAGGATGGCCTGGAATTTGCGATCGCGGCCTTGCTTGGCCGAGCCGCCGGCGGAGTCACCCTCGACGATGTAGATTTCGCACATCGCGGGGTCTTTTTCCTGGCAGTCGGCCAGTTTGCCGGGCAGGCCCATGCCGTCGAGCACGCCTTTGCGGCGGGTCATTTCGCGGGCCTTGCGGGCGGCTTCACGGGCGCGGGCGGCTTCGATGATCTTGCCGCAGATGATCTTGGCGTCGTTGGGGCGCTCCTGCAGGTAGTCGGTGAGCAGCTTGCTGACGATGTCTTCGACCGGGGCGCGCACTTCGCTGGACACCAGCTTGTCCTTGGTCTGGCTGCTGAACTTGGGCTCGGGCACCTTGACGCTGAGCACGCAGCACAGGCCTTCGCGCATGTCGTCGCCGCTGACTTCAACCTTGGCCTTCTTGGCCAGCTCTTGCTCTTCGATGTACTTGTTGATGACGCGGGTCATCGCGGCGCGCAGGCCGGTGAGGTGGGTGCCGCCGTCACGCTGGGGGATGTTGTTGGTGAAGCACAGCACGCTTTCGTTGTAGCCGCTGTTCCACTGCATGGCCACTTCCACCCCGATGTGGGTGCCGGCAATGCCACCGTAGGTTTCGGCGGGGCGTTCGCCGTGGGCGTAGAAGATGTTGGGGTGCAGCACCTGCTTGCCCTTGTTGATGAATTCAACAAAGCCACGCACGCCGCCGGCGCCCGAGAAGTCGTCTTCCTTGCCGCTGCGCTCGTCCTTCAGGCGGATGCGCACGCCGTTGTTCAGGAAGCTCAGCTCGCGCAGGCGCTTGGACAGGATTTCGTAGTGGAAATCGTTGTTCTGCTGAAAGATCTCGGTGTCGGGCAGGAAGTGCACCTCGGTGCCGCGCTTTTCGGTGGCGCCGGTGACTTTCATGGGCGAGACCTCGAAGCCGTCGACGGTCTCGAGCAGGCGGTTCTGCACAAAGCCCTTGGCGAACTCGATCTCATGCACCTTGCCTTCGCGGCGCACGGTCAGGCGCAGCCACTTGGACAGCGCGTTCACGCAGCTCACGCCCACGCCGTGCAGGCCGCCCGACACCTTGTAGCTGTTCTGGTTGAACTTGCCGCCGGCGTGCAGCTCGGTCAGGGCGATTTCGGCGGCACTGCGCTTGGGCTCGTGCTTGTCGTCCATCTTCACGCCGGTGGGGATGCCGCGGCCGTTGTCGGTGACGCTGATGGAGTTGTCGCTGTGGATGGTGACGACGATGTCATCGCAGTGGCCGGCCAGGGCCTCGTCGATCGAGTTGTCGACCACTTCGAACACCAGGTGGTGCAGGCCGGTGCCGTCCGAGGTGTCGCCGATGTACATGCCGGGCCGCTTGCGCACGGCCTCCAGGCCTTCGAGGATCTGGATGGCGCCTTCGCCATAGCCCTCGGACGCCCCTGCCTGGTTGGTGTCGATCTTGGTCTGCGGCAGGTCGCTGAAGGCTTCGTTGGAGCTGGTTTCAGCGTCGGACAGCGGCTTGTTTGGTTCGGTCATGGTGCGTTTTTCTCAATCTCTTGATGGACCAAACCCGCGCAGAACACAGCTGGTTCAGCGCGGGTCGGGTTCAGGGTTGTGGCGTTGTGCGCAAGGCCTTGGTTCCGCTGGAGGGGCCTCAGATGCGCATCGGCATCACCACGTACTTGAAGCTGTCGTTTTCGGGGATGGTGACCAGGGCCGAACTGTTGGAGTCGGACAGCTCGATCTTCACCATGTCCTGGTCCATGTTGCCCAGGGCATCGATCAGGTAGGTGACGTTGAAACCGATCTCGATGGTGTCGCCGCCGTAGTCGATGTCGAGTTCGTCGACCGCCTCTTCCTGCTCGGCGTTGCTGGAGGCAATGCGCAGGGTGCCGGGCTCGAGGTTCAGGCGCACGCCCTTGAACTTGTCGCTGGTCAGGATGGCGGTGCGCTGCAGGCTGGCCAGCAAGGTGGTGCGGCCCAGGGTCAGGCTGTTGCGGTGGCCCTTGGGGATCACGCGGTTGTAATCGGGGAACTTGCCCTCGACCAGCTTGGTGACGAACTCCATGCCGTCAAAGCTGAACTTGGCCTGGTTGTTGGCAAACTGCATTTCGATGCCGCCTTCGGCATCCGACAGCAGGCGTTGCAGTTCGAGCACGGTCTTGCGCGGCAGGATCACCTCTTGTTTGGGCACTTCCACGTCCAGGGTGGCCGAGGCGAAGGCCAGGCGGTGGCCGTCGGTGGCGACCAGGCTGAGGGTCTTGCCCTCGGCCACGAACAGAATGCCGTTGAGGTAGTAGCGGATGTCGTGCACGGCCATGGCAAACGACACCTGGCCCAGCAGGCTCTTGAGCGTCTTTTGCGGCACGCTGAACACGGGGCCGAAGTTGGCGGCCTCCTGCACCAGCGGAAAGTCTTCGGCCGGCAGGGTCTGCAGGGTGAAGCGGCTCTTGCCACCCTTGAGGATCAGCTTGTTCTGGCTCGATTCCAGGCTCACGGTCTGGTCGCCCGGCATGGTGCGCAGGATGTCGATCAGCTTGCGAGCGCCCACCGTGGTGGTGAAGTTGCCGGCGTCGCCGTCAAGCTCGGCGGTGGTGCGGATCTGGATTTCCAGATCGCTGGTGGTCAGTTGCAGCGCGCTGCCGGTCTTGCGGATCAGCACGTTGGCGAGGATGGGCAGGGTGTGGCGGCGCTCGACAATGCCTGCAACCGATTGCAGAACCGACAGGACTTTGTCTTGTGTGGCCTTCAGGACGATCATGTCAACCTCTAGTTCAAATTCTTAGTAGCAGCTTCTAGCGACATTCCGGTGCCGGGGCGGCTCGGCACAGCGCCGACCCGAGGCCCTCCCTGGAAACACGCCATTTTCACCGTTTTTCGGGGCATTTTTGAGTCAAGGCACCGCTTGTTCGGGCTTCTTGGGGCCCGGTGTGGGCTGGTGCGCATTTCATCACATCAGCCCTTCAGGGTTTGCTCCAGCACGTGGAGCTGCTGGTTGAGCTCGGTCAGCTGCTGGCGCTCGCCGGAAATCTTGCGCACGGCGTGCAGCACGGTGGTGTGGTCGCGGCCGCCAAACAGCTCGCCGATCTCGGGCAGGCTCTTCTGGGTCAGCTCTTTGGCCAGGTACATGGCAATCTGGCGCGGGCGGGCAATGCTGGCCGGGCGCTTCTTGCTGTACATGTCGGCCACCTTGATCTTGTAGTAGTCGGCCACCGTCTTCTGGATGTTCTCGACACTGATCTGGCGGTTCTGGATCGACAGCAGGTCGCGCAGGGCCTCGCGGGCCAGCTGGATCGAGATCTCTTTCTGGTTGAAGCGCGAGTAAGCCAGGATCTTGCGCAGGGCGCCTTCGAGCTCGCGCACGTTCGAGCGCACGTTCTTGGCCACGAAAAACGCCACTTCCTCGGGCATTTCGGTGCCTTCGGCGCGGGATTTGTTGATCAGGATCGCCACCCGCATTTCGAGCTCGGGGGGCTCGATGGCCACGGTCAGGCCCGAGTCGAAGCGCGACACGAGGCGCTCGTGGATGTCCGCCAGGCCCTTGGGGTAAGTGTCGCTGGTCATCACGATGTGCGACTTTTTGGCCAGCAAGGCTTCGAAGGCGTTGAAGAACTCTTCTTGCGTGCGGTCCTTGTTGGCAAAGAATTGCACGTCATCGATCAGCAGCAGATCAAGCGAGTGATAACGCTCCTTGAACTCGTCAAAAGCCTTGCGCTGGTAGGCCTTAACCACATCCGACACGAATTGCTCCGCATGGATGTAGAGAACTTTCGAGTCAGGTTTGTCAGCCAGCAGGCGGTTGCCCACCGCATGCATCAAGTGGGTCTTGCCCAGGCCCACGCCGCCGTAGATGAACAAGGGGTTGTACAGGTGGCCGGGCGTGCCAGCCACATGCATGGCAGCGGCCCGCGCCATGCGGTTGGCCGTGCCCTCCACCAGGGTGTCGAAGGTCAGGGCGGCGTTGAGTCGGTTCTTGAAGGTGCTGGCGCCCGGGTCTTCGCTGGGGGCAGCAGGCTCAGGGGCTTGCTGCGGCTCGGACGCTATCGATGCCGAGGGGGCAGAGTAAGCTCTGGCCGCAGGTTCACGCTGAGTGAGCGCTAACTCGATGGGCACGGCCTGGCCGTACAAACGCTCCAGCATCTGGGCGATGCGGCTCGCGTACTGGGCTCGGATCCAGTCCAGCTTGAAGCGGTTGGCGACGTAGATGGTGATCTTGGACAGGTCGTCCGGGGCCTGGGCCACCAGGGGCTTGATCCAGGTGTTGAATTGCTGTTCAGGCAGTTCTTGGGCGAGTTGCTCGATACATGCCTGCCAGAGGCTGTGTCCTGCGTTCGGGGATGCGCTCTCGGTGGCGCTGTTCAGGTTTCCCTCGGTCATTCTTGGTCTGTTTTCTGTGGATAGTCAATTGCGGACAGCGGGCTGGATTCTAGTTTGTCAAATGGTTATCCACAACCTGAAGGGCTGAAGCCCCTGCCCCCGCATGAGGGCGGTGTCGCAACTGGCAAAGACCTTCAAAATGTGCTTGTACTTGTCGCAGTCATGAAATGTTGCGATAATCGCGGGTTTCCCCGATGCGGCAGACACTGTGGTGCTTGCTTGAGTCGGGCGATTAGAACAAGGCCCCTGGTTTGGGCGCGGTTTGCAGCGATGTCGTCAGGCTTGGGTTTGGCGGTGTTGCACGAGCAGTGCATGAACGAATGGCCAGAACTGAACCTCTAGGAATTCATCATGAAACGCACTTACCAACCTTCCAAAATCCGTCGCGCCCGCACCCATGGCTTCCTGGTCCGCATGAAGACCCGTGGTGGTCGTGCCGTGATCAACGCACGCCGCGCCAAGGGCCGCAAGCGTCTGGCTGTCTAAGCCAGGCATTGCCTGGTGAACTCCGGGCTGCTCGCGTGCAACGGCTGAAAACCCGTCCGCAGTTCCAGGCCGCGATGGCGGGCGGTACGGTGTCTCGCACACCGCACTTTGCTTTGCACCGCCTGGTGCTCTCCGCCGACGCTGTCGCGTCGCCGGTTCGGCCTCAAGAAGGGCCTGATGTTTCGCCACCGCGAAATGATCAGGCTCTTTTTGTCGTTCCTGGATCGATTCCTGGGCAGCCCTGGCTGGGGGCCATGGTGCCCAAGCGCTGGGCCAAGCGGGCCGTGACCCGCAACACCATCAAGCGCCAGATCTACGCGCTGGGGGCCGAATTCGAGCCTCGTTTGATGGTCGCTGCCCATGTGGTGCGTCTGCGCTCCGGCTTTGACCGCAAGCAGTTTGTCAGCGCCACTTCCGATGTGCTGCGTCAAGCCGTGCGGGCCGAGCTGAACCAATTGTTCCGGCGCGCCTGCGTGTCGCCATCGCGTCCTGCGCCAGTGGTCACCGCTCCTGCTTCGGCAGAGTCAGGAGCCACGCCATGCTGAAGCGTGTGCTGATCGGTCTGGTGCGCGGGTATCGCCTCTTGTTGAGCCCCTGGCTGGGCTCGGCCTGCCGGTTCGAACCGACCTGTTCCGTCTATTCCCTGCAGGCCCTGGAGCAGCACGGTGCTGCGGCCGGCAGTTACCTGACCTTGCGGCGTCTGGTACGCTGCCACCCCTGGTGTGCCGGCGGTGCCGATCCAGTACCCGCCGAGCGTCCCCGGCTGTTCAAGCTGGAGGGTGTCTCTGGCTGTGCCCCCATTTCCCAACATTCTTCGCAAAAGAAGTCTTCATGAACGACATTCGCCGCACCATCTTGTGGGTGATCTTCGGGTTCTCCATGGTCCTGTTGTGGGACAAATGGCAGGTCCACAACGGCAACAAGGCCATGTTCTTCCCGACCAGCGCCCCTGCGGCCACGGCCGCGGCAGAAGGCGCAGCCAAGCCCTCGGTGGCTGGCAGTGCGGCTGTTCCCACCGCTGCCACCAACGCAGCAGCCCAACTGCCTGCGGCTGGCACGGTGGCTGCGCCGGCACCCCGCCAATCGGTGGAGGTCACCACCGACGTCTTCAAGCTGACTTTTGACAGCGAGGGCGGCTCTTTGGTCAAGGCCGAGCTGCTGAAGTACTCGGACGTCGAACACAAGGACCGCGCCGTCGTCTTGCTGGACGACAGCAAGGACCGCGTCTACGTGGCGCAGACCGGCCTGATCGGTGGCGGTTTCCCCACCCACAAGACCCCGATGAACGTGGTGCCCGGCCCCCGTACCCTCAAGGACGGTGAGAGCGAGCTCAGCGTGCGCTTCGAGTCGCCCGATCTGGGCGGCGTGAAGCTGATCAAGACCTACACCCTGCGCCGCGGTGCCTATGACATGGCCGTGAAGCACGAAGTGCAGAACACCGGCAGCGCTGCCGTGACGCCGCAGATCTACTTCCAGCTGGTGCGCGACGGCAACAAGCCGCCAGGCGAGTCCTCGTTCTATTCCACCTTCACCGGCCCGGCCGCCTACACCGAAGCCAAGAAGTACCAGAAGGTTGAATTCAAGGACATCGAAAACGGCAAGGCCGACATCCAGAAGGAATCGGCTAATGGCTACGTTGCCATGGTGCAGCATTACTTTGCCAGCGCCTGGCTGCTGGCCGATGGCGTGCAGCGCGATCTGTTCATGCGCAAGGTCGACACCAATCTGTACTCGGTGGGCATGATCACCACCCTGCCCAGCATCGCTCCGGGTGCGAGCCAATCGCTGGAAGCCCGCTTCTACGCCGGCCCCGAGGAAGAAAAGAAGCTTGAAGCGCTGAGCCCCGGCCTGGAACTGGTCAAGGACTACGGCTGGCTGACCATCCTGGCCAAGCCGCTTTACTGGCTGCTCGACAAGATCCATGGCCTGCTGGGTAACTGGGGCTGGTCGATCGTGGGCCTGGTGGTGCTGCTGAAGGCTGCTTTCTTCTGGCTCAATGCCAAGGCCTACTCCAGCATGGCCAAGATGAAGGCGATCAATCCCAAGATCACCGAGATGCGTGAGCGTCTGAAAGACAAGCCACAGCAGATGCAGCAGGAGATGATGCGCATCTACCGCGAGGAAAAGGTCAACCCCATGGGTGGCTGCTTCCCCATCATGATCCAGATCCCGGTGTTCATTGCGCTGTACTGGGTGCTGCTGTCCAGCGTCGAGATGCGCAACGCGCCCTGGATTCTGTGGATCACCGATCTGTCGGCCAAAGACCCGCTGTACATCCTGCCCGTCATCATGACCGGCACCTCGCTGCTGCAGACCTGGCTCAACCCCACCCCGCCGGACCCGATGCAGGCCAAGATGATGTGGATCATGCCCCTGGTCTTCAGCGTGATGTTCTTTGCCTTCCCGGCCGGTCTGGTGATGTACTGGATCACCAACAACATCCTGTCCATCGCCCAGCAATGGGTGATCAACAAGCGGCTCGGCGTGAACTGAGCCCAGCCCTGAACTTCGGTTCGATCGAGGCCGTCCAGCGCTAGGGCCTGTTAACCCTGATTTCGCCGGATGCGTTGGAGGTCCAAAAGGCCTAGCGCAAGGCGCCAACCGCAGCTGGGTCGGTGACCCAGCGAGGATTGGCAACGCAGCGATCGGCCTTTTGGGCTCCAACCCGAAGGGAAGCCGGCTGGCCAAGCGCCACTCGGCGTTGCGTGCCTTGCCCAGACGCCCGGTCTGGGCTGCGACACGCGCCTTGATTGGCGCTTGGCCAGCCGGCTTCGCACCGGCGAAATCAGTGTCAACAGGCCCTGATTGGCCGGCCTTTTTTGATGAAAGAGCCCCACCATGCTGGCCCGCCAATCCGACCCCATCGTTGCCATTGCCACCGCCCCCGGGCGTGGTGCCGTGGGCATTGTGCGCATCAGTGGTCCCGACGTCAGGCCGCTGGTGCAGGCCCTGTGCGGGCGCGCCCTGCGCCCGCGTGAGGCCACCTACCTGCCCTTGCGCGATGCCCAAGGCCAGCCCATCGACCATGGCCTGGCGCTGCACTTTCCGGCGCCGAACTCCTACACCGGCGAAGACGTGCTGGAGCTGCAGGCGCACGGCGGCACCGTGGTGCTGCAGCTGCTGCTGGCGCGCTGCCTGCAGGCGGGTGCCGAGATCGACCCTGCCACCGGGCAGCCGCGCCTGCCGGGTCTGCGGGTGGCCCAGCCGGGCGAGTTCACCCAGCGTGCCTTTCTGAACGACAAGATCGATCTGGCCCAGGCCGAGGCCATCGCCGACCTGATCGATGCCAGCACCGAGGCCGCGGCGCGCAGCGCCGGGCGTTCGTTGTCGGGCGAGTTCTCGCGCGAGGTGCAGCAACTGCGCGATGCGCTGATCCACCTGCGCATGCTGGTCGAGGCGACCCTGGACTTTCCCGAAGAGGAAATCGACTTTCTGCAAAAAGCCGATGCCCAGGGCCAACTGGACCGCCTGCGTGCCAGCCTGCAGCGCGTGCAGCAGCGCACCCGCCAGGGCGCCTTGCTGCGCGAGGGCATCAAGGTGGTGATCGCGGGCCAGCCCAACGCCGGCAAGTCCTCTTTGCTCAATGCCCTGGCCGGGGCCGAGTTGGCCATCGTCACCCCGATCGCCGGCACCACCCGCGACAAGGTCGAGCAGACCATCCAGATCGAGGGCGTACCCATCCACGTGATCGACACGGCCGGACTGCGCGACAGCCACGACGAGGTCGAACGCATCGGCATCGAGCGTGCTTGGGGCGAGATTGCCGCCGCCGATGCGGTGCTCTTTCTGCACGACCTGACCCGCGCCGAGCAAGCCGACTACCAGGCGGCCGATCAGGCCATTGCCGACACACTGGCCAGCACCCTGGCGACTCGGGTGCCGGTGCTGCATGTCTGGAACAAGCTCGACCAGGCCGCCGAGTCGGCCGACCGGGCCCCGTCGGGCCTGAGGCTGTCGGCCCGTACCGGCCAGGGCCTGGACCTGGTGCGCCAGCAACTGCTGCAGGTGGCCGGCTGGCAGTCGGCCCCCGAGGGCGTCTACATCGCCCGCGAGCGCCATGTGCAGGCGCTGTTGCGGGTGCAGGATCACCTCGATCAGGCCCAGGCCTGCCTGGGCGCCCAGGCCCAGGCGCTGGACTTGCTGGCCGAAGAACTGCGTCTGGCCCAGGGCGCGTTGAACGAGATCACCGGCGAATTCACCCCCGACGATCTGCTGGGCGTGATCTTCTCCAAGTTCTGCATCGGCAAATAAGACGGCACTGTGCCGTCTGTCCCGGGCATCGGCGTGCCGTGCTCGCCCTAGACTGGAGCCCTCTCACCGCCCTGCTCCGCCATGCCCACTTCTATTCCCCCACAGCGCCCACGCCTGAGCGTGTGCATGATCGTCCGCGACGAGGCCGCCAACCTGCCGGGCGCCCTGGGCTCGGTGCAGGGCGTGGCCCAGGAGCTGATCGTGGTCGACACCGGCAGCACCGACGACAGCGCAGTGATCGCCCAGGCCCTGGGCGCCCGGGTGCTGCACTTTGCCTGGTGTGATGACTTTGCACGCGCCCGCAACGTGGCCCTGCAGGCCGCCACCGGCGACTGGGTGCTGTGCCTGGACGCCGACCAGCAGCTCGACCCGGCCAGCCTGCCCGCGCTGGAGCAGGCCCTGCAACGCCAGGACGTGCTGGCCCAGATGGTCACCATCGAGCTGCTCACGGCGGCGGCCGATGACCGGGCCAACCCCTTGAAGGACGGGCGTGCGCTGGCCGTGTTGCAGTCGTTTCCGCAACTGCGGCTGTTCCGGCGCGATGCCCGCATCCGCTTCCAGGGCCGGGTGCATGAGGATGTGGCCGACAGCCTGCTGGCCATCGGCAGCAGCCATTGGCCCGAGGCCGGTGTCCGCCTGTGCGACCACGGCTACGTGCAGGCCAGCGAGCGTGAACGCAAGCGCGCGCGCAACCTCGCCCTGCTGCAGCGGGTGCACGACG
The DNA here is from genome assembly GCF_000518645.1 of Curvibacter gracilis ATCC BAA-807. GTDB lineage: Bacteria > Pseudomonadota > Gammaproteobacteria > Burkholderiales > Burkholderiaceae_C > Curvibacter > Curvibacter gracilis. The sequence continues at coordinate 176,947 of NZ_JADZ01000006.1, read as the reverse complement.
AGTCGCCCGATGCCCTCTACCCGGCCTACAAGCTCGCCATCTCGCTGCCGGCCCACCAGCAGGCTGAGCAGGCGGCCCTGCTGCAGGCCACCCTCGAGCGGGTGCTGCAACGGCCAGTGGCCGAGCAAAGCGCCCTGCCCTTTCTGCCCCAGCTGCTGGCCCGCACCGTCGAGGCCTGGGTGAACCAGGGGCGCCTGCTGGAAGCTGCCCGGGTCTGCCAGCGCCTGCTCGACCTGCATGGCCCGGTGTTCGACTTCACCGCGGGCTGCGCCTGGGCGCGCGCCGGGGAGTGGGCGCCGGCGCGCCACAGCCTGCTGCGCTACCTGGCCGCGCCGACCCAGGCCCACCACGCGGCCTGGCAGACCGATCCCCAGGCCAGCCCGGCCCAGGCCTGCTGGTGGCTGGCCTGGATGGACCGCCAGCAGGGTGATTTCACGCAGGCCCAGGCCCATGTCCAGCAAGGCTTGCGCAGCGCCACGCCGCTGCAGCGGGCGGCGCTGGAGGGCGAAGGCGTCGAAATCCTGCTGGCCCAGTGTGAATGGGTGGCGGCCGCCCAGGCCATCGGCGCCATGCAGGCCGGCCCCCAGGCCCCGGCGGCCGCGCTGAGCGAGCGCCTGCGCGTCAGCGCCCGCCTGGCCGAACTCACGGGCGACCTGCCCACGGCCCTGACCCTGGCGCAGTCGGCCCTGGTGCCAGGCCAGGATGCCGCCGCCGCCTTGCTGGCCACCCTCGAGATCCAGGCCGGGCAGATCGACCTGCCGCGCCTGCAGCACCACCACCAGGCCCTGGCCGGGCAGTTCTTCGACACCCTGGCCCTCAAGCTGCTGATCGCGCGGGAGTTGGGCCTGCCCTGGCCCGCCGACCTTCCTGCCGCCACCCAGGCGTTGATCGCGCCTCCTGTTTGAGTGTTTGAAACAATTGTTTCTTAATGTGCGTCGAGGCGCCGCTTGTCTTGTGCGCTTTGGGGGACGGCGTTAACTTCGACGCATCATGTTTCCACCCTTGCCCGCTGTTGCCAAAACCGATCTCCAGGGCCTGTTGGCGGCCCTGGCCCACGCGCCGCCAGAAGACCGTCTGGAGCTGAACCTGTCGGCCCTGCAATGGGACACCCTGGCCGCCTACCTGCAGCCCCTGGCCTTGGCCTCCGGGGAGGTGCTGTTTCACAAGGACGTGCTCGACCGCACGCTGTTCCTTGTGGAGAGTGGCACGCTCAGCGTGCACCTGGAGGACGACAAGGGCCGTTTGCGCCTGGCCATGGTGGGGGCCGGCTCGGTGGTGGGCGAGGGCGCCTTCTTCTCCCACCAACCCCGCAGCGCCACCGTGCAGGCGAACAACGCCTGTCAGTTGTGGGCGCTCAATCCCTTGCGCTTTGCCGAGCTGGCCAACCGCCAGCCGGCGCTGGCCCTGGCCTTGAGCCTGGCCCTGGGATCGGTCATGGCGCGGCGCATGCGCCAGCGGCGCCGCCGCGTGGCCAGCACTTGAGTTCGCCCACTTTTCATCGCCAAGTCAGGTTTTCGGGATACCCTTGAGCACTTTGTAAAGGAATGCGTCGATGTCCCTGCTTGCGTGGCTGTTTGGCAAAAAGCCCCCGCGTGCCCTGCCTGACTCCTCGGGTCTGCAGCACATGGACCACACCCGCCCGCTGCACCCCCGACCCGGCCATACCCCGCCCCCCAAAGACAAGCCCAGGCCGGAAGCCCCGGCCCATGAGGCGCAGACCCCGCAGCGCAAGAGCGAGCGGCACGGCCGTCGCGAATTGCTCTACGGCGTGGTGCGCGACACCATGGCCCGAGTCGGGGTGCTGTCTTCGCGCTACAAGTTCAAGGTGCTGTCGCTGGACCCGCACGGGCGTCAGTTCCTGGTGATGATGGACATCTCGCCCGACGTCACCAGCGACAACATGCGCCTGAGCGAGATCGAAGTGCTGCTGGCCCAGACGGCCAGGGCCCGACACCAGATCCTGGTCACGGCGGTGTACTGGCGCCTCAACAACCATGTCTCGACCGGCCTGTCGCCCGAGCGCCGGGCGGCGGTGGCCCAGGCGGTCCATGCGCCGGTGCCTTTGGCACCCCAAGCGTCAGAGGTGTCCCATGCTGCGCCACGCTTCGAGCCCATCCAGTCGGACGAGGTGGCCGCCTTCCACAAGGCCCTGGCCGAGATCGGCGCGGCCCAGCCCACGGTCGGGCAGACGCTGCAAAGCGGGCCACGCATGCCCGCCCAGCCCACGGGGTTTGAAGACACGGAAAGAATCCCCGGACACGATCCCGAGGACTCCCGCCCCCAGGCCCTGAGCAATACCCAGTACGGCGATCTGTAAGAGCGTGTTCGCGCTCTGAGCCTGGGCCCGGCGCCGCCGGGCTTCAGTGGCCTTCGAAATCCACCAGTGTGAACAGCGGCAGTCCGCTGTCCACCAGCCGTTGTGATCCGCCCAGCTCCGGCAGGTCGACGATGGCCGCCCCCTCCGTGACCACGGCGCCCAGTTTCTCCAGCAGGCGGCGCCCCGCCATCATGGTGCCGCCGGTGGCAATCAGGTCGTCGATCAGCAGCACCCGGTCACCGGGCTTGACGGCGTCGGTGTGCAACTCCACCGTGGCGCTGCCGTATTCCAGTTCGTAGGTCTCCTCCACCGTGGTGAAGGGCAGCTTGCCTTTCTTGCGGATGGGCACAAAGCCCACGTTCAGCTCGTAGGCCACCACGGCCCCCAGGATGAAGCCGCGTGCGTCCAGGCCGGCCACCACGTCCGGGCGCAGCGCCGGGTCCAGGTAGCGGTGCACAAAGGCATCGATCAGCACGCGGAACACCCGCGGGTTCTGCAGCAAAGGGGTGATGTCGCGAAATTGCACGCCCGGGGCGGGCCAGTCCGGCACGGTCCGGATGTGGTCTTTCAGGTATTGGCTGACATGCAGCGAAGATTCGGCACGGTTCATGGCTTGGCGGGCTTCGCAGGAAGCAAGGGGCTGTTCGATGTGGCCCGCATTCTGCCCGCAAAGCCGTGCCTTCGGCGCCTGGCCCGGTGCAGGGCCTGGGGGCGCAGGCGCGCCCCGGGCCGCTTGCTTTCTGTTTCAAAGTCGCGCACATAATCCCATTCGATTTCTCTGGCTGCCTCAGCCCCTCCCTACCCTATGGCGATCGCCCTGTTGTTGATTGAGCGCGATGATGCGCACCGCAGCGCCCTGTGCGACATGCTGGCACGCGAGCATCCGTCCTGGCACGTGGCGGTGGCGGGCTCCGTGGCCCAGGCACAGGGCCACCTGCAGCAGGGGGCCTTTGATGTGGCCCTGGTTGGCCGCCAGCTGCCCGATGGTTCGGCCTTCGACCTGCTGGCGGCGCTGGGTCAGATCCCGGCGGTGATCATGGTCGAAGAAGGCGGCGAATGGGCGGCCGCCCGGGCCTTGCGTGAGGGCTTTGCCGATTACCTGATCCAGGACGCCCGCCTGGGCTACCTGCTCACCGTGCCGGGGCAGGTGCTCAGTGCGGTCGACAAGGTGCGGCTGGAGCAGGCCTTCCAGCAATCTGCCGCCTTGTCCGAGATGGCGCTGGAAGGGGCCGATCTGGGTTTCTGGCAGCGCAACCTGATCACGGCAGAGGTCCGGCTCAGCCAGCGCTGGCTGGAGATGCTGGGCCTGGACGGCCCGCAGGCCCAGAACACGGTCGACACCTGGCAGCGTCTGGTTCACCCTGATGACTGGGCCCTGGTCCAGGATGCCTTGAACGACTACCTGGCCGGCACGCAGGCCGCCTACGAAGCCGAGTACCGCATGCGCCACCGCGACGGGCACTGGATCTGGGTGGCCAGCCGGGGGCGGGTGGTCGATTGGACCTCCACAGGGCAGGCCAGGCTGATCAGTGGCACCTACATGGACGTCACGGCTCGCCATCGCGCCGACGTGGCCTTGAACCGCCAGCACCGGCTCTTGCAGGCCCTGTCGCGGGCCCAGAGCGCCTTCATCGCGCATGCCGAACCCCACGCGGCCTTCGAGGGCATGATGGGCTTTGTGCTCGAGATCACCGGTGCCCGGGCGGCGGGGCTGTTCGAGTGCGTGTCAGGCACCGGGCAGGCGCCGCAGTGGTCCGTGCAGGCCCTGGTCGGCGCCCTGCCGCAGGCCTTCCCGGCCTGGATGGCGCAGGTGCTGGGCCCAGGGGCGGCGCCGGGTCGCGTCCAGCAGGCCTCGGCCGAGACCGAGATCGGCGACCGGCGCTGGCAAGTGATCCCGGTGGCCTCGGCAGGCCGTGTGGTGGCCTGTGTCGGCCTGGTGTTCGAGGCCGCGGTGGCCAGCCCGGACCTGGTGGAGCTCGAGCCCCTGCTCAACACGGCCAGCCAGTTGCTGCTGGCCTGGCGGGCGCGCCAGGAGCGCCGCCAGGCCCAGGAGCAACTGCGCGAGGCCACCGAACAGCTCGCCCAGAAGACCCGGGCCCTGGAGGTGACCCTGGACACCATCAGCCAGGGCATCGCGAGCTTTGACGAGCAAGGCGTGTTGCGTTTCTACAACCGCCGATTCCAGGAATTGCTGGAGGTGCCCGAGCCTGTGTTGCGTCCCGGGGTGACCGCGGAGGAGTTGCTGCAGTTCCAGGTTGCGCGCGGCGATCTGGGGCCAGGCTATGAGCTGCTCTCGCCAGAGGCCCGGGCGGGCCTGGTCGCCCATCCTCATACCGACGGCCGTGACCTGCCTGATCAGTACCTGCGGCGCACGGTCTCGGGCCGTGTGCTGGAGGTCCGCTCGCGTCCGCAGCCCGGTGGCGGCTGGGTGCGCACGTTCAACGACGTCACGCCCTACGTCGACACCCAGGAGGCCTTGCGCCTGAGCGAGGAGCGCTGGCGTCATTTGAGCCTGCTGTCCTCCGACTGGTATTGGGAGCAGGACGCCGACTTCCGTTTTGTGCGCATCGATGGCCAGCACGATGGCCGCAGCGGGTTGATGTCCACGCAGGTGCTGGGCCGCACCCGGTGGGAAATCGATGCGCCCAACCTGACCGAGGCCCAGTGGGCCGAGCATCGCCGCACCCTGCAGGCCCACGAACCTTTTCAGGATTTTGAGATGCAGCGCTTCGGCGCCGGCGATGGCCTGGGGCGCTGGGTGTCGGTCAGCGGCGCACCTCTTTTTGATGCCCAGGGCCAGTTCAAGGGCTACCTGGGGGTGGGTCGCGACATCACCGAGCGCAAGCGCAACGAGGCCATCATCGAGCGGCTGGCCTTCTATGACGAACTCACCGGCCTGCCCAACCGACGCCTGCTGTTGCAGCGCCTGGGCCATGCCCTGAGCGCCTGCGGACATGGCGAGCGGCACGGCGCGCTGCTGTTCCTGGACCTGGACAATTTCAAGGACCTCAACGACACCCTGGGCCACGACCGGGGCGACCAGCTGTTGAGCCAGGTGGCCACCCGCCTGGTGGCCTGCGTGCGGCCCGACGACACTGTGGCGCGCCTGGGCGGCGACGAGTTCGTGGTGGTGCTGGACGACCTGGGGCCGCAGCCGGCCGGGGCGGTGGCCGCATCGGAGGGGGTGGCACAAAAGATCCTGCTGGCGCTCAACCAACCCTATCCGATCGGCGACAGCCTGCACCACAGCACGCCCAGCATCGGCATCGCCTTGTTCAGTGATGCGGGCCTCACCCCGGATGAGCTGCTCAAGCGGGGCGACCTGGCCATGTACCAGGCCAAGGCCGCCGGGCGCAACACCCTGTGCTTTTTCGACCCCGGCATGCAGGAGGCCGTCAGCGCCCGCTCCGCCATGGAGTCCGACATGCGCCAGGCCCTGCAGCGCGGAGAGTTCCGTCTGCTCTACCAACCCGTGGTGGATGGGCGTGGCCGCATCCTGGGGGTGGAGGCCCTGGTGCGCTGGAACCACCCGCAGCGCGGCCACATCTCGCCGGCCGAGTTCATCCCGCTGGCCGAGAAGACCGGGCTGATCCTGCCGCTGGGGCGCTGGGTGCTGCAAACGGCCTGCCGCCAACTCGTCAGCTGGTCCCGCAACCCGCGCATGGCGCACCTCACCATGGCGGTCAACGTCAGTGCGCGCGAGTTCCGCGACCCGGCGTTCGTCGAGGCGGTGGTGGCCGTGCTGGAGCACACCGGGGCGCAGCCCCAGCTGCTCAAGCTGGAGCTCACCGAGAGCCTGCTGCTCAACGATGTCGAGGACATCATCGCCAAGATGACCCGGCTGCAGATGCGCGGCGTGGGCTTCTCGCTGGATGATTTCGGCACCGGCTACTCCAGCCTCAGCTACCTCAAACGCCTGCCGCTGGACCAGCTCAAGATCGACCAGTCCTTTGTGCGCGACGTGCTCACCGACCCCAACGACGCCACCATTGCCCGCACCATCATTGCGCTGGCGGCCAGCCTGGGCCTGGCCGTGGTGGCCGAGGGCGTCGAGACCGAGGGGCAACGCGCTTTCCTGATGCGCAATGGCTGCGAGGCCTTCCAGGGCTACCTGTTCAGCCGCCCCATTCCCGCCGTGGCCCTCGATACCCTGGTGCTGGAAGCCAGTGATAAATCATAAATACCGTTTTAAATTTGAATTAATTGTTAAAAATGCTTGATCGGGATCGTTTGTACTCGTAATATGCGAGTCAAAGCCCCGCTGGAAAACCGTTTCCAAGGGCCGCAAAGGACGCCCCCCATGTCAAGCGAAGGCCCTACCCCCAGCGAGCGCAGCCTGGCGCCAGGCGCGCCAGGCCTCGCCTGTGACGAGTCTGTGTTGCGGGCCACGCTGTTCGATCAGGCACCGCTGGGCCTGTGTCTGCTGGTGGCCGGCCAGCCCCGGCTGGTGAACCGGCGCTTTGCCCGCATGCTCGGGGGCGATGGGCACGAAGCCTCGATGGAGCCCTCTCAGCTGCGCCAGTGCTGGCCCACGTTCTGGCCCCAGTTGCGCGGGCTGGGCGAAGACCATCGCATCGTGGCCTGCGACCTGGCCAACGGTGTGCAGTTCAATGGGCGGGCCTTCTCCTGGCGTGTTGCGGCACTGGGGCCCGACGCCGAGATCATCACCCTGGTCAATGCCAGCCAGCTCGACTGGATCAGCTTTTCGGCCGACTGGCAGGCCCGCATGCTGGCGCAGGCCGAGGGCATGTGCCGCACCGGCTCGGCCGAACTGGATCTGGACCAGGGGCTGGCCGTGGTCTCGCGCGGGCTGGGGGCGCTGCTGGGGCACACCCTGCCCGTGGGGGGCATCGCCGCCTGGCGGCTGCTGCGCTGGGTGCCGCCGGAAGAACGCGGCTACGTGGCCTCGATCTGGGGCGCGGCCATCGACGACGAACCCTTTGAATTTCAGCACCGCCTGATGCGGGCCGATGGCTCGCGCCTGGAGATCCTGCACCGCGGCATGGTCGAGACCGGGCCGGATGGCCGCCGCCACGGCTACCTGATCCTGCAGGACATCACCGCCCAGCGCGAGGCCGAGCACCGCATCCAGGAACTGGCCAACCACGACGAGGTCACGGGCCTGGCCAACCGCAATCAGCTGCTGGACCGCCTGGACGCCGCCGTGCATGCGGCCAGCTGGGACCCGCGGCCCATCACCCTGCTGTCCATCCACATCGAGCAGATCGACCAGCTCTCACAGTCCATGGGCTATGGCGCGGGTGACGCCATGGCCATGGCGGTGGCGGCGCGACTGAGCGCCCTGGGCGGCGCCGAGCATGTGGTGGCCCGGGTGGGTGGCGGTGAGTTTGCCCTGTTGATGGGGGATTGCCCCGACAGCGCGGCCGACCAGGGCGCCGCCGGGCGCGAAATGGCACGGTGCGTGGTCGAGGCCTTGAGGCGGCCCGAGCGCCTGGGCTTTGCCGAGATCGTGCCGGTGCCGCTGGTGGGGGTGGCCCGCTTTCCGGCCGATGCCGACACCGCCAGCCGCCTGCTGGAGGCCGCTCAGACCGCGCGCCAGGGGGTGCAGGGCACGGGGGATCAGATCGCCTTCTTCACGCCGCAGATCAACGAGCAGGCCAAGCGTCGTCTGGCCCTCGAGGCGGGGCTGCGACACGCGGTTGAACGCGACGAACTCCAGCTGCGCTTTCAACTGCAGATCGACCTGGCCAGCGGCCTGGCCATGGGCGCCGAGGTGCTGATGCATTGGCACAGCCGGGAGCTGGGTGAGGTGCCCGCGGAAGAGTTTCTGCCCGTGGCCCGCCACACTGGCCTGATCGTGATGCTGGGCGACTGGCAGCGCGAAGCGGCCTGCACCGTGCTGCAGAACTGGTTGCATGAAGGCATCAAGCCCCTGCGCCTGGCGCTCAACCACTCGGCCCTGCAACTGCAGCAGCCCGACCTGGTGGCCAAGTTCCAGCTTGCGCTGTTGGCCCACGGCGTGCCTTCGGTGCTGATCGGCATGGAGGTGTCCGAGCAGGCCTTGATGGCCAACTCGGTCGACATGGCGCGCAAGCTGGCCGAGTTGCGCGCCCTGGGCATCGAGATCACGCTCGATGACTTTGGCACCGGCTCCTCCAACCTCAGCCTGCTGCGCAGCCTGCCGGTGGACGTGCTCAAGGTGCACCGCTCCTGTGTGCCCGATGTCACGGCCGCCTCGGGCGCGGTGTCGCTCACGCGGGCCATCATCAACATGGCGCACAGCCTGCAGATGAAGGTGCTGGCCGAAGGCGTGGAGACCGATGGGCAATTGGCCCTGCTGGTGGCCAACGGCTGTGACCGCATCCAGGGCCCGGCTTTCAGCCCGGTGGTCGATCTGGCCACGCTGGAGAGCCAGCTGCGTGCCGGCGCCGTGCGCCTGCCCGAACGCTTCATGCGCCGCCAGCGCGAGCGCACCCTGCTGCTGGTGGACGATGAGCCCAACATCGTGGCCGCGCTCAAACGCCTGTTCCGGCGTGACGGCTACCGCATCGTCACCGCCAGCAGCGGTGCCGAGGGCCTGCAGCGCATGGCCGAGTACGAGGTCGATGTGGTGCTGTCCGACCAGCGCATGCCCGGCATGACCGGGGTCGAATTCCTGCGTCGGGCCAAGGAGCTGTACCCCGACACCGTGCGCATGGTGCTGTCGGGCTACACCGAGCTGCAGTCCATCACCGATGCCGTCAACGAAGGCGCCATCTACCGCTTCCTGACCAAGCCCTGGGACGATGAGCGCCTGCGCGTGCATGTGCAGGAGGCCTTCAGCCAGAAAGGCATGGCCGACGAGAACCGGCGGCTGGCCCTGGAGGTGCGCGAAGCCAACGAGGAGCTGGCGGTGCTCAATGGCCGTCTGGAGCGCGTGCTGAGCAACCAGCAGGCGCAGTTGGGCCTGGAAGCCTCGCGCGCCACAGCCGCGCGCGACATGCTCGATCTCTTGCCGGTGCCTGCGTTCGGCATCGACCCGGAAGGCCTGATGGTGATGGTCAACCTGGCAGCCCAACAGCTGCTGGGCGCCGAGCGCTTGTTGCTGGGGCAGTGTGCCGCGAGTGTTCTGCCTGCCCGGCTGGCCCCGCTGTGGGAGCAGCCGGGCGAGCAGGCGCTGGATTTCGAATGGTCCGGCCGGCGCTGGCGTGCCCGTGCCCGGCCTTTTGGTGCATCTGTCCCCCGGGGGCATTTGCTGGTGTTCAACGAATTGGCCTGACGAACCATGCCCGCACAGACCCTGATCCCTGTTGAAGAAGCGGCCTCGCCTGCCCCGGCTTTGCCGCCGCCTGGCCCGGTCGTGCTGCTGGATGTCGCCGGGCTGCCTGAGGACCCCGCCACGCCCGGCGCACGGCTGGCCTACCTGTTCCGCCGCTGCCAGGCCCACCCCCTGCGCCAGATCCTGGCCGACCACCGTGGAGTCCACGAATGAACCTGCCCCACGTTCTGCCGCTGGACCGGGCGCGTTGCATCGATCAGGTGCACGCCTTGCCCTCACTGCCTGCGGTGGTGGTTCAACTCATGTCCTTGCTGCAGCAACAGGACGTGAACCTGGATCCGATTGCCGAAACGCTTTCGCTGGACCAGGCCCTGGCAGCCAAGGTGCTGCAACTGGCCAATTCGCCGTTCTATGGCATGTCGGGGCGCATCACCTCGATCCGGGACGGCATCAATATCCTGGGCCTGCGTCCGCTGGGCACCCTGGTGCTGGCCGCGGTGCTGACCGTGCAGTTCGACCAGATGCATGGCAAGGCGCTGCACCTGGAGGAGTTCTGGTGCCATTCCATCGGCTGTGCTGTGGCGGCCCGTGCCCTGGCCGAGGAGCAGGGCCTGGACGAGGCCTCCGCCTTCACGGCCGGCCTGCTGCACGATGTCGGCCTGCTGGTGTTGGACAGCCTCTATCCCGTAGAGATGGCGCAGGCCCTGCAGTGGGCGGTTGAGAACGACGCCCCGCACCTGCAGGCCGAGCTGGCCCTGCTGGGGGTCTCGCACGCCGAGGTGGGGGCCTGGCTGGCTGGGCATTGGCATTTTGCGCCCGAGGTGGTGCAGGCCATTGAACGGCACCACAACCCACCTGACAGTGCGCAGCTCAGTCTCACGGACCTGGTGCACGGCGCCAATGCGCTGGTGCACGCCCTGGATCTGGCCGGCGTGGCCCATGAGGCGGTTCCCCCGCTGCACCCAGGCGCCTGGAGCCGCCTGGCCCCAACGCGGCAGAACATGCCGCGCCTGCTGGCCCGTGTCGAGCAAGAGTTCGAACAACTGAGGGCGATCCTTCGTCCCAAGCAGGAGATTGCGGCATGAACATCGAACTTCCCGAAAACGGCTTGCCTGATGCCCTGCTGGACCAGATGTCCATGGAGCAGGTCCGTGCCATGGTCAGCGAGCTGCTCAAGGCCAACGAAGAGCTCAAGGAGCTCAACGGCAAGCTCTCCGATGCCCGCACCAAGCTGATCCAGTCGGAGAAGCTGGCCTCCATCGGGCAACTGGCTGCCGGGGTGGCGCACGAGATCAACAACCCCATCGGTTTCATCTTCTCCAACTTCAGCACCCTCGAGAAGTACCTGCAGGACCTGTTCCAGATGCTGTCGGCCTACGAGCAGGCCGAAAGCGAGCTGGGCAGCAGCCCGGTGGCCGCCCGTCTGCGCGCCCTGTACGAAGAACTGGAGATCGAATACCTCAAGGACGACATCCCCAGCCTCATGAATGAGTCGCGCGACGGCATCCAGCGGGTGCGCAAGATCGTGCAGGACCTGAAGGATTTCTCCCGCGTCGACGCCCGCCAGGAGTGGGAATGGGTCAACCTGCACAACGGCCTCAATTCCACGCTCAACATCGTCAACAACGAAATCAAATACAAGGCCGACGTGGTGCGTGAGTTCGGCGAACTGCCCGAGGTGCAATGCCTGCCCTCGGAAATCAACCAGGTGTTCATGAACCTGCTGGTCAATGCGGCCCATGCCATCACGGCCGAGCGCGGCACCATCACGCTGCGCACCGGGCATGAGGGCTCCGAGGTGTGGATCGAGGTGGCCGACAATGGCTGTGGCATCGCCCCCGAGAACCTGTCACGCATCTTTGACCCCTTCTTCACCACCAAGCCGGTGGGCCAGGGCACGGGACTGGGGCTGTCGCTGTCCTACGGCATCGTCCAGAAGCATGCCGGGCGCATGGAGGTCAGCTCCCAACTGGGGCAGGGCACCCGTTTTCGCATCACCTTGCCCGTGCGCCAGGCGCAGCCGGCCTGAGGACCGCCATGGACGAGACCCCTGTTGTCAACCCCGACAGCGCCTTGATGGCGTCCTGGAGCGTGCTGTGCGTGGACGATGAGCCCAGCATCCTGTCGGCCTTGCGCCGGGTGCTGCGCACCGAGGGCTGTCGCATCCTCACCGCCGGCAGTGGGGCCGAGGCGCTGGCGCTGCTCGAAGCCGAGCCGGTGGATGTGGTGGTCAGCGACATGCGCATGCCCGTGATGGATGGTGCCCGCCTGCTGGCCGAGGTGCGCGCCCGCTGGCCCGGCACCGCCCGGGTGCTGCTCACCGGCTATGCCGACATGGATGCCACCATCCTGGCCATCAACGAGGGCCAGATCTACCGCTACATCCACAAGCCCTGGGACGAGACCGAGCTGCGCCTGACCGTGCGTCAGGCCGCCGAGCGTCAGATTCTGCAGCGTGAGCGCGACCGTCTGCAGCAACTCACCCAGGTACAGAACGAAGAACTCCAGGTGCTCAACACCGGTCTTGAGCAGCGGGTGGCCGAACGCACGGCCGAGCTGGGCGTGGCGCACGACAGGCTCAAGAAGAACTACCTCACCACCATCCGCGTGTTTGCGGGCCTGCTGGAAATGCGCAACGGCCTGCTGGGCGGCCATGGCAAGCGGGTGGCCGATCTGGCGCGGCGCATCGCCGTGGCCATGGAAGTGCCCAGCGACCAGGTGCAGGACATCTTTGTGGCGGGCCTGCTGCACGACATCGGCTTCATGGCGGTGCCCGACACCCTGCTGGCCAAGCCGGTGGGCCGCTACACGCCGGACGAAATGCAGCTCTACCAGCGCCATGCCGCGCTGGGCGCCCAGTCCCTGATGGCGCTGGACGACATGCAGGCCGTGGCCAGCCTGATCCGCGCCCACCACGAGCGGTTTGATGGCAAGGGCTACCCCGACAAGATCGCTGGCAGTGCCATCCCCTTGGGCAGCCGCATCCTGGCCGTGGCCGACACCTGGGACGACCTGCTGCAAGGCCACCTGACCGGGGCCCAGCTCAAGCAGGCCGAAGCCCAGACGCTGATGCAGCGCGCCCGGGGCATCCAGTTCGATCCGGAAGTGGTGGACGTGATCCTGCAGCTGACCCAGGTCGAAGTGCCTCGGGTGGTCAAGCTCCAGCCGGTCAGCGCCGAGGGCCTGGCCCCCGGCATGGTGCTGGGCAAGGACCTCACCACCCCCGAGGGCGTGGTGTTGCTGGCAGCCGGCCAGAAGCTCACCCAGGGCCTGATCGACCGCATCCGACGCTATGAGCAGTCCGAGGGGCGGCCGTTGGACCTGGCCGTGCGCGAGGCAGCCTGAGCCAGCGCTCTTTCAGCTGATCACCCCCGCAGCAGCTTTTCCTCGGCCAGGGCCAGGGGTTCTGGGCGACCGGACAACACCAGGGTGTCGCCGGGCATCAGCGGCGTGTCATCCGCAATGGGCGCCAATTGCCCGCCGTGCCGGCGCAGGCTGAGCACCCGCACCCCCATCGCCTGCAGCACCAGGTGGCCCAGCAGGCGGCCGGCCTGGCGGCTGGCTTCGGGCAGGGTGACGGTGTGCAGCCGCTCCTGATCGCGCTCCAGCCCGGTGTCATCGTCGGCCCCGTGGAAGTAGCCCCGCAGCAGGTTGTAGCGTGCATCGCGCTGGTCCTGCACCACGCGGATCACCCGGCGCATGGGCACCCCGACCAGGGCCAGGGCGTGGCTGGCCAGCATCAGCGAGCCTTCGATCGCCTCGGGCACCACCTCGGTGGCGCCGGCGGCCTGCAGCTTTTCCAGATCGTGATCGTCCTGGGTGCGCACGATCACCGGCACATGGGCCGCGTGCGAACGCGCATTGGCCAGCACCTTCAGGGCGCTGGGCACTTCCAGGTAGGTCACCACCACCGCGCTGGCCCGGGCCAGGCCCGCGGCCATCAGGGCCTGCAGCCGGGCCGCATCGCCAAACACCACCGAGTCGCCGGCGGCCGCCGCCTTGCGCACCCGGTCGGGGTCGAGGTCGAGCGCCATGTAGGGAATGCCTTCGCGCTCCAGCATGCGTGCCAGGTTCTGGCCGCAGCGGCCATAGCCGCAGATGATCACGTGCTTGCTGGTGTTGATCGATTTGCGCGCAATGGTGGTCATCTGCAGCGACTGCTGCAGCCATTCGCTGGCCACCAGCTTCATCACGATCCGGTTGCTGTACATGATCAGAAACGGCGTGGCCAGCATCGACAGCACCATGGCCGCCAGGATCGGGTTGGTCAGCTCGGGCGACAGCAGCTTGTGCTCTTGCGCCAGCGACAGCAGCACAAAGCCGAACTCACCGGCCTGGGCCAGGTACAGGCCGGTGCGCAGCGACACCCCGGCCGTGGCGCCCAGGGTGCGGGCCAGCACCGCCACCAGGGTGAGCTTGAGCAGCACCGGCATCAGCAGCAGCACCAGCACCAGGCCCCAGCGCTCGAGCACGATGTGCCAGTCCAGCATCATGCCGATGGTGATGAAGAACAGCCCCAGCAGCACGTCGTGGAAGGGGCGGATGTCGATCTCCACCTGGTGCTTGTATTCGGTCTCGGACACCAGCATGCCGGCAATGAAGGCGCCCAGCGCCAGGCTCAGCCCGGCGGTCTCGGTGAGCCAGGACAGGCCCAGGGTGATCAGCAGCAGGTTGAGCATGAACAGCTCATCGCTCTTGCGCCGCGCCACCAGGGTGAGCCACCAGCGCATCACGCGCTGCCCCCCCACCAGCAGCAGGGCCACCAGCGCACCGGCTTTCAGCATGGCCACGCCCAGCTCGGTCAGCAACTGGTTGGGCGGGCTGCTCAGGGCCGGGATCAGCACCAGCAGGGGCACCACGGCCAGATCCTGGAACAGCAGCACGCCCATCACCCGCTTGCCGTGCTCGCTCTCCAGCTCCAGCCGCTCGGCCATCAGCTTGACCACGATGGCCGTGCTGCTCATGGCCATGGCGCCGGACAGGGCCAGGGCCGTCTGCCAGCCCATCTTCCAGAGCGTGGGCGCCAGCACCGACAGGAACAGCGAACCCAACGTGCCCAGGCCGATGGTCAGCAGCACCTGCAACAGGCCCAGGCCGAACACATGGCGGCGCATGGCGCGCAGTTTGGGCAGGCTGAACTCCAGCCCGATCGCGAACATCAGGAACACCACCCCGAACTCGCCCAGGTGGCGCACCCCTTCCGAGTTCTGGGCCAGGGCCAGTGCATGGGGGCCGATCAGCACGCCCGCGATCAGGTAGCCCAGCATCGGGGGCAGCTTCAGGCTGCGGCAGCCCACCACGCCCAGCACGGCGGCCAGCAGGTAAAGCAGCGTGAGTTCCAGTGAGGTCATAGCGTTCGATACTAGCCCACAGATGTTGCGGGCATGGTGCGGTCGATAAAATCACCGGCATGACATTTGATCCCCAACAGGTGCTGAGCCGCGCCTTGCAAACCTTTGACATCGAGGCCGCTGCGGTCCAGGGCCTCAAGGCCCGCACCGGGGCCGCGTTTGTGGAGGTGGTGCGGCGCATCCTGGCCACGCAGGGGCGTGTGGTGGTCACCGGCATGGGCAAGAGCGGCCATGTGGGCCGCAAGATCGCGGCCACCCTGGCCTCCACCGGTACCCCGGCCCTGTTTGTGCACCCGGCCGAGGCCAGCCACGGCGACCTGGGCATGATCACGGCGGCCGATGTGGTGCTGGCCATCTCCAACAGCGGTGAGTCGGCCGAGCTGGACGCCATCTTGCCCGTGGTCAAGCGCCTGGGGGCCTTGCTGATCGCCATGACCGGCGGCGCCCAGTCTTCGCTGGCGCGCCACGCCGATCTGGTGATCGACAGCGGCGTTGAAACCGAGGCCTGCCCCCTCAAGCTGGCACCCACCGCCAGCACCACCGCCCAGATGGCCCTGGGCGACGCTCTGGCCGTGGCCCTGCTGGAAGCACGGGGCTTTGGCGCCGAAGACTTTGCGCGCTCCCACCCGGGCGGTGCCCTGGGCCGCAGGCTGCTCACCCATGTGGGCGACGTCATGCGGCGCGGGGATGCCGTGCCCAGGGTCCGGCCCGAGGTGCCCTTCCTGGAGCTGATGCGTGAGATGAGCGTCAAGGGCCTGGGCGCCTCGGCCGTGGTCGATGAGGCCGGCGCCGTGGTGGGCATCTTCACCGACGGCGATCTGCGCCGCCTGATCGAGCAGGGCGTGGATCTGCGCGGCGTGGTGGCCCGCGAGGTGATGCACCCGCGCCCGCGCCGCATCCGCAGCGATGCGCTGGCCGTGGACGCCGCCAGCCTGATGGAGCAGCACAGCATCACCAGCGTGCTGGTCTGCGAACCCGACGATACCCTGGTGGGCATCGTGCACATCGGCGACCTGATGCGCGCCAAGGTCATCTGAGAAAGCCCGTTGTGAACCCTTCTGCCCCCGCCTCTGTGACCGCCCTGGCGCCCCTCGCGCCCTTGCTCCCCGCCCTGCGCTTCGACCCCGAGCTGCTGCTGGCTGCCCAGGGCGTGAAGGTGGCCTTCTTTGACGTCGACGGTGTGCTCACCGACGGCGGCCTGTATTTCAGCGAGGCGGGCGAGACGCTCAAGCGCTTCAGCACCCTGGATGGCCATGGCCTGAAGTTGCTGCCCCGCGCCGGCATCACCCCGGTGGTCATCACGGGCCGTGATTCGCAGCCGCTGCGTCGGCGCCTGCAGGCCCTGGGCATCACCCATGTGCATTACGGCACCGAAGACAAGCGGCCGGCCGCCGAGCAGACCCTGCAGGCCCTGGGCCTGGACTGGTCGCAGGCCGCCGCCATTGGCGACGACTGGCCCGACCTGCCCGTGCTGCGCCGCTGTGCCTTTGCCGCCGCGCCGGCCAATGCCCACCCCGAAGTCCTGGCCTGCGCCCGCTATGTCACCCGGCTGCGCGGGGGCGAAGGGGCCGGGCGTGAGTTCTGCGACCTGCTGCTGGTGGCCAGCGGCCGCTACGCCGGCCTGCTGCAGGACGCCGCCTCATGAGCACCGCCACCCTGCCACGGCGCCGGCCGGCCCTGGGCCTGTTGCGCCTGCTCCTCGATCACCTGTCCATCTACCTGCCCGTGATGCTCATGGGCGTGCTGGCCCTGGGCACCTATTGGCTGGTGCGCACCACCCCGGTGTTCTCCCCCGCCGGCCCGCAGCAGGCGCCGCGCCACGAGCCCGACTATTTCATGCGCGACTTCGCGGTCAAGACCTTTGACCCCCAGGGCCGCCTGAAAAGCGAGGTGCGCGGCACCGAGGCGCGCCATTACCCCGACACCGACACGCTGGAGATCGACCAGGTCCATCTGCGCTCCTACAGCGCCGAGGGCCAGGTCACGGTGGCCACCGCCAAGCGGGCCTTGAGCAACAGCGACAGCACCGAGGTGCAGTTGTTCGGCAATGCGGTGGTGGTGCGCGAGCCTTTCACCGATGCCAGCGGGCGGGTGGCGCCGCGCATGGAGTTCCGCAGCGAATTCCTGCACGCCTTCACCGACACCGAGAAAGTGCGCAGCCACCTGCCCGTGGTGCTGATCCGGGGCGATGACCGTTTCACCGGCGACGCCATGGATTTCGACAACCTGGCCCGCACCCTCGAACTGCGCGGCCATGTGCACGGCACCCTGGTGCCGGGTGTGGCCGTGAAGCCCAGGCGCTGAGGGCCGCATGAGCCCGCCGCAGCGCCCCCTGGTGTTCATCACCGGTGCCTCCAGCGGCATCGGCCAGGCCCTGGCCTGGCGTTTTTACCAAGCCGGCTGGCGCCTGGCCCTGGTGGCACGGCGCCACGCCGAGATGCAGGCCTGGGCCGACCAGCAGGGCCTGGCCCCTGAGCGCTACGCCCTCTACCCGGCCGATGTGTCGGTGACCGATGAGATCGTGGCGGCGGGTCAGGCCTGTCTGCAGCAACAGGGCTTGCCCGACGTGGTGGTGGCCAATGCCGGCATCAGCGTGGGGGTGGACACCGCCGAGCGCGAGGATCTGGCGGTGCTGGCCCGCATCTTTGCCACCAACAACATCGGTCTGGCGGCCACCTTCCACCCTTTCATCACTGGCATGGTCCAGCGCGGTGCCGGCACCCTGGTCGGCGTGGGCAGCGTGGCCGGCATCCGTGGCCTGCCGGGCCATGGGGGCTATTGCGCCAGCAAGGCCGGTGTGATCAGCTATTGCGAGAGCCTGCGCGGTGAGATGCGCCCCCATGGCGTGAAGGTGGTCACGATCTGCCCCGGCTATGTGGATACGCCCCTGACCCGCCAGAACCGCTACGGCATGCCCTTTCTCATGAGCCCCGAGGCCTTCGCCGAGAGCGCTTACCGGGCCATCCTCGCGGGCGTGCGATACCGCGTCATTCCTTGGCAGATGGGGGTGGTGGCCAGCCTGTTGCGCGCCCTGCCCAATGCCTGGTTCGACCGCCTGCTGGTGGGCCGCCCTCGCAAGCACCGGCAGTCATCGCAGGGCTGAGCCCAGACCGTCCAGCGGCGGGCCCCGGTTTGGCGCTGTGGGTGGGCCACCCAAAGAAAAAGGCTCCCTGGGGAGCCTTTTGCCTGCCTGGTTGAACGCCCAGGTGCGTACGGTTCAAAACCGATCAGTAGCTGTTGCCGCCGCCGTAGCCGCCGCCGCCACCACCGCCGTAGCCGCCACGGCCACCGCCGTTGCCGCCACGCGGGCCAGCGCCGTAGGGGCTGCGGAAGCCGCCTTCGCCGCCACCACCACCGCTGCGGCCGCCGCCGAAGCCGCCACCACCGCCGCCGCTGCGGCCGCCACCACCGTAGCCGCCACCACCGCCGCCGCCGAAGCCGCCACCGCTACGCGGGGGACGGGGTTCCATCGGGCGGGCTTCGTTGACCACCACGCTGCGGCCACCGAGGGATTGACCGTTCATGCCGTTGATGGCGGATTGTGCTTCGGCGTCGCTCGCCATTTCCACAAAGCCGAAACCCTTCGAGCGGCCGGTGTCACGCTCCATCATGACCTTGGCGCTGGTCACAGCACCAAATTGGCCAAAAGCCTGTTCCAGGTCGTTGTCGCGCACCGAGTAAGGCAGGTTGCCGACGTACAGTTTGTTGCCCATCAAGGGACTCCTCAAAAACACATTAACAAAGCGATGGAGTCCCGAAAACGCACACTTCGGACGCGAACCTGACCGATCACCGCAAGCTTGCATGGAATCGAAGCCATGCTTCTGCATTAAAACCATGGTGTATTGAAAAATGCAAGCGTTTTTTGTTTCTTTGCCGGAAATGAACCGAAAAAAAACAAATCCGATTCATGGCCGATATCGGCGGCGCCGGTGACATGTCATTTTGGTGTCAGGGTTGATCGCCAGGTGGGGCGGAATTGTCGGCTTCGCCAGAGTCCGCCTGATGTCGCCATTGGGTGAAGGCGCTGCGCAGGGTCAGCACCTGTTTGGCAAACAGGGGGCAGGCATCGCAGGCGGCCAGGTGCAGCCGCAGCGCCAGCTTCTCTTTCAGGCCCAGCTGGCGGTCTTCTCGGGCCAGCAGCAGGGCGGCCACCTCCTTGCAGTTGCGTCGCAAGATCATGGCGTGACCCTCCGGGGCATGCCGAACCAGTGGATTTCAAGGCACTCCCGCAGCCGCAAGCGGGCCCGGTGCAGTTGCACATACAGGTGGTTCGGGCTCAGTTTGAGTTCCAGGCAGATTTCTTCGCACGACAGCTCCAGCCATTCGCGCATCAGAAACACGCGACCCATGGCCGCCGGCAGGCGTTCGGTGCAGGTCTCCAGCACTTCGATGAATTGGCGCGACTGTAATTGCTGCTCTGGGTTGCCCCAGTCGAGCGGGGTCTGGGCAAAGTGGCCGTCGGCGGTGAAGCTCAGGGCTTCCAGTTCATCGCCCTCGTCGTCACCGGTGTCCAGCACCACTTCGCGGGCGCGCTGGCGCATCTGGTCGACCACCTTGTGCTTCAGGATGCCCACCAGCCAGGTCTTCAGTTGCGATTGCTGTTGAAACGCCTGGGGTCGGCTCAGGGCCGCCAGCAAGGTCTCGGACACCGCGTCCTCGGCCCAGGTCTCGTTGCGCAACTGCAGTCGCGCAAACTTGATCAGATAGGGCCGGTGTTCGGCCAGCTGGTGTTCGAAACTCATGGCCGCAGTGTATTGAAACGGCATGACATGCAAAGCACTGAAAGGCTTGCAAAAAAATATTTCACCAATCTTGTAAGAATCGCCGTGCCGGGCCGACTCACCCTCAACCGGCGATTTGATTGGCCTTCACGGGCCCCGGTTGAAAGTCATTTTCTTCAACGTCACCCCAGGAGTTTTCCATGAACCAACGTGCTTTGTTTGCCGCTGCTGCCGCCTCTTTGCTGTCCTCCGCCCTGCTGGCTTCCGGCCCCGTGCTGGCGCAAGACACGGCCAAGGAAAAATGCTTCGGCATCGCCAAGGCGGGCCAGAATGACTGCGCCAACCTCAGTGGCAGCCATTCGTGTGCCGGCCAGGCCAAGGAAGACATGTCCAAGGCCGACTGGAAGTACGTGGCCAAGGGCACGTGCAAGCAGATGTCGGGCCTGACCATGGACGAAGCCAAGATGGCTGCCGGCAAGAAGGGCTGAGGCTGAAGTTGCCTGAGCAGGAGCATTCCATGTCCGAGCCCTTGCAAGCCCTGCGTTCACCCGAGTCCTGGGTGGGCCTGGGCTGGCGCCAGCCCCACTATGCCGAGCTGCTGCAAGGCGCGCCTGCCCCGGGCTTTCTCGAGGTGCACTCCGAGAACTTCTTCGGCGCCGGGGGCGCCGCGCTCGGGGTGCTGATGCAGGCCCGCGAGCAACACCCCATCAGCCTGCACGGGGTGGGCCTGTCGCTGGGCTCGGCCGTGGGGCTGGACCCCTGGCATCTGGACCAGTTGGCCGAGTTGGTGGCGCGCGTCGATCCGGTGCGCGTCAGCGACCACGCCAGTTTTTCACGCGGGGCCCTGCGTGGTCAGACGGTGCATGCCGCCGATCTGCTCCCCGTGCCCTGGACCACCGAGTCGCTGAACCTGATGGCCAGCCATGTGCAGCAGGTGCAAGACCGGCTGCGCCGCCCGCTGGCGGTCGAGAACCTGTCGGCCTACCTGAGCTGGGCCGAGCATGATTTTTCTGAAGTGCAGTTCCTCGTCGAATTGGCCCGGCGCACCGGCTGCGGGCTGCTGGTCGATTTGAACAACCTGCACGTCAATGCCCGCAACGCCTGGCGCCGCCACCACGGTGCCCAGGTGCCGGAGCCCCTTGAGGGTCTGCTGGAGGTCTCCCGGGCCTGGCTTGATGCGGTGCCCGCCGAGTGCGTGGCCGAGATCCACCTGGCCGGCCATGCCGACACCGGCGAATGGCTGATCGACGACCATGGCAGCCCGACCAGCGAGCCCGTCTGGGCGCTGTACCGGTACGCCGTGTCGCGCTGGGGCCCGCGCCCCACCCTGATCGAATGGGACACCGATCTGCCGCCCTGGGCCGTGCTGATGGACCAGGCCCGGCAGGCTGCAGGCGCGTTGGCGGGGTGTGCCCCATGAGCGAGACCCTGCTGGCGCAGCAGGCGGCGCTGCTGGCCGCGCTGTGGTCGCCCGCCACCGCGGTGCCCTCGGGTGAAGCGGGTTTGCCGGCCTACCAACGCAACGCCCGTGCGGTGGCCGAGCGCGCCCTGGCGGCCGCCTACCCCGTGCTGCGCCAATGTGTGGGCGAAGCCACCTTGGCGGCCCTGGCCCGTGACCATTGGCTGGACTGCCCGCCCCTGCGCGGCGACCTGGCTTGCTGGGGGGCGGATTTGCCCGACTGGCTGGGCCGTCTGGGGCCCGAGCATGAACTGCCCGCCTGGTTGCCTGAGTTGGCCCGGGCCGAGTGGGTGTTGCACCAACTGGCCACCGCACCCGACCCCTTGCCCGAACCCGGCACGCTGGCGCGTCTGGTGCAGGAAGACCCCGATCAGCTGCGCCTGGAACTGTCCGCAGGCACCCAGGTGCTGGCTTTCGAGGCGGCGGTGATCTCTGTCCTGCTGGCCCATGGCCCTGGCGATGGAGGCGCTGAGCCGGCGGCCCAGGCGCTGCAGGCCGCCGGCCAGCGCCTGCAGGCGGGCGAGGCCGAGCGGGCTGTGTTCTGGCGCCAGGGCTGGCGCCCGCGCGTGCGCCTGATCGATGCGGCCGAAGCCGCCTGGCTGCAGGCCCTGCACACCCAGCCCAGCCTGGGCGCGGCCATGCAGTGGCTGGAGGTACACCACCCCGGGCTGGACCTGGGGGCCTGGCTGCAAGAGGCCGTCACGCAAGGCCTGGTGCTGGCTGTGCGCGATGCCATTGCCCACTGAACAACGATGCCACGGAGATTCCCATGACCCCCACAAGCCACCCGATCCTGAAGCCCTACGCCTTGCTGGTGGGGGGGCTGGATGCCCTGCAGCCCGTGGCCGCCTTGCTGGCCCGCCTCTATGTGGCTCAGGTGTTCTTTTTGTCTGGCCTGACCAAGCTGCGTGATTGGGACATCACGCTGGCCTTGTTCCAGGACGAGTACCACGTGCCCTTGTTGCCACCGGCCCTCGCGGCGGTGATGGGCACGGCTGGCGAGGTCGGGCTGCCGGTGCTGCTGGTGCTGGGTTTGGCCGGTCGCATCCCGGCGCTGGGTCTGTCGGTGGTGAACATCATGGCCGTGCTGTCTCTGTCCGAGATCTCGTCGGAGGCGCTGCAAGGCCATGTGTTCTGGGGCAGCCTGCTGGCGGCGCTGGCGATTTTCGGCACCGGCCGCTGGTCCTTGGATGCGCTGTTGGCGCGCTGGTTTCAACGCTGAACGCCCAACAAAAACGCGCCCCTGAGGACGCGCTGCGATCGCTTGGCGTCTGGTGAATTACCAGCTGACCTCGCGGTCCGGGGTGGAGCGGATCTTGTGGATCGACAGGTCGGCGCCCTCGAACTCTTCCTCCTGCGACAGGCGCAGCCCCAGCGTGACCTTGAGCAGGCCATAGACCACCAGGCCGCCCACGGCGGCCCACGCCACCCCCATGGCGGTGCCGATCAACTGGGCACCCAGGCTCACGCCGCCCAGGCCGCCCAAGGCCTTGCTGCCGAACAGGCCGGCGGCCACGCCGCCCCAGGTGCCGCACAGGCCGTGCAGGGGCCACACGCCCAGCACGTCATCGATCTTCCACTTGTTCTGGGTCAGGGTGAACATCAGCACGAAGATCGTGCCGGCCACGGCGCCCACCACCAATGCCCCAAGTGGGTGCATCAGGTCCGAGCCGGCGCACACGGCCACCAGGCCGGCCAGCGGGCCGTTGTGCACAAAGCCTGGGTCGTTCTTGCCCAGCACCAGGGCCGCCAGCGTGCCGCCCACCATGGCCATCAGCGAATTCACGGCCACCAGGCCCGAGATCTTGTCCAGGGTCTGGGCGCTCATCACGTTGAAGCCGAACCAGCCCACCACCAGAATCCAGGCGCCCAGCGCCAGAAACGGGATGTTCGAGGGCGGGTGGGCCGAGATGGCGCCGTCCTTGCGGTAACGGTTGGCGCGCGAACCCAGCAGCACCACGGCCGGCAGGGCGATCCAGCCGCCCACCGCGTGCACCACCACCGAGCCGGCGAAGTCGTGGAACTCCTCGCCCGTCAAGGCCTTGATCCAGGCCTGCACGCCAAAGTGCTGGTTCCAGGCGATGCCCTCGAAGAAGGGGTAGATGAAGCCCACGATCACCGCGGTGGCGATCAGCTGGGGCCAGAAGCGGGCGCGTTCGGCAATGCCGCCCGAGATGATGGCCGGGATGGCCGCGGCAAAGGTCAGCAAAAAGAAGAACTTCACCAGCTCATAGCCGTTCTTGGCGGCCAGTTCCTCTGCGCCCACAAAGAAATGGGTGCCGTAGGCGACGCCGTAGCCGACCACGAAGTACACCACGGTCGAAATCGAGAAATCCACCAGGATCTTCACCAAGGCATTGACCTGGTTTTTCTGCCGGACCGTGCCCAGCTCAAGAAAGGCAAAGCCGGCGTGCATGGCCAGAACCATCACGGCGCCCAGCAGAATGAACAAGGCGTCTGCGCCCTGTTTTAGTGCTTCCATAGTGTCCTCGTGGAGAAAATGAACTGAAATGGTGCATTCGATGCTTGGAGCACGAATGCGCACCAGGACAAAGCAATAAATGCGCCATAAAGGTGATGTGCGCCTGATGCTGGTGCGCATCAGGCCGAGACACCCCGATTCGGTGCATCGCCGTGCCCCGTGGAGGGCCTTGCGGATTGGGTACACTGGCGCCCTGTTCAAGGGGGAGTAGCCTCCCTTCCGGGCCCCAGCTGGCCCGCGAGAGGGGTTTGCGTCAACAGACTTGTGCGCCGCCATCGAGGTGAGTGCCCATGGCGCAAACGGTCTGCGGACCTGGCGAGACCTTTGACTGCGCAGCCCCCGTTTTTGGCCGGGGGGTGCCGCGCAGTCATGGGTTTTGTCCGGCCGGAGTTTTTTCCCCATGGAAGCCTTCCTCGTCTCCACCGGCATCGTCGCCCTCGCTGAAATGGGCGACAAGACGCAGCTGCTCTCGCTGGTCCTCGCCGCCCGTTTCCGCAAGCCCTGGCCCATCGTGCTGGGCATCTTCGTTGCCACCGTGGTCAACCATGGCTTGGCCGGCGCCGTGGGCGCCTGGGTCACCACCGTGCTCGGGCCGCAGTGGCTGCGCTGGATCCTGGGCGCCTCGTTCATCGCCATGGCGGTGTGGATGCTGATCCCCGACAAGCTCGATGACGACGACACCGGCGGCGCCTCGCCCCGCCTGGGCATTTTCGGCACCACCGTGGTGGCCTTCTTCCTGGCCGAGATGGGCGACAAGACCCAGATCGCCACCGTCATGCTGGCCGCGCAGTACCAGGCCTGGGCGGCCGTGGTGGCGGGCACCACCCTGGGCATGATGCTGGCCAACGCCCCGGTGGTCTGGCTGGGGGACCGCCTCACGCGGCGGGTGCCGATCCGGGTGGTGCATTTGGTGTCGGCCCTGATCTTTGCCGTGCTGGGGGGGCTGGCGCTGTTCGCCCCGGCATGACGCATGAGAGGTGCTCCTTGCTATACTTCGCCCACCTGTTCACAGGGCGCCGATTTGATTCCAGCTTGCGGGCGCCGAAACCACCGTGTTTCGAAATTCAGCTAAAGACAGATAGGCTCAACCCGGTCTCGTTTTTGGCGAACCGGGTTTTTTGTTGCCATGAGTTTTCTAGCCACACCTCAGTTCATGACCTTCGAGGCCCCGCTGCCCCTGCAAAGCGGCGCCTCGATACGCGGTTACACCCTCGCCTACGAGACCTACGGCACGCTGAACGCCGAGCGCTCCAACGCCGTGCTGATCTGCCACGCCCTCAATGCCTCGCACCACGTGGCGGGTGTCTATGAAGGCCAGCCCAAGTCCGAAGGCTGGTGGGACAACATGATCGGCCCGGGCAAGCCGGTGGACACCAACCGCTACTTCGTGATCGGCGTGAACAACCTGGGTTCGTGCTTCGGCAGCACCGGGCCCATGCATGTGAACCCCGATACCGGCCGCGTCTATGGCGCCGATTTCCCCGTGGTCACGGTCGAGGACTGGGTCAACGCCCAGGCCCGGCTGCTCGATGCACTGGGCATCCAGCAGCTGGCGGCGGTCATGGGCGGCAGCCTGGGCGGCATGCAGGCCCTGAGCTGGACCCTGCAGTACCCCGAGCGCATGCGCCACGCCGTGGTGGTGGCCAGCGCGCCCAACCTGAACGCCGAGAACATCGCCTTCAACGAGGTGGCGCGCCGCGCCATCGTCACCGACCCCGATTTCCACGGCGGGCACTTCTACGAGCACAACGTGGTGCCCAAGCGCGGCCTGCGCATCGCCCGCATGATCGGTCACATCACCTACCTCAGCGACGACGTGATGAACGAGAAGTTCGGTCGCCAGCTGCGCGAGGCCGTGGTCGACAGCGCCACCGGCTACCGCTATTCGACCCAGGACGTCGAGTTCCAGATCGAGAGCTACCTGCGCTACCAGGGCGACAAGTTCAGCGAATACTTCGACGCCAACACCTACTTGCTGATCACCCGCGCGCTCGACTATTTCGACCCCGCCCGCTCCTTCGGCGGCAGCCTCAGCGCCGCCCTGGCCCAGGCGAAATGCCGCTTTCTGCTGGTCAGCTTCACCACCGACTGGCGCTTTTCGCCCCAGCGCAGCCGCGAGATCGTCAAGGGCCTGCTCGACAACCGCCGCGACGTCAGCTACGCCGAGATCGATGCGCCGCACGGCCACGATGCCTTCTTGCTCGAAGACCCGCGCTACCTCGACGTGGTGCGCGCCTATTTCAACCACAAGGTGCCGGCATGAGCGACGCCCACAACCTCCAAAGCATTGCCGCCCTGGTGCCCCGCGGCGCCCGCGTGCTCGACCTGGGCTGCGGTGACGGCGCCTTGCTCGATGTGCTGCAGCGCGAGCGCGGCTGCACCGGCTATGGCATCGAGATCGATGACGCCAACGTGCTGGCCTGCGTCAAGCGCGGCGTCAACGTGATCCAGCTCAACCTGGACGAAGGCCTGTCCATGTTCGACGACGCCTCGTTCGACGTGGTGCTGCAGATCGACACCCTGCAGCACCTGCGCAATGCCGAGGTGATGCTGCGCGAGACCGCCCGCGTGGGCAAGACCGGCATCGTCGCCTTCCCCAACTTCGCGCACTGGCCCAACCGCCTGAGCGTGCTGCGCGGGCGCATGCCGGTCACCAAGCGCCTGCCCTACCAGTGGTACGACACGCCCAACATCCGGGTCGGCACCTTTGCCGACTTCATCGACCTGGCGCACAAGAACGCGCTGCGCATCGTCGACGCCTTCGGCCTGGAGCAGGGGCGCGAAGTGCGCTGGCTGCCCAACGCGCGGGCCGGAACCGCTGTTTTCAAGTTCGTGCGGGCCTGAGTCGGGGCTGCTGGCGGGCCGGGTAAACCGCAGCCCGAAAGGGCGGCGGCCTGGGCTAAAGTTGTACGATCAATTTTCCTCTCCACGCTTTTTCTCCACGTACAAGGCGCTCTGCCCATGACCCCCCAGTTCCAGACCATCACCCCCGGCGCCCGCCTGTCCGACCAGGTGGCCGAGGCGCTGGCGGCCGAGATCCGGGCTGGGCGGCTGGCGGTGGGGGCCAAGCTGCCCACCGAGGCGGTGCTGGTGGCGCAGTTCGCCGTCAGCCGCACCGTGGTGCGCGAGGCGGTGTCGCGCCTCAAGTCGCTGGGCCTGGTCGATTCGCGTCAGGGCAGCGGCGTGTATGTGCGCGAAAAGTCCTTTCAGCCGCTGAATTTCGATGCCCGCCATGCGGTCTCCAAGAGCGCCGTGGTGCAGATGGCCGAGGTGCGCCGGGCCCTGGAGGCCGAGGTGGCCGGCCTGGCCGCCGAGCGCCGCACCCCCGATGACGTGCTGCGCGTGCGCCAGGCCATCGAGGCCTTGGATGCCGCGGTGCGGGCCGGCGGCGACGGCGTCAATGAAGACGTGCTGTTCCACCGCGCCATCGCGGATGCGGCGCGCAACCCCTTCCTGATCGGCACGCTGGAGTACCTGAGCCAGTTCCTTCGCGGCGCCACCCAGGTCACCCGGGCCAACGAGGCGCGCCGCGCCGACTTTGCCCGCGAGGTGGCTGAAGAGCACCAGCGCATCTGGCGCGCCATCGAGGCCGGCGACCCCCTGGCCGCCCGCGCCGCCGCGGCCGGCCACATGGACAACGCCATCCGCCGCATCGAGCAGGCCGACCCCGCTTTCTGGCAGCAGCAGGGCCAGGCCCTGGCCGAACCCTTGATCAAGGCACTGTCACCGTCAACCTGAAGGCCTGTTGTCCAAGGGTAAACCCGATGTTTTGAGTTGTCCTTAAATTTGTATGATAACCATATGAATACGCCGTGGGGTGATCCCGCCCGCTGCAGCCCGGCGTTCCAACCAAGGAAGACAACCCTCATGACCACGCAAACCCTGGCGGGTGCCACCGCTGCGCCGCCCGATCTCGAACGTCAGACCTACGCCAAAGTGTTCTGGCGCCTGGTGCCCTTTCTCATGCTGTGCTATGTCGTGGCCTACCTGGACCGCGTCAACGTGGGCTTTGCCAAGCTCCAGATGGCGCAAGACCTGGGCTTCAGCGAAACCGTGTTCGGCCTGGGCGCCGGCATCTTCTTCCTGGGCTACTTCCTGTTCGAGGTGCCCAGCAACATCCTGATGAGCAAGGTGGGCGCGCGCATCTGGATCGCCCGCATCATGATCACCTGGGGCCTGCTCTCGGCGGCCTTTCTCTTCGTCAAGACGCCCACCCAGTTCTACGTGCTGCGCTTTCTGCTCGGCCTGGCCGAGGCGGGCTTCTACCCTGGCGTGATCCTGTACCTCACGCTGTGGTACCCGGCGCACCGCCGCGCCAAGATCGTGGCGGTGTTCATGTCGGCCATTCCGGTGGCCGGCATCTTCGGCAACCCGCTGTCGGGCTGGATCATGGAGTCCTTCCACCAGACCGCCGCCCTGAGCGGCTGGCAGTGGATGTTCCTGATCGAGGCCGTTCCCGCCCTGGTGATCGGCCTGGCCGTGCTGGCCTACCTGGACAACAACGTGGCCGAGGCCAAGTGGCTCAGCCCCGAGCAAAAGCGCCTGCTGCAGCACGAGATCGACCTCGATCAAGCCCATGGCAGCAAGGGCCCGCACACCGTGGCCGCGGTCTTCACCGACGCCCGCATCTGGTGGATGGCCGCCATCTACTTCGCCTTCGTGATGGGCCAGTACGCCCTCACCTTCTGGCTGCCCACCCTGGTCAAGGCCACCGGCGTCAAAGGCAACTTCAACATCGGCCTGCTCAGCGCCATCCCCTTCCTGTGCGCCATCGTGGCCATGAACCTGTTCGGCCGCAGCGCCGACAGCAAGCGCGAGCGCCGCTGGCACCTGATCATCCCGGCCCTGATGGGCGCCGTGGGCTTTGCCGTGGCCGCCTCGTTTGCCGACAACACCGTGGTCTCGCTGGTCTTCCTGTCGCTGGCCGCGGCCGGCGTGCTGACCTGCGCGCCGCTGTTCTGGTCGCTGCCCACCGCCTTCCTGTCGGGCACGGCCGCCGCCGCCGGCATTGCCGCCATCAACTCGGTGGGCAACCTGGCCGGCTTTGCCAGCCCCTACCTGATCGGCTACCTGAAAGACCTGACCGGCAGCACCGCCATCGGCATGTATGTGCTGGCCGGCTCGCTGGTGGTGGGCGCCGTGCTGGTGTGGCTCACGCCCAAGCAACTGGTCAACCGCTGAGCCGAACTCTCTCAACCCCCATTCCAGACCTCAAAAAAGGAACCTTCACATGAGCACCATCGGATTCATCGGCCTGGGCGCCATGGGCAGCGGCATGGCCGCCTCACTGCGCCGTGCCGGCCACGCGCTGCAGGTGTTTGACGTGCGCCGCGAGGTGGCCGACGCCTTTGCCGCCCAGGGTGGCCGCGCCTGCGCCTCGCCCGCCGAGGCCGCGCAAGGCGCCGACGTGGTGGTGTCGGTGGTGGTGAACGCGGCCCAGACCGAAGCCGTGCTGTTCGGCGCTGACGGGCAAGGCGGCTGCGCCGCCGCCATGTCGCCCGGCGCCGTGTTCGTGATGTGCTCCACCGTCGACCCAAACTGGTCGGCCGCGCTGGAAACCCGGCTCGAGGCCCTGGGCCTGGGCTATCTGGATGCGCCCATTTCGGGCGGCGCCGCCAAGGCCGCCAGCGGTCAGATGACCATGATGACCGCCGGCCGCCCGGCCGTGTACGACAAGGTCGGCCCCCTGCTCGACGCCATGGCCGCCAAGGTGTACCGCCTGGGTGAGCGCGCCGGCGCCGGCAGCAAGGTCAAGATCATCAACCAGTTGCTGGCCGGCGTGCACATCGCCGCCGCCGCCGAAGCCATGGCCCTGGGCCTGCGCGAAGGCGTCGAGGCCAAGGCCCTGTACGAGGTGATCACCAACAGCGCCGGCAACAGCTGGATGTTCGAGAACCGCATGGCCCACGTGCTGGCGGCCGACTACACCCCCCTCTCGGCGGTGGACATCTTCGTCAAGGACCTGGGCCTGGTGCTCGACACCGCCCGGGCCAGCAAATTCCCGCTGCCGCTGTCCAGCACCGCGCACCAGATGTTCATGCAGGCCTCCACCGCCGGTTTCGGCCGTGAAGATGACAGCGCCGTCATCAAGATTTTCCCGGGCATCACCCTGCCGGGCGCCGAATGACAATCGGCTGAGCCCCCTCACCCCGCCTGCTTCGGAGTACCCCATGCATATCCTCATCACTGGTGGCTGCGGCTTCCTCGGCGCCCGCCTGGCCCGCGCCCTGTTGGCCGCCGGCCAGCTCAGCCTGGCGGGCGCACCCGCCGCCGCGATCACCCGCATCACCCTGGCCGACCGCATGCCGCCGCCGGCCGACCTGTCTGCTGACCCGCGCATCGCCTACCTGGGCGGTGACCTCAACGAGCAACTGGCCGCCGGCCAGTTGCCCGCGGCCGACACCGCGCTGGTCTACCACCTGGCCGCGGCCGTCAGCGGCGAGTGCGAGGCCGACATGGACCTGGGCCTGCACAGCAACCTCGACGCCACCCTGGCCTTGCTGCAGGCCTGCCGCGCCCTGAAGACCACCCCCACCCTGGTGTTCTCCAGCTCGGTGGCCGTGTTCGGCAGCTCGCCCGAGCTGCCCCTGCCCGAGGTCATCGAAGACCTCACCCTGCCCACCCCGCAGGGCAGCTACGGCGTGCAGAAATTCGTCGGTGAGCAACTGGTGGCCGACTTCGGCCGCAAGGGCTTCATCCGCGCCCGCAACGTGCGCCTCATGACCGTCAGCGTGCGCCCCGGCCGCCCCAATGGCGCGGCCTCCAGCTTCTTGAGCGGCATGATCCGCGAGCCCCTGGCCGGCGAGCGCGCCAACTGCCCCGTGTCGCCCGACACCCCGGTGGCCCTGGCCTCGCCCGGGCGCACCATCGCCGGCCTGCTGCGCGCCGCCCAGGCCACCGACGCCGAGTGGGGCCCCCGCGTGGCCCTCAACCTGCCGGCCATCACCACCACCGTGGGCGAGATGGCCCAGGCCCTGGAGCGCGTGGCCGGCCTGGCCGCCACCGCCTTGATCGACTGGCAGCCCGACGCCCGCGTGGCCGCCATCGTCACCAGCTGGCCCAGCCGCATCGCCTCGCGCCGGGCCCAGGCCCTGGGCCTGCTGCCCGATGCCGATTTCGAAACCATCATCCGTGACTACGTGCGCGAAAACCCCGCCGCCGTGAAACTGCCCCTGAAGGCCTGAACCCCATGACCAAGATTGCCCTCGGCTGCATCGCCGACGACTTCACCGGCGCCACCGACCTGGCCAACAACCTGGTGCGCGCCGGCATGCGCGTGGTGCAGACCATCGGCGTGCCCAGCGGCCCCCTGGCCGCCGAGGTCGATGCCGTGGTCGTGGCCCTCAAGTCGCGCACCATCGCCCCGGCCGAAGCCGTGGCCCAGTCGCTGGCCGCCCTGCACTGGCTGCAGGCCCAGGGCGCGCGGCAGATCTACTTCAAGTACTGCTCCACCTTCGACAGCACGCCCGAGGGCAACATCGGCCCCGTCACCGAGGCGCTGATGGATGCGCTGGGCACCGACTTCACCATCGCCACCCCGGCCTTCCCCGACAACAAGCGCACCGTCTTCAAGGGCTACCTGTTTGCCGGCGACGGCCTGCTCAACGAGAGCGGCATGCAGAACCACCCGCTCACCCCCATGACCGACCCGAACCTGGTGCGCGTCATGCAGGCCCAGACAAAGCGCCGGGTCGGCCTGATCGACTACGCCGTGGTGGCCCGGGGCGCCGAGGCCGTGCGTGAGCGCATCGCCGCCCTGCGCGCCGAAGGCGTGGGCGTGGCCGTGGTCGACGCCATCTCCAACGACGACCTGCTGCGCATGGGCCCGGCCCTGGCCGAGCTGCCCCTGCTCACCGCCGGCTCGGGCGTGGCCATTGCCCTGCCGCACAACTTCGGCCTGGCGCCTTCGGCCCAGGCAGCGGCCCTGCCGGCCGCGCGCGGCCTGCAGGCCGTGGTCTCGGGCAGTTGCTCGGTGGCCACCAACCAGCAGGTGGCGCATTTCATCGCCAGCGGCCGCCCGGCCCTGGCCATCGACCCGATCAAGCTGGCAGCGGGCGAAGACGTGGTCGGCCAGGCCCTGGCCTGGGCTGCACCGCTGCTGGCCAGTGGGCCGGTGCTGGTGTACTCCACCGCCGAGCCCGGCGCCGTGAAGGCGGTTCAAGGCCAACTCGGCGTGGCCGAGGCCGGTGCCATGGTCGAGCACGCCGTGGCCGCCATTGCGCGCGGTCTGGTGGCCCTGGGCGTGCACCAGCTGGTGGTCGCCGGTGGCGAGACCTCGGGCGCCTGCGTGCAGGCGCTGGCCATCGCCCAGATGCAGATCGGCCCGCAGATCGACCCGGGCGTGCCCTGGTGCCATGCCGCCTCGCCGGTGGCTGGCGAGGGCGGGCTGCACCTCACGCTCAAGTCGGGCAACTTCGGGGCGGTCGACTTCTTCAGCAAGGCCTTCGCCCTGCTCTGAACCGGAGCACGCCCATGAACGAGAACCAGGCCCGCGAGGCCATCTGCCGCGTCGGCCGCAGCCTGTTCGAGCGCGGCTATGTGCACGCCACCGCCGGCAACATCAGCGTGCGGCTGGACGACGGCTACCTCATCACCCCCACCGATGCCAGCCTGGGCACGCTCGACCCGGCCCGACTGGCCCGGCTCGACGCCCAGGGCCAGCAACTGTCGGGCGACCGCGGCAGCAAGACCATCGTGCTGCACCGGCAGATCTATGACGCCGCCACGCGTTTCGACAGCGGCACCCGCTGCGTCATCCACACCCACAGCACCCACTGCGTGGCCCTGAGCCTGCAGCCCGGCCTGCCTGCCCTGGCACCCCTCACGGGCCAGGAGCTGCTGCCCGCCCTCACCCCCTACTTCGTGATGAAGGTGGGCCATGTGCCCCTGATTCCTTACCACCGCCCCGGTGCGCCCGAGGCCGCCCAGGCCGTGGCCCAGGCCATCGCCCACTACGGCGAGCAGGGCGCGCCCATCCGCGCCGTGATGCTGGAGCGCCTGGGCCCCAATGTGTGGCACGACAGCCCCGAGGCCGCCATGGCCACGCTCGAAGAGCTCGAGGAGACCGCCCGCCTCTGGCTGCTCAGCGCCGGCCAGCCGCCCGCGCTGAGCGCCCCGCAGATCGCTGAATTGCGCACCACCTTCGGTGCGCGCTGGTAACTTCTGATTCCTGACCGGAGAACCCCGTCCATGCCCCGCTTTGCCGCCAACCTGTCCATGCTCTACCCCGAGCTGCCCTTTCTGGAGCGCTTTGGCGCTGCCGCCCGCGATGGCTTCAAGGCCGTCGAGTACCTGTTCCCCTACGCCTTTGCGGCCGAAGACATCCTCGCCCAGTTGAAGGCCCATGGCCTGAGCCAAGCCCTGTTCAACGCCCCGCCCGGCGGCACCGATGCGGCCAGCATCGCCCAGGCCTGGGACGTGGCCGGCGACCGCGGCACCGCCTCGATCCCGGGTCGTGAGGCCGAGTTCCGCGCCGGCATCGCGCTGGCCTTGCAATACGCCCGCGTGCTCGACTGCCCGCGCATCCACCTGATGGCCGGCATGCTGCCCGCCGGCGCCGACCGCGCCCAGCACCGGGCCACCTACATCGCCAACCTGCGCTGGGCCGCGGCCGAAGCCGCGCGCGAGGGCCGCGACGTGCTGATCGAGCCCATCAACCAGCGCGACATGCCCGGCTTCTTCCTGAGCCGCCAGGACGATGCCCATGCCGTGATCGCCGAGGTGGGCGCAGCCAACCTCAAGGTGCAGATGGACCTGTACCACCTGCAGATCGTCGAAGGCGATGTGGCCATGAAGCTGCGCCAGTACCTGCCCACGGGCCGCGTCGGCCACCTGCAGATCGCGGGCGTGCCGCAGCGCCACGAACCCGATCTGGGCGAGCTCAACTTCGACTACCTGTTCAGCGTCATCGACGAACTGGGCTATGAAGGCTGGGTGGGTTGCGAGTACCGCCCCGCCCGTGGCGCCACCCCCGGCGGCACCTCCGAGGGCCTGGGCTGGCTGCGTCGCGCCACCGCCTGAGCCCTCGGCCGCAGGGCGATCTGATACGTCTGATCGCCTGATGTGTGAATGGCTACGGGATTCCCGCAGTGGCTGGGCTTCACCCTGTGTTTCAGAATGTTTTGACCAGGCAACCGACGGCGTGTCATCCAACCGACCTGGAACAGGGGATCCCCATGGCCAAACTCACGTCTTCCAGCTCCCAGCGCTCCGTGGCCCGCGAGGTCTCCTTGCTGGCCATCGCCATGCTGGCCGTGGTGCTGGTGGCGGCCAGTCTGGCCATCAGCAGCATCACCGCGCGCACCGCCCGCCAACAGGTGCAGGCCCTGGCGGCCGACAAGGCCGAGAACGTGGTGCAGGTGCTGGAGTCGCAGGACGCCACCGCCCGCGAGCTGGTGCGGCGCTCCTTCAAATCCTTCAAGCTGGCGTTTCAGCCCACCATGAGCCTCAATGAGGACAACGGTGAGCTGCAGAGCTATGGCATCGCCGTCAACAACGACTTCAGCCAGGTCGACAAATTCACCAAGGACACCGGCGGCGTGGCCACCGTCTTTGCCCGCAAGGGTGACGATTTCATGCGCGTCACCACCTCGCTGAAAAAGCCCGATGGCGAGCGCGCCCTGGGCACCCCGCTGGACCGCCAGCACCCGGCCTATGCACGGCTGCAGGCCGGGCAGACTTACACCGGCCGCGCCGTGCTGTTCGGCAAGCCCTACATGACGCACTACGAGCCGGTCAAGGACGACGCCGGCAAGGTGGTGGGCGCCCTGTTCGTGGGCAATGACATCTCGATCTTCGAAGAGGCGGTGTTCAAGCAGGCCCAGGAGACCCGCTTCTTCGACAGTGGCGGCCTGTATGTGATCGACCCTGGCAAGTCGGCCGAGGAGGCCCGCTTCCTGGCCCATCCCCAGGCCTCGGGCAAGCGGGTGCTGGAGGTGGTGACCCAGGCGGGCCCCTTCCTGGATCGCCTGCGCCAGGCCGACGGCGCAGAGGCCGCCCTCAGCGATGCCACCCCGCTGCGTGGGGTCGATCTGGTCGACCCCTGGGCCGTGCGCCAGGTCGTGAAGACACAAGGCTGGTGGGTGGTGGCCGAGGTGTCCGATCGCGAGGCCATGGCCAGCCACCGCGCCACCATGGGCTGGGTCTGGGGCGTGATTGCCCTGGCGGTGCTGGGCCTGGGCGGCGGCCTCTTCTGGCTGCTGCGCCGGCGTGTCAGCCAGCCCCTGCGCGAGCTCACGGCGGCCGTCACCACGGTGGCCCAGGGCCAGCTCACGCGCAGCTTCAGCAGCGACCGCCAGGACGAGATCGGCGCCCTGGTGCGCGAGGTCGACGCCATGCGCCAGCTCTACCTGCGCCTGCTGCTGCAGGTGCGCTCGGCGGTCGAGGGCATCACCAACGCCAGCGTCGAGATCGCCAACGGCAACCAGGACCTGAGCGCGCGCACCGAGCAGACCGCCAGCAGCCTGCAGTCCACCGCGCAGAGCATGGAGCAGATCACGGCCACGGTGCAGCAATCCACCGATGCCGCGCGCCAGGCCAATCAGCTGGCGGCCTCGGCGGCCGAGGTGGCGGCCCGCGGCGGCGCGGTGGTGGGCGAGGTGGTCAAGACCATGGACGCCATCCACAGCAGCTCGCGCAAGATCGCCGACATCATAGGCGTCATCGACGGCATTGCCTTTCAGACCAACATCCTGGCCCTCAACGCGGCGGTCGAGGCCGCGCGCGCCGGCGAGCAGGGGCGGGGCTTTGCGGTGGTGGCCGGCGAGGTGCGCACCCTGGCCCAGCGCAGCGCCCAGGCCGCCCGCGAGATCAAGGCCTTGATCGGCAACTCGGTCGAGGCCGTCGAATCCGGGGCCCAACTGGTGGGCAGCGCCGGCACCACCATGAGCGACATCGTCAGCTCGGTGCACCGCGTCGGCGACATCGTGGGCGAGATCTCATCGGCCGCGGTCGAGCAGTCCAACGGCATCGGCCAGGTCAACGGGGCGGTCAACCAACTCGACCAGATGACCCAGCAGAACGCCGCCCTGGTGGAGGAATCGGCCGCCGCTGCAGCCAGCCTGCGCGACCAGGCCACGCGCCTGTCCGAGGCCATCCAGGCCTTCCACCTGGGATAGTTCCGGCCGGCGTGGCGCCCGGCAAGTCCACAACCGTTCGGCGGCTTTCTGCGACCTTTTGAGACTATTTGGTCAGAATATGACCCAATATTCCAGTTTCAAACAAACCAGTAGGTCGCGCCCCATGATCCCCGCATCCAACACCGCTGCTGATCGCCTGAAAACTGACACACCCGATGCCTCCCGGGCGGTCTGGCCCGATCGGATGATGCTGGTCGCCATGGTGCTGAGTGCGCTCGCTGCCCTGCTGCTCGGGTGGCTGCATGGCACCTTGTCCCTGGCCCTCGGGGTCGCGCTGCCCCTGCTGTTGCTGTGCGGCCTGGGGCAGGCCGTTGCCCCGGCCACTCTGTTCTCGCGATTGCTGCTGACCACAGGCCTGGCGGCCACGGTCATGCTGCACATCCAGCTGGCCCAAGGCCAGGTCGAGTACCACTTCGGTGTCTTTGTGACGCTGGCCTTGCTGCTGGTGTACCGCGACTGGCGCCCCATCGTGCTGGCCGCCGCCCTGTTCGCCGTGCACCACGTGCTGTTCGATCGCTTGCAGGCCGCCGGTTTCGGGGTCTATTGCGTGACCCAGCCCGACTTCGGGCGGGTGCTGGTGCATGCGGTCTATGTGGTCATTCAGACCTCGCTCGAGGTGGTGTTTGCCGTGGCCATGAAGCGGGCCGGCACCGAGGGCGCTGAATTGGCTCGCCTGGTCGCCCATGTGTCGGACAGCGGCCACCTCCGGCTAGACGTGTCTGAGCTGGTGCTGCGTTCAGCGCCGGCGCAGGCCCTGCAACAGGCGCTGCTGCGTGTGCACAGCGCCGTGTCGCAGGTTCACGCCTCCACCAGCAGCATCGAGTCGGCCTGCAGGGAGATCTCGATCGGCAACCTCGACCTCAGCCACCGCACCGAGCAGACGGCCAGCCACCTGGCCCAGGCCGCCTCCAGCCTGGGGCAGTTGACGGTCACGGTGCAGCATTCCGCCGAATCGGCCCGTCAGGCCAACGAGCTGTCGGGCTCGGCGGCCCAGGTGGCCGAACAGGGTGGTGAGGCGGTGCGCCAGGTGGTCAGCACCATGGAGGCGATCCAGGTCAGCTCCAGCCGAATTGCCGACATCACCGGGGTGATCGACGGCATTGCGTTTCAAACCAATCTGCTGGCGCTCAATGCCGCTGTCGAGGCCGCCAGGGCCGGCGAGCAGGGCCGTGGCTTTGCGGTGGTGGCCAGCGAGGTGCGCAACCTGGCCAAGCGCAGCGCCGAAGCCGCGCGCGAGATCAAGTCGCTGATCAGCCAGTCGGCCGAAAAAGTCGAAGCCGGCACCCAGCAGGTGCATGCGGCCGGCCGCACCATGGACGACATCATGGCTTCGGTGCAGCGCGTCAAGCACATCATTGCCGACATCTCTTTGGTGGCCGGTGAGCAGTCTCAAGGCTTGAGCCAGGTGCACACCGCCGTGGGCGGGCTGGATCAGATGACCCAGCAGAACGCGGCCCTGGTCGAGCAATCGGCGGCCGCCGCCGCCAGCCTGACCGAGCAGGCCGAGCGCCTGGCCCAGGCGGTGGCCATTTTCCAGTCGTCGCAGCCCCTGCTGGAGGGGTGATCGTTATTTCAGCGCCTTGGCAGCCGTCGCCCCCAGCGGCGTGTGCAGTTGGCTGGGCACGAAGCGGCCGGTGTTGTCGTCACGGCCTTGCAGCAGGTAGCGGGTGTCGGGCTTGCCGTAGTTCTGCACCGCCAGGGCCGAGAACTGGCCGATGGCGCTCTTGGGGTCGCGCAGGCGGTTCACGATCAACACCTTCTGGGTATCGCTGAAGTCGGCCATCATGTTCTGGTCGCCTTCGCTGTCGCCCGCGATGAACACCGGCCCATAGCCGTAGCGGCTGACCAGGAAGCGCTGGATGCTGCGCGTCTTGCCCGGGCCCTGGGTCTGGTCGTAGCCGTGGCGGTAGTCGGGCAGGATGCGGCCCTGGGCGTCACGCTCAAGCTCCATGGCCAGCACATTGCCTTCCTTCACCTGGTAGCCGAAGGCCGGGTTGGACGAGATCTCCTTGATCACGTCCACGAAGGAGGCCGAGCACACCCACACATCAAAGCCGGCGGCCTTGAAGCGCCCGTACAGGTCCTGCATCTCGGGCACCAGGCGCAGGCCGTTCTTCCAGCTCACCGACACCAGACCGGCGCGGCCCGGCAGCTCGGCCGGCGTGCTCCATTTCACCTTCTCGACCGGCTGGGTCTGCTGCCACTTCA
Organism: Curvibacter gracilis ATCC BAA-807; assembly: GCF_000518645.1. Taxonomy (GTDB): domain Bacteria; phylum Pseudomonadota; class Gammaproteobacteria; order Burkholderiales; family Burkholderiaceae_C; genus Curvibacter; species Curvibacter gracilis. Next base: position 139,050 of record NZ_JADZ01000006.1, on the reverse strand, counting down.
CCGTGTCCACCGTGAGTTGGCGCACCTGGGCTTCGGTCATGCCGGCAAACAGGTAGGTCACCCAGGGGTAGGCGGTGTCGTGGTCGAAGGTGTCGCCGATCGCCTCGTACAGGTAGCGCACCTTGGTCACAAAGGCCTGGTAGTGCGGGCTGCGTTGTACCTCGGCCAGGGGCTGCTGGCCCTTCAGGCCGCTGTAGTGGGTGTACAGCCAGCGGTAGCTGTCCAGGATGTCGGGCACGATGGTGTCGATGCTCACCGGCTGGCCCGCCGCATTGTTGTTGGCCGGCTTGAAGGCGGTGGCCGGGATGTTGCGGCGCAGCGCCACTTCCAGCTGCTCGGGGCTGGCGCCGAAGCGCAGGTTCTCGAGTTGGTAGATCAGCGCGGCTTCTTCGATGTCCAGGAACACGCTGGTGTTGTCCCAGTCGAACACCACATAGGGCGGCTTGGCCGGGTTGTAGCCGGCGCTGGTCTTGCCCACGCGCGCGATCAACTCATTGATCTGCTGGCGGTTGAAGCTCTCCCACTGCCCGGGGGCCAGGGTCTGGGGGGCGGCGGCCTGGACGGCGGTCGGAGGGCTGCTGCAGCCGGTGCTGGCCAGGGCGGCCAGCAGGCTCAGCGCCAGCGTCAGGGGGGCGAGGCGGAGCAAGGCAGGGGTCTTCATGTTTTCTCCTGGGATGAGGGGGGAGTGCTGACAAGGGATTCGGGGCGCGGCGCGGCGCCGGGTAGCCAGGCCTCGGCCTCGCTGTCGTCTTTCAGGGCCACGCCGCTCAGGCCGCGCTGCAGGGCCTGGCGGATCAGCCAGGCCAGCTTGTGCGCGGCCTGCGGGTAGTGCAGGCCCTCCGGGCGCACGTTGGAAATGCAGTTGCGCTGGGCATCGTGGCGGCCCACGCGGGGGTCATGGGTCAGGTAGATGCCCAGGCTGTCGGGCGAGCTCAGGCCGGGGCGTTCGCCGATCAGGATCACGCTCAGGTGCGCACCCAGGGCCTCGCCCACCTCGTCGGCCACGGCCACCCGGGCCTGCTGCACCAGCACCACCGGGGCCAGGCGCCAGCCCGGGGCCAGGCGCGGCAGCAGCGCCGCCAGCAGCGGGGCGGCATGGCGCTGCACCGCCAGCGACGACAGGCCGTCGCCCACCACCACGCACAGCTCGGGCGCCGGCCCCGCCGCGGCGGCCAAGGCGCGCAGGCGCTGCGCGTCGTCGGGGGCCAGGCGGCGGCCCAGATCGGGGCGGCGCAGGTACTCGGTGCGGTCGCCGGCCTGGCTGCGCACCTGGAGCACGCCGTGGCCGGCCTGCTCCAGCGTGGCCTGCAGGGCGGCCGTGTCCAGCGGGGTGTGGATGGCGTCGCGCGCCATGGCATGGGCCAGGCCGAAACGCAGGGTCTCATCGGTGGGGATGGCCACACCGGCCCGCCCCAGCGCAATGCGCGCCGGCGTGCTGCGGCGCCAGTCGGTCCAGGGCATGGGGGTCACGCCCTCGGCCTGCTCCGGTGCCGCAAGCGCTGGCGCTGGTCGTTTCGGGGGGCTCATGCGCTGCCTCCCTGGCCCAGGCGGCCCAGATGGCTCAGCAGGGGGTGGCCCTGGCCCGGGCTCAGCAGTTGCCCGGCCGCGTCGGTGATCTGCTGGGCCTGCAGCCAGGCCTCGAACTCGGGGGCCCGCTGCAGGCCCAGGGTCTCGCGCAGGAACAGGGCGTCGTGGAACGAGGTGCTCTGGTAGTTGAGCATCACGTCATCCGCGCCCGGCACCCCGATCAGAAAGTTCAGCCCGGCGCTGGCCAGCAGCACGCTGAGCGTGTCCATGTCGTCCTGGTCGGCCTCGGCGTGGTTGGTGTAGCAGATGTCGCAGCCCATGGGCAGGCCCAGCAGCTTGCCGCAGAAGTGGTCTTCCAGGCCGGCGCGGATGATCTGCTTGCCGTCGTACAGGTACTCGGGCCCGATGAAGCCCACCACCGTGTTCACCAGCAAGGGCTGGTAGCGCCGCGCCAGCGCATAGGCCCGGGCCTCGCAGGTCTGCTGGTCCACCCCACCATGGGCGTTGGCCGACAGGGCGCTGCCCTGGCCGGTCTCGAAATACATCACGTTCTGGCCCAGCGTGCCGCGCTGCAGCGAACGGGCCGCCGCACAGGCCTCGTCGAGCAGCTCGGGGCTCACGCCGAAGCTGCGGTTGGTCAGTTCGGTGCCGCCGATCGACTGGAACACCAGGTCCACCGGCACGCCGTCCTCGATCAGCTGCAGCGTGTTGGTCACATGGGTCAGCACACAGGCCTGTGTCGGGATCGCCAGGCGCTGGATCAGCTCGTCAAAGCCATGGCACAGCCGGGCCAGCGTGGGCAGGCTGTCGGACACCGGGTTGATGCCGATCACCGCATCGCCCGCGCCCATCATCAGCCCGTCCAGCACCGAGGCCGCCACCCCGCGCAGCTCGTCGGTCGGGTGGTTGGGCTGCAGCCGCACGGCCAGCGTGCCCGGCAGGCCCAGGGTGTTGCGAAAGCGGGTCACCACCCGGGTCTTGCGCGCCACCGCGATCAGGTCCTGGTTGCGCATGAGCTTGCTCACCGCGGCCACCATCTCCGGCGTCAGGCCGGGGGCCAGTGCGCTCAGCGTGGCGGTGTCGGCGGCCGGGCCCAGCAGCCAGTTGCGGAAGTCGCCCACCGTCAGGTGGGCCACCGGGGCAAAGGCCTGGGCGTCGTGCTGGTCCAGGATCAGCCGCGTGATGTTGTCGCTTTCATAGGGCACCAGGGCCTCGTTGAGGAACACCTTCAGCGGCAGCTCGGCCAGCACATGGCGTGCGGCCATGCGCTGCTGCGCGGTGGCCGCGCCCAGGCCGGCCAGGTAGTCGCCCGAGCGCGCCGGGCTGGCCATCGCCATCACCTGGCGCAGGTCCTCGAAGAAGTGGCCCTGGCCGCCCAGGGTGGTGTGGTAGCGCATGCGGGGGCTCCGTGCGGGTTCAGGCGCCTGCGTCCAGCAGGGCATCGGGGGCCGCATCGGCGCGGTGCTGGGCGGTGGCCACGTAGTACAGCCAGGCCAGGGCCATCAGCGCCGCGAACAGCGCGGCCAGCACCGGGTTGAACCACACCATGGCGCCCAGGCAGACCAGACCCAGGCCCAGTGCCAGCAGCGGAAACCAGGGGAAGAAGGGGGCGCGGTAGCTGCGCGCCATGTCGGGCTCGGTGCGGCGCAGGCGCAGCAGCGCGGCCATCGAGATGATGTACATCACGATGGCGCCGAACACCGACATGGTGACGATGTTGGCCGTCAGGGTCTGGCCGCCGAACTCGATCCAGTTGTCGCTGAAGATCGCCGCCACCCCCACGGCGCCGCCGGCCAGCAAGGCCCGGTGCGGGGTCTGGAAGCGGGGGCTCAGCACCGCAAAACTGCGTGGCAGGTAGCCGGCGCGGGCCAGCGCGAAGATCTGGCGCGAGTAGCCCATCAAGATGCCGTGGAACGAGGCCACCAGCCCGAACAGGCCGATCCACACCATCATGTGCAGCCAGCCGCTGTGCGCTCCCAGCACGGCCTTCATGGCCTGGGGCAGCGGGTCGTTGATGTTGGCCAGGCTGCGCCAGTCGCCCACGCCGCCGGCCATGATCATCACGCCGAAGGCCAGGCTGACCAGGGTCAGGATGCCGGCAATGTAGGCGCGCGGAATGGTGCGCTGCGGGTCGCGCGCCTCCTCGGCCGCCATGGCCGCGCCCTCGATGGCCAGAAAGAACCAGATGGCAAACGGGATCGAGGCAAAGATGCCCGCCACGGCCGTGCCATTGAGCACGTCCGAGCCGGCCCAGCCCAGCGCGGCAAACTGGGCCCACGACCAGCCCGGGCTCACCACGCCCATGAACACCAGCAGCTCAAAGATGGCCAGCAGCGTCACCACCAGCTCGAAGGCGGCGGCAATGCCCACCCCCACCCAGTTCAGGGCGATGAACACCGCATAGGCCCCCAGCGCGATCCATTTCGGGTCGATGGCCGGAAACTGCACATTCAGGTAGGCCCCGATCGCCAGCGCGATGGCGGGCGGCGCAAACACGAACTCGATCAGCGTGGCAAAGCCGGCCACAAAGCCCCCCAGCGGCCCGAAGGCGCGGCGCGCATAGGCGAAGGGGCCGCCCGCGTGCGGAATGGCGGTGGACAGCTCGGTGAAGCTGAAGATGAAGGTGGTGTACATGGTGGCCACCAGTAGCGTGGCCACCAGAAAGCCCAGCGTGCCGGCGCTGGCCCAGCCATAACTCCAGCCGAAGTACTCGCCCGAGATCACCAGCCCCACGGCAATGCCCCAGAGCTGGAAGGTGCCCAGCACTTTTTTCAGGTGGGCGGTGGGCGCGGCGGTGGCTGGCTTCATGGTGGTGCCTCGGTGGGTGGTCGTTGCCCGCCATTGCAGCAAAGACGACGCCAGCGTCCTATCCCGAATCGGAAAACCGCCCGGCCCGGCGCGCTTTTTTCCGATTTGGGACAGCGCCGCCCCGCGTCGGTGCTGCACTGCAGCTTGCCCGCGGGCATTTTTCTTGCTGCACTGGGGGCACTGTCACTCTCTGCCGCCTGACTGCCCATGTTCCCTGCCTCGGCCTTCAACGGTCGTGCCCCTGCCCCGCCTGCTGCCGGCTGGTCGATGGACCCGCCGCAGTACCGCGTGCGCACCAGCGACGATGTGGACGAGCACGCCGGCCACCTGTCGGCCTGGCAGCAGCAGTACGACCAGCTCTCGGGCGGGCGCTTCTCGGGCCGGGTGCGTGAGCTGTGGGTCGACGGGCCGCGGCTGCAGGTCTTCCACGAGCACACCTCGCGGCAGACCAGCCAGCAATGCGCGCCCTGGTCGGGCTCGGTGTGGTTCGGCCTGGCCGACCGGCAGGGCCGGCAGCCCCTGCACTTTTGTGGGCAGGCCCAGCGCACCGACCCGGGGCGTGCCTTGTTGCGCGCGCGCGCCAGCGAGGGCTTCGAGCTGCGCACCCCGCCCGATTTCGGCATCTACGGCGTGGTGCTGGACCAGGACTGGCTGCACGCCCAGGCCGAGGCCGCCGGCCTGGCGGCCCCGGGGCTGGCCTCTCCCGCCCAGGCCATCTCCCTGAGTGACGGGCACCATGCCGCGCTGTGCCACACCATCGAGCAGTTGCTGCAACTCGGCCAGTCGGGCGAGGTCGACCTGCCCTGGGGCCGGCTGGCCCTGCAGGCCGGGCTGGAGCAATTGCTGCATCTGCTGTGTGCGGGCCCGGGCGGCGATGCGGGCGTGCCCAGGCCGGCGGCAGCCCAGCGGCGCTTTGCCCTGGTGATGGCCGCGCGCGAGCTGGCCCGTCAGCCCAGCCACGAGGCCCTGGGGGTGGACGAGCTGTGCCAGCGCCTGCACCTGACGCGGCGCACGCTGCAGAACCATTTCCAGGCCGTGCTCGGCGAATCGCCGGCCGAGTTCCTCAAGGCGGTGCGCCTCAATGCCTGCCGGCGCGCGCTGCGGGCCGGGCCGGCTGACGCCTCGGTGCAGACCGTGGCGGCGCGCTGGGGCTTTTCGCACATGGGCCATTTCTCGCAGGACTACAAGGCCTTGTTCGGCGAGCTGCCCTCCGAAACCCGGCGGCGCGGCGCCGCAGGCTGAGCGCCCAGGCCGCGGCCCCGGCAGGGCGCCCGGGTCTCAGGCAAAATCAAAACGCTGTGCCCGGCACCGGCCTGATGCCGGGGGCCCCGCACCGTGCGCACCGTATCACCAGGAGAGCCCCATGAACGCCCGTGTTCCTTCTTCCGTCTTCCAGCCCGAGCAGGCCCTGGCCGAGGTCAGCCAGCGCTGGGACAGCGATCTGGTGCGCCAGATCACCGACTACATCGCCATCCCCGCCAAGTCGCCCGCCTTTGCCGCCGACTGGGCCCAGCAAGGCCTGCTCGACACCGTGTTGCGCAACGCCGCGCAATGGGTCGAGGCCCAGAAGGTGGAGGGGCTCACGTTGGAGATCATCCGCCTGGAAGGCCGCACCCCGGTGCTGTTCTTCGAGGTGGCCGCCACCCAGGCCCACAGCAGCCAGACCGTGCTGATGTACGGCCACCTGGACAAGCAGCCCGAGTTCAGCGGCTGGCGTAACGACCTGGGCCCCTGGACCCCCAAATACGAAGACGGCAAGCTGTACGGCCGGGGCGGCGCCGACGACGGCTATGCGGTGTACGCCAGCATTGCCGCCGTGCAGGCCCTGAAGGCGCAGAAAACGCCCCACCCGCGCATCGTCGGCCTGATCGAGACCTGCGAGGAAAGCGGCTCCTACGACCTGCTGCCCTACATCGATGCCCTGCGCACCCGCCTGGGCGAGGTGGCCCTGGTGATCTGCCTCGATTCGGGCGCCGGCAACTACGACCAGCTCTGGCTCACCACCAGCCTGCGCGGCATGGCCAGCGGCACGCTGAAGGTCGAGATCCTGACCGAGGGCGTGCACTCGGGCGATGCCTCGGGCCTGGTGCCCTCGAGCTTTCGCATCATGCGCCAGGTGCTGGACCGCCTGGAAGACAGCGCCACCGGCCGCCTGCTGCCCGCCAGCTTCCATTGCGAGGTGCCGCCCGAGCGCCTGGCCCAGGCCCGGGCCACCGCCGCCATCCTGAGCGACGAGCTGTACAAGCGCTTCCCCTGGGCCCATTACGACTGCGGCGGCGCCACCAGCTTCGCCCTGCCCACCACCACCGACCCGGTGCAGGCCCTGCTGGCCCGCACCTGGACGCCCACGCTCAGCGTGACCGGGGCCGATGGCTTTCCCACGCTGCAGAACGCCGGCAATGTGCTGCGCCCCTACACCGCCTTCAAGCTCAGCCTGCGCCTGCCGCCCCTGGTGCAGGCGGACAGCGCGGTGGCCGAACTCAAGCAGCTGCTCGAAGACAACGCGCCCTACCAGGCCAAGGTCACCTTCGAGAGCAACGGCGGCGCCACCGGCTGGAACGCCCCCGACACGGCGCCCTGGTTCGAGCAGGCGCTGAATGCGGCCTCGCAGGCCCACTTTGGCGCCTCGTGCGGCTACATCGGCCAGGGCGGCACCATCCCGCTCATGAACATGCTGTCGGCCGGCTTCCCCAAGGCCCAGATGATGGTCTGCGGTGTGCTGGGCCCCAAGAGCAATGCGCACGGCCCCAACGAGTTCCTGCACGTGCCCTACGCCAAGAAGCTGACCGCCGCCGTGGCGCAGGTGATCGCCAGCCTGCCCGCCCCCGTGGCGGCTTGATGCGGCAGCGGTCTTCAAGCGACACCCACCCACGATGAGCACCGAATCGACCCTGTCCACCTTCACCGCCTCCGATGGCGAGAACCTGGCGGTGCAGGACTGGCCGCTGGCCGAGGGCCGTGTGCCACGCGCGGCCGTGCTGCTGGTGCACGGCCTGGGCGAGCATGCCGGCCGCTATGAGGCGCTGGCGCGTCGCCTCAATGGCTGGGGCTTCGAGGTGCGGGGCTATGACCAGTACGGCCACGGTGAGTCGGGTGGCCCGCGCGGCGGCCTCAGCAGCGACACCCGGCTGCTCGACGACCTGGCCGACCTGGTGGAAAGCACCCGGGCGCGCCACCCGCGCGACACCCCGCTGATCTTGCTGGGCCACAGCATGGGCGGCCTGGTGGCGGCCCAGTTCGTGGCCCGCTACGCGAGCCGGGTCGATGGCCTGGTGCTGTCCTCACCCGCCCTGGATGCGGGTCTCAGCCCGGTGCAGAAGCTGCTGCTGGCGGTGCTGCCGCGCTGGTTGCCCAACCTGCGCGTGGGCAACGGCCTGCAGCCCAAGTACCTGTCGCACGACCCCGAGGTGGTGCGCGCCTACCTGGCCGACCCGCTGGTGCACGACCGCATCTCGGCCCGCCTGGCCAGCTTCATCGCCCAGGGTGGCCCGGCCGTGGTGGCCCAGGCCGCGCGCTGGCGCGTGCCCAGCCTGCTGATGTATGCGGGCGACGACCGCCTGGTGCAGCCCGCAGGCAGCCGGGCCTTTGCCGCCGCCGCGCCCTCATGCGTTGAAAGCACCGAGTTCCCGGCGCTCTACCACGAGCTGTTCAACGAGCCGTTCAATGAGCATGATCCGGCCTCGGTGCTGGCCTGTCTGCAGGCCTGGCTCGACAAGCACTTCGCCCCACTGCCCGGTTGATCAGGCCGTGGCCGGGTTGCGCTGCCGCTGTTGACGCTGCTCCCAGCCCAGCCAGCCCAGGCCCAGCCCGGTCAGCAGCACCGGCAGCAGCGAGCCCAGGTTGAGCAGGCTCCAGCCTTGGGTGGTGACCAGGGCCCCCGAAGCGAAGGCGGTGAAGGCCATGGTGCCGAACACGCAGAAATTGATGGCCGCCTGGGCACGGTCTTTTTCCTCGGGCCGGTAGGCCCGCATGGCCAGGGTGGTGGCGCCGGTGAACAGCAGGTTCCAGCCCAGGCCCAGCAGGAACAGCGCCACCAGGAACTGCTGCAGATCCACCCCGCTCAGCGCCACCGCCACGCAGCCCGCATTCAGCAGCACACCCACCCCCATCACCGGCAGCGGGCCGTAGCGCTTGATCAGGTGGCCGGTGAAAAAGCCCGGGGCGAACATGCCCACCACGTGCCACTGCAGCACCAGGGCCGCATCGTCAAAGCCCAGGCCGCACACCTGCATGGCCAGCGGGGTGGCGGCCATCAGCAGGTTCATCACGCCGTAGCCCAGCGCCGCGCTCAGGGCGGCCACCACGAACACGGGCTGACGCATGATCTCGCCCAGCGGCCGCCCGACCGGGGCGGTGCCCCCGTGCGCGGGCCGGGCCGGCTCGGGAAAGCGGATCAGCGACATGCAGGCCATGGCCAGCAGGGCCACCCCCATCAGCGCCGCATAGGCCCCGGCAAAGGGCACCGCGCCGAGGTCGCGCGTGTACTTGGCCAGGTTGGGCCCGGCCACGGCACCGATCAGGCCGCCGGCCAGCACCAGCGACACCGCTTTTTCGCGGAACGCGGGGGCGGCCAGCTCGGCGGCCGCAAAACGGTACAGCTGGCCATTGGCGCTGTAGTAGCCCGCCACCAGCGTGGCCGCGCACAGCAGCCAGAACTGCCGGGTGAGCGCCGCCACCAGGCAGGTGAGCGCCGACACAAAGGCCACCGCCAGCCCGATCTGGAACGAGCCCCGGCGCCCGAACCGGGCCTGCGAGCGGGCCACCAGGGCGGTGGACAAGGCCCCACCCACCACATAGCCCATCACCGGCAGGGTGGCCATCCAGCTCACGGGGGCCAGGCTCAGGCCCACCAGGCCGTTGATGGCAATGAACACCACGTTGTTGGTCAGGAACAGGCCCTGACACAGGGTCAGCAGCAACAGGTGGCGATTCATGGGCGACTCCGGGGGGGGCGAAAGACAAACCGCCCATCGTATCCCGCAGCCCCCTGGAGACGACTCAGGGCTTGCCCGCGCACTCCGCCAGCAGCCAGTCGCGCAGGGCCTGCACCAGCGGGGTCTCGGCGCGCGCGTCGGGCACCACCAGGTGGTAGGCATCGGGCCCTTGCAGGTGCGGGCCCGGCAGCGGCACCAGGGCGCCGCTGTCGATCTCTTCCTGCACCAGAAAGCGCGGCAGCAGGGCGGCCCCCAGGCCATGCACGGCGGCCTGGGCAATCATCGAGAACTGCTCGAAGCGCGGCCCGCGCGCCGCCTGCGCCACCGGGTGGCCGGCAGCGGCAAACCAGTCGGCCCACAGCGTGGGGCGGGTGGTCTGCTGCAGGCGCACGGCGCGCGCCAGGTCGGCCACCCGGCGCAGGCCCTGCTCGCGCTGGTAGGCCGGGCTGCTCAGCGCCACCACCTCTTCGCGCATCAGGGGGTAGCAGGTGGCGCCGGCCCAGTGCGGTGCGCCGAAATGGATGGCCGCGTCAAAGGGCTCGCTGGCAAAGTCGAAGGGCTCGGTGCGGGTGGCCAGGTTGAGGCTGGCCTGCGGGTGCTGGGCCATGAAGCGGCCCAGGCGCGGCGTCAGCCAGCGGGTGCCGAAGGTGGGCAGCACGGCCAGGTTCAACACCCCGCCGTCGCCGGCAAAGCCCATCACCTTCTGTGTGGTGTCGCTGAGCTGGCGCAGCAGCGGGCGCAGCTCGCCGGCATAGATGCGGCCCGGGTCGGTCAGCACCACCCGCTGGCGCACGCGGTGGAACAGGGCCAGGCCCAGTTGCTCTTCGAGCTGGTGGATCTGGCGCGACACCGCGCCCTGCGTCAGGTGCAGCTCGGCGGCGGCGCGCGAGATGCTGCCGTGGCGGGCCGCGGCTTCAAAGGCCAGCAGGCCGGGGATGGGGGGCAGCAGGTTGCGGCGCAGCATGTGATGTCTTCAAGTCATGAGGCAGGCCCCACGATAACTCAGACAAACCAGTGCTTGGGCTGGACTTGATGAGCAATCGGAATCAAGTGCTGAGGATTTATAGCTATCGCAAGCACCGGCTTTGTCTGATATTGGCCGTTTGCAAAAAAGCGGCCGCTTCAGACGGCCCCACCCCCCTTCAAGGAGCACGCGCATGAGATCGATGTTTTCGCTGGCCTGGCTGGCCAAGTCCCTGAGCCTGGTGCTGGCCGCTGGCGCCCTGCTGGCGCAGGCCCAGACCGCCGCACCGGCCGAGGGCACGCTGGACAAGATCCGCAACACCGGCAAGGTGGTGCTGGGCGTGCGCGAGGCCTCGCCGCCCATGGCCTACGCGCTGGGGGCCAATGAGCGCTTCGTGGGCTACCACGTCGAGCTGTGCGAGCGCGTGTTGAAGGACATCGCGCCCAAGGCCCGGCTGGAGTACATGGCCCTGACCGCACAGAACACCCTGCCGTTGGTGAGCAACGGCACGGTCGACATCGGCTGTGGCCCCACCACCAACAACCTGGCGCGCCAGCAGCAGGTCGCCTTTGCCTTGACCACCTATGTGAGCGAGGTGCGCATGGCCGTGCGGGCCGACTCCGGCATCACCTCGGTGGCCCAGTTGGCCGGCCGCAGCGTGGCCGCCACCACCGGCACCACGGCGGTCCAGTTGCTGCGCAAGCTGGAGCGGGCGCAGAACCTCACGTTCAAGACCGCGCTGGGCAAGGACCACCTGGAGAGCTTTCTGATCCTCGAGTCGGGCCGGGCCGATGCCTTTGTGCTGGACGACAACCTGCTGGCCGGCATCATCGCCAATTCCAAGACGCCCCAGGCCTGGCGCATCGTCGGCGAGCCGCTGGGCTCCGAGCCCATCGCCTTGCTGTTCCGCAAGGACGACCCGGCCTTCAAGGCGGCGGTGGATGGCTCGATCCGGGCGCTGATGAAATCCGGTGAGCTGGAACGCCTGTACGCCAAGTGGTTCCTGGAGCCGATCCCGCCGCGTCAGACCCCGCTGAACCTGTCCATGAGCGCGGCTTTGCGCCAACTCATCGCCAACCCCAATGACCTGCCCCTCGAAAGCTATGCCGCTCGTTGAAGAGCGCCTGTTTCACTGAACCCCTGCACCCGCCATGACGCCCTCCACGCTCCCCTCCCATCCCACCCCCCGCACCGGCGGCCAGATCCTGGTGGACCAACTGCTGGCACACGGTGTGCAGCAGCTGTTCTGTGTGCCTGGCGAGAGCTATCTCGCGGTGCTCGATGCCTTGCACGATGCCTCGATCGCGGTCACGGTGTGCCGCCAGGAAGGTGGGGCGGCCATGATGGCCGAGGCCCAGGGCAAGCTCACCGGGCGCCCGGGCATATGCTTTGTCACGCGCGGGCCGGGGGCCACCAATGCGGCCGCCGGCATCCACATTGCGCACCAGGACTCGACCCCGATGATCCTGTTCGTGGGCCAGGTGGCCCGCGGCGCGATGGGCCGCGAGGCCTTTCAGGAGCTGGATTACGCCGCCGTGTTCGGCACCATGAGCAAGTGGGTGGTGCAGATCGACGACCCCGCCCGGGTGCCCGAACTGGTGGCCCGCGCCTTCCAGGTGGCCACCTCGGGCCGGCCCGGGCCGGTGGTGGTGGCCTTGCCCGAAGACATGCTGACCCAGGCCGCGAGCGTGGCCGACGCCCAACCCTTTGCCGTGCCCGAGACGCACCCCGGGGCCGCCGAGCTGGCCGCCTTGCAGCAGCGGCTGCAGGCGGCGCAGCGGCCCATCGCCATCGTGGGGGGCTCGCGCTGGTCGGCCGAGGCGGTGCAGCAGTTCGAGGCCTTTGCCCTGGCCCATGCGCTGCCGGTGGCCTGCTCGTTCCGCCGCCAGATGCTGTTCAGCGCCGACCACCCCTGCTATGCCGGCGACCTGGGCCTGGGCGTCAACCCGCGCCTGCTGGCGCGCATCCGCGAGGCCGACCTGATCGTGCTGGTGGGCGGGCGCCTGTCCGAGGTGCCCTCGCAGGGCTATGAGCTGCTGGGCATCCCCAACCCGGGCCAGCCGCTGGTGCATGTGCACGCCGACGCCGACGAACTGGGCCGCCTGTACCGGCCCGAGTTGGCGATCCATGCCACGCCGCAGGCCCTGGCTGCGGCGCTGGCGCAGTTGCCGCCGCCTGTACCGGCCCCGGGTCGGGCCCGGGCGGATGAGGCCCATGCCGACTTCCTGCGCTGGAGCGACCCCGCGCCCATCCGCATCCCCGGCCCCTTGCAGATGGGCTCGGTGATGCAGCACCTGCGCGAGGTGCTGCCGGCCGACACCATCTTCTGCAATGGCGCGGGCAATTTCGCCACCTGGGTGCACCGCTTCTGGCCCTTCCGCCACTACGCCAGCCAGCTGGCGCCCACCAGCGGCTCCATGGGCTATGGCCTGCCCGCGGGCGTGGGGGCCAAGCGCCTGTGGCCGCAGCGCGAGGTGGTGGTGTTCGCCGGTGACGGCGACTTCATGATGCACGGCCAGGAGTTCGCCACCGCGGTGCAGTACGGCCTGCCCCTGATCGTGGTGCTGCTGGACAACGCCATGTACGGCACCATCCGCATGCACCAGGAGCGCGAGTACCCGGGCCGCATCAGCGGCACGGCCTTGAAGAACCCCGATTTCCGGGCCTATGCCCAGGCCTTCGGCGGCCATGGCGAGCGGGTGGAGCACAGCGACGACTTCGCCCCGGCGCTGGCGCGTGCGCGGGCCAGCGGCCTGCCGGCCATCCTGCACTGCCTGCTCGACCCCGAGGCCATCACCCCGGCCGGCACCCTGCAGGGGCTGCGCGAGGCGGCACTGGCGCGGCGCTGATCGGGGGCGGGCGCATCAGGCTCTAAACTCCGGGGCCTGTCTTACCCCGGATCGCCCGATGCGTGTCGTGTTTGCGCTGGCCCTGCTGGGCCTGTTCCTGCCTGCTTCGTGGGCCCTGGAGGCTGTGCGCAGCCCCTGGCCGGTGCGTGCCATGGTCGGCCCCGATCCGGTGGGCGCGACCGTCACCGCCTGGCATTGGTGGCGCAGCGATCAGGGGCAGTACTTTCTGGCCAGCACGGCCCTGGCCGGCGGCAGCCCCCCGGCCCATCTGTGGGCGCTGGAGAGCGACCCCGGCGGCCGCGCCTGCCCCCGCCTCAAGGCGCAGCCGCCCGAGCGCCTGCAAGAACCCGAGCTGCACCCCCTGCCCGATGAGGAACTGGCCCTGCCCCCGCGCTGCCTGAGCGGCCTCGAAGGCCAGTGCCTGAGCCACGACGGCGCCCTGCGCCTGCGCCTGAGCTTTGAGGGCCAGACGCGCCTGGCGCCGGCGCGCGCCGGCCAAAAGGGGGAGCACAAGGCTGAGCAAAAAGCCGAGCAAAAGGCAGAGCAAAAGGCAGAGCGCCTCTACACCGGGCGGCGCCGGCTGGTGATCGAGCATGTGCTCAGCGGCGTGCAGGCCGTGTTCGAAGAGCACCTCAAGGACAGCCCGCGCTACACCGTGCTCGGGCCGGCCAGCGTGGTCTACCTGCCCGAGCTCGACAGCGTGGTGCTGCAGGGGCTGGGCCCGGCCACGGGGGCGCGGCGCGCGGCGCGGCTGCACTGCCTGCCCATGCCCTGAGCCCCGGGGCCAGGTGGGCTCACTGCCAGAGCCTGTAGGCCCAGAAGCCCTCGTCCCGGGCCAGCCGCCGCATCAGCTCGTCGGGTGCAAAGCCGGTCACCCGGCGCGTTTCGCGGCACAGGTGCGATTGATCGGCATAGCCGCTGGCCTCGGCCACTTCGGCCCAGCGCGGGCGCCGGCCTTCTTCGGCTTCGGCCAGGGCCATGAAAAAGGCGCGCTCGGAGCGACCGAAGCCGCGCAACTCCCGCATGGGTTGGCCGGCCCATTGCTTGATGCGCCGCTCCACCTGGCGCAGGCTGCGTCCCACCGACGAGGTGGCGGCACGCAGCGCCATCGACTGAGCCCAATCCTGGTAACGCTGCGCCTGCAGCGGCAGTCGCGGGCGCACGGCCTGCCAGCGCGGCTCGATGAAGTCTTCCAGGCAGGCCAGGCGGCTGGCGTCATCGGGCAGGGTCAGCACGGTTTCGGCCATCGCCACCCAGTCGGCGGGCAGGGCCTCGCGCAGGTCTGCGACGCGGTCCACCCAGGCGCCGACATCGAGTCCGGTCAGATTTTGCAAGGCGTCGGGCATGAGCATCAGCATCATGCCGGCGGCCGGCCCGGGGCTCCAGGTGATCGAGGGCGCCGTTTGCGGGCCGCTGAACATCAGGCGTGATTCGTACGGGCGGCGCGGCGCGGTCAGCGCGGCCGGCGCGCCGCGTGCCAGCAACTCGCCGTCGCCCTCGAACACCCACCCCACACTGCACAGGGGCGTGGCCGGGAAGTGGCTGAAGCGCTGTTCATCACTCAGGTCCAGGCCCAGGGTGCTGCGGACCATGGTGCCGCGCACGCAGGCCACCAGTGAGGCCCTGGGCAGGTACAGGCGGGTTGGCGCACCCAGCAAGGAGGGAGTTGGCAGCATGGGCCGAGTCTAGATCGTGGCGGCGACCCCCCTGTCAAAGCCCCTGCGATGTCGACTTTGTTCTATACCCCTGGCGGCAGGGCGCGCACGCTACGCGACATGAACCGCACAAAGCCCACGTTCCACGCCACACCCATCCCCGACCCCTCCCCCGATCCCGGGGGCGCCAGGCAGGCGACCGATCCGCCGGGGCCGCCCACGCGCTGGCTGGGGCTGCTCCAGTTGCGCGCCCTGCGCCGCGACTACCTGGGATTTGTCACCCGGCTGCAGCGCGAGCATGGCGACCTCACCCTGATGCGCATCGTGCACGAGCGCGCCTACGACCTGCTCAGCCCCGAGCTGGTGCGCGAGGCCCTGGTCGACAACGCCGAGCACCTGATCCGCTGGGAGCGTGGCATCGCGGTGTTCGAGCAGGTGTTCGGGCGCAGCGTGCTGGTCACCGAGGGGCCACTCTGGCAGCGCCAGCGCCGCCTGCTGATGCCGGCCTTCAGCCCCAAGCGGGTGGCCGGCTATGCCGGGTTGATGTGCGAGGCCGCCGCCGAGACCCTGGCGCAGGCCTTGCCCCCGGGCCAGCGCGAGGGCCTGGTGGCGATGGAGGCCTTGTTCTCCCGCCTGACCATGGACGTGATCCTGCGCACCCTGTTCAGCCACCGGGCCAGTGCCGACGAGGTGCAAAGCGCCAGCCGGGCCACCCAGACCCTGAGCGAGACCGCGATGCGGGAGATGTTCCACCTCATGACCCTGCCCGACTGGCTGCCGCTGCCGGGCAAGCGCGCCAAGCGCCAGGCCTTGCGCAGCCTGCGCGGGCTGATCGCGCGGCACATCGAGGCCCGCCGCGACCAAGCCCAGCCCGACCGGCACGATGACCTGCTGGCCCGACTGCTGGCGGCGCGCGACGAGAGCGATGGCAGTGCGCTCAGCCCGGCCGAGGTGTTTGACCAATGCATGGTCAGCTTCCAGGCCGGTCACGAAACCTCGGCCACCGCCTTGCTGTGGTGGAGCCTGTTGCTGGCCCGCCACCCCGGGGTGGCGCAACGCCTGCACACCGAGGTGGACCAGGTGCTGCAGGGCCGCTTGCCTGGCCCACAAGACCTGCCGGCCCTGCCCTGGCTGGGCGCCAGCCTGAAGGAGGCCCTGCGCCTGTACCCGCCGGTGGCCGCCTTGATGAGCCGGCGCACGGTGCGCGACATCCGGCTGGGCCCTTGGCAGATTCCCCGCGGGGCGGTGCTGCGCATCACGCCCTGGGTGCTGCACCGCGACCCGCGCTGGTTCAGCGAGCCCGATGCCTTTCGCCCCGAGCGCTTTCTGCCCGAGGCCGAGCCGCCGGTGCGCGGGGCCTGGATACCGTTCGGTGTCGGCCCGCGGGTCTGCATCGGGCAGCATTTCGCCCTGCTGGAGATGACCGTGGTGGCGGCCATGCTGCTGCAGCGCTTCCGCCTGGCGCTGCCCGAGCCGGCCCCTCAGGCTTTGCCGAAGATGAACGTGACCCTGCGCCCCGACGAGTCGGTGCAGTTGCTCTTGCAGTTGCGCCGCCCTGGCGGATGACCCGCGCGGGGCTGCTCAGCGCGGCGGCTGGGGCCGGTCTGGCGCCGGCAGCGAGTCGATCTCAGCCTCGGCCTCGGCGATCAGCCGCTCCAGCAGGGCCTGGCTGGCCGGGCTTTCGAGCAGGGTGTCCCAGTCGGGAGCCGTCGCTGGGATGGCCACTTCCGGTGGGTGGGGTGTTTGCGGCGTGTCGGGGCTCATGGCTCAGTGGCCCTCCAGCATGCGGAAGGCACGGTTGGCAATGCTTTCGCGCGGGTGGCGGCCCACTTGGCTGGCGTGCTGAGGGTCGGGCGCCAGGCCCAGGCGGCAGTGTTCGGATTCGAGCACAAAGCCGTTCTGCCCCGGTGGCGGCGTGTGCACGCGGTTGGCGGGCACCTGCCACTTGAAAAAGCGCACTTGCAGCCGCACGCCGCGCAGCTGGGCGGCCACGCACAGCGCCTCGGCCTGCTCCGGGCCCAGCAGGGCCTGGGTGTCGGGCAGCACCTGCTGCCAGCAGGCCAGCACGGTGGCGGTGGCCTGCTCGGCGGGGCTGCGGCGCAGGCCTTGCCACAGTGCCCGCAGCCCGAAGGCGGCGGCCAGCCCCATCAGCCCCCAGCCCAGGACGAGCAGCGCGCCCTGGTGGCGCAGCAGTGCGCCGAACCAACCGGCCAGCGCCGGTGCCAGCAGCATCCACAACACGGCCAGGCCGAACAGGCCCGCGCCCTGGCGGGCCGTGCGGCGGGCCGCCTGGCGGCGTTCGTCGCGCCGCTCCTGCAGTTGCTCCTGCAGCGACTGCAGGCCCTGTCGGGTGCTTTGGCAGCACAGGTCATAGGCCTGGGGTGTTGCTGGTGCGGGCGCCGCTGCGCCAGGCCTGGGGGCGCTGCGGGGCTGGGGCGGCAGGCCGATGGAGGCGGTGGCGCCGGTGGTGGACAGGGCGGCCTGGCGCCGCGCCTCGTCGGCCGCCCAGGCCTCGCGTTGCAGCACGCCGTTCATGGCGGTCATGGCCTGGACGGTGTCGGTGCCCGGCATCACCCCGGCGCGGAACTGCAGGTTCGGGTCGGTGTAGACGCCCAGCAGGGGCGGCTCCGGCAGGGGCGGCGGTGGGGGCGGAAAAAAGTCGACCTCGGGGGCCGGGGTCGTGGGCCAGGCCCGCGCGTCCAGCTCGTTGCCCTCTTGAAAACCTGACATGGATGGGTTCCTGGTGGTGGGGTGATGGGTGGGGCGGGTCGGCGCAGGGCAAGCCCTGGTTCAGCGTGCGGGCGGCGGGTCGCTGGTGCCGGCCAGGGGGCTCAGCACACGGGCCAGTTGCCGGGCCAGGGGGGTGAGGGTGCAGCGGTGTCGGCTGTCGTCCCAGGCCAGCAGGCCGGTGTCGCGAAAGCGCTGCAGCACGGTGTCGGCCAGGCCCGCCGCGTCGGGGCGCAGCGCTTGCCAGAGCTCGTCCACTTCGTCGCGGTGCAGCACCATGCCGGGCTGCTCGACCAGGGTCATGAACATCCACAGGCGCAGCCGGACCAGCCCGGCGGGCCCGTGGAACAGGCTGCGCAGGCCGTCGACCAGGGCCGACTGCTGCTCGATGTGCATCACCCAGGGCGGAGCCGTGGCGGGGTCAGGGTGGCTGAAAAGATCGCCCAGGCCGGACTCGGCGGCTTGGCCGGTCGGGGCCGGGCCTGGCTCGGGGCTGGGGCTGGGGCTGGGGCTGGCGCTGGCGCTTGGCGGGGCGAAGGGCAGGTTCAGGTCGGGCAGGGCCAGGTCTTGCAGTGAGAGCACATTCACTTTCAGTCGCCGACGGCGGCCAGCACGGCCAGGGGCGCGGTTTCGGCGCGCAGCACGCGTGCGCCCAGGCCGGTGGGCAGGAAACCGGCGGCCACGGCAGCGTCTTCTTCTTCGGCCTGCAGGCCGCCTTCGGGGCCGTTCAGCAGGGTCAGGGCGCCGCCATGCCGGGCCAGGCGCTGGCGCAGCGGCAGGCTGCCCTCGCGCAGCGACAGCAGCAGGCGGGCGTCGTCGGCCGCAGCGGGGGCCGGGTTTTGGCGCAGCCAGTCGGCCAGTTCGGTCACCGGGTGGATCTGGGGCACGCGGTTGCGCCCGCATTGCTCGCAGGCGCCCACCGCCACGGCCTGCCAGTGGGCCACTTTCTTGTCGGCCCGCTCGCCCTTGAGGCGCAGCACGCTGTGGGCGCTCATCACCGGGGTCAGGCTGGTGGCGCCCAGTTCGGTGGCCTTTTCGACCAGCCAGTCCATGCGGTCGTTGGCCGGCATGGCCACCACCAGGTGCACGGCGCGGGCCAGTTCGCGCTCGATGGCGTGGTGGGCCCCGACCTCGACCTCGACGTCGGAGCGGCCCATGCGGGTCACGGTGGCCTCGAACTCGCCGCCTTCGCCGTTGAACAGGGTGATGACCCCGCCGGGTTGCAGGCGCAGCACCTGCACATGGCGCGCGGTGGCGGCCGGCAGGCTCAGGGTGGCGCCGCTGTGCAGCGCGCTGGGGCAGTGGAAACGCGGCATGCTCACATCCGCCCGTAAGCGAAGCCGGTGAGCACCTGCAGGTTCTCCACCTGGTCGATGAAGCGCAGCAGCGGGCCCAACTCGCGGTAGCGGCTGGCGGTGGAGCGGATGTAGTGGATGAAGCGCGGCGTGTCGGCCAGGTAGCGCGGCTTGCCGTCACGCAGGGTGAGGCGGGCGAAGATGCCGGCCACTTTCAGGTGGCGCTGCAGGCCCATCCATTCGACGCTGCGGTAGAAGCTGCCGAAATCGCTGTGCCAGTCTTCGAAATCCATCAGCCCCGCCTTGCGGGCCTTCTGCCAGTAGCGCACGGTGACATCGAGCACGAAGTCTTCCTCCCAGGTCAGGAAGGCGTCACGCATCAGGCTGGCGATGTCGTAGGTGATGGGGCCGTAGACCGCATCCTGGAAGTCGAGCACGCCCAGCGGCCCGGTCACGCCCTGGGCATCGGGCAGGCCCAGCATCAGGTTGCGGGCCATGAAGTCACGGTGCACATAGACCCGGGGGGCGGCCAGGTTGTGCCGCACGATGGTGTCGAAGGTCTTGCTCAGCATGGCGCGCTGGCTGTCGCCCAGGCTGAACTGGCGGTGTTGCGCCAGGTACCAGTCGGGGAACAGCGCCAGTTCGCGCTGCAGCAGGGCCTCGTCGTAGGCGGGCAGCACGTCGGGGCGCGAGGCCTGTTGCCAGCGCACCAGCAGGCTGCTGGCCTGGTCGTACAGCGGCGCGGCGGCCTGGGGCTGGGCGGCGTCCAGCACGCTCATCATGGTGTTCTGGCCCAGGTCGCTGAGCAGCATGAAGCCCATGGCCTGCTCCCATTCGAGCACCTGGGGCACGTTCAGTCCGGCCTCGGCCATCAGCGCGGCCACCTGCACGAAGGGCGCGCAGTTCTCCTTGTCAGGGGGGGCGTCCATCACGATGCGCGGGCCCTGGCTGCCCTGCAGGCGCAGGTAGCGGCGGAAACTGGCGTCGGCCGAGGCCAGGCTCAGGCTGGCCGGCTCCAGCCCGTGGCGGGGTGCCACGGCACTCAGCCATTGGTGAAAGGCGGCTTCGCGGGCCGGGTCGGACCAGATCACCGGGGAAGGGGTGTTGGCGGCGGGGGAGTTGGGCACAGGCTGGGTCATGGATAATCGAATTCTACAAACCCGGCCCGGTCTGATCCGGGCTGGCCCTGCCTGCCTCTTCCCCCGAGCCCGACCCCCGATTGCCTGCGATGGATGCACCGACCGATGCTTGAACCGAGAAACCACGCCCGTCGGCCCTTCCTTCTCAGCCCGGTGGCCCTGCTGGTGGCCCTGATGTGCCAGGGTGCCTGGGCTCAGACAGCCGAGCCCGATGACACGCCGGGCCCTCGGCTGCGGACCTCGCCGCTGCTGCAGGAAAAGATTTCGCCACTGGTGCGCCCCCAGATGCCCACCTTCATCACGGGTGACCAGATCTCCGGCCAGAGCGAGCTGCAGACCGTGGTCGAAGGCCATGGTGAGTTGCGCCGGGCTGACACCGTGATCCGCGGCGACCGGCTGGAGTATTTCCAGCCTGACGACCAGGCGCGGGCCCGGGGCAATGTGTTCATCAACCGCGCCGGCAACACCTACCAGGGCACCGAGCTGGAGCTCAAGGTCGACGCCTTCGAGGGCTTCTTCACCCAGCCGCACTACGAGTTTCTGGCCACCCAGGCCTATGGCGACGCGGCCCGCATCGATTTTGTGGGCGAGAACCACATGGTGGTGCGCAACGGCACCTACAGCACCTGCCGCCCCACCCCCGGCCCCGACTGGATGCCGGCCTGGCTGCTGCGCGCCGACGCAGTCAAGCTGGATCAGGAAGACAGCATCGGCACCGCCCAGAACGGGGTGCTGGAGTTCTATGGCAAGCCGGTGCTGCGCGCCAAGGAGCTGAGCTTTCCGCTCAGCGATGCACGCAAGTCGGGCTGGTTGCCGCCCTCGGTGGGCGTGTCCTCACGCGATGGCTTCGAATACACCCAGCCCTACTACTGGAACATCGCGCCCAACCGCGACGCCACCTTCTACCCCACGCTGATGTCCAAGCGCGGGCTGGATCTGGCCGGTGACTTCCGCTACCTCGAAAACGGCTACCGGGGCCAGTTGTGGGGCGACTACATGCCCAGCGACAAGCTGCGCGACAGCTCGCGCTGGGGCTATGCGGTCAACCACACCGGAACGGTGGACACCGGCCTCCCCGGCCTGGGCGCTGTGGGCCTGGGCGTGAACCTGAACCGGGTGAGCGACGACAACTACTGGCGCGATTTCAACCGCAGCATCCCCTCGCTGACCCAGCGCCTGCTGCCCAACGACGTCTCGTTGACCTGGGCCCGCGAAGAGTACTTTGCCCAGTTCCGTCGCCTGAAGTGGCAGACCTTGCAGGACGTGACCTCGCCGATCACGCCGCCGTATGACCGGGCCCCCCAGTTCCTGGGCCGCTACACCAAGAACAACCTGTCGGGTTTCGACCTGATGGTCGAGGCCGATCACACCCAGTTCCAGGCCGATCCGACGCTGACCAGCCAGCCCAATGCCCAACGCAGCTACGCCCTGACCCAGATCAGCCGGCCCTGGCTGGCGCCGGGCTGGTTCTTCACGCCCAAGATGCAGCTGTACACCAGCAACTACAGCTTCAGCGCGCCGCTGAGCGATGGCCGCACTTCGGCAGCCCTGTCGGCCCCCACCTTCAGCCTGGACGGCGGCATGTTCTTCGAGCGTGACACCAACTACTTCGGCCGGGCCTACCGCCAGACGCTGGAGCCCCGGGCCATGTACGTGTACACGCCCTACCGCAACCAGAGCACGCTGCCGGTGTACGACACGGCGCTCAATGATTTCAACTTTGCCACCATCTACACCGAGAACGCCTTCGGTGGGCATGACCGCATCTCCGACAGCAACAAGCTCACGCTGGGCGTGACCAGCCGCCTGCTGGCGCCTGACAGCGGGGCCGAGATCGCCCGTTTCGGCATCGCGCAGCGCCTGCTGTTCCGCGATCAACTGGTCACCATGCCGGGCGGCACGGCGGTGACCAACCGCGCCAGCGACCTGCTGCTGGGCGCGGCGGTCAACTGGACGCCGCAGTGGATGTTCGACACCACGGTGTCGGTCAACCCCGAGACCAAGGTCACCAACACCTCGTCGGTCAGTGCCCGTTACAGCCCCAGCAACTACCGGGTGGTGAACGCCGCCTACCGCTTCCAGCGGGGCAGCAGCGAGCAGGTCGACATCGGCTGGCAATGGCCGCTGAACGACCTGTGGGGCGACAAGGGCGTGGACAAGGGCGCCGGCCGCGGGCTGGGCCCGGGCCGCTGGTATGGCGTGGGGCGCCTGAACTACGACATGCTGAACGCCCGCATGGTCGACGCCATCGTGGGCTTTGAGTACGATGCCGACTGCTGGATCGGCCGCGTGGTGCTGGACCGCCTCAACACCACCCTGGTGACGGCCAACACCCGCATCCTGTTCCAGATCGAATTCGTGGGCTTCTCCCGCATCGGGGCCAGCCCCCTGCAGACCTTGCGGCAAAGCATCCCGCGCTACCAGTACCTGCGCGAGCAGGTCACGGCGCCGAGCCGTTTCAGCAACTATGACTAAGGCCCAGGCCAGAGCTTTTCCTTCCATGATGATCCAACGCCTCACCGTTCTGACGCTGGCCTGCCTGACTGCCTTGTCAGCCCAGGCCCAGGGCATCCGCATGCCTGGCAGCGGTTCCTCGTCCGCGTTTGCCCCGGCACCCGCCGTGCGCACCGCCGCCCCCAGCGGCCCGCAGCAGGCCGACTACATCGTGGCCGTGGTCAATTCCGAGCCCATCACCAACAACGAGGTGCGTGCCCGTGTGGCCCGCACCCTGCAGCAACTGGCGCAGCAGGGCACCACCCCGCCCTCCGCCGCCGAACTCGATCGCCTGGTGCTGGAGCGCATGATCGGTGAGAAGGCCCAGGCCCAACTGGCCGCCGAACAGGGCCTGAAGGTCGAGGAAGGCGCGATCGATCTGGCCGAGCAGAACATCGCCCGCCAGAACCAGCTCACCGTGGCCGAGTTGCGCAAGCGCTTGAGCCAGGACGGGCTGAGCCTCAAGCAGCTGCGCGATGACCTGCGCACCCAGTTGCTGCTGGCCCGCCTGCGCGAGCGCGAGGTGGAGCCGCGCGCCAAGGTCACCGACCTGGAGATCGACCAGTTCCTGCAGGAGCAACTGGCCCGCCAGTCGCTGGCACAGCAGGAGATCAACCTGGCCCAGGTGCTGGTGGCGGTGCCCGAAGGCGCCTCACCAGAGACGGTGGCCAACCTCAAGGCCCGCGCCGACCGGGTGGCGGCCCAGGCCCGCGCCGGGGTCGACTTTGCCACCCTGGCGCGCGACTACTCCGATGGCACCGACCGCACCCGCGGCGGCGAGATGGGCCTGCGCGCCGCCGAGCGCTACCCCGAGATCTTCATCAACGCCGTCAAGGACGCCCCGGTGCAGGCCATTGTCGGCCCGGTCCGCAGCGGTGCGGGCTTCCACATCCTCAAGGTGATCGACCGCAACGATCCCAAGCCGGCGGTGGTGACCGTGCCCCAGTCGCGCGCCCGCCACATCCTGCTGCGCACCGGCCCCAAGCTCAGCGAAAGCGCCGCCGTGGCCCTGATCAAGGGCTACCGCCAGCGCATCGTCGAGGGCGGTGCCTCGTTTGCCGATCTGGCGCGTGAGCACTCGCAGGACGGCAGCGCCAAGCAAGGCGGTGATCTGGGCTGGGTCAACCCGGGCCAGTTCGTGCCCGAGTTCGAGGAGGTGATGAACCGCCTGGAGCCCGGCGAGGTCAGCGAGCCGGTGGTGTCGCGTTTTGGCGTGCACCTGATCCAGTTGATGGAGCGTCGCGACGCACCGATGTCCTTGCGCGACCAGCGCGAGGTGGCGCGCAACATGCTGCGCGAAAAGAAGATGGAAGAGGCTTACGTGAGCTGGGCCCAGGAGGTGCGTGACCGCGCCTACGTGGAACTGCGTGACCCGCCGCAATAAGCCATGAAACACATTCCCCGCAAACGCTTCGGCCAGCACTTTCTGTCCGACCGCGCCATCATCGATGGCATCGTCGACGAGATCGCGCCGCAGCCCGGCCAACCCATGGTCGAGATCGGCCCCGGCCTGGCGGCGCTGACCCAGCCGCTGGTCGAGCGCGTGGGCCGCCTCACCGTGATCGAGCTGGACCGTGATCTGGCGCGCCGCCTGCGTGAGCACCCCCAGCTCAACGTGGTGGAGTCGGATGTCCTGAAGGTGGATTTCACCGCCCTGGCCCAGAGCCTGGGCGTGCCGCGCCTGCGCGTGGTGGGCAACCTGCCCTACAACATCTCCACACCCATCCTGTTTCACCTGCTCGAGCATGTGGACGTGGTCGAAGACCAGCACTTCATGCTGCAAAAAGAGGTGATCGACCGCATGGTGGCTGGGCCCAGCACCTCGGACTACGGCCGCCTGAGCGTGATGCTGCAGTGGCGCTACGCCATGCAGAACGTGCTGTTCGTGCCGCCCGAGAGTTTTGACCCACCGCCCCGGGTGGACAGCGCCGTGGTGCGCATGGTGCCGCACGCGGAGCCGGCCCCGCTGAACCCCAAGCTGCTTGAAGAATTGGTGCAGGTGGCTTTCAGCCAGCGGCGCAAGCTGCTGCGCCATACCCTGGGCCGCTGGCTCGAAGCGCGTGGCTTCAGCGGCGAATTCAACACCCAGCGCCGTGCCGAAGAGGTGCCGGTGGCCGAGTACGTGGCGCTGGCGCAGTCGCTCTGATCCACCGATGCACCCCCTGAGACACCCCTCAGGGCCCCCCGGCGGGTGCCCCAGGGCGCTGGCTCAGAAGGTTTCCCAGTCGTCTTCCTGACCCGCCGCCGCCATGGCCGGCGGCTTGGCTGTGGCCTGGTGGGCAATGGCTGCGGGTTTGGCCGCAGGCGCTGTCGGGGCCTTGGCATGTCCCGGTCCAGCCACCCGGGCAGGTGCGGGCTGGCTGCTCGGCAGCGGGGCGGCGGCTGGCCGGCTGCTGGGTGCAGGCATGGGCTTGGGCGCGTTGCTGCGGCGCAGGGTGGCCGGTTCACCAGCCCCCAGGCGGAACTTGCGCACCAGTTGCTCCAGCTGCTCGGCCTGTGTTTGCATCGATTGCGCGGCGGCGGCTGACTCTTCCACCAGGGCGGCGTTCTGCTGGGTCACCTGGTCGAGCTGGGCCACAGCCGAGTTGACCTCGCTGAGGCCGCCGCTTTGTTCGCCGGTGGCCTGGGTGATGTCGGCCACGATGTGGGCCACGCGCTGCACCGAGACCACCACCTCGCTCATGGTGCTGCCGGCCTGCTGCACCAGCTCCGAGCCCGATTCGACCTTGGCCTCCGAGGCCCCGATCAGGGTCTTGATCTCGCGCGCGGCCTGGGCGGCGCGCTGGGCCAGGTTGCGCACCTCGCCGGCCACCACGGCAAAGCCCCGACCCTGCTCACCGGCACGCGCTGCTTCAACCGCAGCGTTCAGCGCCAGGATGTTGGTCTGGAAGGCAATGCCGTCGATCACGCCGGTGATGTCGCCGATCTTGCGCGAGGCGGTGCGGATCTCTTCCATGGTGCTCACCACGCGAGACACCACCTGCCCGCCCTGCTCGGCCACCTGTGAGGCCGAGCCCGCCAGCGCGCTGGCCTGGCGGGAGGACTCGGCCGACTGCTGCACGTTGTGCGTCAGGGCCTCCATCGAGGACGAGGTCTTTTGCAGATTCGCGGCGGTCTGCTCGGTGCGGTGCGACAGGTCGTTGTTGCCGCTGGCGATCTCGCTGCTGGCGGTGGCGATGTTCTCGGTGGCCTGCATCACCTGCTTGACCAGGTCGCGCAACGATTCCTGCATCTGGCCCATGGCGCTGACGAGCTGGCCGATTTCGTCGTCCGAATCGCTGCGCACCTCGTTGGACAGATCGCCCTGGGCAATGCGCTCGGCCAGGTCACGCGCCTGGGTGATGGAGCGGGCCAGGCCGCGCACGCTGAACACGGTCAAGGGGATCAGCACCACCAGGGCCACCACCAGCAGGGCCACGATCAGCGAGCCCAGGCGGTAGATGTCGCGCTGCATGTCGGCTTCGGCGTTGTGCATGGCCTCGCTGGCCTGGCGGCTGAGTTGCGACAGGCCCTGGTCGGCGGCTTCCATGTGCTTTTTGAGCCGGTCGGCATAGGCGCCGGCGGCAGCGCCATCGATCTGGGCGCGTTCCACCTGTTCGAGGATGGGGGTCAGGCCGGTCTCGTATTCCTTCAAGGCGGCCTGCACCTGCTTGAGGGACTCGGTGAGGGCGCTGTCATCGGCATTCTGGGTCTGCAGGGTGCTGGTGGCGCTCAGCAGGCTGCCCAGTTGCTTCTTCCAGGCTTCGCGCAGATTGCCCACTTCCACGCTGTTGTTGAAGCTGATGATGATGTCTTTCTCGCTGCGGCGGATGTCGGCGGCCTTGAGCCGCAGTTCGTCGAGCGAGGTGAGGGTCTGCACCTTCTGCTCCAGCAAGGTCTTCAGGGTGCCTTGGGTGCTGTGCAGGGCCCAGAAACCGGTCAGTCCGATGACGGTCAGCAGCAGCAGGGAGAATCCGGTGCCGAAATAAAGGCGGGCCCGGATGGATAGGCGGTTCAACAAGTTCATAGGCACCTTTTGGGTCGTGTCGGTATCGCACAGGCAAAAGCCACGCCAACTGGGTATTTGGAGGGCCTCCCTGCGTCAGGAGCGCGAATGTTGCCTGCACGAGTCATGCCATGCAAGCAGGGCTTGCCCGCAGCTGGCGGGGCTTTTTGCAAGCCCGATCGACCAGGCGAACCAAGGTGGCAAAAAAAAACCCGCAGTGCGCGACTGCGGGTTTTTTGAGAGGGCAAAGGTGGGGCGCTTCAGGCCGCCGACAACCAGTACCCGGCATTGAAAGGGCTGCTCATGCGCAGCGCCTGGGGCGAGACATCCACCAGTTTGTCGGTGGGCATGCGGTCGCCGCTGTCCGGGTTCAGGGCAATACCGGTCAGGGTCTTGCCGACTTCAGCCTCGTTGGCCCGTTCTGCTTGGCCAGCTTGTGCAGAACGGGCTACAGAAAAGAATAGAAACATCGGAAGGGGATCTTCCGGTCGCTCCAGTAATCGGCGGCATCCCGGAAGATGTCGAGCAATTGCTCGCGCGCTTCCTTGTCGAACTTGGCGTGGGCCGGAATCTGTTCCAGCACCACGATGAAGCCTGGCTGCGGGCCCGATTTGTGCAAGGGATCGGTCATGCAGTCATACAAGGCGTCAAAATTCTTGCCGAAGTGCGCCGGAAAGGTGAATTGCGCCGCAATCATGTCCAGCACGTCCTGTTTGGACTGTGCATTGGCCAGATTGGCGTACAGAAAGTGCTGGCCCAGGTCGCGTGCGGCTTCCTGAAGGTCTTGTACCCGAAAGGCCCGAATCGACTGAACGATGTTGGTTCGAACGGTACGAAGTGGCGTATCCATCTCCGCTTCTCTTTCTCTATGGTCAAAAAAAATGGGTCCGGCCACGCTGTTGGCCCGAGGTCCTACCTGGGGCGCCTTCATGGCAGCGGTGATTTCAAAGGTCATTCGACGATGCGGCGAAAGCTCGCATAGTGGTCTTGGCTGTAGTAGCAGGCTTCGGGCGCCCTGATCTGGCGGCCCCCACAGACAATGCGCCGGGCACCCCGGTCACGCGAGCCTGGAGTCTGAACGGTGTATTCACGGTAGAAGCCGCGAGGCTGATGGGGCAGGATCCGCTCGCGGTTGCCAAAGACCACACCATCCTTCTCGAAGGGGAAAGGCCCCCCGGACAGGATCAATTGATAAGTCTGGCGCCCTTGCGCCGGCAATTCCGCCAGGGAGATCGTGGCCTGGGCACTGATCGCGGGCGTTTCTCGGGAATGCACCAAAGTGGTGCCTGAGAGCGCCGCTGCCAACATCAGACAAACCAGCAGGAATTGGCTTGTTCTGGCGGCAACTTTTCGCAGCATGAAATAACACCTTTCAGAAACTCCGGGTAAACCCCAAAATTTCAAGGTCGCAAGTTTGACGTATCTGGTCCTGAAAAGCAAGCGGCTGCCCAAAAAATGGGCAGCCGCGCTCGGGTTTCCGTCGTCTAAAAGTTAGCGCTCGCTATGGAGCGATTGCTTATCGCGAAGCGTTGGCGTCGGCCACCGTCAGGGCTGTCATGTTCACGATCCGGCGCACCGTGGTGCTGGCGGTGAGGATGTGCACCGGCTGCGCCGCGCCCAGCAGCACCGGGCCGATCGCGATGTTGCCACCGGCCGCCGTCTTCAGCAGGTTGTACGAGATGTTGGCTGCATCGATGTTGGGCAACACCAGCAGGTTGGCGCTGCCCAAAAGGGTGCTGTGCGGCATCAGCGCCTGGCGGGCGGCACCATCGAGGGCCACGTCGCCGTGCATTTCGCCATCCACTTCCAGCCATGGGGCCTGTTCGCGCAGCAGCTCCAGGGTGCGGCGCATCTTCACCGCGCTGGGCTGGCTGCTGCTGCCGAAGTTCGAGTGCGACAGCAGCGCCGCCTTGGGCTTGATGCCGAAACGCATCATCTCCTCGGCGGCCATGATGGTGATCTCGGTGAGTTGCTCGGCCGTCGGGTCGTAGTTGACGTGGGTGTCGACCAGGAACAGTTGGCGGTCGGGCAGCAGCAGGCCGTTCATGCAGGCGTAGGTGCTCACGCCCGGGCGCTTGCCGATCACCTGGTCCAGGTAGTTCAGGTGCAGCGTGGTGTGGCCCCAGGTGCCGGCGATCAGGCCGTCGACTTCGCCCTTGTGCAGCAGCATGGCGCCGATCAGCGACAGGCGCCGGCGCATCTCGATCTTGGCGATCGGCACCGTGACGCCCTTGCGCTCGGTCATGCGGTGGTAGGTCTGCCAGAAGTCGCGGTAGCGGTGGTCGTTCTCGACGTTGACGATGTCGTAGTCACGGCCTTCCTGCAGGCGCAGGCCGAACTTCTCGATGCGCTCGGCGATCACGGCCGGTCGGCCGATCAGGGTCGGGCGGGCCAGGCCCTCGTCGACCACGATCTGGGCGGCGCGCAGCACGCGTTCTTCTTCACCCTCGGCATAGGCCACGCGCTTCTTGGCGGCGGCCTTGGCGGCGGTGAAGATGGGCTTCATGGTGGTGCCCGAGGCGTAGACGAAGCTTTGCAGCTTCTCGCGGTAGGCGTCCAGGTCCTTCACGGGGCGCAGGGCCACGCCGCTGTCGGCGGCCGCCTGCGCCACGGCCGGCGCGATCTTCATCATCAGGCGCGGGTCGAAGGGCTTGGGGATCAGGTATTCGGGGCCGAAGGCCAGGGGGTGGCCCACGTAGGCGGCGGCCACCACTTCGCTTTGCTCGGCCTGGGCCAGCTCGGCAATCGCGTGCACGGCCGCAATCTCCATCTCCACCGTGATGGTCGAGGCGCCGGCATCGAGCGCGCCACGGAAGATGTACGGGAAGCACAGGACGTTGTTGACCTGGTTCGGGTAATCGGTGCGGCCGGTGGCCATGATGGCGTCGTCACGCACGGCCTTGACCTCTTCGGGCAGGATTTCGGGCGTGGGGTTGGCCAGCGCGAAGATCAGCGGGTTGGCGGCCATCTTGGCCACCATCTCGGGCTTGAGCACACCGCCGGCCGACAGGCCCAGGAAGACGTCGGCGCCTTCGATGATCTGGCCCAGGGTGCGGGCGTCGGTCTTCTGGGCGAACTGGATCTTGTCCTCGTCCATCAGCTCGGTGCGGCCTTCATAGACCACGCCGGCCAGGTCGGTCACGTAGATGTTCTCGCGCGGCAGGCCCAGCTTGAGCAGCAGGCTCAGGCAGGCCAGGGCGGCGGCACCGGCGCCCGAGGTGACGAGCTTGACCTTCTTGATGTCCTTGCCCACGACCTTCAGGCCGTTGAGCAGGGCCGCGCCCACCACGATGGCGGTGCCGTGCTGGTCGTCGTGGAAGACGGGGATCTTCATGCGTTCGCGCAGCTTGCGCTCCACATAGAAGCAGTCGGGGGCCTTGATGTCTTCGAGGTTGATGCCGCCGAAGGTGGGCTCCAGCGAGGCAATGATGTCGACCAGCTTGTCCAGGTCTTTCTGCTCGTCGATCTCGATGTCGAACACATCGATGCCGGCGAACTTCTTGAACAGCACGCCCTTGCCTTCCATGACGGGCTTGGCGGCCAGCGGGCCGATGTTGCCCAGGCCCAGCACGGCGGTGCCGTTGGTGATCACGGCCACGAGGTTGCCGCGGCTGGTGTATTTGAAGGCGGCATTGGGATCTTTGACGATCTCTTCGCAGGGGGCTGCGACGCCGGGGGAGTAGGCCAGGGCCAGGTCGTGCTGGTTGACCAGTTGCTTGGTGGCGGCAATGGCCACCTTGCCGGGGGTCGGCAGCTCGTGGTATTCCAGTGCGGCGCGCCGCAATTCAGCGCGCTGTTCTTCTTTGTTGGCCTGTGGGTTGATGGGCATCCAATGTCTCCTGCTGGCTTGCTGGGGCTGGGGTCGCGCACCGGTGGCGGCCTGTCCGGACTCGCAAGGGTTCGCGATTGTAGACCCACCTGGGGGGAAACCCTAGTCAGTAAATCTGCGTAAAAAGGTGAATGGGTTTTGACTATTTGGCAAAAGCCCGCACGTCCAACGGCGGGCTGAAGCTGACACCATTCTGAATGGGTTTGGGGCCGCTGCGAACTCAGACGGGGCCTGATGGCGGGATTCGGCTTTTCAAACGTCGATACAACAGCCCTCTGGACACACCCAGTGCCCGGGCGGCGCGTGTGATGTTGCCGCCCGCCTGGGCCAACGCGGCTTCGATGTGCTGGCGGCTGTGTTCGTGCAGGGCGGGCCGGGCTTCGGTGACCTGCGGGTTGTTGTCGGTTGCGGCGTCCGACGTGAGCGCAGTGGCCGGTTCAGGAGCCGGTGCCGGGGGGCCGGCCGGCGCGCCGATGGCCTGCAGGTGGCGCAAGCCATCGGCGGCCTGCAGCCGCACGCGCAGCCAGACGGTCAGGCCGTTGCCCAGGCGCCTGGCCTGGGGCTGATCGTGGTGGCTCAAGGCCAGCAGATCGGCCAGGTCCAGGCCCAGCGTGGTGTCGAGGTCTTCGTGCGACGCCCCTGGGGCCAGGCCCAGCAGGCGCCGCCCGGCCGGGTTGACCCAGGCCAGCCGGCCCTGGTCGTCGAGGCCCGCCAGGCCTTGTTGCACGCTGTCGAGCAGATCCGGGTGGGCCTGGAACTGCAGCACCAGCTGCTCTCGTGCCTGGGCCTTGAGCAATCGGTTCTCGATCGCGGTGGCGTAGGCGCCCACCAGGCTGGCGGCGTCAAAGCCGAAGGGGTGGGTTTCGATGGTCAGGTCCAGCACCCCGGCCAGGCGCCCGTGGATGTCGCGGATCGGGGCGGCGGCGCAGTGAAAGCTTTGCAGGCAGTCGTAATAGTGTTCCGCCCCCATCACGCTGCAGGCCTGGCCGGTGTGGGCCACCAGGCCGGGGGCGGTGGTGCCCACGGCGGATTCCGACAGGTTCACCCCCAGGCGCGCGGCCACCCCCAGCAGGGGCTGGTCGGCCAGCGGGTGGTGGGTGACATGCACGATCACGCCTTCGCTGTCAGTCAGGATGACCCGGCAGTCGGTGCCGCTGAGGGCGTGTTCCAGCGCCTGCAGCTCGTCGCCCGAGGCGCTGAGCAGCGGGCGGTTGCGGCCCAGGGCACCATGCAGGCGGCTGGGTGTGACCGGGTCGAAGCTCAGCGTGCGGCTGGTGCGGGGCTCCTGGCGCAGGCAACGCAGCCACGATTGCAGCACCCCCTCGGGCACCAGACCGCTGGGGCGTTGCCCCTCTTCAAACAGCTGCTGGCGTGCCTGGGCCACGCGCTGGCTGGGCGTGTTGAAGAACAGCGGGCGCGCCCAGGGGCGGCCAGGGTCTTGCCGGGGCATGGGGCCTCCATCAAGCGGTGGGTCTGTGGGTGGGTGAGCGCAGTATCGGCAGCCCTGGGGCTGCGCGTTCTCAGGGTTAGCCCATAGAAACCGTGTGGACAGGTCGGAAATTCGCAAATTGAGACAGCCGCCGCGGCCTTGGCGGCCCGCGGCCGGAATGTTCCATCTTGGAACAGTTTCGGCCTAGGGAAATCCCGGTGGTGAAGCGGTCCGGGCAAAAGCAGATGCTCCGATCCGGGTGGCCCGCCAGCGCTCCGGCGTGCGCCAGCCAAGGTGCACGCAGATTCCCGCGGTTCATGAACCTCGAACGGGAAGCGAGAAGCGCCTGGTCCGAAGGTCACACCCCCAGCCTTTTCCGAGGAGACATCACCCTATGCATCAAATCCAATCCACCACCCGCCCCGCCGCCGGGGCACCGGCCTGGCGCCGTCTGGGCACCGGGCTCGCCGGGCTGGCCCTGTCCGCCCTGGTGGCCCTGCCAGCCCAGGCCCAGCCTGCCAGCCGTGTCGATCAGCTTGACGGGGCCTACATCCAGGCCAATGCCGCCAAGTCGACCGACTGGCCCAGCCATGGCCTGGATTACGCCGAAACCCGCTTCTCGCGCCTGCGGCAGATCAACACCGGCAACGTGGGCCAGCTGGGGCTGGTCTGGTCGTACAACCTGGAATCCACCCGGGGCGTGGAATCCACCCCGCTGGTGGTCGATGGCGTGATGTACGTCACCGCCTCCTGGAGCGTGGTGCACGCGGTGGATGTGCGCAGCGGCAAGCGGCTCTGGAGCTTCGACCCGCAGGTCGACAAATCCAAGGGCTACAAGGGCTGCTGCGACGTGGTCAACCGGGGCGTGGCCCTCTACCAGGGCAAGGTCTTCGTGGCCGCCTATGACGGCCGCCTGATCGCCCTGAACGCCCGCAGCGGCCAGAAGGTGTGGGAGCAGGACACCCTGATCGACCACACCCACAGCTACACCATCACCGGCGCGCCGCGCGTCATCAAAGGCAAGGTGGTGATCGGCAACGGCGGCGCCGAGTACGGCGTGCGCGGCTACGTCACCGCCTACGACGCCGGCACCGGGGCCCAGGCCTGGCGCTGGTTCACCGTGCCCGGCGACCCGTCCAAGCCCTTCGAAAACGAGGCCATGGCGCGTGCCGCCAAGACCTGGGACGCCAGCGGCAAGTGGTGGGAGTCGGGCGGCGGCGGCACCGCCTGGGACACCATGACCTACGACCCCGAGCTGAACCTGATGTACATCGGCACCGGCAACGGCTCGCCCTGGGCCCGCAGCAAGCGCAGCCCGGGTGGTGGCGACAACCTGTACCTGGCCTCGATCGTGGCCCTCAACCCCGACACCGGCGAGTACGTCTGGCACTACCAGGAAACCCCGGGCGACAACTGGGACTACACCTCCACCCAGCCCATGATCCTGGCCGATCTGAAGATCGACGGCCGCCCGCGCAAGGTGATCCTGCACGCGCCCAAGAACGGCTTCTTCTTCGTCATCGACCGCACCAACGGGCGCTTCATCTCGGCCAAGAACTTTGTCGACGTGAACTGGGCCAAGGGCTACGACGCCAACGGCCGCCCCATCGAGAACCCCGAGGCACGCGCCACCGACAAGCCCTATGACGCCGTGCCGGGCCCGTTCGGGGCGCACAACTGGCACTCGATGTCCTTCAATCCGCAGACCGGCCTGGTCTACCTGCCGGCGCAGAACGTGCCCATCAACTTGATGGACAACCAGAACTGGAAGTTCAACGGCAACCAGCCCGGGGAGCCCCACGGCGGCCTGGGCTGGAACCTGGCCATGTACGCCAACGTCGAGCCGCCCAAGAGCAAGCCCTTCGGCCGCCTGATCGCCTGGGACCCGGTGCGCCAGAAAGCCGCCTGGACCCAGGAACAGGTCTCGCCCTGGAACGGCGGCACCCTGACCACCGCCGGCAACCTGGTGTTCCAGGGCACGGCCGACGGGCGCCTGATCGCCTACAACGCCAAGACCGGCGGCAAGCTCTGGGAGTCGCCCACCGGCACCGGCGTGGTGGCCGCCCCCATCACCTACGAGGTGGATGGGCGCCAATACGTGTCGATCGCCGTGGGCTGGGGCGGTGTGTATGGCCTGGCCCAGCGCGCCACCGAGCGCCAGGGCCCCGGCACGGTCTACACCTTTGCCGTGGGCGGCAAGGCGCCCCTGCCCGACTTTGTGGGCTACCGCCTGGGCGAGCTGGTGTCGGGCGTCAAGTACGACCCGGCCCTGGTGCAGGCCGGCACCATGCTGTATGTCAGCAACTGCGTCTTCTGCCACGGCGTGCCGGGCGTGGACCGTGGCGGCAACATCCCCAACCTGGGCTACATGGATGCCGCCATGATCGAGCACTTGGACAAGTTCATCTTCAAGGGACCGGCCATGGCGCGCGGCATGCCCGACTTCAGCGAGCGCCTCAGCCTCGATGATGTGCAGAAGATCAAGGCCTTCATCCAGGGCACGGCCGACGCGATCCGACCCAAGAAGTGAGGGCATGAGCCCGCCGCAGCCTGCGCTGGAGCGGGCTGCGGCTTGGCGAATCGCACCTTGAGGCGGATAATCTGGCCGTTCATCGATTCACCGACCCCGAGGCCCGCCCATGTCCAGCATCAGCTCGATCGCCCAGTCCGGCATGCAGGCCGCGCTGCAGCGCGAAAGTGCGGCGGCCAACAACATCGCCAACCAGAACACCGACGGGTTCCGGCGCGAGCGGGTCGACCAGCAGGCCGACCCCAATGGCGGCACCACCACCAGCGTGTCACGCATGCCCCAGCCCGGCAGCCAGCTGGAGCAGGACATGGTCGACCAGATCTCGTCGAGCTACAGCTTCCAGGCCAACCTCAAGACCCTCAAGGTCCACGACCAGATGATGGGCTCGTTGCTGGACGTCAAGGCCTGAGCAGGGCGGCTCTTTTCGGGCTGGTACGCAGGTATCATCTGAGCCGTTCCCAACCGAGCAGGAGACGGCCATGGGCCTGATGGATTTCATCAAGAAGCAGTTCATCGACGTCCTTCAATGGACCGAAGAGGGCGACGGCACGCTGGCCTGGCGCTATCCCATGGCCGACATGGAAATCCAGAACGGCGCCACCCTGGTGGTGCGCGAGTCGCAGATGGCCCTGTTCGTCAACGAAGGGCGCATCGCCGACCTGTTCGGCCCCGGCACCTACCGGCTGGGCACCCAGACCCTGCCGGTGCTGACCAACCTGCAGAACTGGGACAAGCTCTTCGAGTCGCCCTTCAAGAGCGATGTCTACTTCTTCAGCACCCGCGAACAGCTCGACCAGAAATGGGGCACGCCCCAGCCTGTCACCGTGCGCGACCCCGAGTTCGGTGCCGTGCGCCTGCGCGCCTTCGGCAACTACAGCTTCCGCATCGCCGACCCCAAGGCCTTCCATGCCGGCATCTCCGGCACCCGCGAGCGCTACGGCGTGGCCGACCTGGACGGCCAGTTGCGCGGCCTGGTGCTGCAGAACATCAGCCAGGCCATTGCCTCCAGCGGCATCCCCTTCCTCGACCTGGCCGCCAACCAGCAGCGTTTCGCCGAGGCCCTGACCCAGCAGCTGGGCCCCGAATTCGCCCGCCTGGGCCTGCAATTGCAGACCTTCACGGTGCAGAACCTGTCCCTGCCCGAAGAGCTGCAGAAGGTGCTCGACCAGAAGATCGGCATGGGCATGGTGGGCCGCGACATGGGCCAGTTCATGCAGTACCAGACCGCCCAGGCCATCCCGCGCCTGGCCGAAGGTGCGGCGGGCGGCGGTGTGGCCGGTGACGCCATGGGCCTGGGCGCCGGCGTGGCGCTGGGCCAGGTGCTGGCGCAGAACCTGCAGGCCGGCCTGCAAGGCGGTGGGGCGGCCGCAGCTGCCGCTGCGGCCAGCGGCCTCAAGCCCGACGAGATCATGGCCACGCTGGAGAAGCTGGCCGATCTCAAGACCAAAGGCATCCTGACCGCTGAAGAGTTCGACGCCAAGAAGGCCGAACTGCTCAAGAAGCTCGTCTGAACCGCACCGCCCGTTCGTGACAGAGCGTTCCTACCGCGCGCCCTGCCCGGGCTGCGGCGCCCCCGTTGAATTTCGCAGCGCCCAATCGACGCATGCGGTCTGCCCCTACTGCCAGAGCACGGTGCTGCGCCAGGGCGAGGTGCTGAGCCGCATCGGCCGCATGGCCGAGCTGTTCGACGACCACAGCCCGCTGCAGCTCATGGCCAGCGGCCGTTTCGACAACAAGCCCTTTGTGCTGATCGGCCGGCTGCAATACAAGTCGCCCGCCGGCGTGTGGGCCGAGTGGATCGCGCTGTTCGAAGACGGCAGCCAGGCCTGCCTCAGCGAAGACAACGGCGCCTACGTGATGGCGCGCCCGCGTGAGCTGCAGCGCGAGATGCCCCCGGCCTCGGCCTTCCGCCCCGGGGCCAGCACGGCGGTCAACGGCCAGCCCTTCACCGTGGCCTTCAGCGACCAGGTGTGCCTGATCTCGGCCCAGGGCGAACTGCCGCGCCTGCCTCCGCTCGGGTTTGCCTTCGGCCTGGTGGAGCTGCGCAGCGACAGCGGCGAGGTGCTCAGCCTCGATTACAGCCGCACCCCGCCCGCCCTGTCGGCGGGCCGCTCGGTGCGGCTCGAAGACCTGGCCCTGAGCGGCCTCAAGCAAGAGTCGGTCAAGAACGAAGCCGGGCGCCAGTTCAACTGCCCGCATTGCGGCGCCCCGGTCGAGATCACCCTGGCCAGCACCAAGACCCTCACCTGCCGCAGCTGCAACAGCCTGATCGATGTCTCGCAAGGCCTCGGCGGCGAGCTGCGCCACGCCCTGCAGGACGAGCCCGTGGCGCCCCTGATCGCGCTGGGCAGCCTGGGCCGGCTCGAAGGGGTGGATTGGCAGGTGGTGGGTTTTCAGCACCGCATGGGCCGCGAACCCGGCGACGACGAGCTGTTCGGCTGGGAGGAGTACCTGCTCTACAACCGCCAGCGCGGCTTCAGCTTCCTGGTCGATGCCACCGATGGCTGGAGCCTGGTGCGCCCGCTCACCGGGGCGCCCAAGCTCGATGCGGCGGGCCGTGCGGCCACCTACCTGGGCACCCGTTACGAGCTGCAATACCGCTACGACGCCGAGACCAGCTACGCCTGCGGCGAGTTCTACTGGCCGGTGGCGCGTGGGCAGAAGACCAGCAACCGCGACTTCGCCAGTGCCAAGGGCCTGCTGTCCGAGGAAAGCACCCCCACCGAGATCACCTGGTCGGGCGGCAGCCGCCTGGACGCGGCCGCCGTGGCCAAGGCCTTCAAGCTCGAAGCCCGGCAAGACCTGCTGCGCCGGGCCGACGTGGCGCCGGCGGGCAGCTTCCGGGCCCTGGGATGGGGCACCATCCTGGTCATTGCGGTGCTCCTGATCGTGCTGGTGCTGCTGCTCAGCCGCTGCTCCCGCTGCGATCCGGCGGTGGAAAACTGCAACAGCAGCGGCTACCGCAGCTCGGGCGGCTCCTACGGGGGTTATTCGGGCAGCGGCGGCAGCCACAAGTGATGATGAGGCACCGACTTGCTGAACCTGAACCAACCACTCTTTTTCGGAGGTTTCCATGGGACTTGAATGGCTGCGCCCCGGCGCCGTGCTGGGCTCCATCGTGTTCGCCCTGGTGGGCGTGCTGGTGTTCTGGCTGAGCTTCGTCGTCATCGACAAGCTCACACCCTACGATCTGTGGCGCGAACTGGTGGAAAAGCAGAACGTGGCCCTGGGCCTGGTGGTGGCGGCCATGTCGCTGGGCATCTGCCTCATCGTGGCCGCCGCCATCCACGGCTGAACCTGGAGCGCCCTATTTTCTGGTCAGCCGATGTGTCGGCGGCCTTGTTTTGAAGACTGTGGATTGTTTTGAGCCAGCGACCTGATTCCTCCGACCCCTTGCTGCCTGCGGCGGTCGTCTCCGATGTGCCCTGGCGCGTGCCCGGGCGGCGTGGCGCGCGAGCGCCCGACCCCGCCACCGGGCGCGGTGCGCCCCGGCCGGTCGAGCTGGCCCTGCTGAGCAGCGTGTTCGTGGTGGCCGCCTGCGG
Source organism: Curvibacter gracilis ATCC BAA-807 (assembly GCF_000518645.1). Classification (GTDB taxonomy): domain Bacteria; phylum Pseudomonadota; class Gammaproteobacteria; order Burkholderiales; family Burkholderiaceae_C; genus Curvibacter; species Curvibacter gracilis. The sequence continues at coordinate 101,344 of NZ_JADZ01000006.1, read as the reverse complement.
GCTGCTCTACGAGCTGGCCGCCGGCACCCTGGCCTCGTACCTGCTGGGCGACTCGGTGCTGCAGTTCTCCACCGTGATCGGGGCCTACCTGTTCGCCATGGGCCTGGGCTCCTGGGCCTCGCGCCATTTCGAACGCCAACTGCCGGCGCACTTCCTGCGCATCGAGCTGCTGGTGGCCCTGCTGGGCGGCGGCATGCCGGCCTTGCTGTTCCTGTGCAGTGCCTTTGTGCCCGGGGCCTTCCGCCTGGTGCTGTACCTGCTGGTGGGGGCGGTGGGGGTGCTGGTGGGGCTGGAGATCCCGCTGGTCATGCGCATCCTCAAGCGCCACGTGCAGCTCAAGGAGCTGGTCTCGCAGGTGCTCACCTTCGACTACCTGGGCGCGCTGGCCGTCTCGCTGGCCTTCCCCATCCTGCTGGTGCCGCACCTGGGCCTGGTGCGCACCGGGCTGGTGTTCGGCCTGCTCAATGCCGCCGTGGCGGTGTGGGCGCTGTGGCTGTTCCGCCATGAGCTGCGCCGCCTGCGTGTGCATGTGCTGGCCTGTGCGGGCGTGCTGCTGACCTTGCTGGGCGCCCTGTTCGGGGCCGATGCCATCACCACCGTGGCCGAAGACCGCTTCTACCAGGACCGCGTCACCTACACCGCCACCAGCCCCTACCAGCGCATCGTCGTCACCAGCGGGGCGCAGGGGCACCGGCTGTTCCTCAATGGCAACCTGCAGTTTGCCGAACGCGACGAGTACCGCTACCACGAGGCCCTGGTGCACCCGGTCATGGCGGCACAGGGCAACCCGCGCCGGGTGGCCGTGCTGGGCGGGGGCGACGGCATGGCCGTGCGCGAGGTGCTCAAGTACCCCGGCGTGCAGCAGGTCACCCTGGTCGAACTCGACCCCGAGATGACGCGCCTGTTCAGCACCCAGCCCGCGCTCAAGCGCCTCAATGGCGGGGCCTTGTCCGATCCGCGGGTGCGCATCGTCAATGCCGACGCCTTCCAGTGGCTGCAGACCGAGGCCGATACCTTCGATGTCATCGTGGTCGACTTCCCAGACCCCACCAACTTTGCGCTGGGCAAGCTCTACAGCCAGTCGTTCTACGCCCTGCTGGACCAGCGCCTGTCCGCCAGTGGCTATGCGGTGGTGCAGACCACCTCGCCCCTGGTGGCGCGCCAGAGCTTCTGGACCGTGGTGCACACCATCGAGGCCGCCGGCCTGGGCGCCACGCCTTACCACGCCAACGTGCCCAGCTTTGGCGAGTGGGGCTTTGTGGTGGCCTCGCGCCGCCCCTGGCGCCAGCCTGCCAAGCTGCCCGAGGGCCTGCGCTTTCTCAACCTGCAGACCCTGCCCCTGCTGTTCGACTTTCCGCAGGACATGGCGGCCGTGCCCACCGGGGTGAACCGCCTGTCCAACCAGATCCTGGTGCGCACCTATGAACAGGAATGGGGCAAGGTGGCCCATTGATGCGGTCTGATCCGAGGGCGAGCGGACTGCGCCGCCGAGACTGGCTGGCCCTGGCGGGGGGCGCTGGCCTGGGCCTGGCCGGCTGCTCGCCAGCCATGCCGGCCCTGCAAGGCGGGTTCGAAGGGGCGGCCTTTGAACGCGGCCACCTGCTGCGCGAGAACCCGCGCCGCTGGCCGGCGCCGGCGGTCTCGCGCCGGGTGGGCGTGGTGGTGGCGGGCGCAGGCATCGCCGGCCTGGCGGCGGCGCGTTCGCTGCGCCTGGGCGGGGTGGACGACCTGGCCATCCTGGAGCTCGACGAGCAGCCCGGCGGCAACAGCCGTGGCCGCCTGCTGGGCAGCCAGCCCTGCCCCACCGGGGCGCACTACCTGCCCCTGCCCGGCGACGATGCGCCCGAGGTGCAGGCCCTGCTCGAAGAACTGGGCCTGCGCCAGCGCCAGGCCGGCCGCTGGGTGTACGACGAACAAGCCCTGTGCCACAGCCCCCAGGAGCGCCTGTACGTGGAGGGCGGCTGGCAAGAGGGCCTGCTGCCGGCGCACGATCTGAGCGCGGCCACGCGGGCGCAGTACCAGCGCTTCGCCGGCCTGGTGGCCGGCCTGCAGCGCCAGGCCCGGTTTGCTATTCCGCTGGCCAGCCAGGGCCTGAGCCCGGTGCAGCTGGCGCTCGACAGCCAGACCTTCGCGCAATGGCTGGCCCAGCAGGGCCTGGACGACGCCCGCCTGCGCTGGTACCTGGACTACTGCTGCCGCGACGACTACGGCGCCGGCCTGGCCGAGGTCTCGGCCTGGGCCGGCATCCACTACTTTGCCAGCCGGCATGGCTTCCATGCCCCGGGCAGCGACGAGGCTGCCGAAGCCGCCGACACCCCGGTGCTCACCTGGCCCGAGGGCAATGGCTGGCTGGTCGACCGGCTGGCCGCGCCCTGGCAGGGCGACGCCCGCCATGGCCCGCTGTACCCGGGCCGGGTGGTGCTGCGCATCGAAGACCAGCGCCAGGGCGTGGCGGTGGACGTGTGGGATGTGGCCCGGCAGCGCGTGGAGCGCTGGCTGGCCGCGCACTGCATCGTGGCCCTGCCGGTGCATGTGGCCGCCCGGGTGGTGGTGACCGCGCCCGATTGGCTGCAGTCCACCGCCTTGCGCTGGCAGCATGCGGCCTGGGTGGTGGGCAACCTGCTGCTGGACCAGCCGCTGGCCGACCGACCCGGCGCGGCCCCGGCCTGGGACAACGTGATCTATGGCTCCAGCGGCCTGGGCTATGTGAATGCGGCGCACCAGCGCCTGGACCCGCGCCCCGGCCCCACCGTGCTCACCTTCTACCGTGCGTTGGGGGCCGGCAAGCCGGCCCGCAAGACCTTGCTGGAGCAGCCCTGGACGCACTGGCGCGGCCCCATGCTGGACGAGTTTCTGGGCCCTCACCCCGATCTGCTGAGCCGCGCCCGCGAGTTCTCGCTGAGCCGCCACGGCCACGCCATGGCCGTGCCCGTGCCCGGGGTGCTGGCCCACCTGTCACGCCTGCCGCTGGCTGCGGCCGCCCAGGCCGTGCCCGCCTTGCGCCAACGCCGCACCGGCGCCAGCGTGCCTGCGGCCCTGGCCCAGGGGCGGGTCAGCTACGCCCACAGCGACTGGTCGGGCTACTCGGTGTTCGAAGAGGCCTTCACGCGCGGGCACGATGCCGGGCTGCTGGCCGTGCAACAACTGCGTGGGCGCATCCCCTCATGAGCGCTGAGCAGCCCACCTTGCGGGGCCTGCAGGCCGCCGACCTGCCCGCCCTGATGGCGCTGCAGGCGCTGGCCTACGGGGCCGGCTATGTCGAGCCCGCTGCCGTCATGGCCCAGCGCCTGGCCATCACCCCGCACACGGTGTGGGGCCTGTTCGATGCGTCGGGCGCGATGCGCGCCTACCTGCTGGCCTACCGCAGCGTGCCGGGGGCGGTGGCGCCGCTGCACCAGCCGTTTCACCCGGCGCCCCGGCCCACCGCGCTGTACCTGCACGACCTGGCCGTGCACCCCCAGGCCAAGGGGCAGGGCCTGGGGCCGCGAGCGGTGGCGGCGGCCCTGGCCCTGGCCCGTGCCGAGGGCCTGAGCGGCCTGGGGCTGGTGGCGGTGCAGGGTTCGCAGCCCTTCTGGCAGCACCAGGGCTTTGCGCTGAGCCCGCCCGCTGCAGATTCGCAGGCCCACCTGGCGGGCTATGGCGAAGGCGCTGCCTACCTGTGGCGATCTTTGCCCTGAGCCACGGGCCTATCGGTGCTGCCCGGCGGCCTGGCGGCGTGCGGCCAGCAGCTTGCTCTGGTGCGTGTGGCGCCAGTGTTCGAAGGCCTGCCCCATCAAGGGCTTGGCAAACAGATAACCCTGGCCCACATCGCAGTCCAGCGCCATCAGGGCGGCGGCGGTGCTGTCGTCCTCCACCCCTTCGGCCACGGTGCGCAGGCCCAGCTTGCGACCCAGGGCGATGGTGGACTCGGCCACATGGCGGTCGCGCGGGCTGCGCAGCAGGGCGCTCACAAAGCTGCGGTCGATCTTGATGCTGGTGAAGGGGAACTGGCTCACATACGACAGGCTGGAGAAGCCGGTGCCGAAATCATCCAGCGCCAGGGGCATGCCGGCGGCCCGCAGCTCCTGCAGGCGGCGCAGCACCAGGTCGGGGTTGACGGCCAGGGCCGACTCGGTGACCTCCAGCTCCAGCCACTGGGCCGGCACGTTTTTCTGTGCCAGCAAGCCCTTGATGTGGTCGGTGAAGTCGGGGTCCTGCAGGTTGTTGGCGCTGATGTTGACGGCCACCTTCAGCGGCTGCCCCAGGGTCTGCCAGCGGGCCATCTGGTCGAGCGCCGCGCTGATCACCCAGCGGGTCAGCGGGTAGATCAGCTCGGTGGATTCGGCCAGCGGAATGAACTCGGACGGTGGGATCCAGCCCAGGCGCGGGTGGTGCCAGCGCAGCAGGGCTTCCACCCCCTCGAGCTCACGGCTTTCCAGCCACAACTTGGGCTGCCAGGCCAGTTGCAACTGGCCGCCGCGCAGGGCGGCCGACAGTTCGGAGCGCATTTTCAGATCGTGCCCGGGGGCGTGCTCGAAGCTGCGGCTGTAGCGCACCTGCGAGCCCACCACCGTGCGCGCCCGGGCCGCCGCCACGTCGGCACAGCGCAGCAACTGACCGGCATCGGGCGCATCGGCGGGGTACTCGGCACTGCCCAGTTTCAGGTGCAGCTCCACCGCGGTGTCGCCCAGCGTGATGGGCTCGCGGCTGGCCTGCACCATCAGCTCGCACACGTCCTTGGTCGACAGGCCGGGCGCAGGGCCGCCGGGGGGCGGCGGCACCGCCACGAAGTCGGTGCCGCCGGCCCGTGCCAGGCTCCAGCCATGGGTGAGCAGCTGGCGCTCCAGGCGTCGCGCCGTGATCTCCAGCACCATGTCGGCGGCACGGTGACCAAAGGCCTCGTTGATCTCCTTGAAGCGCGCCAGGTTCACGAACACCAGCTCGAAGCGATGGCCGGGCTGGCGCTCGATGCGCTCATCGAGTTGGCGCAGCAGGCTGTGCCGGTTGGGCAGGCCGGTCAGCGGGTCGTGGTTGGCCAGGTAGTCCTGCTGGCGGTTGAAGCGACGTTCTTCACTCAGGTCGCGCACCAGGCACAACAGCTGGGGCGCGCCGTCGAGGGTGAAGGACGACAGGCGCATCTCGCAGTCCACGCGCTGCTGCGTCAGCGGGGCGTCAAAGCTGTACTCGAAGCGCAGCTGCTCACCGGCCAGCGCCCGCTGCATGCGCTGGCGCGGCAGGGCACTGAGCTGGCCGGTGGCCGGGTCGATGGGGTGGGGAAAGAACTCCGACAGGGCGTGTCCCACCACCTCCTCGCCCTGGTTGCGCCCGGTCAGGCGCAGGGCCGCCGGGTTCAGTGCCAGCACACGGCCTGTGGGGTCGAGCACCAGCACGCCATCGGCCACATCCTCGAACAGGCGCCGGTACACCGACTCGCTGGTGGCCAGCACCTGCAGCATGTGCTGCAGGGTGCGGGTGCCCAGGCCCAGGGCCAGCAGCGCCAGGGCCAGCATCACCCCCTTGGTGGCGCTGCGTTGCCGCCACGGGGCCAGCATCTGGGCTTCGGCTTGCAGGCTGGCCACCAGCAGCGGGTAGCGTCCGGAGCGCCTGAAGGTGCCCCAGAGCTCAGTCTCGTAGCCGCTCGAGGTCTTGAATTCGCCGCCGGGCTGCTCGCTGGCCAGGCGGGCCAGCAGCTCGGATTCTGGGGCCAGGCGCCCGGTGCCCGGCGTGGGCTCACCGGTGTGCATCAGCACCTGGCCATCGAGCAGGTAGACCGCCTGCTCGAGCCGGCTGAGCGGGGCCTGCGCATCGCTGTCCTGCGGTGGGGCGGGCGGGTGCAGCGCCGCCAGCGGGATCAGGGCGCCCAGCAGCCACTCCTGGCCCGACTCCGGGCCGCTCAGGCGCATCAGCATCGGCAGCAGTTCGCCCTGTTGGTCGTTCAATCGGATCGGGCTGAGCAATTGCAGCGGGCCGGCCACCTCGGGGGGCGGCAACTGGCGCAGGCGCTGCAGGGCCTCGGGCGACAGGCTTTGATGCCGGTCCGCCGCCACCAGCTGCTCGCCACGGCGCACGAACAGCAGCTGCGACACGCTGTCGAATCGGATCGCGCCCTCCAGCAGGGTCTGGAGCGCGCGTGCATCGGGCTCGGTGTGCGCGCCGCTGGCGGGTACCAGCTCGCTGCCCAGGCTGCTCAGGCTGAGGGCGGTCTGCTCCAGCGTCATTTCGCTCAGCTGGCGCAGGTTGTCAGTCAGTTGCTGGCTGTTGTCGTGGGCCAGGCGGCGGCTGCTGTGGTAGTCCTGTGTGATCGACCACAGGCCCAGCCCGATCAGGCCCAGGCCCACCGCCAGCCCGGCCCAGCGCAGCAGGCGCCGGAAACGGCGGCCCAGCAGGTAGCTTTCGGAGGCGGAGAGGAGTTGCACCGATCCATCCTACCCAACATTCCAAAGTTGTAACCATTTGCCACAAGCCTTCGCGGGAAATCCCTGTCATCAGCGCGTCATGGCCGGGCCCGACATTCGGGGCTTGTCTTCTGTTGTGATGATTTCTCCGATGTCCCGCGCTCTCAATTCTGTTGCCGCTTCCATCCTGGCCGTGACGGCCTGCCTCTGGGCCCTGCCCGTGGCCGCCCAGTCCAACACCGCTGCGCCCCAGGCCTTCGAGGCCCGCCTGGCAGGCCACGCCGTGCTGCCGGCCCAGAGCTTTGTGCCAGCCCCCAAGAACGCCCCGCAAGACCTGCAGAGCAGCGGCAAGTACACCACCGGCGTGCGCGTCGAGAAGCTTGCCTCGGTGCCCGGCCTGTCGTTCGGCCGCCCCACCGGCGTGTCACTGCCCTTCAAGGGCCAGCCGCTGCAGGGCCATTCGGGCATCAAGCACATGGCCGACGGCACGTTCTGGATCATCACCGACAACGGTGCCGGCGCCAAAGCCAACTCGCCCGACTTCATGCTGTACCTGAACCACTATGCGGTGGACTTCAAGAGCGGCCACTTCAAGCGCCTGGACACGGTCTTCCTGCACGACCCCGACAAGAAGGTGCCTTTTCGCATCGTCCATGAAGGCACGCCCGAGCGCTACCTGACGGGCTCCGATTTCGACACCGAGAGCTTCCAGTTCGCCGGTGGCTCGATCTGGATCGGCGACGAACTGGGCCCCTTCCTGATCAAGGCCGACATGAAGGGCAAGGTGCTGGCCGTGTTCGACACCCTGGTGGACGGCAAGGTGGTGCGCTCGCCCGACCACCCGGCCCTGAGCACGCCGGCCGCCCCGGGCGGCACGGTGGATTTCCAGGTGCGTCGCTCCAAGGGCTTCGAGGGCATGGCCTCGTCCAAGGACGGCAGCAAGCTCTACGCCTTGCTCGAAGGTGCCCTGTGGAACCCCGAGGCCAAGGCCTACGAGTCGCTCGATGGCAAGCCTTACCTGCGCGTGCTCGAGTTCGATGTGAAGACCGAGCAGTGGACCGGTCGCCACTGGAAATACGTGCTGGAAGCCGGTCACCACGCCATCGGCGACTTCAACATGATCGACGACAGCACCGGCATGATCATCGAGCGCGACAACGGTGAAGGCACGGCCGACAAGGCCTGCCCCGAGGGCCAGCAGCGCCCGGATTGCTTCCATGACCTGGCCAAGTTCAAGCGCGTCTACAAGATCGAATTGAGCGAGGCCAACGTGGGCGGCCCGGTGCGCAAGATCGGCTACATCGATCTGCTCAACATCGCCGACCCGGCCCACCTGGCGCGCAAGCCGCTGAACAAGGGCGTGCTGACCTTCCCCTTCTTCACCATCGAGAACGTGGACGTGGTGGATGCCACCCACATCGTGGTGGGCAACGACAACAACCTGCCCTTCAGCAGCAGCCGCGAACCCAACCAGGCCGATGACAACGAGCTGGTGCTGCTCGACGTGGCCGAGTTCCTGAAGGCACGCTGAAGCCCCGCGGTAGCGGCATTCTTCGGAGTCGCCTCTTCTCTTTTTCTTGCAGTCAGTCCTTGGTTGGCCCGGTGCGCTCCTGCGTGCCGGGCCGCTTTTTTGGGCACGGCAAAATCGAGCGGCTTGAACTCCTCTGCCCGCTGGCGCCATGACCACTCTGCCCACCCTGTATTCGTTTCGCCGTTGCCCTTACGCCATGCGCGCCCGGCTGGCGCTGAAAGCGGCGGGTGTGAGGGTGGCCCTGCGTGAGGTGCTGCTGCGCGACAAGCCGGCCGAGCTGTTGGCGGTGAGTCCCAAGGGCACGGTCCCGGTGCTGGTGCTGCCCACGGGCGAGGTGATCGAGCAGAGCCTGGACATCATGCGCTGGGCGCTGGCGCAGCAGGACCCCCTGGGCTGGCTGCCCCCCGAGGGCAGCCGCGACGACGAGCTGACCCGCCATTGGCTGGCCGCCAACGATGGCGGGTTCAAGGCCTGGCTGGACCGCTACAAATACCCCGAGCGCCACCCGGAGCACCCGGCCAGCCACTGGCGCGAGCAGGCGCTGGTGCAACACCTGCTGCCCCTGGAGGCCCTGTGGCAGGCGCAGGGCGGCCCGCAGCTGCTGGGCCCCCAGCCCGGCCTGCTGGATGCGGCCCTGATGCCCTTTGTGCGCCAGTTCGCCCAGGTGGACGCCGCCTGGTGGGCCCAGGCGCCCTTGCCCGGTCTTCAGCAGTGGCTGGCCCAATGGCTGGCCAGCCCCTTGTTCGACAGCGTGATGCTGCGCTGGCCAGTCTGGCGTACTGGCGACGCAGAGCCGCGCTTCTGACGGGTGGCCGCGCTCAGTTCCGATGCTTGGCCCATTTGGCGGCCAGGGCTTCCACAATCCCCAGGCCGCGCTGGCCGGGGTGCAGCTCGAAGCGTTGGCCGGCGGTGATCGTGCCTTCCTGCACCACCGAGAGGTAGAAGCCGCAGCGGCCGCTTTGCGCCATCAGGCGGGCGGCCTGGGCAAAGCCCATCACGGCGTTGAACTTGAAGCAGGGCTCGCGTGGGGCGGTGACGCGCAGCACGCAGTCCGGAAAGTGCAGTTCGTCGCCGACCCATACCTCGGCTTCCAGCAGGCCCGTCAGGGTCAGGTTCTCGCCCGCAAACCCTGGGGGCAGCGCTTCATCAAACAGGCTGACACCGGCCTCGCGGCGCTGCTGCTGCCACCAGGGGTAGTGTTCGGCGGGCCAGGCATAGACGGCTTTCGAGAGCCCCCCATGCACGCTGAGGTCGGCCTGTTCGTCGCCGGCCAGGCCCAGCCGGGCCACGGGTACCGCACCATCGGCGGGGCTTTTGCCGATGGCGCTCAGGATGCGGCGGCCCTGGATCTGCAGGGGGCGCGCGCGGCCGGTGTTCACGCTGAGCAACTGCATCTCAAATTTCGCCACTCAGAGGCAGTTCGGCGGCACTGGCGGGGCGCCCGTACAGGTAGCCCTGGTAGGCATCACAGCCATAGCTGGCCAGGCGATCGCGTTGTTCCACCGTCTCGACGCCTTCGGCGATCACCGCCAGCCCCAGGTTCTTGCCCAGGGCCACGATGGTGCGCGCGATGGTGGCATCGTTGGCGTCCTCCAGCAGGTCGCGCACAAAGGACTGATCGATCTTCAATTGGTCCAGCGGCAATCGCTTGAGGTAGCTCAGGCTGGAGTAGCCGGTGCCGAAGTCGTCCAGCGAGAAGCCCACGCCATGCGCCTGCAAGGCGCTCATCTTGGCGATGATGTCCTCCACGTCGTGCAGCAGCAGGCTTTCGGTCAGCTCCAGCTTGAGGCGGTGGGCCGGCGCCCCGGTGCTCGCCAAGGTGTCGAGCACCTGTTGCACGAAGTCGGTCTGCCGGTACTGGCGGGCGCTCACGTTGATGGCCAGGGTCAGATGGGCATGGGCCGGGCTCAGGGCCCACTCGGCGAGTTGCCGGCAGCCCTCGGTCAGCACCCACAGGCCCAGGGGCAGGATCAGCCCGGTGTCCTCGGCCAGCGGGATGAAATCGGCCGGGGACACCAGGCCGCGCTGCGGATGCTGCCAGCGCACCAGGGCCTCGGCCCCCAGCACCTGGCCGGCCGCGCTGACCTGGGCCTGGTAGGCCAGCAGCAGCTGGCCGTCGCGGATGGCCACGCGCAGGTCCGACTCGAGGGTGGCGCGCTCGGCCACCAAGGCCTGCATGGCCGGGTCGAAGAAGCGCAGCGTGTTGCGGCCGGCCGCCTTGGCCTGGTACATGGCCAGGTCGGCGCGCTGCAGCATCTCGTCCACCTGCGAATGCTGGTCGAACAGGGCCACCCCCATGCTGGGCGAGCAGTGGTATTCGTTGCCGGCCAGGTCATAGGGGTGGTTCAGGGCCAGGCGGATGTTCTCGCCCACGGTCTCGGCTTGGTGGGCTGCTTCCGCCGGGTGGCTGTCCAGCCCATCGAGCATGACCACGAACTCATCGCCACCCAGACGCGAGACCGTGTCACTTTCGCGCACGCTGTGCAGCAGACGCTGCGCCACCTGCTGCAGCAACAGGTCACCCTTGTCGTGGCCCAGGGTGTCGTTGAGGGTCTTGAAGTTGTCCAGGTCGATGAAGATCAGCGCCCCATTGCGCTGGCGCCGCACGCTGGAGGCCAGGGCCTGGCGCAGCCGGTCCAGCAGCAGGCGGCGGTTGGGCAGGCTGGTCAGGGGGTCGAAGAAGGCGAGGTGGCGGATCTCGTTCTCGGCCGCCTTGCGCTGGGTGATGTCGGTCAGGGTGCTGACGTAATGCGTGACCTCGCCACCCTCACCCTTGACGGCTGTGATGGTCAGCCACTCGGGGAAGATGTCGCCGTTCTTGCGCCGGTTCCAGATCTCGCCCTGCCATTGCCCTGTTTCCAGCACTGACTTCCAGAGACCGTCATAGAAGGCACGGTCGTGCCGGCCCGATTTGAGGATCTGGGGCGTCTGCCCCACCACGTCCTGCGAGCTGTAGCCGGTGATGTCGCTGAAGGCCTGGTTGATCTTCAGGATCACGCCCTGCCGGTCGGCCACCATCATGCCTTCCTGGGTTTCGAAGGCGGTGGCGGCAATGCGCTGTTCGGCGTCGATGCGGCGTCGCTCGGTCACGTCCTCGAGGATGGCCAGGTACTGGGCGATGTTGCCCTGGTCGTTGAGCACGGGTGAGACCTGCACCTTGTGCCACAGCAGGGTGCCGTCGTGGCAACGGATCGGCAGCTCGCCTTGCCAGGCCTGGCCCTGGCGTGCCAGCGCCCAGATGGACTCGTAGCGGGCCTGGTCCTCGTCTGCAGCGCGCAGAAAGTTCGGCGGCTGACCGAGCACGTCGGCCATGGCATAGCCGCTCATGCGTTCGAATTCGGGGTTCACATAGGTGATGCTGGCACGGGTGTCGGTGATCACGATGGACACCGGGCTTTGCGCCATGGCACGCGACAGGGTCTTGAGCTCGGCCGCCTGTTGGTGCAGGGCTTCCAGGTGGCGCGCATTTTCACGGTGGTAGGCCAGGAACAGCCGGCGCGACCAGCGTGAGAACAACAAGGACGCCCCCAGCGCCACACCCAGCGCCACCAGCACCGCCAGGCCCAGGGTCAGCCAGCGCTGCGGGTTGCCTTCGTCATGCAGCTGCCTCTCCCGGTTGATCGAAGACTCCAGCTCGTTGTCGAACACCGTGGCGGCGATCACCCAGCCCCAGGGCTCGACCACCTTGACCAGCGCTGTCTTGGGGCTCATCTGGCCGGTGTTGGGGTGGGGCCATTCGTAGTGGATGAAGCCGCCCCCGTTCTGGCCGGTGCGGAAGATCTTTTCCACGGCCGCGGCTTCGGCCGGCGGCAGGCCGGAAAAATGCAGGCCTTCCAGCGAGGCGTTGGAGGGCGACAGCAAAGATCGGCCCTGGCGGTCGACCAGGCCGAAGTAGCCGCTGACGCCGAAGCGCAGCGAGCGCAGGTGGGCCAGGGCTTCCTGCTGCTGCAGCTCCTCCCATTTGTAGGTGTAGTCGCCGGTGCCGATCAGCCAGCCGTAGGGGGCAAAGTAACGCACATAGGCCAGCTTGTCGGCCATCTGCTTGGGTTGGTCGGGCAGGTACCAGCGGTAGCGCGAGAAGCCCTCGCCACGGGGCTTGCGGGCCGCCTCGATCAGACCTTGCATGATGGGGTGGCCGGTGTCGTCGCGGTTGTCCGGCGACAGCTTGCCTTCGAGCTGCGGCGCGGTGGGCAGCAGGATGAAGCGGCCCTCCATGTCGTCGATGAAGTAGTAGCCCCGGCCATCGTAGAAGCGCACCTCACGCAGCGCCTCGATGATCAGCTGGCGCACCTCGGCGGCCGGGCGCAGCGGCGACTCGCGCCGGTAGATGGCCTCGGCCACCTGCATGGCGTTGTCGACCTGGTTGACCAGGCTGTGGCGCAGCACGTCGTGGGTGCGTGAACGCACGAACTCGATGTAGCTCAGGGCCGAGTCCATCTCGGCCGACAGGCGCTGCCGTTGCTGCTGTTGCAGCACCGCTTCCACCCTTTGCAACGAGGCCTTTTGCTCGGCCAGGTTCTGCCATGAGAAGAATCCCACCAGGGCCAGCGTCAGGCTCAGCACCACCACCAGCGTGCCCACCAGGTGCAGGCGGGGCACGGTTTTCTCGTTGGCGATCAGGCGCGGGGCACGGCGCTCGGGTCGGGGGGCGGGGGAGGCGCTCATGCCGACTGGGGGGCGGTCTGCTTCATCCGGCCATCAGCGCATCAGCGCTTCGATCTCGTCGGCGTGCACGGGCACGTCGCGGGTGATCAGCTCGCAGCCTTGCGCCGTGACCACGGCATCGTCTTCGATGCGGATGCCGATGTGGTGGAAGGCCTCGGGCACGCCCGGGGCCGGGCGCACATACAGGCCGGGCTCGAGGGTCAGCACCATGCCTGGGTGCAGGATGCGGCTGGGCCGGTTGGTGATGGTCTCGCCCGACAGCGGGTCGCGCCGCAGGCTGGCCTCGCCCAGCTCGGTGGGCTCCACATAGCTGCCGCAGTCGTGCACATCCATGCCCAGCCAGTGGCTGGTGCGGTGCATGTAGAACGGGAAGTAGCTGCGGTTCTCGATCACGTCCTGCACGCTGCCCACGCTGTTGCGGTCGAGCAGGCCCAGGTCGAGCAGGCCTTGCGCCAGCACGGCCACGGTGGCGTCGTGCGGGTCGTTGAAGCGGGCGCCGGCACGGGTGGCGGCCACGGCCGCGTCCTGCGAGGCCAGCACCAGGTCGTACAGGGCGCGTTGCGGCCCGCTGAAGCGGCCATTGGCCGGGAAGGTGCGGGTGATGTCGCTGGCGTAGCTGTCGAGTTCGCAGCCGGCATCGATCAGCACCAGCTCGCCGTCGCGCACCGGTGCGGTGTCGGCGCGGTAGTGCAGCACGCAGGCATTGGCGCCGGCGGCCACGATGGAGCTGTAGGCCGGGTACTGCGAGCCGTGGCGGCGGAACTCGTGCAGCAGTTCGGCGTCCAGGTGGTACTCGCGCACGTCCTGGCCGGCGCGCAGCCGGCTGGCGCTGAGCTGCATGGCGCGCACATGGGCGCGGGCGCTGATCTGGGCAGCCCGGCGCATGATGGCCAGTTCGTACCCGTCCTTGATCAGGCGCATCTCGTCGAGCACGCCGCACAGGTCGCGCTGCATGGCCGGGCACAGGGCGCCGAAGCGCACCCGGGCGCGCACCTGGCTGAGCCAGCCGTCGACCCGGGTCTCCAGGCCCTTGTGGGTGGCGAAGGGGTAGTGCACCACGTCGCGGTTTTCCAGCAGCTTGGGCAGGCGGCTGTCCAGCTCGGTCACCGGCCAGGCCGTGTCCACACCCAGGGCCGCGGGGGCGGCATCCGGGCCCAGGCGGTAGCCGTCCCAGATCTCGCGCTCCAGGTCCTTGGGGTTGCACCACAGCGTGCTGTGGCCGTCGCCGGTGATGACCAGCCAGGCGTTGGCCTCGGTGAAGCCGGTCAGGTAGTAGAAGTAGCTGTCGTGCCGGTACAGGAAATCGCTGTCGCGGTTGCGCTGGCGCTCGGGCGCGGTGGGCACGATGGCGATGCCGTTGGGCCCGATGGCCTGGGCCACGCGGGCGCGGCGTTCGGCGTAGACGCTCAAGGGGGTGGGGGCGAGGGTGGGGAGGTCGGACATGGCGGGCTTTCAGCGGCGGTGTGGGCTGGGGTGGGGCGGATCAGGCCGCGTTCTGGGGCTCGTTCAGGGGCTTGTTCAATTGGGCCAGTCGCTCGGGCGTGCCCACGTCGGTCCAGCGCCCGGTGTACAGGCTGGCCGTCACGCGGCCGGCATCCATGGCACGGCGCAGCAGCGGTGCCAGCGCGGCGGCCTGCCCCTGCGGGTTGCCGGCGGCGATGTCGCACCAGGGTGCCGTGAACAGCTCGGCGCGGTACAGCCCGATGGTGCTGTAGGTGTGGCGCGGGCCGGGCTGGTCGGCGCCCAGGTTCAGGGCCAGGCCTTCGGGGCTCAGGCCGAAGTCGCCGCGCGGGTTGTGCGCCGGGTTGGGCACCAGCCACAGGTGGGCCAGGGCCGTGCCGGCGCGAAACCGGGCCAGGGCCTGCGGGTCGAACACGAAGTCGGGGGCGAACACATCGCCCGCAGCCAGCCAGAACACCTCGCCCAGGTGGGGCAGCGCGCGGGCAATGCCGCCGGCGGTCTCCAGCGCGCCGCCAAAGTCGGCGGCCTCGTCGGAATAGCTCAGCGCCAGCGAGCCGTGTTCAGTGGCGAACTGCGCACCGAAATGGTCCTGGATCTGCTGGCCCAGCCAGGCGGTGTTGATCACCACCTGCCGGCAGCCGTCTCGGGCCAGCGCCTGCAGCTGCCACTGCAACAGCGGGCGGCCCTGCACCGCCAGCAGCGGCTTGGGGTGCAGGTCGGTGAGCGGGCGCATGCGCTCGCCACGGCCGGCGGCCAGCAGCATGGCCGGGGTGTCTTGCATGAGGGCGTCTGGCGTGGGGTTCATGGATCAGGCCGGGGCGTCAGGCCGGCAGGGGTTGGGCCGCTTCGATCAGGCTGCCACGCTGCAGCTCTTGCAGGCGCTGGCGCCCGGGCTGGAACAGCGCCAGCAATCGGGCCAGCAGGGCACGCGCCTGGGGGGCGTGGTCGGCCCCCACATTGCACACGTACACATCGAGGGTCACGGCGCCCAGTTCGGGCCAGGTGTGCACACACAGATGCGATTCGGCCAGCAGCACCGTGGCGGTCACCCCGCCGGGGCCCTTGGGGCCGGCCGGGAAGGCGTGCACCAGTTGGTTGACGGCCTGCAGGCCACTGGCGGCCACGGCCTCCAGGCAGGCCTGGCCCAGCGCTGGCGCGTCCTGCAGCCAGTGCGGCGCACAGCGGCAGTCGTGCAAATCAGCGGTCAGGTGAAGGCCAAGCATAAGAGGCTCCACTTTAGTGCAAGTCAGGGCCTGAATGAGACGGATGGCGGCCCTGAAAGTGGGCTTCGCGACCTGGGTCGGGCGCGACCGGTAAAATACGGGGTTTCCCCCAGACCCTCCAATCCGGAGCTTCTCCCGATGGCCAACACCCAGCAACAACAAGATATGGCAAACGCGATCCGCGCGTTGGCCATGGACGCCGTTCAACTCGCCAACTCCGGTCACCCGGGTGCCCCCATGGGCATGGCCGACATGGCGGTGGCCCTGTGGGGCCAGCACCTCAAGCACAACCCGAGTCAGCCCCAGTGGCTGGACCGTGACCGCTTCGTGCTGTCCAACGGCCACGGCTCGATGCTGATCTACGCGCTGCTGCACCTCACCGGCTACCCGCTGCCGATCGAAGAGCTGAAGAACTTCCGCAAGCTGCACAGCAAGACCGCCGGCCACCCCGAAGTGGGCATCACCCCCGGCGTTGAAACCACCACCGGCCCGCTGGGCCAGGGCATCACCAATGCCGTGGGCTTCGCGCTGGCCGAGAAGCTGCTGGCCAAGGAGTTCAACCGCGACGGCCATGCCGTGGTCGACCACCACACCTACGTCTTCATGGGCGACGGCTGCCTGATGGAAGGCATCAGCCACGAAGCGGCCGCCCTGGCCGGTGCCTGGAAGCTGGGCAAGCTGATCGCCCTGTACGACGACAACGGCATCTCCATCGACGGCCAGGTCGCGCCCTGGTTCATCGACAACACCGCCCAACGCTTCCAGGCCTATGGCTGGAATGTGATCGGCCCGGTGGACGGCCACGACGTGGACGCCGTGTCGCAGGCCATCGCCCAGGCCAAGGGCCAGAACGCGGCCCCCACCCTGATCATCTGCAAGACTGCCATCGGCAAGGGCTCGCCCAACCGCGCCAACACCTCCAAGGCCCACGGCGAACCCCTGGGTGCCGAAGAAATCGCCCTGACCCGCGAAGCCCTGGGCTGGCCGCATGCCCCCTTTGAGATCCCGGCCGATGTGTACGCCGCCTGGGACGCCAAGGCCCGTGGCGCCGCCGCCGAAGCCGAGTGGAACACCCGCTTCGCCGCCTACCAGGCCGCCCACCCGGCGCTGGCCGCCGAGCTGCTGCGCCGCATGGCCGGCGAGCTGCCGAAGAACTTTGCCCAGGTGGCCGTCGATGCCGCCATCGCCGCCCACACCAAGGCCGAGACCGTGGCCAGCCGCAAGGCCAGCCAACTGGCCCTGGAAGCCTTCACCGCCGCTCTGCCCGAGCTGCTGGGGGGCTCTGCCGACCTGACCGGCTCCAACCTCACCAACACCAAGAGCACCCCCAACCTGCGCTTTGACGCCGCCGGCGAGGTGGTGCAGACCGCTGCGGCCGACGGCCAACTGGTGGGTGGCCGCCACATCAACTACGGCGTGCGCGAGTTCGGCATGGCCGCCATCATGAACGGTGTGGCCCTGCACGGTGGCTTCATCCCCTACGGTGGCACCTTCCTGACCTTCAGCGACTACAGCCGCAACGCGATCCGCATGGCGGCGCTGATGAAGCAGCGCGTGATCCATGTGTTCACCCACGACTCCATCGGTCTGGGCGAAGACGGCCCGACCCACCAGTCGATCGAACACGCCGCCAGCCTGCGCCTGATCCCCAACCTCGATGTGTGGCGCCCGGCCGACACGGCTGAAACCACCATCGCCTGGGCCGTGGCCCTGGAGAACAAGAACCGCCCGACCGCCCTGCTGCTGTCGCGCCAGAACCTGCCCTACTCGCCCAAGAAAGACCTGGGCGAGATCAGCCGCGGTGCCTACATCCTGAGCGAGCCGGCCGACATCGGCATCAAGCGCAAGCCCCAGGGCGTGATCATCGCCACCGGCTCTGAAGTGCAGCTGGCGCTGGCCGCCCAGAAGCTGCTGGCCGAGAAGAAGGTCTATGTGCGCGTGGTCTCCATGCCCAGCACCACCACCTTCGATCGCCAGACCCTGGCCTACAAGAAATCGGTCCTGCCGGCCGGCCTGCCCCGCGTGGCGGTCGAGATGGGCAGCACCGATGGCTGGTGGAAGTACGGCGTGGCCGCCGTGGTGGGCATCGACACCTATGGCGAATCGGCCCCGGCCCCGGTGCTGTTCAAGCACTTCGGCTTCACCGCCGAGAACGTCACCGACACCGTGCTGGTGGCGCTGGGCAAGGCCAAGAAGAAGTAACCCACACGAAGCAAATCCAACGAGCCGGCGCCCGACGCCGGCCGCCCCTTGTTATTTTTTAACTCCAGGAAAGAGACTGACATGGCTATCAAGGTTGGCATCAACGGCTTCGGCCGCATCGGCCGCATGGTGTTTCGCGCTGCGGTGCAGAACTTCTCCGACATCGAGATCGTGGGCATCAACGACCTGCTCGAGCCCGACTACCTGGCGTACATGCTGAAGTACGACAGCGTGCACGGCCGTTTCAAGGGTGACATCGCCGTCGAAGGCAACACCCTGGTGGTCAATGGCAAGAAGATCCGCCTGACCGCAGAGCGCGATCCCGCCAACCTGAAGTGGAACGAAGTGGGCGCCGACGTGGTGATCGAGTCCACCGGCCTGTTCCTGACCAAGGAAACCGCCGAGAAGCACCTGGCCGCTGGCGCCAAGAAGGTCATCCTGTCGGCCCCGTCCAAGGACGACACCCCGATGTTCGTCTACGGCGTGAACCACCAGACCTACGCTGGCCAGGCCATCGTCTCCAACGCATCGTGCACCACCAACTGCCTGGCCCCCGTGGCCAAGGTGCTGAACGACAAGTGGGGCATCAAGCGCGGCCTGATGACCACCGTGCACGCCGCCACCGCCACGCAAAAGACCGTGGACGGCCCGAGCAACAAGGACTGGCGCGGCGGTCGCGGCATCCTGGAAAACATCATCCCCAGCAGCACCGGTGCCGCCAAGGCCGTGGGCGTGGTGATTCCTGAGCTCAACAAGAAGCTGACCGGCATGTCCTTCCGCGTGCCCACCTCCGACGTGTCGGTGGTGGACCTGACCGTGGAACTCAACAGCGCTGCCTCCTACGCCGAGATCTGCGCCGAAATGAAGGCCCAGTCGCAAGGCGCTCTGAAGGGCGTGCTGGGCTACACCGAAGACAAGGTGGTGGCCACCGACTTCCGTGGCGAATCGTGCACCTCGGTGTTCGACGCCGAAGCCGGCATCGCCCTGGACAGCACCTTCGTGAAGGTCGTGAGCTGGTACGACAACGAATGGGGCTACTCGAACAAGTGCCTCGAAATGGTGCGTGTTGTCGCCAAGTAAGTCTCGTTGACTCTGCAAAACGCGCCTTTGGGCGCGTTTTGTTTTTGGAATCTGCCCCCGCGTGCCGCGCTGCATGGACCCTGTGCAGTGTCACGCCCACGGGCGGCCGGGATCGGAGGTGGCTGCTCCGCTCCGTGGCCTGAAGTCTGCAGCCGCACAAGGGAAACTTTTCATGAAAACTCAAGCGCGATTCATCCGCTCCACCTTGGCCCTCGCCGCGGTGCTGGCCCTGGGCACATCGGCCTCCGCCCAGGACGTGCAGGTCGTCAAGATCGGCCACGCCGGCCCCGTCTCGGGCGGCATTGCCCACATCGGCAAGGACACCGAAAACGGCGTGCGTCTGGCCATCGAAGAAGCGAACGCCCAGAACCCCATGATCGGTGGCAAGAAGGTTCGCTTCGAGATCGCCGCCGAAGACGATGCCGGCGACCCGCGCCAGGCCACGGCCGTGGCCCAGAAGATGTGCGACGCCAAGGTGGCGGGCCTGGTCGGCCACCTGCAGTCGGGCACCTCGATCCCGGCCGCAGCGATCTACGCCAAGTGCGATCTGCCCAACATCACCGCCTCGGCCTCCAACCCCGACCTGACCAAGCCCGGCTACAAGACCACCTTCCGCCTGATCGCCAACGACAACGCCCTGGGCGCCGCGCTGGCCTACTACGCCGCCGATGCGCTCAAGGTCAAGCGCGTGGCCATCATCGACGACCGCACCGCCTATGGGCAGGGCGTGGCCGGCGTGTTCAAGGCCACGGCCCTGCAAAAAGGCCTGACCGTGGTGGGCGAGGAATTCACCAACGACAAGGCCACCGACTTCATGGCCATCCTCACGGCCATCAAGTCCAAGAAGCCCGATGCCATCTTCTACGGCGGCCTGGATGCCCAGGCCGGCCCCATGCTGCGCCAGATGGAGCAGCTGGGCCTGGGCGAGGTGAAGCTGTTCGGCGGCGACGCGCTGTGCACCGAGAAGCTGGCCGAGTTGTCGGCCAAGGCGGCGCCGCTGGCCGGCGTGACCTGTGCCACCGGGGGTGCTTCGGTGGCCAAGATGCAGGGCGGCCCCGAGTGGAAGAAGCGCTATGACGCCCGCTTCCCCGGCCAGTTCCAGATCTACAGCCCCTACGCCTACGACGCCACCCTGGTGCTGATCGACGCCATGAAGAGCGCCAGCTCGACCGATCCCAAGGTCTACCTGCCGGCCCTGGCCAAGACCAACCGCCACGGCGTGACCGGCCAGATTGCCTTCACCGCCAAGGGCGAGCTGACCCAACCAGCCGTCACCCTGTACGGTTTCCGCGACGGTGTGCGCACCCCGCTGAACTGAGCATGGGCCAGGCCCCTGCTGAGCTGAGCCTGCACTTCGCCGACTCCGAGCTGGCCGGGGTGCAGCGGTGGCCCGGCCCCAACGGGGTGGCGGGGCTGCAACTGCGTTGGGCGGCGGCCGCGGTGCTCGCGCCCGCCGAGGGCCCAGGGGCATCGCCCAGGCTGGGCCATGTGCGCGGCCTGCTGCTCGGCCTGTGGCCCGCACCGCCGCAGGGTGTTCCGGAGGCCGTACTGCCTTTGGGCGCCTTGCTCGATGGAGAGCTGCTGTGGCAGGGCCAGTGCCTGCGGCAACTGCCCTTGCCGGCGCGTCTGGAGGGCCCGGTGGGCCTGCGCCTGTGGGGCCGTCGGGGCGAACTCTGGACCTGGCAAGGTCAGGGGCTTATTTGCGATGCAGGGGGCTTGCCCTTCTTCGAATCCCTGGCGTGTTGAGGCGCTTTCTGCCTCGGTTTCGGGCTTGATCAAGATCAAGCCGGAGCTTGTGCTCAGGTCGACAATGGGAGACGCAGACCCGGGTTGTGGAACCCGGGCGGATGGGGCCCAGAGCGCCCCGGAAAGCGCAAGCTCAGATGCGATGGATGTTGGACCGCGAGACTTTGTCGGTGGTCGTTTCGATGGTGGCCCAGGTGACCCTGCTGGTCATGTACACGATTTGGCGCATCAACCGCCAGGTACCCGGCCTGCGCTGGTGGATGGCCTCCTCGGCCATGATGTCGCTGGGTTTCCTGGCCATCCCGCTGGCGCTGGCCCTGGGCTGGTCGTTTTCGCAGGCGCTGATCGTCAACCATGCGGCCGGCCTGATCACCTTGATGCTGCTGCTGCAGGGCAGCCTGCGTTTTCGAGGCCACCCCGCGGCGGATCACTGGCCCCGTGCCCTGCTGCTGTTGGCGCCGGCGGCCATGCTGTCGGCGGTGCTCCTGCATGCGCATGCGGTGCGGCGCTACCAGATCCATGATGCTGTCAGCGTGCTGCTGCTGGGCCTGTCGGCCTGGGTGATGTGTCGCCACAGCCGCCCGGAAGAGCGCCTGGTGCACCGGGTGGCCGGTTTTTTTCTGCTGCTGATGGCGGCGGCCATGGCCACGCGCTGGGTGCTGGCCTGCCTGGCCCCCGATGACCCGAGCATCCAGGAGCACCCTTTTCAGGGGGTGCTGTACCTGATGCTGGTGCTGTTCATCGTCGGCTGGACCTACAGCATCAGCCTGGCCTGCTACCAGCAGGCGCAAAGCCGGGTGCTGGCGCTGGCCCGCGAAGACGCCCTCACCGACCTGCCCAACCGGCGCTATTTCGACGAAACCCTGGACCGCGAGGTGGCGCGCTGGGAGCGCAGCCAGCAGTCCTTCGGCCTGGTGATGGCCGACCTCAATGGCTTCAAGCAGGTCAATGACCGCCTGGGCCACGATGCGGGCGACGCGGTGCTGATCGAGGTGGCGCGGCGCCTGCGCGAGTTTGCCCGCGGGGGCGACTTCGTGGCCCGGCTCGGGGGCGATGAGTTTGTGATCCTGATCCACGACCTGTCGTCGCTCAGCACGGGAGAGCAGGCGGTGCAGCGTCTGCGCAAGACCGTCAACGGCCCCCTGCAACTGGCCAGCGGGGCCAGCGTCGAGATCGAAGTCAGCCTGGGTCTGGCCTGCTGGCCCCAGGACGCCACCCAGCCGGGCGACCTGGTCAAGGCGGCCGACCTGCGCATGTACGCCGAAAAGGCCTTGCTCAAGGCCCGGCACGGGCTGGCCCGGGGCCCGCGCCTGGGCACCTGAGGGGCGTTGACCCTCAGCGCTGGCGGGGCGCCCTCCGCAGCGGCTGCAGTAGCTCTGACAGGCCGTTGTGGTCGATCTCGTGCATCAGGGCCAGCAAGCGGCCGATGTCGCCTTTGGGAAAACCTTCGCGGGCAAACCAGTTCAGGTAGTTGCCGGGCAGGTCGGCCAGCAGGGTGCCCTTATGCTTGCCAAAGGGCATCTCCGTTGTGACCAGGCGCTGCAGGTCTTCGGGTTTCATGGGGCTGACGGGCTCAGCCACCGGCCCGCTTGGCTGCGTAACCTTGCTTGAGCAGGGCCGCCAGCACGGTGTCGCGGTGGTCGCCCTGGATCTCGATGTCGCCATCCTTGGCCGTGCCGCCCGAGCCGCAGGCCGCCTTGAGCTGCTTGGCCAGGGCCTCCAGGGCAGTGGCGTCCAGCGGCAGGCCCTTCACCACCGTCACGCCCTTGCCGCGCCGGCCCTTGGTTTCGAGCCACACCCGCACGGCAGCGCCTTTCAGCGCGGCTTTCTGGGCGCGTTCCTGGGCCAGGGCCTCGCAGCGGCATTGGTCCAGCGGCTGGCTGCAGCCGGGGCAGTTGCGTTCGGCCGCCGGCGTGGTCACCAGGCCCCCCAGGCTGGCCAACTGGGCCAGGTCGGCCAGTCCGTTCTTCTTCATGGGCGCGCAGGCTTCAGTGGTGGTGGCCGTGCTCGCCGTGCACGTGGCGGTGGGCGATCTCTTCTTCACTGGCGGCCCGCACACCCGTCACGTGCAGGGTGAACTGCAGGGCCTGGCCGGCCAGGGGGTGGTTGCCATCCAGGTGCACCTGCGGGCCCTTGATCTTCACCACGTGGTAGATCTGCGGCTGGCCCTGGTCATTGCGGCCTTCGAGCTGGCCACCCACCTTCACGCCGGGCGGGAACTCGGCCTTGGGGATCACGCGCACCAGGCTTTCGTCGCGCAGGCCGAAGGCGTCTTCGGGCTGCAGCTTCAGCAGCACCTTGTAGCCGGCCTCCTGGCCTTGCAGCGCCTCTTCGATCTTGGGCAGCGTGTTGTCGTAGCCGCCATGCAGGTAGACCATGGGGGTCTTGCTCTGCTCGATCAGCAGCCCCTGGGCATTGGCCACCTTGAATTGCAGGGTGACGACGGTGTCTTTATCGATCTTCATGCGCGGCCTTTGTGGGCGGAAAAAACAAGGCCCGCATTGTCGCGCACTGCGGGCTCATCCGTCCGGATGGCCGCACGGAGGCCTGCGGGGCTCAGGGGGCGCTGGGGGTGCTCTGGGGCGGACGTTGGGGCGAACGTCGGGGCAGGTGTCGGGTCTCGCCCAGGGCCATGACCCCGAAGTCGGCCTCGCCCAGGCCGCGGGCCTGGCGCGCCCGCGCCAGGTCCTTGGGCGGCTGGTCCAGCGCCTCGTCGCTGAGCAAGAAGGTGCCCCAGTGCACGCCCACGCTGCGCTTGGCGCCCAGGTCCAGGTGCACCTGCACGGCCTCGTCGGGGTCCACGTGCTGCTCTTTCATGAACCAGCGCGGCGCGTAGGCGCCGATGGCGATCAGGGCCAGGTCGAAGCCCCCGCCCTGGGCCGGGCCCTGGCGCGCCGCCAGGCGCTCGCGGGTGGCCACGAAATCGGCGCTGTAGCCGGTGTCGCCGCTGAAGTACCAGTGAAAATCCGGCCCCAGCACGGCCCAGCCGCCCCACAGCGAGTGGTTGTGGTCGCTCAGGCCGCGCGCCGACCAGTGCTGCACCGGGGTGAGTGCAAAGTCCACCCCGGCCACCCGGCGCTCCTGCCACCAGTCCAGTTCTTCCACCCGGGTGATGCCCTGCTCCTGCATCCAGGCCTTCAGGCCCAGCGGCACCAGGAACAGGGGCGAACCACCGGCTTGCGCGGCCAGGGCCTGCACGCTGGCGCGGTCCAGGTGGTCGTAGTGGTTGTGCGAGATCAGCACCACGTCGATGTGGGGCAACTGTGCCAGCGTCAGGCCCGGGGGCTGCTGGCGCTGCGGCCCGAGCCACTGCACCATGAAGGCGCGCTGCGAGAACATCGGGTCGGTCAGCACGTTCAGGCCGCTGGCCTGCACCAGGGTGCTGGCGTGGCCGATCCAGGTGAGCGTGGGTTGCATCTGGGCGCCGGCACGCGCGTTGCTGTGCAAAAAGCCCAGGTCCGGTGCCTGTTGGGGCGTGGCCTGGCCGGCCGCCGGGGGCAGGCCGTCGCGCCATTTCTCCCACTGCCAGCGCAGCAGCTCGCCCAGGGGCTTTTCGACCTGCACGCCGCTGGGGTTGCGAAAGCCCTGGGCGTTGCGGTGCGGGCTGCTCGGGGCGTCACTGGCCGGGGGGCTGCTGCAGCCCGCCAGCAGCGCTGCCAGAGCCAGGGTGAGGGCCATGCGGGCAGGCCAGGGACGGGCAAGGGGCTTGGGGCGCGGGCCGCACCCGAGGTCGGAAGGCTTGTGCATGGGCCGTATTTTGGCCGCCCTGCGGGGCCTGCCCAGGGTGGGGCGCATAATGGCCCTCTTCTTTCTGCCCCAGCCCAGGTCATTCAAGCCGACCGGGCCACGACGATGCCCGGCTACGCCACCAAGCAAGAGAGCATCGCCGTTGCGGGCGTTGACGACCTCATCATCCGATCCCTGCTGGATCACCAGCAGTTCTCCGACCCCGACGGCGAAGCCGAACACCTGGGCATCTCCTCGGCCACCTGGCCCCTGTTCGGCCTGCTGTGGCCCTCGGGCGCCGAACTGGCCGCCCGCATGGGCAGCCGCGTGCTGTGTCCGGGCGAGCGCATCCTGGAGATCGGCTGTGGCCTGGCGCTGGCCAGCCTGGTGGCGCACCGCCGCGGCTCCGACGTGACCGCCAGCGACTGCCATCCTCTGACGGGCGGCTTTCTGCGCGAGAACCTGCGCCTCAACGACCTGCTGCCCCTGAAGTACCGCCACGGCCACTGGGGCGCCCCCGAGGCCCTGCCCGGCGAACCCGCGCGAACGCCGCGTGAGTCGGTCGAGGGCCTGTTCGACCTCATCGTGGGCAGCGACCTGCTGTACGAGCGCGACACCCACGCCGACCTGGCCCATTTCATCGGCGAGCACGCCAGCGCCTCGGCCCAGGTCTGGATCGTCGACCCCGACCGCGGCAACCGCCCCGCCTTCAACAAACAGATGGCCGAGCAAGGCTTCTCCAGAACCGAAGAACGCCTGGACCACCCCGCCCGCCCCACCCAGGCCGCCTACAAAGGCCGCCTCCTCACCTACCAACGCCAAGCCTGAAGTCAGGGCTCATTCAGCGCTGGCGCCGGAGGTCTTGACCACGGCGCCCCATTTCACAATTTCGCTGGCAATGAAGCGGTCGAACTCGGCCCCCGTGCCCGGGCTGGGCTCGGAGCCCCGCTCCCGGATGAAGGCGGCCAGCTTCTCAGACTTCAGCAGGGCCACCACCTCGGTGTTCAGGCGCTGCAGCACCTCGGGCGGGGTGCCGCGTGGCGCCATCAGGCCCAGCCAGCCCACGGCCTCGAAGTTCTTCAGGGCGGGCAGGCCGCTTTCGCGCACCGTGGGCACCTCGGGCAATTGAGAGGAGCGCGTGGCCGAGGTCACGGCCAGCGGCACCGCCTTGTGCGTCTGGATGTGCGGCAGTGCGGCCGTCACCGAATCCACCATCAGCGGCACCTGGGCGCCCAGAAAGTCGGCCTGGGCCGGGCCACTGCCGCGCTAAGAGCGTGTTTACGATCTCCCACGGGTCGCGCAGCGGTCTTTTCGGGATGGGATGCAAGGCGCGGTGCGCCGTCGATAGCCCGGCTATCGACAAGCGCCGCAACGCCGCAGACCGCCCGAAAAGGCCACTGCCCGAAGGGTTGGAGCGAAATCGGGCGATTGGGCGCCCCAGCTGCTTGCATGGGCACCAGCCCATGCGGCGCATCCGGGCCACCCACTCATCCCGATTGCGCTCCAACGCGACCTGTGCGAGATCGTAAACACGCTCTAAGGGATATGGGTGATGAAAACGCCCGCCTGCGCCTTGAGCATCTCGCCCGACAGGTGTTGCGTGCCGCCGATGCCGGCGCTGGCGTAGCTGAGCTGGCCTGGTGCGGCCTTGGCCTGCTGCACCAGCTGGCGCAGGCTGGTGATGCCTGAGGAGGGGGTGGCCAGGAAGATCAGGGGCACCTTGGCGATCAGCGAGATGCCCACCAGGTCTTTGGCGGGGTCGAAATTGACCTTTTTGTACAGCGTCTGGTTCACGGCCATGGCACTGCCCGCCACCAACAGGGTGTAGCCGTCGGGGGCCGAGCGGGCCACGAACTCGCTGCCGATGTTGCTGCCGGCGCCGGCCTTGTTCTCGACCACCACGCTCTGGCCCAGGCGCTGGGACAGCGGCTCGGCCAGGGCGCGGGCAAACAGGTCGGTGGCTTGGCCGGGCGGGAAAGGCACCACCAGCTTGATGGGGCGCTCGCTGGGCCAGCCTGCGGCCACGGCCTGGCCGCCCAGGTTCAGCAGCAGGCCGCCCAACAGGGCGAGGCCCAGCAGGCGCCGGGGTGGTCGGGGGCGGTATGGGGTCCAGGGGCAGGCGGGCATGGGTCGGTCTCCAGTCAGGGGCCTGCCGGTTCGAAGGGGGGCCGGCAGTGCTGGGGCGATTGTGCCCTCCTGCGCCGACCGGCGTCCCTGGCTTGATCAGCCCTCGGTGGCGGCGCGCACCAATTCAGCCGCCTGGGCGGTGCCGGCCGTGATGCCGCTCACCGGGCCCCAGTCGGGGTCGAAGCGGCTGGCGATGAAGGCCCCCGAGGCCAGCGGACTGGCCTGCTGCAGCATCAGGCAGGCCTGGGCCGTCAGCGCCAGGCGCTGGGTGAAGCGCCGCGCCTGGGCCTCCAGGGCCTCGGGCGGCAGCATCAGGGCGCTGCGCAGCAGGTGCACCTGGCGCAGCAGCTCCGGCTCTTGCGAGGCGATGTCCTGCAGCAGGTCGAGCACGCCGTGGGCGTCGTCGGGCGCATGCGCAATGGCGCGCAGCACGTCCAGGCACATCACGTTGCCCGAGCCCTCCCAGATCGAGTTCACCGGGGCCTCGCGGAACAGGCGGCCGATGGCGCCGTCCTCCACATAGCCATTGCCGCCGAATACCTCCATGGCCTCGCCGCAAAAGCCCACGGCGCGCTTGCAGTTCCAGAACTTGGCCGCCGGGGTCATCAGGCGGCGCCAGGCCACGTCCTGCGGCGTGGTCGAGCCGAAGTGGGCCGCCAGGTCCATGGCCAGCACGGTGGCGGCCTCGGCCTCCAGGGCCATGTCGGCCAGCAGCGTGGTCATGGCCGGCTGCTCGACCAGGTAGCGCCCGAACACGAAGCGGTTGCGGGTGTAGTGCAGGGCCTGCGCCAGGCCTTGGCGGATGTAGCCCGCGCTGGACAAGGCGCAGTCCAGTCGCGTGTAGTTGGCCATCTCGATGATGGTGCGGATGCCCCGCCCCTCGGCGCCTACCAGCACGCCCCAGGCCTCTTTGAATTCGACCTCGCTGCTGGAGTTGGAGCGGTTGCCCACCTTGGACTTGAGGCGCTGGATGTGGATGGGGTTCTTGCTGCCGTCGGGCCGCCAGCGTGGCACGAAAAAGCAGGACGAGCCGTGCTCGTC
The DNA here is from genome assembly GCF_000518645.1 of Curvibacter gracilis ATCC BAA-807. Classification (GTDB taxonomy): domain Bacteria; phylum Pseudomonadota; class Gammaproteobacteria; order Burkholderiales; family Burkholderiaceae_C; genus Curvibacter; species Curvibacter gracilis. The sequence goes on along the minus strand of NZ_JADZ01000006.1, from coordinate 74,168 downwards.
GGTCTTGGCCAGCACCAGGTGGCCATCGCACATCGGGGCCGAGAAGAACCATTTGTGGCCGGTCAGCAAGAATTCTTCACCCCAGGGCCCGCTGCCCACCGGCACGGCGCGCGTGGTGTTGGTGCGCACATCGCTGCCGCCCTGCTTTTCGGTCATGCCCATGCCGACCGTGATGGACGTTTTTTGTGCCAGCGGGATGTCGCGCGGGTCGTGCTCCAGCGACATCAGCTTGGGGGCCAGCTCGGCGTACAGCGGCGCGTTCAGCGCGATCACCGGGATGCAGGCCTTGGTCATGGTGGTGGGGCAGCCCGAACCCGACTCGATCTGGCTGTGCATGAACATCGAGGCGCCGTAGGCCGTCCAGGCCGAGGCTCGGGTGTCGGTGTAGGGCAGGTTGGCATTGCCGTTGCGCCGAGCGATCGCCATCACCGTGTGCCAGGCGGGGTGGAACTTCACGAAGTCGATGCGCTGGCCGGTGGCCGAGTGGGTGCGCAGCTCGGGCGGGTACAGGTTGGCGTCTTCGGCAGCGCGCAGCACCGGCTCGCTGCCGTACTCGGCCCCCTGGCGCAGCAGCTCGGGCTCGCGCCAGGCGGCCCCGCCGCGCTGAACCGAGCGGCGCAGCACCGGGTCGCTGGCGTACAGGTTGTAGTCCTTGAGTTCCGGGACCTGGTTGTCAGGGTGGTGGCCGATCATGTGTGTCTCCTGTGGCTTCGCCGGGCGGTCGCTGGGCGGTCAAAATGGCGCGCCCAGCCCCTGGAAAATTCTATGAAGCCCCTGCCCTTCGGGTGTCCGGATTTGCCTGCATGACCTTGTCCCGCCCCTCGTCCCCTGCCAAGCCCCAGCGACGGCGGCCCAGCCAGTCGCGCGCGCGCCTCACGGCGCAGGCCCTGCAGCAGGCCTTTGTTCAGCTTTTGGTGGAGAGCGATTACCCGCGCATCAGCATCCGCGCGATCACGGGCCTGGCCGGCACCAGCCTGGGCAGCTTCTACGAATACTTTGCCAGCAAGGAAGACCTGGCGCGGGTCTGCCTGCACCTGCGCTCCAAGGAGTTGCTGACGGCCCTGCAGCAGGCCGTGGAGACCCGGCGCGGCCGCCCCCTGGCCGAGCTGGTGCAGGCCGTGTTGGCCTCGCAACTGGCGGCCCACCGGGCCCAGCCGGCCGAATGGAGTGCCCACTACCTGCTGGAGCGGCACCTGTCGGGCGTGGAGGCGTATCGCAAGATGTACCAGCGCTTTGTCGACGGCTGGGTGCAGGTGATCGAGGCCGCTGGCGACCTGCCCGAGGCCGCCCGGGCCCAGGCCCCCGCCACGGCCCGGGTCTGCCAGACCATCCTCTACGGCCTGGTCGCCCACGCCCACCTGGCCCACCCCACCCCGCCCGACCTGGACGCGCTGGAGCAACAAGCCACCCAGGCCCTGCTGGGCTACCTGACGCTGGCCCTGCCCAGGGGCTGAGTCTGTTGCTGTAGTTCCGGGTTAAAGCGCGTCAAGGGGGTATGACAACCCAGGCGCAGTGAAGAACGCCAGGTCCTAGAGCAGGCACAGCTGTAACGTTCAGAAGGCCGCGGAGCAGGCCATGCCAGCAGACACCGTGGAGCGGGCTTTGCCCGGCCACGGGTGTCGTCCCCTTGGGGGCTGAGCCCTGCGGCTCCAGGCCTGCCTGCGCAGGGCTGGACAGGGCGAAGAGCGTCCGCGTCTCGCGGCCGCACGGTGGCGCCGAAGGCGACTCAGGGGGGGGTCAAATGTTTCCCGACGATGCCCGCCAGCTCAAACATCGTGATCTGCGGCTTGCCGAACACCGGCAGCAGCTTGGCGTCGGCGTTGATGGCGCGCTTGTTGGTCGCGTCCTGCAGGCCGTTGGCCTTCACGTAGTCCCAGACCTTCTTGATGACCTCGGTGCGCGCCACGGCTTCGCCCCCGATCACGGCGGCCAATGCGGCGCTGGGCGTGAGCCCGCTGCCCGGCGTGGCCTTGCGTGGGGTCTTGGTGGCGGCCTTGGTCGTGGCCTTTTTGGCGGCCGGGGCCTTGGCTGCGGCCTTCTTGGCCGGGGCGGCCTTGGCGGCGGCGCCGGCAGTCTTGCGCGGCGGGAACTTGCTCTCGCGCGGCTCGAACTCGAAGTTCACCTTGCTGGCCGTGGCGTCCCAGGCCAGGAAGGCCTTGAAGCTGCGGCGCGTGCGCATGCTGACGAACTTGTCGAGCAGGTCGGTCTTGCCGGTGCTCAGCAGCTTGTGCATCTGCTCGCGCTCCACCGGCTGCTGCAGGATGATCTTGCCGCTCTTGAAGTCGCAGCTTGGGGTGGGCTGCTCGGCCGTGGGCACCGATTTGCTGCACACATAGTTGGCGCCATGCTCGACCACCGGGGCCCCGCACTTGGGGCAGGGGCCCAGGGATTCCTGGCCCGACAGGTCTTGCAGCTCGCCGGTCTCTTCGCCGTCCTTGTCGTCGCCAAAGTCGAACTCGAGCTTCCAGTTCTTGTCGTCTTCGCTGAACTTGAGCGCCATCTCGGCCACGAAGGGCCAGCCGGCCTTGGAGCGGAAGCCCTCCAGCGGGCCGATGTGCTTGTCGCGCAAAAAGGCCTCGGCCTCGTCAGGCTCGAAGGTGCGGCCGGCGGGCGACTTGGTGAACGAGAAGCCGCAGCCCTCGCTGTGGCCGTCGGCGCCGGTGCAGCTGTAGCGGCGGTAGTTCTCTTTCACCACGCCGCCGCAGTTGGGGCAGGGGGTGCCCAGGGTGGCGTAGTCGCCGGGCACGGTGTCGCGGTCGTATTCCTTGGCCTTCTTGACGATGTGCTCGGTCATGGCCGCGATCTGCTGCATGAACTCTTCGCGGCTGAGCAGGCCTTTCTCCATCTGCGAAAGCTTGTACTCCCACTCGCCGGTGAGCTCGGGGCGCGACAGCTCTTCAACCCCCAGGCCGCGCAACAGCGTCATGAGCTGGAAGGCCTTGGCCGTGGGGATCAGCTCGCGGCCCTCGCGCAGCATGTATTTTTCGAGGATCAGGCCTTCGATGATGGCGGCGCGGGTGGCAGGCGTGCCCAGGCCTTTTTCCTGCATGGCTTCGCGCAGTTCGTCGTCCTCGACCATCTTGCCGGCGCCTTCCATGGCGCCCAGCAGCGTGGCTTCGGAGTAGCGGGCCGGCGGGCGGGTCTTCAGGCCCTTGGCCTCGGCGCTTTCGGCCAGCGGCTTCTCGCCCGGGGCCACGGGCACCAGGTTCTGGCCCTTGTCGCCTTCCTTGGCGTCGGCCACTTCGGCGGCCGCCTCCTTGCCGTAGATGGCCAGCCAGCCGGGCTTGACCAGCACCTTGCCTTCGGTCTTGAAGTGGTGCTCCAGCACCTGGCTCACGCGGGTGGTGACCTGGTACTCGGCACTCGGGAAGAACACCGCCATGAAGCGGCGCACCACCAGGTCGTACAGCTTCTGCTCGGCTTCGCTCAGGCCACTCGGGGCCTGCAGCGTGGGGATGATGGCAAAGTGATCACTGACCTTGCTGTTGTCGAAGATGCGCTTGCTGGGCTTGATGTAGCCGTTGTTGAGCGCCGTGAGGGCGTGCGGGGCCAGGTGGCGCATCCCGCTGTCGGCCAGCATCTCGAAGGTCTGGCGGGCCACCGGGAGGTAGTCTTCGGGCAGGGCGCGCGAGTCGGTACGCGGGTAGGTCAGGGCCTTGTGGCGCTCGTACAGGCTTTGCGCCAGGGCCAGCGTGGTCTTGGCGCTGAAGCCGAACTTGCCGTTGGCCTCGCGCTGCAGCGAGGTCAGGTCGAACAGCAAGGGCGAGGCCTGGGTGGTGGGCTTGCTTTCCTCGGTGACGGTGGCCGGCTTGCCACGCACGGCATTGGCGATCGCCAGGGCTTCCTGGGCGCTCCAGACGCGATCAGCGCGCTTTTCGGCGTCTTCGGGGTCTTTCTTCCAGGCCGGGTTGAACCATTTGCCTGGGTATTCGCCCGCGGCGGCGCCGAAGCTGGCGTGGATTTCCCAGTAGTCGCGGCAGATGAATTTGCGGATTTGCTCTTCGCGCTCGACCACCACGGCCAGCGTGGGGGTCTGCACCCGGCCCACGGTGGTCAGGAAGAAGCCGCCATCGCGTGAGTTGAAGGCCGTCATGGCCCGGGTGCCGTTGATGCCCACCAGCCAGTCGGCTTCGGAGCGGCTGCGGGCGGCGCTGGCCAGACCCGCCATCTGGCTGTCGCTGCGCAGCTTGTCAAAGCCGTCGCGGATGGCCTGGGGCGTCATCGACTGCAGCCACAGGCGCTTGACCGGCTTGCCCAGGGCCTGGTACTGGCCGCCCTTTTGGCCGCCGGCGTACTGCTCGATCAGGCGGAAGATCAGCTCACCCTCACGGCCCGCGTCACAGGCGTTGATGAGGGTGCTGACGTCCTTGCGCTTGGCCAGCTTGACCACCGCGTTCAGGCGGCTCTTGGTCTTGTCGACCGGCTTCAGGTCGAAGAAGGGCGGAATCACCGGCAGGTTGGCGAAGCTCCACTTGCCGCGTTTGACGTCGAACTGCTCGGGGGCCTGGATCTCGACCAGGTGGCCCACCGCGCTGGTCACCACGAAACCTTCGTTTTCGAAGTGATCGTCGAACTTCTCGAATTTGCCTGTGCTGGGGGTGAGCGCCCGCACGATGTCCTGTGCCACCGACGGTTTTTCAGCAATCACCAGAGTCTTTGTCATTTCAGCGTCTTCCCTTTTCAAGGTCCGGCCCGAAGCTGGTCTGCCAGCCTCCTACAATCCGGGTTTCGCGCGCATGCACGCACACACGCACCTGTGTGTGCGCACGCGCAGGTGCTCTTTCCAAGTTAACAGAGTTTTTGGTCATGTCCGCAAAAGCCCCCTCGATTTCCGGTCGCCGCCTCCAGACCCGCCGCTCGGGGGTTCATGGCCGAGGCGTGTTTGCCCTGCAAGACATCGCCGAGGGCGAAACCCTGATCGAGTACGTGGGCGAGGTGATCACCTGGCAGGAGGCGCAAGACCGCCACCCGCACGACCCGAGCGACCCGAACCACACCTTTTATTTTCACGTCGACGCCGACCGCGTGATCGACGCGCTCAACGGCGGCAACTCCTCGCGCTGGATCAACCACAGCTGCGACCCCAACTGCATCGCCGACGAGGAAGACGGCCGCATCTTCATCCGCGCCCTGCGCAACATCCGCGCCGGTGAAGAGCTGAACTACGACTACGGCCTGATCATCGAAGAGCGCTACACGCCCAAGCTCAAGGCCGAGTACCCCTGCTGGTGCGGCGCGGCCCAGTGCCGCGGCACCCTGCTGGCGCCTAAGCGCCGCCCGGCCACGCCCAAGACGCCCAGCCAGCTCAAGACAGCCAAGACAGCCAAAACAGCCAAGACAGCCAAGACAGCCAAGACAGCCAAGACAGCCAAGACAGCCAAGACAGCCAAGACAGCCAAGACAGCCAAGACAGCCAAGGCGCCTTCGCAGGCTCGGCGCCGGGCTGCCTGAGGGGGGATCGCATGGCTTTGAACCCTGTGCGCTGGCCCGCCGAGGCCGTCTGGGAGGCCGTGGAGCCCTTGCTGCCCGGCTTCTCGGTCGAGGTGCTGCCCGAGATCGATTCCACCAACACCGAACTGATGCGCCGTGCCCGGGCCGGCCGCCACGAGCCGGTGCTGCTGGTGGCCGAGCGCCAGACGGCCGGCCGCGGCCGCATGGGCCGGGTCTGGCAGGACGGCGGTGCGCCCGAGGCGGGTGAGCTGCCCTCGCTGATGTTTTCGCTGGGCCTGCCCTTGGCACCGGCCGACTGGTCGGGCTTGTCGCTGGCCGTGGGCCTGAGCGTCGCCGAGTCGCTCGACCCCGACGCACGGGCGGGCCTGGGGCTCAAGTGGCCTAACGACCTGTGGCGCCACGACGCCAAGCTGGCCGGCATTCTGATCGAGACGGCAGGCGGCGGTGCCGCACTGCCGGGCCAAGCGCCCGTGTCGCGCTATGTGGTGATCGGCATCGGCATCAATGTGCTGCAGCGCCCCATCGAGGGCACCTCGACCCCGCTGGCCGCGCTGCGTGACTGGCAGCCCCAGGCCAGCGCGCCCGAGGCGCTGCTGCGGGTCATCCCGCCGCTGGTGGCCATGGTGCTGGGCTTTGCCGGCAGCGGCTTTGCCCCGCTGCTGCCCCGTTTTCTGGCCCGCGATGTGTTGCTGGGCCGAGCAGTGCGCACCAGCGATGGCCTGGAGGGCGTGGCCGCCGGGGTGGATGCCGGGGGGGCCTTGCTCGTGCATACTGCACAGGGCACCCAGGCCATCCACAGCTCCGAGGTGAGTGTGCGGCCGGTGCCCGTGTCGCCACCGGCCTCCTGAGGCCGGGGTTCCAATCGATCGCCCTTGTTTCACACCTGCCCATGCTTCGTCTGCTTGTCGTCTTGCTGCTGCTGGTCAATGGCGCGTATTTTCTGTGGACGCAGGGGCATCTGGCCCCGCTGGGCCTGGCCCCGGTGAACCCGTCCGAGCCGCAGCACCTGGCCCAGCAGATCAAGCCCGAGGCGCTGACGCTGATGACGGCCGACGAAACCAAGCGCCTGGCCGCCGAGGCGGCCGCTGCCAGCGTCACCGAGTGCCTGACGGCGGGCCCCCTGGATGAAAAGCTCGCCGCCGCGGTGCGCGAGGCCGCCACGCAGTCGCTTGCGGGCGGGCAGTGGAGCCTGGACACCATCACCGTGCCGGGGCGCTGGATCATCTACATGGGCCGGTATGGCGACACCGACATGCTCAACCGCAAGAAGGCCGAGCTGCGGGCGCGGCGCATCCCGTTCGAGCCCCTGACCAACCCGGCCCTGGAGCCCGGTCTGTCGCTGGGCAGCTTCGGCACCCAGGGCGCGGCCAATGACGAGCTGGCGGCCTTGTCGCAGCGCGGTGTGCGCACGGCCAAGGTGGTGCAGGAGCGCCCCGACAGCAAGGCCTACGCCCTCAAGCTGCCGGCGGTGGGCGAGGCCCTGCGTGCCAAGCTGGAGCCGCTGCGCGACAGCCTGGGCGGCAAGAGCCTCAGGCCCTGCTGAATCTGCCGGACCTGATGAGGGCCGGGCGGCACGGGCTCAGGTGGGCAGGCCTTCCGGGCTGTTCGACACAAAGCGCACCGTGAAGCGGGCCCCGGGCGGTTGCTCGCCGGGCCGTGCGTCGGTGAGGGTGATGCTGGCATCGTGCTGGCGCGCGATCTCCAGCACGATGGGCAGGCCCAGGCCCGAGCCATCGGCGTCGGTGCCCAGGGCGCGGTAGAAGGGCTGGAACACCAGCTCGCGCTCGGCCTCCGGGATGCCGGGGCCCGAATCCTCCACCTGCAGCAGCAGGGCCCGGCTGAAGGGGTCGGCCAGCACGCGGGCCGTCACCACGCCGGGGCGGCTGTCGCTGCTGGGGGTGTAGTTGATGGCGTTGTCCACCAGGTTGCGCACCAGTTCCTTGAGCAGGGTGGGGTTGCCCATCAGTTGCACGCCGGCGGCACCGGGGTCGGCGCCGTCGTAGCCCAGGTCGATGCGTTTCTCCATGGCGCGGGGCACCGAGTCGCGCACCACCTCCATGGTCAGCCGGGCCAGGTCGCAGGGCTGGCGCGTCAGGGCGGCGCCGCTGTTCTCGGCCCGGGCCAGCGACAGCAGCTGGTTGACGGTGTGGGTGGCGCGGATGCTGGAGCGCCCGATCTGCTTGAGCGACTGCTTGAGCTCGTCGGTGCTGGTGCCTTCGCGCTGGGCCAGGTCGGCCTGCATGCGCAGGCCCGCCAGCGGGGTCTTGAGCTGGTGCGCGGCGTCGGCCAGAAAGCGTTTTTGCGTGGCGATCGAGTCATTGAGCCGGGTCAGCAGGTCGTTCACGGACGACACCAGGGGGGCCACCTCGACCGGCACGGCCTTGTCATCGAGCGGGCTCAGGTCGTCGGGGTCGCGGGCGCGGATGCGTTCCTCCAGCTGCGACAGCGGCTTGATGCCGCGGGCCAGGGCCAGCCACACCAGCAGCACGGCCAGCGGCAGGATGACGAACTGCGGCAGCATCACGCCCTTGATGATCTCGGTGGCCAGCACCGAGCGCTTCTCGCGGGTCTCGGCCACCTGCACCAGGGCCGGTTCGGCGTTCTCTATCGGCAGGCGCACCCAGATGTAGGCCACACGCACTTCCAGGCCCTTGAGCTCGTCGTCGCGCAGGCGCACCACGCCGATCACCTGCTTGTCTTCTTCGGCGGGCAGCGGCAGGGCCGCCTCGCCCGACAGGAACTCGCCCCGCGTGCCCATGACCTGGTAGTACACCATGTCGGAGTCGTCGGCGCGCAGCAGCTCGCTGGCAGGCAGGGGCAGGTTGAAGCTGGCGCGGTTGTTGTGCACCGTGATCAGCTGGGCGAGCGTCTGCACGTTGTAGTCCAGCGCCCGGTCGAAGGGCTTGTTGGCAATGCCCTGGGCCACCAGCCAGGTCAGGGCCAGGCTGACCGGCCACAGCAGCAGCAGGGGCGTGAGCATCCAGTCGAGGATCTCGCCAAACAGCGACCGCTGCTCACGCTGGAAGATTTTCAAGGGGTGGGCCTAGCCAGGGATTTTTTCAAGGCAATAGCCCAGGCCGCGCACGGTGGCGATGCGGATCGGGCCGCGCTCGATCTTCTTGCGCAGGCGGTGGATGTAGACCTCGATGGCGTTGTTGCTCACCTCTTCGCCCCATTCGCACAGGCGCTCCACCAACTGGTCCTTGCTGACCAGGCGGCCGGCGCGTTGCAGCAGCACCTCGAGCAGGCCCAGCTCGCGGGCCGACAACTCGACCATCTTGCCGTCGATGGTGGCCACGCGCCCGGCCTGGTCGTAGATCAAGGGGCCATGTTTGATGGTGCTGCTGGTGCCGCCCATGCCGCGCCGCGTCAGGGCCCGCACGCGGGCTTCGAGCTCTTGCAGCGAGAAGGGCTTGGCCATGTAGTCGTCGGCACCGTAGTCCAGGCCCTTGACGCGCTCTTCCACGCTGTCGGCGGCGGTCAGGATCAGCACCGGCAGGGCCGAGCCGCGGCTGCGCAGGCGCTTGAGCACCTCCAGCCCATGCATGCGGGGCAGGCCCAGGTCGAGGATCAGCAGATCGAACTCGTTGTTGGTCATCAGTGCCGCGTCGGCCTCGGCGCCGCTGGCCACGTGGTCCACGGCGGCGCCCGAAGCGCGCAGCGTGCGCAACAGGCCATCGGCCAGCACCTGGTCGTCTTCGGCAATCAGAATTCTCATGGGGTCTCCTGGGGTGCGGGCGGCGTTCGGCTCGGCATGGCCGTTCACCCCAAATTCTAGGCCGGATGAGCGGCGGCAATGTCTTCAGACAAACCCCCTCAACTGCCGGCGTAGGCCTCCAGCCCCAGCGCCACCACGGTGGCGACCTCGTCGCCGACAGCGGCACGGAATTCGGCCTCGGCCTGGGTCACGGCGCGCCGGAAGGCCTGCAGCCAGGCCAGCCCGGTGTCGGTGAAGCAGATGCGCCGCGCCCGCGCGTCCTGCGGGTCGGCTTCGCGCCGCACCAGGCCCCAGGCCTCGCACTGGCCCACCAGGTCGCCCATGGCCTGTTTGCTCATGCCGGCGCTGGCGGCCAGGTCGGTCAGGCGCGAGCCATCCAGGCCCAGGTGGCGTGTGATGTGGATGTGGGCCGCACTCACCTGGCCGCGGGCCGCCAGGTTGGACAGGGCCAGGGGCACCTCCAGATCGTGCGCCATCAGGGTCAGCACGCGCTCATCGAAGCGGCGCAAAGCGTGGCCCATCAGCCGACCCAGGTGGGTCAGGCGCCAGGCGTCGGCGGCGGGTGGCGGAGCGAGCATGGGGGGATTTTAATAGTCAGGCAAACTGACTAAAAAACATGAAAATTTTCAGAAGACCTTGTTTAAACTGCTGTTCAAGCATCCAGCCTGTGATCAATCACAGTGACTGACCCGACCCATCATTCCACCCTCTTCAGGAGCTCTCCATGGACGCACCCGTCAAAGGCAACGCCGCCAATCCCGAAAAAGCCAAGGCCTTGCAGGCCGCGCTGGCGCAGATCGAAAAGCAGTTCGGCAAAGGCACGATCATGCGCCTGGGCGAGGGCGAGGCGATCGAAGACATCCAGGTGATCTCCACCGGCTCGCTGGGCCTGGACGTGGCCCTGGGCGTGGGTGGCCTGCCGCGCGGCCGGGTGGTTGAGATCTACGGCCCGGAATCCTCGGGCAAGACCACGCTGACCCTGCAGGTGGTGGCCGAGATGCAAAAGCAAGGCGGCACCTGCGCCTTCGTCGATGCCGAGCACGCCCTGGACATCCAGTACGCCCAGAAGCTGGGTGTGAACCTGCAGGAGCTGCTGATCAGCCAGCCCGACACCGGCGAGCAGGCCCTGGAGATCGTGGACAGCCTGGTGCGCTCCGGCGCGGTGGACCTGATCGTGGTCGACTCGGTGGCCGCGCTCACCCCCAAGGCCGAAATCGAAGGCGAAATGGGCGACTCCCTGCCCGGCCTGCAGGCCCGTCTGATGAGCCAGGCGCTGCGCAAGCTGACCTCCACCATCAAGAAGACCAACTGCATGGTCATCTTCATCAACCAGATCCGCATGAAGATCGGCGTGATGTTCGGCTCGCCCGAAACCACCACCGGCGGCAATGCGCTGAAGTTCTACGCCTCGGTGCGCCTGGACATCCGCCGCACCGGCACCATCAAGAAGGGTGAAGAGTCGATCGGCAACGAGACCAAGGTGAAGGTGGTGAAGAACAAGGTTTCGCCCCCGTTCAAGACGGCCGAGTTCGACATCCTGTTCGGTGAGGGCATCAGCCGCCACGGCGAGATCATCGACATGGGCGTGACCGCCAAGATCATCGAGAAGTCAGGTGCCTGGTACGCCTACAACGGCGAAAAGATCGGCCAGGGCCGCGACAACGCCCGTGAGTTCCTGCGCGAGAACCCCGACCTGGCCCGCGAGATCGAGAACAAGGTGCGTGAGAGCCTGGGCATCGCCCTGCTGCCCCCGGCGCTGAGCAGCCCGGCGGCCGCCGCCGACGCCGAGTGAGCAGGCCTGGCCCAGGGAGCCGCCGTCGGGCGGGTGCCCCGGGCGGGCTGAGTGCCGATGTCGTTTGAAAAGATCTCGCTCAAGGGGCGCGCCCTGCGCTATCTGGCCATGCGCGAGCATTCGCGCGCCGAGCTGGAGCGCAAGCTGGCCCCCCACGAAGAGGTGCCCGGCGAACTGGCCCAGGCCCTGGACGAGTTGCAGGCCCGTGGCTTCATCGACGAGCAGCGCGTGATCGAGTCGCTGCTCTATCGTCGGGCCTCGCGCCTGGGTGCAGGGCGGCTGCGCCAGGAGTTGCAGGCCAAGGGCCTGCAGGGCGAGGCGGTGCAGCAGGCGCTGGCCGGCTTGCGCGACACCGAGCTGGCACGGGCCCGTGCCGTGTGGGGCAGGCGTTTTGACAGCGTGCCCACCGAGGCCTCCGAGCGGGCCCGGCAAACCCGTTTTCTGATGGCGCGGGGGTTTTCGTCCGAGGTGGTGCGCCAGGTGCTGTCGGGCCGGGGCGTCGAGGAAGACGAGGCGACAGGCAGCGGCGAGATCGACCCGGATTGATCGCCACAGCCGACAGGATCACCCCATGAAAAAAGGCCCCTCGGGGCCTTTTCTGCGTCTGGGCTGAGCCGGCTCAGAGACCCAGCATCAGCTGCAGGTTCTGCACGGCGGCACCGCTGGCGCCCTTGCCCAGGTTGTCCAGGCGGGCGATCAGCACGGCGTGATGGAAGGCATCGTTGCCGAACACGCGCAGCTCCAGCTTGTTGGTGTCGTTCAGGGCCAGGGCATCGAGCTTGCCGTCTTCCGTGGCGGGCAGCACGCTGACCCAGCCGCCGTCGGCCGCGCTGGCCGCGTAGTGGCGGGCGAGGGCGTCATGCAGGTCGGCCGCCTTCGGGGCCCCTGGCAGGGTGTCCAGGTGCAGGGGCAACTGCACCAGCATGCCCTGACGGAAGTTGCCCACGGCAGGCACGAACAAAGGGCGGCGCGTCAGGCCGGTGCAGGCCATGATCTCGGGGATGTGCTTGTGCTGCAGACCCAGCGCATAGGCCTCATACAAGGGGGCTTCGCCCTTTTCGTAGGCTTCGATCATGGTGCGCCCACCACCCGAGTAACCGCTCACCGAGGGCAGGGCCACCGGGTGGTCTTTGGGCAGCAGGCCGGCATCGATCAGGGGGCGCAGCAAGGCGATGGCGCCGGTGGCGTAGCAGCCCGGGTTGGCCACGCGGCGGGCCTGGCGCACGGCCTCTTTCTGCCCCGGTGCCAGCTCGGGAAAGCCATAGACCCAGCCCGGGCTCACGCGGTGGGCGGTCGAGGCATCGATGATCTTGGGGCCGGGGCGGCCGGTGCTGCGCTCGAGCTCGTCGACCAGGGCCACCGTCTCGCGGGCGGCATCATCGTGCAGGCACAGAATCACCAGGTCGACACCGGCCAGCAGCTCGCGCTTGGCGGCCGGGTCTTTGCGCCGCTCGGGCGCAATGCTCACCAGTTCGATGGCGGGCATGTGTTGCAGCCGCTCCCGGATTTGCAGGCCGGTGGTGCCCGCTTCGCCGTCAATAAAAACCAAGGCCATGATGTCTTCCTGACTCAGTGTTGTGGTAACCACGTAAGTTACGCACAAGGTTTGTGCAGGGCAGCATGATACATTTCGAGGTTGCTGTGTCCACTGCCCGACGCCGGCTTTTGCGAGGTCGCCGGGTGAAAATCATCCATTCCTGAGAGAGACCTCATGAAGATTCACGAGTACCAAGGCAAGGAAATCTTGCGTCAGTTTGGTGTGCCCGTCCCCCGTGGCATCCCTGCATTCACGGTTCAAGAGGCGGTGGAAGCTGCCCAGAAACTGGGCGGCCCGGTTTGGGTCGTCAAGGCCCAGATCCACGCGGGCGGCCGCGGCAAGGGCGGCGGCGTCAAGGTGGCCAAGTCCATCGATGACGTGAAGCGCCTGGCTGGCGAGATCCTGGGCATGCAGCTCAAGACCCACCAGACCGGCCCCGAAGGCCAGAAGGTCCGTCGTCTGTACATCGAAGACGGCGCCGACATCCAGAAGGAATACTACGTCTCGATCGTGACCGATCGCGCCACCCAGAAGCTGGCCTTCATTGCCTCCAGCGAAGGCGGCATGGACATCGAGGAAGTGGCTCACTCCACCCCCGAAAAGATCATCACCGAGTTCATCGACCCGCTGACCGGCCTGAGCGCCGAGCAGGCCACCCGCATCGCCAATGGCATCGGCCTGCCCGCCGAGTCGACCGCCCAGGCCGTGGACATCTTCCAGAAGCTGTTCAAGTGCTACATGGACACCGACGCTTCGCTGGTTGAAATCAACCCGCTGAACCGCGACAGCAAGAACAACCTGATCGCCCTGGACGCCAAGTTCAACTTCGACGCCAACGCCCTGTTCCGTCACCCGGAAATCGTGGCCTACCGCGATCTGGACGAAGAAGATCCGGCTGAAGTCGAGGCTTCCAAGTTCGATCTGGCCTACATCTCGCTCGACGGCAACATCGGTTGCCTGGTGAACGGCGCTGGCCTGGCCATGGCCACCATGGACACCATCAAGCTGTTCGGCGGCGAGCCGGCCAACTTCCTGGACGTGGGCGGCGGCGCCACGGCCGAGAAGGTGACCGAAGCCTTCAAGATCATGCTCAAGAACGAAAAGGTCAAGGGCATCCTGGTCAACATCTTCGGCGGCATCATGAAGTGCGACACCATCGCCAACGGCGTGATCACCGCCTGCAAGGCCGTGAACCTGTCCGTGCCGCTGGTGGTGCGCATGAAGGGCACCAACGAAGAGCTGGGCAAGAAGCTGCTGGCCGAATCCGGCCTGCCGATCATTGCCGCCGACACCATGGCCGAAGCTGCGACCAAGATCGTGGCTGCCGTCAAGTAAGCCCGGAGAACACACATGTCGATCTACATCAACAAAGACACCAAGGTCATCACCCAGGGCATCACGGGCAAGACTGGCCAGTTCCACACCGAAAAGTGCCAGGAATACGCGAACGGCAAGAACGCCTTCGTGGCAGGCGTGAACCCGAAGAAGGCCGGCGAGTCGATCTTCAACATCCCGATCTACGCCTCCGTCAAGGAAGCCGCATCTGAGACCGGCGCCACCGTGTCGGTGATCTACGTGCCGCCCGCAGGCGCAGCGGCTGCCATCTGGGAAGCTGTTGAAGCCGACCTGGACCTGGCCATCTGCATCACCGAAGGCATCCCCGTCCGTGACATGCTGGAAGTGCGCAACAAGATGAAGGCCAAGGAAGCCGCCGGTGGCAAGCGCACCCTGCTGCTGGGCCCCAATTGCCCTGGCCTGATCACCCCTGACGAAATCAAGATCGGCATCATGCCGGGTCACATCCACCGCAAGGGCCGCATCGGCGTGGTCTCGCGTTCGGGCACCCTGACCTATGAAGCCGTGGCCATGCTGACCGAAGTCGGCCTGGGCCAGTCGAGCGCCGTGGGCATTGGTGGCGACCCCATCAACGGCCTGAAGCACATCGACGTGATGAAGGCGTTCAACGACGATCCGGACACCGACGCCGTGATCATGATCGGCGAAATCGGCGGCCCCGATGAAGCCGACGCCGCTCGCTGGTGCAAGGAAAACATGAAGAAGCCGGTGGTCGGCTTCATCGCCGGCGTGACCGCGCCTCCCGGCAAGCGCATGGGCCACGCCGGTGCCCTGATCTCGGGTGGTGCCGACACCGCCGATGCCAAGCTCGCCATCATGGAAGAGTGCGGCTTCGTCGTGACGCGCAACCCGTCCGAACTGGGCAAGCTGCTGAAAGCTCAGCTCAAGTAAGCCAGCGGCGTCCGTAAGCAATATTACGGACGGCCATTGTGCGAGGGGCCGTTAAACTGCGGCCTCCCACTCAACAGAAGCGCTCGAAACGCAGGTTTCGGGCGCTTCTTGCATTCAAAACACAGGAGAAACTGCATGGAAATGCTGCAAAGCCCGGACTTCTGGATCGGTCTGATCAAGATTGTCTGGATCAACATCATCTTGTCAGGTGACAACGCGGTGGTGATCGCTTTGGCGGCCCGCTCGCTGCCCCCCGAACTGCAACGCAAGGCCATTCTGTTCGGCTCCGGCGCTGCCGTGGTGTTGCGCATCGTGCTGACCTTCGTGGCTGCCAAGCTGCTGGGCCTGCCGTTCCTGCAGGTGGTTGGCGGTTTGCTGCTGCTGTGGATCGGTGTCCAGTTGCTGAGCGAAGAGGAAGAGGAAGAAGGCGAAGCCAAGTCCTCGGGCAACATGATGGCCGCCGTGCGCACCATCCTGATCGCTGACCTGGTGATGAGCCTGGACAACGTGATCGCCGTGGCCGCCGCCGCCAAGGGCAGCGACCTGCTGCTGATCCTGGGCCTGGGCATCAGCATTCCCCTGGTGATCTTTGGCAGCACGCTGATGATCAAGCTGATGGAACGCTTCCCGATCATCGTGGTGCTGGGTGCTGCGCTGATTGGCTGGGTGGGCGGTGAAACCATTGCCAGCGATGTCTTCTTGACGGACTTTGCACACGCCAACCCTTGGCTGCATTACGCAGCCGCCACCGCTGGTGCGGTGTTGGTGGTGCTGGTGGGCAAGGTGCTGCAGGCCCGCGCTGCGGCATCCCACAAGGCAGACTGACGGTACAGCCATCCTGGCCCGGCGTTGTGCCGGGCAGCGATCGGACCCAGGGGCCAGCGCCAAGGTGCTGGCCCCTTTGTTTTTTCTGCAGCACTTGGCTTGCCCCGCCGTAGGGCCTCTGATAGTGTGTCGTTCAGTTTTGTTTGTGTAAATAAGTCAACAATTGACCGCGCGGTTCGATCTTTGTCGACGCGGTCGTGAAGCAGTCATCGTCTGGGCCTGGGTGTCTTGAGCCGGGTATCTGGCGCGGGTTGCTTTCAAGCGCCGGTGCGGGATCGATCCAGTGGTTCCAGGCTGAAGGCTGTGGGTGCCCTGCACAGGGCCTCGCACTTCGTGCTTGCGCTGTCGAAGGGGGTGGCCCATGCCCAGGCGTGGGTTGCGAGAGGCAGGCGGAGCTGCCGCGGTTGTTCCGGGTTCCGAAGACGGCCCCGGTTATTTGAGCCATGAAATACGAGTTTTGCGCCTTCACGGACCCTGGTCTGGCCCGTGCCAACAACGAGGATTCCGTCACCTTTGACGAGTCGACCTGCCTGGCTGTGCTGGCTGATGGCATGGGGGGGTACAACGCTGGCGAGGTGGCCAGCGGCATGGCCACGACCTTCATCCGCACCGAACTGTCGCGTTGGTTGTCCCAGGCCGGGCGCCATGCCAATGCCAAGGAAATCCAGCGCGCGATGGAAATCTGCGTGGACAACGCCAACCGGGCCATCTTCAACGCGGCCCACAGCAACCCACAGTACTCGGGCATGGGCACGACGCTGGTCATGGGGGTGTTCCAGGATGCGCGCCTGATGCTGGGCCACATCGGCGACTCGCGCTGCTATCGCCTGCGCGATGGCGAGCTGGTGCAGCTCACCAAGGACCACTCGCTGCTGCAGGAGCAGGTCGATGCCGGCCTGATCACGCCCGAGCAGGCCGCAGTCTCCATCAACCGCAATCTGGTCACCCGAGCCATGGGGGTGGAGGATGCGGCCATTTTGGAGGTGAGTGAATGCCGGGTCGAGAACGGCGATATCTACCTGCTGTGCTCGGATGGCTTGTCGGACATGATCGGCGCCCCTGAAATCGCCGAGTTGCTGGGCGCCCACGAGGCGTTGCCCCAGAAAGCAACGCGCATGATCAAGATCGCCAATCACCATGGGGGGCGCGATAATATCAGCGTATTGCTGGTCCGAGCGGGGGAAATGTCGTCCAAGAAAAGGCTTCTGTCACGCCTTTGGGGCGGCTAGCTCTGCCGATTCGTCGATTCGCCGTTTTTGCGAACACCACCGATCCATAACAAGCCAGGTTTTCAGGAGTACCGAACATGCCCAAGATGATCGTATCGATCGATGGGGTCGTCATCAAGGAAGTGCAGCTGACCAAGGAGCGCACCACCCTGGGCCGCAGGCCTTACAACGACATCGTCATCGACAATCTGGCGGTCAGCGGTGAGCATGCCGTGCTGCAGATGGCGGGCCAGGTGGTCACGCTCGAAGACCTCAACAGCACCAACGGCACTTACGTCAACGGCAAGGCGGTCAAGAAGCAGCAGCTGCAGAGTGGCGACACCATCGAGGTCGGCAAGTACAAGATCCGCTTCATTGCCGAGCTGGAATCCAGCGAATACGACAAGACCATGGTGGTGAAGCCGCCGGTCTCGCTGTCCGACTCGCTCTCCACGGTGCCCGCTGCCATGGGCAGCTACCAGTCGACCCCCTTGAACTCGGGCGAAGCCTTGGCAGGCTCGATCAAGGTGCTCTCGGGGTCGGCTGCGGGCCGTGAGGTCAGCCTGACCAAGGTGGTCACCACCATCGGCAAACCCGGTGTGGCGGTGGCGGCCATCACCCGCCGTCCGCATGGCTTTGTGTTGGCCCATGTGGAAGGTGGCACGTTCCCGACCCTCAATGGGAACCCTGTCAGCGGCGAGCCCGTCACCCTGAAAAGTGGCGACGTGCTGGAGCTGGCAGGCACCCAGATGCAGTTCTTCCAGGTTTGAGCGTTTTCAGGGCGGCCCGCATGGTCTGGCCTGCCATGGCGGCAACGCTGAGCCGCCTGCTTCTTCGCCATTTCTGGCGCCGTGGCGCCACCCTGCTGCCGGCTGGCGTGCTGCTGGCCCATGTTTTCGGGGTGCTTCCGCTGAGCTTTGTGAGCCGGTTGGACGATCAGATCTACGACGTCCGCCTGCGTCTGACCATGCCAGCCAGTCTGGATCCGCGGGTGGCCATCGTCGACATCGATGAGAAAAGCCTGGCGCAATTGGGGCACTGGCCTTGGGGGCGCGATCAATTGGCCCTGCTGGCCGACCGTCTGTTTCAGCACTACGGCGTCGCAGCGCTGGGGTTTGACGTGCTGTTCTCGGAGTCTGACACCAGCTCCGGACTGGCCTCTCTTCAGGCGCTGGCCAATGGTCCGCTGCAGGACAACCAGGCCTTCCGCCAGCAACTGGAGCATCTCACCCCGAGCCTGAATTTTGACCGCCGCTTCGCCCAGGCCCTGCAGGGGCGACCGGTGGTGCTGGGCTACTACTTTTCGAGCGACCGCGATGGTCGGCGCAAAGGGGAGTTGCCGGCACCTGTTCTGACTGCGGCTCAGGTGCCGCCCCAGGGCCTGCAGGTGCTGGATTGGGATGGCTATGGTGCCAGCCTGCCCGAGTTGGCAAGGGCGGCACCGCGAGCCGGTTTTTTCAACTCGGTCACCGACGAGGATGGGGTGGTCCGATCCCTGCCTCTGCTCTCGCGACACGACGGGCAGTACTACGAGTCCCTGGCTTTGGCACTTTACCGCGTGGCGCACGATCTGCAGGTGAGCGGGCCGGTGTGGGCGCAGGCCCCGGGGCGCGATGCACCGAGCGCGGTGCTGGAGGCGCTGCAATTGCAGGGCGCTGCGGGCACGGAGCGGGTGCCGCTGGACCCCTCGGGCACGGCGCTGGTGCCTTTCCGCGGGCGAGGTGGGCCCGCTGGCGGCTCCTACCGCTATGTCTCGGCGATCGATGTGCTGGAAGCCAAGGCCCCGCGTGAGGACCTGCAGGGTCGCATCGTGTTGGTGGGCTCCACCTCGCCCGGCTTGCTGGACTTGCGGGCCACGCCGGTGGGGCAGATCTACCCCGGGGTGGAGTCCCACGCCAACCTGATCAGCGGTCTGCTGGACCGCCATCTGCTGGTGCGCCCCGATTACGCTGCCGGCTACGAGGTGCTGGTGCTCGTCACCATGGGCCTGGCACTGGCCTGGCTGCTGCCCGGGCTCAGTGCGGTTGCGGCCATGTGGGTCAGCCTGGCGAGCCTGCTGCTGGTCAGCGGCCTCAATTTCGCGCTGTACAGCGCGCATGGTCTGGTGCTGCCCCTGGCCAGCGCGCTGTTGATGGTCCTGCTGGCCTTTGGCGTCAACATGAGCTACGGCTACCTGGTGGAAAGCCGCGCCAAGCGCCGTCTGGCCAACGTCTTCGGCACCTACGTGCCCCCGGAGCTGGTCGATCAGATGTTGCAGGCACCCGATCAATACACCATGCGTGCGGCCAGTCGGGAGCTCACCGTCATGTTCTGCGACATGCGGGGCTTCACCCAACTGTCGGAAGGGCTGGAGCCCGAAGCCGTGCAGGCCTTGCTCAACCAGCTGTTCAGCCGCCTCACCGTCTGCATCCGACGCCATCAGGGCACCATCGACAAATACATCGGCGATTGCGTCATGGCGTTCTGGGGGGCGCCGGTGGCGCTGCCCAACCATGCCGCCTTGGCCGTGCAGGCGGCCCAGGACATGGTGGCCGAGGTGGCGCGCTTCAACCAGGAGCGGCAGGCCCAGGGCCTGCCTTGCGTGAGCATTGGCATCGGCCTCAACACCGGCCTCATGCGGGTAGGCGACATGGGGTCGGACCTGCGCCGCAGCTACACCGTGATTGGTGATGCGGTCAACCTGGCTTCGCGCCTGGAAGGCCTGTCACGGCTCTATGGCGTGTCTGTGATCGCCGGGGAAAGCACCCGTCGGCAAGCCGCCAACGCTGCCCTGTGGCAGGCGCTGGACTGTGTGCGTGTCAAAGGCAAGGGAGAGCCCGTCCAGATCCACACGCCCCATCCTGTGCCGGCCGATGAGGCGTCCGCACGCAGCCTGGGCGAAGAGTTGGCCCAGTGGGCGCAATTTTTGGCGGAGTACCGTGCAAAAAAATGGTCTGCCTGTAGCCAGATGTTGGAAGAGTTGCGGAAAATGAAGTCGTTGGTCGCTTTGTGTCAGATATATGGCGAGCGCCTTGTGCAGTACCAGCAGGCCCCCCCTCCTGACGACTGGGATGGCGTGACGGTCTTCGACATCAAATAGGGATGTGTTCATGAAAATCAGGGTTCTGGGCTGCTCGGGTGCCATCGCCAGAGGCTGCCACACCACCTCGTTTCTCGTCGGTGACTCGGTGCTCATCGACGCGGGAACCGGTGTGGGCCAGCTCACCCTGGAGGAGATGGCCCGCATCGACGATGTGTTCCTGACCCATGCGCACCTCGACCACATCGCTGCCCTGCCCCTGATGCTGGATGCCGTGGCCAAATGGCGCCAGAGCCCTTTGCGGGTGCGCGCCCTGCCGCAAACGCTGGATGCCCTGCGCCAGCACGTGTTCAACGACATCATCTGGCCCGATTTCACCCGCCTCCCGAACCCGGCGCGCCCCTTTGTGACCCTGCATCCTTTTGCGTGCGGTGATGTGGTGAGTTGCGGCCCATGCCAGATCGAGGTGCTTCCCGCCGATCACGCCGTACCTGCCGTCGGATTCTCCGTGGAGGGCGGCCAAGGCGCCTGGGTGTTCAGTGGCGACACCTGCGGTCATCCCGCCTTCTGGGAGCGCATCCGCCAATTGCCGGTCAAGGCCCTGGTGATCGAGACCGCCTTCGGCGAAGCCGAGCATGAGTTGGCCGTGCGCAGCCGCCATCTGTCACCCACCAGCCTGATCGAACAACTGCGTCACCTGGGCACCCAGCCCGCCTTCCCGATCCACATCACCCACACCAAGCCCTCCGAAACCGCCGACATCGCGGCCCAGCTTCAGGCGTTGGAGCAGCAGGCCGAGCACCCCGTGGGCTGGCCTTTGACCCTGCAGTGGCTGGCCTCGGGCGACGAGTTCGAAATCTGAAGCAGTAGCCCGTGACATTTTTGTTCTGACAAAATTGTCCGTTGTGCCGCAACAAAAATACACATATGACACCTTTGCTCATGCCGGGGCGACAGAGGTGACTTCCTACGCACAAATTCGTAGGAACTGCATGGCACGGAATCTGCTGAACTCGACCGCTCTTCCCCTTCATTTCAGGAGTTTTCACATGAAGCGTACCGTCCAACAGGGTTTCACCCTGATCGAATTGATGATCGTGGTTGCGATCATCGGCATCTTGGCTGCCGTGGCTCTGCCGGCTTATCAGGACTACACCAAGAAGGCCAAGATGGCTGAAGTGATTTTGGCGGCTTCGGCTTGCCGTACCACCATCACTGAGGTCTATCAGTCGGCCACTTCCAGCGCCAGCTTGCCCACCGGCTCCAACAGCTGGGGCTGCGAATCCACTGCCGCTACAACCAAGTATGTCGCAAAGGTTGAAACCACCGCTGCGGGTGCCATCATTGCCACGGCTCAAGGCTTCAATGACTCGACCTACATCGATGGCAAATCGATCACGTTGACCCCATACTCTGACACCGCTGGTTCGGCTGCCATGTCTGCAGGCAATGCTGGCAATCCTGTGGCGGTCTGGAAGTGTGGCCCCAGTGGCTCCAACGGTATTGGTCTGAAGTACCTGCCTGGCTCTTGCCGCGGTTGATCGGGTTTCACCCCGCTTGGAAAAGGCAGCTTGGCTGCCTTTTTTGATTTTCAAGGTCGGTTATTGGGGGTCTTGGTTCGCAGATTTCTGAGCCTAGATCATGGTGTGTTTCTGACGAGGGTTCATGGTGGACTGGCTGAAAAAGAATATATCTGCACTGACCGGCCTGGTTTTTGCTGTCTGCGTGCTGTACTACCTGCACCCATACTACGGAATTCGCCATGACAGTCCTCTGTACTTGGGGCAGGCCTTGATGGCGATGGACCCTGGTGTTTTTAAGAGAGATATTTTCTTTGCCTATGGCAGTCAAGCTGACTTCACCGTCTTGCCTTCTTTGTTAGCTTGGCTTTGTTCTCGCTGGCAGCCTGCCGTGGTTTTTCTCGGTCTGACCGCTTTTGCCCTGCTGACGTTTCTAGGCGCCTCTACCCTTCTGGCACGACGACTTTTTGGGCCACGCTTGGGTTATTGGGCCGTGCTTTCGTTGCTCATTTTCCCAGCCGTCTACGCGGGCCTGTGGATCATGTCTTATGCGGAGTCTTTTCTGACGGGACGCACGCTCGCCGAGCCGTTGGTCCTGTTGTTTATACTCGCCTATCTCAATAACCGTTTTATTTGGGCTTTCGGACTCGTTTTGCTGGCCACCCTCATCCATCCGTTGCAGGCTCTTGGAGGGATAATGTTGATTTGGCTGCATCTGGTGCAGCAACGCCGGGCCTGGCTGCATCTTTTATGGATTCCGCTGCTGGCCGTGCTGGCTTCCTATGCGGGGGTCTCTAAACTGGCTTTTCTGACTGCGCGGTACGATTCGCAGTGGTTTGAATGGATTCAGGGGCCAAACAAGCTCACCTTCCTGAGCAGTTGGTCGCTGGTGGATTGGATTTTCATCCTGACAGACGCCTTTCTGGTGTCGCAGTGGATCAAGGAGGGCCAAGAGCCGCT
Organism: Curvibacter gracilis ATCC BAA-807; assembly: GCF_000518645.1. GTDB lineage: Bacteria > Pseudomonadota > Gammaproteobacteria > Burkholderiales > Burkholderiaceae_C > Curvibacter > Curvibacter gracilis. The sequence goes on along the minus strand of NZ_JADZ01000006.1, from coordinate 51,891 downwards.
GAAGAGTCTGGCGCGTGCTGCTTTGCTGACCACCATACTGGGCTTTGCTATCAGCTATGTCTGTTATGAAGTTTGGCAGTTTGTATTCATCGGTGGCTTGCAGTTGTGGCGTGTTGATTGGCTGCTGCACTGGTTGGCAATGGCCAGCATTCCTGCACTGCTTTGCATTCAATGGCAGAAAACGGGTCCCAAGAGTGTTGAATTTCTGTCACTGCTCACGATTGTTGCTTTAGGAACGCAGAACCGTATTTCCCCGGATATGGGGAAAATTGTTTTCGTGCTGATTCCTTTGTATTGGTTTTGGCCTCGCATTCAGGACAAGATTGGTTCTGGTTTCGTTCGTGCCTTGCTCTATAGCATGCCCCTGGCATTAATTATTGCCATACTTAAGTTTTTGCAGCAGGCCAATGAGCGCTACCACGCTTCATGGCATTTTGGGGCGCCCCTGACGGTTCATTACATGCTTCTGTCCAATCCAGCGATTGGTGGCTTGGTGACTTGCGGCTTGGTTTATTTGTTCTACCGTTGGCCTCGATGGCGCTGGGTAGGATTGGTGCTGGCATCTGCAGCTCTTATTTTCTCGATATCCATTTGGGATAGGCGCAGTGAGTGGACGCTTGAGCTCGAAAGAACGCAAGGTGATGCCAGTGAGTTTGGGCTGAAGTTAGAGCCACACGCCCAGGTTTTCTGGTCCAATGAGTTGTTGGCTCCATGGTTGGTGCTGCGTCGGCCAAGTTATTACAGCGGCCAGCAGACTGCCGGTATTCTGTTTAACCGTGAGACAGCACGTGAGATCATGAAACGCAATGCTGATCTGGATGCACTCAATAGTGATCTGGAATATTGCAAGAGCCAGAAAAAGATCAGCAACGAGGCGGGCGACGAGGTGTGCAATATCCACGGGGTTGCTATCAGCAAGCTCTGTCGGGTTGCCAAGTCAGACCTCGACTATGTGGTTTTGGATTTCAAATCCGATGAGAAACATGCTGGCGAGTGGCATCTCAAAGGGCGCGATATTCTAGGTAAGTCTATTAATTACTATATTTACCGATGTGCCGACCTGATTGCCGAAACCGGTCAGCCGAAGCCTTGAAGCTGCCCGCTTTGAGAGCGGCGCATGCGATGGGCTCGTCCTGGGTGTGATCTCGCCATGAGTTTTTTTCGCACCTGTCTCGACTGGGAGCCGTTCCGTTATTTGCTGATCTCAGCCTTGGCGTTGCTGGCTGACATGCTGGTGTTCTCTGCCTCCTTGAGGATTGCCGACGTGCCCTGGCCGGTTGCCGCTTGCCTTGGCTTTGTCACCGGTGTGTGCGTGGCCTACGGACTCAGCATCCGGTATGTCTTTCGGGTGCGGAAATTGCGCCGGACTCCGATGGCTGAGTGGCTCATTTTTGTTGGCCTGGGTGTGCTGGGCCTGGGAGTGACTCAGGCGGTGTTGTATATCTGCATTGAATGGTTGTGGTGGTCTGCCGAGCTTTCCAAGCTGGTGGCTGCCATCATCACATTTATGACTAATTTCCTAAGCCGAAAAGTGCTTCTCTTCAAGTGAGGCGCCAGGTGCTGAATCGAGCCAATCATGAACAAGAATGACCCCGTAGTGATTATCGGTGCCGGCCCCGCAGGCCTCACAGCAGCACGTGAGCTACAACGGGCAGGCTGTATGAATGTCACTGTGTTGGAAGCTGACCAGCAGGTAGGTGGCATTTCCAGAACGGTTAATTACAAAGGCAACCGCATTGATATCGGCGGCCATCGATTTTTCTCCAAATCCGATTGGGTGATGAAATGGTGGGCCCAGGTTTTGCCAGTGTCTGTGGCGCCGGGGGCCGATATGGGGCACTTGCAGTATCGAGGCATGTCGCGTCAGGAGTTGCCAGACCTGACGTCCGCTGAGCCTGATGGTGAAGACGGTGATGTGATGCTGCTGCGTGATCGACTGTCACGCATCTACTACAACAAGCAGTTCTTTGATTACCCATTGAAGCTCAATCTGGCATCTTTGCGCAAACTGGGTGTGCAAAAAACAGTGAGCTTTGGCGTCAGCTACGCTTGGGCTAAGCTTCGGCCGATCCGAAACGAAAAATCCCTCGAGGACTTTCTCATCAACCGTTTCGGACATCGGCTGTACCGCCAGTTCTTCAAGGAATACACCGAAAAGGTCTGGGGCGTGCCTTGCCATGAAATCAGCGCTGAGTGGGGGGCGCAACGCATCAAGAGCCTGTCGATCTGGTCGGCTGTTTGGCATGCTTTGCGAGACCTGTTGGGTTTGGGGCAGGGTCAGGTGGCACAGACCTCTTTGATTGAAAAGTTCATCTACCCCAAGCTTGGTCCCGGTCAGATGTGGGAGGCTGTGGCACGAGAGTTTGTGGCGGCGGGTGGACATCTGTACATGGGCTACCGAGCCAACCAACTGGTTTTACGAAATGGCCGCGTGTCTGTCGTCAAGGCCACAAGCACCGAAGGTCAAACGCTGATGCTGCCCTGTGCCAATGTGATTTCCACCATGCCTATCAAGGAACTGGTTGAATCCCTGCCCACCGATTGGGCGCCACAGGCTGCCCAGGTGGCGCGGAATCTTCAATATCGTGACTTCATCACAGTGGGCTTGCTGTATGACGCGCCGAGTCTGACCGTGCCGTTAAAAGACAATTGGATCTACATTCAGGAGCCGGGGGTTCAGGTAGGCCGAGTGCAAGTTTTCAACAACTGGAGTCCCTACATGGTTGCTCGACCTGAAACGGTCTGGATGGGGTTGGAGTTTTTCTGTAAAGAGAGCGATCCCCTCTGGCAGATGAGCGACGAAGATCTCAAGAGACTAGCCCAGTCCGAGATGCACCAGATCGGCTTGACGGCGGTGCCTGCGGCCTTGGATGCTGTGGTGATTCGTGTTCCAAAGGCATACCCAGGTTATTTTGGATCTGCTTATGCCCAATTCGATGACTTACGCGCCGAACTGGATGCTATTGAGAATCTGTTCTTGGTCGGCCGCAATGGCATGCACCGTTACAACAACCAAGACCATTCCATGCTCACGGCCAAGAGGGCTGTGGAGTTGATCCTTGAGGGGCGGCATGACAAGCAGAGCATTTGGGACATCAATGTTGATGACGAATACCACGAGGAGGCCCGAGAGAGCTCCAATCAGCCCTCTTGAGTGCGGCCTGCGGTTCGTGCTGGGGCGAACGTTTTTGGCATTGACCACACATGATGTGTCCCGTTGCCCACTTTGTTGGGCACAGGTCATCACGCGCTCTCGATCAACAAGCGGACCGTGCGCGATTGGTGGCGCTGTTGGCGTGAAGGCCTGAAAGGTCTGTGTTGGACGGATCTGGCACTTGCGATGGCTATGTCGAAGTTTGGAGACCACCCGTGGTAGAGATCGAGCAGCGAAAGCCTGTCAGTTCGATTTGACCGTTGTTGCCGCCCGGCGGAAGACCTGGAAGTGACCGGCTGATCCTTGCTGCACGTAGTCGCGCTCCATGCTGGCCAGTATCCGTCGAACCGAGTCTGCGGTGGATTCTCTGTACAGCGTTGGCTCCTGTTCAGCCGCAATGAAAATCCACTCAGGGGGTGCGTTTTCGATGCGTTGGGTAATCTCTGTGATTTGTTCCTGGAACAGGAGACTGGCAAGTACCGGCGAATAGCTGAAATAGGGGGCAACGCCGGCTTGCATGAGGTAGGCCGTGTCGTTGTAGCCGATGACTGCAACTGAATGCTGTCCCCCGCCACTGGCGCTTCTGATGGCGTCACTCGCAGCTCCAAATTCGGCCGCAAGTTTGGGGGCTCGCGTCGGAAGCGCATCGCTGGTGGTGAGGGGGGCATGCGTGAACATGTCGTGCCCGAAGAGGGCATTTGCCAAGTTTGGATAGTGCACACTGTGGCCCTGCATCCAAATGGCCGCCACCAGTGCCAGCGACATCAGCTCATGCCGCCTGAGGCCAAGCCAAAGCGGGCTCGCAGCCCACCTTTGGCTTATTGATACCAGAGATTGTGTCGCCAGTAAGCAAAACGGAATGCATACATGCATGAGGTTCTGCTCGTGAGATCGACCTATGAACAACATCAGCGTGCCTAGCCCGTAGGCGGCAATGGCCGCACGCAGCGGCATGTCGGTTGACATCCGGCGCGTTAAAAAGCCCGAGAGGGCATTGCCAAGGCAACGCACGTAAAGCGTCAGCATCGCCAGGAGAAGCAGAGATGCACCTGTCGCATAGGCAAGCGTCTGCGCGATCGGCATGTTTGCGATGCCGCCGCTGTACGCGAAGATGGATTTCGTCAGCCCAGTCCAGAAAATGCGGCCCGGGATGTCGCCCTGATTGGCCAGTGTGAAGCCGGCACCTGCCACGAGGACCAGCCCAAGCCCTGCACCACAGGCGAACTGCAGCACGGCTCGGTTGGAATGGGCTGATGCGTTGCTACGCAGCGCACAGGCCAGGTAGAGCAAGAAGGCAAGCAGCAGGTACAGGCCGACGTCGAGCGCAAAAAGCAACTGCAGGCCCAGCAGGGCTCCCGCAAGCGGGCCGAGCCGCGCTGCACCCGACCGAGCATGAGCCATCAGCACCGTGAAGAGAGCGACGTCGAAAGCGTAGCGCATCACCGTTGAGGAGGGCCAGAGCCACTTCGGGTAGCCGCCAGTGTTGGTGAAAAGAGCCAGCAACAGCACGACCAGCAGACCTACTGTGGCGTGACCGCTGCGACGCAGCCAAGCGTGCAGAAAAATGAACAGCGTCAGAAAGTAGGCGCAACCTACCAGAACTTCCAGCCGCACGAATGTTGTGTAGCTGGTCACACTGGAGGTGGCGCCCAGCCAGTGCAAAACCATTGGCCAGCCGACGCCGTACTGCGAATAGAAGTCGCTGGCCAGTCGCAGGCCGTGTGCATAGGCCAGTGCGGGAGCCATCGCATAGAAATCGAAATGGTGGAAACGGTCTCCGGCGAAGCTTTGCCACACCAGCGCTTCGGGCCAGGGCACGAATACGAACAATGCCACGATCGCCAGCGGCACGCTCAGTGAGCGTGCCAGGCCTGTGTTTTGCCCTGCCGGTGCTGTCGATGGTTCGGACACGGTTGGAAGCCAGGAGCACCCATGTCGCAGGGATCTCAATTGCCATGCCAGCCACGCCAATCCAATCACACACGCCAGCAGGTGGGCGAAGCTGCTGTTGGGCAATAGCACCGGAAGCAAGACGACGATCTCGCATCCGAGCAGCGCTACTCTCGGATTGAAGGGGGCGCCACCAGCGTTCTGGGTCTTGGCGAGCATCAGACTCAGCAGTGCGTCCATCACGACACAGGCAATGATGCCCAGTACATAGATGGGAAAGTCATGGTCAGGTTGGTAGAGCGCGGCGCCAAGCAGCGTGAGCGCATGTGTCGGTGGAATCCGCTCCGTGGCCATGCCGAACACGGCCCAGAGTCCCAGCATGCCCTGAACAAGGCTCAGCGATAGGAGCAGTGACAGCAGCGCACCCGGATACGCTCCGATGCGCTCCAGCATGCGAGAGAAAGCAGTGGTGATGGTGCTCCACCGCCGATGCTGTAGATGTGACATGCAGAAACTGGTGGAAGAGGCCGATCGCTTGAGAAGCAGGGCCCATGATTGTTTATCGAAGGATGTTACATGACCATCGCTGCACGACACGTGCGTTGCGATCGGTGCCATTCTGCCGGCAGCGAGGGCCCTCTCTCATCGCCAGACGCGGGGTGACGGTGTTACTGCCGTCGGTGATGGCGTGCCTGATCGTTTCGCCTGGGGATGGCTGTCGGCATCTGGTCTCCGTCACCGGTGCTCGGACTGGCGGGGTCGAATGATTGTTGCCTCACAGGTCCGTGTTCTATTTGCTTTTTATGCCAACAGCGAGCATGTTACCGACATTGAAAGACAAATAGCGGTCGGCAAGTCCCAGCCGTTCTAATAAACCAAGAAGCGGGATTTTCAGGGTTTTGGGCAACGGCGTCAGTCGAAGCCAGTAACGCAATGGGTAGGTGTTTCGAATTGCGCGCAAGGCGACCTCCTCGAATCCAGCTCGTTCCAGCAATTCTCGCAAAGATTGAGGGCTGAACAGCTGAAGGTGCTCAACATCTATAATCGGAGAACGCAGGCCCAGCAACCGATTGAGGGGGGCACGCCAGTTATGAACGACGACAGCTATCGCCCCATCTCTTTCTAGAAGTGAATGGGCGGTAGTAACAAACTCACCAGGGTCCGGTAAATGCTCCAGTGTCATAAAAGAGCAGATCAATGAAGGTGTTTCGCCCTCCAGCATGGAGGTAGAGAACATACCTTCTCTCAGCAATGATCGAACGCCCGGCGGAGCGGCATCGATTGCTGCTCTTGACGGTTCGATTCCAATAACCTGTTTGAAGCCTTGCTTTTGCAACCACGGAAGAAGTGCCCCGCTGCCGGCCCCCACATCGACTGCCGCTTGACGGCTTTCCAGTTTTTTTAGGTGGGGACCAAGAACATGTGCGTAAGTGGCTGCTGCTGCATTGGCTTCGGGGGTTGAATCGAAATCTGCACTGGAATAAGCGGCTTGCAGGAAGCTCGCTGTGGGGGGGGACGGCGCATAAACCAGATCGCATGAGGAGCAGCGAACAAGGCGCAGACACATGAATTCCGGGGGTTTGCGCGATGCGTAGGTGAGACTCCCTACTTTCTTGGGATCGATTTTCTCGTCAGCAAATGGGGAATATTCTCGGTTGTGGCAGACCGGGCATGTACGCTCTGTGTTCATCGCTGCCCCTGTGGATTTGATGGGCGTATCTCACCGCGCGCAATCAGGCTGCGTCTGATAAAAGCCGGGCGGGCCTTGGTTTCCTCGAAAATCTTGCCTATGTACTCTCCTAAAAGGCCGATCCCAAGCAGCGTAAAGGAGCCGAAAAACATAATCAGTAAAGATAAAAAGGTAACCCCTTTGGGCACTGAATTGGCATCGAATATTCGAACGCCAATACTGTAGGTTGCCAAGATTATGGTGGCCAAGCTGGTGACGCCTCCAGCTGCAGTCAGCAGGTGGAGCGGCATGCGGGAGAATGAAAAGATACCTTTTTTTGCCCAGCCGATATTTTTTATCCAGTTGTTGGTACTGACACCAAACATGCGTTCTGGCCTGACATAGTCAACACCCTCTTGGCGGAATCCTACATAGGCTCGTAAACCGCGTAAAAATGAATCACGCTCCTGGCATTGCAGTAACCAATACACAACGTTTCGATCCATCAAAGAAAAGTCACCGGCATCTTTGGGAACCGGCACTTCACTCATCATGGAGAAAATCCGATAAAAAGCCCGATAGCAGGCTTCAAGCAGTACGGGCATGTCGCGCTTGATTCGGCGACCATAGACCACGTCGGCACCAGCGCGCCAACGCTCCACGAAGGCTTCGATCAGTTCCGGTGGATCCTGCAGATCACCGTCCATGAGCACCACAGCCTCTTTGCTGGAGATCTCCATGCCGCTGCGAAATGCAGCCTGGGAACCAAAGTTGCGCGAGTGAGTGATACCGATCACGTGCGGGTCGCGAGCGCTGATTTCACGAATCACTTCCGCAGAATCATCAGGTGAATTGTCATTGACGAAAATGATCTCATAATCCAATCCCAACCGCTGGAATACAGTGCATAGTCTTTCGTGCATGATCGGGATAGCCTGGCCATCCCGATAACAGGCGATCACGGCAGAGATGGAGTTTTTATCCTTGTGCGGCTGGGTACGCTTGCTCAATCGATTAAATTCTGAGGTGGCGAGATAAGAGCGCCACCACTCGCGAGTTTGCTTCAAACCATCGTCGAGCTTGGTTTTAGCAGACCAGCCGAGAAGGTGCTTTGCCTTTTCGGTATTTGCATACCAGATGTCTGTATCCCATGCTCGCCCTGTAGCGGGGTTGAATTGAACTTCAACATCGAGTCCAAACGACGACTTGGCCAGATCAGCAAGTGCCAAGAGGGTCACTGGACTGCCGCAGCCAATGTTGATGGATTCCCCAGCGAGTTGTTGTCCCATCATCAGGGCTGTGTCCGCAAAGGCTTCCACAACGTCGTCAACGTAGACGAAATCGCGGCTGACTTTGGGACCTGCGAGAGCCGGGAGTTCTCCCCGCAGGCTCGCCTCGCACAAGGTCGGGATCAATCGGGAGCTGTCCTCGAATGGACCATACACCGAATAGAGCCGCAGGTTGGTCACCGGAACACCCCGAACCTTGCCAAAATACGAGATCGTGGCAGCGGCGGCGACTTTGCTGATGGCGTAATGGCTGTTGGGTAGAAGGGGGGCGTCTTCAGTGGGGGCTGCGGAGTTCAGGCCATATTCTGATGAGCTGCCTGCATGAACGAAGGCGGCCAGATTCATTTCTGCAACCACTTCCATCAAGCGTATGAAGCTGGTGTAGTTGGTCGCATGGACTCGCTCGAAGTCCTGCTCGAAGGAGTATGCACCAAAAGATGAGCAGTCAAATATTGTGCGTGGTGCAACCCGATGAAGCACGGATCTGACACTCACAGGGTCCTGCAGATTCAGAAAGGATATTTGGCTTGACGGAATGCCGTCAAGACGCCATGTGTCTCCGGAGAAAACGGTGCCGACAACATCGCTGCGCACGGCCAGCAATTGGCGTAGCAAATTAGCGCCTATGAACCCACTTGCACCCAATACCAATACCGGGCCGGTGACACTTCGCAGTTTGTTTTCTAAATTCATGGTGTCAACCTGCGACCATCGTGCGGATCGATTTAGCGTCCAGGCCACATTGGGCACGGTGAAAAGCCTGAGACCCAAACCGCCCGTTTGGATAGCCGAGGGCAGGTCGGTGCACAAAGCGCTGTGGTGTTATTCCACGTTCAGCAAGGTAAAAGGCCAAGTTCATGCCTAGCCCTCCTGATGCGACATGTTCTTCAAGAATGTACAAGGGTTTGCCGTCTATCTGCTGAAAAAATGCCGCAGGTATTTCTGTATCTAGTAACTCGCACACGGCCCAAACTGAGGGCCTTTCGTCGATATCCAGGGTCGCCAAAGCTTGCCAGGCAATACCTGCGATGGGACCAAGAGCTGCAATTGCACCGCAATTTCCCGGCATGACTTCGCGCCAGGGGGCATAATTAGGCACGGATTCCTTGGCTGGCCTTTCGTCATAACCAAGACGGAGATAAGTTGGAACTTCCAATTTTGTCAGCAGTGCGGGCAGGTCATCATCAAAAGCCGGAACCAGCACTCGCACGCCAAGAGCGCTCATGGCTGCGCAGTCTTCTAGTGCGTGATGAGTGGGGCCCATGTGGCCATAGGCGTAGCCTCCGCCATTGCCAACCAGGCATACTGGCAAGCGACCCAAACAAAGGTCATTTCGAATTTGTTCGAATGGGCGTGCATAGCAAAATGGTGCGATGCTATATGTGATGACTCGCAGCGACTCCCTGGCAAGGCCTGCAGCTACACCGATCATATTTTGTTCGGCAACGCCCATGTTGATAAATCTATTTCCGAATGCGGATTGGACTTCTTCCAGTGCCATAAAGCCAAGATCGCCAGTGAGGAAAAAGAAATCTTCATGGTTGCATTGAGTGATAACGGCGTTTGCAAAGGATTTTCTCATTCGAATTGCTCCTGCTCAATGGCCTTGCGTGCTTCAATGTAGTTGGCTTCTGAAAGAGGCAGGTAGTGCGATTCCAATTGGTTTTCGAAATGAAGGCCTCGTCCCTTCACGGTTTCTAGAATCAATACCCTTGGTATATCCATGGACGGTGATCTGATGGCTCTTTCAATAGCGGCTGGATCGTGCCCGTTGACTTTTTGAGCATCCGCGCCAAATGCCGTGATGCGTGGAAGCAAATTTTCGCATGAGATGATGTCTTGTGTTCGGCCGAACCCCTGTAATCCATTTTGATCAATTAAAATAGTTAGATTTTCCAGGCGTTGATGAATTGCAAAATTGAGGGCTTCCCAGCAGCTACCCTCTTGCCACTCTCCATCCGAACAGAGACAGAAAACTCGATGGCCAAGTTTTTTGTGTCGTAGAGCGAGTGCGAGGCCTGCTGCCAGTGAGGGGCCATGCCCAAGAGACCCCGTGGAGAACATCAGCCCAGGAATGCCGGAGCCACTGGGATGACCTGGCAGCAAGGAGTTGTCACGGATGAAGGTTTTCAGATCTTCGTCAGACAGACGGCCAAGACTCCAGAGTGTCGCGTACAAGGCCCCCGCCGAGTGACCTTTTGACAAAATAAATCGATCGTTTGAACCCATCACACGGTGGTGCAATGTCATCATGGCTTCAATGCATGAGAAGTTGCCTCCTAAATGACCGCAATTTGCTTCGTGGTGAAGCTGCAGCAGTCTTAGTTTGGTGGTGCGAAGGGTTTCAAAAAAGGACATATTTATCGGCTGAATTAAGTATTTCCGGTGGTGTGATTTTCTTGGTATTTAAATAATGATTTATTCTGTTTTTTTGAGGTCTTTTTTGCTCGTGCTTTATTTTTATTTTGGAGTATTTTTAATGTCCTTCAAGTCTACCTCAAGTGAGGGTTAGTGGGCTTTGGAACATCAACTTGAAAATTGAAGAGAGACAGCCTCTGGCTGCTGACTCGATCTGCACTGTGACCCCGGGGTGAGCTGCAGCATCCTAGGTCTAATGGCTGGCCTTTGAACGCATTACCGGACCTGGGGTGCTGCCAAGCATGATCAATGCCCGGCCAAGCGCATCCGGTTCAAGTGACCTGAGCTTTGCAATGCATGTGTCGCATCAGCTTGTTCAAGGGGGCCTGAGCGAATGGCGGTGAGCCGCCGTGGTGATCACCGCAAGTCATGTCCATAGGAGGACCTAGCCCCTCCTCGCAGGGGTGCGATGGGGAGGAGCCAGCATGGACTGATGCAAACGCGCCAATTGCTCGATAGGTGAGCGTCCATGATGCGTCCCAACGAAGTCCCAGGTCGGGTCTAAAGGGCTGCCCAGTGACCGACTGGGCGAGCATCGCGAATCATCACTGAGCTGAGCCGCGAGAAGGCATGGCGGCGCTGGGTTTTTTCATCACCGACAGCAGAAAGGGCTGATTCAGGCGTGCGACATAGTGAGCGGGGGCCGTGCCGTTGGCTGCCTGTAACAAGGTCTGCTCTTCATGAAAAGCCCAAGCAGGTTGTGTGACTGCACGGTAAATCTCTTGTGCAGGTGTCACTGATCCAATGAGGAGTATCACCCCCGTGCCAGCCAAGTCCTGGAGCCTGATCCGCGCACTTTGCAAGATGTGGAGAAGCAACAGGCATAGCAGCATCAGCGCTGGAATGCTGCCGCGCATCACCAGATCGTTGCCTTCGCCCATTTTGAAGAATGGCAGCACGCACAGAGTCAGCAGGGCGACATGCAGCAGCGGTCCCTTGCCATCCCGGTAGAGGGCAAGACCGAGGAGGCCAAACTCCAGCGCGCAGAACACGCCATAAAGAAACAGGAAATCCGGATCCAGGCCATCCTGGCTGCCTGACGGGACAGAGGCCAGGTCCAGGGTCAGGTAGAGGCCTTCGATAGCCAGCAGCAGCAGGGCCGGACCTAGGTTGCCTGGGTTGAAAAAACGCCACCGTGCTCGGAAGGCTGCAGGCAGCAGCAGCAGATAGAAAGGACTCATGCCCAGGGCCGCGAAGGGTGACCAGAGGGGCAGCAGCGCCATCAACATGGGGGCCATCCGCAGAAAATCAGGATGCCGCCAATGGCGGAAGAACAAGGCCATGGCCAGCCAAGCAGGCAGTGCGTGGTTGGGGACCCAGAACAGCAGGGTCGAGTTGGATGAGTACTGGAACAAGCCCGCCCACCACTCTATATGCGTGCCCAGCGGCGGCCAGCTTCGGTAAAAAAGCCAGCCTCCCAAGATGTCCATGCCGCTGAACAGCACCACGCAGGCGATACCCAGTGTCCAGCGCAAGGCTTGGGAAGACAGGGGCACCAGACTCAGGAACAGGCCCACGCCCAGCGCTGTCCAGGCCAGCAGCAGGCGATCTGCCCAGTCGATCCCCAGCCATTGAGCGAGGGTCGCGGAGGGCAGGTAGTAGGCCACCGGTGCTCTCAGAATCACGTCGAAACCGTCTGTGTTGCCGTAGCTGGGTGGCCAGGCGCCACTGCTCAGATCTCGAAGCACCGCATCGCGGATCGTCCAGTCTGAATTGGCGTAGAACAGGTGACCCGCACCGCCAAGGCAACTCCAACCCACGGCAACAACCGCCAAGGCGGCCGTCCAGGCCCAAGTTCTGCCGCTGACCATGGGAGAAGCCCTCCACGTTGGACGCAGGGCTAGAAAAAGTCCACAGCCAAGGGTTGCCAAGAGTCCCAACGCGGGCAGGGGGCGGAACCAGCCTGCGATGAAAAGGGCAACTGGCAAGGCCAGGTAAATCATGGCCAAGGCTGATTTCCGGTCTGGCGCCGCAGCTTGACTGTCGGGTGCAAAGGGCGAGGTCGAATTGATGGAGGTCATGGTCAGGCGTGGCGCCCGCTTTTTGCGGGCCATGAATCGGGGCTCAGAGCCTGCGTTGGCGGAACGTGAAGCCGGTGTGAACGACATAGCTACTGGCTGCTATGGCCGCGGACACGACCGCCTGCGCCAGTAGAGGATGCCAGCCGACTTTCTCGACCAGCAGAGTCAGAAAGCCCAGCGCCATCAAAAACAGCCCCAGGTGGGCCAGGTGAAAGCGAAGGTATTCCAGCCACCAACGGCTTTGGGACCGGAAGACCAGCACGCGCTGGCAGACAAACGACACAGTCACTGCTGCAACGTGGGTCATCACGGCGACCACTGTGTAGGGCAGTGTTGGCACTAACAGGCTGTAAAAGCCCCAAAAAAGCAGGTAGCCTGCGAGCGTATTCCCCAAGCCGATCACAACGAAACGCAAGCGCTGTGATTGCCACAGGGCTCGCAAAGGAAGCCAATCCGCTTTCCCGGGAGGGTGTTGCTCTTGCATCATGAGGGGCTCAGGCGGTGGCCACAAACGATCCCGACTTGCCCCCATGCTTTTCCAGCACCCGCACATCGGTGATGGTCATCCCGCGGTCCACCGCCTTGCACATGTCATAGATGGTCAGCAAAGCCACTTGAACTGCGGTCAGCGCTTCCATTTCCACACCGGTGGCCCCGACCGTCTCGACAGTGGCCTGGCATGCAATACCCGGCGTGCCGCCTTCGGTGACCGAAAACTCGACGGCCACACGCGTCAGGGCCAAGGGATGGCACAGGGGGATCAGGTCGCTGGTCTTCTTGGCGCCCTGGATGCCCGCGATGCGGGCGATGCCCAGCACATCCCCCTTCTTGGCATTGCCCGCCTGGATCAGGGCCAGCGTTTCGGCTTGCATCAGGATCCGCCCCCCTGCCACCGCAATGCGGTGCGTACTGGCTTTTTGGCTGACATCGACCATGTGGGCCTGACCATGGGCGTCGAAGTGGGTGAGGGTCGTCATGCTTGAAAATAGGAGGACAAACGGCATTTACGCCAGATTGACGTACTTCGCGCATCATACGGACATGAGTCAGCTGTTACCTCGTCTCAAGGCCTTGGGTATTCATGCCTGCATCAGCCTGTTGTTTGCGGCCGGCGCGGCCGCCTTGGTGTTCTGGGTCTGGTACCCCTACCCCTACCGCGAGATATCGGGTGGTCGGGAGTTGTTTTTCCTGGTCATGGGGGTGGATGTGGTGCTGGGGCCACTGGTCACCTTCATTCTGTTCAACCCGGCCAAGACCCGGCGGGCATTGACGATTGATTTCAGCCTCGTGGCTGTGTTGCAACTGTCGGCGTTGGTTTATGGGCTTTGGACAGTGTCGGTGGCACGACCGGTGTACCTGACCTTTGAATACAACCGCTTCCGGGTTGTTCACGCAATCGATGTGCCTGACGACCTGCTTGACAAGGCTGAGCCCGTCTTTCGTCGGCTGCCCTGGACGGGGCCGAAGCCGATCGGCCTGCGTGACTTCCGTAACGCCAATGAACAGGCGGATGCCACCCTGGCTGCCTTGAACGGGCTGCAGCTGAGCTTCCGGCCGGATTTGTGGATTCCTTACGATCAGGCCCGCTCGTCAGTGCTCAAGGAGTCGCGCCCTTTGACGGCACTTCGCACCCGCTTTCCTGATCGTGCCGCCCTGATCGACCAGCGCGTGCAAGAGACCGGTCGCCCAATCACCGCTCTGGCCTACGTGCCGATGGTGGGCCGCAAAACCTTCTGGACCGTCGTGCTGGACGCCCAAACTGCCGATATCCTGGGCTACCTGCCCATCGATTCGTTCTGACCACCGGCCGCTCCGCCGCCAAGCCCATCGTGAACCGTTCTGCATTCCGCCGCCGCTGGCTGGCCCCATTGACCCTGGCCTTGCTCACCGCCTTGGGTGCGCCCACGCTCAGCAGCGCCCAGCTCCCCGCCCTCGGCGACGGCGAGGGCATGACCCTGGGCGCCGAACGCCGGTTGGGTGACCAGATCGCACGTGAGTTGTACCGCGACCCGGACTACCTCGATGACCCGGTGCTGCAGGAGTATGTGGAGGGCATCTGGCAGCAGTTGATGCAGGCGGCCCGCCAGCGGGGCGAGCTCACGCCCGACCAGGACGAGCGCTTTGCCTGGCAGGTCTTGTTGGGTAAGGATCGGCAGGTCAACGCCTTTGCCCTGCCGGGCGGCTACATGGGGGTGTACCTGGGGCTGATCGCCATCGTGGCCAACCGCGACGAGCTGGCCTCGGTGCTGGGGCATGAGCTCAGCCACATCACGCAGCGCCACATCTCCCGCATGATGAGCAAGGACAGCCAGCAGACCCCTTTGCTGGTCGCCGCGCTGATCCTCGCCGCGCTGGCCGCCAGCAAAAGCCCTGATGCGGCCAGCGCTCTGGTGGTGGGCGGGCAGGCGCTCACGGTGCAGAACCAGCTCAAGTTCTCGCGCGACATGGAGCGCGAGGCCGACCGGGTGGGCTATGGCGTCATGACCCAGGCGGGCTTCGATGGCCAGGGCTTCGTCACCATGTTCGACAAGCTGCAGCAGGCCTCGCGCCTGAACGACAACGGCGCCTACCCCTACCTGCGCAGCCACCCGCTGACCACCGAGCGCATCGCCGACATGCAGGCGCGCCAGGAGCTGCGCCCCGGCAGCAAGGTGGCGGTGCCGACCACGCTCGAGCACGCCCTCATCATGGCCCGGGCCCGCGCCATCAGCGCCGACAACATCGAGCTGCAGCGCCAGCGCCAGACCGAGCCCGACGGGCCCGCCTTCCGCCAGCAGCCGCCCGTGCGCCAGGCGCAGGCTTTGTACGGTGCAGCGTTGGCCTCCATGCAACTGCGCGACTGGCAAAAAGCCCGTGATGCGGTCAACCGCCTGCAGCCGCTGGTGCAGTCCAGCCCCGAGGCCTTGCGCCTGCAGCGCCTGCTGGTGGCCGAGCTCGATCTGGCCACGGGCAAGCCCGCCACGGCGGCTGCCTTGCCGACGGGGGCGCAAGTGCGGCGTCCAGAGCTGTTGCTGGGCACCCAGGGGCGCCTGGCCCTGGGCGGGGTGGACCAGGCCGAGCCGACGGCCGAAGCCCTGCAGACCTGGGTGACGGTACACCCCCACGATGGCACGGCCTGGCAGTGGTTGTCACGCGCCTGGGGGGCGGCTGGCAAGCCCTTGCGCGCCCTGCGGGCCGAGGCTGAGGCACAGGTGGCGCACTTCGACTACAGCGGCGCCATGGACCGCTTCAAGGCGGCACAAGACATGGTGCGGCGCGGCGGCAGTGCCGCCACCGACCATGTGGAGGCCTCGATCATCGACGCCCGCACCCGCGAGGTGGCCTCACTGCTGCGGGAACAGGCTGCGCAGCGCTGAGTCGATCACCATGCCCAGGGCCGAGTAGATCAGCGAGCCGATCAGGGCCGCGCCAAACCCGGTCACCTGAAAGCCTTTGAGCAGTTCGGCGGCGGCCCAGAACAGGAAGGCATTGATCACGAACAGGAACAGCCCCAGCGTCACCACCGTCACGGGCAGCGTCAGCACCACCAGGATGGGGCGCAACACGGCGTTGAACAGCCCGATGACCAGTGCCGCCACCAGGGCGGCGCTCAGGCTGGTGACCTGCACGCCCGGGTACAGGTAGGCCACGAACATCAGTGAGGCCGCGCTCAGCAGCCATTTCAGCAGCAGTTTCATGGGCGCAGCATAGCAGCAGGTTGCTTGCTGCGGCGCCCTGGCATCACTCGGTGGCCAGCACCAGGGCCGCGCCCAGGCCTGCCACGGCCCCGGGCACCGCCCAGCGCGCAGCATGGGGCTCGGGCTGGTTGTGGGTCACGGCGGGCAGGTCCTGGCCCAGCTTGGGGCGCCGGGCATCCAGCACCCGTGCGCCGGGGAACTGCCGGCGCAGGCTGTCCGACAGATCGGTCAGCGAGCCATGGGCCACCAGCCGGGTCAGTTGATCACCGGGGGCCACCAGGGCCTGCACCACGGGTTCGGTCACCTTGTCGGCCCAGCGGGCGCGCCAGTTCTCGCGGTTGGCGTAGCTCACCCATTTGCTCACACGGCGCGTCATGCGCGGCGGGCAGGCCACCAGGATCCAGTGGGTGGCCTGCTGCGCCGGGGCGGTGGCCGGCGCGAGCAGGGGCAGCAGCTGATGGCAGGCGTGGTCGGCATCGTCGAAGTAGGCAATCAGGGTGTCCATGGTTTCTCCTTGAGACGAGGGTGGCCGTGTGGGGCCGCTGGCGGGAACAGAAGCGGTCTTGGATGCGGTCGCGGACATGGCAAGGGCTTGGTTCATGCCGAGGTGTCCGAGCTGATTTGCGTGGTGCCGCGGCCGACCTGGTGGTTGGATTGGCGGCGCTGGTGCCGCCAGCCCGCGCCCAGCACGCCGACAATGGCCACCCCGTAGGTGCTCCAGCGGGCCAGCGTGTTCATCAGCTCAGGCGGGTCGAACACGGCGTCCAGCAGCGGCTCGCCCACGATCATGCGGGCGGCGGTGAAGGCCAGCACGGCGGCACCGGCATGGATGATCAGCGGGAAGCGTTCCACCAGCTTCAGCACCACCGAGCTGCCAAACACCACGATGGGCACGCTGATCAGCAGGCCCAGGATCACCAGGTCAAAAGCGCCGTGCGCGGCCCCGGCCACGCCCAGCACGTTGTCGATGCCCATCAGGGCGTCGGCCACCACAATCGTCTTCATGGCGCCCCAGAACGTGCTGGCGGCCGGGCCGTCGGCATGGCCGTCGCCGTCGTCGGCCAGCAGTTTGTAGGCGATCCACAGCAGGCCCAGCCCGCCGATCAGCATCAGGCCCGGCACCTTCAGCAGCCAGACCACGCCCACGGTCATCAGCGAGCGCACGCCGATGGCGCCCACCGTGCCCCACAGAATGGCTTTTTTCTGCAGATGGGCCGGCAGCTGGCGCGCGGCCAGGGCGATCACGATGGCGTTGTCGCCGGCCAGAACCAGATCGATCAGAACGATGGCCAGCAGGGCTGACCACCACGGTGCGGAAAGAAATTCCATGAAAAACACTCCAGGATGTGCAAGAACAAACCCTGGGCAAGGTGGCGGTCATGGTGGGGCTGGGCGCGCACCCGGGCGGATGCGGTGGCAGACACGCTTCGACCAAACCTGTCCCAGGTTCGAATCGAAGGTCTTGCTCGGCATGGAGTCATGCAGAAAATGCCCAACAAGCCGGAAGCCTAGGCTTCGTATTGACGACTTGTTGATCTGGTGTGGCCGCTGCACGGGGGTACAGGCCAACTCACACCGAGGGAGCTACTCCCCTTCGTGCTGCGATTTAACCACTGGTCGCAGAGGCCTTGCAAGTCGTAGGTTTTTGGGGGGCAGTCAATGACCCTTTGTGCGCCTCGGTGGCGGCCCTTTCAGCCCAGGCTGCCTGCGGCGGCGGATTATGATCGCGCCCCCTGTTTTGAAATTGCCATGGCCGGAATCCACATCACCGACATCGAAGCCGCCATCAACCACTGGCGCGCCAGGACGCCCTCGCCCGATGGCGTGGTCCTGTCGCCCGAGCTGCGCGCGCTGGCCGAGGTGTATGCCTTGATGGTGTATTTCCATGAGGACGAGGCCGACGAGTTCAGCCTGCCCGAGGCCGCCTGGCAGGCCTGGCAGGCCTGGTACGACACCACGCCCGACACCCCCTGCATCGCGATCTGCTCCACGAGTCAGGGCGACAGCCATTGCAAGGGCTGCGGCCGCACCTTTGACGAGGTGCAGCACTGGCCCGGCATGAGCGCCACCGAAAAACGCCACACCTGGCGCCGCATCACCCAGGAGGGCCACGCCTGGCGCTTCAACCGCTACCTGGAGCGCGCCGCCGAAGGCCCCGCCGCCGCAGCCCAGGCCATGCAGACCGCCGCCCAGGAAGCCCACCGGCAACGCCGCCGCCAAACAGCAGCCTGACCCGACCTCACGCGCCTGATGGTGAACAGGGCGATTGCTTGATCAGGCGTGCTCTAGAACGAAGAGGTCAGGCCGGCGCCGGGCCGCCCCAAGGCGGCCTGCGGCCCCCTTTGGGGGGCAGGGAGCGACACGAAGTGCGCGACCGTGGGGGCCAACAGTTCATTTCCAGCGGACGCACTCGATCTCGACGGTGTCTTTCGAGTCGCTCATCATCAGCGCACCTTCCTGCACCGTCGCCTGCAGCTGCATGCTGCGCTGCGCCAGCTTGGCCAGGGCCTGCGAGGCCTCGGTGGGCACGCGCCACACCTGCAGCTTGTCCATGCGGCTGACCTTGTTCTCCATGGTCTTCCACCACACCTCGGCGGCGTGGTGAAAGCAGTACACCAGCACCTGATCCGATTTCTGGCAGGCCTTGAGCATGGGTTTTTCCTCGGGTTGGCCCACTTCCACCCACACCCGCTTGTGCCCGGTGAAGTCGGTCAGCGACACATCGGGGTCGTCCGGGTCTGACAGCCCGGCGCCAAAGGCCAGGGTGCCGTCGCCGTTGCACACGTCCTGCAACTGGTGCGCCTGCAGGGCCAGGGCGGCCAGGCGGATCATCATGCGTTCGTCGGTCTCGCTGGGGTGGCGCGCCAGGGTCAGGGCATGGTCCGCGTAGTAGTTGTGGTCGATGTCGGCAATCGACAGCGCGGCTTTGAAGATGGTGGATTTGAGAGCCATGAGGCGTTCTTGTTCTGAAAGGGGAAGGGCGGAAAACCCATGCCGGGGCGTGCGCCGCGAGGGCCGGATGCGGCTATGCTGGCAGCTGGAGACGCACCCTGCGGTGGGTCTGTCCATCCGAATGGAGCTTTGACTGCCATGGGTCCAACCTCGCATTTCACCACAGCCGCGGTTTTGGCCCGGCGCTCTGCACTGTGGCTCGTTTGTGGGCTGCTCGGTGGCGGCCTCACGGTGGTCAGGGCTGAGTCTGCTGCGGTGTGGCGTCTCAAGGATGCCCAGGGCCACACCGTGTTCACCGACCGCGTCAGCGAAGAAGACATCGCCTCAGGCCGGGCGCAGCCCGTGAAGGTCGACAAGGTGACGCCCGAGATGGCCGCCCAGGCCCAGGCCAGACGCCAGCATGAGCAAGCCGAGATCGACCGCTACAACCAGCAGCTCAACCAGAAGCTGCAGCGCCGCAGCGAGGCGGCCCGGGCCGTGGAGCTGGCCCGCCAGCACCTGGAACAGGCCCAGGCCCTGTACCTGGCCGGTGAAGCCCCGCGTGAGGATGAGTCCAACCGGGTGCGCACGGGCTCGCGGCTCAGTGAGCGCTATGCCCAGCGCCGACTGCGCGAGCGCCAGGCTGTCGACAACGCGGCGCTGGCACTGCAGCGCGCCCAGGCTTACCAGGCCTCGCTGCCCTGAGCAGGTTCAGGCCTGTGGGCCTCAGGCCCGGCGCGCCAGTTCGGCGGCCTTGCCCACGTAGCTGCCCGGCGTCATGGCCAGCAGGCGGTCTTTTTCTGCCTGCGGGATGTCCAGCGAGCGGATCAGGCCATGCAGGGCCTCGGCCGTCACCGTCTTGCCGCGGGTCACTTCCTTGAGCTTCTCGTAGGCGCCTTGCACACCGAAGCGGCGCATCACGGTCTGGATGGGCTCGGCCAGCACTTCCCACGAGGCGTCCAGGTCGGCGGCCAGGGCTTCTTCGTTGAGTTCGAGCTTGTTCAGGCCCACCATCAGCGAGTTGTAGGCCAGCGCGGCGTAGCCCAGGGCCACACCGATGTTGCGCAGCACGGTGCTGTCGGTCAGGTCACGCTGCCAGCGGCTCACCGGCAGCTTTTCGCTCAGGTGGCGCAGCACGGCATTGGCCAGGCCCAGGTTGCCTTCGGCGTTCTCGAAGTCGATCGGGTTGACCTTGTGCGGCATGGTCGACGAGCCGATCTCGCCGGCCTTCAGGCGCTGCTTGAAGTAGCCCAGGCTCACATAGCCCCACACATCGCGCGACCAGTCGACCAGGATGGTGTTGGCGCGGGCCACGGCGTCGAAGAACTCGGCCATGTAATCGTGCGGCTCGATCTGGATGCTGTAGGGCTGGAAGGTCAGGCCCAGGCCCAGCGGCTCGGGCGACTCGATCACCTTCTTGCTGAAGGCTTCCCAGTCGAAGTCGGGCCAGGCCGAGAGGTGGGCGTTGTAGTTGCCCACGGCGCCATTCATCTTGCCCATCAGCTTCACCGCGGCGATCTTCTCGCGGGCGGCGGCCAGGCGCACCAGCACGTTGGCCACTTCCTTGCCCACCGTGGTGGGGCTGGCGGTCTGGCCGTGGGTGCGGCTGAGCAGCGGCACGTCGGCGTAGGCGTGGGCCATGTCGCGCAGCTTGGTGATGATGCCGTCCAGGGCCGGCAGGATCACCACGTCGCGCGCGGCCTTGATCTGCAGCGCGTGGCTGGTGTTGTTGATGTCTTCGCTGGTGCAGGCAAAGTGCACGAACTCGCTGGCGGCCTGCAGTTCGGGGCGGGCCTCGAACTTCGACTTGATCCAGTATTCCACGGCCTTCACGTCGTGGTTGGTGGTCTTTTCGATCTCCTTGATGGCCAGGCCGTCGGCCTCGGAGAAGTTCTTCACCAGGCCCAGCAGGTAGGTGCGGGCGCCCGGGGTGAGGGGCTTGAATTCATCAAAGCCGGCGTCGGACAGCGCGATGAACCACGCCACCTCCACCTGCACACGGCGGTGCATGTATCCCAGCTCGCTCATGAGCGGGCGCAGGGGGCTGAGTTTGCTGGCGTAACGACCGTCCAGCGGCGAAAGGGCGGAGATGGGTGAGAAGCTCATACCTGAATTGTAGGTTGCCGGGCCAGGACAGGGGCGACTCGATAGAATGCGCTGCACGGATCCCTGGTCCCATTCCCTGAGACATAGACACATGAAATTGATCGGTTCTACCACCAGCCCGTATGTGCGAAAAGTGCGCATCGTGATGGCCGAAAAAAAGCTCGACTACCAGTTCGTCATCGAGAACGTCTGGGCCGATGACACGACGATCAGCACCTCCAACCCCCTGGGCAAGGTGCCGTGTCTGGTCATGGAGGGCGGCGAAGCCGTCTTCGATTCGCGCGTCATCGTCGAGTACCTCGACACCCTGTCGCCCGTGGGCAAGCTCATCCCGGCCCAGGGCCGCGAGCGCGCCGAGGTCAAGACCTGGGAGGCCCTGGCCGACGGCCTCATGGACGCCGGCCTGCTGGCGCGCATGGAAACCGTGTGGGCGCACCGCCCGCCCGAGCAGCAGTGCCAGGCCTGGATCGACCGCCAGATGGGCAAGATCACCGAAAGCCTCAAGGCCATGAGCCAGGGCCTGGGCGACAAGCCGTTCTGCAGCGGCATCCACCTCAGCCTGTCCGACATCGCGGTGGGCTGCGCCCTGGGCTGGCTCGAGTTCCGCTTCCCCGAGGTGCCCTGGCGCACCGAGCACCCCAACCTGGCCCGCCTGATGGACAAGCTGATGCAACGCCCCAGCTTCGCCGACACCCGCCCGGCCTGAGCCCTCGGGCCGGTGCGCCCCACCTGCAACGCAAAAACCGGCCTTGGCCGGTTTTTTTCTGGGCGCTGTGCCCCAGCGCACAGGGGGGGGCCTCAGTGCCGGGCCCGCTCCTTCAGCCAGCGCATCACGCTGCCCACCACGGGCAGTTTCTCGTACAGCTCTTCGGCCGCGTCCCAGTAGTCGCGGTGCAGCGTGATCAGCCCTTGCTCGTCGTACACCAGGTGGCTGGCGCCGCGCACCGTCTGCCACTGGGTGGGCGAGAAGCGCTGGAATCGGAACACGAAGTCCCAGGTCAGAAAGCAGTGGGGGCCCTGCACCACGCGCTGCGTGACGATGAAGTGCGGCTCGTGCAGCGACACGAACATGTGCCGGAACACGCCCTCGATGGCCGGCAGGCCGCGCACCTCGTTGAAGGGGTCCTTGAACACCGCGTGGGCGGCGTAGTGCTGTCCCAGGTCGGCCAGATCGCTCGGGCGCAGGTGCTCGAAGAACTGCACCGTGCGCTGCACCGCTGCATCGATTCCGCTGGAGGCGGGTGGCAAGTTGTCGGTCATGGTCAGAGTCCGGTGAAGCGGCGCACCAGCGGAAAGTACACAGGATACGGCAGGCACTGCAGCAGCTTCATCACGCGCGTGAACCGCTTCGGGAAGTGGATGTCGAAATCGCCCTGGCGCCAGCCCTGCAGCATGGCCTGCGCCGCCTGCTCGGGGCTGATCAGGGCCGGCATGGCAAAGTCGTTCTGCGCCGTCAGCGGGGTGGCCACGAAGCCCGGGTTGACCACGCTCACGCCCAGGCCCAGGTCCTGCAGGTCCAGGTACAGGGTCTCGGCCAGGTGGATCAGGGCGGCCTTGGTCGGGCCATAGGCCAGGCTGTTGGGCAAGCCGCGGTAGCCCGCCACGCTGCTGACCAGGCTCAGGTGCCCAGGCCGGCCGGTGCGGGCCGCTTCGATCATGCCGGGCAGCACGGCATCCAGCACGTGCAGGGCCCCCACGTAGTTGATCTGCAGGTGCTGCAGCAGGCTGTTGAGGCACATCTGCGTGGCCCGCATGGGCTCGTAGTAGCCGGCGCAGTACAGCATCAGGTCCAGTGGCCCCTCGCCCAGCACCTGGGCGGCCACGGCCTGCACCTGATCGCGCCGCGTCACGTCCAGGGCCAGGCCCTGGCTGCCGGGGTGCTGCCGGGCAAAGGCCTGCAGCGCCTCGGCATTGCGCGCCGAAACGATCACCTGGGCGCCCCGCTGGTGCAGCGCGCTGGCCGTGGCCAGCCCGATGCCGCTGGAGGCCCCCACCAGCCACACGCGCCGCCCCTGCCAGTCGGTGATGCGCGGGTTGCGGCTCATGGCTGCGCCTTCTGGAACGACAGCAGCACCTCGCCCAGGCGCACGCCGAACTTGCTCATGGTGGCCCGGTTCAGCATGGTCTGCGGGCTCATCAGGATCATCCAGTCATCAAACTGCACGTGGTAGGTGCTGCCGTCCACCGGCAGCGCCAGGGTGTAGTTCCAGCGCAGGGCGTTGCCGGCCACCTGGCCTTGGGCCTCGCCGATCACATCGTCGGCCCGGCCCCGGTAGCGGCCATCGGCCAGTCGGGTCAGGTGCCAGACGCGGCGCTGGGTGCTGCCGTCCGAGTAGCTGAAGTGTTCGTCCAGCACGCCTTCGTCGCCTTCCCAGCGGCAATCCATCACCACGGTGAAGCGCTTCACGATGTGGCCACCTCGGTCCTGGAACAGGCCCTGGGCGTCGACCCGGCCATTGAAGAACTGGCGCAGGTCCAGGGCGGGTTTCTCGGCCGCATAGTCGCTCACCTGGGGGCCGGCACAGCCTGCCAGCGCCAAGGTGGCGGCGCCCAGGGCGTAACGCAGAAAGTGTTGTCGGTTCATGGTGTGTCGGTGGGTGAGGGTTGAAGAAGGGCCCCGGGCCGGGCTCGGTCCTGGGCAGCGGGCCGCAGGATCAGCCCGTACAGCGCCAGCGCCGCGGCCAGCTTGAGCGCGCAAGGCAGTGCCGCATAGCCCAGGCTCAGGGCCTGCAGGCCGGCGGCGTCGGTGCTGCCAGGCGTGTAGCCCAGCGCGGCCAGCAGGGGCAAGGCCAGGCCCGCGGCCAGTGCCAGGTTCAGTTTGTTGGCAAAGTTCCACCAGCCGAAGCTGGCACCGGCCGAGGCCGCACCGGGCTGGGCCAGCACGCCGGCCAGCAAGGCGCCAGGCACCACCAGGTCGGCCCCCAGGGTCAGCCCCGACAAGGCGCAGATCCAGCGGAACGCCATCACCTGCCCGGCCCCCAGCGTGGTGGCCCAGGCAAACACCGCCACCGCCAGCAGCATGCCTGCCAGCCAGCAGGGTGCCAGGCCCCAGCGCGCCACGGCACGCAGCCACAGCGGCATGGCCGCGGCGGCGCTCAGAAAATACAGGCCCAGCAACACCGGCTCCTGCCCGGGCGCGGCCTGCAGTCGGTCCTGCACAAAGAACAGCAGCAAGGTGGCTGGCACGGCGCTGGCAATGCCGTTGAGCACAAACACCCCCATCAGGCGGCGGAACGCGGCCTGTCGCCAGGGCTGCCACAGCCCCGCAGGGCCTGCGGCATCGCTGGCCGGTGGCAGGGGCGGCGGCACCGGTGCCCGGTGCCAGGCCAGCCAGCCCAGCACCAGCAGCCCGCTGAAGGCGCCGAGCATGGCCGGCACCCCCAGCAGCGTGGGCAGCACCGAGGCCAGCACCACCCCCAGCAGCCCGGCGCCTTCGCGCCAGGCCACCACCCGGCCGCGCTGGGCCTCATTGCCGCCCAGCCGGGCCCCCCAGGCCTGGTGGGTGATGCTCAGCAGGCTGTAGGCCGGGTAGGCCAGGGCCAGGCCCACGGCGGCCCAGACCAGCAAGGCCCCGGGGCTGCGCACCTGGGGCATGAACACGGCCCACAGCGCCAGTGCCAGCAAGGCCCCGGCCACGGCGCAGGCGCGCCACACGGCCCGGGGCGAGTGCTGCAGCAGGCGATCGGCGAGCCGGCCCAGGCCGGGGTCGACCAGCGCATCCAGCAGGCGGGCGCCCAGCAGCACACCCCCCAGGGCCGCCAGGGGCGCCCCCAGCGTGCTCGCGTAGTGGTGGGGCAGCACCACGTACAGGGGCAGGGCCACAAAGGCCAGCGGCAGGCCCATCAGGCCATAGGCCAGGCCTTGCGGCAGGGTCAGGGCTGCAAGTGCAGTGGAGGCGGTGGGGCCTGCAGGGGCAATGGGTTCGGCCATCAGGCGCATCCCCTCAACGGGTGCCGGTCACCGGGGCCAGCAAGGCCTGCCGCAGCGAGGGCTCCGAGGTTGCTGCGGACAGCCAGATGCCGAAGAACAGGCGCGAAAAGCGGGCGTCCTCCAGCGTGCCCAGGGGGCGGTCGTTGTGCACAAAGCGGGCGCCGGTGTCGGGCTGGTGCAGGCCCAGCAGACGGTCGCCGTTCTTCACGTCGGGCAGCAGGGCCTGCAACTGGGCTTGCCAGCGGGCGCCCTGTTCGTCGCTGATGGGCTCGATGCGGCGCATCTCGCTGAGCGAGCGCTTGGCAATGGCTTCGGCGCTGAAGTCGCGCAGGTACAGCAGCTCGAGTGCCAGCGGCAGGCTGGCGTACTGCTCGGCGCGAAAGCCGGGGCTCACCCACAGCCGGGCCTGGTAGACCGACCAGCCCAGAAAGCGCATGGTGGCCTCGCCGGCCGGCACGGTGCCGGGCAGGGGCGTGGCTGCTGTGGCTGCTGTTGCTGCTGTGGCCGTTGCGGCAGGGCCGGCACCGGCCGCCAGCGCGGCCCACCAGGCCAGGTGTTGGCGGCGTTTCATGCCGGTTTCACCAGGGTGTACTGCACCAGATCGATGCTGCCCATCGAGAAGCCGGCCTCGCAGTAGGCCAGGTAGAACTCCCAGATGTGCATGAAGCGCTCGTCAAAGCCCAGTTGCTGGATCTGGCTGCGCTGGGCCAGAAAGCGCTCGCGCCAGCGTCTCAGGGTTTCGGCGTAGTCCTGGCCGAAGGCAAAGCTGTCTTCCACCCGCAGCCCGGCGGCTTCGGCGGCCTGGCGGAACTCGCGTGGGCAGGGCAGGCAGCCGCCCGGAAAGATGTACTGCTGGATGAAGTCGGTCGAGCCGATGTAGCGCTCGAACAGCGCGTCATCGATCACGATGCTCTGGATGCAGGCCCGCCCACCGGGCTTGAGCAGGCGCTCAATGGCCGAGAAGTAGGTGGGCCAGTATTCGCGGCCCACCGCCTCCACCATCTCGATCGAGCACACCGCGTCGTAGGGGCCGTCGTCGATGTCGCGGTAGTCCTGCAGGCGCAGGTCGGCCCGGTCTTGCACGCCCAGGGCCTGCATGCGCCGGCGGGCAAAGTCCAGCTGCTCGGTGGACAGGGTCACGCCGGTCAGCCGGGCCTGGAACTCAGTGGTGCTCATCTCGGCCAGGGCGCCCCAGCCGCAGCCGATCTCCAGCACCCGGTCGCCCGCTTGCACCCGGGCCATGCGCAGGGCACGGCGCACCTTGGCGTGCTGGGCGCTGCGCATGTCCTGCTCCGGCCCGGCCTCGAACCAGGCCGACGAGTAGTTCATCGTGTCGTCCAGCCACAGCTCGTAGAAGGCATTGCCCAGGTCGTAATGGGCGTGGATGTTCTTCTGGCTGTTGTGCCGCGTGTTGCGGTTGAGCAGGTGCTTGATGCGGTACAGCAGGCGGCCGGCCCAGCTGCCGTAGATCACATCGTCCACGTGCTGGCGGTTGGCCAGGAACACCTTGAGCAGCTCGGTCAGGTTGGGGGTGGTCCAGTCACCGGCGATGTAGCTCTCGGCAAACCCGATGTCGCCCGATTTCAGGGCGGCCCGGCACACCTGCCAGTTGCGCAGCGTCATGGCCGCTGCGGGGCCGTGGCCGTCGCCGAAGTGGTGCAGGGTGCCGTCGGGCAGTTGCACGGTCAGCGAGCCGTGCTGCAGGCGCTGCAGCAGCCTGAGCGCGGTGCGGGCGGCGGCGGGGGTGCCCTGCGGCAGGGTGAACGAGGTGGGGGCGGTGCTGCTGTTCATGGCGGTCGGGGTGGGTCAGGTCAACGGCTGACGAAGGCGGCAGGCGCTTCGGGTTTGCGGTGAAAGGGCACGCGCTTGAGCCACAGCCTGAGCGCCTGCAGGTGGATGCGGGCCATCAGCGCCAGCGTCATCAGGGGGTGGCCCCACAGCGCGCGGCGCACGCTTGTGGGCGTGATCGGCTCCAGCGTGCCGCTGACGCTGGTCTGCAGCAGCGGGCCCTGGGCATCGTCGTGGTCGATGCGCACCACCGTGCGGTCCAGGCCGTCTCGTTGCGTGCGCATGAAGCGAAAGCGGTAGCCGCCCTGCACTGCGCAGAACGGCGACACATGGAACACCTTGCGCGCCTGCAACTCGGCGCCCCAGAAGGGCCCGGCGTCGGGTTCGTCCAGCAAGTAGCAATGGCGCTCGCCGAAGGTGTTGTTCACCTCGACCACGATGGCGCGCAGCGTGCCGTCGGCCCGGTGGCAGTACCAGAAGCTCACGGGCTTGAAGGTGTAGCCCAGCACGCGTGGGTAGCAATGCAGCCAGACGGGGCCGGTGGCGTCAAGGATGCCCTCGGCCTGCAGCACCTGCTCCAGCCAGGCCAGGGCACCGCCCTGGCTGGCCGGGCGACCATCGCCGTGGTCCACGTCGTGAAAGCTCAGGGCGCCGCGCCGGTTGATGGCCAGCGGGCCCTGGCAGGCGGCCAGCTCGCGCATCGGCAGCAGCACGAAGAAGGTGGGGTAGGCAAAGGCATGGCGCCGCGGCCGCAGCCGGGTGTGGCGCACCTGGCCGAAGCCCAGCAGGGGCTGGGGCGGTCTGGCAGAGGGGCTGCGGTGCTCCATGGGGCGTGGCTTCATGCGGCCTGGGCGTGGGGGGCTGCCAGGGTGGGCTGCAGCATGGCGGCGGCCTGCAGGCCCGATTTCAGGCCGTCCTCATGGAAGCCATAGCCTGTCCAGGCGCCGCAGAACCAGGTGTGTTGGCGGCCCTGCAGGCTGGGCACCTGCTGCTGGGCCGCGAT
This sequence comes from Curvibacter gracilis ATCC BAA-807, assembly GCF_000518645.1. GTDB lineage: Bacteria > Pseudomonadota > Gammaproteobacteria > Burkholderiales > Burkholderiaceae_C > Curvibacter > Curvibacter gracilis. The sequence continues at coordinate 24,015 of NZ_JADZ01000006.1, read as the reverse complement.
GGCCGCCAGATCGAACACCGGGTGCTCGTAGTCGTACTCGCCCAGCACCTGGGCCGGGTCGATTTCTTTCACCGGGTTGAGCGAGACCAGCACCGGCTGTTCAAAGGGCAGCGGCTGCAGCCGGTTGATCAGGTAGTGCAGGCAGACGCGGGTGGATTCCTGGGCGCTGTCGGCTGCGCGTTCGTAGTTCCAGGCGGCCCAGGCCTGGCGCCGCTGGGGCAGCACGCTGGCGTCGGTGTGCAGCACGGCCCGGTTGGCCTGGTAGCGGATGGCGCCCAGCACCTCGCGCTCCAGGATGCTGGCGTCGCCCAGCAGGCCCAGGGCCTGGTCGGGGTGGGTGGCCAGCACCAGGCGGTCGAAGCGTTCGGCACCGGTGTCGCTGATCACGCGCACGCCGGCGGCATCGCGCTCGATGCGGCGCACGGGCGTGTTCAGCCGCTTGTCGTCCAGGCCGGCCAGGATCTTGTCCACATAGTTTCGGGCACCGCCGGTCACGGTGTGCCACTGCGGCCGCTGGCTGACCTGGATCAGGCCGTGGTTGTGGCAGAACCGGATCATCGTCGCCACCGGGAACTTCAGCATCTGGTCGGTCGGGCAACTCCAGATGCAGCCCAGCATGGGCAGGAAGTACCAGTCGCGGAAGGCGTCGCCGAAGCGGTGCTGGCGCAGGAAATCAGCCAGCGGCTGCATCAGGGCGCTTTCTTCATGGGCCTGGGCGATGCGCGTGCACAGCGCGTTGAAGCGCAGCAGGTCGGCCAGCATGCCCAGAAAGCGAGGCCGCAGCAGGTTGCTGCGCTGGGCGAACACCGTGGCCAGGCTGGAGCCGCTCCACTCCAGGCTGTGGCGGCCCAGCGCCCCGGGGGCCTGCACCGAGAACGACATGTCGGAGGGCGAGGTGGCCACACCCAACTCGGCCAGCAGCCGGATCAGTTGCGGGTAGGTGCGTTCATTGAAGACCAGAAAGCCGGTGTCCACCCCATGGGTGACCGGACCGCGTGCCGTGGGCAGGGTGATGTCGACCGTGTGGGTGTGTCCGCCAAAGTAGCTGCCGGCCTCGAACAAGGTGACGGCGGCCTGGCCGCGCAAGGCATGGGCGGCGGCCAATCCGGAAATGCCGGATCCGATCACGGCGACCTTCATGGGCGGCCTCCGATGCATGGGGGGTTGGCCCCGGCGGGAGACGGAAAGAAAAGTGTTGCGAAGCGCCCCGGAACGAAGGAGGGAGGGAGGGAGGAGGAGAAGCGTTCCAGGATTTCGACCGGCCTATACAGTGCCGGAAGGCTTCGCAACAACAAAAGGAACTGTGAACCAGGAGTTCTCAGTGCCCGATAGAGTGGGGCCACTTCACAAAAGTTCCAGGGCTGCAAACGTAAATTCCCGTAAAGACAAGACATGTTTTTCTCCGGGTCTCAGCGCGCCTGCAACTCGTGCTGCAGCGCCTTGAGCAGGCCCTTGTCGTCAGGGCCGCTCATGCTGGAATAGCTGGCCACCACCCGGCCGTCGCGCCCCAACAGGTATTTGTAGAAGTTCCAGCGCGGCTTCTGGCCCGACAGCTCCGCCAGTTGCTTGAAGAAGGGCGAGGCATCGGCCCCGGTCACACTGCTTTTGGCAAACATGGGGAACTTCACCCCGAAGGTGTTTTCGCAGAAGTCGGCAATCTGCTTGTTGTCGCCGGTCTCTTGGGAAAAGTCGTTCGATGGAAAGCCCAACACCACCAGACCCTGGTCCTTGTAGCGCGCGTACAGTGCCTCCAGGCCCTTGTACTGCCCCGTGAAGCCGCAGTAGCTGGCCGTGTTCACCACCAGCACCACCTTGCCGGCGTACTGGCACAGCGACTGGGGCTTTTCGTCCTGCAGCCGGGCAAAGGTGTGCTGCAGGGTGGCTGGGCAGCTGGGCGCGGCGCCGGCATTCGCAGCGGCGGTGGCCGTGGCCGTGGCCGTGGCCGCCTGCGATGCCGCAGGCATCAGCCCTGAGAGCAGGCCCAGGGCCAGCCCCGGCAGCAGCCTGGAAAGCAGTTTTTTCATGGGGCCTCCTGGGGCGGAATCGGTGACGATCAGGACACAATGGTCTGGCATCGATTCCGAAGGGTTTTGGATTTGTACTGAAGTGTATTTGATCGATACTAAACAGTATTGATTACACCATTTTGCCAGTCGGGTTTTTGCCTGTCTGTGCAGTTCTTTTTGCGTCACCCTGTTTTTGTTGCCCATGACCACGACCCATGACCGCTCCGGCCCCGCCTGGACCCGCCCGCGCCGGGTGGTCTGGGTGTTGGGCGATCAGCTCTGGTTCGGCCACCCGGCCCTGCGTGATTTCAACCCTGAGTGCGACCATGTGCTGATGGTCGAGGCGCCGGGCGAGGCCTCGGTGGTCTGGAGCCACAAGGCGCGCATCGCGCTGTTCCTGTCGGCCATGCGCCACTTCTGCAACGAGGTGCACCGCCGCGGCTGGGCCTACACCTATGTGCGTCTGGACGAGCAGCCCGACACCCCCGATCTCGACGGGCGCGCCCTGCAGGTCTTGCAGGCCCTGCAGCCCGAGCAGCTGCGCCTGTGCGAGCCCGGCGAGTGGCGCACCCTGGAAGATGTGCGCCGGGTCGCCCATGCGGCCGGTGTGGCGCTGGAGGTGCTGCCCGACCCGCATTTCATGTGTTCCCGCGCCGAATTCGCGCGCTGGGCGCTGGGCAAGAAAGAGCTGCGCCAGGAGTTCTTCTACCGCGACATGCGCCGCCGCCACCAGGTGCTCATGAACGGGCGTGACCCGGTGGGCGGGCAGTGGAACTTCGATGTCGAGAACCGCCGGGGTTACCCGGCCAGCGGCCCGGGCGCCATCCCCGAGCCCGAGTTCTTCGAGCCCGATCGCATCACCGTGCAGGTCATCGCGCTGGTGGAAAAGCACTTTCCCGACCACCCGGGCTCGCTGGCGCATTTTGGCTGGCCGGTGACCCGCGAGCAGGCGCTGGAGGCGCTGGAGCGCTTTGTCTCGGTGCGGCTGGCCCATTTCGGCCCACACCAGGACGCCCTGTGGACGGCCACGCCCTGGGGCTGGCACTCGCTGCTGTCGGTGGCGCTCAACCTGCACCTGCTGGACCCGCGCGAGGTGCTGGCCGCCGCCGAGGCCGCCTGGCGCGAGCACCACCTGCCACTGGCCAGCGTCGAAGGCTTTGTGCGCCAGGTGCTGGGCTGGCGCGAGTTCATCCGAGGCGTGTACTGGCTCGACATGCCGCAACTGGCCGAGTCCAACCTCTGGGGCCACCAGCGGGGGCTGCCCGCCTGGTACTGGAGCGGCGAGACCCGCATGGCCTGCATGCGCGAGGTGGTGCAGCAGACCCTGGCCCACGGCTATGCGCACCACATCCAGCGCCTGATGGTCACGGGCCAGTTCGCCTTGCTGGCCGAGATCGAGCCGCGCCAGGTCGGCGACTGGTACCTGGCCATGTATGTCGATGCGGTGGAGTGGGTGGAGTTGCCCAACACCCTGGGCATGGCCCTGGGCGCCTGCGGCGGGCGCTTCACCAGCAAGCCCTACATCGCCAGCGGGCAGTACATCCAGCGCATGAGCAACTACTGCGGTGCCTGCCCGTACAAGCCGGCGCAGCGCACGGGCGATACCGCCTGTCCTGTCACCGTGCTCTATTGGCGGTTTTTGCTGCGCCACGAAGACGAGTTCAAGGCCCATCCGCGCATGGCCCTGGTGGCGCGCAGCCTGGGCCGCCTGCAGCCTGCCGAGCGTCTCGCCATAACCGAAAAGGCCGATCATGTCCTTGATCACCTCGATGATTTGTAAAGGTTTTTCAGGCCTCGCCCTTAAAATCGAGGCGATTCACGAAAGACAGCATGCTTTACCCCGAACTTTTCAAACAACTCGAATCCGTCCGCTGGGACATGGACAAGGACATCCCCTGGGACCAATTTGACGCTTCGCAGCTGTCGGACGAGCAGGCCCAGACCATCAAGATGAACGCCATCACCGAGTGGGCCGCGCTGCCGGCCACCGAGATGTTCCTGCGTGACAACCGGGGTGACAGCGACTTCTCGGCCTTCATGTCGATCTGGTTCTTTGAAGAGCAAAAGCACTCGCTGGTCTTGATGGAGTACCTGCGCCGCTTCCGTCCCGACCTGGTGCCCACCGAGCAGGAGCTGCACGAGATCCGTTTTGAATTCGATCCCGCGCCGGCCCTGGAAACCCTGATGCTGCACTTCTGCGGCGAGATCCGCCTCAACCACTGGTACCGCCGTGCCGCCGAATGGCACACCGAGCCGGTGATCAAGCAGATCTACACCACCCTCAGCCAGGACGAGGCCCGCCACGGCGGCGCCTACCTGCGCTACATGAAGCGCGCCATCAACAACTTCGGCAACGAAGCCAAGGCCGCCTTCGCCAAGGTGGGCGTGCTGATGGCCAGCGCCCGCCGCACCGCCCAGGCGCTGCACCCCACCAACCTGCACGTCAACAAGCAGCTGTTCCCGCGCGACACCATCCAGAGCCGCCTGCCCAACCCCGAGTGGCTGGAAACCTGGCTCGACAGCCAGATCAACTTCGATGCCGTGTGGGAAACCAAGGTGGTCGACCGCATCCTGCACAACATGAGCCTGCTGCTGGACCGCAGCTTCAAGACCGTGCAAGAGCTCAATCGCTACCGCAAGGAAGTCTCGGCCACCCTGGTCAGCCCGGCGGGCGGTGCCCAGCCGGCCTGAGCCCGGGCCCCAACGACAAACGGCCCCTCGGGGCCGTTTTGTTTTTCAGCTTTCTGCCTTCAGATCAGGGTCAGCAGGCGTTCCAGCGGCAGCTTGACCTTCACCTCGCGCGCGGGCAGCCCGGCGGTGATCTTGAAGTCGGGCCGGGCCGTGTCACGCGGCGGGGGCTCGGCCATCGCCATGCCTTGGCGGCTGATCACCACGCTCACGCGCGGTGTGCTGGGGGTGGCGCCGCGTCGCGTCACCACGCCCACCTCGCCGGAGGCCAGTTTCACGTAAGAGCCCGGCGCGTACATGCCCACCGCCTTGACCAGGGCGGCGCCGGCCTCGTCCACCTTCTTGTCTTCGTCGAAGTAGCTGCCCTGCATGGCGGCCGTGCTGGGCAGCGGAAAGCGCGTGGCGCGCGGGGCCATGCGGGCGCCGAAGATGTCGGCGCGCTGGATCAGCCGCGCCATCTGCTGGGCCGGGGGGCGGCCCGTCAGCGGGCCGGGGCTGCGGTCGTGGTGGTGGCGCACGGCGTCCAGCCAGTCCGGGTCGTGGATGCCCAGGTTCTTGAGCATGTCCACCGACTTCTGCGAATGGCCGTCAATGGCCTCGACCTGGGCCGAGCTCAAGGGCAGGCTTTGCTGGGCCAGCTGGTCCTGCAGCTCGGTCATGCTGATGTTCATGGTCAGCGCGGCCAGCCCCAGGCTGTTCACCCGCTCCTCCGGCCACTGCAAGACCGTGCGGGCCGCCAGCATGCACACCACCGACACCAGCATGGCGTGGGTGGCGCTGTAGAGCCGGGTCTCGCCGGCCGACAGGTGCATCAGGGCAAACAGCGTGGCGTCGGTCTGGCGCTGCGTCAGCAAGGCCAGGTCGGCGTGCAGCTGGAACAGCCGCGTCATGAAGCTGGTGCTCTCGGGCTGGCGCAGCACGTTGCTGGCGCGGGTCTGGATGTCGTGCCAGTTCGGGCGTGCCGTCGGGTCGGTGATGGTGGGGGCGGTGCTGTCCGGCCCCTTGCCGTCGGTCACGAACTGGGTCGACGCGATGGCGCCCAGGGTCTTGCCCTCGCGCACCATCGAATGCAGCTTGCTCACATAGGCGCGGTGGCTTTCGCCCGACTCGTCGGTGTCCACGCACAGGCTCATGCCGCGCAAGGCCATCTGCTGCAGTTCGTCCTTGGACTGCACCACATAGCCCTTCTGGGCCAACAGCACCCCGGTGGCACTGCGCAGGATGAAGGGCAGTGGGTGACCCAGCGGGATGGTTTCGAGTTCGAGCTTGACGAGCTTCATAGGCGTCATCAATTATGTATGTATTCGTAACAAGTGACGCATCTCCGGCCTGGGTGTTTACGCCTCTTTTTGACCGATGGCAGGGGCCGGGGCGCTGGGCCGCCGTCGCCAGGGGCGGCCCTGGGCCAGGTCGTCCATGGCGGTGAAGACGGCTGGAATCACCAGCAGGCTCAGCAGGGTGGAGGTGATCAGGCCGCCGATCACGGCCACTGCCATGGGCGAGCGGAACGAGGCATCGGCGGCGCCCAGGCCCAGGGCGATCGGCAGCATGCCCGCGCCCATGGCCAGGGTGGTCATGATGATGGGCCGGGCCCGCTTGTGGCAGGCATCCAACAGGGCCTCGCTGCGGCTCATGCCGTGTTCGCGGCGCGCCAGGATGGCGTATTCCACCAGCAGGATCGAGTTCTTGGTGGCGATGCCCATCAGCATGATCAGCCCGATCAGCGAAGGCATCGAAAAACTCTTCTGCGCCATCAGCAGGCCCACAAAGGCCCCGCCCAGCGACAGCGGCAGCGCGGCCAGGATGGTCACCGGGTGCAGCAGGTGCTTGAACAGCAGCACCAGCACGATGTAGATGCACAACACCCCGGTCAGCATGGCCAGGCCGAAACTGGCAAACAGCTCGCCCATCACCTCGGCATCGCCCACCTCCACCACCCGCACCCCGGGGGGCAGCTGGCGCACGGCGGGCAGGGCTTGCACGGCCTTGGCCACGTCGCCCAGCGGCAGGCCCGAGAGCTCGATCTCGAAGTTCACATTGCGCGAGCGGTCGTAGCGGTCGATCACCGCGGGCCCGCCCGAGGCGCTCAGCGTGGCCACCTGGTCCAGCAGCACCGGGCCGCGCGTGCCGGGCACGCTCAGTCGGCCCAGCAGCGCCAGGTCCTGGCGGGCGGCGGGGTCGAGCTGCACCACGATCGGCACCTGGCGCTGGGCCAGGTTGAGTTTGGCCAGGCCCAGTTCGTAGTCGCCCACGGTGGCGATGCGCAGCGTGTCGGCGATGGCCGTGCTGGTCACGCCCAGGTCGGCGGCACGGGCAAAGTCGGGCCGCACCGCGATCTCGGGCCGCACCAGGCTGGCGCTCGAGGCCACGCTGCCCAGGCCGGGGATGGTGCGCAGGTCTTTCTCCACCGCCAGGGCGGCCTGCTGCAGGGCCGCCGGGTCGTCACCGGTCAGCACCAGGATGTATTTCTCGCCCGAGCCGCCCAGGCCCACCTTGCTGCGCACGCCGGCCAGCGGCTCCAGCGCTGCGCGCAGGCGGTTTTCCAGCACCGGCTTGGGCGGGCGCTGGCCGCGCTCGGCCAGTTGCAGCGTCAGGGTGGCACGCCGCACCTCCGAGGCGCCCTGCGGGGCAAAGGGGTCGCCACCCGCGCTGCCGCCGCCGATCGTGGTGTAGACGCTCTTCACCTCGCCGATGGCGCTCACCCGCTGGCGCGCCTCTTCGGCCGCGGCCCGGGTCTGGGCCAGCGTGCTGCCGGGGGGCAGCTCCAGGTACACCTGGGTCTGCGAGTTGTCGTCGGGCGGGATGAAGCCGGTGGGCAGCAGCGGGATCAGCAGCAGCGAGCCGACAAAAAAGGCCAGCGTGAAGCCCAGCGTGGCCCAGCGGTGCCGCAGGCACCAGCCGGCCCAGCGCAGGTACAGGCGCATCCAGCGCGGGTCGGGCTCGGCCTCGGGCTGGGGCCGCAGCAGGTAGGCCGCCATCATGGGCGTGAGCACCCGCGCCACCAGCAGCGAGGCCAGCACGGCTAGCGCGGCGGTCCAGCCGAACTGCTTGAAGAAGCGCCCGGCGATGCCGCTCATGAAGGCGGTGGGCAGAAACACCGCCACCAGGGTGAAGGTGGTGGCCACCACGGCCAGGCCGATCTCGTCGGCCGCCTCCATGGCGGCCTGGTAGGGGCTCTTGCCCATGCGCAGGTGGCGCACGATGTTCTCCACCTCGACGATGGCGTCGTCCACCAGGATGCCCACCACCAGCGACAGCGCCAGCAAGGTGATCACATTGATCGAAAAGCCCAGCCAGGCCATGCCGATGAAGGCCGGGATCACCGACAGCGGCAGCGCCACCGCCGACACCAGGGTGGCGCGCGCGTCGCGCAGGAACAGCCACACCACCACCACCGCCAACAGGGCGCCCTCGTACAGCAGGTGCATCGAGCCGTCGTACTCGTCCTGCACCGGCGCCACAAAATCGAAAGCCTCGGTGATCTCCACATCGGGCCGCTCGGCACGCAGCGCGGCCAGGGCCTGGCGCACCGCCGCGCCCACCTCGACCTCGCTGGCGCCGCGGCTGCGCGCCACCTCGAAGCCCACCACCGGCTGGCCGTTCAGCAGGGCGGCGGCCCGGGGCTCGGCCACGGTGTCGCTGACCCGGGCCAGCTGGCTCAGGCGCAGCTGGCGGCCGTCGCCCAGCGGCAGGGCCAGCGCGGCCACGCCGGCCGCGTCCTGCACCGTGGCCAGGGTGCGCACGGGTTGCTCGCCGCCGCCCAGGTCGGTGCGCCCGCCGGCGCTTTCCACCTGCACCTGGCGCAGCTGGCGCGACACCTCAGCCGCCGTCACCCCCAGGGCCTGCAGCTTCAGGGGGTCCAGTGCCACCTGGATCTGCCGCTCGGCGCCGCCGACCCGGTTCACGGCGCCCACGCCGCGCACCGTCAGCAGTCGCCGCGCCACGGTGTTGTCCACGAACCAGGACAGGGCCTCGTCGTCCAGTGCGGCGCTGCGCACGCTGTAGGCCAGGATGGGCTGGGCCGCCAGGTCCATCTTGGTGACGATGGGGTCGCGCACATCGGCGGGCAGATCGGCCCGCACGCGCGAGACGGCCGAGCGCACATCGTCCACCGCCTCCTGCACCGGCTTTTCCAGGCGGAACTCGGCCGTCAGGGTGACGCCGCCGTCCTGCACCTTGGTGTAGAGGTGCTTGAGGCCCTGCAGCGTGGCCAGGCTGTTCTCGATCTTGCGCGCCACGTCGTTTTCCAGCTGTGCGGGCGCCGCCCCGGGCAGTGACACCGTCACCGTCACGGTGGGCAGGTCGATGTCGGGAAAGTTCTGCACCTTCATGCTCTGGAAGGCCACCAGCCCACCGAAGGTGAGCAGCACGAACAGCATCAGGGCCGGAACCGGGTTGCGGATGGACCAGGCGGAGACATTCATGCCGGGCTCCTCAGCGCTGCGGGGCCGCCGGAGCCGCCGAGGCCGGCGGGTTGCTCACCCGCACCCGGTCGCCCTGGTTCAGAAAGCCGGCGCCTTGCAGCACCACCGTGGCCCCAGGGGCCAGGCCGCGCAGCACTTCCACCTGCTCGCCCTGGCGGCGCCCGGTTTCCACCTTGCGCTGCTGCACGTTCTGCTGCGCGTCCAGCTCGAACACATAGCTGAAGCCGTCGCGCACCACCAGGGCTTGCTGCGGCAGGGTCAGGGCGGGGCTCTGGCCCAGCTCGAATTCGCCGCGGGCGAACAGGCCCGGGCGCAGCTCGGGGTGGGGCTTCAGGTCGACATAGACCAGGGCGTTGCGCGTCTGCGGGTCGATGGTGGGCGCCAGTTGGCGCACCTCGCCCATCACCTGGGCCCCGCTGGGCAGGCCCAGGCGCACCCGGGTGCCCCGGCGCAGGCGCGGCAGCTCGGCGGCGGTCACCTCGGCGCGCCACTCCAGCCGGTTCTGCCGGATCAGGCGGAACAGCTCGGTGCCACTGGCGGGCACGGCCCCCACGGTGGCGCTGCGGGCCGAGATCACGCCGCTGTCGGGGGCCAGCACCTGGGTCTGGCGCAGCCGCAGCTCCTGGGTCTGCACGCTGGCGCGCGCCGCCAGCACGCGGGCCTGGGCGGCCCGTTCGGCGCTCAGGGCCTGGCTGATCTGCTGCTCGCTCAGCGCCCCGCCGGCCTGCACCTGGCGCGTGCGGCTGGCGTTGGCCACCGCCTCGTCGGCATTGGCTTCGGCCTCCAGCAGGGCGGCCCGGGCCTGGGCCAGATCGGCTTGCACGGTCTCGTCGGCCAGGCGGGCCAGCAGCTGGCCGGCGCGCACCGTGTCGCCCACGTTGACCAGCACCTGGGTCAGGCGCAGGCCCTGGGCTTCCAGGCTGACCAGGGCCTCCTGCCAGGCGGCCACGTTGCCGTTGGCGCTCAGTTGCAGGGGCAGGCTGGCCTGGCTGGGCCGGGTGGTGCTGACGGTCAGGGCCGGGCGGGCCGGGCGGGCCGAGTCCGGCTCGGCCCCCTGGGCCAGGGCGGCGATCAGGCCCAGCATGCAAGCCAGGGCCAGGGCGGCGGGTCGTGTGCGGCGTGTGCGGTTCATGTCGGGTCTCACAGAGAGGGGCCGGGGCGGGCCGGGCCCGCGGCGGCACTGGCTTCCTGGGGGGTGGGTGCGGTGGGAGCGGAGGGCACGGCAGGTTCGGTGGGGGCGCTGGTGTTGCCGTCCCAGCCGCCGCCGGCGGCGCGGTACAGGTTGATCCAGGCCAGTTGGCGCTCCAGGGCCAGGGTGCTCAGGCTGGTCTGCGCCGCCAGGGCGCTGCGCCGGGCTTCTTCCACTTCGGCCAGGCTGGCCAGGCCGGCGCGCTGGCGCGCCTGGGTGTGCTGCAGCACGCGCTCATACCCTTCGCTGGCCTGTCGGGCATCGTGCTGTCTTTGCTGCGCCGAGGCCAGGTTCAGCAGCGCCTCTTCCACTTCGCGCACGGCCTGGCGCACGCGGGCCTGGTGCAGCGCCACGGCCTCGGTGTAGCGGGCCTGGGCGGCCTGGCGCTCGGCCTTCAGGCGCCCGCCGTCGGTGATCGGAAAGCTCAGGCTCAGCGGCCCCAGCGACCAGGTGGAAAGTTGCTGGGTGCTGCCCCGGGCATCCAGGCGCAGCGCGCTCACCGAGCCCTGCAGGCTCAGCTGCGGGTAGCCGGCGGCGTCGGCCTGCTGCACCTCGGCCCAGTTGGCGGCCAGTTGGCGCGTGGCCTGGACCACGTCGGGGCGTTGCTCCAGCACCCGGGCGGGCAGGCTGTCCAGGCTGAACAGGGCGTCGGGCGGGGCCGGGGGCTCGTTGTCTTGCCGGCTGTCAAAGAAGCCGGGGGGCTGGCCGGTCAGCGCCACCAGGGCCCGCACCTGCACCTCACACTGGGTCTGCTGCTGGCGCCAGCGTTGTCGGCCCTCGGCCGCGCTGGCCTGCGCCAGGCTGAGGGTGCTGGCCGATTGCAGGCCGGCACGGGTGGCTTGCCCCAGCCAGTCGGCGCTGGCCTCGCGCGAGCGCGCATCGGCGGCGGCCAAGCGGGCCTGCGCCCCGCATTGGCGCCATTGAACGTACTGGCTGGCCACCTCGGCCGCCACGCTCACACGGGCCTCATGCCACTGGGCGCGGGCGCCTTGCAGCCGGGCCTCGCTGGCGGCCAGTGCCGCCCGGTTCATGCCGAACAGATCGGCCTCCCAGCTCAGCTGCGGGCCGGCCGAGGCGATGGTGGCCACGCTGCCCAGGGCGGTGGAGTAGCCGCGGCTCACGCTGGCGTTGCCGCTGAGCAGGGGTTGCAGCTTGGCCGCCGCCTCCACGCGCTGGGTGCGCGCCTCGACCAGCCGCGCCTGGGCGCTGGCCAGCCCTGGGCTCAGGGCCTGGGCCTGCTCGATCAGCCGGGGCAGCACCGGGTCGTTCCATTGCCCCCACCAGTCGGCCAAGGCCTGGGTCTGGCCGCCGTGCGGCAGGGGTGCGCTCCAGCGCTCGGGGGCGCTGGCCGGCAGCGGCGGCATGGCCGGGGGCGCGGCACAGGCCGCCAGGGCCAGGGGCAGTGCGGCCAGCAGGGCGCGCCCGGTCAGAACAAAAGCGGGTGTCATGGCGGCGGATTTGAGCACAGTGCGTGGGCGGCGGCGTGCCGGTGTCGGCATCAGTCGGTGAGCCAGGCCAGGCGGCCCTGACCCAGCTCGTTGAGTCGCGCCACCAGGGCGGCGCTGGCCGGCTCGGGCAGGCTGAAATGCAGGGTCACCACGCTGCCGTGCTGCACCTCGCCGAGCTGGGCCTGGTGCTGCTCCAGCTCGCGCCGCACGCTGCCTTCGAGCGCGTAGGGCACGCTGCAGGCCAAGGCGCGCATCTTCTGCAGCGTCACCTTGGGCGCCTGCAGCAGGGCCTGGGCCACGGCGTCGGTGTAGGCGCGCACCAAGCCACCGGCCCCCAGTTTGACGCCGCCGTAATAGCGCACCACGGTGGCCAGCACGCCTTCCAGGTCCTGGTGGCGCAGCACGTCCAGCATGGGGCGGCCGGCGGTGCCGCCGGGCTCGCCATCGTCCACCGCCGCCGATTGGCCGCCGGCCAGCAAGGCCCAGCAAACATGGGCTGCACCGGGGTGCTGCTGGCGCAATTGCTGCACCACGGCCTGGGCAGCGGCCCGGTCGCTCATGGGCTGGACGCAGCCGATGAAGCGGCTTTTCTTGATCAGCAGTTCGCTGTGGGCGGGGGCACTGAGGGTTTGGGGCATGGGGGCAAAAGCTTAACGCAGACACGATGGCGGCGAATCCCCTACCATGCAGCCATCCTCCCGAATCCCAAGCTGCGCCATGAGCACCACCACCGCCACTGTTCCCGCCACCCTGAAGATCGATTTCGTGTCCGATGTGTCCTGCCCCTGGTGCGCCATCGGCCTCAACGGCCTGCAGCAGGCCCTGGACGAGCTGCAGGGCAGCGTGCAGGCCGAGCTGCATTTCCAGCCCTTCGAGCTGAACCCCAACATGGGCCCCGAAGGGCAGGACATCGCCGAGCACCTGGCCGAGAAGTACGGCGCCTCGCCCGAGCAGAGCGCGGCCAACCGCGAGGCGATCCGCCAGCGTGGCGAGTCGGTGGGCTTTCGCTTTGACATGGCGGCCCGTGGCCGCATCTACAACACCTTCGACGCGCACCGCCTGCTGCACTGGGCCGAAGGCCAGGGCCCCGGGCGCCAGCTGGCGCTCAAGAAAGCCTTGTTCGAAGCCTATTTCAGCCAGGGGCAGAACCCGTCCGACCCCGAGCTGCTGGTGCGCCTGGCCGCCAGCGTGGGCCTGGATGCGGACCGGGCCCGGGCCATTCTGGCCAGTGATGAATTTGCCGCCGAGGTGCGGGCCCAGGAGCAGCTGTACCAGGGCGCGGGCATCCACTCGGTGCCGGCCGTGATCGTGAACGACCGCCACCTGATCCAGGGCGGCCAGCCGCCTGCGGTGTTCGTGCAGGCCTTGCGCCAGATCGCGGCCGGGGCCTGAACCCGGGCGCCCGCATTGACGCCCGGGCGGGCTCAGCCGCCCAGCACCGCCGCGCTCAGCGCGATGATGGCGTCGCGCTCGGCCGCCACCTGCTCCGGTTCGACCTGGGTGGGTTCTTCGTTGAGCCGCGCCTTGTGCTGGATGCGGCGCAGCTCGCGGTAGGCTGCCGCCGCGCGCTCGCCCACCCCGGCGGGCAGCAGGCCGCAGGCCTCGGCGCGCTGCAGCAGGGCGATGTTGCCCACGTTGTCGCGCAGCTCCGGGTGGCTGGCCGATTGGGCCAGCACCAGGTATTGCACCGCGAACTCGGCATCCACCATGCCGCCCTGGCTGTACTTGACGTCGAAGCGCCCGCCGCGCACCGTGTGGGCGCCCCGCACCCGGTTGCGCATGCTCACGATCTCGTCGCGCAGGGCGGCCGCATCGCGTGGCGCGGTGATCACCGCTTCGCGCACGGCATCGAAGCGGGCCTGCAGGCCGGGGCTGCCCAGCACGAAGCGGGCCCGTGTCATGGCCTGGTGTTCCCAGGTCCAGGCGGTGTTGCTGCCGCGCTGCTGCTGGTAGTTGGCATAGGCCTGGAAGCTGGTCACCAGCAGGCCCGAGTTGCCGTTGGGGCGCAGCGCGGTGTCGATCTCGAACAGATCGCCTTCGGCGGTCTTGACGGTCAGCCAGTTGATCAGCTTGCGCACAAAGGCGGAGTACACCTCGGAGGCGCGCTCGTCCTCGTCTTCGTAGACGAACACGATGTCCAGATCGCTGCCGTAGCCCAGCTCCTTGCCGCCCAGCTTGCCATAGCCAATGATGGCGAACTGCGGCAGGTCGGCATCGGTGCGGTGGCGGTTCTTCAGCCGCTCCCAGCACCAGCGCACGGTGATCTGCAGCAGGGTGTCGGCCAGCGAACTCAGGTCGTCGGCCACCTGCTCGACGCTGAGGCGGCCTTCCACATCGCGTGCCAGGGTGCGGAACACCTCGGCATGGTGGGCGCGGCGCAGCAGGTTGAGCAGGGTTTCGTCGTCGTCCTCGCCGGTCGAGCGCAGCGAGCCCACGCGTCGGGCCAGCTCGTCCTTGAGGTCGGCCGCCGAGAAGCGCTCGGACAGCATGGCGTCGCTGGCCAGCTCGTCGATCACGCCGGGGTGTTGCAGCAGGTAGCGGGCCGGCCAGCGGGCCGCCCCCAGCAGGTGCATCAGCCGCTCGTGCACGGCCGGGCGCTCCAGCAGCATGGCCAGGTAGCTTTCGCGCCGCAGCAGGGGTTCCAGCCAGTTGATCAGCTGCACCGCTGCGGTTTCGGTCACGCGGCCTTCGCGCACCCACAGCGCGCTGCGCTGAATCAGGCGGATCAGCCGGGCGCGGGCGTCTTCACGCAGCGCCAGCACGCGCGGGTGGCCTTGCCATTCCTGCACCCGTTCGCGCAGGGCCGGCGGCAGCTTGTCGAGCAGGCCCTCGATGTCGGCCGGCACCGCGCCGGCCTTGGCGCCGCAGCTGCCGCCGCGGCAGCTCTTGCGCTCTTCGCTCTGGCCCAGCAGGGTGTCGAACTCCTGCGCCACCAGCTCGCGGTGGGCATCCAGCTCGTGCAGAAAGGGGCAGCAGTCGGCAAAGCCCAGGCTGTGCGCGATCCAGTTCAGGTCTTCGTCCTGGGTGGGCAGCAGGTGGGTCTGCTGGTCGTCCAGGAACTGGATGCGGTGCTCCACCCGGCGCAGGAAGGTGTAGGCGCCCGCCAGGGCGGTGGCGGTCTCGGTGGGCATCAGGCCGGCATGGGCCAGGCGCTGCAGGGCCTCGAGGGTGGGGCGGCAGCGCAGCTCGGGGTATTGGCCGCCGCGCACCACCTGCAGCAATTGCACGGTGAACTCGATCTCGCGGATGCCGCCGCGCGACAGCTTCACGTCATTGGCGCGTGCCGGGTGGCCGGCGCTGCGCCGTGCGGCATGCTCGCGGATCTGGCGGTGCAGGATGCGCAGGGCCTCGAACACGCTGTAGTCGAGGTAGCGGCGGAACACAAAGGGCAGCACCACGCCGCGCAGGGCCTGCACGCCGGTGCCGGCCAGGCAGCTGCGCGGGGCGATGACCCGGCTCTTGAGCCAGGCAAAACGCTCCCACTCGCGGCCCTGCACCTGGAAATACTCCTCCAGCGCCGACAGCGACACCGCCGCCGGGCCCGAGTTGCCATTGGGGCGCAGCGCCAGGTCGACGCGGAACACAAAGCCGTGCTCGGTGGTGTCGCCGACCAGGGCGTAGATCATCTTCACCGCGCGGCCGAAATACTCCTGGTTGGACAGGCGCCCGCGCCCATCGGGCAGGCCGGCCGTCTCACCATCGTGGTCGTAGACGTAGATCAGGTCGATGTCGCTGGACACATTCAGTTCGCGTGCGCCCAGCTTGCCCATGCCGATCACCCACAGCTCGGCGCGCTGGCCCTCGGGCCCCAGGGGCGCGCCGTGCCGGCTGTCGAGTTCGGCCTGCACCTCGGTGCAGGCCACGTCCAGGGCCAGCTCGGCCAGCTCGGTGATGCCGCGGGTGATGGTGGCCAGGCCGGCCTGTTGGTCGCAGTCGAGCACCACCAGGCGCTCCATCACCAACTGCCGCAGCACCCGCAGGGCCGCGCCGGTGTCCAGCGAGCGCTGGCGCAGGGCCTGCAGCGCCTCGCGCATCGTGGCATGGGTGGGTGGCCCCGGGGGCAGCAGGGGCAGCAGATCGGCATAGCGCCGGTGCAGGCGCTGCACCAGGCGGGACTGGGTGGAGAGTGGCTGTGTGCTCATGGGCCCTCGGATCAGACGGGTGGATGCCCGGCGGGCATGCAATTCATTAACAAAACTTCACGGGGTGCGCAAAAAACCGTGTTTCCGCTGCGGGTCATAATTCCTGCCACATATCAACAAGCGCCATGAACGACCCGAAACCCATTCCCTCGCGAGGGCTGAAGCTGTTTTCAGCCCTGACGCGCTGGGCCCTGGGGGCGTTGCTGGCCTTCTGGCTCATCCTGGCAGCGTCCTGGGGGGCGTTGCACGGCTGGATTGTGCCCCGAATCGCAGAGTTCCGCCCCGCACTGGAACGCCAGGCCAGCCGGGCCTTAGGGCTTCCCGTGCGCATCGGCCACATCAGCGCGCGCAGCGAGGGCCTGATCCCCACCTTCGAGCTCGAAGACGTGGTGCTGTCCGACCGCGAAGGGCGCGAGGCGCTGATCCTGCCGCGCGTGGTGGCGGCGCTCTCGCCGCGCTCGCTGTGGAACCTGGGTTTCCAGCAGCTCTACATCGAACGCCCCGAGCTGGAGATCCGCCGCACCCGGGAGGGCCGGCTGCGCATTGCCGGCCTGGAGATCGACCCCGCCAGCCCGGGCGATGACCGCATCGGCGACTGGGTCTTTTCCCAGGCCGAGCTGGTGGTGGCCTCGGGCATCGTGCACTGGAGCGACGAGCTGCGCGGTGCCGAAACCTTGAGCCTGTCCGACGTCAACGTGGTGCTGCGCAACAGCCCGCGCCGCCACCTGATGCGGCTGGACGGCACGCCGCCGCCCGATTGGGGTGAGCGCTTCACGCTGATGGGCCAGTTCCGCCAGCCGCTGCTGAGCGTGCACCGGGGCCATTGGCGCGACTGGAATGGGCAGTTGTTCGGCAGTTTCGACCGCGTCGATGTGGCCCGCTTGCGGCGTCAGATCGACCTGGGCTTTGAAGTGGCCAGTGGCCAGGGGGCCCTGCGCGTGTGGGCCGATGTGGCCAAGGGCCAGTTCACCGGCGCGGTGGCCGATGTGGCACTGTCGGATGTGAACGTGCAATTTGCCCCCGATCTGGAGCCGCTGGCGCTCAAATCAGTGCAGGGGCGTCTGGGGGGGCACCGACTGGCGGGCGGCTTCGATGCCTCGACCACAGGCCTGCAGTTTCTGACCGCCGACGGTTTGCGCTGGCCGGGCGGCAATGCCTTTGTCAGCTACACCCAGCCGGGCCCAAGCCAGAGCGCCAAGGGCGAACTGCGGGCCGATCGGCTGGACCTGGCCGCCCTGAGCCAGATCGCCAACCGCCTGCCCCTGGGCGAGGCGGCGCACCGCTGGCTCAAGGGCCAGGCGCCGCGGGGCCTGGTGGAGTCGGTGCAGGCCCAGTGGCAGGGCCCGGCCGACGCCCCCGAGCGCTTCAACCTGAAAGGCCGGGCCAGTGGCCTGGCGTTGGCCGCGCACGATTCGGTGCCCGGTGTGGCCGGCCTGGACCTGGACTTCGACCTGAACCAGGGTGGGGGCAAGGCCACCGTCAGGATCAACAACGGCCAGGTCGAGCTGCCCGAGGTGTTTGATGAGGCCCTGCTGCCGGTGGACCAGTTGCAGGCCCAGCTGCAATGGCAGCACCAGGGCGAGCAACTGGCGCTGCAGGTGGCCGATCTGCGCTTTGCCAATGCCGACCTGCGCGGCGAGGGGCGCTTGCAGTGGCACAGTGGCGAGCCTGGCAAGGCGCCGGGCCGGGGCCGCGGCCCCGGGGTGCTGGACCTCACGGCCAGCCTCAGCGAGGCCGATGCCACGCGGGTGCACCGCTACCTGCCGCGCGGCCTGCCCAAGGATGTGCGCGACTACGTGCGCGAGGCCGTGACCGCCGGGCGCATCGGCCGGGCGCAGTTCCGCGTCAAGGGGGATCTGCGCGATCTGCCGTTTGCCAACCCGCGCCAGGGCGAGTTCCGCATCAGCGCCCAGGTGCGTGAGGCAGGCCTGGCCTATGTGCCCAAGAGCCTGATGCCGGCCGGCGCCGCCCCCTGGCCGGCCTTGGCGCGCCTCAATGGCGAGCTCATCTTCGACCGCCAGAGCATGCACGTGAAGGGCGCCACGGCCCAGTTCGCCGGCCTGCCCGATCTGCAGGTGGTGCGCGTGGAGGCCGACATCCCCGATCTGATGCACACCGTGGTCGGCGTGGACGCCACCGTGCGCGGGCCGCTGGCCGACGCCCTGGGCATCGTCAACAGCTCGCCGCTGAGCCGCATCACCAACCAGGCCCTGGCCCAGGCTGTGACCACCGGGGCGGCCGAGGTGAAGCTCAAGCTGGCGCTGCCGATTGCCCAGATCGAGCGCAGCAAGGTGCAGGGCAGCGTCAGCTTCACAGGCAACAACGATTTGCGGGTGGTGCCGCAGGCGCCCCAGTTGTCGCGCCTGCGGGGCAGCGTGGCGTTCTCCGACACCGGCTTCCAGCTCAATGGCGTGCAGGCAAGGGCCTTGGGCGGAGACGTGCGGCTGGAAGGCGGTCTGCGCCCGCCGCCGGCCGGCACCCAGCCCCCCGACCCGGTGCTGCAGCTGCGCGCCAACGGCACCTTCAGTGCCGAGGGCCTGCGCCAGGCCGGTGAACTGGGCTTTGTGGCCGGTTTGGCGGCCCAGGCCACGGGCAGCGCCCCCTACTCCCTGGTGCTGGGCATGCGCCGTGGCCAGCCCGAGATCCAGGTGCAAAGCAGCCTGCAGGGCCTGGCCCTGAACCTGCCCGCCCCGCTGGGCAAGACGGCCGATGCCGTGATGCCGCTGCGCTTTGACAACAGCCTGCTGCGCGAGGCACAGGTCCAGGGGCCGCTGCGCGACCAGCTGCTGGTCGAGCTGGGTCGCCAGGTGCAGATCCATTACGTGCGCGACATCGCGGGCGCCCAGGCCCGTGTGCTGCAAGGCAGCATCGCGGTCGGGCTGGGGCCGGGTGAATCGGCCCCCCTCCCCGAAAGCGGCGTGATGGCCAGCGTGCACCTGCCCCTGGTCGATCTGGATGCCTGGGAGCATGCGCTCACCCGCGCCGGCGGCCCGGCCCGTCCCACCGGGGCGGCGGCGTCGTCGGGCGGCGAGGCCAGTGCCCAGAGCTACCTGCCCACCGCGCTGGCCGTGCGTGCCGACGCCCTGGTCTTCGACGGCCGCACCCTGCACCAGGTGGTGGTCGGCGGCTCGCGCGAGGGCCTGGTGTGGCGCGCCAACCTGGACGCCGCCGAGCTCAATGGCTACCTCGAATACCGGCCGCCCGGCGGTGTGGGGGCCGGGCGCCTGTTTGCCCGGCTGTCGCGCCTCAAGCTGGCACAAAGCAACCAGAGCGAGGTCGAGGCCCTGCTGGACGAGCAACCCACCAGCATCCCCGCGCTCGACATCGTGGTCGATGATTTCGAGCTGCGCGGCAAGCGCCTGGGCCGGGTCGAGATCGAGGCCGTGAACCGGGGCGGTGAGGGCGCGCAGCGCGAATGGCGCCTGAACAAGTTCAACATCCTCACCCCCGAGGCCACGCTCACGGCCACGGGCAACTGGGCCAGCCTGCCCCTGCCCACCACCGGGCCGAGGCTGCTGTCCGAGCGCCGCCGCACGGTGATGAACTTCCGCTTCGACATCCGCGACGCCGGCCAGTTGCTGACCCGCCTGGGCATGCCCGGCGTGGTGCGCCAGGGCCATGGGCCGCTGGAGGGCCAGGTGGCCTGGATGGGCTCGCCGCTCACGCTCGACTACCCCAGCATGGCCGGTCAACTCAGCATCCAGATTGAAGGCGGCCAGTTTTTGAAGGCCGACCCGGGCCTGGCCAAGCTGCTGGGTGTGCTCAGCCTGCAGGCCTTGCCGCGGCGCCTGACGCTGGACTTCCGTGACGTGTTCAGCCAGGGCTTTGCCTTTGACCTGGTGCGCGGCGACGCCCGCATCGAGCAGGGCATTGCCAGCACCAACAACCTGCAGATGAAGGGCGTCAATGCCGCGGTGCTGATGGAGGGCAAGGCCGACCTGGCCCGCGAGACGCAAGACCTCAAGGTGGTGGTGGTGCCCGAGGTGAACGCCGGCACCGCCTCGCTGGTGGCCACGGCCATCAACCCCGCCATCGGCCTGGGCACCTTCCTGGCCCAGCTCTTTCTGCGCAAGCCCCTGATGGAGGCGGCCACGCAGGAGTTCCACATCGATGGCACCTGGACCGACCCGCGCATCGTGCGCCAGACGCACAGTCCGCGCGACAATGCCACCGTCAACACGCCTGTCAATACGCCTGTCAACACGCCGGTCCCCGCAGGAGTCAAACCATGAAAGTCGCCGCCCTTCAGATGGTGTCCGCCACCACGGTCGAGGCCAACCTGGCCCGCGCCGGCCTGCTGCTGACCCAGGCTGCCGAGGCCGGGGCCGAGTTGGCCGTGCTGCCCGAGTATTTCTGCCTGCTGGGCCGGCGCGACACCGACAAGCTGGCCGTGCAGGAGGCCCCGGGCCGGGGGCCGATCCAGGACTTTCTGGCCCAACAGGCGCGCACCCTGGGCCTGTGGATCGTGGGCGGGACCCTGCCGCTGTCCACCGGCCAGCCCGAGCGCGTGCGCAACAGCAGCCTGGTGTGGTCGCCCACGGGTGAGCCCTTGGCCCGCTACGACAAGATCCACCTGTTCTGCTTTGACAACGGGCGCGAGCGTTACGACGAATCGCGCGTGCTGGAGGCCGGCACCGAGCCGGTGTGCTTCGACCTGCCCTCGCGCGATGGCCACCGCTGGCGCATCGGCCTGTCGGTCTGCTACGACCTGCGCTTTCCCGAGCTGTACCGCAGCTACGCCGCGCAGGGCGCCGATCTGCTGCTGGTGCCCAGCGCCTTCACCGCCACCACGGGCGAGGCCCACTGGGAGCTGCTGCTGCGCGCCCGCGCCGTCGAGAACCTGGCCTATGTGCTGGCGCCCGCCCAGGGCGGCGAGCACGAGAACGGCCGCCGCACCTGGGGGCATTCCATGCTGGTCAATCCTTGGGGCCAGGTGATGGCCTGCCAGCCCCAGGGCGAGGGGGTGGTGCTGGGTGAACTGGAGCGCGACTCGTTGGCCACCTGGCGACAGCAACTGCCCGCCCTGGGCCACCGCGTGCTGTGAGCGCGGCCGAGTTCGGGGCCATCCACGGTCCGTTCCGGGCGCAGGGCTGGCGGGCCCGGCTGCTGCCCCTGGGCTGGCGGCGCTGGACGCTGTGGCTGCTGCTGGCCGCCCTGGTGCTGGTGATGCTGGGCATCATGGTCTACCTGGCCGGCCGCTATGAGGCCAGCCAGGTGCAAAGCCGCCTGGAGCGCGACACCTCAGACGCGCTGAGCGACATCCGCGGCGGCCTGACGCGCAATGTGCAAAGCCTGCAGGCGCTGCAGTCCAGCAACCCCACCCCCAGCTCCTGGACCATCGATGCCGCCGAGATGCTGCGCCAGCACCGCGAACTCATGCGCATCGAGTGGCGCGACGCCGGCCTGCACACCCTGGCCCATGTGGACACCCCCTACCGCGGCAAGCTGTTCGGGCGCAGCGGCGCCGAGGGCCCGGGCGGACGTGACCGGGCGCAGACCGATGTGGCGCTGGCCTGCGCCAATGCGCGGCGCTTCAACGGGCCGGCCTACTCCAGCTCGTATTTCGTGCCCAGTTCGGACGGCCTGGGCCTGGAGGTGATCGAGATGTGCCTGCCGCTGATCAGCTCGGGGCGCATCGCGGGTTATGCGGTGGCCACCTACGCCTTGCAGGAGGTGCTGGCCAACCTGGTGGGCCGCCAACTGGCGCGCAGCCAGGAGATCTCGTTCACCGAGGCCGACGGCACGCGCCTGGCCCTGCACGGCTCGGCCCGGCGCGGGGTGCGCATGTTCACCGCCCAGCAACTGCTGGACTTGCCGGGCAACACCCTGGTGCTGCGCCTGGACAGCTGGCACAGCGCGCCCAGCCTGTTCCCCAATGTGATGACGGCATTGGTCACGGCCATGGCGATCGCCCTGGTGTCGGTGCTGGTGCTGCTGGCCAAGGACACGCGCCGGCGCCTGGCGGCCGAGCGCGATCTGGCCGACGCCCTGGCCTTCCGCAAGGCCATGGAAGACTCCCTGGTCACCGGCTTGCGCGCGCGCGACCTGCAAGGCCACATCACCTATGTGAACCCGGCTTTCTGCCAGATGGTGGGTTTCAGCGCCGAGGAACTGCTGGGCCACGGCGTGCCCGCCCCCTACTGGCCGCCCGACCGGGTGACCGAGTACGAGCAGCGCCAGGCCATCCGGCTGGCGGGCAATGTGCCGCCGCGCGAGGGCTTCGAGTCGGTCTTCATGCGCAAGGACGGCACGCGCTTTCCGGTGCTGGTGATCGAGGCGCCGCTGATCAATGCCCAGGGCCTGCAGACCGGCTGGATGAGCGCCTTTCTCGACATCAGCGAACAGCGCCGCATCGAAGAGCTGTCGCGCGCCTCGCAAGAGCGCCTGCAGGCCACCGCCCGCCTGGCCACCGTGGGCGAGATGGCCTCGCTGCTCAGCCACGAGCTCAACCAGCCCCTGGCCGCCATCTCCAGCTACGCCACCGGCTCGATGAACCTGCTGCGCCACCAGGGCGCCAGCGCGCCGCCCGACCTGGACATGGCCCTGCGCCGCATCGCCGAGCAGGCCGAGCGCGCCGGCCGGGTGATCAAGAGCGTGCACGACTTTGTGCGGCGGCGCGACCAGGCCCGCGAGCCGGTGGCGGCCCGCGCCCTGCTCGAAGCCATCATGCCGCTGGTGACCCTGCAGGCGCGCAAGCTCGGTGTGCGCGTGATCACCGACATCGAGCCCGGCCTGCCCGAAGTGCTGTGCGACCGCACCATGGTCGAGCAGGTGCTGCTGAACCTGGCGCGCAACGGCATGCAGGCCATGGAGCCTTGCGAGCTGGCCCAGCGGGTGCTGCGCATCGAGGCCCGCAAGGCGGCCTCGAACGAGTCCAGCGGCTGGCTGGAGTGGCGCGTGATCGACCACGGCCCGGGCATCCCGAAAGAGGTGGGCGAGCAGCTGTTTACGCCTTTCTTCACCACCAAGGCCGAGGGCATGGGCCTGGGCCTGAGCCTGTGCCGCACCGTGGTCGAGCAGCATGGGGGTTACCTGGGCTTCGAAGCCCAGGCGCCAAGGGGTACCATCTTCAGCTTCACCCTGCCAGTGAAAAAAGGCCCCTCGCCCGAGGCCGCCGTTGCAGTAGCAGTGACGGCGGCGGTCTGAGCCCGGCTTGTTCATTGTTTTCTTTTTCGACCTGACGAACCGACTCCATGGAACCCTCGCCCGACGCCACCGTTTTCATTGTGGATGACGACGCCGGTGTGCGCGACGCGCTGGCCTGGCTGCTGCGCTCGCGCCACCTGCTCAGCGAGGTGTTCGAAAGCGCCGAGCAGTTCGACGCCGCCCTGCGCTCGCGCCCGGCCCCCAGCCACCCCTGCTGCCTGCTGCTCGATGTGCGCATGCCCGGCATGAGCGGGCTGGCCCTGTTCGACCAGTTGATCGAGCGCGGCCTGCAGGCGGCCATGCCGGTGATCTTCCTGACCGGCCATGCCGATGTGCCCACGGCGGTGGATGCGGTCAAGCGCGGGGCTTTCGATTTCTGCGAAAAGCCCTTTTCCGACAACGCCCTGGTCGACCGCATCGAACAGGCCTTGCAGCGCTCGGCCGAGGTGCTGGCGCAGCACCGGCAGCACCGGGGTTTGCAGGTGCGCCTGACGGAGCTGACCGAGCGGGAGCGCGATGTGATGCGCCTGGTGGTCGAGGGGTTGCCGAACAAGCTGATTGCGGATCAGCTGGACATCAGTGTGCGGACGGTGGAGGTGCACCGGTCGCGGGTGTTTGACAAGATGAATGTCAAGTCGGCTGTTGAGTTGGCCAACTTGTTGCGGAGTTTGGGGTGATGTGGCTTGGCCACTTGTTTGTGGGTTCTGTGTTGCCGCTGCGCTCTGTTCGTTCTGCTGTTGGTTTCAGGTCGGAGGCCGGGATTGCGCCCCGGCGGGCGCCTCACTTTCTTTGTCTCGCCAAAGAAAGTAAGCAAAGGTCGCGCAGCGGGGATTCGCTCACTTCGCGCAGCGAAGTTATGCGAATACCAAAGGCGACCCGACGTGCACGCCCTGCTGCGCAGGGTCCGCTGCGCTGCTCAACTTGGGCGGGGTCTCGCTAAACTCGCTGCGCTCAAACAGACGCGAGCCCTTT
>NZ_JADZ01000005.1:337703-445144 GCF_000518645.1 Curvibacter gracilis ATCC BAA-807 | reverse complement strand
TGTTCAAGAAGATCGCTGCCAGCAAGGGCATCACCGTGGTGGACGAGCAGTTCACCACCGACAAGGCCACCGACTTCATGGCCATCCTGACCTCGATCAAGGCCAAGAACCCGGACGGCATCTTCTTCGGTGGCATGGACCCGCAAGGCGGCCCGATGCTGCGCCAGATGGAGCAACTGGGTCTGGGCAACGTGAAGTACTTCGGTGGTGACGGCATCTGCACGTCCGAGCTGGCCAAGCTGGCCGCCGGTGCCAAGACGCTGGAAAACGTGGTGTGCGCCGAAGGCGGTGCCTCGCTGTCGAAGATGCCTGGCGGCGAAGCCTGGAAGAAGCGCTACGACGCGAAGTACCCCAACCAGTTCCAGGTGTACAGCCCGTACACCTACGACGCGACCTTCGTGCTGGTTGACGCGATGAAGCGTGCCAACTCGGTGGACCCGAAGGTCTACACCCCGAAGCTGATCGAAACCAACTTCCAGGGCGTGACCGCCAAGATCGCGTTCGAGCCCAACGGCGAACTGAAGAACCCGGCCATCACCCTGTACACCTACAAGGATGGCAAGAAGACCGCTCTGAACTGATCGCCCACGATCTTCAGCGGCTTTCGCCACACTCAAAAAGCCACCTTCGGGTGGCTTTTTTTCTGCTGGGGCGGGCGATGTTCAACGCTGCGGTGGTGGGCCCGAGGGGCGCGCCGGGCGGCAGGCCAGCACGCCGGTCGTGCTGGATGTGCTGGAGCTGTTGCTGCCAGGGGGGCCTTCAGGCGGGCTGTCGCAGGTGCCGCTCAAGGTTTCGTTCTGGCGCCCGGTGAAGCTGCAACTGGCGCCCGAGGTCTTGCCCTTGCAGGCCGCCACGGCTTCGGCCGGCGGGCCACCGCGCGGCGGGGCTCCCCCGCCGTCAGAGGGCTGGGCCTGGGCCAGGCTGGCGGTGCCCAGTGCCCAGGCGATGGGGAGCCAGAAGGGGAAGTGTTTCAAGGTGCATGTCCTCCGTGATGAAGGCTTGATGGTGCGTGGGCCATGTCGCGCCTTGTTGGCTTGTTGGTGGCTGGGCGGTAAAGCCCGATCGCCTGAAAAGCAAGGCGCTCAGGGTGGATTCAAGCGGTTTCCCGGTTCGGCAGTGGTTATCATATGAATCAGTAAAATTGATTCAAAAAACATTGAAAAATCAAATAAATGATTTTTCGCGGGCTGTCCAGCCCTTGGATCAAGTTCATCCAGTTTCGTTGTCGGCCCGTGGTTGAAATAGGTCTGGACGCAGCTTGCACAAGGCATTTTTCCTTGTTCTTATGGTTACAGTTGATGCGGCTTGGCAGGCCCGCTACCGTGTGGCGCGGGTGAGAAATTTCTAGGAGTAGGCATATGCGTGTTCAGCAGGTGATCCTGACGACTGCCCTGGATTGGGGGCCCCTGGAAGCTCTGCGTGAGTTGGACCCGGATGGGGTGCTGGTGTTTGGTGCCGTGTCCTGGTTCGAGCAGGGCGGGCTGCATCAGGCCCTGCGGGAACGTTTTCCGAGAGCGCGGCTGTTGGGTTGTTCGACAGCCGGTGAAATCTCCCGCGAGGGTGTGTCAACAGGTGCCTGTGTGGTCACCGCCTTGAAGTTCGAACGCACCCGCCTGCGCAGCATCACCTTGCCGGTGCCCGGCATGCAGGATTCCCATGCGGCCGGTCAAGGCTTGGGTCAGGCGCTGGCAGCGCCTGATTTGCAGGCCGTGCTGGTCTATGGGCCGGGCGTGGCGGTCAATGGCAGTGCCCTGGTGGCGGGCTTGAGCCAGGGTCTGGGGCGATCGGTGCCGATCACGGGTGGCCTGGCCGGCGACGACGGGGCCTTTGTGAGAACCTGGGTGCTGGGCGATGAGGGCGTCTCCGATCGCAACGCCGTGGCCCTGGGCCTGTACGGGACCAGCCTGCGACTTGGGCACGGGTCCTATGGCGGGTGGCTGCCGTTCGGCCCGGTGCGTCGCGTGACGCGTGCCGAAGGCAATGTGTTGCAAGAGCTCGATGGCGAGCCTGCGCTCACCATCTACAAGCGTTACCTGGGCGAGCACGCCAAGGGTTTGCCCGCCTCGGGTCTGCTTTTTCCTTTTCTGATGGAAGATGCCCAGTCGGGCGCTCAAGGCCTGATCCGGACAATTCTGGGCATTGATGAAGTCAACGGCAGCCTGACCCTGGCGGGCGATGTCCCCCAAGGTGCCCAGCTCAAGCTGATGCAGGCCAGCACCGACCGGCTGATCGATGGCGCCGAACATGCCGCCGAAGCGGCCCTGGCCTTGGCCCCGCCGGCGGATGTGCTGGCCATCCTGGTCAGCTGCGTGGGGCGCAAGCTGGTCATGGGCAGCCGGGTCGATGACGAGGTCGAGGCGGTGGGCGATGTGCTGGGGCCGCAACCCGTGCTGGCCGGCTTTTATTCCAATGGCGAGATCTGTCCCGTGGGTGAAGCGGGACCCTGCCAATTGCACAACCAGACCATGACCATCACCACGATGGGTGAAGCATTGGAGATTTGATGCACCGTGGACTCCGGCGCCAGTTGAAGCGCCAACTTGGAATCGACGACGAACAGGCCTGGGAAGACTGCCTGGCGCAGTTGCAGGCGCTCGCGCCGGGCCTGCCCGCGCCCCTGGGCCAGGTGCTGCGGGGCCTGGGTCCCTTGCTCCAGCAAGTCGACGCGTCTTATGACCAGTATGAACGCGATCTGGAACTGCGCACCCGCAGCCTGATGCTGAGTTCGGACGAAATGGATGCGGCCAACCTGCGCCTGCGCCAGGAGTTGTCCAGTCGCGACCGGGCCATCGAATCCCTGCACACCACGGTCAGCAACCTGCTGCCCGATGTGGCGGGTCAGGTCAACGTCGACATGAGCCTGGAATCCTTGTCCTTGCTGCTGTCCGACCTGGTGTCGCAGCGGGAAGCCAGCCGCCGTGAGCGCGACAACCAGCAGTTTGCCGTCGACCAGCATGCCATCGTCAGCGTCACCGATCTCAAGGGCGTGATCCTGCACGCCAACGACAAGTTCTGCGAGATCAGTGGCTACCGACGTGACGAGCTGGTGGGCCGCAACCACCGCATCGTGAAGTCAGGGCTGCATCCGGCCTCACTTTATGAGTCGCTGTGGCACACCATCTCCAGTGGCCAGGTCTGGAAGGGCGAGTTGTGCAACCGGGCCAAGGATGGCTCCAACTACTGGGTTTCGGCCACCATCGTGCCTTCGCTGGACGCCGACGGCATGCCCTACCAGTACGTGGCGATCCGCACCGACATCACCCGCCGCAAGCAGATTGAGGCCTCGCTGGCCGAGGCCGCCAGCCGCCTCGAGTTGGCCACCAGCTCGGCCGGTGTGGGCGTCTGGGGTTGGGACGTCAATACCAAGAAGATTTGGCTCGATCAGCAGATGGCCAAGCTGTTCCAGGTCGATCTGAGCCAGTTCAGTGGTGAGTACCTCGAGCTGGCACGGCGCCTGCACCCGGACGACCGAGACCGGGTGGTGGACGAGTTCAACCAGGCCTTGCGCAACGGCAAGGGTTTGCGCACCGAGTTCCGGGTGGTCTGGGCCGATGGGACCGAACGGTATCTTCGTTGTGCCGCCACCCTGACGCGGGGCAGCGATGGGCGCCCGTCGCAGATGGTGGGGGTCGACTTCGACATCACCAGCCTGCGCCTGGCCGAGCTGGAAATGCGCCTGGCCAAGGAGCAGGCCGAGGCCGCCAACCGCTCGAAGAGCGAGTTCCTGGCGAACATGAGCCACGAGATCCGCACGCCGATGAACGCGGTGCTGGGGATGTCGCACCTGCTGCTGCAGACGCCGCTGGACCGCAAGCAGACGGACTATGTGAGCAAGATCCAGCACTCGGGGCAGCACCTGCTGGGGATCATCAACGACATTCTGGATTTTTCGAAGGTGGAAGCGGGCAAGCTCGATGTGGAGCACATCGAGATGGACCTGGAGAAGGTGCTGGAGAAGGTGGGCAGCCTGGTGGGGGAGAAGGCCCAGGCCAAGGAGCTGGAGCTGCTGTTCGACGTGGCACCCGACGTGCCCACGCTGCTGGTGGGCGACCCGCTGCGGCTGGGGCAGGTGCTGATCAACTACGCCAACAACGCGGTGAAGTTCACGGAGCGTGGCGAGGTGACGATCCAGGTGAGAAAGCGCGAGGAGAGCGAAGGGGAGGTGCTGCTGTACCTGGCGGTGCGGGACACGGGCATTGGCTTGAGCGAAGAGCAGAAGGACCGCTTGTTCGAGAGCTTCCAGCAGGCGGATTCGTCGACGACGCGCAAGTACGGAGGCACGGGGCTGGGGCTGGCGATCAGCAAGAGGCTGGCGGCGCTGATGGGCGGCGAGGTGGGGGTGGAGAGTGAACTGGGTCAGGGCTCGACCTTCTGGTTCACCGCCCGCCTGCGCAAATCGACCCTGGTGCCAGCGCTGCATGAACCACTGCCCGACGTGCGCGGCAAACGCGTGCTGGTGGTGGACGACAACCCCCGCGCACGCGAACTGCTGAGCCAGCAGCTCACCACCCTGAGTTTTCAGGTGCTGCAGGCGGCCACGGCCGCCGAGGCGCTGGCGCTGCTGCGCCAGACCGGCCCGGAGGCCGCCATCGACCTGGCCTTTCTGGACTGGAAGATGCCGGACGTGGCGGGCATCGACCTGGCACGCCAGATCCGGGCGCTGGGCAGCACCGTGGCACCCCGCCTGGTGCTGGTCGCCAGCCATGGCCGCGAAGACCTGCGGCCCGCCGCACGCGAGGCGGGCATCGATGCGCTCATCGTCAAGCCGGTCAATCCGTCCCTGTTGTTCGACACCTTGATCAGCCTGCTGGGGTCGCCGGGCGCGGCGCGCCGTCGCCAGCGACGGGCCCAGGCCCATTGGGCTGGCACCAGCCAGGACCTGTTGCCGGTGCGCGGGGCCCGTGTCTTGCTGGTGGAGGACAACGACCTCAACCAGGAGGTGGCCGCGGGCATTCTGCGGCTGGCCGGCCTGATGGTCGACATTGCGGGCAATGGCCAGATCGCCCTCGACAAGGTGGCTCAGAACGCTTACGACCTGGTGCTCATGGACATGCAGATGCCGGTCATGGATGGCATCACGGCCACCTTGGCCATCCGCCAGCGTGAAGAGTGGCAACACCTCCCCATCGTGGCCATGACGGCCAACGCACGCGACAGCGACCGCGAACGCTGCCTGCAGGCCGGCATGGTCGATTTCGTCACCAAACCGATCGAGCCCGAGGAGTTGGGGCGTGTGCTGCTGCGTTGGATTCCGGACAAATCCGGTGCCCATGACAGTTCCGGTGCTGGTGCCGAACCGGGCCCCGGTTCGGACGAGGGCGTGGCCGCCCCCGCCCCTGCACCTGCTGGGGCTGCGGGTCAGGCAGAGGCTTCTGCCGGGCCCTCGCTGCTGGAGCGTGCCGTGCTGCAGATCCCGGGGCTGGATGTGGGCCAGGGCCTGCGCCGCGTGATCGGCAGCATTCCGCTGTACCTGTCGCTGCTGCGCAAGTTCGTCAGCGGCCAGCGCGACGTGCCCGACCAGATCCTGCAGGCCCTGGACCAGCGCGACTGGGAGCGCGCCGAGATCCTGGCCCACACCCTCAAGGGCGTGGCCGGCAACATTGGTGCCACGGGCCTGCAGCAACTGGCCACCGAACTCGATGCCCTGGTGAGCGAACGGGCCGATCCCGATGCGGCCCTTGAACTGACCGGGCGGCTCAAGTCGCAGCTGACCGTGGTGGTGCAAGGCATCGAGTCGCAGCTGTCGCCTGCTGTCCCGGCCGCCCCGGCGCCGGCGCCAACACCCGCCGTGGACGAGGCCGCCCGCCAGCAGGCGCGCCAGCTGTGGCAACGCCTGGAGGCCTTGCTGGCCGACGACGACCCCGATGCCGCCGAACTGCTGGCCCAGCATGGCGACCTGTTCAAGCGTGAGCTCGGGTCGGCCTACCGGGCCCTGGAGGCCGGCATCCGTGGCTTTGACTTTCCGGCGGCCTTGCAGGCCCTGCGCGGCGCGGCGGCACCATGACCCAGCCCGCCGGCCCGACTTTGACGAATTTGCGGCGCAGCCTGGTGGCCAGGCGCGCGCGCCCGACATGACTGGTTGTACCCATGCAAGCTCCTGCATTACCTCCTGACGAGACCCTGCGCTTGGCCGCCTTGCGCGGCACGGGCCTGCTCGACACGCCGCGCGAAGAACGCTTTGACCGCCTCACCCGGATGGCTCGCCTGCTGTTGGGCGTCAAGATTGCGGTGGTGTCGCTGGTCGACAGCGAACGCCAGTGGTTCAAATCCTGTGATGGCCTGGATGCCGAGGCCACCCCACGCGATGTGTCCTTCTGCGGCCACACCATTCTCCAGCCCGAGATCTTTGAAGTCCCCGATGCCTTGCTGGACCCGCGCTTTGCCGACAACCCCCTGGTGCTGGGGCCGCCCCACATCCGCTTTTATGCGGGGGCCCCGTTGCGTTCCCCCGAAGGGCTGCGCCTGGGCTCGCTGTGCGTGATCCACGACGAGCCGCGGCAGCTCGACCCGGGGCAGCGCCGCACCCTGCGCGACCTGGCGGACCTGGTGGAGCAGGAAATCAATCAGCAGGCCCTGCGTGAGCGCACCGAGGCCCTGCAGCGCGCCCGCTACCTGGGCGAGGTGCTGGTCGATACCCAGGCCTTGTTCATCCGCGATGCCGATCGCTCCAGCGTGTTCGAGAACCTGCTGAGCCAGTTGCTGGAGCTGACCGAGAGCGATGTCGGCTTCCTGGGCGAGGTCTACAAGCTGGGCGATGATTTCCCCAGCCTGCAGATCCAGGCCATCCACGGCCTGCAAAGCCACGCGCCCTCCACCCAGATGGTGGACATCGGCCTGGAGGCGGACCCCTTCAGTGCTGACCTGAAAAGCCTGCAACGCGTGTTTGCCAGCGTGCTGTCGGACGGCCAGCCGCTGCTCAGAGAGCAGGGGCCTGCCACGGGGGACGAACTGGTCTGGGGCGATGCGCGGCTCAGTGCCTTTCTGGCCGTGCCCATCCACCATGGCGGCGACCTGGTGGCCCTGTTGGGCGTGGGCAAGCTGCGCAACACCTACGATCCAGGCCTGACCGACTTTCTGCGCCCCTTGCTGGTCACCATCGGCCAGCTCATCGAAGCGGCGCGCATCCAGACCGAGAACACGCGCATCCAGCGCGAACTGACGCGGCTGTCCCGGGTGGCGAGCGAGACCACCAACGGCGTGATCATCACCAACGTCCGCGGCGAGATCGACTGGGTCAACGATGGTTTCACCCGCATCACCGGCTACCGCCTCGAAGAAGTGCGCGGCCTGCGTCCGGGCCACTTTCTGCAAGGGCCTGACACCGACCTGGGCACGGTGGCCCACATGCGCCGCTCGCTGCGGGCCGGGCAGGGCTTTCGGGTGGACCTGCTCAACTACGCCAAGTCGGGGGCTCCTTATTGGATCGACATCAGCTGCAACGACCTGCGTGACAGCGCCGGCGTGTTGCAGGGCTTCATGGCCATCGAGACCGATATCACCGAGAGCAAGCGTGACGAGCAGGCCCTGATCCAGGCCCGCACCGAGGCCGAGACCGCCAACCGCTCGAAGAGCGAGTTCCTGGCGAACATGAGTCACGAGATCCGAACGCCGATGAACGCGGTGCTGGGGATGTCGCACCTGCTGCTGCAGACGCCGCTGGACCGCAAGCAGACGGACTATGTGAGCAAGATCCAGCACTCGGGGCAGCACCTGCTGGGGATCATCAACGACATTCTGGATTTTTCGAAGGTGGAAGCGGGCAAGCTCGATGTGGAGCACATCGAGATGGACCTGGAGAAGGTGCTGGAGAAGGTGGGCAGCCTGGTTGTCGAGAAGGCCCAGGCCAAGGAGCTGGAGCTGCTGTTCGATGTGGCCCCCGACGTGCCCACGCTGCTGGTGGGCGACCCGCTGCGGCTGGGGCAGGTGTTGATCAACTACGCCAACAACGCGGTGAAGTTCACGGAGCGTGGCGAGGTGACGATCCAGGTGAGAAAGCGCGAGGAGAGCGAAGGGGAGGTGCTGCTGTACCTGGCGGTGCGGGACACGGGCATCGGCTTGAGCGAAGAGCAGAAGGACCGCTTGTTCGAGAGCTTCCAGCAGGCGGATTCGTCGACGACGCGCAAGTACGGAGGCACGGGGCTGGGGCTGGCGATCAGCAAGAGGCTGGCGGCGCTGATGGGCGGCGAGGTGGGGGTGGAGAGTGAACTGGGTCAGGGCTCGACCTTCTGGTTCACCGCCCGCCTGGGCAAGAGCAGCGAGCAACGCAACCTGCCCCAGCCCGAACCCGATCTGCGCGGCAAGAAGATGCTGGTGGTGGACGACAACGCCCGCGCCCGCGAGATCCTCAGCCAGATGCTGCGCCAGCAGACCTTTGTGGTGCACGAGGCCGCCTCGGGCGAAGAGGCGCTGCTGCTCATCCAGCAGCACGACGATGACAAGACCCCGTTTGAACTGGTCTTCCTCGACTGGAAGATGCCCGGCCTCAACGGCCTGGCCGTGGCCGACCAACTGCGGCGCCAGGTCTTGCGCAAGGCCCCGCGCTGCGTGCTGGTGGCGGCCGACAACAACGACGACATCCGCATGGAGGCCTTTGGCGCCGGTGTGAATGCCGTGATGCTCAAGCCCGTGAACCCCTCGGTGCTGTTCGACACGGTCATGCAGGTGCTGGGCAGCCGCACGCTGCGCAAGGTGGCCTCGGCCGTGGCCGCCTCGCGCGAGATGGGCCAGAGCCCGCAGCCGCAGGCCCTGGAGCGCCTGCGCGGTGCGCGCGTGCTGCTGGTCGAGGACAACGACATCAACCAGGAGGTGGCCGCCGGCATGCTGCGCCTGTCAGGCCTGGTGGTGGACATCGCCGAGAACGGCCAGGAGGCCCTGGACCAGATCCGGCGCAGCGAGTACGACATCGTGCTGATGGACATGCAGATGCCGGTCATGGATGGTGTGACCGCCACCCAGGAGATCCGCAAGCTCGACGAGTACCAGCATGTGCCCATCGTGGCCATGACGGCCAACGCCCGCCAGACCGACCGCGAGTTGTGCCTCACCGCCGGCATGGTCGACTTCATCACCAAGCCGATCGAACCCGATGATCTGTGGCGTGCCCTGCTGCGCTGGATTCCGAGCCGGGGCGAGGCCGAAGGGGCACGCCCGCCCGAGGCCAGCGAGAGCCGCAGCGGCCTGGTGGGCAGCGCCGTGCTGCAGATCCCGGGCCTGGATGTGGCGCAGGGCCTGCGTCGCGCCATCGGCAACATCCCCTTGTACCTGTCGCTGTTGCGCCGCTTCGTGGCCGGGCAACGCAGCATGGGCGACGAGATCCTGGCGCTGGTGCAGGCCCAGGACTGGAGTGCCGCCGAAATGGTGGCCCACACCCTCAAGGGGGTGGCCGGCAACATCGGGGCCCACGGCCTGCAGGGCCAGGCCGGCCGCCTTGAAGAGGCCGTGCGCGAGCCCGCGCGCCGCCCTGACGCGGCGGCCCTGGCGCAGGTGCTGGCCCGTCAACTGGCCGAGCTGATCGCCGGCATCGAGGCCCAGTTGTCGCCGCAGCCCCAGGCCGTGCCAGTCGCCGCCGTGGCGCCCAACCCCGCCCCGGCGGCCCAGCCGACCCCGCCGACTTCGGCCGCAGGCCCCGAAGCCAGCACCGAGCGTCCGGTGGTGCTGGTGGTGGACGACACACCCGAGAACCTGTCGCTGATGAGCGCCGTGCTCAAGGACCACTACAAGGTGCGCGTGGCCAGCAAGGGCGAGCGCGCCTTGCAGATCGCCCAGGCCAGCCCGGCGCCCGACATCATCCTGCTCGATGTGATGATGCCCGAGATGGATGGCTACGAAGTCTGCCGCCGCCTCAAGCAAGACCCGCGCAGCGCCCACATCCCGGTGCTGTTCCTCACGGCCAAGACCGACATCGAGTCGGAGTCGGCGGGCTTCAAGGTGGGCGGCGTGGACTACATCGCCAAGCCCATCAGCCCGCCGGTGGTGCTGGCCCGCGTGCAGGCGCAGCTGCAGCTCAAGCGCATGGCCGACTTCCTGCGTGACAAGAACGGCTTTCTCGAAGAAGAGGTGGGCAAGCGCACACGCGAACTCTCGGCCATGCAGGACGTCACCATCCTGGCCATGTCCTCCATGGCCGAGACCCGCGACAACGAGACCGGCAACCACATCCTGCGCACCCAGCGCTATGTGCGTTGCCTGGCGCAGAAGCTGCAGGCCCTGCCCAAGTACGCCCCGGTGCTGACCGATGCCTACATCCACCTGCTGTACAAGTCGGCGCCGCTGCACGACATCGGCAAGGTCGGCATCCCCGACCGCATCCTGCTCAAGCCCGGCAAGCTCACGCCCGAAGAGTTCGAGATCATGAAGACCCACACCACGCTGGGTTACCAGGCCATCGAACGCGCCGAAAAATCCATGGACATGCACCTGCCCTTTCTGCAGCCAGCCAAGGAGATTGCGCTTTACCACCAGGAGAAATGGGACGGCTCAGGCTACCCCGAAGGCCTGGTGGGCGAGGCGATTCCGCTGTCGGCACGCCTGATGGCGATTGCCGATGTGTACGACGCGCTGATCAGCCGGCGCGTCTACAAGGGCGCCATGAGCCACGAAGAGGCCATGATCATCCTGCGCCAGGGCCGCGGCACGCACTTCGACCCCGAGGTGTTCGATGTCTTCCTGGAGGTCGAGGCCGACTTCCGGCGCATCGCGATCAGCCTGTCGGATGGGGACCATTGACGGCGGCGGGGCAGGGCGGGTGCGTTTTCTGAGGATGCAAATTCGGAAAGCTTTGTTGGCCTGAGGGCGGGCCTCCGGTGCAATCAGGGCCTCGGCCGCTGGCCGCCACCTGCATAGCACCCACCATGACCGCACCTGCTGCCCGCCCGCCCCGTCAACTGCACATCAACCTCAATGCCTTGCACTCGGGCTTTCTGCCCTCGGCCTGGCGCGTGGCCGAGGCCGATCCCAAGGCCTTCATCGATGTGCAGCATTACATCCGGGCGGCCCAGCTGGCCGAGCTGGGCACGTTTGACGCCATCTTCCTGGCCGACAACGCGGCCATCGTCGACCAGATTGACTTCCGCCCCATCACCGCACTCGAGCCCACCGTGCTGCTGGCCAGTGTGGCCGCGGCCACGCGCCGCATCGGCGTGATCGGCACGGCCTCCACCAGCTACAACGAGCCCTACAACATCGCACGCCGCTTTGCCACGCTCGACCACGTGAGCGGCGGGCGCGCCGGCTGGAACATCGTCACCACGGCCGATCTGCCCTCGGCGCGCAACTTCGGGCGCGATGCCGTGCCCGAGCATGCCCAGCGCTACCGCCGGGCTGCTGAGTTCACCGAGGTCGTCAAGGCCTTGTGGGACAGCTGGGACGATGACGCCTTCGTGGGCGACAAGGACTCGGGCCGCTTTGTCGACACCGACAAGGTGCACCCCATCCACCACCAGGGCGAGTTCTACTCGGTGCAAGGCGCCCTGAACCTGCCGCGCAGCCCGCAAGGCCGCCCGGTGCTGGTGCAGGCCGGCGGCTCGGCCGATGGGCGTGAGCTGGCGGCCCGCCATGCCGAGGCGGTGTTCTCGGCCTCGCAATCCTTCGAAGAATCCCTGGCCTATGGGCGTGAGCTCAAGAGCCGGGCCGAGGCGCTGGGCCGCGGCCCCGATGCCGTGAAGGTGCTGGCAGGCCTGACCACCATCATCGGCAGCACCGAGGCCGAGGCCCTGCGCCGCCGCGACGAACTGGTCGACCTGATCCCCTGGCGCTACAGCCTGAACCGCCTGGCCGGCACCCTGGGCATCAGCGCCGACCGCCTGAAGCTCGACGAGCGCCTGCCCGAGAACCTGCCCCTGCCCGGTGGCGGCAACGGCAACCACACCTTCTTCAACTTTGTGCGTGCCCTGGCCACCCGCCACAACTACACGGTGCGCGAGCTGATCCGGGCCCTGGCCGGCGGCGGTGGCCACCGCGTGATCGTGGGCACGCCCGAGCAGATCGCCGACGACATCGAGCATTGGTTCCGCGCCGGGGCCGCCGATGGTTTCAACCTGATGCCCGATGTGCTGCCCGGCGGCCTGCAGGACTTTGTCGATGGTGTGGTGCCGCTGCTGCGCCAGCGCGGCATCTTCCGTCACGCCTACGAAGGCAGCACCCTGCGCGAGCACCTGGGCCTGGCCCGGCCGGCGGTGGAGCGCCGCCCGCGCCTGCAGGCCGCCTGAGACCCCGAGCGGCGGGGCCTTGCCCCCTGCATTTTTTGACCGCAGCGGAGCCTTGGGGCCCCGCTGTTGGCTTTGTCACGTTTTTTCAACCCACCCCTCCCCACAACATGAAGCGCAGAACCCTTCTTGCCCGCGGCGCACTGACCCGCCTGGCCATGCCCCTGGCCGCCTCCCTGGCCTTGATGGGCGTCACCCAGGGGCCCGTCCAGGCCCAGACCGCCAAACCCGTGAATGCAGCGAAAGCGGCGGATCTGACTCCCGTCAGCGGCGGCGTGCTCAACGTGGCCGTGTCACCCGAGCCCACGCTGCTGACCTCGGCCTTCATCACCACCATGAACATCGGCCAGGTCTCCAGCAAGGTGCTCGAAGGCCTGGTCAGCTTTGACCTGAACCTGCAGCCCGTGCCGGCGCTGGCCACCTCGTGGCAGCAATCGGAAGACGGCCTGACCCTGCGCTTCAAGCTGCGCGAGAACGTGAAATGGCACGACGGCAAGGATTTCACCTCGGCCGACGTCGAATACACACTGCTCAACGTCTGGAAGAAGCTGCACCCCTTCGGCCGTGCTGCCTTTGCCAACGTCGAGAAGGTGGACACCCCCGACCGGTACACCGTGGTGATCCACCTGTCCTCGCCCGCGCCCTACCTGCTCAACTACATCAACAGCTACGGCGCCCAGATCCTGCCCAAGCACCTGTATGCCGGCACCGACGTGTTGAACAACCCGGCCAACCTCGCGCCCGTGGGCACGGGTCCCTTTGTGTTCAAGGAATGGGTCAAGGGCAGCCATGTGCGGCTGGAGCGCAACCCCCACTACTGGCAGAAGGGCCAGCCCTACCTGCAGGGCATCGTGTTCAAGTTCAACCCCGACGCCGCAGCCCGCGCCGTGGCCCTGGAGGTGGGCGAGATCGATGTGGCCCTGGGCTCGAGCATCCCGCTGTCCAACCTCGAGCGCTTCAGCGACCCGGCCAAATGGACCATCAACCTCGATGACGGCCGCTACCTGTCGACCATCTTCCTGACCCAGTTCAATGTGCGCCGCCCCTACTTGAGCGACAAGCGCGTGCGCCAGGCCTTTGCCCATGCGATCGACAAGAATGCGCTGCTCAAGGTGGTGTTTTGGGGGTATGGCAAGCCCGCCACCGGCCCTGTGCCCTCGTCGGTGGTCAACTATTACTCACCCGACACCCGCCAATACCCCTATGACCTCAAGAAGGCCGAGGCTCTGCTCGATGAGGCGGGCTTCCGCAAGGGGGCTGACGGCAAACGCCTCAAGGTCACACTGGACTACGACGGCGGTGGCGGCGGCAGCCGTGAGGCCGAATTCATCCGCCAGTCGTTGGGCCGCATTGGGGTCGAGGTGGTGCTGCGCGGCGGCGACACGGTCAGCTACCTGCGCCGCATCTTCACCGACCAGGACTACGACCTGATGATCTCCAGCCTGCACCGCCTGCCCGATCCCACCCTGGGCGTGCAGCGCCTGTTCTGGACCCGCAACATCATCAAGGGCGCGCCCTGGACCAATGGCTCGGGCTATTCCAACCCGGCCCTGGACAAGATCATGGAAGCCGCCGCCGACGAGGCCAACCCGGCCCGCCGCAAGGCCTTGATCACCCAGTGGCAACAGATCGTGCAAGAGGACCTGCCCGTGCTGGACCTGATCGAGCAGACCTGGGTCACCGTCTCCACCGCGCGCTTCCACAAGACCGTGGCGCAGGGCGACGGCTTGTTTGCCTCGTATGCCGATGCCTGGCTGCAGCCGGCGGCGGGCAAGTAAGGCGACTGCACAGCCCAAACCAGCCAGGGGCTTTTCCGGACAAGCCCCTGGCCAATGGCTTCCCGCCATCGACCTCTGCGCTCAGCATTTAGGAGCGGCCGCCCATCCTTGATTGGCTCGAATCGCCTTTGTTGAATTTTAGAATTTGAAATCACGCATAAATCAAAACGCACGCCTATTTAGAGGCATGTTGGATTTTTGGGCTTGCTTGGTTCATCGATTTCTAAATTGCGGAGGCGATCAATGCTTTATTCCTATTCTTGTTCCCGTCTCGACGGCGAACGCATGGCCAGCCAGTCAATCGTGACTGCAATCAATGGAATAGCGTGTTAGTCACGCAGAAATATTCAGGCACTCTGATGTCTCTTGCAAGCAAAAGAGCGAGCGAGGCAGCGCAGAGTCGCTGAATGGTCGTTAACCATGAGAAAAATAATATTTTTCACATTGATTTCAATCTCCGGTTACGCGGCCTCACTCGAATCCATGCTGCTGGAGAGTGTTCAAGCTTTGCCGCTCAATTACAGAATCATAAAAACATGCGGAGATTGGAGGGTAAAAGACACGCGTGGCTATTACCGCCTTGTCGTTGCTGATGTTGATGATGGGGCAGGCAGTGAGGTCTATGTGCAGTGGATCACGCATTCGACGCTAGAGCAGAAATCAAAGTTGATCAAGACGTTGGCGTTTTCTGAGTTGAATAACGATCATGCGCAATACTTGATTCAGACTGCCACTTGTGAGAAAAAGGGCGGATTTGCATATGTCACTATCAAGGCGTTGTATGAGCACGATGAGAAAGACCTGGTTCACCACTTTTTAATCAGGCTCATTGATATTGGAAAATACGAGTTGGGTGAAAACAGTGTGGTCGAGTTATTTTTGGGGCCACTACGGTGAGGGTTTCAAGTAACCGTGGTCGTCTGCGCTCACCATTAAAAATTCAGGTGCGGCACCTTTTAAAACGATCTCCGACAACATCATAAATTTCTTCCGCGACTTGCTCGTGGCGCCTGGGTTAATGCTTGGCGCCACCGCTGCGATTTATTTTGTAATATGGCTTATCAAATTTTTTGATTTGCTCCATCTTCGCAAATTGGGAGGTATGGTTTCGTTTTGAGGGAGTAAATGAGCTGATGGCAATAGTAAATGTTGGGCAGGTTATGAATATTTTAAAGAAATCTCTTGATTTATTATTAAGAGGAATGCTCAAATATATTTCATGTTGCTTGGAATTGAGATCGATCAATTATAGGGTGGTGTTCATATTTCTGTGTTGGTGCCTGGGTTTTGATTTTATTACTCTGCTACGTTAATTTGGATTTTTCTCTTGGGGGTTTTTATTTGGTTTGCCAAGGTTTTTGATTTTGAGAAAAATTATTATATTTACCATGGAGGTAAAATATTTCGGGCATGTCGGTGTGGACCGGATTTGCAATGTCCTTGTAAATTTGGTGATGTGGGTGGATACATTTGCATAATAAAACTGAGGATTGTTGTTTTTGAAGTAAAGATATTTTGGATTGTTGCGTGGATTTACTTTGCGGTAGTGGTTTGTTTTTGCGAAATCTTGAATATTATTTTCTCGTGCTGCCAGACTCTTGGTTTTTTCTGGTTGAGCTAATTTGATTTTGAATTTTTATATAAAAGCCCAGTGGGTTGCATGTTTGTTTGGCTGAATTCTAGCCTTTGTGAATTATAAATTTATGAAAAAAATCATTGAAAAAGTTCGCATCTTTATCCTTGTTCGATTTCTAATGAGTCACCTAAGATCTTTGGTTGCTATTAAGATATTTTTTCTGTCAAGTGACGTGCTTGCGGTTTGGGATTATTCTTTGGAATTTAAGGTTGCAATTTATCAGGCTTCAGTTGATGCATGTATAAAGGTTGACAAAGACATTGTGATCCGCGGGCAGGTAGAAATGAAAAATGAACTCGGGAACATTAGTCAAAAAGACATGGATGCTATCAAGTCAAGTGATGAATATGTGTATTTCTATGCGGAAGGTTTGAGGGCGTTTTTGAAACATATTGAATCACAATCGAGTGATAGCCTTAAATTGAAGGCTTGCAAGGAAATAATGAGGGTTGATGGGTACGGCCTATAGTCACTCTAAGAATTATCTGTAAATACCATCTCGCCAGCAGGGCGAGGCTGAAGATCGCACGAGATAACCCAAATGAACCAGATCACGCTCGGCCTTGACCCACTACCCAAGTAGGCCCGCAAAGAAGTCTTCCTCGATGAGATGAGCCAGGTGGTGCCCTGGTCGGTGCTTTTGGCGTTGATCCAACCGCACGCGTGTGGCGAACATCAGACTTTGGGTGGTTTGCAGTGCAGACCATGCTGCGCATCCATTGCCTGCAACGGCGGTGGAACCTGAGCGACCCGACCATGGAAAAGGAGCTGCACGAGCGCCCGCAGACATGGCAATACAGGGCAAGGCCGGGCCCATGAGCCTGGCGCTTGCCCTTTTCAAGGCAACCTCAGAACAACCCCGTCGTCGGCGGCGCAGTCCCACTCAGGTGCCAGGCCCCGCTGGCGGCGGCCTTCCACTGGCGCGGGTTGTGGTTGGCCACGGTGCGGGCGTTGCGCCAGTGGCGGTCGAGGTTGATGTTGCGATCGGTGGCCGAGGCGCCGCCCACGTCAAAGGCCAGCTCCGAGGCCTTCAGGGCCGCCTCGGCTGCGAAATACTGGGCCTGGGCCACTTCGATCGAGGCCTGGGTCAGGGTGCTTTCGCTGAGCTGGTCGGCCCAGGCGGCATCGATCGCGTCGGCGGCGCGCAGCACGGTGGCCTCGGCGGCGTAGGCCTGGGCGGCGATCTGGCCCACGGTCTCCTGCACATAGGGGTCGTCCACCGAACGGGTGGCCGTGCTGTGGCGGATGGGGCGTGCCTTGTGGCGGGCAAAGGCCACGGCGTCGTTCAGGGCGTTGCGCGCAATGCCGGCCTGCACAGCGGCCAGGAAGAGCTGGAACAGCGGTGCAATCGGGCTGCGGCGGTCACGCGGGAAGGAGTTCACCCGCACCTCTTCGGCCCGCACCAGCACGTTTTGAAAGTGCGTGCTGCCGCTGGCCGTCAGGCGCTGGCCGGTGGTGTCGAAATCGTCCACCAGCTCCAGCCCCGGGCGGTGCCGTGGCACGGTGAAGGCGACCTCACGGCCTTCCTCGTTGAGGGCCAGCGAGCCGATCCAGTCGGCATACAGGGCGCCGGTGCTGTAGTACTTGCTGCCGCTGATGCGGTAGTGCTCGCCTTCGCGGCGCAACTGGGCGGTGTTGGCGCCGTGGGCGCCCCCGCGCTCCAGCCCGGCATTGCCGAAGATCTCGCCGGCCAGCAGGCGGGGGAACCAGCGCCGCTGCTCCGCCTCGGTGCCGCCGTACAGCAGGCTGTCGACGGTGCCGAAATTGGGCCGCAGGGCCTGGGCCACGTTCGAGTCCGCCGCCGCCAGGTCGATCACG
Source organism: Curvibacter gracilis ATCC BAA-807 (assembly GCF_000518645.1). Classification (GTDB taxonomy): domain Bacteria; phylum Pseudomonadota; class Gammaproteobacteria; order Burkholderiales; family Burkholderiaceae_C; genus Curvibacter; species Curvibacter gracilis. The sequence goes on along the minus strand of NZ_JADZ01000005.1, from coordinate 427,709 downwards.
AAGCGGATCACATCGTGCACCGAGGCGCCTGGGCCGCCCTGGGCCTTGGGGATGCGCCAGGTCAGCAGGCCGGCCTCGGCGATGCGGCGCACCAGGGCATAGGGCAGCTCGCGCTTGCGTTCGCGCTCGGCGGCGCCGGCCGCGATCTCGGGCAGCAGGGCCTGGGCGCGGGCATGCAGGATGGCGGCATCGGCTGCCGGGGGCAGGGCGTGGCCCAGCGGGGCCGGGTGGGGGTTGATCTGGGTTTCGCTGTGATCAGCGGTGGCGGTGCTCATGGGGACTCCTTCAGAAGGCCGGCACCAGGGCGCCGTTGAACTTGCTTTCGATGAACTGCTTCACCTCGGGCGACTGGTAGGCCGCCACCAGGCGCTTCACCCAGGGCTGGTTCTGATCAGCGCGGCGCACGGCGATCAGGTTGGCATAGGGGCCCTGGGGGGCTTCCTTGATCACGGCGTCGCGCTGCAGCGAGAGGCCGGCCTGCGAGGCGTAATCGTTGTTGATCGAGGCGATCACCAGATCGTCCAGTGAGCGCGGCAGCTGGGCCGCGTCCAGCGCCACCAGCTTGAGCTTGCGCGGGTTGCTCACCACGTCCAGCGGGGTGGCGTTGTTGTTCTTCACGGCCTCGGGCTTGAGGGTGATCAGGCCGGCCGACTGCAGCAGCAGCAGCGCCCGGTTGCCGTTGCTCGGGTCGTTCTGGATGCCGACCGAAGCGCCCTCGGGCAGATCGGCGATGGACTTGATCTTGCGCGAGTAAAAGCCCAGCGGCGCGGTGATGGTCAGGCCCACCGGCACCAGGTCAAAGCCGCGGGCCTTGATCTGGTTGTCGAGAAAGGGCTTGTGCTGGAAGGCGTTGGCGTCCAGGTCACCGGCGGCCAGGGCTGCATTGGGCAACTGGTAGTCGTTGAAGGTGATCACCTCGATGTTCAGGCCGTCACGGGCCGCCACCTTCTTGACCACGGCAAAGATCTCTTCGGCGTGGCCGACCGAGATGCCCACCTTGAGGGTCTTCTTGTCCTGGGCCAGGGCGGGGCTCAGCGCGGCCAGCGACAGGGCCAGGGCGCTCAGGCCCAGGGCGAGGTGGCGACGGGTGGGGCGTGCAGAAAACAGGGACATGGCAAATGCGGGCGGCGCGGGCCGCCGTTTCAGTTCAGACAGGCGGCCCACTGTGCAAGGCTTGGCGCGTGCTGCCAAGGAAGCAATTCGCATGTGCTTATCGGGTGGGCGCGACGCGATGGCTGTTGGGCCGGCTTATGCGCAAACCGGATAAGCGTCGGCTGTTTCATTCGTTCCGCTTCGGCGGGGGCTTGCAGATACTGCGGCCTTTCTTCATCACCCCCAACCCATGACTGGTTTAACTTCTCCGGCCGCCGAGGCGGCCCCCGTGATCCGGCTGGAGGCGGTGCGCAAATCGTTTGCCCTGCCCGGCGGCGCCGCCTTCGATGCGGTGCGCGAGGTGTCGCTGAGCATCCAGGCCGGCGACGTGTTCGGCCTGATCGGCAAGAGCGGCGCCGGCAAATCCACCTTGCTGCGCCTGATCAACCTGCTCGAAAAGCCCGACGGCGGCCGCGTGCTGGTGGCCGGGCGCGACCTGACCGCCCTGACGCGCCGCGAGCTGCGCGACACGCGCCAGAACATCGGCATGATTTTTCAGCAGTTCAACCTGCTGCAGAACGCCACTGTGTTCGACAACGTGGCCTTTGCGCTGAAGATCCACGGTCGCCACAGCCGTGCCGAGATCGCCGAGCGTGTGCACGAATGCCTGGCCCTGGTGGGCCTGCCCGAAAAGGCGCAAAGCTACCCGGCCCAGCTCTCGGGCGGCCAGAAGCAGCGTGTGGCGATTGCCCGCGCCCTGGCGCCGCGCCCCCAGGTGCTGCTGTGCGACGAGCCCACCTCGGCGCTCGACAGCGAGACCACCCGCTCGCTGCTGGAGACCCTGCGTGACATCAACCAGAAGGTGGGTGTGACCATCGTCATCGTCACCCATGAGCTGTCGGTGGTCGAGCTGTTGTGCCGCCATGTCGCCATCCTGGAGCAGGGCCGCCTGGTGGAGCAGTTTGCGGTGGACGAGTTGGGCGTGGAACGCCAGACCGTGCTGGGCCGCGAACTGGCCGAGCTGGTGCGCAGCCGCCCGGCCCGCGATGCGGCACGAGACACCTCCCGTGATGCCTCCCGCGCTTCCCTGAATTCTGTCCCCGCCAAGGAGTTGGCCTATGCCTGAGAACATCGCCGCCATCCTGCCCGAGCTGTGGGTGGCCACCGCCCAGACCTTTCTGATGCTGGCCATCGGCCTGTCGGCCGCTGTGCTGATCGGCGGCCCGCTGGGGGTGCTGCTGTTTCTGCTGGGGCCGGGCCAGTCGCTGGACAACAAGCCGGCCTTTCTGGTGCTGAACTGGCTGGTCAACACCGTGCGCTCCTTCCCCTTCATCATCCTGCTGGTGGCCCTGGTGCCGTTCACGCGCTCCATCGTCGGCACCTCGATCGGGCCCTTGGCGGCGGCCGTGCCGCTGTCGTTTGCCGCCATCCCCTACCTGGCCCGCCTGGTGGACCAGTGCCTGCGCGACGTGCCGCGCGGCGTGATCGAGGCGGCCCACGCCATGGGCGCCAGTGAGCTGCAGATCGTCTGGCGCGTGCTGCTGGTCGAGGCCCGCTCGGGCCTGGTGCTGGCCCTGACCGTGCTGGCCGTGAGCTTTCTGTCGTACTCGGCGATTGCCGGTGTGGTGGGCGGCGGCGGCATTGGCGACCTGGCCATCCGCTACGGCTACTACCGCTTCCAGACCGATGTGATGGTGCTCACCGTGGCCCTGCTGGTGCTGCTGGTGCAGGCCGTGCAGTTCACCGGCAACACCGTGGCGCGCCGCCTCGACAAGCGCTGAGACCTTTCCCCCATTTTTGAAAGCCTTCCCATGACCGCATTCCAACGCCCTCTGCGCCTTCTTCCCCTTCTTCCCCGCCGTGCCTGGCTGTCGGCCCTGGCCGCCACCACCGCCCTGGCCTTGATGGGCCCGGGCGCCGCGCTGGCCCAGAGCGCCAGCAAGAAAGAACTGGTGATCGGCGGCACCGCCGGCTCCAACATCGACCAGCTCAAGGCCGGCATCGTGCCGCTGCTCGAAAAGAAGGGCTACCAGGTCAAGCTGGTCGAGTTCAACGACTACGTGCAGCCCAACCTGGCCCTGGCCCAGGGTTCGCTCGATGCCAACTTCTTCCAGCACCGCGTGTACCTGCGCAAGTTTGCGGCGGATCAGAAGCTCGACCTGGTCGAACTGGTGCAGGGCCCCATCGCCCCGCTAGGCGTGTACTCCACCCGCCGCAAGACCCTGGCCGAAGCCCGTGAGGGTGACCGCGTGACCCTGCCCAACGACCCCAGCAACCTGGCCCGTGCCCTGGTGCTGCTGGAGCAGAACCACCTGGTCAAGCTCAAGGCGGGCATCGACCCGCTGCGCGCCAGCGAAAAAGACCTGGAGGCCAACCCCTTGAAGCTCAAGCTGATCCCGCTGGAGGCCGCCCAGCTGCCGCGCTCGCTGGGCGATGCCGAGTACGCCATCGTCAACGGCAACTTTGCCATCTCCTCGGGCCTCAAGCTGACCGAAGCCGTGGCCCTGGAAAAGACGCCCGACCACTACCTGAACGTGGTGGCCGTCAAGCGCGCCGATCAGGACACGCCCTGGGCGCGCGACATCGCCGAGGCCTACCGCTCCAAAGAGTTCAAGGCCGTGGTGGACAGCCGCTTCGCTGGCTACGCCAAGCCCGCCTTTTTGCAATAAGCGTCCATCCAGGGCAGAGGAGGGCAGGGCATGGCTGCATTGGCACTCTTTGATGCCGCCGGGCAGTGGCAAGACACCCTGGTGTGCGAGCACCGCATCGCCCCCTGGCTGCAAGGCCTGGGGGTGAGTTGGGGCGTGTTGCATCTGGGCCCTGCACCCGAGCCCGACGCGCCAGGCGCCCAGGCCTGGCTGCAGGCTCAGCAGGTGCCGTTGGCCAGCCTGGGCCAGGGGCTGGGCCTGCACCACATCGACCGGGTGCGGGTGAACCCCGGCCAGCCCGGCTGGCCTGCACTGCGCCAGCAATTCACCCAGGAGCACCGCCACAGCGAGGCCGAGCTGCGCGTGTTCCTGGCCGGCGCCGGCCTGTTCACCGTGCGCCACCCCGAGGGCTTTGTGGGCCTGCTGTGCGAGGCGGGTGACTGGGTGGCCCTGCCGGCCGGTCTGGCCCACAGCTTTGATGCCGGGGCCGAGCCCCACTTTGACGCGCTGCGCCTGCTGGGCCAGGCCGAAGGCTGGGTGGCCCAGCCCAGCGGCCTGCCGCGCCCCGAACTCCCAGACTTTGACACCTTTGTCAGCCAGTTGCTGGAGCAGACTGGCTACGCCAGCCCCGACGATCTGGTCTGCTGAACGCCGACTTGCGCGTGAACCTCTCGGCCGGGGGCGAAAGGCAGGTGTTGTCCAAAGTACCTTGGGCGGTTGACGGCTCGCGAGTAGACCTTTGCTGCCTGGGGCCACACCACTTTGTCCTTGCCGAGGCTGCTCTTCAGACGGTTCGGTCGCTGAGGACGCGCTGCCGTGCACTTACCTTCGCCAGCGACCTGCTTTGTGGGGGAGGCCCGCCAATCAATTGCTTGCTGGGAGTGATTCGGCATTTGCAATGCTGGCGGAATCTGTTGGGTGAGTTGAATAATCTAATGAGTGAATGGTATTTCAATCAATCATCCATTCATCGATTTACATGGAATTGAGCATGTTACATGCATGGTGCCCCTGATAAATTCGTGTGATGCTAGCATCTTTTCAGTTATTGGGGCTGAAGATGTCAAAATTGAACGCATTCGCACAGAGTGAAAAAATTCGCGTGACACTGCAGGTGGAGCGAGAGTTAATCAATTATCAAAATACCTTTCCGTGGCAGGCGAGTTCCGTTGGTAGTGCTGGCGTTTGCCGCGCAGATGGTTGGAATTTGTTTGTTCAGCAATTGGATGGTGATTTTGATTTGGACGAGGGCTTGGCAAGAAGTGTCATTGCCAGTTTGCAAGGAAGTAACCAAAATGCATTTTCGGGCTCTTGGATGGGGCAGTATTTGGGAGGTGAAACCAGCGGTCATGTTGGTTCCGTAGAGCGCTTTCAATCTGAGTTGAATAATGCGATTTCAGGGCCGGGGAATATTTTGGGTAATACGGGTGCTTTGAAACAGGCTGCCAATGCCCGCTTGGAGAAAATCACTGCCGACGCCTTGCGAGCTGCTGCCCTTCAGGTGGAGTCGGGCGCGGTACAAAGCGTCAAGATCAACGGGTATATGACGCTCTACAATGCCAATAAATCAGGTAAAGGTCGCCCTCGTCCCCGTGTACGAATTCGGGGTTTGCCCATGCAAGTGATCACGCCTGCACTTAATCAAGGCATGCGTGCAGCCGCGATGGGGATGGGGGCCAGTGCCGTCATGAGAAGTACGGAAATGGCCAAAGTGCAAAGGCTGGCCGGGTTGGCGGCGAGTAGTCATTGGACAGGTCAGGCTGCATTTTTGAATGGCAAGATGGGTGGCGGTGTTTTGACATTTGCGCCCAGTGCCGCGCTTGATGCCTATCAAAGCATAGAACGAGATATGGCGGGGGATCTGCGCTTTAACCGCCAGAAATTCATGATTGCCTCTGCGAAAAGTCAGAGTGGAAACCTGCTTGGCTTGGCTGGCAGCAGCTTGGTTGGAGCGGGTTTTGCGATCGCTGGCTTGTCGGCAACACCCGTGATTTTAATTGCCCTGTTTGGTGGCGTATTGGTGCAAGCGGTTTGGGGCTGGAGCGGCGGCGCTGACTGGGCCGGTGCGGCAGCAGAACGCGCAATGAAGCATTGACCATGTTGCTATCCATCCATGCTGCTCGTACCGGTTTGGCCCAATTGCCGATGGTATTGGGCGGCAATAACATGCTGGCTTTGGCGATTTTTTTGTTTGTATTGTTTCCTGGGGCCGCACATGTGCGAGAAATTTTCATCGCAGTGGCTTCTTTTTCCGCTATCGGCTTTTTTGTGGGTGCATATCTCAAGTATCGTTCGAGTTTTGACTCCACCTGCGGATTATGGGGGTACCTTTATCTGATTGTTGTGTTGGAACTGATGTTGTCGGGTGGAGGCTTTGCATTGGTGTTCTCATCTGCAGGCCGGTTGAATATCGTTTGGTTTGCAGTCTGTGCCAATGCTTTGATCCTTCTACTCACCGTATTGGCTGGAATGTGGCGGGAGGCCATTAGTCTTGATTTTTTTTCGGGGCCATCGGGTCGTTGGAAAAAAAATATCTCGAGATACATCGATTGCTCCCGCCATCAGGTCGACCCGCTGTTAATTACTGATTTTCCGCTGATGGGCAGGGGGCGGGTGGTACGGTCACCAGTCTGGATCGCAGCTGTGGGGAGTACGAATATCCCATTTTTATTTGAAGTCTTTGCGGGGGGGCGGGTCAGCGCGGTGTTTTGGGTCGTGCCCCTCTTGGCTGGCCTTTTTTCATACCTGAATATCAGCTCACTGGGGCCGGGCCTGTTGCGAATCATCCTGCTGCGTCGATTGGAAAAGTGTCTGGGTCGTCGGTTCATCAACGCAGACCTGGTGCATATACAAGAACTGCGCCGAGGTTTTTTGATGGCGCGGTGGTTAATGAAAGACTTCTCTGGGCTTCAAGGGGGCCAGCGGTGATCACCAGCCAAGGGGTCTTCTTGATCGGCGTGGCTTCGCTAGCATCACGCGGCCTGTGAGGCCGCAAGTCAGTTGTTCACGAGGCATTTGAATTTCTTAGCTCAGACGAGACCCAGGGTCTGTGTCATGGTTGACCTGGGTCAATTGCTTCTGAGCCCCGCTGGGCTTCAATGACCAGACCGATCAAGCCTGATCGACCGCCCTTTGTCATCGCTGCGCCATGGTGCCGGGTGACGATGGGGCCCTCGGGCTTGTCTCGTTTCAGTCACCCATGCCCAACGTTAATGCTTCTGACACCCCAGCCCTGGCCCGGGGGCGCGTGCTTGCCGTGCAGGGCGGGGTGGTCGACGTGCGATTCGACGGCGGTCTGTTGCCGGCCCCGGCCCATGCCCTGCGGGTACTGTGGGATCAGCCCCATGCCTTGACGCTGGAGGTCGAGGCCCAGCTTGATGCCGACACGGTGCGCACCGTGGCCCTGCAAGACACCCAGGGCCTGGCCCGCGACACGGCGGTGCTCGACACGGGCGCGCCCGTGATGGTGCCGGTGGGCGAGGCCCTGCTGGGCCGCCTGATCAATGTGCTGGGCGAGCCCGGTGACGGGGGCCCCGCCTTGGGGCCGCAGGTGCCGCGCCGCCCCATCCATGCCGAGCCGCTGCCGCTGTCACGCCGACGTGCCGTGGCCGAGGTGTTCGAGACCGGCATCAAGGTCATCGACCTGCTGGCTCCGCTGGCCCTGGGCAGCAAGGCGGCCATGTTCGGGGGCGCCGGTGTGGGCAAGACCGTGCTGGTGATGGAGCTGATCCATGCCATGGCCGACAGCTACCAGGGCCTGTCGGTGTTTGCCGGTGTGGGCGAGCGCAGCCGCGAAGGGCATGAGCTGCTGATGGACATGCGCGACTCGGGCATGCTGGCCAAAAGCGTGCTGGTGTTCGGCCAGATGAACGAGCCCTCGGGCGCGCGCTGGCGCACCCCGCTGGCCGCGCTCACCCTGGCCGAGTATTTTCGCGACGAGCAACAGCGCAACGTGCTGCTTTTGATGGACAACGTGTTCCGCTTTGTGCAGGCGGGTGCCGAGGTGTCGGGCCTGCTGGGGCGGCTGCCCTCACGCGTGGGCTACCAGCCCACGCTGGCCACCGAGGTGGCGGCGGTGCAGGAGCGCATCGCTTGTGGCGAGCACGCGGCCATCACCGCCATCGAGGCGGTGTACGTGCCGGCCGACGATTTCACCGACCCGGCCGTGGCCGCCATCGCCACCCACCTGGACAGCCGCATCGTGCTCTCGCGCAGCCTGGCCGCCGAGGGCATGTACCCGGCGGTCGACCCGCTGGCCTCGCAGTCGCGCCTGCTCGACCCGGCCGTGGTCGGGGCCGAGCACTGTGCGCTGGCCCGCGAGGTGCGCGAGACCCTGGCCCGCTACCGCGAGCTGCAGGACATCATCGCCCTGCTGGGCGTGGCCGAGCTCAGCCCCGAAGACCAGCAGCGCGTGGCGCGGGCGCGGCGCCTGCAGCGCTTTCTGACCCAGCCTTTCGCCGTCACCCAGGCCTTCACGGGCAAGCCCGGTCGCCAGGTGCGCCTGGCCGACACGCTCCAGGGCTGCCGCGCCATCCTGGATGGGGTGGGCGACGCTTGGCCCGAAAGCGCCTTCTACATGGTGGGCACGTTGGAAGAAGCCCAGCAGAAGGGGGCCGCATGAGCGAGCCCAGCCCACCCGAAGCGCGACGGCCCGCCTGGCCCCAGGTGGCCGGCCTGCACCTGGTGCTGAGCAGCCTGGGCTCGGTACTGGTGGACGAGGCCGGCGTGCGCTCGGTGCGGGCCCAGGATGCCAGCGGTGGCTTCGGCCTGTGGCCGGGCCATGCGGATCTGCTGTCGCTGCTGGGGGTGGGGGTGCTGAGCTGGCGCGATGCGCAGCAACATTGGCACTACTGCGCCGTGAGCGGCGGCGTGTTGACGCTGCAGCGCGGCTGCGACTTGCATGTGGCCGCCCGTGAGGCCGTGCTGGGCGACGACCTGGACCAACTGGAGCACCAGGTGCTGGCCCGTCTGCGTGAGCGAGAGCAACGCGAGCAGGCCGCGCGCCGCAACAGCCGGCACCTGGAGGTGCAGGTGCTGCGCGAGCTGATCCGGCCGCTGCAACGGCACCCCCAAGTGCCCTGGAGCACCGCATGAAGGACGCACGGCCGAGCGCCCCACGAGACACCGACACGCCCGCCTTGTTGGAAGAGGTGCAGCGCCAGGCCGGCCTGCGCCAGCGCAGCCTGCGCGAGGGTGAGCCCACGCTGCTGCGCCAGCTCTCCACCCTGGGTGTGCTGGGCTGGGTGATCGTGTTGCCCATGCTGCTGGGCCTGGCGGCTGGCCGCTGGCTGGACCACCGCCTGGGCACCGGCATCACCTTCAGTGCGGCCTTGCTGCTGCTGGGGGTGGCGGTGGGCGCGGTGGCCGCCTGGCGCTGGATGCACCAAAAATGAGGACCCCTGCTGCATGAACCCGATCCTGCTCTTGTACTTTGCCCTGGGCCTGGCCCTGGGGGCCTGGCACTTCGGCTCACTGCGCTGGCTCAGCCGGCAACTGGTCGAAGCCGACCGGGTGCCACGCTGGGGCCGCTTGGCCGGCCTGCACCTGCTGCGCCTGGGCCTGCTGGGAATTGCGTGTTGGGCCACGGCGCGCCAGGGGGCAGCGGCCTTGCTGGCCCTGGGCCTGGGCCTGCTGCTCGCGCGCCAGTGGCTGCTCAGCCGGGTGCGGCGGGGCCTCGCGGCACCGCAGGAAGGGCAGCCATGAAGGCCCAGCCTTTTTTGCACGAGGTGGTCTGGCAGCTGGGCCCGGTCGGCATCACCGCCCCGGTGATCACCACCTGGGGGCTGATCGCCGTGTTGGCCGTGCTGGCGGCCTGGCTGCGCCGGCGCCTGTCGGTGCACAGCCCCGGGCGGGTGCAACTGCTGGCGGAAATGGCCCTGGACACCCTGCAGGCCGAGATGCGCTCCACCATGCGGGCCGACCCGGCGCCTTTTCTGCCGCTGATCGCCACGCTGTTCATCTTCATCCTGAGCGCCAACCTGTGCTCCCTGGTGCCGGGCCTGGAGCCGCCCACCGGCGCGCTGGAGACCGATCTGGCCCTGGCATTGGCTGTCTTTGTGGCCGTGCTGGGCTGGGGCGTGCGGCGCCATGGGCTGTGGGGCTACCTCAAGACCTACACCGAGCCCAACCTGCTGATGCTGCCCCTGAACCTGATCGAGGCCCTGACCCGCGTGGTGTCCATGACCGTGCGCCTGTTCGGCAACATCATGAGTGGCATGTTCATTTCGGCCGTGGTGCTGGGCCTGGCCGGGCTGCTGGTGCCCGTGCCTTTCATGGCGCTGGAGCTGCTCACCGGGCTGATCCAGGCCTACATCTTCACCGTGCTCGCCATGGTCTTCATCGCTGCCGCGGCGGGCGACCACGGCGACTGATCGTCTTTCTACTGGAGCATTCACATGGACACTGGCTGGATTCAAATCGTGAGCATCATCTGCGCCGCCCTGGCGGTGGCCTTCGGGGCCATCGGGCCCGCGCTGGCCGAGGGCCGGGCCGTGGCCGCGGCCATGGACGCGCTGGCCCGCCAGCCCGAGGCCGCCAGCACCATCTCGCGCACCTTGTTCGTGGGCCTGGCCATGATCGAGACCATGGCCATCTACTGCCTGGTGATCGCCTTGCTGCTGCTGTTTGCCAACCCTTTTGTGCGTTGAATGCACTGAATGCACTGAATGCACTGAAGCCCGCCCATGCACATCGACCTCTGGACCCTGTTGCTCCAGGCCTGCAACCTGGTGGTGCTGCTGCTGTTGTTGCGCTGGCTGTTCTACCGCCCCTTGCTGGCCGTGATCGAGGCGCGGCGCCAGGCCGTGCAGCAAACCCTGAGCGAGGCCCAAGCCACGCGTGACCAGGCTCAGACCCAGCTCAATGCCCTGGCCCAGCAGCGCCAGGCCGCCGACAGCGCAGCCCAGGCCACGCTGCAGACGGCCCGCGAGCAGGCCGAGCAGGACAGCGCGGCCCGCCTCGAGGCGGCCCGTGTCGCCGTGCGCCAGTGCCTGCAAGAGGCCCAGGCCCAGATCGAGCGCGAGCGGCTGCAGGCCGGCACGGCCCTGTACCAGGCCTCGGCCACGCTGGCCACCGAGCTGGCACAACGCCTGCTGAGCCTGACCCCTGTGCCCGACGAGGCCTTCTGGCCGGCCTTGCGGGCCCGCCTGCAGGCCACCCCGGCGGCCGAGCGGGCGCAGTGGCTGGCCCCGGGCGACAGCGCGCCCACCCTCACCGTGGCCAGCGCCCACCCCTTGCCGCAGCCGGTGCAGGCGCGGCTGACCCTTGAGCTGCAGAGCGTGTTGAGCCCCACCGGTGAGGCACTGAGCGCCGCCACACTGAGCTGCGTGTTTGAGCCCGACCCGGCCCTGCTGTGCGGCCTGGAGTTGCGCTTTGCCCACGGTGTGCTGGGCCTGAACTGGGCGGCCGAGTTGCAGGCGGCACAGGCCGGCTTGCAGCAACTGGCGGCCCAGCCCATGCGGGAGCAGGGCACATGACGTCCCCTGAACTGGCCCAGGGCCTGGCCGGCTGGCGTGAGCGCGCCAGCGCGCAACTCGGCCAACTGCAGCCGCAGACGCGCTTTGAGGAGCGGGGCCGCGTGCTCAGTGCCGCCGATGGCATTGCCCGGGTCACGGGCCTGCGCGGGGCGCGGCTCAACGAGTTGCTGCATTTTGACGACGGGCGCCTGGGCTACGCCGCCGGTCTTCAGGCCGACAGCCTGGCCTGTGTGCTGCTGGACGACAGCCGCCGCCTGCGCGCCGGCGAGGCGGTGCTGCGCAGCGGCGATGTGGTGCGCGTGCCGGTGGGCCCCGCGCTGCTGGGCCGGGTGGTCGACCCGCTGGGCCGGCCGCTGGACGGTGGTGGGCCGATTGAAGCCAGCGAATGGCTGCCCGCCGAGCGCCCGGCCCCGGGCATTCTCGATCGCGACCTGGTGCACGAACCGGTGCACACCGGCACCCTGGCCGTGGATGCGCTGTTCCCCCTGGGCCGTGGCCAGCGTGAGCTCATCATCGGCGACCGGGGCACCGGCAAGACCGCCCTGGCGCTGGACGCGCTGCTGGCGCAACGCGACACCGAGCTGGTCGGTGTCTACATCTCGGTGGGCCAGAAAAGCGAGTCGGCGGCGGCCGTGGTCGAGGCCTTGAAGCGCCATGGCGCCTTCGAGCGCTGCATCGTGGTGGTGGCGCGTGGCACCGATGCGCCCGGCCTGCAGTGGCTGGCGCCGTTTGCGGGCTTTTCGATGGCCGAGTACTTTCGCGACCGCGGCGGCCACGCCCTGGTGGTGGTGGACGACCTCAGCCAGCACGCGGCCACCCACCGCGAACTGGCCTTGCTGATGCAGCAACCCCCCGGCCGCGAGGCCTACCCGGGCGACATCTTCTATGTGCATGCCCGCCTGCTGGAGCGGGCCGCCAAGCTCTCGGCGGCGCGCGGCGGCGGCTCGCTGACCGCCTTGCCGATTGCCCAGACCGAGGCCGGCAACCTGTCGGCCTACATCCCCACCAACCTGATCTCCATCACCGACGGGCAGATCGTGCTGGACAGCCGCCTGTTCGACCTGGGCCAGTTGCCGGCCGTGGACACCGGCCTCAGTGTGAGCCGCGTGGGCGGCAAGACCCAGGCGCCCCTGATGCGCGAGGCGGTGAACTCGCTGCGCCTGGACTACGCGGTGTTCCAGGAGCTGGAGATGTTCACCCGCTTCGGCACCGAGCTCGATGCCCGCGTGCAGCAGCAGATGGCGCGGGGCCGCTGCATCCGGGCCGTGCTGGCCCAGCCCCGGCTGGCGCCCCAGCCGGCGGCCTTGCAGGTGGCCTTGCTGATGGCGCTGCAGGACGGCTTGCTCGACGGCCTGAACCCGGCGGGCTTGCCCGCCTTGATGGAGCGGCTGCGCAGTGGCTTGCCCGGCGCGCCTGAACTGGCGGCGCGGCTGGCCTCTCGCAGCGCCCTCGATGAGGCGGCCTTGAAGGGGCTGCGTCAGGATCTCGCGCGCTGGTTCCATCCCATCGCCGGCGTGCCCGCCGGAGGCCCGGCATGAGTCAGGCGGGCCCGGCCGAGGTGCAGGCCCGCCTGGCCACGGTGACGGGCTTTGGTGGCCTGGTCAACGCCATGCGGGGCATGGCGGCGGCCCGGGCGCAACAGGCCCGCACCCTGATTGCCGGGGTGAACACCTATGCCGACACCGTGGCCCAGGCCATGGCCCAGGTGCTGAGCCTGCTGCCGGCCAACCAGCTGCCCGATGCGCGGGCCGGCCTGCCGGGCAGCGCTGCCGCTCGGGCGCAGGGCCTGTGCCTGGTGTTTGGGGCGGAGCAGGGCTTCAATGGCGGGTTTTCCGAGCAGGTGCTGGCCGCCGTCCCCCGGCCGGCCCAAGGAGCAACTGACCCTCGCTGCCTGGTGCTGGGTTCGCAGACGCAGCGGCTGGCGGCCACGCGTGGCCTGCCGGTTGAAGCCGGTGCCCCCCTGGTGGCCCATGCCGAGTCCGCTCTGGCGGCCGGCGAACGCATCCATGCCCTGCTGCTGCAGGCACTGCACCGCCAACCGGCCAATGCGGTCGACATGGTCTATGCCGAACTGGGGCCGGGCCAGCATTTCCACGTGGTGTGCCGCCGCCTGCTGCCGCTGGACTGGCAGGCCATGCCCGACACGGTGCGCGCCACCCCGGTGGTGCATGAGCGGCCCGAGCGGCTGCTGCAAGGCCTGGCCGGCGAGTACGTGGCCGCCCGCCTGGCCCAGGCCGTGCTGCACAGCCATGCCAGCGAGAACCTGTCGCGCCTGCAGGCCATGGTGGCCGCGCAAGACAACATCGGGCACATGAAAGAGACCCTGCAGGCCGACGAACGCCGTCTGCGCCAGGAGGCCATCACGGCCGAGGTGGTCGAACTGGCAGCAGGGCTGCGCAGCCTGCGGGCCCAGGCTTGAGCGTGGCCACCGGCCTGCGCGCTGCGGGCTCGGGCTGCTTTCGGGCATGGGATGAGGACAAGACCCGCACCCGGGCTGCCCGAGGATCGACTCGGCCATTGGCCCCGCAGCGGTCACCTGGGTTGGATGGGTGACCTCTGACGTTGGGGGCCCTGTGGCTAGACTTTGGCGTTCATCAGAGGCGGAGATGCCCATGCGTTTGTTTAAACCCTTGCCCTTCCTCGGTCTGGCCGCCTGCTGTTTCGGCCTTTCACCCGCCCAGGCCCAAGGCCTGCAGGCCCACCTGCAGCAGAGGTTGACCGAGCTGGTCAGCCGCATCAACCAGCCCCAACCCGAGCTGATGGCCCCCTTTGCGCCGGTATTCCGCGAACAGGTCAGCGCCTCGTCATTGGAGGCCCTGCTGGCCGATCTGCGCACCCGCCTGGGCCCTTGCCGCCCCCTGGCCCAGGCCCCCGGCAGCACCCCGTCGTCGGCCAGCGTGCTGCTGCGCTGCGAGCGCGGCATCCAGGCCCTTGACCTGAGCGTCGAGGCGGAGGCACCGCACCGGATCAATGGCTTTTTTGTTCGGCAGCGGTATGGGGAGCTGTCGCAAGGCTTTTGAGAATGCGCGGCCGCAGAAAGCCGGAGCCATATCGGATGCTTGAATTGGTCAATAAAATGATCAAAAATCAATCATTTGATTTAAATGTTGATCAAATGAGCGATGCCTGTCTGACCGCAGTTCTTGAGCGTCAATTGCTTTTGCAATTGGGGGATCGTTTGGCTCGTTTGCGCAAGGAGCGGCGGCTGGGAACCGTCGAAATGGCGGCACTTGCCGGCCTTTCCCGGAACACGCTGAGGGCCATTGAAGCCGGTGATCCTGGGCCAGCGATCGGCAATTACTTGCGTGTCATGTCGGTTTTGGGTGTCGCAGGTGAACTGGCTTTGCTATGTGGCGATGCGTTGCATCCCGTCGCAGCGGGGTCAGCTGCCGGGCATTCCAGGCGAGCCGCGCCTACCGTGCAGGTCCGGGTATCTGTGGATCCTGCGAGGCACCAACTCCAGGATCTCCAAAGCTTGGCCTTGCATGAAGAAGCTGTCAGGCAGGCCAAGGCCGACCCTGTTCTGGTGGCACAGGCGCGCCAGACGGTCGAGCGTTGGCTGTCTCAAGGCGATTCAAGGTCCACAGGTCTTTGGCGTGAATGGCTGGAGATTCTCGACGCTGGAGCCTGGCGAAAGGTCTTGGGCCGCCATCGCCGCGCCCAGCAGCTCCGGCAGGCCTCGCCACTCGTCACGATTCTCTCGGAAGCCAGTCGTCAGCAGGTTCTTCAGCAGATGAGATCCCTCAAAGAGGGGGTTGAACTCAGCAGTCACCTGGAGCCCTCCGCCACACCCGGGGCCCTCGTTGGTTAGTGCATGACCCGGGAAGAATTGGAGCACATCATCCGGGCCAGTGCCCAGATCACAGACCAGTATGAGTTCGTGATCCTGGGCAGCCAGTCGATACTTGGATCCATACCGGACCCTGAAGCGACCTTCACCGTCTCGATGGAGGCCGATATCTACCCGCTCGCAGCGCCGGAGCTGGCCGACCTGATTGAAGGGGCCATCGGTGAAGGCTCTCAATTTCACGACCATTTTGGTTATTACGCTCAGGCCGTGGGGCCAGAAACAGCGGTGCTGCCTCGGGACTGGATGAGCCGCGTCCATCGGCTTCAAAATCCGAACACCGATGGCCGGGTGGGGTATTGCCTCGATGTGCTGGACCTGTTTCTTGCCAAAGCCACCGCCGGTCGCGAGAAAGACAGGGTGTTTTGCACCGCCTTGCTGACCCATTGTTACGTCAGTGCCCCAGCCGCACTGGCCCTGGTGAGCACCATGGCCTTGGACGCCTCGCAGCAGCGCACGCTGCGCTCGCGGATCAGGCGCTGGGCCTCCATCTGAGGAAGCGCCAGGGTCGGCTGTTCAAGGTCTTTGTTACGACGCCGCCACAGCCCGCCCATCAAACGCCCCACCCGTCAGCACCTGATCGCGCAGGGTGACCGGTTTCTTGCCGGGCAGCAGGGGGAAGACCAGCTCGGCAAAGCGGATGGCCTCTTCGAGGTGGGGGTAGCCCGACAGCACAAAGCTGTCCACGCCCAGGTCGGCGTACTCCTGCAGGCGCTTGGCGACGGTTTCGGGGTCGCCCACCAGGGCGGTGCCGGCGCCGCCGCGCACCAGGCCCACGCCGGCCCACAGATCGGGGCTGATTTCGAGCTTGTCGCGTTGCCCGCCGTGCAGTTCGGCCATGCGGCGTTGGCCGACCGAGTCCATGCGGTTGAAGTTCTGCTGGGCGGCGGTGATGTCGGCATCGGTCAGGCGGCTGATCAGGCGGTCGGCTTCGGCCCAGGCCTCGGCCCGGGTTTCGCGCACGATCACATGCAGGCGCACGCCAAAGCGCACGGTGCGGCCATGCTTGGCGGCGCGGGCGCGCACGTCGGCGATCTTTTCGGCCACCTGGGCCGGCGGCTCGCCCCAGCTCAGGTAGGCGTCGACATGCTTGGCCGCCAGTTCGTGGGCCGCCGGCGATGAGCCCCCGAAGTACAGGGGCGGGTAGGGCTGGCTGACGGGCGTGAAGTGATTCTTGGCGCCTTGCACCTGCAGGTGCTGGCCCTTGAAGTCCACGGTTTCACCCTGCAGCAGGCGCTTCCACACGGTCAGGAACTCGTCGGCCGCGTCGTAGCGGGCGTCGTGGTCCAGGAACACGCCGTCGGCGGCCAGCTCGGTGGCGTCGCCGCCGGGCACCACGTTGAGCAGCAGGCGGCCACCCAGGGCCTGGTCCAGCGTCGCCGCCTGGCGGGCCGAGGCGGTGGGGCCCGACAGCGAGGTGCGCAATGCCACCAGCAGCTTGATGCGCTGGGTGGCGCCCACCAGGCTGGACGCGGTGACCCAGGGGTCCAGGCAGGAGCTGCCGGTGGGGATCAGCAGGCCGTCATAACCCAGGTTCTCGGCCGTCACCGCGATCTGGCGCATGTAGGCGTTGGTGGCGGGGCGGCCGAAGTCGGACTTGCCCAGGTAGCGGGTGTCGCCCGAGGTGGGCAGGAACCAGAAGATGTCGAGGCTCATGGTTTTCTCTTTTTCCTTGTGTCTGAAAAATGATGGAAAGGGGTGATGCCGCTGTGTGGTGTGTGGGTGCTTGATTTTTTGGAGCGGAAGAGGGCGGCCCTTGGCCGCCGTGGCTACCTGGGCATCAGGGTGCCAGGTACAGCTCGGAGAAGCTGCCGCGGATGCCTTCGCCGGTGGGCGCGTACTGGTGCACGCGCTTGCTGCTCACGGTCACGTTCGGGTTGGCCCCCACCTCGATCGAGGGGATGTCCTTGTGCACCTGCTGCTGGAAGGCCACAAACAGGTCGCGGCGCTTGGCCTCGTCCACCTCGACGGCGGCAGCCTCCAGCAGGCGGTCCACCTCGGGGTTCACGTAGTGCGGTGCGTTCGAGAACGGCAGACCCACCTTGAAGTTCTTCGACCAGAAGATGCGCTGCACGCCCACCGAGGGGTCGAAGATGTTGGTCAGCGATTCGAAGGTGATGTCAAAGGCGCGCTCGGTGTAGGCCTTGGTCACGTAGGTGGCAAAGTCGTAGGCCTCGATGTTGGCGTCCACGCCGATGCGGCCCAGCGATTGGCGCACAAAGTCGACTGCTCGGCGGTCCACAAAGGGGTTGAACAGCAGGCGCAGCTTCAGGCGGGTGCCCTGGGCATCGCGCTTGTAGCCGGCGGCGTCCAGGTCGGCCTCGGCCTGCTTGGGGTTGAAGGGGTAGGGCTGGATGCTCTTGTCGTGGTAGCGGCTTTGCAGGGTGCCGATGGGCGAGGCCGACAGCTTGCCCAGGCCCAGCCACACCGTGCGGTTGAAGGCATTCAGGTCGATGGACTGCGCCAGGGCGCGGCGCACCTCGATCTTCTGGAGCGCCGGGGTGTCCAGGTTGAAGTAGATCTGCTGGTGGTCGCCCACATAGGCCCAGTTGCGCGATTCGACATTCACATTGGGCAGCTTCTTGAAGCGCTCCACATCGGTGATCGGAATGCCGCCACCACCGGCGCCCAGGTCCAGGCTGCCGGATTCCAGCGCGGCGGCGCGGGCCGCCGAGTCGGTGACGAAGCGCACCACCACGCGGTCGAGGTAGGGCTTGGGCTTGTCCCAGTAGTTGGGGTTGCGCTCCAGGATGATGTGGCTGCCCTGCACCCATTCCTTGAACACGAAGGGGCCGGTGCCCACGGGCGCGCTGTTGTACTTGCTGGCGGCCACGTCGCTGCCCTCGTACAGGTGCTTGGGCACGATGGGCGACTCGGCCGCAGCCAGGGCGGTCAGCAGGAAGGGCGAGGGCTTGCTCAGCACGATCACGGCGGTGTGGGCGTCCGGGGTGCGCACCTCGGTCACGTTGGCAAAGGTGGCCCGGCCGCGCGGGTGCACCTGCTTCAGGGTGTTGATCGAGAAGGCCACGTCGGCCGAGCTGAAATCCTTGCCGTCATGCCACTTCACGCCGCGGCGCAGCTCGAACTTGTACTGCAGGCCGTCCTTGCTGACGGTCCAGGCCGTGGCCAGCAGGGGCTTGGGGCGCAGCTCTTCGTCGTAGGTCAGCAGGCCTTCCACGATCTTGGGGCCGATCTCGGTGTTGCCGCCGGCCGTGGTGGTCAGCGGCACGATGGAGGAGGGCACCGGGTTCACGGCCCAGTTCAGGGTGCCGCCCGCCTTGGCCTGGGCCAGGGCCGCCGGGCCGCCCAGGGTCAGCAGGCCGGCGGTGGACAGGGCCAACAGCAGGCGGCGCTGGAGGGCGATGCCGTTCAGGGCGGTTTGAAGGAGGGGCGTGTTGGTTTGCTTGCGTGCGGACATGCGCGTGTTCTCTCGGTGCAAAAGTCTTGGACCGGCGAATGGTCCGCTGCCGCCGGGGCGCCTGACAACGAATCTTTCGGCGCTTGCTAAGTACTTTTCCGGTGCAGCGGCGCCACCCCTCGGGCCTGCCGGAAAACGTGCATGCATAGAACGATTTGTTCGTTGTCCGGCCCGGTGGGGCTGACTAGCATCGCCAGCTTTCTGACCTTTCGAGAGCTGCCGCATGTTGCCCCAAGCCTTTCAAGCCCCCCACCCGGAGACCGCGCCATGAGCGTGTCGAACGAGCGTTGGCGCGAGCTCGCGCGCTCCCTGAGACGCACGGCCTGGCAGGCCATTCCGACCGTGCTGGGCGTGGTGGTGCTGAACTTCTTTCTGATGCAGCTGGTGCCGGGCGATGCCGCCGATGTGGTGGCTGCCGAATCGGGCTCGGCCACGGCCGAGACCATGGAGCAGCTGCGCCGCCATTTCGGGCTCGACCTGCCGGTGCTGCACCAGTTGGCCAACTACCTCAGCCACCTGGCCCACTTCAGCCTGGGCACCTCGCCGCGCTACAACCTGCCGGTGACCGAGCTGATCGGCGCGCGCCTGGGCAACACCTTGCTGCTGATGCTGGCCGCACTCAGCCTGGCCTTGGCACTGGGGATCGCGCTGGGCACCGTGATGGCCAGCCGCGTCGGGCGCTGGCCCGACCGGGTGCTGTCGGTGCTGGCCCTGCTGCTGTACTCCACCCCCGGCTTCTGGCTGGGGCTGATGGCCATCGTGCTGTTCTCGGTCAAGCTGGGCTGGCTGCCCACCGGGGGCAGCGGCAGCATCGGTGCCGGCCTGAGCGGGCTGGACCGCGTGCTCGACACCTTGCGCCACCTGGTGCTGCCGGCGCTGGCCATGGCGGGCTTCTATGTGGCGATCTTCTCGCGCCTGACCCGGGCCGCCATGCTCGAGGTCAGCCAGCAGGACTTTGTGCGCACCGCCATCGCCAAGGGCCTGCACCCGCTGGCGGTCACGCTGCGCCATGTGCTGCGCAACGCATTGATCCCCGTCACCACCGTGGCCGGCATGCATTTCGGCACCTTGCTGGGCGGCGCCGTGGTGGTCGAGACCGTGTTCAGCTGGCCCGGCCTGGGGCGGCTGGCCTTCGAGTCGGTGATGGCACGCGACTACACCGTGCTGCTGGGCATCTTGCTGATGTCGTCGCTGCTGGTGATCCTGGCCAACCTGCTGGTGGATCTGCTGCACGCGGCGCTGGACCCGCGCATCCGCGTGCGCTGATCCCCGCCTGCCTGCTCAGGTCCTGAACTTCATTCCGGAGAACCCCCACCGTGTCTTCTGTTCCTCTTTCTGTCAGCACCGGCGTGACGGCTCACGTGGCTGATGCTGCCCATGCGGCTGACCTCGCCCTTGAAGCCGCGTCTGCGCCCGCCCAGGCCGCGCCAGAGCCCGGCCCGCGTCGCTTCGTGGCGCTGAAGGCGCTGCTGCGCAACCCGGCCGCCGTGCTGGGCGCGTTCATCCTGCTGGGCATGACGGCCCTGGCCCTGCTGGCGCCCTGGCTGTTCCCGGGCGACCCGCTCGACATGGTGGCCCAGCCCCTGCTGTGGCCGGGGCAGGACGCGGCCTACCCCCTGGGCAGCGACTCGCTGGGCCGCGACGTGCTGGCCGGCATCGCGCACGGCGCCCGCGTGTCGCTGGCCGTGGGCGTGGTGGCGGCCGTGCTCAGCCTGGCCATCGGCATTGTGGTGGGCGCCACCGCTGGCTACCTGGGCGGCGTGGTCGATGATGTGCTGGTGCGCCTGACCGAACTGGTGCAGACCGTGCCCACCTTTTTGTTGGTGATCGTGGTGGTGGCCATCGGCCGTCCCTCGGTGGGCGTGATCGTGCTGGCCATCGGGCTGGCCTCGTGGCCTGTGATCGCGCGCCTGGTGCGGGCCGAGTTCCGCACCCTGCGCGAGGCCGAATTCGTGCTGGCCGCGCGCAGCCAGGGCTTCAGCCACCTGCGCATCATGGCGCAGGAGATGCTGCCCAATGCGCTGCCGCCGGTGATCGTCACCACCTCGGTGCTGGTGGCCAGTGCCATCCTGATCGAGTCGGCGCTGTCCTTCCTGGGCATGGGCGACCCGAATGCCGTGTCGTGGGGCAGCATGATCGGCGAGGGGCGCGAACTGCTGCGCACCGCCTGGTTCCTGACCGCCTTGCCGGGCGCCGCCATCGTGCTGACCGTGCTGGCGCTGAACCTGCTGGGCGACGGCCTGAACGACGCCTTCAACCCGCGCCTGCGCGGCCGCTGAGCCTGACGCTGAGCCCGACCCCCACCCCTTTGTTGACCATGACCACTTCCATTCCATCCCAGCGGGCCACCCAGCCCGAGCCCCCCTTGCTCGACATCCAGGACCTGAGCATCGCGTTTCGCGGCTCGCAGGGCCGGGTCAGTGCGGTCAGCCACCTGAACCTCAGCCTGCAGCGCGGCGAAACCCTGGCCCTGGTGGGCGAATCGGGTTGCGGCAAGTCGACCACGGCCTTGTCGCTGCTGCGCCTGTTGGCCCCCGGGGCCGAGGTGACGGGGCGGCTGCTGTTCGAGGGGCGCGACATCCTGCAACTGCGCCCGCCCGAGTTGCGGGCCCTGCGTGGGCGCGAGATCTCGATGATCTTCCAGGAGCCCATGACCTCGCTCAACCCGGTGCACACCATAGGGGCCCAGATTGCCGAGACCTTGCGCCTGCATGAGGGCCTGTCGGCCCTGGCCGCACGCCGCCGTGCCATCGAGCTGCTGGACTTGGTGCGCATCCCCGAGCCGCAGCGCCGCATCGACGACCACCCGCACAAGCTCTCGGGCGGGCAGCGCCAGCGCGTGATGATCGCCATGGCCGTGGCCTGCCGCCCGCGCCTCCTGGTGGCCGACGAACCCACCACCGCGCTCGACGTCACCATCCAGGCCCAGATCCTGGAGTTGCTGGACGGCCTGCGCCGCGAGCTGGACATGGCCCTGCTGCTGATCACCCACGACCTGGGGGTGGTCTCGCAATGGGCCGATCGCGTGGCCGTGATGTTCGGCGGCGAAAAGGTCGAAGAGGCCGACACCGCCACCCTGTTTGCCCAACCCGGCCACGCCTACACCCGGGGCCTGTTGGGGGCCTCGCTGCATGCCGGCCAGGTGCCCCACAGCAGCGAGCGCCGCCTGCCCGAGATCAACACCGCGCTCGACCCCGTCACGGGCCAGCGCCGTTTCGAGCTGGTGCAGCCCGCGCCCCGGGCCCCGCAGCCCGTGGTGCTGCCCACCGGCCAGCCGCTGCTGCAGGTGCAGGCGCTGCGCACCGCCTACAAGGGGCGCGATGGCGCCCTGGTGAACGCGGTGGATGGCGTGTCCTTCGAGTTGCGCGCCGGTGAGACCCTGGGCCTGGTGGGCGAATCGGGCTGCGGCAAGTCCACCTTGTCCAAAACCCTGCTGCGCCTGGTCGATCCGGCCGAGGGTCGCATCGTGCTCGACGGCACCGACATCGCCCGCCTGCCCGAGCGCGCCCTCAAGCCCTGGCGGCGCCGCATCCAGATGGTGTTCCAGGACCCGTATGCCTCGCTCAACCCACGGCGCAGCGTGCAGGACATCCTGGACACCGTGCTCAAGGTGCACGACGTGGCCTCGCGCGATGAGCGCCGCCGCCGCATCGGCGAGATCCTGGAGCGTGTGGGCCTGCCGGCCTCGGCGGCCAGCCGCTACCCCAATGAGTTTTCGGGCGGCCAGCGCCAGCGCATCGGCATCGCCCGGGCCCTGGTGGTGCGGCCCGCCCTGGTGGTGCTGGACGAGCCGGTGTCGGCGCTGGATGTGTCCATCCAGGCGCAGATCCTGAACCTGCTGGTGGAACTGAAGCAGGACTTCGGCCTGTCCTACCTGTTCATCTCGCACGACCTGTCGGTGGTGCGCCACATCGCCGACCGGGTGATGGTGATGAACCAGGGCCGCATCGTCGAGGCCGGCCACCACCGCGAGATCTGGGAACACCCGCAGCACCCCTACACGCGCAGCCTGATCCAGGCCGCGCCGCACGCGGACCGGCGCCGCGCGGCCTGAGCGCAGCGCGGCGAGAGGGCTGCGCCTGGTCGCCCTGCAGCCCGGGCGGTCCGGTGCTAAAGTGCCAGCCACCCCGCAGGGCGCCGCCCCCAGAACGGGGCCAGGAGACCTGCACCCCATGAGCGACGACCACTCTGCGGCCAAGCCGCCCCGCTACCGTTCGGCCACTCTGGTCGAAGGCACCATCCGCGCCACCACGCGCAGCTTTCTGTACGCCCTGGGGCAGGACGATGAGGACATCGCCCGGCCCCACATCGGTGTGTTCCACACCGGCGGCGAGATGAGCCCCTGCAACCTCAACCTGCGCGAGCAGGCCCAGCACGCCAAGACCGGCATCTATGCCGCCGGCGGCACGCCCCACGAGTGCCCCGTGGTGTCGGTGAGCGACGGGCTCACCATGGCCCACTCGGGCATGCGCTTCTCGCTGGTCTCGCGCGAACTGATCGCCGACAGCGTCGAGGCCTCGGTGCGCGGCCACCAGTGGGACGGCATCTTTGCCATCGGGGCCTGCGACAAGAACCTGCCGGGGCTGATGACGGGCATCGTGCGCTGCAACGTGCCCGGCGTGTTCGTGCATGGCGGCTCGGCCCTGCCGGGGCAGATGCCCGGGCCCGACGGCCGCGACCTGAACGTGGTCGACACCTACGAGACCATCGGCCAGCACCGAAGAACTGGCCCAGGTCAGCCACGCCTGCCTGCCCACGGCGGGGGCTTGTGCCGGTCAGTTCACGGCCAACACCATGGGCATGGTCAGCGAGGCCCTGGGCCTGGCCCCCATCGGCTCCAGCATGCTGCCCGCGGTGTTCAGCGAGCGCGCACCGCTGATGCGGCGCACCGCGCGCCAGCTGATGGCGGCGGTGCAGGCCTCGCTCACTGGCGGCGGGCCGCTGCCGCGCGAGGTGATCACGCGCCAGGCGCTGGAGAACGCCTGTGCCGTGGTCTCGGCCACCGGGGGCTCGACCAATGCGGCCCTGCACATCCCGGCCATCGCGCACGAGGCCGGCATCCGCTTCCATCTGGACGACGTGGCCGAGGTCTTTGCCCGCACCCCGCTGATCGCCGACCTGCGCCCCGGCGGGCGCTACCTGGCGCGCGATGTGCACTACATCGGCGGCGCCGCGGTGATCCTGCGTGAGCTGCTGGCGGGCGGCTACCTGCATGGTCAGGCCCTGACCTACACCGGGCGCACCCTGGCCGAAGAACTGGCCACGGCCGGCGCACCCGATGGGCGCGTGGTGCGGCCCATCGACCAGGCCCTGAGCCGCGATGGCGGTGTGGCCGTGCTCAAGGGCAATCTGTGCCCCGACGGGGCCTTGCTCAAAACCGCAGGCCTCAAGACCCTGGTGCACACCGGCCCCGCGCGGGTGTTCGAGAGCGAGGAAGAGGCCCAGGCCGCGGTGCAGGCCCTGCGCTACCAGGTGGGCGACGTGATCGTGATCCGCAATGAAGGCCCGCAGGGCAGCCCCGGCATGCGCGAGATGCTGGGCATCACCGCGCTGCTGTACGGCCAGGGCGTGGGCGACAAGGTGGCTTTGCTGACCGATGGGCGCTTTTCGGGGGCCACACGAGGCCTGTGCATCGGCTACGCCGGGCCCGAGGCCGTGGCCGGGGGCCCGATCGGGCTGCTGCAGGACGGCGACATCGTGCGCATCGACGCCCGGCCCGAGGCGCGCAGCATCAGCGTGGACCTCAGCGAGGCCGAACTGGCCCATCGCGCGGCCGCCGCCGCCCGCCACCCGCGCCCGCCGCTGGGCGGCGTGCTGGAGAAATACGCCGCCACCGTGCGCCCGGCCCACCAAGGGGCGGTCACCCATTCGGGCGGCGTGGTGTGGTTGCGCGACGAAAGCTGAGGGCCGGCGCAGCGGCTGGAGCCGCCTGGCTTTTCGTATGATCCCCGGGCCCGGCAGGTGCCGGCGCCTCGACGGAATCTGACATGAGCAAACTGGGCCTGACCCGCGAAAAAATCTACAAGACTGTGGCCCGCCAGCTGCACGGCCAGGTGCCGTGCTGGGTGTGCGGCCAGCATGTGCCCCATGAGCAGGCCACGCTGGAGCACATCCAGCCCCTGAGCGAAGGCGGCAACAGCCACCTGGAGAACCTGGCCATCAGCCATGGGCATTGCAACAGCCAACGCCACGCCAAAGCGGCCGCAGCTTGAGGTGCCACGCCGGCTCCCGGGCGGCTGCGGGCCCTCTGTCGGGGCGGAGTGGCTGCTTTTTGATCTTCGTCAAGCCGGCTGTGGTCGGTGCGGCGGCGGTTTGCGCAATTTGGTTACATTCAGAAACTAGTATGCGCAGGGTCGGTGAAGGTGTCTCGACCTCGTCCTTGCTCAGATCACGCTCTGCACGAACCTCATGAACCACTCCGCCTCCGCCTCTTCGAGCCGCAAGCTCGGTCATACCTTGTCTGCCCTCATGGGCGCCCTGGTCCTGGGCTGCATGACCGTGGGCGGCCTGGCCCTGGCCGCTGTGACCTGGATCGATGGCGAAGCCCTGCAGGCCCAGCAGGCCCTGGCCGAGCGCCACCAGCTGGTGCTGCGCTGGCAGGCCGAGATCCGCATCACCAACGATGCGGCCCTGTCGGCCGTGATGAACACCAACCCGGTGTCGCAAGGCGTGCTCGACCAACGGGTGCAGGCGGGTGCGGCGGCCATCGCCGAACTCAGCGCCCAGTTGGGCCGGGCCCAGGCCAGTGAGGCCGAAAAACAGGCCATGGACCAGGTCCAACAGCAGGGCGCCCAGGTGGCGGCCGCCATTGCGCGGCTGCAGCAGACCAAGGCCGCGGGCGAGCTGGCCCGGGCGGTGCTGGGCGTGAACCGCGAGCTCAAACCCCTGGTCGAAGCGCAACTGAAATCGCTGCAGGGCTACAGCGCCCAGGTGGCCCAGGCCACGGCCGATCAGGCCAAGGCCTATGAAACCCAACGCCGCAACGTGCTCTGGCTGGCCCTGGCCGGTGCTGCCGTGGCGGTGGCCCTGGGCCTGGGCTTGAGCCTGCGCATCAGCCGCCAGATCGCGCGCGACATCGAGGCCGGCTTGCGCACCGCCGAGGCCATTGCCTCGGGCGACCTCGGCCAGGCGGTGCAATCGCAGCGGCGAGACGAGCTGGGTGACCTGGTTCGTGCGCTGGAGCGCATGCGCCAGGGCCTGGGCGGCACCTTGCGCGACATCCAGCATTCAGTGGGCCAGATGGCCACCGCCACCCGCGAGATCGCCAGCGGCAACCAGGACCTGCACCAGCGCAGCGAGCAAGCGGCCGATGAGCTCAAGACCACGGCCGATGCGATGTACGAGATCCACCAGGGCATGCAGCAGGCCGCCAATGCCGCCGTCACGGCGCGCCACCTGGCCGAGCAGACCTCCGAGGTGGCCAACCGGGGCGGTGCGGTGGTGGGCGAGGTGGTCAGCACCATGGACCAGATCTCGCAGGCCAGCCGCCGCATCACCGACATCGTGGGTGTGATCGACGGGATCGCCTTCCAGACCAACATCCTGGCCCTCAATGCCGCCGTCGAAGCGGCCCGTGCGGGCGAGGACGGGCGCGGTTTTGCCGTGGTGGCGGGCGAGGTGCGCACCCTGGCCCAGCGCTCGGCCGCCGCCGCGCGCGAGATCAAGAGCCTGATCGGCGGCAGTGTGGAACGGGTGGAGGCCGGCTCGCGCCTGGTGACCGATGCCGGCCAGACCATGCGCGAGATCGTGGCCGGCGTGGCCCAGGTGTCCGAGGCGATCCGGCAGATCAGCGATTCCACCGCCTCGCAAAGCCAGGGCATCGAGAGCGTCAATGGGGCCATCGGCCAACTCGACGAGGTGACCCGTGAAAACACCCGCCGCGTGCAGGACAGCACGGCCGCCGCCCAGGCCTTGCAGCACGAGGCCCACCACCTGGCCGAGGCGGTGGACCGCTTCCGTCTGGCCGCTGTCTGAGCCGGGCTCGCGCCTGCCCGAACCCGGCTTGGCGGGCAGGGGCGCAGTCTGTAAGACAATCTCACCTTTTTGCCGCCCGGGTGCGGGGCAGGGCAAGGGCCCGGTTCGGCCTGCGTCCCCAAGGGGCTTGCCGGGTGCAGGCCACACAAGAAGACGAGACTTTTTCAGTTGCAAACGAATTTCACCAGCTCTGCGCTGGTCCGCCTGCTGGCCGAGCGTGCCGGCGTGCCAGGGCCTGTTTCCGGGGGGGCAGAGCGCGATTTTGCCGAGCGCCTGAGCCAGTGGCTCAGCGCGTTCGACGCCATCACCCTGCGCGGTGTGCAGCAGCAGCTCCAGGCCCTGGCCGACGGGACCGGTGCCCCCGCGACCCCGCCCACCGAAGCCCAGCTGGCCGCCCTGAAGAAGCTGCTGGAGCGGGTGCGTGGCAGCCTGATGCGGGGGCTGGCCGATGTGAATGCAGCGGCCGTGGCGTCGGCGGCGGCCGGCCAGGGGCCCGCCTCGCTGCCGGGCATGCGCCTGCCGGCGGGCATGAGCAAGTACGTTGACCAGACCGACTTGCCGGGCGGGGAGGGGACTTATGCCGCATTTCAGCAGCGTTACCTCGATCAACAGCGCCAGATGGAGACGAAAATCGCCTCCCTGCGGGCCCATGTGCGCCAGGTGCTGAGCGCCTCCACGCCGCGGCTGCAGCAGCTGGCTGCGCTGGACGCTGCGATGGACAAGATGATTGACGCCCGGCGGCAGCAACTGCTGGGTCGGGTGAGCCCACTGCTGGAGCGCCGCTTCGACCAGTTGCGCCAGGCCCATGAGGCCAGCCGGGCAGCGCAGCCGCCGGATGCGGCCACTGCGCCGGGCGCTGAATGGCGGCCGGGCGGCTGGCTGCACGGCTTCAGCCGCGAGTGGCAGGAGGCCCTGGTGGCCGAGTTGGAGGTCCGGCTGCAGCCGGTGGTGGGCTTGATGGAAGCTTTCGGCAACGAAATCGAGAAAAGAATTCAATGAACAGGTTTGTTTTTGCGTTGGCCTTTGTCACGGGGCTGTTGAGCGTGGGCTGGGTGGCCTGGGGTTTTGTCGGGTCGAGCTGGGTGGCTTTGTCGATGACCGGCGTGATCGCCGCGGTGTACCTGTTGGGGGCCTTGGAGGTCCGCCGCTTCAGGGCTGCCACGCAGGCCTTGCAAGAGGCGTTGGAGGGCCTGACCCAGGCCCCGGCCGAGCTGGCCGGCTGGCTGCAGCAGGTGCCGCTGGCGCTGCGCCATGCCGTGCGCCTGCGGGTGGAGGGCGAACGCGCCGCTTTGCCGGGCCTGGCCCTCACGCCCTACCTGGTGGGTTTGCTGGTGATGCTGGGCATGCTGGGCACCTTCTTGGGCATGGTGATCACCTTCAAGGGGGCCGTGTTCGCGCTGGAGGGCTCGACCGATCTGCAGGCCATCCGCAGCGCCCTGGCCGCGCCCATCAAGGGCCTGGGCCTGTCGTTTGGCACCTCGGTGGCCGGTGTGGCAGCCTCGGCCATGCTGGGCCTGCTGTCGGCACTGAGCCGGCGCGAGCGCCTGCAGGTGTCGCGCCTGCTGGACAGCCGCGTGGCCGATGTGCTGCGCCCCTTCTCGCTGGGCCACCAGCGCGAGCAGACCTACAAGGCGCTGCAAGGCCAATCCCAGGCCCTGCCGGTGGTGGCCGAGCGCCTGGAGGCCTTGATGGAGCAGCTGGAGCAGCGCAGCGAGCGCCTGAATGAGCAACTGCTGGCCCGCCAGGAGCAGTTCCACCGCCAGGCCGGCACGGCCTACACCGATCTGGCCCAGGCCGTGGGCCGCTCGCTGCAGGACAGCCTGAGCGCCGGCGCCCGGGCGGCGGGCGAAAGCATCCAGCCCGTGGTGCAGGCCGCCATGGCCGACATCGCGCAGCAGGCCGGGCAACTGCACCAGCGCCTGGGCGAGGTGGCGCAGCAGCAGGCCGAGGGCCTGTCGGCGCAGTTCAGTGCCACCGTGGGCCAGGTGGCGGCCCACTGGCAGCAGGCCTTGCAGCAGCAGGCCCAGACCGGCGCCCAATTGATGCAGGGGCTGGACCAGAGCCTGAACGCCTTCACGGCCGGCTTCGAGCAGCGCTCGCTGAGCCTGGTCGACGGCGTGCACGAGGCCCTGCGCCAGTCGCGCGGCGAACAGGCCCAGGCCGATCAGCAGCGTCTGCAGGCCTGGGCCCAGGGCCTGGACGGCATGACCCAGGCCTTGCAGGCCGAGTGGCGGCAACTGGGGGCCCAGCAACTGGCCCAGCAGCAAGCGGTCTGCAGCACCCTCGAGACCACCGCCATCCGCCTGGATGAGCGCCATGCCGAGCAGGCCGGCCGCATCCGCAGCGATCTGGACCAGGTGGTGGCCCGCTTCGAACAGCTGGCCCAGGCCCGGCTCGATGCCGAGGCCCAGGCGCAGGCCGAGCAGGTGGCGGCCGACCGGCAGCGGCTGGAGGCCTGGGGCCAGGCCCTGGGCTCGGTGGCGCAAAGCCTGCAGGGCGAGTGGCAGCGTGTGGGCGAACAGGCCCTGGCGCAGCAACAAGCCTTGAGCCACACGCTGGAGCAGACGGCGGCCGCCATCGGCGAGCGCAGTGCCGAGCAGTCCGCCCGCACCCGGGCCGACCTGGAGCAATTGGTGGCCCGTTTTGAACAGCTGGCCCAGTCGCGCCTCGATGCCGAAGCGCAGGCCCAGGCCGAGCAGGTGGCGGCCGACCGGCAGCGGCTGGAGGCCTGGGGCCAGGCCCTGGGCTCGGTGGCGCAAAGCCTGCAAGGCGAGTGGCAGCGTGTGGGCGAACAGGCCCTGGCGCAACAACAGGCCCTGAGCCAGACCCTGGAAAAGACGGCGGCCACCATCGCCGAACGCAGTGCCGAGCAAGCCCGCCAGACCCTGGCCGAGACCAGCCGCCTGCTGAGCCGGCTCGATGCGCTGGCCCAGGCCCGCTCCGAGGCCGAGATCCGCTCCCAGGCCGAGCAGGAGGCGGCCGACCGGCAGCGCCTGGCCGCCTGGTCGCAGGCCCTGGGCAGCATGGCCGGTACCTTGCAGGCCGAGTGGCAGCGCGTGGGCGAGCAGGCCTTGGCCGGCCAGCAGCAGCTGTGCCAGACCCTGGAGAAGACCGCGGGCGAGCTGGGCGAGCGCAGTGCTGAGCAGGCACGCCGCACCCTGGCCGACATGGCGGCCCTGGTGGCCCGCCAGGACGAATTGAGCCTGGCCCGCAGCGCCGCTGAAGAGCGCTGGCTGCAGCAGCAGGGCGAACGCATGGACCAACTGGCGGCGCTGTGGCGCCAGGAGCTGGGCGCCCTGCGCGACGACGAAGCGCGCCGCGGCGACGCCGCAGTGCAGCGCCTGGGCGATCTGCAGGCGGCCCTGGCCAGCCAGCTGGCCACCCTGGGCCAGACCCTGGAGGCCCCGATGGCGCGCCTGATGCAAAGCGCCGCCGAGGTGCCGCAGGCCGCCACCGCGCTGCTGGCCCAGGTGCGCGAGCAGATGGGCGCCCTGGACCAGCGCGATCAACAGGCCCTGCAGGAGCGCAGCAGCCTGATGGAGCGCCTGAACCAGCTGCTGCTGAGCCTGGAGCAGGCCTCGGCCGAGCAGCGCGACAGCGTGCAGGCCCTGCTGGGCCAGGCCCTGGGCACGCTGGGCCA
The DNA here is from genome assembly GCF_000518645.1 of Curvibacter gracilis ATCC BAA-807. GTDB lineage: Bacteria > Pseudomonadota > Gammaproteobacteria > Burkholderiales > Burkholderiaceae_C > Curvibacter > Curvibacter gracilis. The sequence goes on along the minus strand of NZ_JADZ01000005.1, from coordinate 397,615 downwards.
GGCCGGCCAGCAGTTCACCGAGACCCTGAGCAGCCATGCCCTGCGGGCCGAAGACCTGGCCGTGCACCTGCGCGGCGGGGCGATCGAGCTGTCCAGCCTGGGCGAGGCCTTCCACCAGGGGGTGCAGTTGTTCAGCAGCAGCAACGAGAAGCTGGCCGAAGGCCTGCAACGGGTCGAGAGCGCCATCACCCAGTCGATGGCGCGCAGCGACGAGCAACTGGCCTACTACGTGGCCCAGGCGCGCGAGGTGATCGATCTGAGCATCAGCGCGCAGCGCGGCATCGTCGATGACCTGCGGCGCCTGCAGGCGGGCGCTCAGGCCCAGGCCGCGGCGCTCGGGAGCGCCTGATGAGCCGCCTCGAGGAGATGGACGAAGGCCTGGAGCAGACCGCTCCGGTGTGGGCCGTGTTCGGCGACCTGATGACGGGCCTGCTCGGGGCTTTTGTGCTGGTGCTGCTGGGCGTGCTGGTGGTGCAGATGGACCTGGTGGACCACCTGCAGCTCGAGGTGCAGAAGCGCCAGGCCGAGGAGCAACGCCGCATGACGCTCGAAAAAGCCCTGGCCGGCCCCCTGGCCTCGGGGCGGGTGACGCTGAACAACGGGCGCATCGGTATCAGCGGCAGCGTGCTGTTTCCGTTCAATTCGGACCAGCTGCGCCCCGAAGGCCGGGCCCTGCTCAAGAGCCTGGTGCAGCCGCTCAAGGTGTACCTGGCCGAGCGCGATGAGATGCTGATGGTCAGCGGCTTCACCGACGACCGCCCGATCCAGGAGGGCAACCGCCGCTTTGCCGACAACCTGGAGCTGTCGGCCCAGCGCGCCCTGACCGTCACCCGTGCACTGGTGGACGAGGGCATGCCCTCATCGCTGACCTTTGCCGCCGCTTTCGGCGCCGAGCAGCCGGTGGCCTCGAACGCCAGCGAGGCGGGCCGGGTGCTGAACCGGCGCGTCGAGATGGCACCGGTGCCCAAGTCGGCCCCGGCGGCGGACACCCGCGACCCTCGTTCATGACGTTGCCGATGACGCCGCCCATGGTTCCCGCTTCGGCATCCGTCGATGAGCTGGCCCAGGCCCAAGCCCGTCTGCAGGCCTTGCGCGAGGCCGGCGCGGCCGAGGCCGACCCGATCGGGCTGGCCTATCTGGAGCGCCTGGCACAACAGGCTGCGGGCCACTATGGGCCCTTGCAGTCGCGCCTGCAGCTGCGCCTGGCGCAGGCGCTGGACCGTTTTGAGCAGGCCCGGGCCCCGTCCCTGACGGCGGCAAGCGCGCCCGACGCCGGCCATGCCCCGGCGCGCCCCGCAGCCGCGGCGATGCTGGCCGAGCTGAACCGCCTGCTGCGCGAGGCCAGCGCGCCCGCGCCGGTGCTCGATGGCGAGGAGGCCGTGTCCGCCCCCGTGCGCAGCCCGGCGGGCCGGCCCGAGATGAAGAGCGTGACCCGTTTTCGCGAAGGCTGGTCCCGCCTGCGGGCCGAAACCCGCGTCACCGAAGCCCTGGGGCGCAAGCCTGAGAACGCCGGCCCGCTCAATTCGCATGCCTTGCTGGTGCGCTCGCTCGATCTGATGCGGGGCCTGTCGCCCGACTACCTGAGGCGCTTCGTGACGCATGTGGACGCCTTGCTGTGGCTGGACCAGGCCAGCCAGAAGCCCGCCCCGGCCAAGGGCAAAGGCAAGCCCGGCGCGGGGGCGCGCAAAGCGAAGCGTTCGTCTCACTGACTCGGGTGAGTCTCAATTTAAAACGGCATAAATGATATTTCAAAATTATTTATGCGGTTTTAATGTGGCAAAAAAGTATTTCCAAGGTATAAACTGGGCCTGATCAACGCGTGCCTGACAGGGCGTATTGATTTGATCATTTGAGCCCGCCAGGCCGGTCCGGACGGAGGGCTCAATGGATCCTGCGCATTCGCTGGCCCTGGGGCGCCAGCCCATGGAGACCTTGATGACCACGATCAACTGTGCGCCCGCAACGCGAACCGCTGCCCCGGTGGTTCTGCTGGTGGACGATCAACGCACCAACCTGCTGCTGCTGCGCGGGCTGCTGAGCCCGGCCTACCAGGTGCTGGAGGCGGAGTCCGGCGCCGAGGCCCTGGCGATGGCCGCGGCAGGCCCTCGGCCCGACCTGATCCTGCTCGACATCATGATGCCCGACATGGATGGCTATGAGGTGCTGCGCCGCTTGCGGGCCGAGCCTGCGACCTGCGAGATCCCGGTGATCTTCGTGACCGCCATGACCGAGGAGAACGACGAGCGCGTCGGCCTCACCTTGGGTGCGGTGGATTACCTGACCAAGCCCTTCCGATCGCCCATCCTGCTGGCCCGGGTGCGCACCCAGCTGGAGCTCAAGCAGGGCCGCGATGAGCTGCAGGTCCGCAACGACAACCTGGAGGCTGCGGTGCAGCAACGCACCCAGAGCCTGACCGAGGCCCTGGCCCGTCAGCGCGAGCTCAACCAACGGCTGGAGCAGGCGCAACTGCAGTTGCTGCAGTCTGAAAAGATGGCCTCGCTGGGGCAGTTTGCCGCCGGTGTGGCGCATGAAATCAACAACCCCATCAGCTTCGTGCGTTCGAACCTGGGCACGCTCAAGGCCTATTTCGACGACGTGATGGCAGTGCTGCAGGCCGGCGATGCCGTGTGTCGCCACGCGGGGGCCGGGCCCGCCCTGGCCGAGTACCAGCGCCTGTGCCAGGACAAAGACCTGCCCTACCTGCGTGCGGATCTGGTGCAGGTGCTGGACGAAAGCCGCGAAGGCCTGGACCGGGTGAGCCGCATCGTGGCCGATCTGAAGAATTTTTCGCGCTTCGGACGCGAAGACTGGGCCTGGGTCGATCTGCATGAAGGTCTGCGGGCCACCTTGCGCCTGATGGCCGGCCAGCTCCCGGCGGGTTGCGAGGTGCAGCTGGAATTGGCGCCCGAACTGCCGCTGGTCAACTGCATTGCCCCGCAGTTGCACCAGGTGTTCATGAACCTGCTGACCAATGCGGTACAGGCCCTGCGGGGCAGTGGCCACATCCGCATCGTCACGCGCCGGCTCGATGAATCGCGCGTGGAGCTGCGCTTCGAGGACAGCGGCCCGGGCATCGCGGCCGAGCACCTGGGGCGCATCTTCGACCCCTTCTTCACCACCCAGGCGGTGGGCCAGGGCATGGGGCTGGGCCTGTCCATCAGCTGGGGCATCGTGCACCGGCATGGGGGCGTGCTGAGTGCGCACAACCGCGCTCAGGGCGGGGCTTGCTTCGTGCTGCAACTGCCACTGGATTCTCAGGCCGCGTCGACCGAGCCGGGCCGTCACCACGGCCTGCACAGCCCGGTCGCGCTTCATACCGAGGGCGTTTCATGAACCTGTCCACCATCTTGCCACTGGGCTTCATCAGCTCACCCGATGAGGTGATGAGGGCTTACGACATGCGTTTCCAGCCCACCCAGGTGGGGGCCTCCATCCTGCTGGCGGTGTTTGCTGCGAGCTGCGCGCTGGAAATGGCCAACCAGAAGACCCATCGCCCGCGCTGGATTGCCCTGGGCGCGCTGATGCTGGGCCTGGGCATCTGGGCCATGCATTTCATCGGCATGACCGCCTTGCGGCTCGATTGCGGCATCCGCTACGAGCCCTGGCTGACGGCGCTGTCGGTGCTGCCGGGGGTGGCCGCGGCCGCGGTGGCGCTGCATTTTGCGGCGCGTGACCGCGCGGGCTCTGCCGCCTTGCTGCTGGGCGGCAGCGTGATGGGTGCCGGTGTGGGCCTGATGCATTACCTGGGCATGGCCGCCATGCGCCTGGATGGCGAGCTGCGTTACGACAGCGGTCTGTTCATGCTGTCGATCGTGGCGGCGGTGTCGCTGGCCATCGGGGCGCTGTGGCTGCGCCAACGGCTGCTGGTGACACGCCTGGGGCGGCACCCCTTTCTGGGCTCGCTGGCGGGGGGGCTGGTGCTGGGGCTGTCGATCTCGGCCATGCACTACATCGCCATGGCAGGGGCCTATTTTTTGCCGGGGCCGGGTGGCGTGGCGGAGGCTGCGGGCTTCACGGACCCGACGGCCCTGGCCACGGTGGTGGGCCTGCTGACCCTGTTGCTGTTGCTGGGCGGGGTCGCCTTTGTGGTGGCTTCGGCGCGCATCGCGATGGCGCGCCAGCGCGCCGAGGCCATGCAGGCCCTGTTGCGCAAGGTGACGGCGGTGATCGACAACATGGGCGATGGCCTGCTGGTGACCGATGCCCAGGGGCGGGTCACCCAGGTCAACCCGGCCCTGCTGTCCCTGTACCGGCTCGATGGGGAGGAGGGCGGCGGCCAAGCCCTGCCGGGCCTGCCTGTGCGAACGGTGTTCGGTGATGAGGTGGGCGATTTCGTGGGCCGGGCCCTGGACCGGCAGCAGGCCGCGCCGTCCTTGACGGCCGAGGTGGCGGTGCTGGACAGCCGGGTGGCGCGGGTCGTCGCCACGGTGCTGGGCAAGGACAGCACAGAGCCCCAGGCGGGATCGCAAGGTCTGGTCATCACCTTCCGCGACATCACCCACGAGGTGGAGGTGTCGCGCATGAAGACCGACTTCATTGCCAATGTGTCGCACGAGCTGCGCACCCCACTCACCTCGGTGCTGGGCTTTGCCAAGGTGATCCGCAAGCAGTTCCAGCGCAGCGTGCTGCCGGCGCTGAACCCACAGGACACGAAGGTGATCTCGGTGGTGGAGAAGATCCAGTCGCAGCTCGACATCATCGTGTCCGAGGGTGAACGGCTGACAAACCTGATCAACGACGTGCTCGATCTGACCAAGATCGAGGCGGGCAAGATCGAGTGGCGTGATGAACCGGTGGACATGGGCGCCTTGCTGCAGCGGGCGGTGGACGCCACTGCCGCGATCTACCAGCCGCGTGATCTGCCTCTGAAAGTCGAGGTCCAGCGCCCCTTGCCCTTGCTGCGGGGGGACCCGGACCGCCTGCTGCAGGTGATCATCAACCTGCTGTCCAATGCGGCCAAGTTCACCGAGCAGGGGGAGGTGCGCTGCTGGGCGCGGCTGGAGGGCGGTCGCCTCACCGTGGCGGTGGCCGACCAGGGCTGCGGGATCAGCGAGTTCGATCAGCAGCAGCTGTTTGAACGCTTCCGCCAGGTGGGCAACACCTTGACGGACAAGCCGCGCGGCACCGGCTTGGGCCTGGCCATCTGCAAGCAGGTGATCGAACACCACCAGGGAGAGATCTGGGTGGAAAGCCAGGTCGGCCAGGGCAGCACCTTCTGTTTTGCGTTACCCCTGCCCGAACAGGCCGTGGTCGGTGAGGCCGGGGATGGCGTGGCGACCACCGCCACCGTGCCCGCCTTGGCCCCGGCCGCCTTGAGCGGCCACCCCCGAACGATTCTGGTGGTGGACGACGAGACCAACATCCGCGCCTTGCTGAGGCTGGAGCTGGAGGCCGTGGGCTATCGGGTGCGCGAGGCCGCCGACGGCGTTCAGGCGATTCACCAGGTGAAGCAGGCGCCGCCCGATCTGATCCTGCTGGATGTGATGATGCCCGGCATGAGCGGCTTCGAGGTGGCTGCGGTGCTGCGCTCCACCCCCGAGGCCAACAAGATTCCCATCATCATCCTCAGCATCGTGGACGACCGCGCCCGTGGCCGGGCCGTGGGGGCGGACAGCTACCTGTCCAAGCCGATCAACATGGAGGTGTTGCTGCCCGAGATCGATGGGCTGCTGCGGCGGCGCGAGTCCACCAAGCGCATGCTGCTGGTGGATGACCGCGATGCACCGGTGGTGGCCGTGACCCAGATGCTGCGTGCCAAGGGCTATCAGGTCGAGGTGCTGGACCCGGAGATGCAGCGCGGCGAGCGGGGCGCGGCCCTGCCGGAGATGATGGTGGTGTTCTCGCCGGCCGAGGACCCCTTGCACGTGGCCTCGTCCATGCAGGCGGCCCGCGAAGGCGAGCGCGTGTACCTGGTGGTGACCGGTGCGGGGACGGCCCCCTCGGCCCCCACATTGCCTTCGGTCCCATGATCACGCGTGCCACCCGCCGGGCGTTGAACCGGGCGTCCCTGGTCCAGGCCCTGGACCGCGTGGCCCGCTCGCTGCAGAGCCACTGGTGTGTGCTGGACGAGCAGGGCGAGCGGATCGCCGGATCGGTCGACGGGCCCGGCTCCTTGGCCGCCACTCTTCCCACCTCATTGCTCGATTGGCCCCGTGTGCCGCTGGCGTGCCTGCAACCCGAACGCCTGTGCTTGGCGGCCCCGGTGCATGCGCAGACGCTGGCCGACGTGCTGACCGGCCTGTGGATGCAGGAAGAGGAGCGCCGCCTGCTGGTGGAGGAGGCGCTGGCCAAGTACCGCGAGATCAATCTGCTGTTCCGGGTGCACGAGGTCATCCATCACAACATGCCCGCGCGCGAGGTGCTGCAGGCGCTGCGCCAAGAGGCCGCCCGCCTGATCCCCGCGCTGCCGCTCGAGGTGCTGTTGTTGAGCAATGACACCGGTCTGCTGGCGCAAGGCCTGGGGCCGGAACAGGGGCTTTACACCCCCACGGCGGCGCCCTGGGGGGGCGAGGTGGCCCAGCGTGCCTGTGCCATCCGGCAGGCCGACATCGTCAACGCGGCCGAGGCCGCGCCCGGTGCCCCGGGCATGGCCAGCCTGATGGTGGCCCCCATGGTCACCCCACGTGCCGAGCTGGGCGCGTTGCTGGTGGGCAGCCGCGAGCCGGTGGTGTTCCAGGCCAACCACCTCAAGCTGCTGGTCACGCTGGCCGCGCATGGCGCCGTGGTGCTGGAGAACGCCTTGTTGACCGACCAGCTGCGCGGCGCCCTGGACCGGGCCGAGAGCGCCAACCGTTCCAAGAATGCCTTCCTGCGCAACATGGGCCATGAATTGCGCACCCCGATGAGCGCGATTCTGGGGTTCTCGGATCTGCTGGCCCTGCGCCTGCAGGACCCGGAGGGCCAGGAGTTTGCCCGCAGCATCCAGCAATCGGGCCGCCATCTGCACGGCATGCTCAACGACATCCTGGAGATTTCGCGTGGCGAGGACGATGGGCCGCGCCAGCGCACCGCCTTCAGCGTGGTGGATCTGCTGCAGGCCACGGCCAGCGCTGAAGGGGCGGCGGCGCGGGCCAAGGGCCTGGTGTTGCACACCGTGATCGGACCCGGCCTGGAGGAGGCGGTGCAAGGCGAGTTCGGCCGCTTGCGGCAGGTGCTGCGCCACCTGCTGGCCAATGCGGTCAAGTTCTCCAGCCAAGGGCAGATCACCTTGTCGGCCAGCCTGCACGAGGGGCTGTTGGGCACCCCGGGGCTGGAGTTCAGCGTCAGCGATCAGGGCGAGGGCATTTCGGATGAACACCTGGCCCGCATTTTTGCCAGCTTCGAGCAGGGCGATGGCGAGCGCGGGCGGCGCCACGAAGGGGTGGGCCTGGGCCTGACCGTCTGCAAGTACCTGGTCGAACGCATGGGCGGCGAGCTGGGCGTGGACAGCGTGCGCGGCCAGGGCAGCCGCTTCTGGTTCCGGGTGGGGGTGGATCGGCCCTGCTGCGGCGTCACGACTTGAATGAGGAACACCATGGAAAACACCGTACTGATCGTGGACGACGAGCCCCACATCCGCATGCTGCTGGAGGAGAGTCTGGTCGATCTGGAGGACCAGGGCATCAGCCTGCTGAGCGCCTGCAACGGGCGTGAGGCGTTGCAACTCATCGAGGCGCATCGGCCCCGTCTGGTGCTGCTCGATGTGATGATGCCCGAGCTCAGCGGCTACGAGGTGTGCCAGCAGGTGCGTGCCAACCCGGCGCTGGCCCAGGTCTATATCCTGATGCTGACCGCCAAGGGCCAGGAGGCCGACCGCCAGCGGGGCCTGGAGGCCGGGGCTGACGACTACGCCACCAAGCCCTTCGATCCCGACGACATGCTGGCGCGCGTGCAGCGGGTGCTGGCCTTGTCCTGAGGCCCGGGTGGGCCGAGCGGCCTCAGCCGGGCGGCGTTACGTCCGGGTGTTGCGCCAGCAGGGCCAGGGCGTCTGCCAGGTCAAAAGCGTCCATGGCCCGCTCCAGCCGCCGTGTCAACGCGGGATCGGCCTGATGCAAGGCCGGGCGCAGGGCCTCGAAGGTGTCTGCGGCGTCCAGATCATCGCTCGCCAATTGCTTGCACCAGGCGGCCAGGGGCTGGGCCAGGTGCGCCAATGACCCCGGGGGGGCCGAAGGCTGCGGGCTGGCCGCGGCCGCGTCGGCCTGCATGCCCGGGCCCAGGCGTTGCACGATGGATTGGCAGCTCTGATCCAGGGCCTGTTGCAGGGCCTGCAACACGGCCTGGGCGTCGGTACGGCCTTCTGCCGGGACCGGCCCCTGCGCTTGTCGGAGGTGCTGCTCGGCCGCCTGGGCCAGGCGCTGCACCCGCTCCAGGCCCAGCAGGCCACCGAGGCCCTTGAGGGTGTGCAGCCTGCGCTGGGCCGTCTCGTGCTCGCCGCGCTGCAGCTCATCGTGCAGGCTTTGCAGGTCTTGCCCGTGCTCGGCGGCAAAGCGCAGCAGGTAGGTGCGCAGGCGTTGCAGGTCACCGCGCATGGAGCGCAGGCCCGCCTCCAGTTGCAGGCCTTCCACCAGGTGCAGGTGCTGGCGCAGCTCGGCTTCGGGCCAGGCGCTCGGCGCAGCCGCAGGTGAGGCAGCGGGCCGCGCTTCGACCCGGTCTTCGGCCTGCCGGGCCTGGGGCAGCCATTTGGCCAGGGTCTGGGCCAGCAGGGTGGGGTCGACCGGCTTGGGAATGTGGTCGTTCATGCCGGCGGCCAGGGCCACGGCGCGGTCTTCGGCAAAGGCATTGGCGGTCATGGCCAGGATGGGGGTGCGGGCCCAGCCGGGCAGCTGGCGGATCTGGCGCGTGGCCTCCAGCCCGTCCATGACGGGCATCTGCACATCCATCAGCACCAGTTCGTAGGACCGGCGCCGGGCCTGATCCAGGGCCTCCTGGCCATCGCAGGCCAGGTCGACCTCAAAGCCCAGGTCCTTGAGCAGTTCCAGGGCCACCTCCTGGTTCATGGCGTTGTCCTCGGCGAGCAGCAGGCGATGGCCGGGCGTGAACCGGGGCAGGGCCTGGGCGGGTCGAGGCAGGTGCTGCGTGCTGTTGCGGCCCTGGGCCAGGGTGAGCGAGATGGTGTCGGCCAGCAAGGCCGGCAGCACCGGCTTGGGGATGAAGGCGGCAAAGATGCCGTCGTCCTTGACCTCGCTGGGGCAGCCGCTGCTGCCGCTGACCAGGATGCACACCGGCTGCTGGCGCAGCGGCAGTTGCTGGAGGCGCTCGCAGGTCTGCGAGCCATTGAGGCCGGGCATCAACCAGTCGGAGAACACCATCAGGTAGGGGTCACCCTGCGCATCGGCCTGGGCCACCATCTCCAGCGCCAGGGCCCCTGAACTGGCCCGGTCCACCCGGGCCGACAGGCCTTGCAGCAGATCGGCCAGCGCCTCGCGGGCTTCTTCCATGTCGTCCAGCACCAGCACGCGGCTGCGTGCGGGCAGGGGCAGGGTGTCGGTGGCGGGGCTGTCCGGGGCGGGCTCGAAGGGGGCTTCGAGCCAGAAGTTGCTGCCCTGGCCCGGCTGGCTGCTGACGCCGACCTGGCCGCCCAGCAGGTCGGCCAGCCGCCGGCTGATGGCCAGGCCCAGGCCGGTGCCGCCATACAGCCGGGTGGTCGACACGTCGGCCTGCTGGAAGGCATTGAACAGGCGGGCCTGTTGCTCGGCACTGATGCCGATGCCGGTGTCGCGCACCTCGAAGCGCAGCCACAGACGACCGTCGCCCCGGTCGGGCAGCACGCTGCCACGCAGGCGCACGCTGCCGCGTTCGGTGAACTTGACGGCGTTGTTGGCAAAGTTGAGCAGCACCTGACCCAGGCGCACGCCGTCGCCATGCAGCATGCGCGGCAGGCTGCCGATCTCGGCCACCAGCTCCAGCCCCTTGGCCTCGGCTTTCTCGGTGACCAGTGCAAACACGTTGGAGACCACGCGCTCGAGCTGGAAGTCGGTCGGGTCCAGGGTCATCTTGCCGGCCTCGATCTTCGAGAAGTCGAGGATGTCGTTGATGATGGACAACAGGTGCATGGCGGCGTCCGACAGCTTGTCGAGCTGCTGGCTCTGGCGTTCGCTCAAGGGGGCGCGTCGCACCAGGTGGGCCAGGCCGATGATGGCGTTCATGGGGGTGCGGATCTCATGGCTCATGTTGGCCAGGAAGCTGCTCTTGGCCCGGTTGGCACTCTCGGCCATGTCGCGCGCGCGGCGCAGTTCTTCGGCGTTGCGGTGCTCGGCGGTCACGTCTTCGATGATGCCGATGATGGCGTTGGGGAACTCGGGGATGTCGATGCGGGCGTCGGTCAGGCGCGCCCAGAAGCGGCTGCCATCGCGCCGGCGCATCTCGTGCTCGCGCACATGGGGCCCGGGCTGGTCGAGTCGGCGCTCGATCAGCTGGCCGGCGGCTTCGAAGTCGGCATCGCTGCCGTACCACAGCCGGGTGCTCTGGTTGAGCAGCGCCCCCGGTGGGTAGCCAAAGATCTCTTCGACCTTGCGGTTGCAGCGCAGCACGCGGCGCGACTGCAGGATGACGATGCCCACGGTGGCGTGGTCGAAGATGCCGCGCAGCTCGCTGTTGGCCGAGCGCAGTTGCAGGGTCTGCTCGGACAGGCGCCGGCTGGCCTCCTCCAGGCTGGCGGTGCGCTCGATCACCCGCTGTTCCAGCAGTTCGCGGTGGCGCTGCAGTTCACGCTCGGCGTTCTTGCGCTCGGTCACGTCCATCCAGACGCCGGTGAGGCAGGTTTGGCCGTCGAGTTGCAATGGGCGCATCGAGATCCAGAACTCGCGCACCTGGCCCTGCTTGTTGCGGCGCTGGTTCTCGAACTCCAGACCGTTCTCGGCCACGATGCGTTGCACGATGGCGTCCACCTGGGCGGGGTTCAGGTGGGCCTGCAGGTCGTAGATGGTGAGGCGGGCGAATTCGTCGCGCTCGTAGCCCATGGCCTGGCTGGCCGCGTCGTTGAAGCTGATGAAGCCCAGGGTCGCCAGATCGACCAGCACGATGCCGACGGGGGCCTGGCTGACGATGCTGGCGTATTGGCGTTCGCGGTCGGCCAGGGCCTGCTGGGTCTGGTGCAAGGCGGTGATGTCTCGCCCCACCCCCAGCACCCCCAGCAGCCGGCCCTGGCTGTCGCGGATGGGGGTCTTGATGGCGGTCACCAGCTCGCGGTGACCATCGGCGAACTGGCGCCAATGGGGCGGCAGCTCATAGCGGCCGGTGTCGATGGCGATCTGGTCGCCGCTGAGGTAGAGCGCGGCCTCTTCGGGCGCAAACAGGTCCTGATCGCGCAGCCCTCGCAGCGTCTCGGGGTCGCGCCCGGTCTGTTGCAGAAAGCGCTGGTTGAACACCTGGTAGGCGCCCTCGGGGTCTTTCAGCCAGACCAGATCGGGCATGCCCTGGATCAGGGCGTGCAACTGGGTGCGTTCTGCCTCCAGCGCCTGCTGGGCTGCTCGGCGCTCCAGGCGGGCGGCGCGGTAGGCCAGCACCGCGCGGGCCATGTCGCCCAGCAGGCCTTGGCGGCGTGCGCTGGCGCCCAGGTGCTCGAACAGGGGGGCTGCACCCTCTTCATCGTCGTGTTGGCTGAGGTAGCTCAGGGCGGCATTGAGCCGGCCCAGGCGGCGCGCCAGGCGGATGGCCACGGTCAGCCACAGCACCAGCACCAAGCCGGTGGCGCTGGCGCTGAGCAGTTGCATGCGACTGCGAATGGCCTCCAGGGCGACGTTGGCCTCGGCGCTGCGCTGTTGGACGTGTTGGGTGAGTTGCTCGTCGATGGCCTGCAACTGCAAGGCCAGCTTCACATAGTGTTCGTGGGCGGTGAGCAGGTGCTGCCCGGCCAGGCGGGTGTCGATCGAGGCCAGGTCGGTGCTCATGAGCACAAAGCGTTTGAAATTGCCGAACTCGGTCTGGGCCGCGCTCAGGGCCTGGGCCTGCTCGCCGGACAGCGTGGCCTGGCCCAGGCGCGCCAGGCGTTGCTCGAATTGCGCCACCTGATCGACGATGCGGCTGTGCAACCGGTAGGCGCCGGCCTCATCGATGCGGCCGGCCTGGGCCTGGCCCAGGGCCTCGGTCAGCTCTTGCTGCAGCACCAAGGCCTGCAGGCTGATCGAAGAGGCCTCGCTGGCGAAGCCCAGGTCGCGGGCTTGCGCCTGGTCGTACTCGCTGCGGGTTTGCTGCAATTGCTGCTCGGTCACCCGGTTGAACACCCCGCCCAGCAGCAGGGCCAGCGCCACTGGCAGGAAGAGCAGCAGCAGGAACTGCAGCTGCTTGGAGTTGCGGCGCCAGTTCATGGCGCCGGGGCCGCCTTGAGCAACTGGGGCCACAGGGCCGGCGGGATGCTGGCCAGGTACTCGAAGCCCTTGGCTCCCAGCGGGCGCAGCACCACCACCGTGCCCTCGGGCTTGACGAAGTAGCCCATCAGATCGGCCATGTTGGGGGCGTGGGCCACGATCAGGCGGTTGCTGCCTGGGGCCGGCGGCGTGCTGACCAGGCGCCACGTGGCCTGTAGCACAGGCTTTTTCTGCTCACTGGTCAGGTTGGCGGTGTACATCAGGTCCGGGTCGGCATGCACCGGGCCCTTGAAGTCGGGAAAAGCCAGCTTCACGGTCTCGGTGGTGCGGCACAGCGGGCTGTGGAAGATCTCGGCCACCGGGATGCGGGCCTGACGCAAGGTGTTGCCCAGGGTGACGGCGAGCCGGCGGCCTTCGTCATTGAGCACGCGCTGGGTGCTGCAGTCGTCCAGGCGCAGGCCGGTGACGGCGTCGGCCCGGCTGTTGTCGGTGGTGCCGTGGCGCATGTAGAGCACATAGCCGCCAGCGCGCAACTGGCCCAGCAGCTCGGGCCTGGCCATCACCTCCTGGAAGGGCGGGGCGCCAGGTGGCGAGGCCATGTCTGCCGCGCAAGCGGCGGTGCCGCCAAGCAACACCAGCGCCAGCAGGGCTGTGCAGGCGGCGCCTTGCTGCCGATGGGGCTTGAGCGCGGCGGGGTCAGGCTTGGTCGGCATAGTGTTCGGCGATGGTCTTGAATTCATCAAACCGGGCCAGGAAGGCGTCGACGATGTCGGGGTCGAAATGGCTGCCTCGGCCCTCGGTGATGATCTGGCGCGTGGTGTCCATGGGCAAGGGAGGCTTGTAGGGGCGCCGCGAGATCAGGGCGTCGAACACATCGGCCAGGGCCATCAGGCGGGCCGGCAGCGGGATGGCATCGCCTTGCAGCCCGGCGGGGTAGCCGCTGCCGTCCCATTTCTCATGGTGGCTGGCGGCGATCTGCAGGGCGGTTTCAAGAAAGTCCAGCGAGGGGCGGCTGTCGGGGGTGTCCGGCGCGGGCCCGCAGGGGGTCGGCGTGGGCTGCAATTCGCGGGCGCGCTCGATGGCCTCTTCCAGGGCCTGGGCCCCGATGGCCGCATGGGTCTTCATGATCTCGAACTCGTCGGGTGTGAGCCGGCCGGGCTTGAGCAGGATGGCGTCCGGGATGCCCACCTTGCCGATGTCGTGCAGCGGGGCCGCCTTGGCGATGCGCTGGCGCACATCGGGGGTGGCCAGGGCCTGGGCAAAGCGCGGGTGATCCATCAACTGGTTCATCAGCACCTCGATGTAGGCCTGGGTGCGGCGCAGGTGGTTGCCGGTCTCGTTGTCGCGTTTTTCGGCCAGTGTGGCCAGGGCGAACAGGCTGAGGTTCTTGATCAGCTCGTTTTCGGCCATGCGGCGCCGCACCTCGGCGTCGAGAAACGCGTTCTGGTGGGCCAGCCGGTCGCGGGCCTGCTTGAGTTCGAGCTGGGCATGCACCCGGGCCAGCAGCAGGGCCGGCTTGACCGGCTTGGTCACGTAATCCACCGCACCCAGGGCCAGGCCATGCTCTTCGTCGTCGTCGGCGTTGAGGGCGGTGACAAAGATCACCGGGATGTCGCACCACTGCGGGTGGGCCCGCAACTGCTCCAGCACCTGGTAGCCGTTCATGTCGGGCATCATCACGTCGAGCAGGATCAGGTCGGGGCGGGGCGGGTGTTGCAGCGCCAGCAAGGCGCGCTGCCCGGAGTTGGCCACGCGCACGTGGTAGAGCGGGCGCAACATCTGGCCGATGACGGACAGGTTCTCCTTGGTATCGTCCACCAGCAAAATCGTGGGCAAAGCCCGGGCCTCAGGTGCCTGGGCGCCTGGATTCTGGGTGAGGGTCGCGTCGTGAATGGGCATCGCCGGCAGACCAAGGATATTCAATCGTCGGTCTGATACAGGAAGATACACGAAGCGCCTGGATTATCCAGCCCGAATCTCAAGGATTCGACGGGGCTTGGATGGGGGAGCGCCGGAAAATCACGTTTTATTGGGTGGCAGGCGAGTGGCCGTGCTTTGCAAGCCTTGTTATTTCAGACATAGACGTCAATCTGTTGGCCCAGGGCGTTTTGCTCATCCTTGTCTTTTTTCCGGGCCTGCTGGCTTGGGCTGGAGGCCGCCGCGGGTTGGGTTTGCTGCGCCTTCGCCGCCTTGTCGATCTTTTCTTGTTGCTGTTGTTGTTGCAAGGCCGATATCTGGGCCTGAACCACCTGAATCTGGGTCTGCAGCAAGGCCGCGCGCTTTTGCTTGGTCTTGGCGTCACCCTCTGAATTGGCGACGTCCTTGAGCTGCTGGGTCAGTTGCCGCAACTGCTTTTGCAGCGCTGCAATCTGGCTGGCATTGTCGGTACCGCCCGAGCTGGAGGTGCTTGTGACGGCGCTGCTGGTGGTGCTGGAAGTGACTTGCATGCCTTGTGTATCGGCATTTGCCGCCAAAAATGAACTTTTTTGGCAGGCTTGATACCGTGTCTTTGCAGTCTGCTTACCCATGAGGTGGCTGGGCTGCCCGGCGCCAGATCAGACCCAAGGCCGACAGGCTCACCAAAGCCAGCACCCCATTGAGGGCCAGTGCGCTGCGCACGCCCATCAGGTGCACGCTGAAGCCGGTGAGCAGGCTGCCCAGGGACAGGCCGCCGCGCATGGCCAGCATGAACAGGCTGACGGTCTTGCCTCGCAGGTGATCGGGCGCACCGGATTGCAGCAAGGTGTTGGCCGAGGCATTGCTGGCCGTCATGGCCACCCCGGCCAGCACGAACAAGGGGGCCAGCGCCTCGGCCCAGGGGTTGAGCGCGGCCAGCACCACGATGGCGGCATAGGCCAGTGCAAAGCCGGTGCACCATGGCCGCCGGTCGCGCTGGGCATCGAAGCCCAGCAAGGCCGCAGCACCGAGCAGCCCGCCCAGCCCGAGCGCACCGGCGCTCAGGCTGAACTGGGCGGCATCCCCCTGGAAGGCCTGTTTGACCAGCACCGGGCAAAAAGTGATCAGCGGGGCGCACAGCAAGGCATTGAGGAACACCGTGAGCAAGGCAGAGCGCAGCCGCGCCTGCGCCAGCACCTCGCGCACCCCCAGCCACAGGTTCTGGCGGCTGCCCTGGGCCTGGCCGCTGGGGGGCGCTGCAGGCACGGTCGGCTGCAAGCGCCGTGGCAGCACCCACAGAGCCACGCCGATGAAGGGCAGGTAGGAGGCCGCGCTGACGGCGAAGGCGCCCGCCATGCCAATGCTGGCCATGAGCGCACCGGCGACGGCAGGCCCGAGGATGCGTGACAGGTTGAATTGGCTGGCGTTGAGGGCGATGCCGGCCGGGATCTGCTCGTGCTGGACGATGGAGGGAACAATCGATTGGAACGACGGCATGGACAAGGCATCTGTCACGCCCACCACCAAGGACAGCAGCACCACCTCCCAGGCCTGGATCCAGCCGCCCAGCACCCCTGCGACCAGCAGCAAGGGGCACAGCATCTGGATCGACTGGAACAAGGCGATGGTGCGGCGCCGGTCGGCCCGATCGGCCAATTCGCCGCCCACCAGGGTCAGCAGCAGGGCCGGCGCGCTGAGGGCGAAGGCATCGAGCCCCAGCATCAGGGGCGAGGCGCCCAGGCTGATCATGAGCCAGGGTTGGGTGACCTGCTGCGCCCAGGTGCCGATGTTGGCCAGCAGGCTGGCCACCCAGAAGGTGCCGAAGCGGCGGCTGGTCAGCAAGGCCAGGGATTTTTGCAAGGCGGAAGAGATCACGTCGGGCTCATGGGGCACGGTTAAAAATCACAGATGAAGAAAATGCGCGCAGAAGTTCATTTTCCAGGCCTTCAATTACCATGATTTGTGTCGCGGGGACCACGCGGAATACCGGGTTTTCCCTGGAGCAAAAATCCAATCCCGATTCTTTGACGTAACGCAAAAGGATTGCTTGGCTACTGCGAAATGATTTTCGCTTTCGCCGATCATCGGCTCAGCCCATTGAAGCTCTCGGAAGGTTATGCGCAATATCAAGCTCCATGAATCAGACCAACATCAATTCATTTTGTTGAATGAGAGTGAACCGGGCGAAGAAGATGGGATCAGGTCCAATCAATACCTGGTGATTCATGGGGGGCAGGGGGTTCTGCTGGACCCCGGTGGTTTTGGTGTGATGCCCCGTGTGCTGGCTGAAATGTTGCGTTATGTGCAGCCGGCCGACATCCAGGGTGTGTTTTTGTCGCACCAGGACCCGGACATCGTGGGCGGTCTGTCGACCTGGCTGGAGCTGCTGGATGCGCCGGTCTATGTGTCGAGCATCTGGATGCGCTTCTTGCCGCATTACGGGCTCAAGGACATGTCCCATTTTGTGGGTGTGCCCGACGAGGGCATGCGCTGCGAGGTGGCCGAGGGCTTTGTGCTGGAGGTGGTGCCAGCGCATTTTCTGCACTCCGAGGGGCAGATCAATGTGTACGACCCGGTGGCCAAGGTGCTGTTTTCGGGTGACATCGGCGCGGCCATGATGCCGCCGGACGAGGACACGGCCTTTGTCGATGATCTGGCCGGGCACCTGCCCTACATCGAGGGTTTTCATCGGCGTTACATGGGCTCGAACCGGGCCATCCGCTGCTGGCTGGAGACGATCGCCCGGCTGGACATCGAGATGATCGCGCCCCAGCACGGGCCGGTGTACCGCGGGGCCGCGGTGGGGCAGTTCCTGGCCTGGCTGGGCGACTTGCAATGCGGCATCGACCTGCTGCAAAGCGGTGGGCGTTTCGCCCGATGAGCGCCCCCGCCTTCACCAACCACCTGGAGGCCTTGCGCCTGCGGGTGATGGACCGCATGGCCTCCCTGCTGGAGAGCCAGACGCGAAGCCGGGCCTTTGCCAGCAACCTGGGCTCGCTGGTGCGGCAGGTGCAGAGCGAGGTCATGGCCGAATTGGAGGCCTTGTCGGCCGAGGCCATGCCGCACAACCTGGCGCTGCGCCTGCGCCATGTGATCGACACCTACCGCAGTCTGGAGCAGACCATGGCGCTGCTGCTGGGCGAGCGCCAACGCCAATGGAGCCGCAATGCCGAGCACGCCAAGAGCACCTTGCTGGAGTTCAACCAGACCTTGACCGATCTGGCCTCGACGCTGATCGAGAAAGACCTTTTCGAGCGCCAGAGCCGGGTGCTGGAGCGCATCATCCTGTCGCATGAGCATGTGGCCCAGTGGAAGGCCTTCGTGCAGGAGATCCTGGCTGACTTCCATTCGATCTTCCCGTTCAATTTCTTCTACATCGCCTTTGCCGAAGAGCACGGGCTGTCGCTGTACCTGTACTACCTGGGCGACTACTCTGAAGACATGAAGAGAAGTGCGCGCGACATGCTGTCGCGCCAGATGCTGGCAGGGCTGAACCTGCCGGCCGACACGTTGCTGGAGATCGATGAGTTCGAGATCAGCGTGCCCGAGCACGACGCGACGGTGGAGGACATCCGCATGATCACCGTGGCGGTGCCCGAACACACGCCACGGCTGGCCGGCCTGCTGGGGGTGGCCTACGTGGGCAGCAACGAGCTCACCCCGCAGGAGGAGAGCGTGGTGCGCTCCATCCTGTCGGTGATGGTGATGGTGGTGGGCTCCAGCAAGCTGCTGTCGCGCACCCTGTCCGAGCTGGAGTACTACGCCATGCACGACCCCTTAACGGGGCTGTACAACCGGCGCCAGTTCGGCAACGTGCTGGAGTACGAGTTCGGCCGCTCGGAGCGCCACGGGCACGAGTTTTCGCTGCTCATGCTGGACCTGGACGACTTCAAGGACATCAACGACAGCTACGGTCACCAGGTGGGGGACGAGGCCTTGCGCGGTATGGCCGAGATCCTGCGCAAACAGATCCGCAAGGGCGACGTGGCGGCACGCATCGGGGGTGATGAGTTCACCGTGCTGCTGATGGAGACGGGCCGCAGCGGGGCCAGCACGGTGGCCCATCTGCTCGGGCAGGCGCTGCGTGAGCGCAGCTTCACCGCGCCGGATGGCAAGCACTTTCACCTCACGGTGTCGATCGGCATCGCGGTGTACCCGGGCGACGCCGGCAATGAGGCCGACATCCTGGCCGGCGCGGATCAGGCCATGTACCGGGCCAAGGAAATGGGCAAGGACGGTGCCTGCACGCTGGAGTCGCTCAAGGGCAAGACCCAGGCCGGGCGACAGACCCGCGACTACGCCGAGCGACTGCGCGTGGCGCTGCATCAGGAGCGCATCGTGCCGTACTTCCACAGCATCGTGGACTGTCACAGCGGCGAGTTGTTCGCCTGCGAGACCCTGGCCCGCATGGTCGAGCCCAATGGCGACATCGTGGTGGCCGGTCAGTTCATCGAGACCATCGAGAAATACGGCATGGGCCGGGAACTCGATCGGATCATCATACGCAAGGCGCTGGAGGCGCAGCGCCAGCGCATGGCCGGCGGTGCGCCCGACATCAAGGTGTTCCTGAACCTGTCGGCCCAGGAGATCCAGGGGCGTGGCGTGCTGGCCTATGCCGAAGACCTGTGCAACACGCTGGGCATCCCGCCACAGTGCATCGTGTTCGAGATCCTGGAGCGCGACGCGATTGGCGACATGACCAATATGCGCACCTTTCTCACGCAGTTGCGCAGCCGCGGCTTTGCCTTTGCGCTGGATGATTTCGGCAGTGGCTACAACTCCTTCCACTACCTGCGGGAGCTGAAGTTCGAGTACGTGAAGATCGACGGCGCCTTTGTGCGCAACATCCTCAACTCGAAGATCGACTACGCCCTGGTGCACAACCTGTCGCGCCTGTGCCAGGACATCGGCATTCTGACCGTGGCCGAGTTCGTCGAGAGCGATGAAATCCTGCAGGCCTTGCGCGAAATGGGCATCAACTACGCCCAGGGATACCGCATCAGCCTGCCCACCCGCGACATGCCCTTGGCCGCCACCTCGGACCTCGGCCGAAAAGCTTGAGGCGCATTGGCCTGGGGGGCAGGAGGCTGCCGAGCCCTCCGCCCTGTTCGCCGCTTCAAGCGCTCAGGGCGGCTTCCATTCGTCGGGTCGAGTGTTTCCGTGCTGCGCAAACCTCACACGCATCTGCCCTGGCGAGGCACGATAGACCCCGCTGAATCGCTGCCCGTGACTGCCACGCGCACAAAACTATCAAAAGTCAAAGTCATTCGTATTTTTCTATTGTGATGATAATGATTATTGAGTGATATTTTTACGGTTTTCATGCCCATGGGATCCACAATAGAGGCCAATGGACAGCGACCAGCAAGATGGAACCTGGCTCACCGCCTGCAGGGCGGGCAAGGGCAGCGGCATCGAGTCAGGGTTGATCCAGACCGTCATCTTTTTTTCAAAGGAGCTCGCAATGGAAAACGGGAACGCAAATGCAGCCGGCAAGTGTCCGGTCATGCACGGTGGAATGACCTCGGTCAGCAAGACCAATGTCGACTGGTGGCCCAAGGCCCTGAATCTGGACATCCTGCACCAGCACGACAGCAAGACCCAACCCCTGGGTGAGGGCTTCAGCTACCGCGAGGAAGTGCGCAAGCTGGACGTCGAAGCCCTCAAGCGCGATCTGAAGGCCTTGATGACCGACAGCCAGCCCTGGTGGCCGGCTGACTGGGGCCACTACGGCGGCCTGATGATCCGCATGGCCTGGCACTCGGCCGGCACCTACCGCATCGCCGACGGCCGCGGTGGTGCAGGCACCGGCAACCAGCGCTTCGCCCCCCTGAACTCCTGGCCTGACAACGGCAACCTGGACAAGGCCCGCCGCCTGCTTTGGCCGATCAAGCGCAAATACGGCAACCGCCTGAGCTGGGCCGATCTGATGATCCTGGCCGGCAACATGGCCTATGAATCGATGGGCCTGAAGACCTTTGGCTTCGCCTTCGGTCGCGAAGACATCTGGGCCCCTGAGAAGGACATCTACTGGGGTTCCGAAAAGGAATGGCTGGCCCCCAGCGGCGGCCCCAACAGCCGCTACTCGGGTGAGCGCGATCTGGAAAACCCCTTGGCCGCGGTCATGATGGGCCTGATCTACGTGAACCCGGAAGGCGTGGATGGCAAGCCCGATCCGCTCAAGACCGCCCACGACGTGCGCGTGACCTTTGCCCGCATGGCCATGGACGATGAAGAGACCGTGGCCCTGACCGCCGGCGGCCACACCGTGGGCAAGGCCCACGGCAATGGCGATGCAGGCAAGCTGGGCCCGGCCCCCGAAGGCGCCGACCTGCACGAGCAGGGCCTGGGCTGGATCAACCACAGCGGGCGGGGCGTCGGTCGCGACGCAGTGACCAGCGGCATCGAGGGTGCCTGGACACCGCACCCGACCCAATGGGACAACGGCTATTTTGAAACACTGCTGAACTACGACTGGGAACTCAAGAAGAGCCCGGCCGGGGCATGGCAATGGGAACCCGTCAACCTGAAGGACGAGCACCGTCCGACGGACGTGGAAGGCGGCAGTGGCCACACCCGCTTGATCATGACCGACGCCGACATGGCCATGAAGATGGACCCGGCCTACCGCGCGATCTCCGAGCGTTTCTACAAGGATCCGGCGTATTTCTCGGAAGTGTTCGCCCGGGCCTGGTTCAAGCTGACCCACCGCGATCTGGGCCCCAAGGCCCGCTACATCGGCCCCGACGTGCCGAAGGAAGACCTGATCTGGCAAGACCCCGTGTCCGCCGGTCGTCGTGACTACGACGTGGCCGCCGTCAAGGCCGCCATTGCCGCCTCGGGCCTGAGCACGGCCGATCTGGTCAGCACCGCCTGGGACAGCGCCCGCACCTTCCGTGGCTCGGACAAGCGCGGTGGCGCCAACGGAGCCCGCATCCGCCTGGCCCCGCAAAAGGACTGGGAAGGCAATGAGCCGGCTCGCCTGGCCCGCGTGCTGTCGGTGCTCGAGCCCATCGCCGCGAAGTTCGGCGTCAGCGTGGCCGACGTGATCGTGCTGGCCGGCAACGTGGGTGTGGAGGCGGGCGCCAAGGCCGCCGGCTTCGACATCACCGTGCCGTTTGCACCGGGTCGCGGTGACGCCACGGCCGAGCAGACCGATGCGGCGTCGTTCGAGGTGCTGGAGCCGGTGGCCGACGGCTTCCGCAACTGGCTCAAGAAGGACTTCGTGGTCAGCGCCGAAGAACTGCTGCTGGACCGCGCCCAACTGATGCGCCTGACCGCCCCGGAAATGACCGTGCTGATCGGCGGGCTGCGTGTGCTGGGCACCAACCACGGCGGCAGTGCCCATGGTGTGTTCACCGACCGGGTCGGCACCCTGAGCAACGACTTCTTCGTCAACCTGACCGACATGGCCTACACCTGGAAGCCGGCGGGCAAAAACCTGTACGAGATCCGCGATCGCCAGTCGGGTGCCGTGCGCTGGACAGCCACCCGCGCCGACCTGGTGTTCGGCTCGAACTCGGTGCTGCGTGCCTACGCCGAGGTCTACGCCCAGGACGACGGCCGTGAGAAGTTCGTGAAGGACTTCGTGGCAGCCTGGACCAAGGTCATGAACGCAGACCGCTTCGACCTGGCCTGAGCGCCACAGCTCAGATCAAGTCTGAGATCCCCAAGGCCCCTGCGGGGGCCTCCATGAAAAAAGCCCCTTTTCGGGGCTTTTTTGCGTTCAGGGCCTCGTCGTTCAGTCGCCGAGCAGCGACAGATCCCGCACCGCGCCCTTGTCGGCCGAGGTGGCCAGCAGGGCGTAGGCCTTGAGGGCGGCCGACACCTTGCGGGGGCGCGGCTTGACAGGCTTCCAGCCCTTGGCGTCTTGCTCGGCGCGGCGCACGGCCAGCTCTTCGTCGCTCACCAGCACATTGATCGTGCGGTTGGGGATGTCGATGCGGATGCGGTCGCCATGGCGCACCAGGCCGATGGTGCCGCCAGCCGCCGCTTCGGGCGAGCAGTGTCCGATCGACAGGCCCGAGGTGCCACCCGAGAAGCGGCCGTCGGTCAGCAGGGCACAGGCTTTGCCCAGGCCCTTGGACTTGATGTAGCTGGTGGGGTAGAGCATCTCTTGCATGCCCGGGCCGCCCTTGGGCCCTTCGTAGCGCACGATCACCACGTCACCGGCCTTGACCTCGTCGTTGAGGATGTGCTCGACCGCTTCGTCCTGGCTTTCGACCACATGGGCCGGGCCTTCGAAGACCAGCAGGCTGTCGTCCACACCGGCGGTCTTGACCACACAGCCGTCGATGGCGATGTTGCCGCGCAGCACGGCCAGGCCGCCTTCCTTGGAGAAGGCGTTGTCGTAGGAGCGGATGCAGCCTTCGGCACGGTCGGTGTCCAGGCTGGGCCAGCGGGTGGCCTGGCTGAAGGCCACCTGGGTGGGGATGCCGGCCGGGCCAGCCATGTAGAAGGTGCGCACGGCCTCGTCGGTGGTGGTGACGATGTCCCAATGGGCCAGCGCGTCGCCCAGGGTCTTGCTGTGCACGGTGGGCACGTCGGTGTGCAGCTTGCCGGCACGGGCCAGTTCACCCAGGATGGCCATGATGCCGCCGGCGCGGTGCACGTCTTCGATGTGGTACTTGTTGGTGTTGGGCGCCACCTTGCACAGCTGGGGCACCACGCGCGACAGGCGATCGATGTCGGACATGGTGAAGTCGATGCCGGCCTCTTGTGCGATGGCCAGCAGGTGCAGGATGGTGTTGGTCGAGCCGCCCATGGCGATGTCCAGCGTCATGGCGTTTTCAAAGGCCTTGAAGCCCACCGAGCGCGGCAGCACGGTCTCGTCATCGCCTTCGTAGTAGCGCTTGGCCAGGTCCACGATCAGGTGACCGGCGCGCTTGAAGAGCTGCTCGCGGTCGGCATGGGTGGCCACCACGGTGCCGTTGCCCGGCAGGCTCAGGCCCAGGGCCTCGGTCAGGCAGTTCATCGAATTGGCGGTGAACATGCCCGAGCACGAGCCGCAGGTGGGGCAGGCCGAGCGCTCGACCTCGGCCACATCGGCATCGCTGACCTTGCTGTCGGCGGCCATCACCATGGCGTCGATCAGGTCGAGCTTCTTGAATTCGATGGTCTGGGTGACCGGGTTGGCCAGGCGCACCTTGCCGGCTTCCATCGGGCCGCCCGACACGAAGACCACCGGGATGTTCAGGCGCATGGCGGCCATCAGCATGCCGGGGGTGATCTTGTCGCAGTTGGAGATGCACACCAGCGCATCGGCCGTGTGGGCGTTGACCATGTACTCGACCGAGTCGGCAATGATGTCGCGGCTGGGCAGCGAATACAGCATGCCGTCATGGCCCATGGCGATGCCGTCGTCCACGGCAATGGTGTTGAACTCTTTGGCCACGCCGCCGGCGGCCTCGATCTCGCGCGCCACCAACTGGCCCATGTCCTTCAGGTGCACGTGCCCCGGAACGAACTGGGTGAACGAGTTGGCGATCGCAATGATGGGCTTGCTGAAATCGTCGTCCTTCATGCCGGTGGCGCGCCACAGAGAGCGAGCGCCCGCCATG
Source organism: Curvibacter gracilis ATCC BAA-807 (assembly GCF_000518645.1). Taxonomy (GTDB): domain Bacteria; phylum Pseudomonadota; class Gammaproteobacteria; order Burkholderiales; family Burkholderiaceae_C; genus Curvibacter; species Curvibacter gracilis. Next base: position 373,875 of record NZ_JADZ01000005.1, on the reverse strand, counting down.
TTGCGGCCGGAGGTGGAGGTCTTGGAGCGGTAAGCTGGCATGAAGGGGTCCTTGGGGTCGTTCCAGATCGTTGGGGTCGAGCTGCACGCATCGCGGGGCGGGTTGTGTGCAGCCCCTGATTATCGTCTGCCGAGGCAAGCCTTGTTGCCGTGCGGGTCTGACGATCGGGTGAAGTCCTGGGCCCAGGCCGAGGGGGGCGCCTGTGCAGGCTCCTGCGGAGCTCGACCGCATGCAGCCGATCGCTGCTGTCTGTGCTCTGGTCGTGCCGCAGGGGCTTCGATCGGCCTGTTTCAAAAATGCAACATTAAATGTTACAAAGTGTCAAATATTTGACTCGAATCATTTCTTTGCCCGCTGAAGTTTCTAATTGGCGTCTCTGGCGACCGTTGAGAAGCGCTTTGGGGGTGAGGAATTTATGATTGTCAATGATTATTTACACGGGGTGACGGGGGAGATGCTGCCCCGGGTGGTGGGCTACCCCTCGCTGCTGCCCATGCTGTTTTTTGCCGTGTTCGCGACGCTGGTGGTGCATGTGTGCAATCGTCTGGTCGAGCACACGGCATGGTCGGTCGATCCAGGCAATCGGCGTCTGAGTGCCTCGCATGCGGCGTTGATCATCGGCTGCATCGTTTGGGCCTTGGACATTGGGGGCTTCTTCATGTACCCGCACCTGGATGGCTTGTCACCGAGTCTGCATGACGGTCTGCTGGCCTTGCTGGTGATGATTGCCAGCGCCCGGCTGACGTTGCCGGAGCTCAGCTCCGGCGTGAGCCGCCGGCGCACGGCCGTGGCGGGCTCCTTCATGGCCCTGGGCATGCTGTCCGGGCACTTCGTGCTGGCCATGAGCTATGGCGCCAGCCTGCAGCAGGTTGAGATCGGTCCGCTGCTGGCCTCCATCGGTGTGGCGGTGTGCCTGACCGTGGGCTTGTCCATTCGCCACCGCGTCGCCAAAAGGCGCTTGCTGATCCGCCGCCATGTCGTGCAGCGCTGGCCCGATGTGTTGATGGGGGGCTTGGTCATCGTGGCCTTGCATTGCCTGTTGATCAACGCCTTTCCGCCCGTGGTGCCGGCCGTGGCGGGTGGCAGCCAGGCAGGCGCGATCGGGGTGGTGGCCTTGTTTGCCCTGGTGGTGGCGCTGGAGCACATGGGCAATCTGCGTCTGGATCAGGGGCTGCAGTTGCGCCTGCGGCAAGGCCTGTCGATGATGCGGGTGGTGACGCCCGAGGCCAACCCGCAGCACGATGTGCAGATGGCCTTGATTGCCGATCACCTGCCGGAGTTGCTCACGGCACAGCAACTGGTCTTGCATTTCCAACCCATCGTGCCATTGGACAAGGGGCAGCCACCGGCTTTTGAGGCCTTGCTGCGTCTGCAGCACCCGGTGCTCGGGCGCCTCAACCCCGAGGTCTTTTTGCTGGTGTGCGAGTTGCAGGGCAAGACGACGCTGGTGGATCGCCTGATTCTCGAGCAGGCGATCGGGCAGATGGAAAGGTGGGCCCGCGCCGGTCTGCCTGGCCTGAGGGTGTCAGTGAACCTGTCTCCGACCACGCTGATGGAGCCCGGTTTCAACCACTGGCTTGCGCAGACCTTGGCGGCCCACCGGGTGGACGCCGTTCAGCTCACCCTGGAGTTGACCGAGCACGCCATCATTGCCAGCGGCGCCCCCATGCTGGAGGCCATGCGGGCACTGGCCGGGGTCGGCATCGCGGTGGTCATGGACGATTTTGGTGCCGGCTATTCGTCGCTGGCCATGTTGGCCGATCTGCCCATTCGGGGCATCAAATGCGATCGGCTGTTTGTGCGAAACCTGCTGGTGGATTCGCGGCGTCAGCGCCTGCTGAGCCATGTGTTGGCGATTGCCCGTGATTTCGACCTGGAGGTCACGGCCGAAGGCATAGAAACCCCACAAGAGCTGGACGTGGTGCGTGAGATCGGCCTGCGCAAGCTGCAGGGCTACCTGTTTGCCAAGGCCATGCCTGCCGAGGAGGTGCCCGACTGGCTGGTCCGCCTGGCCAGTGGCCTGCCCCAACTCGAGACACACGAGCGCGCACAAGGACAGGAGGCAATGCACCTCCAAGAGTGCGCGAGTTGATGAGGGCCGCGGAAGCGGCCGGCCAGGCATCTGCGCCTGTGGCCCTTTTGGCGAGATGGCCTGATGGGGGCGCCGTGTGCGGAGCTGCACCTTGGATGTGTTTGCCCACAAAAAAACCCAAGTGACGTGAGTCACTTGGGTTTGCATTTGGCGGAGAGGGCGGGAGACTGTGTTGTTTTTGGAAAATTCAATAAAAACAACAGGTTATTGAATTTAAACGAGTGCGAAGTGTACCAGTTCAGTGTACCAGTTTGAATCCCTGAATTGCACTCGAATCGGCGGTGGAGGATGGGTTTTGGGTGGTCTGTCGTGTACCCTCGATCCAGTTCGGACAGGTACGAGAAGCTTTGAATGACAGACGACAATGAGATACACAGCTGGCAAAGCCTGAAGGAGGCATGCTTCGCGACTCTGGCGGTGATGAATGAACAGCTTGCTAGCGAGTTTCCGGATCCCATCTTGCAGCTGAACATGGTTGACGCACCGCTGGCAAGGCAGCTTGGGCAAGTTTTTCATCCCCAGGACCCGGAGCGGTGGGTGGAATGGGACTGGGAAACCCTGTTCCACAAGCGCGTCAAGCGTCAGAAGGCGGCATGGATGTTTGCCGTGTCCGTTGGGGGAGACTTTGGGGCTGTCTGCTACGGCACGATCAGTATTGAGGCAGGTTGTGTCAGCATCGAATATTTGGAGCGTAAGCTGGATGCCATCGCCCTAAAGGGCAGCGCCGCACGGATTGCTATTCAGTATGCGGAAGCCCTTGCCGCCTACTTTGAACTCGCAGAGGTGCGAGTCTGCGACCCTGATCCTATCTTGATCGAGTTCTATGAGCAGAACTTCGGTCTCACTCGACAGTCAGACGGTGACGCGGTACCATACCTCTTCAAGAAAGTACAGTGATGAAGCACGCTCAAACTTTGCCTAAGCCGGTGATGTCGATTTCTGACGTCGCCATGGCCCGTGCACGTAGCGCGATGTCTAAGGTCGCCTACTCGCCTGCCAAGGCTAAGCAGATCACCAGTGCGGCACAAAATCTGCCCGATGTTGCGGTGATGGCAGGTCGCAAACAGGGATTTGACGCTGTAGGCGCAGCCCGAAAATTGCCAGCATGAGCTGCCCCAGGGCGGCTCGTCTTCTGTTTTGATCTCGCATGCTCCCATCGGGGTCGCTGGCAAAAATGGCAGTTTTGTACCCTGAAGACTTTTGGACTGCACAGGTTGCATCAAGAGTAAAAGGGCAAGACTATGGCTTGCCAGATCATGCCAATTAACCCAGGTTGCACCTGTAATACCTGTGCCCCCACCGGTAAGTACAATCCTGCTCTCGCACTGGTAGGCCCGTGGCTTGCAGAGCCTGGGCGTAGGCGGCCCAGTTGGGGCAGCGCTCCTGGGCCAGGGTCACATCGCGGGCGCCGTTGCCTGGGTTGGATTTGTGGTCGATCAGCGCCCAGCCTCGCGGGGTCTGGAATATGTCTGCCAATCGAATCGGCCGACTTACAAAATTCGAAACCGAAGAAGTCGCCGGGGGGCGCTCAGGTGGTGCAGCGGAAAACGAATGTCGATAAAAGTTATGAAAAACTTGGCTTCTGTCGGTTTCGACCGCCTTCTCATGCAGCGTTCTAAACGAAAACAAGAGAGTTGACATGAAGAAAAATATTGCTTGTGTCGATCTATTCTGCGGCGCGGGTGGGTTGACGCATGGCTTCAAATTAGAGGGGCTTCCCGTCGTCGCAGGCATTGATCTCGATCCCGCCTGCCACTTCCCATACACGGCAAACAATGGTGGTGCCCGATTCCTCGAACGTGACATCAGCAAGGTCACGACCAATGAACTTAATGAGCTGTTTGGTGACGCGGACTTGACCATTTTGGCGGGCTGTGCGCCTTGCCAACCTTTTTCGACCTACGCCCAGCGTTACGAATTGGATGGGAAGGACGGCAAGTGGGGCCTTCTGTATCAGTTCGCGCGTCTCGCCCAAGGCTCCCTGCCGGACGTCATCACGATGGAGAATGTGCCGACCGTCGCCAAGCACGAGGTGTTTCACGATTTCGTGGATACGTTGGAGCGACTAGGCTACAAAGTTTGGTACGACGTCGTCGATAGCTCCCGTTATGGCGTGCCGCAGATGCGACGACGGATGGTTCTACTCGCCTCCAAGCACGGAGACATTCAGATGATCGCGCCGACCCACGAGAAGCCGAAAACCGTGAAGCAGGCCATCGGTCGTTTGCGACCTCTCAGTGCCGGCGAATCTGCCCCGCGAGACAAATTGCATGTCACCTCGACCTTGTCTGAGAAGAACCTCAAACGCATCAAAGTTTCTAAGCCCGGCGGCACTTGGCGCGACTGGCCCAAGGACTTGGTAGCTAAGTGCCATCAAGCCGAAAGCGGGCGAACGTATCCGGGTGTTTACGGACGCATGGAATGGGACAAGCCCGCGCCGACAATGACGACCCAATGCTACGGCTTCGGCAATGGGCGCTTCGGCCACCCCGAGCAGGATCGAGCAATCTCTCTGCGGGAGGCGGCGATCTTGCAGAGTTTTCCACGCGACTATGCGTTCATCCCGCAAGATGGAGAAGTGAGTTTCAAGGTGCTCGGTCGGTTGATTGGCAACGCGGTTCCGGTTGATCTCGGTCGTGCCATTGCTCGAAGCATCAACCAACATCTGTCTTTGTTTGCGGCCCGGTAAGTCGTTGGAAATGTCTTCGGACTGCCGGCTATCAAACACAGGTCGTCTGATGGCAGTAGTCTCCGTAGCGTAGATGGTTCGGATTCCCGTCTGACGGGTTCCTTCGTTCACTTTGTAGCGTCGGACGGGCGTGGCCCTATGGCAAACTAGAACCAAAACGCATAAATGGGAGAAGACCTCTAAATGAGCGTCAAGACGGAACATGGGTTACACGCTTATCGCGCTCGCCCCGAGCCAGGGCAACTCGTCGAAGTGCGCCGCCGTCAGTGGGTCGTAGCCGACATAGATGTCGCCGGACTCGATACCGGTACGCCTCAACACTGCGTGACGCTGTCGTCGATTGACGAGGACGGTCTCGGCGAAGAACTTCAAGTCATCTGGGAGATTGAGCCGGGCGCTCAGGTCATTGAGCGGGCTGGACTGCCTTCGGTCGCGGGGCAGGACGACTCCGACACACTCGACGCGTTCCTCGACGCCGTGCGATGGGGTGCGGCCACCAATGCCGATCGGGGATTTCTCCAAGCGCCGTTCCGTAGCGGCGTCAGCATTGAGGACTTCCAACTCGATCCTCTGGTGCGCGCCATCGACATGGCTCGCGTCAATCTGCTCATTGCCGACGATGTCGGCCTGGGCAAGACCATCGAAGCCGGGCTGGTCATCCAGGAATTGCTACTGCGGCATCGCGCGCGCACAGTCCTGATCGTCTGCCCAGCGTCGCTTCAGGAGAAGTGGCGAGTCGAGATGCTGGAGAAGTTCGGCCTAGACTTCCGCGTGGTGGACACCGACTACATCAAGCAGTTGCGGCGCGAGCGCGGCATTCACGCCAACCCGTGGACGTCGCATCCGCGCCTCATCACGTCGATGGATTGGGCCAAAGGCGGCGAAGGCCTGCGTGCCATGCGCGACGTGATCCCTCCGCATGTCGGCCACCCCCGCAAGTTCGACCTGCTGGTCGTGGATGAGGCGCACAACGTCGCGCCCGCCGCAGGCGCGCATTACGCGCTGGAGAGTCAGCGCACGCGTTTCGTCCGCGCCATTGGCCCACACTTCCAGCATCGCCTGTTCCTGACTGCCACGCCTCACAACGGCTACACCGAATCGTTCACCTCGCTGTTGGAACTGCTCGACGACCAGCGTTTCGCGCGCAACATCCTCCCCGACGAGAAGCGCCTGAGTCAGGTGATGATCCGTCGCCTGAAGAGCGATCTGGTCGATGCGGAGGGCAACCCTTTGTATGCCCGCCGTACCTTGCAGGCGCTCGAAGTTCCGTACACGGCGGAAGAGCGCGAGATTCATCGCAAGCTGGACGATTACTGTGTCAGCCGCGAGAAGGACGCGGGGAAAGCTGGCAACGGTTTCGGCACCGCCTTCGTGAACCGCCTCCTCAAGAAGCGCCTACTCTCGTCGCCAGCGGCATTCGCATCCACGATTGAGAAGCACATCGCATCGCTGTCCGAAGCTCGGCCCGCGAAGCCGGATACGATGGCCGATCGCATTCTGTACAAGGCCATTCTGAAAGCCGACGAGGACTACGCCGACGATCGGGAGGTCGAGAACGCCCAAGCCGAAGCCGTCGAGGAAGCGACACGCCGTGCCTCGCCACTGACGGCGGAGCAGCGTGGAATGTTGGACGAACTGAAGGCATGGGCGCAACGCGCCCGGAATCAGGCCGACTCGAAGGCCAAGGCCATCCTCGACTGGCTCACGGCCAACCTCAAACCGGACGGTCAGTGGAACGACCGCCGGGTGATCCTGTTCACCGAGTACCGCACCACGCATCAGTGGATACATCAAATCCTCGCCAGTCACGGTTTCGGCGGTGAACGCCTCGCCCAGCTCCATGGGGGACTCTCGCAAGAAGAGCGGGAGCCGATCAAGGCGGCGTTCCAAGCCTCGCCGCAAGATTCTCCCGTTCGCATCCTGCTCGCCACCGACGCAGCGTCGGAAGGCATCGACCTGCAGAACCACTGCAATCGGCTCATCCACCTGGAGATTCCCTACAACCCCAACGTGATGGAGCAGCGCAACGGGCGTATCGACCGCCACGGCCAGCGCGAAAAGGAAGTGCTGATCTGGCACCCGGTCGATGGCGGCGACGCGGGTGGCGCGTCGGTCGGCGGCCATGGCGAGGACATCTTGCGCGCCTTGCGGAAGCTGGATTCGATGCGTGCCGACATGGGCAGCGTCAATCCGGTCATCGCGCCGCAGATGTCCGGCCTAATCGAAGGCTCGCTGAGGGATTTGGACACCCGTCTCGCCGAAGCGCGGATCGCCCGAGCCAAGAACTTCGTTCGCGCCGAACGCGAGTTGAAAGAGCGCGTCGCCAAGCTGCACGAGCGTTTGCTCACCACCCAGCAGGACTTCCACCTCACGCCCGACCACGTCTTGATGGCCGTGAAGACCGGCCTCGCGCTGGCGGGCCGCCCGCCGCTGGAACCCGCCGAACTTGATGGCGCACCATCGGGCAGCTTTTTTCGGATGCCTGCACTGTCAGGCTCCTGGTCTCGATGCCTGGAAGGACTACGCCACCCGCACACCCATCGGATACGGCCCATCACCTTCGATCACGCCGTCGCCAGTGGCCGTGACGATGTCGTGCTCGTCCATTTGAATCATCGCTTGGTGCAGATGTGTCTGCGCCTGCTGCGCGCGGAGATCTGGGCGCAGGACGACGTAAAGAAACTGCATCGTGTCACCGTCCGCACGGTGCCCGACGCGCATATCGATGGCCCTGCCGTGGTCGTCGTCTCGCGGCTGGTCGTCACCGGCGGCAACCACCATCGGCTGCACGAAGAACTTTCGGTGTCCGGCGGCTACCTGCGAGACCAATCCTTCCGGCGCGAAGAAGGCGTCACCCGTGTACAGCAATGGCTGGATGAGGCCAAGCCCGTCACGGCAGCGCCATCCTTGTTCGATGCACTTCGCGCCCGCTTCGACCGCCAGCAGGAGGCCATCCTGAAAGCCGTCGATGCCCGTTCGAAGGAACGCCTCCGATTTCTGACCAACACCCTTCAGACCCGCAAGCAGCAGGAGATCGACGACATTGGCACCGTGCTGGACGATCTGGAAAAGGCCATTCAGTCTGAACTGAAGAAGGAGCGGCAGCCCGAACAGCTTTCGCTGTTCACCGTGGATGAGCGCACTCAGCTTCACCGCGACATCGCGGCACTGCAAGCACGCCTCGCCCGCATTCCCGATGAGCGCCGGATGGAAACACAGGCCATTGAAGCCCGCTACGCCAAGCTCAACGACCGCACCTTCCCCGTAGCCGTAATCTTCCTCGTGCCGGAGTCAGTCGGAGGTGTCAAATGAGCATGCACCACGAATGGCTCTCGCTGATCGAGATTTCCGGCCCGTTCCTCGCCGTCCCCGTCCTGAAGGAGGTCTTCCCGCAGGGGTTGGAAGAACTTGATGCAGCCAAGCGCAAGCGACTGCGCCAAGCCTACGACGAATGGCACGAAGCTAAGGAAACGGACGATTCGCGCTTTGTCGATCTGCATGCGGCATGGATCGATGAAGTCTTATCTTGCGGGCTAGAGCTCGACGAGGACGGTCGTGGCGATGTGCTGAAGGGCAAGGACTGGTGCTCCACGCATTCGAACGTCAGCTTGCCCGAGCATGGAGTCAGCCTCTCGCCTGATTTCGCCGTCGTTGGCAATGACGACAAGCCGCTGATGCTCGTCCACGCCTACGGGTCGGACGTCGATCTCGATGCCACCTCGAAGCTGGACGGCTGGGCCAGCACACCGGCGGAACGCATGGTGACGCTCTGCCGTGCCAAGGGTTGTCGCCTCGGGCTGGTGACCAATGGCGAGCGCTGGATGCTGGTCGATGCGCCATTGGGCGCGGTCACTACCTTCGCCAGCTGGTATGCCCGCATCTGGGGCCAGGAACCTGTCACCCTCCAAGCCTTCGTCCACCTCTTGGGCATCCGGCGCTTCTTCGTTGACGAGTCAGAACGGCTGCCCGCGCTGTTCGACCGCTCGCTGAAGTTCCAGGACGAAGTGACCGACGCCTTGGGCGAGCAGGTGCGGCGTGCCGTCGAAGTGCTGATCCAGGCGCTCGACAAGGCCGACCAAGACCGCGACCGCGAGTTGCTGCGCGGCGTGGAGGAAGCAGAACTCTACGAAGCCGCGCTGACGGTGATGATGCGGCTGGTCTTCCTGCTCTCCGCCGAGGAGCGCGGCCTGCTGCTCCTGGGCGACGAACGTTACGAGGCCAACTACGCCGTTGCGTCGCTGCGGATTCGGCTGCGTGCTGAATCGGACGATATTCTGGAGCGCCGCTGGGACGCATGGTCGCGTCTGCTGGCCGTCTTCCGTGCTGTGTACGGCGGCATTGAGCACGAGAACCTGCGCCTGCCTGCGCTGGGCGGCTCGTTGTTCGATCCGGATCGCTTCCCCTTCCTTGAGGGCCGAGCCAAAGGCTCCGCCTGGCGTACCGACGTCGCCAAGCCGCTGCCCATCGACAACCGCACCGTCTTGCTGCTGCTTGAAGCCATCCAGCAATTCCAGGGGCGCACGCTGTCCTACCGGGCGCTGGACGTCGAACAGATCGGCTATGTCTATGAGGGCCTGCTGGAGCGCACCGTCCAGCGCACCCCAGAACTCACGCTGGAACTCGACGGTACCAAAAACGCGCAGTCGCCTTGGGTCACGCTGGCCGAACTCGAATCCGCACGGCTGGACGGTGCCGAGCGACTCGCCGAACTGCTCCAGCAGCGTTCCGGCAGCTCCGCCAGCCGTGTGCGCAATGATTTGGCGCGTCCGGTAGACGATGCGCTCGCAGACCGCCTGCTGACGGCTTGCCACGGCGACACGGCACTGCGTGACCGCATCAAACCCTTCGGCCATCTCGTGCGCACCGACCCTTGGGGCTACCCGCTGGTTTACCCCGCCAGAGCCTTCATCGTCACCACCGGTTCCGACAGGCGCGAGACCGGCACCCACTACACGCCGAAGTCGTTGACCGAGGCCATCGTTGCCGAGACGCTCACACCCATCGCCTACGTAGGCCCAGCACAAGGCACGCCGCGCGCGGACTGGGCGCTGAAGTCGCCCGCCGAACTGCTGGACTTGAAGATCTGCGACCCAGCTATGGGGTCGGGCGCATTCCTCGTGCAAGCCTGCCGCTGGCTGGCCGACCGGCTGGTGGAGGCGTGGGCACAAGCCGAAGCTATGAGTAGAACGGTCAGTGCTGATGGACGAGTGGTTGATGCCGATGCCTCCAACGAGCCGCTGCCGCACGACACGGAGGCTCGCACCATCGTTGCCCGCCGCCTCATCGCCGAACGCTGTCTCTATGGCGTCGACCTGAACCCGCTGGCTGTCGAACTGGCCAAGCTCTCCATCTGGCTAGTGACGCTGGCCAAGGGCCGGCCCTTCGGCTTCCTTGATCACAACCTGCGCTGTGGCGACAGCCTGCTCGGCATTTATAGACTGGATCAACTGACCCAGCTTTCGATGAATCCCACGAGCCAAGGCCAACTGCGCCTATTCGGCCAGAACATCGAACGGGCAGTGCACGAGGCCATCAAACTGCGGCAGCGATTGCGCGAGATGCCCGTGCGGGACATCCGCGACGTGGAAGTAATGGCGCATTTGGATGCCGATGCGCGCAGAAGGATTGAAGTATCGGAACAGATCGCCGATGCGTTTATTGGAGAGGTATTTTTGACCGGCGGGAGCGGTTCAACGTATGAAAACGCTCTTGCGACACTCAGCATTCAAGCCGGACAGGTGATCGACGGTGACCATGACACTCTTGCTTTGATGCGCAAAAGGTCGGTAAAGGCTCTTTCGACAGATGTACCCGCCGCCAAGCCCGTGCGTCGGCCTTTGCATTGGCCTCTGGAGTTTCCTGAGGTCTTTACTGCCAGCGGCGTTAACCCCACAGGATTTGATGCAATCGTAGGGAACCCTCCATTTCTAGGGGGGAAACGGATCACATCCATATATGGTGAAAAATATACATTCGCAATAAAGAAGACAGTCTCAGAAAAGAAGGGCGCTGCCGATCTCTCTGCATACTTTCTGCTCCGTGCATTTTCAGTAATCCGAGGCTCTGGAATCCTTGGCCTTGTCGTTACAAACTCCATAAATGAGGGTGATAATCGTGAAGTTGGGCTGGCGTCTATATGTGAAAAAGGTGGTGTAGTTTTTGGGGCAGAGACGAATAGACCATGGCCCGGAAGCGCGGGCGTCACAGTGTCGACCATATTCATAATAAAGGGGGGCTGGGCTGCTCAACGAAAGCTAAACGGTTCGCATGTAATTCTGATTAGCGAGTACCTGACAGATCACGATGCGGGTGGGGAGCCCTATAAGCTTGAATCGAACAAAGGTCTTGCGTCTACAGGTACCGGTGTAAATGGTAAAGGCTTCATCTTGTCCGTGGACGAGAGGAATGAGTTTGTTCTGGCAGATTCAAGAAATCAAGGTGTAATCCAGCCCTATCTAACGTCACAAGATATCAATCAAAGGCCGGACTCGTCACCGTCGCGGTTCATTATTAACTTTGGCAATATGGCGGAAGATGCTGCCAAATTATTTGAACTCCCTTATGCACGCGTCGCTGAATTGGTGAAACCAGTGCGGGACAAGCTCACGCGGCAGATCCATGAAACCTGCTTCTGGAAACATTGGGATCGACGAGACGAGCTCTATGCAGCACTTAGTGGTTTGAAGAGAGCATTGGTGTTGGGGCGTGTCTCAAGTTTTCACGCAGTTTCGTTTATGGAGACGGGTTGCTTGCCTTTTGATGGCGTGGTGGTTTTTCTCTGGGAAGATTTTGGACACTTTGGACTACTCCAGTCATCGGTTCACGAGATTTGGTGTGATCGATTTCGTACGACACTCCGCGAAGACTTAAGGTATTCGGTTAGCGACTGCTTTTCCACCTTTGCGAGGCCACATGCCGAACAGGTATCAGTCTACGTGGAAGAAGCGGGGCGACGATATTTTGAGTTCAGAGCGAAATTGATGCTCGACAAGGGTGAGGGCCTAACTAAGACCTACAGCAGGTTTCATCAGCCTGCTGAAATGCAGGCCGACATCGTGGAGCTTCGGCGCCGTCATGTCGAGCTTAATGCCGCAGTGCTTGCCGCTTATGGTTGGTCCGACATACTGCCTCAGTATGATTTTCATTCAACCGTACATGGTCTCCAATTTTCCGTCGCGGAGTCCGCGCGAAGAGAGATCCTTAAGCGCTTACTTAGATTGAATCACGAGCGGCATGCAGAAGAAGTCGCTCAAGGATTGCATACCGGCACGAGTCTGCGTATGTCAAGCCGCGCCTCGCGCACGGGTCGTACCACCATTGCTGCGATTACTCAACCCTCGTTAGATTTCGAAGCCGCCATAGCGACTGCCGCCAATGGTGATACTCCGGTCGCCGCGATCCTCAGCATTTTGAGTGCGCGCGACGGCTTGTTCGCCAAGGCCGATATCCTGGCAGCCACCGGCATCACCGATGGGCAGTGGAACACCGCCATCGCCGAGCTGATCTCAAGCGGGAGAGTCGAACGCCAAGGTGAGCGGCGTGGTGCCCGCTATCGGTTCATCGGAGGAGGCGATTGATGAGCAACGAGCGCTATTCGCAGGATTTGGTCGTCGCGGTTCAAGACTTCACTCAATCTGGCTGGAGGGAGGCAATCGCTCGAGCCACCCGCGAAGGATATTCGGCGATCTGGCAAGCGCTCTCCGGCGCTGCGTGCAGTGCTTCGAGCAAGGACGAAATGAACACGGAACGGCTGACAAAAAACTCCGGATGATCGTTGTCTCAATCAGATCGCATTACACACTGAGGAATTGTTCATGACCAAACCAAGCACTGACACAGCTCAGGCGAGCCCGACGAAGCAGTTCTTCGTGTCGATGCTCACGCGCGACATCAGCCTCGCCGATGCGATCCTCGACCTTCTCGACAACTGTCTCGATGGCGCAATGCGGTTGGCCAACGGCAATGACGTCGATTACGCCAAGCATTTCGTGGAAATCGAAATCACCGAAGACCACTTCGCTATCGCCGACAACTGCGGTGGCATCCCGCGCGACGTTGCCAAGAACTACGCGTTCAAGATGGGGCGCGAGTCCGACGACGACCGCGATTCGGATGCCGAAACCATCGGCATGTACGGCGTTGGCATGAAGCGGGCGATCTTCAAGATGGGGCGCAACGCGTTGGTGCGGACGCGGCATGGCGAGGACACGTTCGAGGTGCCGATCACATCGGAATGGCTTGATGCCAAGAACTGGGACCCGCTTCCCATCAATGAACCGACCGAGGCAAAGGAACGCCTTGATGAGGCCGGCACTACGATTTACGTCACCGACCTGTACGAAGGCGTCTCGCGGCACTTCGCCAACGGAGCCTTTGAGAACGAGGTGCGCACCGCGATCGCGGAGCATTTCACTATGTTTATCCAATTGGGCTTGAGGGTGCAATTCAACGGGACACCCGTGGAGTCTGTCCGTGTCGAAGTGCTCGTTTCGGCAGACGAGAAGAGTCCGGCTCCTTACATCTTCCAAAAGATGATAGATGGTGTGCTCGTTTCGATCACCGTTGGCCTTAATACGGGGAAAAGTCTTGGTGATGATGAGGAGGACGATGCGGGATTCGAACGTGACCGTTCGTCTGCTACTGCGGGCTGGACGGTGCTTTGCAACGATCGTGCTGTCATCGTTGGAGATAAAGGTCGCTTGACGGGCTGGGGCGACGGCATTCCGCTTTACCACCCGCAGTTTGCCATCGTCACAGGCATCATTGAGTTCCGTTCCAAACACGCCGACAAATTGCCGGTCACGACGACGAAACGAGCACTCGATACCTCGTCGAACGTCTGGCTGGAATCCCTCGTCAAGATGAAAGAGGGTATGCGCATCTGGATTTCATACACGAACCAGTGGAAGAACCATCCGCGCGCCGATCAGTCGAGCCATTGGGAGTCTGCCAAGCCGATGTCGTTGAGCCGTGCCATTGAGGTCGTTGCCACTCGCAGCGCCACGAGAAAGGTTGCGGACGCGATCGAATTCAACCCGCAGAAGGCAAAGGTCTTGCCGGAGCCGGAGGAAAAAAAACCCTCGTCCCGCAAGATCGTTTTCTCGCGTCCTGCCGAAGAAGTGCGGCTCGTCTCCAAGCTGCTGTTTGACGACCCGGACGAAAAGCCCGGCATTGTCGGCGATAAATGCTTCGAGATGCAGCTCACGAAGGCTAAGAGGCAGGGGAGCTGAACGATGAGTGCTGGATCTTCGCTGCCGTACCGGTTACGGCCCAACAAAGCCGTGGATCGGGAGCTGTTTCTGTCGCTGCTGATGCGGCTGGCTCCGAAACTCGCGCTCGAAACATATCACTATGTCGGCCTTGGCGGCCCTTTTCTCGAAGACTTCCGGCTGATCCACGCCCGACTCGGCATAGCCAAGATGACCTGCATCGAGACAGAGGAGCAGGTTCACAAGCGCCAGCTGTTCAATCGCCCCATCGCCTCGATCGAGTGTGTCCACAAGAGTCTTGAAGACTATTTGGACGAAACCGACCTCGATTCGCCCGCGATTATCTGGTTCGACTACGCGGAACCTAAGAGCATCACCTCGCAGATTGAGCGGTTCGCGCGGACCATTGGCACAGTGCCGATCGGCAGCGTGTTGCGGATTACGCTGAATGCAAATCCTAGCTCTCTTGGCAGGCCAGATGGGAATCTTTCAGAGGCAGAGCTCATGGGGTGGCGACTTCAGGCATTCCAAAGGCGACTCGGTGCGCTTTTCCCGAATGGACTGATTGCAGACGGGATGAAGCAGGAGAACTTCGGGAAAAGTTTGCTGCATGCGCTCAAGCTGGCAGTTGAAAAGGAGGTCCTCAGTTTTCGAGATCGCCGCATCGTCTGGGCACTGGCCACCCACTATGCCGACGGGCAGGCAATGGTGACGGCGGCCCTCGTGGTCTGCCAGAACAACGACAAGATCATTGAGGACGTGGTGAAGGCTTGGGAGTTCCATGCGACAACCGATGCGCCGCATCGGGTCGATCTGCCTGCGCTCTCGACGCTGGAGCGGCTGACGATGGAATCGAGCGACGATGCCCAGGCCAAGATGGGTTTCGAGTTGCCGATGTCGAATATGGGCGAGAACCCGTTCGATGTCTTCAAGAAGTTCTATCGTATCTATCCGCATTTCTCTCGGGTCGAGCTGTAGGGGGCATACATCAATGAAAGTAGTGCCGTACGACCGGCTACCTAAAAGTGACTTGATCGTTGACTGCGTTTATGAAAGTGGCGCAGATGGCCAGCTCGCAGGCGAACCAATTTCAAAGCTACTGCCCGGGTCAGGAAATATGGGCGGGTTTCGTGTGTCTGGTCGAGGCAACAGTAAGAACTGGGTGGTCCTGTTCACAACGGGAGAGGACCGAGATTGGCCAGACTCGCTTGATTTGAACACCGGCAAGTTCATTTATTTTGGTGACAACAAAACACCTGGTCACGAGTTGCATGACACACGAGCTGGTGGCAACAAAGTGTTGCGTCACGCGTTTGCGAAGCTGCACGATGATGGATCACGTCGTTTAGATGTTTCCCCCTTTTTTATTTTCAAGAAGCATTCAACCAAGAATGGATCCCGCTCAGTTCAATTCAAAGGATTAGCCATTCCCGGGTTTCCCGGTCTGTCCGCAACTGAGGATTTGGTCGCGGTCTGGAAATCCACCGATGGGCAGCGTTTCCAGAACTATCGCTCAACGTTCACAATTTTGGATGTCCCAGTCGTTTCGAGAGCTTGGATTGCAGACTTGGCAGCCGGGAATGCAAACACGAGCAATGCACCTAAAGCCTGGCAGGACTGGGTGGCGACAGGCACTTATCGCCCCCTGGTTGCAGAACCAACAACCGTCATCCGATCGGTAGAGCAGCAAATACCCGATACGTCTTTGAAGGCGTCAATTTTAGAGTGCGTTTGGATGCATTTCCAAGCTGCGCCAATTGCCTTTGAAGCATTCGCTGCTCGTGTTTATCAGATGACCGATGCGAGGGTCATCATTGATGAAATCACTCGTGGAACGATTGATGGCGGCCGGGATGCGATCGGTCGGTACTTGCTGGGTCTACCAGATGACCCCGTGTATGCAGAGTTTTCGTTAGAGGCGAAGTGTTATCGGCCACCAATAAACGGCCTCACGCCCAATACGATTGGCGTGACAGAAGTATCTCGCCTTATTTCTCGAATCCGTCACCGGCAGTTCGGTGTGTTGGTTACTACTTCACTGGTCGCACGGCAGGCATATGAGGAAGTCCGTGAGGATCGTCACCCAATTTTGTTCATTTCTGGGCGAGATGTGGCCGAGATATTGATATCCAACGGGTTTAATACCGTGGAGCGTGTGGCAGCGCTCTTGGCCAGTGAATTTCAGGTTTGAGGATCGTCATGCAAGAACAGGCACAAAGTAAAAGCCCCAATGCATGGGTCGCCATCGACCACGGTCTCGGAACCGGTCGCAGGCTCGCGCCCCACACCTTGATCTTGCAGGGCGATCGCTCTCTGTATCAAGCCATCGCCGAGGACGATTGGATTCTCGTTCTGAACACCACCGGTGAGGTCGTTCGCGCCGGGCGCGTTCTGCGGGTTCGTTCCGATCTCGAAACCACAACGCTCTTCTTTGACAAGATGTCCCTTGCTGACGCTCCGGTGCCGGCTGCCAACGTCTCGTTGGCTCCGCCTTCGTCGGGAAGCGTCGGTCGCGTCCAGTGGGAAGAATTTGTCTTGGCACTTGCCAAGGCGCTGAACCAGACTGTCGACAGCCTAGCTGTGGTCAAGGATCAGACTTACATCCGCGAACTGCT
Organism: Curvibacter gracilis ATCC BAA-807; assembly: GCF_000518645.1. Taxonomy (GTDB): domain Bacteria; phylum Pseudomonadota; class Gammaproteobacteria; order Burkholderiales; family Burkholderiaceae_C; genus Curvibacter; species Curvibacter gracilis. Next base: position 357,270 of record NZ_JADZ01000005.1, on the reverse strand, counting down.
GCAGCTGGCCGTGGTAGACGATCTACTCGGCCCAGCGGGCGGCCCACGTGAGCGCATCGTGGACATGGGCGTGCGCGATCGTTATCTCGTTGGCAAGCTGGCGCCGCGTGAGGATGCCCAGGGAGGCATCGAAGGCCTGGATGGCCCGTTGGCCGAGAACGAGGTCGAGGAACCCGCCGACCCGATCGTGCCCGGCCAGCACGAGCCCGGTGCCGAGTTTGGAACGGCGACCGGGCGAGTCGATGCTGAGTCCGACTCTGCCGACGAGATCGACGCCGCCAGTAATCAGTCGCTGGTGCCGAGCAGCTTCGGCATGACCTTCTGCGTCGATGGCGATGTCCAACGGATCGAGATAGAAGTGCGCTGGGGCAGCTATGAGCGGGTACCGAATGAAGAACACGAGCTGACGCGTCCCAACGGACAGAAGGCCAAGGTCTGGCAGCGCATCCCCTGCGGCGGGAAACTGGTGCTGCCGCTCGCTGAAGGTGTGATCCCCCATCAAGCACCGGACGGGAATCGTCCGGCGGTGCGGATACAGGGTTCTATCCGTGCCAAGAACGCCAACGGCGACCGTTTAGTAACGCTGTTCCTGATAAACGCTCAGGAGGAGCCCGACAGCAACCGCGATGCCGCGTGGCTGTTCCAGCCAGAACTGATCGTGCGCGCGGAAGCAGAGGCTTCCAACCGCGCCATCTTCCGCCGGCGTCCCGTGCTGGACGCTGATGGCATGGATGCCGAGCGCGAATCGCTGGAAATGATCTACCGCAACCGCGTGGAGTTCGCGGTTGGACATGGCGTCGCCGTCCATGCCGAGACGGCGGACGACGTGACCTTGGCCACCGAAGTGCGCACCACCGTGCTGCCGCAATACGAAGTGCAGGTCACGGAGACGCCGGGACTCAATGCCGCAGACCGCCCAGCGATGAAGGAGATGGTGGCGAGCGGCCTGCTCGACATGCAACGCCTCGCCACATTGGGCGTCGATGAGTTGGTCGCCGCCCTGAACGTACTGACGAACGACTACACCGCGTGGATCGCCGAGCAACGCGTCCGCATCGGCGAGGACGTGGTCGGGTATGACACCTCGGCTGCACAGGCGCTGAATCGGTGTCAGGAAATCCAGGCGCGCCTGCAGCAAGGCATCGACACACTGAAGAACGACGAGAAGGCGCTGGCGGCTTTCCGCTTCGCCAACAAGGCGATGGCGATCCAGCGTGTGCGCAGCCAGTATGCGCTCGAAGTACGACGAGGCCGGGACGTTTCCGTAGATCAGTTCGACCTGCCGAAGAACCGCAGCTGGCGTCCTTTCCAGTTGGCGTTCCTGTTGCTGTCGATCCCGTCGTTGGCCGACCCCACTCATGCGGATCGCGTGCAGCCGATGGAATCCCATGCCGATCTGTTGTGGTTCCCCACCGGCGGTGGTAAGACTGAAGCCTATTTGGGCGTGGCGGCGTTCACGATGGCGATCCGGCGCTTGCAAGGCAAGCTTGGCGGCTACGACGCCTCACGTGGTCTGGCCGTGATCATGCGCTACACCTTGCGTCTGCTGACCCTGCAGCAGTTCCAGCGTGCAACTGCGCTGATCTGCGCGATGGAGGTATTGCGGCGTGAGGCGTTGGCTGGTGGCGATTCGTCATTGGGCCATGAAGCCTTCACCATCGGCCTCTGGGTCGGCAACAAGGTGACGCCGGGCACGACCGAGGACAGCCATCGCGCCATCGAGGACATCCGCAATCCCGGCAGGAACCACGCCGGGGCAACATCTCCCGCGCAACTGACCAGTTGTCCGTGGTGCGGCTCCGACATCGCACCGGGACGTGAAGTAGATGTGGACAAGGAGCGAGGGCGCACCCTGGTCTACTGCGGCGACAAGAAGGGCCGCTGCGAGTTCTCTCGAGGCAAATCGGGCAAGTTGTCGCAACCTGGTATCCCAGTGCTGACGGTGGACGAAGAGATCTACCACCGCCCACCGACGATGATGATCGCCACCGTGGACAAGTTCGCCATGATGGCGTGGCGCGGTCAGGTGCGTACGCTGTTCGGTCGAGTGAACCAGGAGTGCGAGCGTCACGGCTTGCTATGGCCAGGCTGCGAATGCAATACCGGGCACCGGGCGACCAAGGGTTTGCCTGCTGCTGCAGTGAAACCCGTCAACCCCATTCGACCGCCCGACCTGATCATCCAAGACGAGTTCCACCTCATCAGCGGGCCATTGGGCACGATGGTCGGTCTGTACGAATCTGCCGTCGATGAACTGTGCGGGTGGTCGCTCGATGGAAAGACCGTCAAACCGAAGATCGTCGCGTCCACGGCGACGGTGCGCAAAGCCAAAGAACAAGTGAACAACGTGTTCATGCGGCGCGTGTCGGTGTTTCCGCCGCACGGCTTGGACGTGGAGGACAACTACTTCTCGGTGCAGCGCCCGATCGAAGAGCGACCCGGACGCCGTTATCTCGGTGTGTGTTCACCCGGCAGTTCACGGCCCGCGATGCTGATCCGCGTCTATACGGCCTTCCTGACGGCGGCGCAGGCACTGTTCGATCGTTTCGGCGAGCCCGCCGATCCGTATATGACGACGGTCGGCTATTTCAATTCGCTGCGTGAATTGGGCGGGATGCGGCGTTTGGCCGAGGACGACGTGCAGACACGTTCCTACCGTGTGCAGATGAGCATGGTCGAACGGCCCGCGCTAGCGCAGCGCAGCGTCAACAACATCCGCGAGCTGACCTCGCGCGTTTCCAGTCAGGACATCCCGAAGTACCTCGACGATCTGGAGGTCAAGTTCAAGGCCACGCTCGATGCGGCTACCGGGAAGTACGTGACGAAATGGAACGAGGGTGACACCCGTGCGATCGACGTGGTGCTGGCCACCAACATGCTGTCGGTCGGCGTGGACGTGAACCGGCTGGGCCTGATGGCAGTGAACGGCCAGCCCAAGGGTACGGCCGAGTATATCCAGGCGACCAGTCGCGTAGGCCGTTCTTTCCCCGGCTTGGTCTGCACGGTGCTCACGTGGGCGCGTCCGCGTGACCTCTCGCACTACGAGACCTTCGAGCACTACCACGCGACTTTCTACAAGCATGTGGAAGCGCAATCGGTGACACCGTTCTCCCCGCGCGCGATGGATCGCGGCCTGACCGGCGCGCTCCTCTCACTGATGCGACTGGAGAACGACGCCTTCAGCCCGAACGTGGGTGCGGGAGAGCTGGACAAGTCCGACAAGCCCGAGATCACCGGCGCCATCGACGTGCTGGTACGGCGTGCTTGGAACGTCAGCGAGACGACCACCATCAAGAATCTGGCCGAGCGCGAACTGAAAGAGCGCGCGGACGAATGGGCGAAGGAGGTGAGCGTCCCTGGTCGCAAGCTGGCCTACGAAAAGCGAGGGGCGCAGGCAGCGACGATGGTCGGGCTGGTCAAGTCGCCGGGCATCCATGCATGGGACAACTGGACGGTTCCGATGTCGATGCGTGAAGTGGAGCCGGGCGTGCGCCTGATTATGAACACGGGGCACATCTCGGACGATCACGGGTGGAAGCCGCGTTTGCTGCCGAAGGACGAGGACTAACCATGACCACGAATAAAACACTCGTCGGCGAAGTCCGCCCCAGCCAACTGCTCTGGACATATGGGCCAGGCGCGCTGATCGACCTGCCGAGCCTCTCGGTCGTGACGCTGGGTATCGACCAGTGGGAAAAAGACAGGTGCCAGCCCATAGGCGAGCCGCGCCTGCTCGCAGCCGTCCGCAAGGTTCTTGGATCGCAGGTGGAGAACCTGCGCATGCCGCCATTCCAGAAGAGCGAACTCGTTGATCCGTGGTCGGCGGAGGCGAACATCGGTGTTCCCGTCCGCCCGTTCCCGCGCTGGATGCGCTGCGTGAAGTGCGGTCTGCTGTCGCCCTTCGATGCAGGGCTGTTCGAGATCAAAGAGAACCGCTTCCGACCGGAACGAACCCGGTTCGTCCACAAGGGTTGCCGTGGCTCCAAGGGCGACCAGCCCGCGAAGGATGCCGATGCCGTTCCGGCGCGTTTCCTCTTGGCTTGCCGAGCAGGCCATCTAGACGATTTCCCGTGGAGATACTTCGTTCATGGTGGCAACAGCACTTGCCGTGAGTCGCTGAGCTTCTTTGAGAGCGGTGCCTCTTTGCAAACCGAAAATTTGTGGGTGAAATGTGCTTGTGGCGCTGCGCGCAGCATGGCGCATGCCTTTGGCAAGCTAGGGAAGGAGAACTTGCCGAGCTGCCGAGGCAGACATCCCCACCTTGATCATTTCGATGAAGAGTGCGACGAGGAAGCACGGGCGGTCCTGCTGGGTTCGACGAACAGTTGGTTCCCGATCACCCTGTCGGCGCTCGCCATCCCGCAGGCCAAAGACCCGCTTGGCCAACTGATTCAGGACGGATGGGAGTTCTTCGACGATCTGGATTCGGAGGCCGCCGTCGCGGTGACGGTGAAGACCTTGAAGAAGACCGGGGCCTTGCCGGGCATCAACAGGTACCCAGCATCGGACGTCTGGACCGCCATCGAAGCCCATCGCAACGACGGTGGTCAGGACACCGTTGGTGAAGCCGACATCAAGGGGCCGGAGTGGGAGGTGCTGACGGCGGCCAATCCGCCTGCCGACTACCCGCACTTCATGAGCAAGAAGGTGGCCACGCCGTCCGGCTTTGAGAATCGAATCAGCAGAGTGCTGCTGCTGGAAAGGCTACGCGAGGTCAACGCCTTGTTGGGCTTTACCCGCGTGGAAGCGCCCGAGGAATCGAGCGACCCCAACGCGCGACCACAGATGGCGGGCCTGGCGCTCCGTAAGCCGGATTGGGTTCCCGCCAATCAGGTTCACGGCGAAGGGATTTTCATCCAGTTCGACGAACAGGCGCTGAAAACGTGGGAGGCGCAAGACGGCGTCAAGCGCGTGGACGGCATGCTCGAAGGCGGTCATCGCGGATGGCGAAATTCGCGCCACCTCGACCCGAACGAGGGCTACCCCGGCATCCGGTACGCCATGCTCCACACGCTCTCGCACCTTCTCATCCGTGAGCTGGCGCTTGAATGCGGCTACAACGCAGCGAGCATCCGCGAACGAATCTACGCCGACGTGTCGAGTACGAGTCCCCAAGCGGGCATCCTCATCTATACGGCGGCAGCTGACTCTGATGGGACGCTGGGTGGTCTCGTCGATCTCGGCAAGCCCGAAAACCTCGGGCGACTGCTCCGGCAGGCGTTGAACCGATCGAAGATCTGTTCGTCCGATCCGCTTTGCTCCGAGCACGATCCGGCGAAAGATCGTTCGCTCCATGCGGCAGCCTGCCATGCGTGCAGCCTGGTCGCCGAGACATCCTGCGAACGAGGCAATCGTTACCTCGACAGATCGTTGCTGGTGCAGACCCTCGACAGAGGGGATGCCGCGTTCTTCGCGGGGCCGTGACATGGAAAGGCTGCTGGAAGCCGTCACAGCCATAGTCTGTCTGATCTCTCCCGAGAAGGCTCAAGCGCTGGCGGGCAGGATTCGGAGGATTGGAGGCGGCGGTGAGGCTAATATCTCGCTATCAGATGTCGTGGGTACACCCGCAGCCAGAGCTATCGTTGATCAGCTTGTCATTGCTTGGCAGGCCACGTCGGTTAGTCCCATCGAATTGGCCTCGATGCTGCTCGCCGCCAGCCATGCGGTTGGGAACATGGCGACTCGTCAGTCTACCGAACTCGTGTGGACGGGGCCGACGACACCATTCGTCTCCGCACGTCGAACGGAGCAAGCGCTCCTGCAAGTCGTTAACGCCGCCAAGCAAACTCTGTTCGTCACCAGCTTCGTGGCCTATGACGTCTCGACGATCGTGAAGGCCTTGAACGAAGCAAGCGCACGAGGTGTGAGTATCTCCATGCTCCTCGAATCATCCCAAGATGATGGCGGCAGCATCTCGTTCGATGCGATCGGAAAGATGAAGGCCCTGGTGCCCAATGCTCATCTCTATACATGGCGGGATCGAGGCGAAATATTCACTGACGGACGAGTACACGCCAAGGTGGCAGTGGCCGATCGACACACTTGCTTCATCACCAGCGCAAACCTGACGGGATTTGCCATGGAGAGGAACATGGAGGCAGGGCTATTGCTTTCTGGCGGGAATATCCCGCAGATGCTGGAAGAACATCTGCGCGCATTGGTGTCCTTGAAGATCGTTTCTTCTGTATGAAAGACCCAATACGCCTTCTCCAGGATGCCATCACGGACGAACGGTATGTCCTGCGCGGCTATGAGAAACCTTCGGAGGCGTTGACCCTCGAGACTCTGCGCGCCCTTGATTACGTCTTTTGCCGAGAGCTGATTCCAGAGCTGAAGGAGTTGGACGATTCGGCGTTACGGGCGGAGAGCATCCGCAAGTACTCAATCAATGCGGCCTTGAAGCGAGTCCTGCCGTCCGAGTTGAAGGCAGATACGCCCAAACTCTTCACTTCCAATGCTGCGACTGCGGAGCAGACGGATGAGTTTCTGTGGCGGATGGGCTGCCTAACGATGGCTGAGAAACAACTGAATCTGTTGCGCTCGGGAGCGCTAAAAGGCGAGATCGACGAGCGCAAATTGAAGGGAATGACGCTGCTTGTCCTGTCCATACAAGACAACACCGCGTACCGGGAGCAGGTTGGGTTTCAAGGGTTGAGCTGGCTCAGTGACATGACGGTCGTGGAGGATCGCCCCAAGGAGGCCGCTTTGGAGCTTCGCCATATGGAATTGCTTCCCCGCCTGGCCGGCTACCTTCGTAGTAACCCGTCGCCTGAAGACCAACCTTTTGACGGCGTCGACGACTACTTCAGGGAATGGGCAGTCCTGTATCTGAAAAGGATGTCTTTCAGGGATATGTTGGCAGATGACGACCGCTTTGGAGGTCGTGCCTATTCGGCATACGTAGCGGTTCTCGAAGCGCTCTCGGCCATGTCGCAGCAGAGGCTTTGCTATGCTGGACTTCAGAATGCTGATGATTCACGCATTGGACTCAGGAATCTCTTGACTGGCGGAGCACTTCACGAAGAGTTGGTCGAAGGGATAGCCAATTTTCTCGATGCGTCCCGACAAGAAGTGTCGGAGCTTTTGGATCACCTGACATTGAGCCCTGCAAACGCCAAGGACCATTTGGAGCGTGGAACACAAGCCCTCGCTCCGGCGGTCAGGACGAGCCAGCAATTTGTGGCGCTCCCGATGTACGGTCTGGAGCTCAATCCATTTCTATTTCTCTGGACAGAACTACGCAGGCGTTACGAGAAGGACTGGTTTGATGCTGCCAATCGACGTGAAGGCAGATGGGTTGCTGAACTGCGATCACAGTTCCCCGCGCCCCATTGGCACTGCCTTGATGGCGTAAAGTTGAAGCGTGATGGTAAGACGGTTACCGACATTGATTTCGTCGCGTACGATACTGGCTGCAGCAGCATCATTCTCTTCCAGCTCAAGTGGCAGCAACCATTTGTGAGTGACGACAAAGTGCGTCGGAACAATGCGAGTAGCCTGGTCGATGACAGCAACAAGTGGATCGCTGATGTCGTGGGCTGGATGGATGCGGTTGGGGTCGATGGTTTGAAAGAGCGCCTCTCGATCAAAACCGATGCCGCTCTCTCCGTGCACCTCGTCGTGCTAGGGCGGTATTATGCTCACTTCACATCCGCAAATGGCCATGATTCTCGGGCGGTCTGGTGTGACTGGGGCAACTTCCTACGTCAGCGAACTCAACAACCCAGCGATTCAGCCGACGAGTTCGTGGCATCGCTTGGAAAATCGGTGGAACGACTGACAGCCGAGGTAGAGCCTGAATCGTTTTTCCTTCCTCTCGGAGACATCCTGATACTCGTCAATCCGACACGCATAGCCTTCCCAAAAAAATGAGCGGTGAAAGAGCCGAAAGCCGCCCGATCTAGCGTGCGAGATCGGAAAAATATATTCTTTGGAGTGACTCCAAAGCAGGGGGCGAGGCGCCATGAACCGAGAGGCCGGCATCAGGGGTGTGTTGAGGGAACTCGGCGGGGCCGCGCTGCAGCCGCCGAGTCGCGCCGCATGAATTATTGCGGCGACAAATCAGGAAAGACGAACAGTGCGGCCCTCACTGTCCCGTACCTCTTCAGCAAAACTTGACTGGGTCTAATGCGTATAGCGAGTGGCTGAGCAAAACAAGCTGTTTCAGCGCACTTTCTGCAACTTTTTTTTCGCGCAGATCGCGAAGCAGGCGGGCACCGAAGGCCGTCGAACAAACGAACACGATTTTTCGCAACCGAACCCCCTCGGCAATCTCCGCACCAGGCCGGCTGTGAACGACCAGCATGTGCTGCAGCCAGACTAGCAACCGCGCGTAATCCCGAGCGTTGGGCCGGCTGCGCTGGACTTCTATCCAGTCCCACGACTCACGATTGCGCCACAGCACGTCTGGGCGCTTGCCCGCGATGCCGGCCGAGCCACCCGCCCAAAGTCCCTGTGCAATCTCCCGCTCAGTGGACGCGCGCAGCCCTTGCACGATGCCCGCGATCGCAATCTCGTTGGAAACACAGCGGTGCCGGAAGTACCCGCCGCTGATGCCACGCATCGCATCCTTGCCCGACACCGCCTCCACGCCCATGGTCAGTAACGCCCGCACCCCTGGCTCGGCCAGGGCGTACAGCGTGCTGCCGTCCGGCCCCTGTGCCGATAGCACCAGGCGAGCTTCTCGCATGCGCCGTAAAGTCCGCTGGGCCATGCGCAGAGCGCTGGCCGTCGCGGCAATCGGCGCCAGGCTAGGCTCTGCCGCAGGCTTCGGTGCCCACCTCGTGTGCACCAGCGCAGCAAGGTCTCGCGTGCGCAGCCACCCGAAACGGTGCAGCGCTCTGAGTGTGCGCCGCTCCGCATCCAAAGCAAGCACCCGCCCATCAGGGCGGCGCTTGCCAATCAATTGCTGTGTGTTCTTCATACCATGTATAGGCACCACGACCACACAGCCCCCTTGTACGCCACCCCATCCAAGGATGGGTGAACAGGGGCCCCGAACAGCCCAGCCGCAGGCGCGGCTGAGGCCCATCACTCGCTTTCCCGTGCTGGACGCCCGGCCGCTCACTCGACGCCCTGGACGGTTGTCGTGGTCCCAACGATACCGGCGCCCCCCACCCTCCGTTGCCCGCCAGCGGGCAACTCCAGGCGCGGGTAACCGGCTTCACCCTTGCGCTGGACGCGACGCGGGCGACGGTCGTGCTTCGCCCTCCTGAAGCCGGTTACCCGCGCCTAACGGCTTGGGGGGCGCGAGGGCTCTTCGCCCTCCCACCTGTCACCGCCGACCTGGGGATCGGCTGCCCCTGGGCGCGACGGTCTACGACCTGCTGGGGGCTGACAGGCGGCTCCCTCCCGGATCGAACCTGAGCGCGGTGGGCCGCGCCGCAGGTTCGATGGCTGCGGCTGAACGCCTGGCCCCGCGCTGAGCGCGGCCCCCCTCCGTGGACCGGACACCCAGCCCTGCTGCACGCGGGCGGGTGTCGGTCCACTGCGCGCCGACTTCGGCTTGCCACCGGGCCGCGCTTCGCCGCCGCCCGGCGCTGTGGTGCGTGCCTCGTTGCCCGTGCTCCCGCTCTCCATCGGCGTCACCAACCCTGCGACCGTAGCTGCCTGCCTGCGGCCTCCCAGGGGCGAGTGCTTCGCATGGCCCTGCACCCGGTCCTGCTGGCCAGCAGGCTGCGGCTTGGGCGCCACCGCTGTCCACCCGAGAGCGGCAGCAAATCCGGCGCAGGCGACGAACTCAGGAGAACGGCACACATCGAGCCCCCAAACGCACCACCGCGCAACCCACCAACTCACGGGCCCCAAAGCCCAATAGCTAAACAGCCACAGGCTCGGAATCTAAGAGCCCGGCCCACCAAGGAAAGAGCGATGACCACACCAGACAACCTCAAACCGACCGCCATGGTCACCATCACAACCTCCGAGTGGGCCAAAACCCACCGGGATTTCAAGACCACGATCCTCGGGCAACGCTACATCCTGCGCATGGCCGCACGCGGCACCGGACTGGTGCCAGTCATCGTGACCAAGAAGGAGAGGGCACAGGCATGAACACATCCAACAATCTCAACCCAGATGAGGGTGACCTCGTATACCGCTACAGTCGCGCCCAGGCATTGGCAGACGGCGTGCTAATCGACGTCACGGACATCGCACGAGAGGCTGGTTTCCGGGTTGCTGTGGCCATGACGGCCCCGACCTGGGCCAATTGCGTCGCGTGGAGCGAGGCTGACAGCCAGCGCCAAGTGAGCCAAGACGAAGCCGGGCGTCTGTGGGACGTGCTGTGGCTTGCACACCTGGCCGCGCAGCGGGCCGATTCGAACCGGGTTGCCTTCGAGTTGCATCGAGTGCCCAGGGGAGGGCGAGGGCAGAGGCCCCGACGAACCACCTTGCACATGCACATCGGCCCCGGTGATCAAGCAGAGCCGGTCATCACGGTGATGCTGCCGGGCGAAGACTGACACCCATCTGCCCCAGGCATTGCCTGGGGCCCTCAAACTGAAAAAAGGAGGACTTGATGTCCTTTTGGCGATGGCTGTTCGGCAGCCCGGACCACAACCCCTCGACTCACGACTTTCCGGATGCATCCGCGGATTCAGCTGGCGTCGTGAATCCCGCGACGGGTCTGCCAATGCTCAACGGCGACATGTCGGGCATTGATGCTGGCGGGAACCTGTATGGAATGGATGACCACCATCCCAGTCATGACTCCGGTTCCAGTTGGGACTCAAGTTCTTCAGGCAGCGACTGGGCAACTTGGGACTGAACCCTTGACCAGATCAACGGCAGGACACGGTCGCTTGCAGTTGGCGGGGCAAATATTTTTTGATGCTCGACCATAACGTGTCTTATCAGACGCTTTGTGGACGCCACATGGGCAGGAGGTCCATCGCTGCTGAAATTCAGTGACTACACGCTGGGTACGAGGAGGGGGCTCAACACGCCGCGCCGTACGAATGCGCCAAGCGGAAAGTCAGGGGCGCGACGCAGGGGGACGATGGACTGCGTGACTGGAGCCGGTGTCAACGGCTTTAAGTTCCATCAACTCGGGATCTTGCACGATACCCGAGTGCCGTGACGAGGGCTAACGCCGGTGTCCAGAACCTCGAAACGCCTCCCCGCAACCTACCTCTTGGTGGGTTGGGGGGGCTTTTGCCGTTCCTCCGACTTCACCAGTATCCAGTTTAAAAAACTTCTACTACCGGGTAAGAGTTCTTTCCACCCCCAACGAACAGAAAGAGGCCAGAACCGCCTTCCTGGCAGGCAGTATTTTCAAAAAAGAAGGCCAAAAGGCTAAAACGTGAACGCTCTACTGGTTTCTATCAACAACCTTGAAAGTGACCAGATGAACTGCAGATCAACTGTCGAAGCCAGCCGCAACAACGAACACATGGAGGGCATGGCTCCTCCTGAGATGTACCACCTGACGGCGGATGTGTACCCGCGCGCCGAGGTCGAGGCCACCAGCCCCCACCTGTTCGAGCTCTTGAACCATGCCCTCAAGCACCTGGATGGAATGGGCCCGGAAAACTGCCCCGCCGTCGGTGTCTTGATTGAAGTGGAGTTTCTGAGGGAGCTGGTCCAGCCCTTCTGCGATGCCCGTGGAATTGACCGCCGCTATGTGGCTGATGAGCTGGTCGCCTTCTTGCTCCCGCCCGAGTTTGAGAACGACCTGGCGAACCTGGCGATGAGCCACAGCGGGGCTTTCAATCACCCCACGGTGAGCTTGGCCGATAACAGAACCTATGCCGGCTGGCCGTGCGTTCTTCAAGATGTCAACGGCTTTGGACATTTCTTCCCTGGCGTTCTTTGGGTCGCGGCTCATGAATTGAGCGGAGCTCTGGGTTCTCGCGACATGGGACGTGAGGGCGGCCCGCTTTGGGGTTGGACGCCCTTGGTGTTCGTGTCGGGCAACACGTTGGTAGTGGGGGGCTTCGCAGTGGATACCTTCGACATCGGCGGATTCCAAGCCGCCACCATCAGCGCTCAGGGCTACCAGCGCACAGAGGTCTATTCAGATGAAGAAGTCGAGGTGGCCCAGCAGCTCGCTGAAGCCGTCGGCGAAACCCCTTGGTATGAACAGCTGTACCCCATTGATGACGCGCACGTCCTGGCGGTGCGAATCCTTCGCGCGACACGCTGAGGTCGTGAGCGGGCCAGGAGGGCAATTTCGGGCGCCTGGATCTTGTGATCCATCTCGCCAATATGGCGCTCCTTCGGGAGCGCTTTAACGATGGAGTCCGCAGGGGACTCCTCAATTCACGCTCGACTATTTGCAACGGTGATGACCATGTTGATTACCGTCGCCCCAGTCTGGACGGTGATCATGACTTCAGGTGCCTAGGATGGTCTAAGCGCTGTTCGTGCGGCCATCACTTCCTGCTGGCTTGGGTATGACCCGAGAGTTTCAAGGGAATGGTTGGCGATGCAGTTGCATGACCGGTGCTCATTCGATGTGCCAATTTCGACCCAAAAACGTATTTTTTTCAATAAAAAATAGGTGTTTACCCTTGGTTCTATCGAAAAGTCATCGATTCTTGTTGCAGCAAAATCTATTTCACATAGAATAGGACTCATGTTGTGCCGCTGCCACCCAAAAGGTGACGGCAATTTAGAAGGGCCCTGCCGATCAGTACGGATCTAGGGGCTCACTTTTCGCCAACTCAACATTGAGGGCTTTTAATATGAGTGACAGTTTTTCTTCCGCGACCAGCGCCTCCTCTTCCCCCTTCGAGGGGCAAGCCTTGAATCCGGCTTACATGTGTTTTGGCTCGCCCCCCGAACCCGTTTTGGGCGCCTGCTTTCCAAAAGTGGTTATCGGTAAAGAATTTCTCGACACAAGTTGTTCGGAGGTCTGTGTTTTCTGTTCAGGCGCGGGGTTCGGGCACTTTGTTCAGGAGCTTCTGGATGACTACGAACTCGGTCTTATTCGAGTTGAGTTTCCCGAAGGGCGAACCCTGGGTGGTTTGATATTTGTGGGAAAGGGCAAAACACTTACCATCTCTTTTGATGCGCATTCACCGACAATTCGCAAAGTCCTGCGAGATTGGAAAAGGCACCAATATATTCAATGCACCTTCAAGACTGATATTTTTGGCGTTAGCTTTACTTCGCCTTTGACCAACAGCATCTTGAATAAATTGCTGGCTGTTAAAGAGGATAAATTCGACAAACCTCCGACGAGGGAAATGGTGGTCGCAATGAATGTGCTGAATAGCCATTATTCTAAATCTGCTCAGGTAGTTACAGCCATGCTGCTTCCCTGCAATCAGAATGGCGTCGTAACCATTCGGAGATAATCAATAAAACTGAGCGCCTTGCCTATCGACAGGCGAGGCAATATTTAACGAGATTTCTCGGATTGTTTTTTGATCCGAGGGCCTCAGCGTCTGTAAACAAAATTTGATTTTTCTATGACTAAGAATTTCTCTACCAATACCACCTCCCATCCAACACAAAACTGCAACTGTGAAAGGCGAATTCTTTTCATCCAGGTCGAGGCTGATTGCCCCGCCTACAAGTTGCACCCCGAAGACCAGGGCGTGCCTGGCGGCTATTTCGTCGATGTCCCCGCGTCGATGGACGATGACACGGCGGCAGCCTGCGCCATGGGCGGCTTTCATAGCCAGATTGCGATTGAGCAGTTGTGGGGGTATAGCTACACGATTTATGACATCGAAACCGATTTTGAGCTCGACCCGTACCAAATCGATGACTGGTATGAATTTGCCGACCAAGCGGGAGAGGTGACATCGACCAAGCAAACTTGCGTGCACATCCATCACTGAATTCCAGCTGCTCAATGATGGTGGTTGTGATCTGAAGATCGCAGCCACCATCTTGACCAACATGAAAAACCATAAGATTCCAAAGAATGAATACACCCAATTTCGAGTTTGAATGCCTCTGCGCATTTGGCTCTGTCAATATTGATATTCGGGAGAATGAAATATTCGCTTTTGACCATGACAGGGGCGAGGTGATGAATGCATTTCTGTCCCCCGAGCTCAAAGGCTGTCTGAGCGACATTGCAGAGGACACCTTCGCCCACGATGCGGCAAGGACTTCGAGGGCCATCGCCGCTATCGAGCAGACCGGGGCTCGTTGGCGCGCCGTACGTGACGCTCAATACCACCTCAGCGCGTTTGAAGAGGCCATCGACGTGTGGCCAGATGACTACGATGAGTGCCTCAACTCTCCAGCCGCCTTCGTGTCCGCGTTCTGGGAGTACGTTTGCGGCATGGAGACAGATTCAGATACATATCTGGATGAAGCTCCCACACCTGAAGCGATTGAGGCGTTGCGTTTACACATCCTCAAACTGCGCGAAGAGGTTTGAGGTCATGGCCACCAGGCGGTGGCCATTTCAGATCGAGGATGGCGTACCCAGGGGCAGGTTAAGTGCCGAAGCTCGCCTTGCCTACGAATGCTTACGCATGTTGCGCACCGCGCAGGTCACGTGACATTGACCAAGGAAACCTGCGTGGTTTCCGTCGTCTGAATTCCACCTAGCTCAATGGCAGTGGCTGTGATTTGACAATTGCGGCCATCAATCTGGCAGGACATCTTGTGTTGAAAGATATGACAATGAATACAACTGAATTTGAGTTTGAATGCTTGGCCTCGTTTGGACCTATCGATATTGAGGTGCTCGGGGAACAGATAGTCGTCTTTTCCGAAGAGTTTGGTGAACTTATGGCGGCACCTCTGACGCCCGAACTCATTTCCGAACTGAGCGATATCGCTGAAGAAACCAGCCCCTACAGTGATGTCAGAACTTCGAAGGCATTCACCGCCATCAAAGAAACCGGGGCTCGTTGGAGACCATATCGCGATGCCGTATGGCATCTTCATACCTTTGAGCGGTTAATGGACTGGCACCCTGAGTATCGTGATGAATGTCTTAGTTCCGCCACAAGTTTTATAGCGGCGTTTGGCAGGTACCATGAAGAGACTATTGAAGGCTGGGAGCCAGCGTGGCACCTGAAAGAAGTTCCTCAGCCTGAAGAAATTGAAGCGCTGCGGTTACGCATGTTGAAACTGCGCGAAGAAGTTTGAGGTCACGGCCACCAGACGGTGGTCGATTTCAGATCGGGGATGGCGTACCCAGGGGCCGGGCGAGTGCTGAAAGCTCGCCCTGTCTTTAAATGCTCACCAGTGCGCGTGGATCCCGCGATGTCAAGGCCTCGGCGCCATGGGCGCTTGGATGGGGCCTGTTGTCATGGTGTGTTCCGGGGGGGAGGAGGGCGGGGCTGGCTGGCTTGCTGTTCCCTACAACGTACCACACCGTTCTCGATGTCAAGGTCTGCGCGCCCGCTGCGGGGCGCTTGCGTCCTGGCGGCCGTCTGTCGAACCCTGACATCTGTGCTGCGGTGTGCGTGTGCCGGTCTCGGGCAATCCCGCCCGATCACTGGAGCCGACCATGTCGCAATCCCTCGTTTCCTCTCTGTCTTCGCTCGAAGTCCTTGCTCCCTCAATCCTGCTGGTGCAGGACGCCACTGGCGAGTACCGCCGTGCCCACACTCAGGAGGTCCTCGAAGCCGCTCAGCAGGTGCTGGCGGCTCAAATCCGTGGCACCGATGTGCTCACGTCTCCGGACGCAGTGAGGACATTTTTGCGCCTGCGCATGGGTGCACTGCCGCACGAGGTGTTTGCCGTGCTCCATCTGGATGCGAAGCAGCAGGTCATCGAGTTTGTCGAGATGTTCCGGGGCACGCTGACACAGACATCGGTGTATCCGCGAGAGGTTCTCAAAGACGCCCTGCGCCTGAACTCATGCGCAGTCATCCTGGTGCACAACCATCCAAGCGGCGGGGGGCAACCTTCCTCTGCTGATCAAAGTCTGACGCAGCAGCTCAAGACCGCTTTGAACCTGGTCGATGTCCGGGTGCTGGACCACCTGGTCGTCACGGCGGGCGCGATCACGTCCATGGCCGAGCTTGGCCTGGTGTGATACGCGAGGGCCGGCCGGGGCCCTGAATCCCGGCGTTTTCAACGTCCACCTACACAAACAGTTCTGCGAGATGCTGCCCTGGCAGCGGCAGTCCCTAATGTCAGAGGGTCTGCAGCTTTTCTACAATGCTCTCGCCGAGCCTTCCATCGTAAAACTCTTCTTCGCCTGCGAACCCCGACTCGCCCCAACCAAAAAACTTGGCCATGCGAATGAGCTGTGCCCTAGTCAATGTGAATGCTGGCACATGCACCAAGTCGTCGTTTTCTGCTGCCTGTCGGCTGTTGGATGTGGAGTTGCCGGCGTCGGACTGCGCCATCACGGCGCCGAAGTTTGCTAGACGTGCGTTGTCTACGTTGTGCCAATCGGTGCCAAAGATGGCTTCCCGGTCGCGTATCGGATCGTAGTTGTCTCTCACATCGTCGGCCAGACATTGTGTCAATTCGACAAAATCGGCACGCGACAACATGGGACCTTCGTACGGATGGCGATTTTTCGACATCCGCTTCTGAAACTGGTGACGCACTTCACGCACTTCCTGCTGGGTGATCACTTTGCCTGCTGCATCGGCTTCTGCGATCACCCGCTCTTGCACAGCAACGGGGAGCTTGGTCAGTTCGTATGCCGCTCGTGGGGAGTCTATGCGCCCGCGCTCGAATGCAGATTTGGTGGCGCCTTCGAGCTTCAACAGGTTCAGCAAAAGTGTGACCTGGCTGTTCTGAATGCCTAGGCGCTTCGCGACTTCGTCGTTGCTGTTGCCTCGTTGCACCAGGGCCTGCACCGCCATCGCCAACTCGCTGGCCTTCATCGCCTTGCGCTGCAGGTTTTCGATGACCTGAGACACCAGGCGGTGCTCATGGTCGTCCTCTTGCTCAATCACGAGGCAGGGAACATCGGCCAAGCCAAGGAGCCGCGCAGCTTCGAGGCGGCGATGGCCGCTGATGACCATGAATAGGTCACCCACTCGGCGGACGCGGATGGGTTGCAGCATCCCGACCTCGCGGATTGAGGCCGCCAAGCCTTGTAGGGTGTTTGCTCCGATGGCGGAATCGTTCTCGCTTTCCAGCTCAATCCGGGGTTGATCTGGATCGGGGATCAGCGCCGAAATGGGCAAATGCTTGAAGTGTTCAGTCATGACGACTCACTCCTTTGTCGTCTTGAATCACCATGCTGTCGGTTGGTGGGCGCATGTAACGCGCAAACCAGTACACAGCGGTGTAGACCAGTGATGCCCGGCTGATACCGGCCGCCATGGCTGCGCCCGCCAGCTTGCCTGCCAGCTCCTCGGGAACGAGCGAATTGAATTGAGCCCACCCACCCAAACTGCCCGCCTCAGAGCGGTTCGACTGTGGTTTGCGCCAAGACAAGCCGTGCTGATCCGGGCGGAGGTGTAGGAAGTGCCCAAGGATGTCCGCCATCAGCGCTTCCAGTTTCAGATCGTGGTGCTTAGCGTAAGCCCGCAGGTAGCTGCGCAGAGGGGAGGGTAGCCGGGTTTGCACAAGGGCCCGACTGGCATCAGCAGTGTTTGGTTGGTGGAGCGACATCAGGCTGCACTAGTTAGGTTTTGTTGAAACAACAAGCAGAAACAAGGCGTAATTGTAATGTAGTTCTTTTTGGCCGTGGCCTATACGCCCTATGACCAAAACTATGGCTGAGGAAAAGAACCGCAAGCATTTTGGATCTGGCGTCTTGCGGTAGTAGCCTTGTGAGATGGTGGGGGACCTGATCTCTACTTGAGATTGCCGGTTGATGTAGATTTTGTTTTTCGGGTGCGCTTGGTCAATTTTTCAGATTGAAAGTTTTCAGCCTTGAAAATTGGCAGCGTTAGATTTTTGAAGTCGATTCTCTTCATTGCATCAAAGAGCGGCTCTGCTGGGAATTCTTCATTCCCATTTCCGTAATTTCGTCCTTCGCCAGATCCGGTGTGCCCTGTTAAAGCATCATGAACGTCTTCTGGAATTGATAGCTCCCGAGAGCGATGTTTGAATGTGTGGCGGAAAGAATGGAAGACCTTTCTGGTGTCAATGATGCCGATAGGGTTTCTAAGGTAGGCATTGAAGCTCTTGCTCAGGCCGGAGCTGCGACGACCATATTTGTCAGGGGTAAGGCTTGGAAAAAGATAGCCATCCTGGTTGGGGAGTGATTTGACATACTCAAGCAATCCTGCTTCGAATAGCCGTTGATGGATCGGAACTCGACGTCTGGATGCTTCTGTTTTTACCGTGCTACCTTCGCCCTCGTCTGTGATGTGGAAATATTTTCCGAGATCTGGCGCTTCCTTGATTTCGGCCACGCGAAGTTGGCATATTTCTTCGATCCGAGCACCTGTGAAAAGGCCGATCATTGGCACCCAATATGGGGCTGCACCGAATTTCGCCAGCTTTGGCGACTTGCCCGTGAACATATCAGAGACAAACAATTGACTCAGCTCGGCGGTGGTGAATGAAATTCGAGATTTCTTTTGGACCGTCGGCATCGTCACAATGACGCCCAATGTTGGATCTGAATCCAGGATTCCGTCACTCACTCCACGTCTGAAGATCGTCCTCAGAATGGATATTTTTTTGTCAACGGTCTTTGCCGCTTGTTTGACCTCTTTCAATAAGTGATCGCGATAGGCAATGACTTGTTGCTTGTCAACCGAAGCGGGCGGGGTGTCCTTTATGAATTTCTCAAATTCAGCCAGGACTCGCTTGAACTCATCTGCGGTCTTGGGGCGGCGGGCGGTTGCGTCACGCCACTTCTCGAAAAGGGTTGTCCACGTCAGTTGTTGTTGTGTTTGACGAACGGCGCGTGGCAGAAGCGCCTTGGCGGCTGGTGCCAACTCCTCGGTTTCAACGATCTCGCCCTCGTCGCGCTGAGCAAGGCTCTTCACACTTTTGGTGTAGGCCTGAAGAAATGCCAGGGCCAGACGCCGGTACTCAACATCTGAAACGCGTAGCTCGAAGCCCTGAATGCGCAGGAAGACCTTGAGCAAGCTGTCGATCAACTCGACACGGCCGGTTCGATTGGCCTCCCGCAGCGCTTGCATCTGCTGCTCAAGGCCCTCTTGTCGTATCTCACGTTCGAGGTCGCCCATGTCACCGGTGCGGATGTCGGTGTCAACCTCCAGTGCATCGCGAAGGAAGGAGGTCGTGATTCCAGTGATGAATTCTTGATCGATGGATGTGATCAGCGTGAGGGGGGCGTGGGCCACGAGCTGCTCATTTCGAAGTGTCTCGAATTCACGCTCGACCCGGAGAGACTCCAGCTGAACCAGTTGGAGCGCCTTCTTGCGGTCCTTGGTACGAAGGGAGAACTTGATCTCTAGACCAGGGTAGGCGTGAAGCAGGTCAAGGGGAACTTTGGCCCGGAAGTAAAAGGTGCCGCCGCGCAGATGCAGGCGAGGGTGACGATACATCTCATCATCTTTCATGTGAGACAGTCTACCGTCCGGTGTACCAGCCAGGTGTACCACCTGGAAACGAAAAAGCCCCTGAATCGCAACTATTCGTTTAGATTCAAGGGCTTACGTATCATATGGCGGAGAGGGCGTCCCCAAGGAATCAAGCATTCATGCGGCTTCCATCGCGATATTGCGCATCTACCGGCCATCCCATAGGCCATGAGCATTGC
>NZ_JADZ01000005.1:0-337693 GCF_000518645.1 Curvibacter gracilis ATCC BAA-807 | reverse complement strand
TGTTACGGCGGGTCAGTATATGGGTGGCCCAATGAAAAACGGCCCCGAAGGGCCGTCTTAAAGCGTCTGTGACGCGTGTATTGGCGGAGAGGGCGTCCCCAAGGAATCAAGCATTCATGCGGCTTCCATCGCGATATTGCGCATCTACCGGCCATCCCATAGGCCATGAGCATTGCGCTTCGGTGGCACCAAGCCCCCATAGGATAGCGCCTTCTGATTGAGCTGCGTCACGAATTCCGGTGTCTGTTCGGGAAAAGCATGATTTTCATGATCAAAAGGATGCATAGCCTTGAAAGCCTTGTCTGGCGTGGCTTTTGCGAATTTGTAGAACCCTGATTTTTTACTGATCTAAACATGATTTGTTAGGGTTCCGCTTTCTGATCGAGTTGAATAAAAAATATATACAAATCAATGACTTACGGGGCCTCCTGATTCGGATCAGGTCAAATCAGAAAAAATTCTGATCACACAAATCCAGCATCCATGCGGGTCGCGGGTCGATTTCGGGGGGTAGTGTTGGAAATCATGTTTTCCCCGAACCTTTCCCGGATTTGCCTTCTGGATCCCGGTAGAGCATTCCCACCGGCAACCTGCCTGGGCCCGTGAAATTCCGTCAAATCCCGTCATCTGAGTGGCCCTGAAAACCGCCCGCGAGGCCGCACCAGGCCTTGCGCTGCCCAGGGTCGGCAGGGTCGTCAAAAGAGGCCTATTAAGACCGAGGGCGCGGCGGGGTCTCGTCCGCGCGCCGTGGGTCTCGATGGGCATGACCGCACGGCCACAGCGGTAGGGGTGTCGGGTCGGTTGGAATGGGGCAGGGGAGGGCGCAGGCGGCCCTCTGGGCGCCGATCATGGGGCGAGCAATGGCTCGGGCGCCGGATCAGCTCGGAGCGCTTTCTGGGCGGTTTTTGACGCTGGGCAGAGGTCAAGAAAAAGGCCATCCGATGGGATGGCCTCTGGGGGAGATGGGTGATCAGCTTCTGGGGGTGGTCAATCGATTGCGAAGTTCGTGATGATCAACTCGCCTTTGGGGGCCCGTGCCCGCCCGGCGCCCCCTACGCTGTAATTGATCACCACCTCCCTCATCGGGAACCCCTTGAATGCCTCGCGCATCTCGGGGATGTCGTTCACGCTGACCACCGCCCTACCCTTCATGGTGCTCATGGCCTCGGCCATGAGGGCGTATTGCTCCAGCCCAAACTCGACCCCATAGCCCTCGGTCCCCCAATACGGCGGGTCCATGTAGAACAGCGTGTGGGGGCGGTCGTAGCGCTTCACACAGTCCAGCCAGCTCAGGTGCTCCACCGTGACCTGGTGCAGGCGCAAATGGACGGCGCTCAGGTCCTCCTCGAGGCGCAGCAGGTTCAGCCGGGGGCGGCTGGTGGTGGCGGTGCCGAAGGTCTGCCCCTCCACCTTGCCGCCGAAGCCGCACTTCATCAGGTAGAAGAAGCGCGCGGCGCGCTGGATCTCGGTCAGGGTGCGCGGTGGGGTGGCTGACAGCCAGCCATAGATCTCGCGGCTGGTCAGGGCCCAGCGGAACTGGCGCACGAACTCGTCCAAGTGGTGCTGCACGACCCGGTAAAGGCTGACCAGATCGCCATTGGCGTCGTTCAGCACCTCGACCTTGGCGGGCTCTTTCAGGAAGAACAGGGCTGCGGCGCCGCAGAAGGGCTCCACGTAGCAGCTGTGCTCAGGGAACAAGGGCAGGATGTGCTTGGCCAGGCGGCGCTTGCCACCGATCCAGGGCACCAGGGGGGATGCGGCCGGATGGCCGCCTTCTTCGATCATTTCGCTCACGCGCATCGTCATCTTTCGTTTCAGGGGTTGATGACGCTCGGTGGCGTTCTGGGCTGGGGCTCTCGGCCCGCAGGAGGTTCAAGGTCCCGCAGCGCGGGCACTTGATGTCCAGTCGAACAAAAATTGCCACCGCCAGCTTCTTGCTGCAGTGGCCACATCGAACTTCTTTCGGTTCTTGCATGTCGGCATCGCCTTATGATCGCCCCGCCTGTGCACAGGTGACGGGGTCGTTTGGCCAATGCCGTGCGCATTCACGGCGGAGGGGTTTGTGCTGGGTGTTGACGCACCTGGTGCACTCGCCCCGTCTTTTTTTGGGGGAGGTCTATCCTCCCCCGCCGGGGGCGGTCGGGCTGACCGTCACCTCGTATTTCTCAAACTGCACCACCTCTTCGCCCAGCCAGTCGTTCAGGGCCAGGAAGCGCGCCTGCAAGGGCTCGATCTCATTGGTGGCGAACACTTGGGCGGCGGGCACAATGGCGCCGAAGCCGCCGGTGTTGCTGGGCACGATGCCCAGCAGCTGGGGCGGGATGCGGTGGGCGGCCAGCACGTCGTCGCGGCTCACGTTCTTGATGTTGAAGAAGTCATCTTTGGCGGCCACCTCGCTCACGGGGATCAGCTGAATGCCGTCCTTCTTGCCATTGGGGCTGTACAAAAACAGGTTGCGGAAGTTGCCCGGCCCCTTGCTCTGCTTGAGCGCCTCGCGGATGCCGTCAATGTCGCCCTGGCTCTGCGCCGCATCGCTGATGTACAGGATGAACCCGGCGTGGCTGCCGTTGTTGAAGTAGCGCCGGCGGAACAGGGTGGCCGATTCGTTGAGCCAGGCCGCCTGCAGGGCGCTCAGGTACTCGGGCAGGCCATAGACCTCCTGCTCGATGTCGGCCTCCTGCAGGTGGAACACCCGGCCGCTGTTGAATTCATGCTCGTCGGCGCCGTTGCGCACAAAGAAGTACTTCTGCAGGTCCACCCCGCGGCGGGTGTACTTAGCCATCGCGTGCGACAGGCCAATGGAGCCCCCCAGTCGGTTGACCTGGTGCTCCAGATAGCCATTCCCGAACACCAGGAAGTCGAGTGCGAAGCGGCTGAACACATCGGTGCTCAACAGGCGGTGGGGCTTGAAGGTCTTGGCCAGGATGTTGCGCTTGAAATAGATCGCGCTCGAATGGTGGGTTGAAGCCCTGAACGATTTGGCCAGGCCGGACCAGCTCATGGGTGGCTCGTACCAGCGCCCGTTGCTCCAGCACTCCAGGTAGTCGAGCAGCTCGCGCCGATCCATCACCGGGGTGGGGTCGCCGAAGGTGAAGGCCTCCATCTTCTTGGCCTGGTCGGCTTGGGCGAGCTGCGCCGAGGCCTGTGTTTCGTCTTGCATCAAGAAATCTCCATGATCGATTTGGATGAGCTGGTCTCGCCATCCAGCGATTCGTTGTCCATTGCGTGCATGCAGGCCCAGGCCAGGTCGGCATGGCCGGTGACCTCATTGCGGCCCGCGTCGTAGGTGACCTGCCGGCCGCTGGCCGTCATCACCCGTTTGATGGCCATGAAGGCCTGGGCCAGATCCGTGAACCCGGCGTCGAACTCAAGGCGGCCCTTGCGGATCACGCTTTGGGCCTTCAGCACCAGGCGCGACTTGATCTCGACGTTGTATTGGTAGCCCTTCACCGCGGGGAAGAACTTCTGCACGATCTGATAGACCCCCTGGCCCAGGCCGGTGGTGTCCATGCCGATGAAGACCACGTTGAAGCGCTGGGTGATCTTGCGGATCACTTCGGCCTGGGCCTCGAAGTCGTTGCCCTTGAACTGGTGCCGCTCCAGCACCCGGAACTTGCCACCCGGCGTGCTGGGAGGAGCCAGCACGACACAGCCGGCGGTGTCTCCGGTGAGGCTGGGGTCATAGCCAACCCACACAGGCCGATAGCCGAAAGGGCGCAGGCTGAACGGTTTGACGTCGTCCCATACCTCCCAGCTGTCCACCATGCAGCGCTGCAACTCGGCCAACGGAAAGCTGCTGTACGAGTCGTCGAGAAACCCGCACATGAGCAGGTTCTCGAACTCCTCGGTGGAGTACTCCAGCCGCAGCTCGTCGATATCGAACAGGTTGCAGCCGCCGCGCATGGCGTCGACGATGGTGCAGATCTGTCTCCAGATCTTGTCCTCACCCGTGAAGCCCCCGGCCAGCCGGTCGTGGCTCAGGTCCAGGCTGATGCGCTCATCCTTCGGTCGCTTGCGGTTGAAGCGCGCCCCGCTCCACAGCGCATAGGCCTCATGCTGGATGCTGCTGGGCGTGCTGAAGTAGGTCTTGCGCCAATGCTTGTGCATGGCCATGCCCGACGCCACTTTGTTGAGCTCGTCGAACTTGCGCGTCCAGAAGCACTCGTCGAAATAGACATTGCCGTGGTAGCCCTGAGCCGTGAGGGCGTTGGTGCCCAGAAAGTACAGCGTGGCGCCATTGCTGAGCACGATGGGGTCGCCCGACAGCTCGATGCCGCAGGCATCCTTCGCGAAGGCAATGATGTACTGCTTGAAGATATGCGCCTGGGCCTTGCTGGCCGACAGAAAGATCTGATTGCGGCCGGTGGCGATCGCATCGGCCAGGGCCTCGCGGGCAAAGTACCAGGTGGCGCCGATCTGGCGTGATTTGAGGATGAAGCGCGTGCGCGCCTCGCTGTTGCGGAACCACACCTTCTGGTAGTCGAACAGCGAGTCTTTGAAGGCCTCCAGCAGCTGCTCGTGCTGCTCTTCGCTGAAGTGGTTGCGATCGGGCTTTTTCTTGGGGCGGTCGTTGCGCCGCTCGATCGCCGGGTTGAGGTCGGCCTCCTTGCCGGTCGCGCCGTACTTGTGCACCCTGGCCAGGCGCTCGATCTGGCGGCCCAGCAGGTCAATTTCCTTGAAGTCGGTGCCGGTCTTGGGGTCCTTCATGACCAGTTGCACCAGCCGGGTCTCTAGCGTGGCCTCGACGCGCTGCACCGGTTGTGCCTTGTCCCATTCCTCCACATCTTTCCAGCCCTGCACAGTGCTGCGAGGCTCGTCGATGTATTCCGCAATCGACGAGATTCGCCAGCCCTGCCAGTACAGGTGCCGAGCTTCGCGGCGCTTGTCGGCGTCCAGCCCATCAGCTGGTTTTTCGCGCTTGAAACGCTTGGGGACGATGACGGCTTCGTTCATGCCGTCGAGCGTATGGGCGTCGCTCCGTTTCGTTGACAGGTATCGGTTGTGTACGGGCCGTACACAACCAAAGGTCGTTGAATGCGCGGCCGTGGGGCGCGACGATGGCAGCTACTCGTTACCAACCTCGGAGCAGCAGCCATCATGGCCCAAAAATCCAAACTTTTCCGCGTCGCCACTGAAGGCGCAACCACCGACGGCCGCGTGATCCAGAAGGACTGGATCACGCAGATGGCGGCCAACTTCGACCCCAAGAAATACGGCGCCCGCGTCTGGCTGGAGCACTACCGTGGCATCGCGCCTGACGGCCTGTTCAAGGCCTACGGCGACGTGATCGCAGTGGAGGCCCGCCCGGTCGAAGACGGCAAGCTGGCCCTGTTCGCCCAGATCGAGCCCCTGCCCGAACTGGTGGCCATGACCAAGGCCAAGCAGAAGATCTACACCTCCATCGAGGTGAACCCCAAATTCGCCGATACCGGCGAGGCCTACCTGACCGGCCTGGCCGTCACCGACAGCCCTGCCAGCCTGGGCACCGACATCCTGGCCTTCGCGGCCCAGAACCCGAAGGCCAGCCCGCTGGCCGGCCGCAAGAGCCACGCCGAAGCGCTGTTCTCCGAGGCCATCGAGGTCACGCTGGAGTTCGAGGAAGACAAGCCCGAAGACGCGGGCCTGGTCACCAAGTTCATCGCCTCGGTCAAAGCCGTGACGGAGAAATTCAACGGCAAGGCCAAGAGCGACGACGCCCGGTTCTCTGCCGTGCTCGAAGCACTGGAAGAAGCTGGGACGGTGATCGCCGACCAGGCCGAGAAGCACGCCACCCTGCAGGCCGACCACGACAAGCTGTCCAAGGCTTTCGCCACTCTGCAGGGCCAGTACACCGAGCTGGTGACCAAGCTCGGCACCACGCCTGAGCAGCAGCACAGCCAGCGCCCGCCGGCCACCGGCAACAGCGGCCGCATCCAGACCGACTGCTGATCAGCCGCAGATTTTCCACCGCAATCGCATTCAACCCGGAGCCCCTCCATGCGTAATGAAACCCGCCAGGCCTATGCCGAACTGCTGAACCAGATTGGCCGCCTGAATGCCGTGGCCGACGCCACCAAGCAATTCACCGTCTCTCCCAGCGTGCAGCAAAAGCTGGAAAGCAAGATCCAAGAGTCCAGCGACTTCCTTGGCCGCATCAACATCTCGCCTGTTGTGGAAATGCAGGGTGACAAGCTCGGCCTGGGTGTGTCCGGCCCGGCCGCCAGCCGCACCGACACCACCACCAAGGACCGCCAGACCCGCGACATCAGCACGCTGGACAGCCGTGGCTACCAGTGCGTGAAGACCAACTCGGACACGCACATCACCTATGCCAAGCTGGACGCCTGGGCCAAGTTCCCCGACTTCCAAACCCGAGTGCGCGACCTGATCGTGCGCCGCCAGGCGCTGGATCGCATCTTGATCGGCTGGAATGGCACCAGCATTGCGGCTGACACCGACCTGGTGGCCCACCCCTTGCTGCAGGACGTGAACAAGGGCTGGTTGCAACACCTGCGCGACGATGCCCCGTCCCGCGTCATGTCCGGTGGCAAAACCGCTGGCCAGATCAAGATCGGTGTCGGTGCTGCCAACGACTACCAAAACCTCGATGCCCTGGTTTTCGATGCGATCAACGGCCTCGACCCCTGGTATCAACAAGACCCAGGCCTGGTTGTCCTCATGGGCCGCAACCTGCTCACCGAGAAGTACTTCCCTCTGGTTGACGTGAGCCAGGTGCCCACCGAGACCCTGGCGGCCGACATCGTGATCAGCCAGAAGCGTGTGGGTGGCCTGCAGGCCGCCACCGTGCCCTATTTCCCCGACAACAAGCTGTTGATCACCACCTACGACAACTTGTCGATCTACTGGCAAGAGGGCGCGCGCCGCCGCCGCATGGAAGAAAACGCAAAGCGTGATCGCATCGAGAACTATGAGTCCTCGAACGATGCCTATGTGGTTGAAGACCTCGGCCGCGCCGTGATGGCCGAGAACATCACCTTCACTGACTGATTGGTGTCGAGATGAGCACGCCATTTCGACGTCACCAGATGCGCGTGCTCGCCGAGCAGGCCGCCCTGGCCACCCCCAACGGGGGCCAGGTCGAAGGCTCAGCCTACGAGCTGATGCTGGCCCAGCTCTACGAGCACCGCCGCACCCTCAAGGGCATCCAGTCCGTGGAGCGCAAGATCGAGGCTAAGCGCTCCATGGTGGGCGACTTCGATGCCTGGATCGATGGCGCCCTGGCCGGTGGTCAGGGTGGCCAAGACCTGGTGCTCACCAGCGTCATGGTCTGGCACCTCGACATCGGGAATTGGGAGCGAGGCCTGCAGATCGCTGAATATGTGCTGCAGCATGGCCTCGCCCTGCCGGATCAATACAACCGCGATATCGCCACGCTGTTGATCGACGAATCCAGCACCGCAGCTCTGGCCGGCCAACTGGTGGGACCTGATGCCCTGGTGGTTCTGGCCCGGGTCGACCAGATGACGGCCGAACGCGACGCCCCCGACCAGGCGCGCGCCAAGTTGCACAAGGCCATTGGCTACGCCCTGATGGGCAAGACACCCACTACCGAGCCAGACATCACCACGCTGGACCTGGCCATGGCCCGCCGCGCTATGGACCAACTGCAACGCGCCCACCAGCTCTTCGGCCAGGTGGGCGTCAAAAAAGACATGGAGCGCCTGGAGCGTCGGCTCAAAGCCGGCACAGGCCCCGACTGAGCGTACCCCGCACCCTGGCGGCTCGGGGTGCCGATGGAGTGAGCCCAGGCCCACCCCTGACGCACCCCGACCACCGCCACCAAATTTTTGATTGACCACCATGAGCTTCCTGGCCACCACATCCCCACCCACGTCGACCAGTGAACCCGTGATCGAGAACGACCCGTGGTTCCCAGAGATCGACCTGGGCGCGCTGCGCGCCGCTTGCCGGCTCGATGGCACGGTCACTGTTGCCCGGCTGCGCGAGGCCGCCACAGCGGCCATACTGAGTGTCAACCGAGAGCTGGCCACCTTCAAGGCCCGCCAGCTCGCTGCGGGCTTTGAGGCCCTGGCTGACATCCCCGCTGACCAGGTCGGCCGCTCCAGCGTGCTGGTGCTGCACTACCGCCGCGCGGTGTACAGCGGGGTTCAGGCCGAGTTGGTGGAGGAATACCGCGACATGGACACCACGGGCAAGGGCGACAAGAACGCCGACGCCATGGAGCCCCGCGCCGATACGCACCGCCGAAACATGCGCTGGGCACTGAGCGACCTGCTGGGCCAGCCGCGCACCACGGTGGAACTCATCTGATGGTCACCACGCTGCAGGTCATGGCCAGCGATGGCGACACCGTCGACCTGTTGTGCTGGAGACACCTGGGCCGCACCGCGGGCGTTACAGAGGCCACGCTGGTGGCAAACCCTGGTCTGGCTGCACTGGGCCCTCAATTACCTGCTGGGGCTGTCGTCGAGCTGGTGATCGTGGACGCCACGAGCCAGGAAACAGTGTCGCTATGGGATTGATTTTTTAACAGTTAGGAACCGAAATGGCGAACAAGCAAATCCCGGCCATTGGCCGGAGCGTTTACAAGCTGCTCGTTGACCTATTCAACGGCAGCCATGCCGAGGTGGTGTCCTCGTTGGAGGGCGCGGTGGTCGCAAGCGATGGGAATGTTATTCATCCGCCGAGCCTCGATCAGGCGTTGGCCTATGACCAGGCCACAGGGAATCTCATCAAGACCACGGTCACCAGCCCGGCCGGTGTGAACTACAGCCAGACACTCACGTGGACTGGTGGAAAGTTGACGGCAATTTCCAAGTGGGTGAAGCAGCCATGATCAGCTTCAAAGACCTGATCGCTTTTCTGAACCCCGCTTGGCACGCTGCTCAGCATGCGGGGATGGGGGTTGTTGGAGATCTGGCTCCGACCAAACTAGCAATTGCAATTGCAAAAACGCTGGCAGGCGTTTCTGACACCAGGATTTTGATGGGAGGGGATTCCACGACTTATGGCGTTGGCGCTGTCATCGGAAGTACGTCGTTGCCGGCGCTCTTGGCCAATCGTCTCGCGGTGCGCCTACCGGTTCCTGTAATCAACAACTTAATAATCCCGCAAGCGCCTACTTCACCAACATCGGACAGCCGCATAACGATAGGGTCCGGGTGGTCATATGGTGGTAACTATGGATTTGGCTCAAACGCATCTTGGCAGGCCACGTCTGGCGCATCAGGTAATCTGGGATTCACATACTCTGCTTGGGCTAACAAAATCCGCATTTACTATTTGCGCAACAGCGGCCTAGGCGGGTTCACTCCAACGATCAATAGCGTAGCTCTGACGGCTCAATCTGCTGCGGGAGCTGGAGGGGTTGGTGTATATGAGGCGACGTTTACGCGCAGCAACTCCATCACCGGGTCAATTGCCCAGACCACAGTTGGGACGTTATTTATTCTGGGTATCGAGTTCTTTGATACCACTCAAAAATGCATCTACATCGGCAATGCTGGTGTGGCCGGGGCTACGGCCGCAGACTGGAATGCTGGTGGACTGTGGGCCTCAAACCCAATGATTGCTGCATACGCGCCAAATCACTCAATAGCGATGTTCGGCATCAATGAGTCAGCTCAGGGTGTGACGGCTGCTGCGTACAACGCTGCCATGACCACTCTCGCAGCAACTCTTGCAGGGTATGGAGACGTTGATTTGATGACTCCATTTCAGAGCGATCCGACCATCGGACGGGACACGCTGCAGACCCAATATCTTTCACAACTGCAGCAAATCAGCGCAGCAAACGGATATCGGCTGATTGATGTCAGGGCCACATTGGGGAGCTATGCAGCTGCAAATGCAGCGTCACTGATGTGGGATCAAAGCCACCCAAATGCGGCCGGATACGCACTATCTGCGAAGGGGCCTGCCAAGTACATCCTGGCTGTTGCTGGATGACCACCGGCCAATCCATCTGCACCCACCCCGCAATCCCCTGGAGCTGGGTGCATTGCGGGGCGCATCAGGAAACCGGGCGCAGGTCGGACTTGAGCCAAGGATGAAACCGAATGAATGAACAAAAGAGCCACCGGCTCATCTTCGATCCCACCATCAACCTCGGCCACGTACTCACGTTCGCCGGGTTCATCGCCACCGGCTTCGGCGCCTACAGCACGCTGGACAAGCGGGTGGCCATGCAAGAGCAGAAGGCCCTGATCGCCGAACAAAAGGCCTCGGAGCAAGACCAGCGCAATTCCGAGGTGCTGCGCGAAATCAAGGCCGATCTGAAGGATGTCCGCCGCTCGGTGGACGACGTCAACCGAAACCTGTCCCGGAGTCGCCCATGAACCTCACCAGCCACCTTCAACACCACCCGCGCCTGCGCGCCATCTTCAACTTCGACGCCTGGGTGCTGATCCTCATCGGCCTGGTGCTGTTCGGCGCCCGCACCCCGCTGCAGGGCTCGGCCGCGGGCATCAACCTGCCGCTGCTGGCCACCGTGCTGCAGCTCTCGGGCTTCATGTTCTGCATGGCGGGCCTGCAAGTGCTGTTGAGCCTGCTGGTCTGGCCCCAGATCAGCGTGGGCGAGCTGCTCCAGCACGCGGTGCAGCAAGGCGACTTTGCGGCCGGCGTGATCCTGTTGGGCCTGTTCATCTACAACGGTCTGTGCATGCTGGCCTTTGTGCTGTGGGTGGGGTCCAGCATGGGCGGCGCCGTGGGTCTGGGGGTCGCTGGATGATCCCGGTCCAGGCCCCGGCCATCCTGGCGCTGCTGCAGGCCCTGCTGCCGGCCTACTGGCCCGCCATGCCTGTGCCCAGTTTCCTTGCCGCCCAGATCGAGCAGGAGACCTGCCCCAGCCTCCAGCACCGAATGTGCTTCAGCGAGCGGGCCGAGCTGCGCACTGCACGCGAATACGGCTTCGGTCTGGGCCAGCTCACGATCACGCCCCGCTTCAATGTGTTCGAAGAAGTCAAGCGCATGCACCACGACCTGGCCGACTGGCGCTTTGAGGATCGATTCGACCGCCGCCGGCAGTTGATCGCCCTGGTGGTCAAGGACCGGGCGCATTTCCGGAGCTGCAGCGCCTTGATGGCCGACGCGCCGGCGGCGCTGGCCTGTACCGCGGCCCAGTACAACGGCGGCGCCGGGGGCTTTCTTGCCGACCGCCGCCTGTGCAGCAACACCTCGGGCTGCGACCCGCGCCAATGGTTCGGCCACATCGAGCACACCAGCACCAAAGCCAAGACGGCGGTGGCCGGCTACGGCAAGAGCTTTTTTGAGATCAACCGCGAGTACGTGCGCAACGTGATGCAAGTGCGCCGGGCCAAGTACTCCCCCTTGATGGACGCCACATGAACGACTTCAAACAAAACGCCCTGGCCTTGGCCCTGTCCACCCTGCTGGTGGTGGGCCTGAGCATGCTGACCTACCAACTCGGCTACCAACGCGGCGAGGTCCGGGCCAAGGGCGAGGCGCAGGCCCGTGAGGCCCAGATCAACGCTGACCACGCCGAAGCCCTACTGCGCGCCACCGCCCGTGAGCAGGCCACGGAACGAACCCTTCGGACTGAACTGACCGATCTGCAAACCCGCCTCAACCTGGATGCCCAAAATGCGAAACAAATCAGTGATCGCTCTGCTGCTGCCGTGCGCTCTGGCGCTGTGCGCCTGTCAATCCCCGTCGCAAGTTGCCCTTCGGACGGTGGAAGCAACCCGGGCCAAGGTGCCGGATCTGCCGGTGGAGATCGGCACCAAGCGCGTGCCCAACTTGCGCCTGAAGATGGACTTGCTCTTACTGCCATCGCCGACGCCGGAGACGACAGCATCCGGCAGCTCAACGCCTGCATCGACGCCTACAACGCCGTGAAGGTGGGCCTGAACGCAAAACCAGAAGGCTTAGCCCATGCTCAAGCCCGGTAGCCTGCGCGCCCACATCGAGGCGGCCGTGCCCGATCTGCGCACCAATCCCGACAAACTGTCGGTGATGGTGCGCTCGGGCCACTTGATCACCACAGGCACCGGCTCGCTGTCGTTTGAGTACGCCTACACCCTGCAACTGGTAGTGCTGGACTACGCCGGCCATGCCGACGCCGTCATGGTCCCCCTCCTGGCCTGGCTGGCCGTGAACCAGCCCGAGGTGCTGGACAACCCGGATCTGCGCGAGAAGGCGGTACGGTTCGAGGTCGAATTCCTGAACGCGAGCACCGTGGATCTGTCGATCGAGCTGGACCTGACCGAGCGCGTGCTGGTCAAGCCCAGGGCCAACCAGCCAGGCGCCTACGACATCCGCCACGTGGGCGAGCCCGCCCACCCAGCCTGGCCGCAGCAGCGCGAGGAATGGAGCCTGTACGTGCGCGACGAGCTGGTGGCGCAGTGGGAGCATGATCCCCGGCCGGTGATCTGACCATGAGCGAACTGACGGCTCTGGAAGACTGGGTAGCGCCGCTGCTCGCCCGGCTATCCGATGGCGAGCGACGAAAGCTGGCCTTGGCCGTGGCGCGAGATCTGCGCGCAGCCAACGCAGCCAGCATCCTGGCCCAACAAACCCCGGATGGAGGGGCCTGGGAAGCCCGCAAACAGCCCGCCAGGAACAAGCGGGGGGAAATCCGACGCAAGGCCCAGGCAGGCAAGGCGGGCATGCGGATGTTTCTGAAGATGGGGACGCCCAAGAACCTCAAGGCCATGGCCACTCCCTCTGAGGCGGTGGTGGGCTTTGTGGGCCGGGCGGAGCGGATCGCCCGCGTGCATCAGTTCGGGCTAAGTGATAGGGTGACACCCGGTGGGCCGACGTATCGATACCCCGCTCGCGAACTGATCGGCATGACTGACGCCCAGATCGAGCGCGTGCGAGACCTGATCGCAACGCACCTCGGACGCTGAGCAACTCTTGGTTGTGTACGCCCCGTACACAACCAGAATCAGGTGCATTTCGCACCCCGCCCCGGCACCATCAACCGGGTGCAAAATCCAACCGCTCAACCCGAATCCCCCTACGAACTCAATCGCAAGATTGAGAACATCGTGCGCCTGGGCTCCATCGAGATGGTGCGCCTGGGCAAGCCCGCGCGCTGCCGTGTGCGCACCGGCGGGCTGCTGAGCAACTGGGTGCCGTTTTTCTCGCTACGCGCCGGCGGCAGGGCAGGGCGCACCTGGTGGCCGCCCGTGGTGGGCGAGCAGTGCGTGCTGCTGTGCCCCGGTGGCGATCTGCTGCAGGGAGTGGCCCTGGTCGGGCTTTTCAGCGACGACGCCCCCCAGGGCAGCGAAGACCCCAACCAGTTTCTGCAGGAATGGTCGGGTGATGACTCCATGAGCTGGCTCGATGGCGAGCTGCTCATCCAATGCCGCACCGCCATCACTCTGCAGGTAGGCGACCAGCGCCTGCGCATCACTCCCGAATCCATCCGGGCCACGCCCGACCTCCTGGCCGACACCATCAGCGTGCGGCACCACCACCACGGTGGGGTTCAGTCTGGCTTCGATATCACAGGGGAGCCGCAATGAACCGCACCACCGGAGCCGCGATCACCGGCATCGAGCACCTGCGCCAGTCCGTGGCCGACATCCTGACCACAGCCATCGGCACCCGCGTCATGCGCCGCGAATACGGCTCGCTTGTGCCCGAGCTGGTGGACCACCCCGACAACCCAGCCACCCAGGTGCGCCTGTTCGCTGCCATCGCCAGCGCCCTGATGCGCTGGGAGCCCCGCCTGCGCCTGACCCAGTTGCACTTCACGCGCACCGAGCCCGGCAAGGCCGTGATCACGCTGGACGGCCTGTACCTGGTGCCCAGCACCAAGCAGCCCCAAGTGCTGAGCCTGAGCGTGCCGCTCACCCTTGTATCGACCCTCGTTTCCGGAGCATCGGCATGAACGCCCAGGACCTCACCACCCTGCCGGCCCCCAACGTGGTCGAGGCGCTGTCCTTCGAGGCAATCCTGGCGGCCGAGCGAGCCGACCTGCTGCAGCGCTACCCGGGCGTGGCCGATGTGATCGACCTGGAGAGCGAGCCCTTGCAGAAGTTGCTGCAGGCCCACGCTTACCGCGAGCTGCTGTACCGCCAGCGCGTCAACGAAGCGGCCCGCGCCGCGCTGCTGGCCTTCGCCACCGGCGCCGACCTCGACCACAAGGCCGCTTTCTATGGCCTGGAGCGCCTGACAGGCGAGACCGACGAACGCCTGCGCCTGCGCATTGGTCT
Organism: Curvibacter gracilis ATCC BAA-807; assembly: GCF_000518645.1. GTDB lineage: Bacteria > Pseudomonadota > Gammaproteobacteria > Burkholderiales > Burkholderiaceae_C > Curvibacter > Curvibacter gracilis. The sequence goes on along the minus strand of NZ_JADZ01000005.1, from coordinate 323,549 downwards.
GCGCATCCGCGCCCTGGCAGGGAACGGCACCCGCGAGCATTACGAGCTGATCGCCCTTGGCACCTCGCTCAACGTGCGTGACGCCCTGGCCACCCAGCCCCAGCCGGGTCGGGTGCAGGTGCTGTTGTGGATCGACGATGCCAGCCTGGCCGACGTCACTGCCCTGGCCGTGCTCAACGCCGAGAACGCCGAAGCCGCCCGGCCGCTGGGCGTGCCGGTCTCCGTCGCAGTGGCCCGGCCGCGCCCGGTCAACATCAGCGCCAGGATCTGGCGCGAGGCCTCGGCCCCTTCCGACCTGGTGGCGCAGCTGCGCACCAGCCTGCCCCTGGCCATGGCCGCATATGCGCGCCTGGGCCGCTCCGTGCCCCGGTCCTGGATCACCACCCAGTTGCACGTCGCAGGCGTGGCCGCGGTGCGCTACGTGGACAACCTGCGGCCCGCCGAGACCACCACACTGGCCGCTGATGAATACCCGGTGGTGGGCGTGCTCGATCTGACCGATGAGGGGGTGTCCTGATGGCCACCACCGTCCTTCCACCGGCCTCTACGGCTTTGGAGCGCGCCATCGACCAGGGCATGCCCGCCTGGGATGGATTGGCCGAGGCCATGGCGCCCACCGGCCCCCGCGTGATCGACGCCTACCCGGTGGCCTTCTTTCCCTGGCTGGCCGCTGAATGGGGCCTGGCCGACTTCGCCCGCTATTTCGACAGCCTGGCCGCCCTGCTGGAGGCAGGCCGGCCCTGGCTGCTGGAGCGCGGCACCGCCGCGGCTGTGCGCCGCGTGCTGGGCTGGCTGGGCTTCGACCAGGTGCTGATCGAAGAGGACGGCGCTTACCTGCACATCGACCTGGGCCGGGCCGCCAGCCCTGCCGAACTGAGCGAGATCGCCCGCGTGGTGCGCTCCAGCATCCCGGCCCACATCCGCTTCTATCGGGTGTTCCACAGCTACGACCTGCGGCCCATCACCTTTGACGGTGGCCAGGCCATGGACGTGGGCCTGCTGGACAACGATTCGGGTGTCTGGGTCAGCACCGACACCGGTGGCGACCTCAAGGCCAGCTTTGCGACCCTGCAGGCCCGGGGGGTGACCCCTTGGCCCCATGGGCAGATCGAGGCCACGGCCACGCCCGTGCACGCCCTGACCATGCCCCGAGGCGATCGGGTGGAGCTGGACTCCTGGCGCCTTGACAGCTATGTAGTGGTCGACACCTACAGCGGGGTCGGCGCCATGTTCACCGGCACCTGCGCAGCTCCAGTGCCAGGCGTCCCGCAAGGGGTCACCGGTACCGTGTACCTCGAATCTGTGGCTTGGCCTGCCCTTGACCCACTCGACAACCGCACCGACGTCCACGCCATCGAGATCTCGAGCCCCATGCCGGCCCCGCGCCGCTGGGTGGGCCCTTGGGACTCCCGGCCCTGGCGCACCTCCATTGATTCCAAGCACACACAGGACTGACCACCATCATGGCAACCCTTCAAGAATCCGGCCGCATTGCCCTGGCTATCGCCGTCGCCAGCCAGCCCATCCACCTTGCCTGGGGCCACGGTTCGCCCGCCTGGGATGCGGCCCCCCAGCCCGAGGGCAACACCAACACGGGACTGGTCGACGAGATCGGCCGGCGCGCCTCCACCCAGGTGGGCTACTGCCGGCCCGATGCCAATGGGGAGATCGAGCTGGCCTCGGGCCGCTACACCCTGTCGGCCGAACCCACCACCTTCGTCTACGTGAAGTTCGTCTTCGCCTTTGCCGAGGCCGCCGGCGAGACCATCCGCGAGCAAGGCATCTTCCTGGGTACCCAGGTCAAGGCCGGCCTGCCCGCCGGGCAGCGCTACTTCCTGCCCGCAGATCTCGCCAGCCCCGGCCGCCTGTACGCGCTGGAGCGCGTGCCCGCCTTCCCCCGCAATGGCGCCACCCGCCAGATGTTCGAGTACGTGCTGCCGTTCTGAGCAGGAATCCACCCATGACCATTTACAACCGATTCGACCCGGCCAAGCGCTACAACCGCGTGCTGTTCAATGCCGAGCGCGTGCTGCAGTCGGCCGAGCTCAACGACATGCAGGACGCCCTGATTTACCAGGCGAAGTCCGTTGCCGATGTTCTTTTCAAGGATGGCGGCATCGTGGATGGTGCTGGCATCGTCGTGAACTCGGCCACCGGCGCCACGCTGTGCGAGGCTGGCCGCGTCTACGTTGACGGCACGGTGCGCCCAGTTACCGCCGGTCAACTGCAGATCGCCACCGTGGGCATCGTCAACGTGGGCGTGTACCTGCAGGTGGCCGTGGTGACCGAAGAGCAGGACCCCACCTTACTGAACCCTGCCGTGGGCACGCGTGGCTATCAGGAGCCCGGCGCCTGGCGCGAGCAGGTGACCCTTGTGTGGGGCTTCAAGGGCGACGGCCAGGCTGGCACTTTCTACCCGATCTGGGCGGTGGAGGATGGCTCGGTGCGCGCCCGGGAGGCGCCCCCCAACCTCGACGCCATCACTCAGGCCCTGTCGCGCTACGACCGCGACAGCACCGGCGGCACCTACGTGGTGCGGGGACTGGAGGTGGTGGCAGGCCCGGATCTGCCCACCGGCCAGCAGGTCTACACCCTGGCCGAGGGCGCGGCCCGCATCAGCGGCCGGGGCCTGGAGCTGCCCGCCTCGCGCCGCGTGGTGTACGCCGCCACGCCCGAGCTGCTGGCGATCGAGGACGAACCCCATGCCTCCACCACCGAGGGGCTGCAGCACATCGCGTTTGACCGTACCCCGGCCGTGGGACCGCTGACGGTAAAGATCACCGTGCGCAGCACCCACGATATCGTTCACGGCGGCTTCAACGGAGCGGCCGACCCGCTGCCCGACACCAGCGTGCTGCTGGTCGAATCGGTCAAACAGGGGGCGACGGTGTTCGCCAAGGACGTGAGCTGGAAGCTGACCGCAGGCCAGATCGACTGGAGCCCGGCCGGTGCCGAGCCAAACCCGGGCAGCACCTACCAAGTCACCTACCAGCACATCATCACCGCCGAGGTCCAGAACCTGAGCAGCACTGGCTTTGATGTGGTCGGGGCTCTGCAGGGCTCCCTGATCCTGGTGAGCTACCAGCAGGCCCTGCGCCGCTACGACCGACTGTGCATGGACAGCGACGGCAACATCACCTGGATTCGGGGCGTGCCGGCTGAATGGAGCCCGGTGGCCCCTACCGTGCCGCAGAACTGCCTGAGCCTGGCCACCGTCTACCAGAGCTGGGACAGCAACCGCCGCATCGACCAGGACGCCGTGCACATGGTGCCCATGCAAGAGCAGGCCGCCCTGAAGGCGATGCTGCGCCGCGTGTACGAAGACCAGGCCGAGCTGCGCCTGTCCTTGGACATCGCGGGCCGAAACACCGGCATCAAGAAGGGCTTGTTCGCAGACCCATTCCTGAACGATTCGATGCGCGACGCCGGCGTGGCCCAGACAGCCGCCATCTCGGGCGGGGCGCTGCGCCTGCCGATCGCCATCACCGTGCACCAGCTCGGCCTGGGCATCACCGAGCGCCAGGCCCTTGCCCACGGGCACAAGGCTGTGATCTCGCAGACCATGCGAACCGGTCAGATGCTGGTCAACCCCTACGCCGCCTTCGACCCGCTGCCCACCGACCTGGTGCTGCAGCCTGCCGTGGACCGATGGATCGAGGTGCAGACCCAGTGGGCAAAGCCGATCGAGCAGGTGTTCTACGTGGGCGGTGGCAGCAACAGCGTCACCACTGAGACCAACATCCTGGCCGAATCGTCGACGGCTCTGGAAACCCTGCGCCAGATTGAGGTGCAGTTTGAGAGCCATTTCGGGCCGGGCGAGACCGTGACCGCCATGAGCTTTGATGGCATCACCGTGCATCCCACCGCCCTGAATGGTGGCGCCCTGGTGGCCAACGCCCAAGGCCTGCTGCAAGGCAAGTTCACCGTGCCAGCCAATGTGCCAGCCGGAACCAAGAGCGTGGAGATCACCGGCTCGGGCGGCAACCATGCCAGCGCCCTGTTCACTGGCCAGGGTACCCTGGTGCAGCGCGAACAGCAGCAGATCGTGAAGTACTGGTATGTGCGCACCGACCCTCTGGCCCAAACCCTGACCACCTCGGCCACTGTGCACCTCACCGGTGTCAACCTGTGGTTCACGGCCAAGGGCACCAGCGATGTGCTGGTGCAGTTGCGCGAAGCCGAGAACGGCTACCCCACGGCCCGAGTGCTGATCGAGGCCCGCCTGCAGCCTGCGGCCATCGTGCTGAACGGCAAGACGCAGGTCACCTGGTCGCCCGTGCTGGCTGATGCTGGCCGGGAGTACTGCCTGGTGCTGCTGTGCGACGACGCCACCACCGCCGTGGCCGTGGCCGACCTGGGCAAGTGGGATGCCACCAATGGCCGCATCGTCACGGCCCAGCCCTACCAGGTGGGCGTGCTGCTCTCCAGCAGCAATGCCAGCACCTGGACGGCCCACCAGGACCGTGACATGGCCTTCGAGCTGCTGGCGGCCGATTACACCCAGACCGAGCGCTTGATCGACCTGGGTACCGTGGATGTGGTCGACGCCACCGACCTGCTGGTGCAGGCCTATGCGCACCAGCCTTCGGCCGCCTCGAGCTGCGTGTTCCGCCTCACACTGGACAACGGCAGCGTGATCGAGGCCGCCCCCGGCCAGGTGGTGACGCTGGCCGCCCGGTACACCGGCCGCGTCCAGGCATCCGCCCGCCTGCGTGGTGCTGGCTCGCTCGGCGCCATCCTAGAGCCCGGTATCCAGCTGGTGGTGGGATCGCTGCAGACCGCCGGCAGCTACATCAGCCCGCTGGTCAACGCCGGCGGCCAGGTGAGCGTGCGCGTGGTGCTGGAGGCTGATCTGCCCGCCGGCAGCTCGCTCACCCTGCACGCCCAGAACCAGACGGCCGGCGCCTGGACGCCCGTGCCCTTTGTGAGCAGCAGCCCCCAGACCGCCGGCGTGATGGAGCTGGTCTACCAGCTCGACAACTACGCCGCCGACAAGGCCCGTCTACGCCTGAGCCTGACGGGCACCCACGTGGCCCGCCCGGCCATCACCAACCTGCGCGCCGTGGTGCTGTGAGAAAGGCCCTGACATGAGCACTATCAACGACATCACGCCCAACCTGGGCCTGGCGCTGCCTCACCCAGCCAACGACGCCGATGTGGACATCCTGCGCCTGCGCAACATGATCCAGACGCTGGACGCCGCCATTCCGGCCCTGCTTACCAATGCCATGGGCAACGTGCTGACCAGCCTGCATGCCGATCTGCAGAGCCTGCTCAACACCGTAGCCCCAGCTGGTACTGCGCTCAACACCGCCCAATGGACCAACGCACGGGCGGCTCTGCTCGATCGCCTCGACGCGGCCATCACCAGCCGTGCGCCGGCCACCACAGCCCTGTCCACCGAGGTCTGGACCAATGACCTGGCCCAACGCGTGGCGTCAATTCCGACCCGCAATGGTGGCGCCCTTCGGTACCAGGAATTCACCAGCTCTGCGTTGTTCACGCCCAGCGCGGCGCTGCTGGCCAACGGGGGCCAAGTCTGGATCCGCGCTCTGGTGGGCGGTGGGGCCGGTGGGGCCTCTGGAGTTTCTGGGTACGACCCCGGCGGGAACCCGTATGGGACCGGGGGGCAGAGTGGCGGCGGCGGGGAGGTGCTGCTGGATCGAATGGTCACGGTGACAGCACCGGTCACCGTGACGATTGGTTCGGGCGGCCTCGCAGGTACGGGGGTGAACGGCTACAGCAACGTGCCGGGAACCGATGGCGGATCGACCTCATTTGGATCGCTACTGACCGCAGCGGGAGGAAAAGCAAACGGGACTTCCGGGAACGGAAATGGGCCCTCTGGATACAACGGCTATGGCATCCCGGGGGCGCCATTGATGGGCTTCGGCGGAAGCATGAAGGGGCCAGGGGCCCAGGGCGGTGGCGCGGGTGCGCCGGCCCACTTCATCAGCGGAGCCAACCTCTTCTCGGGCGAGAGCAACCCCACCAAAGCCAATCAGGGCTGGGGCGGTAAGGGTGGAGCCTCCGTCAGCCCGTGGGCGGCGGGCCTTCCTGGCCAGGCCGGCTACTGCCTGATCTGGTGGCTGGAGTAACAAGACCATGCAATACGCACTCATCAAATCTGACAGCACCGGCCTGGGCCGCGTGCACAACGTCATCGTGGCCGACGCCGAGTTCATCGCGCACATCGCCCCCGAATGGGACCACATCGAAGCCCTGGACACCCTGCACGAGCTGGGCCTGGGGGTCGGCATCGGCTGGGGCTTCGACCTGGCTGCAGGCGAGTTCATCGCCCCGCCGCCGGCTGCTGTGCCCGAGGACCAGCGCCCCACCATCGTGGTGACCAGCCTCACGGCCGACGCCGCCCATGCTGCGCACCTGGTGCTCAAGGGCCTGCGCGAGGTCACCTGCCCAGTGGGCACCGAGCTGCAGGCCGAGGCCGAGCTGAGGCTGGCGGGTGCCTTGGTTCCGATGGATGACGCCTTCCGCATGCCCCTGCGCTCACGCGATGGCCGCGAGCGGGTGCTGCTGGGAACCATGACCCAGGGGAAGATCCGGTTTCGGGTGACGCTGCCCGAGTCGGGTGTCTGGTCGGTGACCGAAGAGGCCATCAATGAGGCCATCCCGCCTGAGCAGCGCATGGCGTTTGCCGGTCTGACCATCTACGTGGTGGAGGCCTAATGCGCGCGCTGGTGCTTCGCCTGCTCGGCGCCCTGGCTCTGTCCGCTTTGTGCCTTCTGGTCGGCCTAGTCGCGCTTGCCTGGCTGGCCGTGGCCTTTGCGGCCGGCTCGCCGCGGGGCTGGGCCCTGGCCCTGGCCTTTGACTGCCTGGGCAACACCATGGCCGGCGGTGGCCACCCCGACGCCTACTTTTCTTCGCGCTGCTGGCGTTACCGGTCCGAGCGCCCCTACTGCTGGCTGCAGCCCGCCATCGACCGTGTGGCGGCCTGGCTGGGCGACCCCAACCACTGCGAGAGCAGCTACCTCAACGAACAACAGCAGCGCCGCGCCGGCGCGGCTGACCTCTGATTTCAACCCTGGAGCAACCACCCATGTCTTCTGCCAACTACCACCACGGCGTTCGCGTCACGGAAATCTCTGCCGGCCTGCAGGCCATCACCATGATTTCGACGGCCATCATTGGTCTGGTGGCCACCGCGCCCGATGCCGACGCCACCGTGTTCCCCCTGAACACTCCGGTGCTGGTCACCAAGATCAACACCGCCATCGACAAGGCCGGCGTGCACGGCACCCTGGCCCCGGCCCTCACCGCCATCAGCGAGCAGACCCGCCCCATCCTGGTGGTGGTGCGCGTGGCCGAGGGCCAGGGCGCCGACCCCCAGGCCAAGCAGGCCGACCAAGACGCCAAGGTGATCGGCACCAGCGTGGGCGGCCGCTACACCGGCCTGCAGGCGCTGCTGGCCGCCCAAGCCCAGCTCGGCGTCAAGCCCCGCATCCTGGGCGCGCCTGGCCTGGACAGCGAGCCCGTGGCCGACGCCCTGGTGTCGGTGGCTCAGAAGCTGCGCGGCTTTGGCTATGCAGCGGCCCATGGCGATGACGTGAGCAGTGCCACCGCCTACCGTGATCTGTTCGGTGCCCGTGAGCTGATGCTGCTGTGGCCCAACTGGAAGAAGTTCGACGTGAACGCCGCCGGCATCGTCGAAGCCCCGGCCGTGGCCTACGCCATGGGCCTGCGCGCCCGCATCGACCAGGAATACGGCTGGCACAAGACCTTGTCCAACGTGCCGATCAACGGGGTGCAGGGCATCAGCCGCGACGTGCATTGGGATCTGCAGAGCCCCGACACCGACGCAGGCCTGCTCAATGCCGCCGGCGTCACCACGCTGATCCAGTCCAACGGCTACCGCTTCTGGGGCAGCCGCACCACCAGCAGCGAGGAGCTGTTCGCCTTCGAGAGCGCCACCCGCACCGCCCAGGTGCTGGCCGACACCATGGCCGAGGGCCATATGTGGGCAGTGGACAAGCCGCTGCACCCCAGCCTGGTGAAGGACATTTTGGAAGGCATCAACGCCAAGTTCCGCGAGCTCAAGAGCGGTGGCTACATCCTCGACGGCAAGGCCTGGTACGACGAAGAGATCAACACCACCGCCACCCTGAAGGTCGGCAAGCTGCGCATCGACTACGACTACACCCCGGTGCCGCCCCTCGAAGACCTGGGCTTCCAGCAACGCATCACCGACGCGTATTTCAGCGACTTCGCCGTGCGCGTCGGCACCGGCTTGTAAAAGCCGCCACTCTTCAACCCCTGATCACTGGAGAACCTCATGGGACTGCCCAAGAAACTCAAGAACTTTGCCCTGTTCGTCGATGGCGTGAGCTACGTCGGCGAGACCGAAGAAATCACGCTGCCCAAGCTCACCCGCAAGATGGAGAAATACCGCTCGGGCGGCATGGCCGGCGAGATCGAGCTGGATCTCGGCTCCGAAGCCATGGAGATGGACTGGAAGGCCGCCGGCTGGATCACCGACATCCTCAAGCAGTGGGGCACCACCACCCACAACGGCGTGCTGCTGCGCTTTGCCGGGGCCCTGCAGTCGGATGACGCTGAGACCGTTGACTCGCTGGAGATTGTGGTGCGCGGCCGTCACAAAGAATTCGACCCCGGCAAGGCCAAGGGCGGCGACAAGACCGAGCTGACCATCAAGTCGGCGATCAGCTACTACAAGCTCACCGTCAACGGCACGGCCCTGATCGAGATCGACGTGGTGAACATGATCGAGCTGGTCAACGGCGTGGACCGCATGCAGCAGGTGCGCGCCGCACTGGGCATCTGATGCCCACCCCGGGCGGCCCCAGCCGGGCCGCCCAGTCCCCCTTCACCTAATCCCCTGAAATCCCATGACCACCCCTGAATCCATCACCGCCAGCCCTGCAGCCCAGACCGACACCGCCGTGGTGCCCCTGGACACGCCGATCCAGCGCGGCGAGCAGACCATCAGCTCCGTCACCCTGCGCAAGCCCAAGGCCGGCGAGCTGCGAGGCCTGTCGCTGTCGGCCCTGATGCGGGTCGACGTCGACTCGCTGCAGGTGCTGCTGCCGCGCATCAGCACGCCCACCCTTACCAAGTTCGACGTGGCCAACCTCGACCCGGTCGACCTGGTGGCCCTGGGCGGGGAGGTGCTCGCTTTTTTGCTGCCGAAGGGTCAGGTGCAGGACTTCCTGAACGCGTAGAGAGCGCCATGGCCGACCTGGCCGTGGCCTTCCATTGGCCGCTGTCGGAGATGACCCCGATGACGGTGGCCGAGCTGATGGCCTGGCGCGAGCTGGCCGTCGAACGCTTGAACCCAGACGACTGACCCCAAGGAAAACTGAACATGGCTGCAGACATGCTGCGCCTGCGCGTGGTGCTTGACCTGGCAGACCGCGCCCTGGCCCCCCTCAAACGCATCACCCAGGGCAGCAAGGCCACGGCCCAGGCCCTGAGCGCCACCCGCAAGGAACTGCGCGACCTGAACGCCCAGCAAGGCGCCATCGACCGCATGCGCGGCCTGCAGCAGCAGCTCGCGGCCACCGGCCAGCAAACCAAGGTGGCCACCGTGATGCTGGCCCAGTTGCGCCAGGAAACCCCGGCCACGGCCGCCGAGCAGCGCAAGCTGGCCCAGCAGATCGCCACGGCCGAGAAAGAGCTGCAGCGCCTGAACGCCACCAGCGACACCCAACGCCAGCGCCTGATCGCCGTGCGCCGGGCCATGAAAGAGATGGGCATCGGCAACGTCACCGAAGCCGAGGCCCGGCTGCGCAGCCAGATCGACGCCACCACGCGCTCGGTGGAACGCCAGCAAGCCCAGCTCTCGCGCCTGGCCAAGATCCGCGAGACCGCCGCCAGCCAGGGCATGAAGGCTGGCATGGTGGTGGGCGCCGGCGTGGCCATGAACGCCGCCGGCCGCAAGGGGATCGACATCGGCATGGCGCCAGTCAAGGACTTTGCAGCCCATGAAGACGCCATGCTGGGAATTGCCCGGCAGGTGCCAGGCGCCCGCGACGAGATGGGAAAATTGACTGAGGTGTACCGCCAGGCCGAGCAGCAGGTGCGCGAGCTGTCGGGCCAGGTGCCCCTGGCCACCACCCAGATCGCGGCCATGATGACCGCTGCAGCCAGGATGGAGGTGCCTACCGACCAGCTCAAGGAATTTACGCTGATGGCCAGCGAGATGGCCACCGCCTTCGACGCCGTGCCCGACCAGGTGACCGAGTCCATGGGCAAGGTGGCGAAGAACTTCAAGATCCCGCTGACCGAGATCCGAGGCCTGGCCGATTCGATCAACTACTTGGATGACAATGCCATCAGCAAGGGGGCCGACATCATCGGCTTCCTGAACCGCACCTCGGGTGTGGTGTCCACCGTGGCCATGTCGGCCAAGGATGCGGCCGCCCTGGGCTCCACGCTGCTGACCCTGGGCGAGCGTGAAGAGACCGCCAGCACGGCCACCAATGCCATTGTGCAGAAGCTGGCCGCTGCCACCAAGGGCACCAAGAAGTTCCACGCGGCCCTGGCCGAGATCGGCCTGAAGGACACCGCCATCCAAAAGGGCATGGCCACCGACGCCATGGGCACGCTGACCCAGGTGCTGGAATCGATCCGAGCCTTGCCCCAGGACAAGCGCATCGGCGTGATGGTCGAGCTGGTGGGCCTGGAGCACAGCGACACCCTGGCCAAGCTGGTGGACAAGCCCGAGGAGCTGACCCGCCAGCGCGAACTGGCCAACGGTGATGCCGGCAAGGGCTCGATGGCGCGCGAGGCCGCAGCCCGCAATGCCACACTGTCGGCCCAGTGGAAGATGTTCCAGAACCGAACTTTCAACCTCAAAGCGGCCATCGGAGAGAACCTCAAACCAGGTCTGATTGAGTTGATGAACGGCATCAACCCTGTGCTCGAAAAGACGGCTGCCTGGGTCAAAGAGAACGAAGGGCTCGTTTCCGGGGTGCTCAAGGTGGTACTGGCCGGGTCCGCTCTGCTGGCCGTGCTCGGCGCGGTGATGATCCCGGTGGGACTGCTGGCCGGCAAGTTCATTCTGATGCGCTACCTGATGACGACGCTGGGTGTGAAGCTATTCGGCCTGGGGCCGGGCATGGGCCTGCTGTACAAGGTCGGCTTCATGGCTGGGCGGGCCTTTGCTGTGCTGAGCCCCATCCTTACCGCTGCCGGCTCGGCCATCGTTCGCCTAGGCGCCTTGATGCTGGCCAACCCCATCGGGCTCGCCCTCACGCTGATCGCGGTGGCCGCCTTCATGGTCTGGCGCAACTGGGACGGCATCAAGGGCGGGCTGATTGCGATCTGGGAAACCCTGTCGGGGGCCGTGAGCGGCTGGTGGAACAGCATCAGCACCGGTGGCCAGGCCGCGTGGCAGTACGTGGTGGACCTGAAGAGCCGCTTCCTGCAGGCCGGGACCGACCTGATGGCGGGCCTGACCGATGGCATCACCAGCCGCCTGGCGGCCGTGCGCGACACTATTGCCGGTGCGGCCGACTCTGTGGCCCAGTGGTTCCGTGATCGCCTGGGCATCAAAAGCCCCAGCCGGGTGTTCATGGAGGTCGGCGGCTTCATCAGCGAGGGCACCGCACTGGGCATCACCGGGCGTCAGGACCTGGTGCGCCGTGCGGTGCTGGCAATGGCGGGCACTGCCGTCGCCGGCGCTTCCATGGCGGCCGATGGCCTTGGCTCCGATGCCCAGCCCCTGGTACTGGCCCAGCGCCCGGTGATGGCGGCCCGCCAGGCCGGTGCTGGCGGATCTGCCGCCGCTGCACCGGCCAGCAGCCACCAGATCACCATCAACGCCACCCCGGGTATGGACCCGCAGGCCATTGCCCGCGCGGTGTCGGCCGAGCTAGACCGCCGCGACAGGGCAGCCCGGTCGCGGGTGCTGTCGAGCATGAGCGATATCGATTGAAAGAGAGCCCACCATGATGATGAGCCTCGGCCAATTCGTGTTCAGTCTGAACACCCTGGCCTTTGAAGAACTGAAGCGCCAGACCACCTGGCGCCACCCCAGCAACTCCCGTGTAGGTCAGCGCCCAGCCCGTCAGTTCGTCGGTCCTGGTGATGACACGATCAACCTGACCGGCGTGCAGGTGCCCGAGTTCATGGGCACCAGGCAGTCGCTGCCCCAGCTGCGCGACATGGCCGACAGCGGCCGGGCCTGGGCCATGGTGGACGGCGCCGGTGGCGTGTACGGGGCCTGGGTGATCGAGGGCATCAGCGAGACTGGATCGGTGTTTGTGGCCCAGGGCGTGCCGCGGCGCGTTTCGTTTGACCTGAGCTTGGCCCGGGTCGACGACAACTTGGCCGACGCCAGCGGTGGCGTGAACCCTGGCGAGCCGTGGCCTGTGGACTGGTGGATCTGATGGCTACCAACCCGTACATGGACCGCGCTCCCTACCGCGCCCCTGACTTCGCCCTGACCATTGATGGCCGGGATATCACGCCCTCGATCGATGCCCGCCTGGAAAGCCTGTCACTCAGTGAGTGCCGAGGCAATGAAAGCGATCAGCTCGACCTGGTGCTCAACGACAGCGACGGCGCCGTGCGCTTGCCCCCTCGCGGAGCTGAGATCGCGCTGCGCCTTGGGTGGGCGGGACAGACCTTGATCGACAAGGGCCTGTTCACCGTCGATGAGGTTGAGCACAGCGGCTCGCCCGACCAGGTGCACATCCGCGCCCGGGCCGCCGACATGCGCAAGAGCCTGCGCATCCGCCGCGATCAGAGCTGGCACGGCACCACCCTGGGCGACATCGTGGGGGCCATTGCCAAGCGGCATGAACTGCAGGGCAGGGTGGATGCCGCGCTGTCGAGCGTGAAAATCGGTCACATCGACCAGACAGGTGAAAGTGACCTGCACTTCTTGACCCGCCTGGCCACCCAGCACGACGCCGTTGCCACCGTCAAAAAGGAGCGCTTGGTGTTCTTGCCCATCAACGGCACGCGCAGCAGCTCAGGGCAGGCCCTGGCCAAGGTCACGATCAGCCGAGACGACGGCGACCAGCACCGTTTCCACATCAGCGACCGCGACAGCTACAGCGGCGTGCGGGCCTACTGGCACGACGCTGGCCGAGCCCGCCGGCGCGGTGTGCTAGTCGGCAAGAAGGGCCACGAGAAGCGGCTGAAGGACACGTACGGCAGTGAGGCCGATGCGTTGGCCGCAGCCCGAGCAGAGATGAACCGAATTGCGCGCGGTGCGGCCACGCTTGAACTCACGCTGGCCCTCGGCCGCCCAGAGCTGATGCCGCAGACGCCGGTCACTGTGAAGGGATTCAAGTCTGATGTCGACGGCACCGCATGGCTGGTGGTGAAGGTGCATCATCACCTCGGGGACGGGGGCTTGACCACCCGCGTCGAACTGGAAACGGGAGCTGTCCCCGACGACACGACTCAGGAGGACGACGCCACAGGCGACAGCTCGAGCATCGGTTCGGATGACTGATCGAATGATGATTAGGCTCGGCCACCGCTGCCAATGACAGGAGTCACCAGCCACACCTGCTCATGCTCCCATACCCGGTCGCCCTCGACGTGCAGTTGAATGCCTCGCAGCACAAAACCATGCTCAACGACATGAGTCATCACTGGGTCGGCAAGAACCACAGCGGGTATGGCCACCATCCCCTGCATCTGGATCAACTGCGCCATGTGTGTAGCCCGCCTAAAAGAGGAGACGCGCGCATCCATCTCGATCATTTGGAGGCGCCCATCTATGGGCGCAGGCCACTCATCCCGGCGCAAGCGCAGGCCTCGATCTCTGAGCTGTATGACAGTGCAAAACACTGGTTAAATATACAGCACAACAAAAATCTCACCTACTTTCGCTGTCCATGGCACTCCAAACGGGGGTGCCGTCGTCTAGCTGGCACACCCTGAACTGACCTTCGAGCATCTCGATCATTGATCCCAGCGAGTACGTGCTCCCCTCGAAATGGCAGAGCACAGCAGGATCCGGACCGATGACGGGGCGGCCACCGTTGTTTACCAGGACCCCGAACAGCACGGCCAGGAAGATCATGACGATGGCGAGTGCGGTAAAAAAAAACCCTGCAGCCCCACGCGGGTATTGAGTGAAACGAACTTGCCGATGTGCGTGACAGAGTCACCAGCCACGAGACTTGCGACGTCACGGCCAATATCCAAATCCTGAGCCAACCTGATCTCCCGGCGGTGTTGTTGGTCCGCCTTATTCGGGTCAGATCATCGGTCTTGTTACAGTTCTTTGCAGGGCTGGAACAAGGATGAAAAGTAGTCAGGTTGAGGTAGCACTAGGTCAGTCCGGTAGTTCCCCGGTGTCGAGCAATAGAGAGAACTGGGATTCGTCCAGCACATAAACGTGTTGGGCGCGAGCCTTCTCTACTTTTGCTGGGCCGGCGTTGGTCCCACAACAAAGAAACACCAGGCCTTGAGTAACGGTGCTCACGACTCTAAGGCCGGCTTCTGAGGCCTTCGCCTCCAGATCAGCCCGGAGTGCCTTTGGAAACCCAGTGAAAAGAACATGGGGCCGATCATCGGATTTCGCCTCGCGATGAATGCGCGGTGGCGGTGGTGAAGTGGGGTTCGTGAGAAGTGCTTCGCATCCGTCGAGGTAGCGATCCACTCGGTCTTTGCGAAAAGTGCGTGGGCCTTGATCAGTTTGAGAAAAGCCCTGGATGTAGTGGCCAACCTCGGACCAGCCGGTAACAACATGCTCGCGGGTCTCGCGCTTGGCGTTCGTGTAGATGAATTTCAGTGCTGTTGTTTCCACAGCTACTCCCTATATAGAAAACTGGTCGAATCAGTGCAGCGGTCACTTCTGTTTCTTTGGCGATCCGACGTGAAAGGTCTGAGGTGCGCTGATCGTTGCGTTGCCGTCAATGTGTTGGCCGACATTTCCGGCGACGGTAATCCGTGGCCCGGGGTATGCGATCGGAAGTTTTGTCTGATGGGGTGGCGACGAATCTGACTGTGCGAACAGGGAAACTAGTTGTCCAACGACCTGGCGAACGCTGGTTGGCGTCTGCGAGTCAACACGCCTGTATGCATCCAGCAATGCGGCCTCCTCGAGTGACAGTGAGCTTTCGGCAGGGGTCATGCGGGTGCCCGTCAAAACATATAGGACATCGATCCCCTTTGACGAGAGCAGGTTCAGTGCGTCAGCTCCTGGGGTTGACTCGCCGGCCTCCCACGAAGCGACCGCCCGCTTGGAAACGTCAGCACATTCAGCCAGCGCAGCTTGAGACCAAGAAAGGGCTTCGCGCTCGGACTTGAGGCGTTCACCAATGAACTTGCGGATTTCTTCACTCATGTTTGTTGCGCAATGCTGTTTTCTGCAATATCATCGCCGTGACAGTGCAATTTTTAGTTCCACAAACAGGATAACGCACCACATGACCTCCCAAGTCCAAGCTGCCCGTCGCTCACCACGCGGCGTCGTCACCGAAAAGCCCATCCCCATTCGCTTGCTGCCTGCAGAGCGTGCTGAAGTTGCGGCCATCGCCCAGAGCGAATCCCGTTCACTGGCATCAATGTCACGCCTGATGCTCCTGCGAGGTCTCGCTGACTTTCGCGCCAAGAACGCCGCAACCGCCAACTGACTGAAGGTACCGCGTGTTCTACGACTGGCTCACCTTTAACTCGGCAGCGGCACTTTCCGTTGACTGGGTTTCACCTCTTGTGGAGATGGCCTCATGAGGATGCGTTGCCCTCACTGCAAAGCCGCAGCACACGTGCGCACCAGCACTCAGGTCACTGACCTCACCCGCAAGGGGATCTTCGTTTGCAGCAACTACGAATGCGGTCACACCTTCAGCGTGATCTCAACGGTTGAACACACGATCAGCCCAAGTGCTACACCAGATTCCTCCATCGCGCTGCCCTTGAGCAGCCATACCCGCCGCGCGCTCCTGCAGCACCAGTTGGAGCACATGCCCAAGGCCGACTACACGCCGACCCGCATGCCTCTGTCACAAACCCTCGACCTTTTCGAGACCGATCCACACCCCGGCTAAGCGCCGACTAACCCCAACCACAAACACCCCTTGCGGAGCCTGTTTTCAGGCTCTGCGGGATTCGCTCACCCTGAAGAAAGGCAATTCGATGTCAAAACTCCATCTGACCCCTGTGATCGATGCAGGCGGCAACCACTGGCAAGAGGAAAAGCCATCCCTGCACCACGGCCGAATGGGCCACCCCGAGGAGAAAGACCTGGGCAGCTTGCTGGGGGTCTATTCGTATCGCAATGGGCGCATCGGGGGCGATGCCTCGGTGTACGTCAATGCTGCCAGCGGTCCCTTTCAGCTCCAGTTCAACCTGACTGCGAATGAGGCCGAAGAGCTGGCTGGCCAGCTCCAGCGAGCTGCAGCCCGTGCCCGCTCGATGAACACCCGTCCTGCTCGGAGGGCGGCATGAATACATCGTCACAAGAACAACTCGCAGCCCTGGTTCGTGTTTGGAAACAGGCTCAGGAATTCCACAGCGGTGCAAAGGTCTGCGCCACCTTGCTGCTCGGCCTGTACAACGGCCGACGCTTCCCTTTCGACCTGACCGAGCTGCGCCGGCTGGACGGAAACAACTTGAACGACTGCCTGGCGGTTCTGCGCTTGGACGCGCGACCAACGGCCGAGGTGCATGAGCTCCTGAACCGCTTGTATGGCGTGAGCGATATGGGCGCCCGATTTGAGCGTCTGGCCTACGACTGGCGCTTGAAGGGGGCCGTGAAGAAGTCGGCACTGCCACCGCAGGAACGGAGGACGTCATGACGTTTCGCGTGACCCACTTCGACATGAACCACCGCCGGCGGCGCCTGGTGGTCCACGGCGCCGGCAACCGCCAGCAGGCCATGGCCTGGATTGAGCAGCTATACGGCGACGCCTGGTACATCAGCGCCATCCGTCTGATCGGAGGCACCCGCTGATGGCTGACCTTCTTGACGACATTGCCGCGCGGTTGAAGGCCGACTACGACTTCAAGCCGCCGAAGGGCAAGCACATGCGCAAGGGAAAGTGCCCCCAGTGCAATGAAAAAAGCCTCTGGACCTTTGCCGACTCCCCCTGGGTAGTCCGGTGCGAGCGCCTGAACAACTGCGGCTGGGAAGCGCACGCCAAAGAGCTCTACCCCGATCTGTTCGAGAGCTGGACTGATCGCTACCAAGTGCCCGAGATGGCCAAGCCGCCTGAGGAGCGGAACCCCAACGCCGCGGCCGAGGCCTACCTCACCCAGGCCCGGGGTTTCGACCTGTCCAAGGTGAAAGGTCTGTTCACGCAGGAGGCCTACTTCGACCAGGAGGCCGACCACGGCCGCGGCGCTGGATCTGCCACGGTGCGCTTCGCCGTCGCGGACACCTGGTGGGAACGCCTCATCGATCGCCCGTGGCGCTTTGGCAAGAAGAAGGCCAACTTCAAGTACGGCGGCACCTTCCAGGGGTACTGGTGGTCGTTGCCCGACCTGTCATTCGTGGACCTCGGGCCCCAGGCCCAGGTTGACGCGCCAAAGCCCCCCACCGAGCTGTGGCTGGTGGAGGGGATCTTCGACGCCATCTCCCTGGCCCACCACGGGGTGGCCGCTGTAGCGCTTCTGAGCTGCAACAACTACCCGGAGCATGCTCTGGCAGAGCTGCAGGCCTTGCTGGCCCGCCAGGGCGGCACCGTGGCCATGCCCACGCTGGTTTGGGCCCTGGACGGGGACAAGGCTGGCCGCGCCTTCACCTTGAAGCACGTGGAGCGCGCTCGCGCTGCCGGCTGGAAGTGCGAAGCGGCCCAGATCCCCCAAAAGGGACGCGCCAAGCTGGACTGGAACGACATGCACCAGCGCGACAAGCTGGAGCGTGAACACCTGGACGAGTACCTCTACCAAGGTGCCCTGCTGATTGCCCGCAGCGCCCTGGACAAGGCTCTGCTGATCTACAACCGCGAGTCGAAGACCGAATTCGACCTGTCGTTCAACAACCGGCTGTATTGGTTCAAGCTGGACTTGGAGCGGTATGCAAAGGCCCGCGACGCTATTGAGGAGGCGATCAGCGACGGCAAGGCCGAGCCACTGAGCGATGAGGAGCTGCGCGAGAAAGCGGTGCGCGAGGCCAACGTGCTGCAGCCGATCGCCAACTGCCTACCCCAGGCCCTGTACTACCAACGCAACGAGGTGACACAGGAGGCCTGGTACTACTTCCGTGTTTCATTCCCCCACGACGGTGGTGTGGTCAAGGGCACATTCACTGCGGGCCAACTGACCACCGCCAGCGAGTTCAAGAAACAGTTGCTGCACATGGCCGCAGGGGCAATCTACAGCGGCTCCAGCCCCCAGCTCGAGCGGATGATGCAGCGCCAACTGGACAACATCAAGATCGTCCAAACGGTTGATTTCATCGGCTACAGCGCCGCCCACAAGACGTACCTGCTGGGCAAGGTGGCGGTTCGTGGTGGCCAGGTCCATGACGCCAATAGCGAGGACTACTTCGACTTCGAGAAGCTGTCGATCAAGAGCCTGCAGCGCTCGATCGCCCTGGACATCAACACCCGCACCGACGCGTACGAGCGGGGCTGGATCAATCACCTTTGGTCTGCCTTCGGTGCAAAGGGCTACATCGCCCTCGCATATTGGTTCGGCAGCTTGTTTGCCGAGCAGATCCGCGAGGAGCAGAAGAGCTGGCCCTTTCTGGAGATCGTCGGCGAGCCTGGTGCCGGCAAGTCCACGCTGATCCAGTTCCTCTGGAAGCTGTTCGGCAGGGACTACGAGGGGTTCGACCCGTCGAAATCCACCTCGGCTGGCCGCCTGCGCACCTTCACCCAGGTGAGCAACTTGCCGATCGTGCTGATCGAATCAGACCGGGAGACAAAGACCGGTGGCCAGGCCCACGTGAAGGCCTTCGACTGGGATGAGCTCAAGGACGCTTACAACGGCAACAGCATCCGCACCACCGGGGTGAAGACGGGCGGGAACGAGACCTACGACCCACCATTCCGGGCCTCGATCGTCATCAGCCAGAACAACCAGGTGCAGGCCAGCCAGCCGATCATGGAGCGGATCTGCCACATGACCTTCGACACGCGTGGCTTCACCCCTGCCAGCTACGAAAGCGCCAAGGCCCTGGAGAAGGTCGCGATCGAAGGCGTGAGCGGCTTCATCCTGGAAGCGCTCAAGCGTGAAGCCGAGGTGATGGCGGAAATGGTGCCGCTGACTGAGCAGCACACCAAGGCACTGCTGGCCACTGACGGCATCCACAAGCCTCGGATTGCCAAGAACCATGCCCAGCTCTTGGCCATGGCTCAGATCATGCGCCGGGTGGTCCGGATCTCGGATCAGCAAATGGAGCAGGTGAAGCAGCAGGTGGTCGCCATGGCCCAGGAGCGGCAGCAGTCCATCAATTCCGATCACCCGTTGGTGCAGGAGTTCTGGGAGGCCTTCGATTACCTCAATGGCATTCCATTGGCGACGGCAGCTGGCCCCAGGGACATGCCTCGCCTGGACCACAGCAGGGATCAGCAGCAGATCGCGGTGAACCTGAACGAGTTCGTGGAAATGGCGGCCCAGCATCGCCAACAGATCCCCGTTCTGGCCGAGCTGAAGAAGGTGCTGCGCACCAGCAAAGCCCGCCGCTTTGTCGACGTGAAGACCGTCAACAGCGCGATCAAAACCCGTAGCAATAAGCCTCCAAAGCCTGGCGACGATGCCCTAGTAGTCCAAGAGCTGGGGCGCACGGTCTATTGCTGGGTATTTGAGTCCCCTCTCAAGCCATCCCGCAAGCCATGACCAGGAGGATCCACCGTGCCCATCACCAAGACCCTGCCCACCCTGGGCATCACAGACAAGGCCTTTCGGTACCGCCATTCGACGGTCACCGACATCCGCAAGACCTTTGCCCGAATCCGTCGCGAGCAGGCCGCTTTGCAGGCCTCCAAGCCATCCCAGACATCACTGGACCTGGAAGCCACGACGGTGGTGCCCATGCCCGTAACCGGTCGAGGTGCGAGATGAGCGCCGATCTGCGAGCCGCCTGGGAGGCCATGCGCTATCGGCGCTGCTGTGCGGCCTGGCCGCAGGACTTTGACCAGGTGATGGCTGACCCGATTGCCATGCGTCTGGTGCGTCTGGAGGCCATGTTGCGGACCCGCAGCCCAGCCACCCGACAGATGCAGCGGACTGTGCCACCGCCTTACCCCATGACCAGGCCCTATGGGCTGACCACCGATGTGAAGCGCGCCGCCGCCGGTGACCGCGACGACTGAACCACTTTTGACAGGAGATCTACCCATGAAACGACCCTCTTCAGCGCCTGCGCTGATCCTGGCCCTCACAGGCCGCCCCGACGTGGGCAAAGACACCGTGGCCGATGTGCTGGCCCCACAGCAGGGCTTTGTGCGGATTGCCTTTGCTGATGCCCTGCGTCGCGAGGTGACCGAGGCCTGGCGGATCGACATCCGCATGCTCACCCACCGCCCCACCAAGGAAACCCCGCTGCCGGCCCTGGCCGCCGGCATGTGCAGCGACCCGGGTTTCTCGCGCTGGATTGCGGACGGTGGTGACATCCTGACCGCGCCGCGCAGCCCGCGCTGGGTGCTGCAGCGCTGGGCCTCGTACAAGCGTCGGTTCTCTCCAACCTACTACGCCTCGATCGTCGAACGCTGGATCGGTCGCCAGATCGGTACCGGATGGACCCGCATCGTTGTCACCGATCTGCGCGACCCGGTTGAGGAGAAGATGCTGCGGGCCCTTGGCGCCAAGGTGGTGCGGGTGCACCGCCCCCAGTTGGCTTGCCTGCCTGCCGACACTGCTGGCCATGTCAGCGAGCAGCACCACCGCATCAAGGCGGATTTCGACATCCTGAACGATGGCTCCCTGCAGGCGCTGGCCGACAGCGTGGTCGAAATGGTGGGCCAAATGACGGGAGAGCTTGCATGCTGAAGCCAATGAGACTGCTGAGGCGCAGACAGGAGGCCTTCGACCTTGAACTTCGGGTTGTTGGCTTCATTGACCTGTGCTCTGTGCAGGTCACCGCTGAATTCGAAATCGGACTTCCAGGGGAGGTCGCCGACTTTCTTGATGAAATTTTTGATACAGACGTCCACCCATCACTTCAAAAAATTGTCGCTGCCTTCAATGGGAATACCACCGAGGCAGACGCCAACTTGGAGAACCTGTTCGAGATTCACCCATGGCACGCTGGTCTGCTTGTGAAATTTTCAACCCCAGTACGCCACCATTTAACGCAGAACACCTGGCGCGCGGGTTGGGGTCATTCCAGGACAGGATGGATTGCTGCGCCCACTTTTGAGGCGGCATGGAAACTCGGCTGTGAATGGGCGAAAGCCAGCCATGCGAAGGATCTGGACAAATTCCTCAAACAGAAGAAGTCCAGTGAGGGAGTAGCTCAATGATCACCAAGACCATCCGTCACTTCCACATGTTCTGCGGCCTGGGAGGCGGTGCCCGTGGCTTCAATCGGGCCCGGCCCGTGGTGGGCAACTGCCAGGCCAAATTTCGCACGATCGGCGGCATCGACGTCGACACTGCCTCGATCGCCGACTTTGGGCGGCTTTCGGGGGTTCCAGGAACAGTGCTCGACCTCTTCGATCGGGCCCAATACGTGGCTTTCCATGGGCATGAGCCACCGGCCCATTGGCGCGAGGCCACCACGGCCGACATCCACCGCGCCGCCGGCGGCGAGCGCCCCCACATCGTGTTCCTGAGCGCCCCCTGCAAGGGCTTCAGCGGCCTGCTGCCAGAGAGCAAGAGCGCCACCGACAAGTACCAGGCCTTGAACCGGCTCACACTGCGCGGGATCTGGCTGATGCTGGAGGCCTGGAAGGATGACCCTGTCGAGCTGATCGTCTTCGAGAACGTGCCCCGCATCGCCACCCGGGGCCGGCACCTTCTGGACCAGATCGGCGACCTGCTGCGCGCCTATGGCTACGCCGTAGCTGAGACTACCCACGACTGCGGCGAGCTCGGCGGCCTGGCCCAGAGCCGAAAACGGTTCCTGTTGGTGGCCAGGCACATCGAGAAGGTGCCGCCGTTCCTCTACGAGCCCGCCACCAAGCCGCTGCGCGCCGTGGGCGACGTGCTGGGCCGCATGCTGCCCCCGGGTGACCTGCGCGCCGGCCCGATGCACCGGGTGCCCGCCCTGCAGTGGAAGACCTGGGTTCGCCTGGCATTCGTTGAAGCGGGCAGCGACTGGCGCAGCCTGAACCGCTTGGCGGTGGAGGATGGACAGCTGCGGGATTACCTCATCGTGCCCGAGTACCGCGATGGCTTCCTGGGGGTGAACGCATGGGAAGACTCGACAGGCACGGTCACCGGCAAATCACTGCCAGGCAACGGATCGTTCTCGATCGCTGACCCACGCTTCACCCAGTCGTCCTCCTGGAACGATGGCCAGGCCTATGGCGTGCGCCGCTGGGGCGACACCTCGGGCGCGATTGCTGGCCAGCAGAACCCTGGACAGGGCACCTACAGCGTGGCAGATCCGCGCCATGCAGGCCCAGCCAAGCACAGCAACGAGTTCCGGGTGGTGCGCTGGGACCGTGAGGCTTGCGCAGTGACAGGTGCCCATGGCTCAGGCCAGTGCGTGGCAGATCCTCGCCGCGCTGGACCAGCGTTCGGCAAGTACGCTGTGACCCCGTTCGACCAGCCTGCTGGCACGGTGATCAGCGGCAGCACCACCGGACAGGGTGCCTTTGCCGTGGCTGACCCGCGCAGCGGCATGACGACCGACCGCTCGGCCTACCTGACCGGCGGCCACTACGGCGTGGTGCCTTGGGCCAGCCCGGCCGGCGCCGTCAGTGCTGCCGCCTGCCACGACAACGGGCGCTGGAGTGTGGCCGACCCGCGCTTGCCAGCCGCGGCTGATCGCCTGGTGGCCCGCATCGTGTCCGAGGACGGCACCTGGCACCGCCCATTCACCACTCTGGAGCTGGCAGCGCTGCAGAGCCTGGTCGACCCCGAGGAGGTGCTGGAGCTGGACGGCCTGAGCGATCAGGCCTGGCGCGAGCGCATTGGCAACGCTGTACCCAGCTCGGCAGCAGAGGCGATCGCTCATGTGATGGGCGAGACACTGCTGCTGGCTTGGGCCGGCGAGACGTTCATGCTGTCGGCCCAGCCCATTTGGGTGCGGCCGATGGCAGTGGCCTTGGCGGTGGCTAGTGGGGCTTCCTCATGAGGCGTTCAATCACCTCTGCCACGCCGTCTTCGAACGCGAGAAGCTTGAGATCCCGCTCCAAGAGCCACTTCTTGGCGGTATCGGACAGGGCCTGCTGCGAAGCAGCCCCTACAGCGCAGGCCTGGCGCTCAGCATCCAGGACGGTTGTCAATTTCAATATTTCCATTCTTCAACCTCATATCGGGCAACAGCGCCCGAGCACCAATTCTGTTGTCACGACTATGGGAACCATCCAAACGCAAGCCCAAGCAAATGCTTTTTGGGAGGGCAAAGACTACAAAAAGTGGGTTGTCGATTTCACTGCTGGGCCGCGCCGCAACCGAAAGACCGCCCAGGTATTGGTGGGTGCACCCTCTTCAACGGCAGCTCGTCGCGTCGGCATATCTGCCTGCGAACTGATGGGAAAGGCCTGGGTGCGCAGCGCGGCTTCGTCAGTGCGTCTTGCCACGGCTCAGGACCTGGGCTGTGTGCGCACAAACCCCATTACTCAAGAAACCTTGAAAGGAGGGCCTGATGCACAACGCAATTGAGAGAATGGCATGCGGTCTCACAGGACAACCCTATGCGGCCTGGCCTCAAGTGCGCGAGGCTGAGCCCACAGAGCGCACGCCATCATTGACCGAGCGAATCAGAGCCATGATCAAGGTCCAGGGGCCGCTCACAGCCCAACAGATCTCGGTGGCACTGGATGTGCCAGGCGCTTCAGGCCGGGTCTGGGCCCTTCTGAAGAACGACATCAGGCTCGGCAGGATCGTGGCCCGTGAGGGCCAATTCCACTGGAGCTGGGCCTATGACGTTCAGATGCAGACTAAGTTGAGGGACGCGGCCAAGCTGCTGCGTCGTCATGGATATGTGGTGACTGGAGGTGAGCTGTGAACCAATTGATCTATCGGAAGAAGACCTTGCTGAAGTTGCTGCAGATCTCGGAAACGACCCTGCGCCGCTGGATGAAGGATGACGACTTCCCCTTGGCTAGGCAGTTGGGTGCCCGCGCTGTCGGCTGGGTGGCCACTGAAGTGCAGACCTGGCTCGATACCAGGCCAAAAGCCACAGCAAACGCCTGCGACGAGGATTGATCAGGCAGCAGGCACCGGCATGGGGCGGCAGTAGTCGGCCCAGTCCTGCATCAAGGCCACGCGCTTGGCCAAGAGGTCGCCCCGCCGGTAGGCGGCCTCTGTTTTGTCAGCAATCGCATGCGCCAGGGCCATCTCGACCACTTCACTCTGGTGGCTCGTCTTCTCCGATGCCCAGTCCCTGAACGTCGACCGGAACCCATGCGGCACGGCCTCCAGCTTCATTCGGCGCATCACAGCCGTTAGGCTCATGTCTGAGAGCATGGTCAGCTTTTGACTCGGAAAAATCAGGTCTGCCCCGTCAATGATCGGCTGGGCCTGCAGCAGGGCCACAGCCTGTCGGGAGAGGGGGATGCGGTGCTCCCGGCCCGCTTTCATTCGGATTGCAGGAATGGTCCACAGGCACTCGTCCAGATCGATCTCTGACCAGACAGCGCCCCGAACTTCTCCAGATCTCGTCGCAGTCAGGACCTGGAACAGCAAGGCCCGGGCACCCATTCCGACCGCGTCAGCGATGCGGGCCACAACGGCCGGGGCATCCTCGATCGCCACCGCTGGATGGTGGGTCACCTTGGCAATCTTCGCCGGCGCCGGCAGCAGGTGATCCAGGTGGCCACGCCACCGGGCGGGATTCTCGCCCTGGCGATGTCCCCGAACCTTGGCCCAGTCGAGCACCTGCTCGACCCGCCCCCTGACTCTGATGGCGGTCTCGGTCTTTTCGCGCCAGATCGGCTCCAGCACACGCATGACGTGGGTGGTCTCGATCATGGACACATCAATCGAGCCCAGCACGGGCTCGGCATAGGTCGCCAGCGTGTTCTCCCATTGCTGCCGATGCTTTGAGTTCTTCCACTCGGCCTCTCGAGCTGCTATGAACAGCTCGGCGGCCTTCTTGAAGGTGAGGGCCTTGGCATTGGCGGCCTCGGCCGACAGGACCTGGTGCCGCCGCGCCTGGATGGGATCCTCGCCTCGGTCGATCAACTGGTGAGCGGCCCGGGCCTTTTCTTTGGCCGCGGCCAGTGTGACCGATGGAAATGGCCCGAGACCCATGCGCCGGCGGCGCCCGCCGACTACAAATCGCAACACCCAGGACCTGGATCCCCCCAGCACCTGCAGGTATAGGCCTGGCACACCACCAACAGCGTGGGCGCCTTCATTCTTGAGCCTGGAAACCTCCAGGGGAGAGAGCTCGCGGGGGATCTTTGGCATGACTGACTTCGATAGGCCATCCCATAGGCCATAAATGCTGCGCTTAAGCGGTGGCCAATGGAGTGTTACGGCGGGTCAGTATATGGGTGGCCCAATGAAAAACGGCCCCGAAGGGCCGTCTTAAAGCGTCTGTGACGCGTGTATTGGCGGAGAGGGCGGGATTCGAACCCGCGGTGGGGATTAACCCACACACGCTTTCCAGGCGTGCGACTTAAACCGCTCATCCACCTCTCCAATAGCCCTCTATTCTAACCAGAATTTCCATGCGGTTCGGACGATGGGCCTGTTTTCTTTGGTTCCCGGTCTTGTTTCGAGGTCAGAGTGGGCTGGGAGGTCCAATGGCATCGGGCCGCGTCGAGGCGAAAAGAGGGCCGAAGCCTGCTGGCTCAAAGGCTGATGGTCGGCGAGGCCATTGAACCGGCCGGCGGTGGCCGCCGGCTGCGAAGCTTGATGGCCAGGCGCATTTCATTTTCGCTGTCGGCGTACCGGAGCGCATCGGTGTAGCTGATCTGCCCCAGTTCATACAGGTCAAAAATCGCGTCATCGAGCGTCTGCATGCCGACGTTGCGCGATTTGCTCATCACCGCTTTGATGTCATGGAACTCTCCCCGGTAGATTTTTTCGGCCATGGTGGGGGTGTTGAGCAGGATCTCGATCGCGGCCTGGCGGCCCTGGCCTTGTGCGTGGGGCACAAGGCGTTGGGAGATGATGGCGTTGAGGTTCATCGACAGGTCCATCAGGATCTGCTGCCGACGCTCCTCGGCAAAGAAATTCAGGATGCGGTCAAAACTGCGGCTGGCGCTGGTGGCGTGCAGGGTGGCGAGGCACAAATGCCCGGTCTCTGCAAATGACAAGGCCTGTTCCATGGTCTCGGTGTCCCGGATCTCGCCAATCAGGATCACATCGGGGGCCTGCCGCAGCGCATTCTTGAGGGCGTGATGCCAGGAATGCGTGTCGATGCCGATCTCCCGGTGCGTGACCAGGCTGGAGATCGAACTGTGGACATACTCCACCGGGTCTTCCACCGTGACGATATGGCTTTTGGTGTGGCGATTGCGGTGATGGAGCATGGCCGCCAGCGAGGTCGATTTGCCCGAGCCGGCCGCCCCCACCAACAGAACCAGGCCACGCGAGGCCAGCGACAGGGTCTTGAAGATGTCAGGCAGGCCCAGGGCCTCGATCTCGGGCACCTCGTTCGGGATGGTCCGGATCACCATGCCAACCTGGCGTTGTTGGCGGAACACATTGACCCGAAAGCGCGCCACACCGGGCAAGGACAGGGCGAAGTTGGCCTCCAACTCCTGCTCGAAATCCTGCTGGTGGCGCGCATCCATCAAGGCTGCCGCCAACTGCTGGGTGTGTTCACCCTGCAATTTGATGGTTTGCAAGGGCTGCAACTCGCCATTGATCTTCATGGACGGCGGAAAGTCCGCCGAGATGAACAGGTCGGTGCCACCGGCTTGAACCATGGTGCGCAACAAGGTGTGCAGGTAGGCCAGTGAGGGGTGGCCAGGCGTGCTGGGGCTGTCGGTGACCGTGCTCATGATCTTGGGTTCTCCCTGAACGTTGTTGGTGGCTGCTCTGCAGGCATTGGCCACGGTGGACGGATTGGCACGGATTAGCAATTAGTGCGCCCGCGTTGGCAGGCCCAGTCCGTCTGTCGCGAATGATAGGCTGGGGCGGCCGTCCAGGCCAAGAAAAGTGCGGCCAGGGGCGGGGCAGCGTCGCCCTCCAGGAGCCGACCCGGCAGTGGGATGCCAGGCGCATCTGGCCATCCGAGCGTTGCGCCAACTGACCGGCGACTGATCGGCGACTGACCGACGACTGAAAGCCGATTGAAAGCCGTCAGTGATTAGAGTCTGCGCCCAGCAGCCCTGCCCACGGGGAGGGCTGGGCACCAAAACAGATCGGGCACCACCCAGCGGAGACAACATGCGCACTTGCACGACCCAGGCCGGCTTCCACGCCTCACACAGGCTGGCTTGTCCCCTGGCCCTGAATCGGCTGCCTGCGCAAAGGCTGGCAACCGCCTTCAATGCACGCCACGGCGCCAGGTTCTCAGCCGGGCGGCACCGAGCGCCAGCTGTCTCCCTCCACCCCTCCTGATTCACGCAGACCGGTTCCGATGCCGCGTCGCCGCAGGCCCGCCATGCCGGGCTTGGGCATGGGCGTGGCACCGGTTTTGGCACTCGATCCACTTCGTCTTTCACCCCAACAGGCAAGCTCGCATGAACAACAAGGTCTCCCCGTCATCGCCATGGCTCAATGTCATTCGCGTCACCAGTGGCAATTTTCTGGAGATGTATGACTTCTTCCTGTTTGGCTTTTATGCCACCTACATCTCCAAGGCCTTTTTCCCGACCGGGGATGAGATCAGTTCCTTGTTGCTGACCTTTGCCACCTTTGGGGCGGGTTTTCTGATGCGCCCGCTGGGCGCCATCGTGCTGGGCAGCTACATCGACCGCATTGGCCGGCGCAAGGGTTTGATCGTCACCCTGGGGATCATGGCCGCGGGCACCGTGCTGGTGGCCTTTGTGCCCAGCTACGCGACCATCGGGCTGCTGGCGCCGATTCTGGTGTTGATTGGCCGACTGATGCAGGGCTTTTCTGCCGGGGTTGAGCTGGGCGGGGT
This sequence comes from Curvibacter gracilis ATCC BAA-807, assembly GCF_000518645.1. Taxonomy (GTDB): domain Bacteria; phylum Pseudomonadota; class Gammaproteobacteria; order Burkholderiales; family Burkholderiaceae_C; genus Curvibacter; species Curvibacter gracilis. The sequence continues at coordinate 295,501 of NZ_JADZ01000005.1, read as the reverse complement.
GTCGGTGTACCTGTCGGAAATCGCCACGCCCGGACGCAAAGGCTTTTATGTGAGCTGGCAGTCGGCCAGCCAGCAGGTGGCCATCATGTTCTCGGCGATCCTGGGCTACCTGATCAATCAGAACCTCAGCACGGCGCAGGTGGGTGATTGGGGCTGGCGCATGCCCTTCATCATCGGTTGCCTGATCCTGCCCTTTGTGTTCTGGATCCGCCGCTCCTTGCAGGAGACCGAGGCCTTCGCGGCACGCAAGCACCATCCCAGCCTGCGTGAAATCATGCAGTCGATTCTGCAGAATTTCCCCTTGATCCTCGCCTGCATGATGCTGGTGGTGATGACCACCGTGTCGTTCTACCTGATCACGGTCTACACACCCACCTTCGGCAAGTCGGTGCTCAAGCTGTCCTCGACGGACAGCCTGCTGGTGACCTTCTGCGTGGGGCTGTCCAATTTCATCCTGCTGCCGGTGATGGGGGCGGTGTCCGACCGCATCGGGCGCGCGCCGGTCTTGGCCGTGTTCTCGCTGCTGGCCATGCTCACGGCCTACCCGAGCCTGGCCTGGCTGGTCACGGTGCCGAGCTTTCAGAACATGCTGGTGGTGGAGATCTGGCTGTCCATCCTGTACGCCTGCTACAACGGGGCCGCCGTGGTGGCCTTGACGGAGGTGATGCCCGCCCATGTGCGCACGGTCGGTTTTTCTCTGGCCTACAGCCTGGCCACGGCCATTTTTGGCGGCTTCACGCCCTTGATCTCGACCTGGTTGATCGAAGCGACCGGTGACAAGGCCTCGCCGGGCTACTGGATGTCGTTTGCCGGGGCCTGCGGCCTGGTGGCCACCGGCTTGCTTTACAAAGGGGTGGTGAAAGCCAAGGGCGCTGCGGCCTGATCATTTTTTTCGTGGGCGATCGAACTTCTGCCAATACGCAAAGGGCTCTTCATGCACCTCCAGGTCGATCTCGCTGACCCGGTGCTGGAGGCGCTCTTGCACATCGCTCACGGCCTGGTTGTAGATCAAGGGGCCGATCTCTTCGAGAAAAAACCCCAGTAGTGCGCCCGCGGCGATGTTGCCGATGCGCTCGTCGTGGTGAGCCTGAAAGTAACGCTCGATGGAGGTGACGGCCTGTTGGCGTGCTTCGCGCTGGAGGTCTAAGGGCATGTGGGTGCGCCTGGCGGCGTGTGACTGCGGATGAGCCCCTACTTTACGTGAGGGCCGGTTTCCGATGGGACGGCTTGCCGATGGCAAGGGTTCAGCGTGGAATCCCAGCAGGCCTCTCGGATTTGCCGCTTGAGGCATGCTGTCCCAGGGGTGCGCTGATGGCTTGCTCCAACGGGTCCGGGCCTTGCCGGATGGTTTGTGTTTTCTTTCTGATGTAGGGCCCTGCTGTATGAGCCTGCAACTTTCCACCCTGGCGAAATGGATGTGGGTCACCCTGGCCGCGATGGGCGCTGGGCTGTGCCAGGCGGCCCCGGAGGAGATCCAGGTCTACCTCGATGAGTTTGCCGAGCCGGGTCAGTTCGGCCTGGATCTGCACACCAACCTGGTGCCCTCGGCCCAGCCCGGTTCAACCACCTTCCGCCAGTGGCGACTCACCCCTGAACTGAGTTACGGCATCAACAGCCACTGGGAGGCCGGCCTGTATGTTCTGAGTTCGGGGGCCCCGGACATCTCGCATGGGCACCCCGTCACCGATGGGGCCAAGGTTCGGCTCAAATGGCGGCCCCGTGCGCCTTCAGCCGATTCGCCCTGGTATTTCGCCGTCAACTGGGAAGTGGGGCACCTGGCCCAGCGCTTTGATCCCGATGAGAGCTCCACCCAGCTGAAGTTCATTGAAACCTACCGCCAGGGGCCCTGGCTGGCGGGGGTCAATTTCAACCTCAATGGGTCTTTCCGAAGCCATCCCCAGCAGTCCTCGTCGACCGAGCTGGACTACAAACTCAGCTACCAGGTGACAGGCGAGGATCACGGTGACCTGCGCCTGGGCCTAGAACGCTACGACACCCTGGGCCTCTTGCATCGCAATGCGGCAGTGGCATCGCCCCACACCACCAGCAACTTTGTGGTGGCCGACTTCAACCTGGGTGGGTGGGATGTCGACCTGGGGGTGGGGCGTTCCTATGGCTCAGCCGTGGCCAACAGCGACAGAACGGTCATCAAGTTGATTCTGGGCGTGCCGATCTGATCGGTTGCTTGGGTTGCCGCGCCTGAGGTGGCTGCCAGCGTCTGGCCTTCGTCCTCGGTTCAGGCCTGGGCCAGTCGCTGGCGCAGCACGTCACACAACGGCGCCATCACCGGCAGTTGAACCCGGTGCGTGGTGCGCACCAAGGCATAGCGGCCAACGGGGGTGGGCAGCGCGTGGCGGGGCAGGGCGATCAGCCGCCCGTCGTCCAGCTCGGCCCGCACCACCGCATGGGCCACCAGCAGCACCATGTCGGAGACCAGGGTGGCACTTTTGAGCGACTGGTAGTTGTCGGCCTGCAAGCTCGGCCAGTGGCCGCTGGGCTGCAATTTGCCGAGGGATTGGCTGATCTCGCGTTCAAACGCCTCGCTCAAAGGAGAGCAGGCCACGGCATAAGGGCGCAGGTCAGCCAGGCTGGGCTGGGGCAGGGCGCTCAGCGGATGCTGGGCGCGGCACACGAAGCCCCCCTCCAGCGGAGGCAACAACTCCATGCTGAGGCCATCGGTGTCGCGGATGGCGCTGGCGTCCACCACCGCCAGGTCCAGCACATGCCGGCGCAGGTCTTCGAGCAAGGCGTCGGTTCTGCCGACGGCCATGCGGGCGCGCACCTGCGGTGCCTGCTCGGCCAGCCAGGCCAGGCAGTGGGCCATGCCCAGCTCGGCCGGGGTCGGGCTGAAGCCGATGGCGCAGTCGCCAGCCTGCCCGGCATTCATCAGGGCCAGCTCGCGCTTGAGTTCACGCTCCTCATCCAACAGGCGTTGGGCTCTGGACAGCAGGGCCAGGCCGAAGCGGCTGGGTTGCAGGCGGCGTTTGCCGCCATCGAACAAGGGCACGCCCAATTCCTGGGCCAGCGCGGCCAGGCTGCGGCTCAGGGCCGACTGGGTCAGGTGGCAATGCTCGGCCGCCCGCTGCATCGAGCCCTGCTCGCACACCGCCAGAAAGTGCTGCAGCTTGCGGCTTTCCATGCTCAAAGGTCCTTTTATGAGGATTTTGCAAAAATTGGATGATTATTTTGCGCTTGAATCATCGAATTCACCGATGGATGATCGGGCCTTCTTCATCTGCTGCTTGAGACGACACCCATGCGCACTGTTTCTGATGATTGCGGGCTCCGGGGTTCTGACGAGCCCGGTGCAGCACCCTCGATAGGCCGTTTTGAAGAGATGATGACCTGGTCCGAAGACGTCCAGCTCAACAGCTACCGGCAGATGGAGCGCGTCTACCCCACCCGCCGCGTCCGCCGTGGCCCCGAGGTGCGGCCGCTGCCACAGGGGCCTGCCTTGTCGCTCCACTACCGCCATGAGGGGCAGACCCGGGGCATAGAGGCGTTCATGCAGCGCAACCGCTGCACCGGTCTGTTGCTGCTGCAGGATGGGCGGGTGCGGCTGGAGCGCTATGCCGCGGGCCGCGATGCGCAAAGCCGATGGCCCTCGTTTTCTGTGGCCAAGTCGGTCTCTTCGGTGTTGCTGGGCATGGCCCTGCACGAGGGCCTGATCCAGAGCCTGGACCAGCCCGTGACCGACCTTGTGCCCAAGCTCCTGGGCTCGGCCTACGAGCAGGTCAACATCCGCCAGGTGCTGCAGATGAGCTCCGGTGTGGGCTGGAACGAGGATTACCTCGACCCCCAATCCGAGCGCCGGCGCATGCTGGCCGCCCAGGCGGCCGGCCAGAAGGGACGGGTGCTGGAGTTCATGGCCGCTCTGCCGCGGGTGGCCGAACCCGGCACGCGCTTCAACTACAGCACCGGTGAAACCTACCTGGTGGGCGAGATTCTGGCCGCCGCCGTGGGTCGCCCGCTCAGCGACTATCTGTCGGACAGGCTGTGGGCCCCACTGGGCATGGAGTGCGACGCGCTGTGGCAACTCGATGCGCCAGAGGGGCTGGAGTTCGCCGGCAGCGGTCTGAATGCCACATTGCGCGACGTCGGGCGCTTTGGGCAGTTCGTGCTGAACCAGGGCGTGATCGACGGTCAACATGTCCTGCCGCCGGATTGGGTGAGCGACTCGACCGACGTGCTCAGCCACCCCCACCTGCGCCCCGGGCAGATCCCCCGCTATGCCCCCCGGGGCTATGGCTACCAATGGTGGACCTTTGGCGATCCGCCCCCCGCGCCCGGTCAGCGCGGTGCCGGGCTGTTTGCGGCACTGGGTATTTTTGGCCAACAGATCCACATCCACCCGGCCTCGCGCACGGTGCTGGTGCTGCAAAGCGCCTGGCCCGAGCCGATCGCCCAGGCCTGCGTGGCAGAAACTGCCGCTCTGGTCGATGCATTGGTGCAGGCCTTGTCCTGAGTTCTTTGAGGGGCATCGCTGCCACCAGAGGGGCTCAGGCAGGCGTGTCGACGATGAGCAGGGTGCCCCAGCTGCCTTCGGCCACCGCATGGGGAATGCCGGCAGCCACCGTGTACAGCTCGCCGGCCTGCACATGCAGGGCCTGCCCTGCAACCACCAACCGGAGCTCGCCTGCCAGCACCACAAAGGCTTCGTCGTAGGGGTGGGTCTCTTCTTCGGCGGGCTGGCCGTCCATGCGCAGCACCTTGAGCTGGCTGTGGCCCAGCCGCGCGACGATGTGGGAGCGCCAAGCTTGCGGGTGCGCGGCCGCAAGCTGGCGCAGGTCTGTTGTAGGCATCGGGTGTCTTGGGGTTCCGGTCTGGCCCCCGCAACGTGCGGCGGGCCCGAGGCAAGAATAGGTGCCACGGGGCCCGGCGTCTTGTACCGGATTGCGCTCAGTTCATGGCGCCATGCGAGGTGTCAGGCCAGGAGGGATCTGCCCCCCCATGCCGTCGCCTCGTGGGTGGGGACCGTGGTTCAGAGGCTTTCGCGCACCACCCGACCCTGCAGGGGCTGCACGGGCCGGGCATTGGCCGGGAACAGACGGCGGAAGGCCTTGATCTGAGCCGGTGCCAAGGTGATGGGTTGTTTGAGCACCATCCAGTTGACCCCTTCAGAGCAAGGCGGGGTCGTCAGCGAGCCTTCAAAGGCGTAGTAGCCCAGGTTGGCGGGCAGCATGTCCGCCAGCTTGATTTCCAGCGCTTCGACGGTGATCTTCTCGCCCGGGCGCGGCAGGTGGGCAAACACCGGCTCGAAAGCCTTGTTGGGCACGCCGGGCTGGATCAGCACACCCACCACACCCAGCTCGCCCGCCGTGCTTTTGTGCACGAAGTGGGCCACCATCGCGGTGTGGCGCCCCTTCAAGGTCTCTTCGCTGGGGGTGTGGAAATGGAATTGCAGCAATTCATAGCTCTTATCGCCCACGGTCAGCTTGCTGCCGGCGGGCACGTTCACTTGCACCGTGTGACCGTTGTTCACCAGGGTTGGTGCCGCGCTGCCGTACTGGAATTCGAGCGCCGGCAAGGCTTCCTTGACCGTGCTGCTGATGTCGATGGGGCTCTGGCGCGAACCCTTGGCACAGGTTTCAAATGCCGGGTCCATCTCCGCCCAATGCGCGGCGCCATGATGACCCGCGTAGCCCCAGTGGGGTGCTGCATCGGAGGCGTGTGCCGCGAAGGCTGCGAGGGCCAGCAGGCTGGCGGACAGGGTCTTGAGGGACGGGCGACGGATCATGCGAGGCTCCTGATGGGCAGACTGGTGTCTGCGGTGCAAAGATGGGCTTTCTGATTGTAAGTAGATGTTATTGAATCATTGTTCAATATTGACAAACACAAGTGGGGCTGACGTCGCTCAGGCATCCCAGGTTGATGCACCCCGATCGAAGAGGGCCTTGCGCAGCCACGGCCCGCCCGCTGGCGTCCTGGTGGGCGCTCCAAGGGCCAGGCCAAGCGTGTTGACCGAGAAGGAAAAGACATGGGGGGGACTCTGATGGCGCAGGTGGGGTTGGCTTCGCGCCGGGCGGTGTTCAACGCAAAGGGGCGACGCCTAGGGGGCTTGCTGTGCCTGGCCGGCATGCTTGGGCTTGGGCTTGGGCCTGTGGACGCGCAGCAGACCCGGCACGCCGACGACCCTTTTTTACAGATCAGCGAGGGGATCGCAGGCTGCCCTGCGCCGGCCGTGCCCTTGGAGACCCCGGCCCAGGCCCGCGAGTCGGCGCACTGGCGCGCGGAGCGTGGCACCAGCTGCTATCGGTCGGGCCGTTGCCGCCTGCCCAATGCCTATCTGTACGACGCCGAGATCATTCTCAGGGTGCGTTTGTTCGCGCAGCAGGACGAGCGTTTTGTGGGCACCAGCCTCTGGGTTCTCGGTCAGCGCCGTTGGGTGTTCGTGCTGGGCTGCGTGGGCTCTGAGGCGCAGGGCCGGGCGATCGAACAGGCCATCCAGGGCATTGACGATGTCGAGGCGGTCATTGGGCAGTGGCGGGTCGGTTCCGAGGGGGCGGCTCCCTATCCCGTCGTGGGGCCAGGGCCTTGAAATGCCTCGCCATGCGCGGGCATCAGGGGGCTCACATGCGCTTTTTGCGACTTTCGGACGTCATTTGTTAACCCTATACTGGACAAAGTGTCACTTATGTGACCAGTTGTGCGTCCGGGCCAGCGATTGGTGATCCATCTGTGAAGGAACCGAAATGAGCGTGTTTCAGAGGCTACGCATTGGAGCCCGTTTGGCTCTGGCTTTCGCGGCACTCATTCTCATGATGGTGGTCATGCTCATCGTGGGGGTGTGGCGCCTGCAGGACATCGCCTCACAGACGCACCAGATGATGGAGCGCCCCCTGGCCAAGGAGCGCCTGGTGTCTGATTGGTACCGCACCATCCACACCAGTGTGCGCAGAACCACTGCCGTGGTGAAAAGCGCCGATCCCGCCCTGGCCGCTTTCTTTGCCCAGGAGAACCAGGACGCCTCCAAGGTCTCGTCGCAGCAGCAGAAAGACCTGGAGGGCCTGCTGGAAACCGCTGACGAGCAGGCCGCGTTCAAGCAGTTGCTGGTGCATCGCGTGGCCTATGTGAAAGCCCGGGACGCCATCACGGCCAGCAAGACGGCGGGGCAGGCCGAAGAGGTCGAGCGTCTGTTCCAGCAGGATTTCCAACCAGCCGGCACCAATTACCTGGCTAGCCTGCAGACCTTGCTGGACCAGCAGCGCCGGGCCATCGACGAAACAGCAGTCCTGATCGAAGGCAACAACCGCAGTGGGCGCAATCAGATGTTGGTGTTGGGATTTCTGGCGGTGCTGCTGGCGGCGGCCCTGGCGGTTCTCATCACGCGCAGCATCACCCAACCCTTGTCTCAGGCGGTCGAGGTGGCCCATCTTGTGGCCGCAGGCGATCTGCGCAGGCAGATCAGCAGCGAGCGCAACGATGAGGTCGGGCAGTTGCTCAACGCACTGGGCACCATGAACGAACGCCTGCGCGACATCGTGAACCAGGTGCGTCAGGGCACCCACGCGATGCTGCACGCCTCAAGCGAAATCGCCCAGGGCAATCTGGACCTTTCCGGGCGCACCGAGTCGCAGGCCAGTGCCCTGGAGCAGACGGCCGCTTCGATGGAAGAAATCACCAGCACCGTGCGGCAGAACGCCGACAACGCCCGCCAGGCCAAGCAGTTGGTGCAGGCCACGTCGGAGCGCGCCACGGCGGGCGGGCAGGCGGTGGGGCAGGTGGTGCAGACCATGGGCCAGATCCATGCCTCGTCAGGGCGCATCGTGGACATCATCGGTGTGATCGACGGCATTGCCTTCCAGACCAACATCCTGGCGCTCAATGCCGCGGTCGAGGCGGCCCGTGCGGGCGAGCAGGGGCGCGGCTTTGCCGTGGTGGCTGGCGAGGTTCGTGTGCTGGCTCAGCGCAGCGCCCAATCAGCCAAGGAGATCAAGGGCCTGATCTCCGCCTCGGTCGACCATGTGGACCAGGGCCATCGCCTGGTGGAGGGCGCCGGCAGCACCATGGCCCAGGTCGAGTCCGGCGTGCGCCAGGTGGCCGACATCGTGGCCCACATCGCCTCAGCCAGCCAGGAGCAGACCCTGGGCATCGAGCAGATCAACCAGGCGATCGCCCAGATGGATTCGGTGACGCAGCAGAACGCCGCCCTGGTCGAGCAGGCGGCAGCGGCGACCGAAGCCCTCAAGCGCCAGGCCGAACATCTGGCCGATTTGGTGGCCGTATTCCGGCTGGAGGGGGCCGGGCCTGCGCTGGGGTATGCGAGAGGCTGAACCCGGCCGGTTGTCTGCTGTGGCCTTTGGGCAGACGCAAGGAGAAATGCTGTTGTCATGTGGCGGCTCTAGGCTTCAGGATCGACCGATTCGTCCACCTGCCCTGAGCCCCCTCCTGAACTCTGGCCAACCATGCCTGCCAAGAAACTGTTGATCATGAGCGTGTCAGCCGGCATGGGCCATGTGCGGGCCGCCGAGGCGATCCGGGCCTGTGCCCTGCAGCACCCCGAGGTGGCCGAGGTGGTGCACCTGGATGCGATGGACTTCGTGACGGCCGGCTTTCGCAAGGTCTACACCGACTTCTATGTCAAGCTGGTCGACAAGGCGCCCACGCTCTGGGGCTATCTGTACAACCACACCCATGAGGCCAAGGCCGACAGCTCGCTGGAGCGCCTGCGCCGCGCCCTGGAGCGCATGAACGCGCGGGCCTTGCGCCGCCAGATCCGGGCCCTGCAGCCCGATGCCATCATCTGCACCCATTTTCTGCCGGCCGAGATGCTGGCGCGCCAGATCCACCTGGGCGAGCTGTCGTGCCCGGTGTGGGTGCAGGTGACCGACTTCGACCTGCACCGCCTGTGGGTGCACCAGGGCATGGCGGGCTACTTTGCCGCCAACGACGAGGTGGCTTTTCGCATGCAGGCCCAGGGCATTGAGGCGCGCAACATCGAGGTCACGGGCATCCCCATCATGCCGGCCTTCGGTCAGGCCTTGAGCCGCTCGGTCTGTGCGGCCGAGTACGGCCTGGACCCGGCCCAGTCCACGGTGCTGCTGATGGGCGGCGGGGCCGGGGTGGGCAGCCTGGAGACGATTGCCCAGCGCCTGATGCGCCTGGAGCAACGCTTTCAGTTGCTGGTGCTGGCCGGTCGCAACCAACAGGCCCTGGCCAGCCTGCAGGCCTTGGCCCTGGAGCACCCGGGGCGGCTGTTTCCGCAAGGGTTCACGGGTTTCGTGGAGCGTTTGATGGCCTGTGCCGATCTGGTGATCACCAAACCCGGTGGTCTGACCACCTCCGAATGCATGGCCATGGGCCTGCCGATGATCGTCAACTCGCCCATCCCGGGTCAGGAGGAGCGCAATGCCGACTACCTGCTGGAGCAGGGGGTGGCACTCAAGGCCTTTGACGGGGTGACGCTGGAGTACCGGGTGCGGCGTCTGCTCGATCAGCCGGCGCTGTTGGCCGCCATGCGCGAGCGCAGCCGCGCGCTGGGCCGGCCCGATGCCGCGCAGCGGGTGCTGGCCAGGGTGCTGGCATGAGGGCCCCTGCCGTGCCAACAGGCCCCAGCGCCGAGCGCCCCCTGCTCACCGTGGCCTGGGTGGCCGTGCTGGCCTTCTTCTTTGCCCAGGTCGAGATCCAGATCGAAGGCGGCGCGGGCTGGGCGGCGGCCTTGCCCACCTGGCGCATCGAACAGCACTGGCTGCTCGACATCTTCTGGGGCGGGCGGGCCATGACGGGCTACCACGCCTGGATCTTCTCCTTCATGGTGCTGATGTTCCACTTTCCGCTGGCCTTCTTCCAGACCTGGTCGTGGCGCCTGCAGGCCCGGGCACTGGCCTGCATCATGCAGTTCTGGGTGATGGAAGATTTTCTGTGGTTCGTGCTCAACCCCGACTTCGGGCTGGCCCGCTTCGATCCGCAGAACGTGCCCTGGCAAAAGCACTGGTGGTGGTGGGCCCCGACCGACTACTGGACCTTCTCCGCCGTGGCCGTCGTGCTGTTCTGGCTCTCGTTCAAGGCCCGAGGGCGGCAAGAACCGGTGGCTGTCACACCACTGCCTTGAAAACAGGCAGTGCAAGCCAAGTTCAATCAAATCAATCACTTGCGTGTGCTTTTAAGCCAAAGGGCACGGCTTGTCCACAGGTTTGTTCAGTGACGGCGGGGAAAACCCGCCGCAGCCGTCCACACGCGGCCAGCCCAATCTGGAGGCGCTCAGCCCTTGTTCTGTTTGACCAGGGCCATGGCCGAGCCGATCAGGCTGGCCAGCTCGCCCATGTGGCTGGGCACGATCAGGGTGGTGGTGGCGTCGGTGGCCACGCGGCTGTAGGCATCCACGGCCCGCTCGGCCACCTTCAGCTGCACGGCCTGTTCGCCCCCGGGCTGGCGGATCGCGGTGGCGATGCGTTCGATGGCCTGGGCCGTGGCGTCGGCCACCGCCGTGATGGAGGCGGCCTCGCCCTGGGCCTTGTTGATGGCAGCCTGTTTTTCGCCCTCCGAGCGCGCGATGAAGGCCTCGCGCTCGCCGGTGGCGATGTTGATCTGCTCTTGCCGGCGGCCTTCCGAGGCGGCAATCAAGGCCCGCTTTTCGCGTTCGGCCGTGATCTGGGCCTGCATGGCATGCAGGATCTCCTTGGGCGGGGTCAGGTCCTTGATCTCGTAGCGCAGCACCTTCACGCCCCAGTTCAGGGCCGCCTCGTCGATGGCGGCCACCACCTGGGCGTTGATGATGTCGCGCTCCTCGAAGGTCTTGTCCAGCTCCAGCTTGCCGATCACGCTGCGCAGCGAGGTCTGGGCCAGTTGCGTGACCGCCATGATGTAGTTGGACGAGCCATAGCTGGCCCGCATCGGATCGGTGACCTGGAAGTACAGGATGCCGTCCACCTGCAGCTGGGTGTTGTCGCGGGTGATGCATATCTGGCTGGGCACATCGAGCGGGATCTCTTTCAGGCTGTGGCGGTAGGCCACGTTGTCCACGAAGGGGATCAGCAGCTTGGGGCCGGGTGTGAGGGTGCTGTGGTAGCGCCCCAGGCGTTCGACCACCCAGGCATGTTGCTGGGGCACGATCTTGATCGAGCGGGCAATGAAGATGACCATGATGACGGCGACGACGAGGGCGAATTCCATGGGGTTCCCTGGGGTGGTGGAAGGCGATGCTGGAAGAGCAGGGTGGCGTTGACGCCTCAGACGGGGGCAACGATCAGGCGGCTGCCCAGCACCTCGACGATGCGCTGCGGCCCGGGGCGGGCGCTTTGCCCGGCCTGCAACTGCACGGCCCATTGTGCGCCGCGGTAATGGGCGGTGGCGCTGCCATCGGCCTGCCACTGCGCCACCTGCACGGTCTGGCCCAGGTCGAGGTTCACGTCGGGGTTCTGACTGGCGGGGCGGTCCTTGGGGTGCTGGCGGCGCCACAGGTGCCAGGCGAGCATCAGCGCGCCTGCCACGGCCGAGGCCAGCAGCAGCTGGCCGGTGGTGCTGGCGCCCAGCAGGGCTGCCAGGGCCCCAGTGGCCAGGCCGGCGGCCAGCAGCAACAGGTAGAGCGTGCCGGTCAACAGTTCGGCCACGATGGCCGCACCGGCCAGAATCCACCACAGGGTGATCGGGGTCATGATTTCTTCTCCCAGGCCAGCCATGAGGCTGTCTTGCTGACACCACATTCTGGGTGAAAAACAGGGGGTGTCAAAAGGGCGACCTCAATATTCCTTACACTTCGCGCCTGTTTCCGTGATCCACGTCCTTTTTAGCCCCCATCCCCGCTCCCGGAGGTCTGCATGAAATTTCGCTTCCCCATTGTCATCATCGATGAGGACTTCCGCTCTGAAAACACCTCGGGCCTGGGCATCCGCGCCCTGGCGCAGGCGATCGAGTCCGAGGGATTCGAGGTGCTGGGGGTGACCAGCTACGGCGATCTGAGCCAGTTCGCCCAGCAGCAGAGCCGGGCCAGTGCCTTCATCTTGTCGATCGACGACGAAGAGTTCACGCCAGGCCCCGACCTGGACCCGGCCGTGGTCAATCTGCGCAGCTTCATCGACGAGGTGCGTCGCAAGAACCTCGATGTGCCGATCTACATCTATGGCGAAACCAAGACCTCGCGCCACCTGCCCAACGACATCCTGCGCGAACTGCATGGCTTCATCCACATGTTCGAGGACACCCCCGAATTCGTGGCACGCCACATCATCCGTGAGGCCAAGAGCTACCTGGAGGGCGTGCAGCCCCCGTTCTTCAAGGCCTTGCTCGACTACGCCGAAGACGGCTCCTACTCCTGGCACTGCCCGGGGCACTCGGGTGGCGTGGCTTTCCTGAAGAGCCCGGTGGGCCAGATGTTCCATCAGTTCTTCGGCGAGAACATGCTGCGCGCCGACGTGTGCAATGCGGTGGAAGAACTGGGCCAGTTGCTGGACCACAACGGCGCCATCGGCGAGAGCGAGCGCAATGCGGCCCGCATCTTCAATGCTGACCACTGCTTCTTTGTGACCAACGGCACCAGCACCAGCAACAAGATGGTGTGGCACCACACCGTGGCGCCCGGCGATGTGGTGGTGGTGGACCGCAACTGCCACAAGTCCATCCTGCACTCGATCATCATGACCGGGGCCATCCCGGTGTTCCTGAAGCCGACGCGCAACCACTTCGGCATCATCGGCCCGATCCCGCAAAGCGAGTTCACCAAAGAGTCCATCCAGGCCAAGATCAAGGCCAACCCCTTGCTCAAGGGCGTGGACGCCAAGAAGGTCAAGCCGCGCATCCTGACCATCACCCAGTCGACCTACGACGGCGTGCTGTACAACACCGAGACCATCAAGGGCATGCTCGACGGCTACGTCGAGAACATGCACTTTGACGAGGCCTGGTTGCCCCACGCGGCCTTCCACCCCTTCTACGGCCCCTACCACGCCATGGGCAAGAAGCGCGCGCGCCCGAAGGAAAGCGTGGTCTATGCCACCCAGTCCATCCACAAGCTGCTGGCCGGCATCAGCCAGGCCAGCCACGTGCTGGTGCAGGACTCGCAGAACACCAAGCTGGATCGCCACCTGTTCAATGAGGCCTACCTGATGCACACCAGCACCAGCCCTCAGTACAGCATCATCGCCAGCTGCGATGTGGCCGCCGCCATGATGGAGCCGCCCGGCGGCACCGCACTGGTGGAAGAAAGCATTGCCGAAGCGCTCGACTTCCGCCGCGCCATGCGCAAGGTCGATGACGAGTACGGCAAGGACTGGTGGTTCAAGGTCTGGGGCCCCGACAAGCTGGTGGACGACGGCATCGGCCGCGCCACCGACTGGATCATCAAGGCCGACGCCAAGTCCACCAAGTGGCACGGTTTCGGCAAGCTGGCCGACGGCTTCAACATGCTCGACCCCATCAAGTCGACCATCGTCACGCCCGGCCTGGATCTGAACGGCAAGTTCGCCAAGACCGGCATCCCGGCCAGCATCGTGACCAAGTTCCTGGCCGAGCATGGCGTGATCGTCGAGAAGACCGGCCTGTACAGCTTCTTCATCATGTTCACCATCGGCATCACCAAGGGCCGCTGGAACTCGCTGCTGACCGCGCTGCAGCAGTTCAAGGACGACTACGAGAAGAACCAGCCGATGTGGCGCATCCTGCCCGAGTTCTGCCAGAAGAACCGCCGCTACGAGCGCATGGGCCTGCGCGATCTGTGCCAGCACGTGCACGAGCTCTACGCCAAGTACGACATCGCCCGCCTGACCACCGAGATGTACCTCAGCGACCTGACCCCGGCCATGAAGCCCTCGGACGCTTTCGCCTACATCGCCCAGCGCAAGACCGAGCGCGTGGAGATCGACCACCTCGAAGGCCGCATCACCACCAGCCTGGTCACGCCTTATCCGCCGGGCATCCCGCTGCTGATCCCGGGCGAAGTGTTCAACAAGAAGATCGTCGACTACCTCAAGTTCTCGCGCGAGTTCAACGCCCAGTGCCCGGGCTTCGAGACCGACATCCACGGTCTGGTCGAGGAAGAAGACGCCAGCGGCCACGTGCGTTACTTTGCCGACTGCGTCAAGGAAGGCGCCTGAGGCCAGGCGGCCGCGCCGCATCTGAAAAAGGCCCTGGCCTCCGAGATGGAGGCCAGGGCCTTTTGCATGGCGGGGCGCGTCAGAGGTCGATGTCGGGGATCACGCGCACAAAGCTGGCAAAGCGCGGCATGCCGCCCGGGTGCAGGCCCTGGTAGCGAAAACTGACCCAACTGCCCACAGGCGGCGGCTCACGCCGCTGGGCCTCCGACAGGCCGCTGCCCAGGCGCAGACGGTGGCCGTCGGTGGTCTGCACCAGCAAGGCGCCGGCCAGGCCCTGCCACTGGCCTTTGCCGGGCAGGATCTGCACCACGCGGGCTTCGGCATCCAGAAAGGGCTTGTACTTCAGCAGGTCGTTGGAGCGGCCCGAGCGGTACAGATTGCTGGCGCGGTGCAGCATCAAGCCCTCACCGCCGGCGGCCACCACCTCGTCCAGCCAGGATTGCAGATCGGCGCTCGAACTCACCGGGTGCTGGGGCAGGGCCTGGAGCCCCGTCGGCGCCGACGCGCGCGGCGCAGTCAGCGTCTCCTGCAACAAGGCCAGACGACCGTTCGGGCCGCCAAAGGGCCGCACCGGGTCGGGGGTGTCGAACACCATCAGGCGCAGACCGGCCCAGGCCTCGCTGCCTGCGCCCTCGCGCACGGCGGCCACGGCGCGCAGAAACTGGCCCCGGCCGGCCCACAACTCGCCATCCAGGGGCAGGGAGGGCCAGCCCGCCGTGAAGTCGGCCGGTGCAAGAATGCGGCGGCCGCTGCGGGTCCAGAGTTGTTGGCCGTCCCAGCGCGCTCGCACACCGTCGAGTTTTTCGCTGACGAGAAAGCCGTCCACCGGCTGGCCTGCCTGGTAGCGGCCCGCCTTCATGAGCGGCCCGGGGGCCGGTTGCGGGCTCAGAGCCCGGGCCTGCGGGGCCATCGAGCCCAGCGCTGCGAGTGCCAGCAAAGTCTGGCGTCGGGCCGGATGGCGTGAGACAGCGGCAGGGCCGCAGGCTGGGGGGAGGAAAGAGGCAGAGGGCATGGCAGCGTCCGGTGCGAAGGGATCCGTGTCGATCGGCACCGCACCGGTGCCGGCAGGGCACGGGCGCGGTGGGCTTCTGCCCGGGCGCGGCAGAGCGGCGCTGGGGCCGCCTTGGATTTTGGCGCTCAGCCGGCCACGGCGGGCTCGGCGATACCGCCGACCACCTGGCTGAAACCACCGTCCACATAGGTGATTTCGGCGCTCACACCGGCTGCCAGGTCGCTCAGCAGGAAAGCGGCCACATTGCCCACGTCGTCAATGGTCACGTTGCGGCGGATCGGCGAGTTCTCGGCCACCACCGACAGGATCTTGCCAAAGCCCTTGATGCCGCTGGCGGCCAAGGTCTTGATCGGGCCGGCCGAGATGCCGTTGGCGCGCAGGCCACGGTTCTGGCTGCCCAGCGACTCGGCCAGGTAGCGCACCGAGGCTTCCAGGCTGGCCTTGGCCAGGCCCATGGTGTTGTAGTTGGGCACCGTGCGCAGGGCGCCCAGGTAGCTCAGGGTCAGCACCGACGACTTGTCGTTCAGGTAGGGCAGGGCGGCCTTGGCCATGGCCGGGAAGCTGTAGGCGCTGATGTCGTGCGCGATGCGGAAGGCTTCGCGGCTCAGGCCATCGAGAAAGTCGCCGGCAATCGCCTCACGCGGGGCAAAGCCGATGGCGTGCACAAAGCCGTCGAATTGGGGCCAGTGGGCAGACAGGTCGGTGAACAGCTTGTCGATCTGGGCGTCGTCGGCCACGTCGCAGTCGAACACCAGGTTCGAGCCGAAGTCGGCGGCAAATTCGGTGATGCGGTCCTTGAAGCGCTCGCCCACATAGCTGAATGCCAGTTCAGCCCCTTGGGCATGGCAGGCCTTGGCAATGCCATAGGCGATCGAACGGTTGGACAGAACGCCGGTGATCAGCAGTTTCTTGCCGGTGAGAAATCCCATTTTTGTTCTCCAGATCGGGGCCCGGGCAGCGGTGCCGGGCGGGGTTCATGGGCCGGGGCGGCTCGGCAGGCCCCTGGTGGCGGTGGCGCCGGCAGAGGCCCGGTTGCCTGAAGCAGCACCCGGACTAGGGCAGAATTGTCTCATGCGTGCTTTGAGCTTTTGCTTCCTGCTTGCCGCTTCGGCGTTGAGTGCTTTCCCGGCCGGGGCCGGCCAGGCCTACGCCCTGTGGGGCCAACCCAAGTACCCGGCCGGCTTTGCGCATTTCGACTACGTCAACCCCCAGGCGCCCAAGGGCGGCGAGCTGCGCCTGGTCAGCAACAGCCGCGCCTCCACCTTCGACAAGTACAACCCCTTCACCCTCAAAGGCTCGGCCCCGGCCTACCTGAGTGCGCTGATGTTCGACAGCCTGCTCACCGGCGCGATGGACGAGGTGGGCACGGGCTATGGCCTGCTGGCCGGCGATGTGAGCGTGGCCGCGGATGGCTTGAGCGCCACTTTTGAGCTGCGCCCCGAGGCCCGCTTCCACAACGGTGACCCGGTGCTGGCCCGCGACGTGAAGTACAGCTACGACATGCTGATGGGCCCGGACACCTCGCCCGCCTACAAGACCACGCTCGAAGACGTGGCCGGCCTGGACGTGCTGGGCGAGCGCACCGTGCGCTACCGCTTCAAGAAGCCCAACCGCGAACTGCCCCTGACCGTGGGAAGCCTGCCGGTGTTCAGCCACCAATGGGGGGCCGGCAAGCGCTTCAGCGAGGTGGTGACCGACATCCCCATCGGCAGCGGCCCCTACCGCATCGGCCCGGTGCGCTTCGGCAAGGACATCAGCTATGTGCGCGACCCGCAGTACTGGGCGCGCGACCTCAACGTCAAGCGCGGCAGCGACAACTTCGACCGCATCACCGTCAAGATCTACAAGGACAACACGGCCAGGCTTGAGGCCTTGAAGGCCGGCGAGTTCGACCTGATGCGCTTTTATTCGGCTGGCGACTGGGCGCGCCGCGTCAATGGCAAGCGCTTCGATTCGGGCGAGCTGGTCAAGCGCGAGTTCAAGCACCAGCTGCCCTCGGGCTTCCAGAGCTTTTTCCTCAACACCCGGCGCAAGCCGCTGGATGACATCCGCGTGCGGCAGGCCCTGGGGCTGGCACTCGATTTCGAATGGATGAACCGCCAGTTGTTCTATGGCAGCTACCAGCGCGTGACCGGTTTGTTCGGCAACACGGCCTGCGCGGCCACCGGCAGCCCCGGCCCCGACGAACTGGCCTTGCTGGAGCCCTGGCGTGCGCAACTGCCGGCCACCGTGTTCGGCCCCATGGCGCAGCCGCCGCGCACGGATGGCGAGCAGTCGCTGCGCGGCAACCTGCGCCGCGCCCAGGCCCTGCTGGCCGAGGCGGGCTGGCAGTACCGCGACGGCGCGCTGCGCAATGCCCAGGGCGAGCCCCTGGTGCTGGAGTACCTGGACAGCAGTGAAGGCAAGATGGCCACCTTTGCTTCCTGGGGGCGCAATCTGGAGAAGCTGGGCGTCAAGCTCAACTTCCGCTCGGTAGACTTTGCGCTGTACCTGCAGCGCATCCAGAAGTTCGATTTCGACCTGATCACCCTGGCCGTGCCCGGCACCCACACCCCGGGGCAGGAGTACGCCGACCTGTTCGGCAGCAAGGCCGCCGACACCGAGGATTCGGGCAACATGGCCGGCGTCAAGAGCCCGGCGGTCGATGCCCTGATCGCCCGCATGACCGCCGCCAAGAGCGAGGCCGAGCTGCACTCGGCCTGCCGTGCCCTGGACCGCGTGATCATGCATGGCCACTACCTGATCCCGCAGTACACCGCCGTCACCCATCGCCTGGTGTTTGATGCCTGGCGCCTGCAGGGCCCGGCCACCATGCCGCCTTATGCGCCGGGTGAAGAGTGGGTGATCGACACCTGGTGGGCCCGGCCAGCGCCGGCACCCCAACCCTGACACCCGCCCTGAAACCCCGCCCAGAAGCCCTGACCCCCGTCACCCACCAGCCCACCCATGCTTGCCTACATTGTCAAACGCCTGCTGCTGATGGTGCCCACCCTGTTCGGGGTGCTGTTGCTGACCTTCGCGGTGATCCAGTTCGTGCCCGGGGGGCCGGTCGAGCAGTACCTGGCCGAGGCCAAGGCGGGCGCCCAACGTGGCGCCGAGGGCGGCGGCAGCTACCGGGGCAGCCAGGGGGTGGACCCGAAGCGGCTGGAGCAGATCAAGGCCTTGTACGGCTTTGACAAGCCGCCAGCCGAACGCTTTGTGCAAATGCTGGGCCAGTTTGCCCGCTTCGACCTGGGCAAGAGCTTTTTCCAGAACAAGGATGTGTGGCAGCTGATCCTCGACAAGCTGCCCGTTTCGGCCAGCCTGGGCCTGTGGACCTTTTTCATCAGCTACGGTGTGGCCGTGCCTTTGGGCGTGGCCAAGGCCGTGCGTGCGGGCTCGCGCTTCGACCTGGTGACCACCTTGCTGATCCTGGTAGGCTATGCCATTCCGGGCTTTGTGCTGGGGGTGGCGCTGCTGGTGATCTTTGGCGGGCAGTTGCAGTGGTTCCCGCTGCGCGGGCTGACCTCCAGCAACTGGGCCGATCTGACCTGGCCAGCGCGCATCACCGACTACCTGTGGCACATCGCACTGCCGGTGACGGCCATGGTGCTGGGCAGTTTTGCCGTGACGGCGATGCTGACCAAGAACGCCTTTCTTGAAGAGATCCGCAAGCAGTACGTGATCACCGCCCGTGCCAAGGGCCTGAGCGAGCGCCAGGTGCTGTGGAAGCACGTGTTCCGCAACGCGCTGATCCCCATCATCACCGGCTTTCCGGCGGCCTTTGTGGGCGCCTTCTTCACCGGCTCGCTGCTGATCGAGACCCTGTTCTCGCTCGATGGTCTGGGCCTGCTGAGCTATGAGAGCGTGATCCGGCGCGACTACCCGGTGGTGCTGGGCACGCTGTACCTGTTCACGCTGATCGGCCTGGTGACCAAGCTGATCTCTGACCTGTCTTATGTCTGGGTGGACCCCCGTGTCAAATTCGATTGAATCACCCACCGTGTCTGCGCCTGCCAGCCTCAGCCCCTCGCGCCGCGCCTGGCTGCGCTTCAAGCGCAACCGCCTGGGCTACTGGAGCCTGCTGCTGTTCGCGGCCCTGGTGCTGATGAGCCTGGGCGCCGAGCTGATCTCCAACGACCGCCCGCTCGTGGTGCGCTATGCCGGCCAGACCTACTTCCCGATGTGGAACGACTACCCCGAGAAGGTGTTTGGCGGCGACTTCGAAACCCCCACCGATTACCTCGACCCCTTCATCCGCCAGCAACTGGCCCAGCCCGGCAACTGGGCGGTGTTTGCGCCCAACCCCTACGGCCCCAAGACCCTGAACTACTTCGCCAAGGAGCCCAACCCCTCCGGCCCCAGCCGCGACAACTGGCTGGGTACCGATGACCGGGGGCGTGACCTGCTGGCCCAGCTGATTTACGGCTTTCGCGTCAGCGTGCTGTTTGCCCTGGCGCTCACGGTGTCGGGGGTGCTGCTGGGGGTGCTGACCGGGGCGGTGCAGGGCTATTTTGGCGGGCGCACCGACCTGGCCTTCCAGCGCTTCATCGAAATCTGGGGCTCCATGCCCGAGCTGTACCTGCTGATCATCTTCAGCGCGGTGTTCGCGCCCAGTGTGGCCCTGCTGCTGGTGCTGCTCAGCCTGTTCGGCTGGATGGGCCTGTCGGACTATGTGCGCGCCGAATTCTTGCGCAACCGGCAGCTCGACTACGTCAAGGCCGCCCGCGCCCTGGGGGTGTCGAACACCCAGATCATCTGGCGCCACATCCTGCCCAACAGCCTGACCCCGGTGGTCACCTTTTTGCCCTTCCGCATGAGTGCGGCCATCCTGGCACTCACCTCGCTCGATTTTCTGGGCCTGGGGGTGCCGCCCGGCACGCCCTCGCTGGGTGAATTGCTGAGCCAGGGCAAAAGCAACATCGACGCCTGGTGGATCTCGCTGTCGACCTTTGGCGTGCTGGTGATCACCCTGCTGCTGCTCACCTTCATGGGCGACGCGCTGCGTGATGCCCTCGACCCGCGTCAGGCGGAGGCCCAGGCATGAACACCCCGACCACGGACGCACCCCTGTTGCAGGTGCAGGACCTGCGCATCGCCTTTGATGGCAAGGAGGTGGTGCATGGCATCAGCTTCAACCTGGCCGCAGGCGAGAAACTGGCCCTGGTGGGCGAATCCGGCTCGGGCAAATCGGTCACCGCGCTGAGCCTGCTGCGTCTGGCCGCCCATGCCCGCTGCCAGGGCTGTGTGCTGCTGCGCGACACCGCCCCCGGCGCCCCGATGCGCGACCTGCTGAGCCTGCCCGAGCGTGAGCTGCAAGGCCTGCGCGGCGACGACATCGCCATGATCTTCCAGGAGCCCATGACCGCCCTCAACCCGCTGTTCACGGTGGGCGAGCAGATCGTGGAGGTGCTGCAACTCAAGAAGGGCCTGAACCGCCAACAAGCCTGGCCCCTGGCCGTGAAAGCCCTGGCCGACACCGGCATCCCCGAGCCGGAACGGCGGGCCCGCAGCTACCCGCACCAGTTGTCGGGCGGCCAACGCCAGCGCGCCATGATCGCCATGGCCCTGGCCACCGAGCCCCGCCTGCTGTTGGCCGACGAGCCCACCACGGCGCTGGACGTGACCTTGCGTGCGCAGATCCTGGATCTGCTGGCCGACTTGCAGCGCCGCACCGGCATGGCCGTGCTGCTGATCACCCACGACCTGCAGATGGTGCGCCGCTTTGCCGACCGGGTGGCGGTGATGGAAAACGGCGTGCTGGTGGAGCAGGGCGCCGTCAACGAGGTGTTTGCCCAGCCCCAGCACGCCTACACCCGCAAGCTGCTCGACAGCCTGCCCCGCCGCGATGTGCTGGAGGCCGATCCTGCCGAGCCGGCTCCCCCCACAGAGCTGCAGGCCGAGGCCCTGCGCGTGGTCTACCCGGTGGCCCTGCCGGGTTGGCGCGGCTGGTGGGGGCGCGGTGAGTTCGTGGCGGTGCAGGGGGCCCGCTTCAGCCTGCCCCAGGGCCGCACCCTGGGCGTGGTGGGCGAGTCGGGCTCGGGCAAGTCCACCCTGGCCCAAGCCGTGTTGGGCCTGCTGCCCAGCCAGGGCACGCTGCGCTTTGGCGCCGCGGGCGAGCAGGGCTGGCAAGGCCTGGGCACGCGCAACACGCCGGCCCACCGGGCCTTGCGGCGCCAGGTGCAGGTGGTGTTCCAAGACCCGTTTTCATCGCTGTCGCCCCGGCTCACGGTGGAGGAGATCGTGGGCGAAGGCCTGCGGGTGCACGAGCCCGGCCTGAGCGTGGCGCAACGCCGTGCCCGCGTGGCCCAGGCGCTGGCCGATGTGGGCTTGGGCGAGGCGCAGTTCCCCGGCCTGTTGGCTCGCTACCCGCATGAATTTTCGGGCGGGCAGCGCCAGCGCCTGGCCATCGCCCGGGCTCTCATCGTGGGCCCGCGCCTGCTGGTGCTGGACGAACCCACCAGCGCGCTCGATGTGAGCATCCAGAAGCAGGTGCTGCAATTGCTGCAGCAGCTGCAGCGCGAGCGCGGTCTGAGCTACCTGCTGATCACCCACGACATCGCCGTGATCCGTGCCATGGCGCACGAGGTGCTGGTGATGAAGGACGGCCAGGTGGTCGAATCCGGCCCCGTGGCCCAGGTGCTGGAGCAGCCGCAAAGCGACTACACCCGCACGCTGGTGCACGCGGCGCTGGACTGAGTGGCGCTGGACCGAGCGGCGGTGGATCCCTGGCCAGTGCCGCCTGCCGCGCAGGCGACTCCAGCGGGCCCGGCCAGGCCGATTTCCTGCGCTAGCATCCCTCACCCCCGTGAAAACCAAAAGGAGATTCCCATGTTGAACCACGTGATGCTCGGCAGCAACGACATCGAACGGTCCAAGCGTTTCTATGACGCGGTGCTCGGCGTGCTGGGCGCCGGCGAGCCGATGCGCAATGTGAACGCCACCGGCCAGACCCGCCTGTTCTACCGCCATGACGGCAGCACCTTTGGTCTGAGTGAGCCCATCGACGGCCAGCCTGCCACTGCGTCCAACGGCTTCACCCTGGGCTTCAAGTGCAACTCGCCGGAACAGCTCAAGCAGTTCCATGACACCGCCGTGGCCCATGGCGGCATCTCCATCGAAGACCCACCGGGTCTGCGTGAAGGCAAGATGGGCTCGATGTACCTGGCCTATGTGCGTGATCCGGACGGTCACAAGCTCTGTGCCCTGTACCGCCCCAAATAAGCGCCAGGTGAGCTGACCGCAGCCGTCTTTGACGGCTTATCCAGGTGCTGGTGGCAGCGCCTGCCTCACCAGCACACATTCGCGGATGTGCTGCTCGCCCAGGGCCCGCACGGCCGCATAGCCCATGGCGGCCGACAAGGCCTGGCCGGCAATGGGCACATAGCGGGCGGCCTGGCCTGCGGTCAGGCGCAGACCGGCCTTGGCGGCCAGTGTCAGCATCAGCTCGGCACTGAGAAAGCGCCCGATCAGCAAAGACCCCACCACGGCGACCGCCTTTTGCACCTGCTCGCGACGATCCGGCGACAGGCGGTCCAGTTGCACCCCCGACAGGCCGAACTCATGGCTGATCTGGGGAATCAGGCGCGAAAGCAAGGCGGCATCCACCGCGAAATCCAGGCCCGGTACGGGCAGGGCGGCGACCGCTGCGGCCCAGAGCGCGCGCTTTTTCAGCAAGCGCCGGCTGTTCAGCACGGCGCGCTGCAGGTCGGCTTGGCCGTGGGTCAGGGCCAGGGTCTTGTCGGGCATGGGGGCTCCAGGCAGGTCACTGGCGCCATTGTGCGACGACCGAAGCCATACCCCCGCCTCAGGCCGCCTGCGTCAGGGTTTCGATTTGTTCGTTCAACTCCAGCCAGCGCTCTTCCAGCCGCTCCAGCTCATCGCTGATGGCCTTCAGCTTCTTGCCGCTTTCAGCAATCTCGGCCGGGGGCAGGGGGGTGCTCAGGCGTTCTTCGAGGGTGGTCTTGTCCTGGCCCAGTTGAGCCATGCGCTGGTCCACCTGCTCCAGCTCTTTCTTCAGGGGGCGGGTCTTTTCGGCCAGGGCCTGGCGGGCCTGGGCATCGAGCTTGCGCTGATCGCGTGAGGCGATGGCCGGGGCCGGGGTCTTGCTGGCCTGGGCAGCCGCTTCGGCGGCGCGGGCAGCCTCGGCAGCCGCCGCCTGACTGGCCTGTGCCTCGGCCTCCAGGGTGCGCTGGGTTTCCTTGGCCACTTCGCGCAGGCGCTTGGATTCGTCGAGCAGGTAGCGCTGGTAGTCGTCCAGATCGCCATCGAAGGGGCCGACCACGCCACGGCCCACCAGCCAGAACTCGTCGCACACCGAGCGCAGCAGGGCCCGGTCGTGGCTGACCAGCATGACGGTGCCTTCAAACTCATTGAGGGCCACCGACAGGGCCTCGCGGGTGGCCAGGTCCAGGTGGTTGGTGGGTTCGTCCAGCAGCAGCAGGTTGGGGCGCTGCCACACGATCATGGCCAGCACCAGGCGGGCTTTTTCGCCGCCGCTCATGGTGCCCACGGCCTGCTTGACCATGTCGCCGCTGAAATTGAAGGTGCCCAGGTAGTTGCGCAGGTCTTGCTCGCGCGAGGATTCGCGGGCGTTCGGACCCAGCTCCTTGGCCAGGCGGATCATGTGCTCCAGGGGGTTCTCACCGCTGCGCAGCACGTCCAGCTCCTGCTGGGCAAAGTAGCCGATGGACAGGCCCTTGCCTTCGGTCACGGTGCCGCCCAGAGGCTTCATCTCGCGGGCGATGGTCTTGACCAGGGTCGATTTGCCCTGGCCGTTGGCGCCCAGGATGCCGATGCGCTGGCCAGCCAGCACCGAGCGGTTGACGCCGCTGAGGATGTACTTGTCGCCCTCGTCGGTCTGGTAGCCGAAGGCCGCATCGCTGATGGCCAGCATGGGGTTGGGCAGGTTGGTCGGTTCCTTGAACTCGAAGGTGAACTCGGCATTGGCCAGGATGGGCGCGATCTTCTCCATGCGCTCCAGGGCCTTGACCCGGCTTTGCGCCTGCTTTGCCTTGCTGGCCTTGGCCTTGAAGCGGTCGATGAACTTCTGCAGGTGGGCAATCTTGTCCTGCTGCTTGGAGAAGGCCGCCGCCTGCAGCTCCATCTGCTGGGCCTGCAGGGTTTCGAAGGCGCTGTAGTTGCCGCCGTAGCGCACCAATTGGGCGTTGTCGATGTGCAGGGTGACGTTGGTCACGGCATCCAGAAACTCGCGGTCGTGGCTGATCACGATCATGGTGCCCGCGTAACGCTTGAGCCAGGCTTCCAGCCAGACCAGGGCGTCCAAGTCCAAGTGGTTGGTGGGCTCGTCCAGCAGCAGCAGGTCGGAGGGGCACATCAGCGCCCGGGCCAGTTGCAGGCGCATGCGCCAGCCGCCCGAGAAGCTGTTCACCGGCCGGTCCAGTTCGTGGCTCTGAAAACCCAGGCCCAGGATCAGCGACTGGGCGCGCGGCACGGCATCGTGGTCGCCTGCGTCGGCCAGGTCGGTGTAGAGCTGGGCCATGGCCATGCCGTGGTCGTGGTCGTCGTACGAGGCATCCGACGCTTCCAGGGCCCGCAACTGGGCGCGCAGCTCGGCCAGCCGGGTATCGCCGTCAAGCACGAATTCGGTCGCGCTCTCGTCGGTCTCGGGCATGTTCTGGGCCACCTGGGCCATGCGCCATTGGGCGGGGATGTAGAAATCGCCGCCGTCTTCATGCAGGCTGCCGTTCAGCAAGGCAAACAGGGTGGACTTGCCGGCCCCGTTGCGACCGACCAGGCCTACCTTCTCCCCCGGGTTGAGGGTGACGGAAACCTTGTCGAGCAGCACTTTGGCGCTGCGTCGCAAGACGATGTTCTTGAGCGTGATCATGGCAAGGCCCGGCCGGTGCCGGTGTTGGAAGGCAAAGCCTGCGATTTTCGCATGCCCGGGCCATGCCCTGCCGGCGCAGGCTCAGCGGCTGATCTTGAAGGTGGCCACCACGGCGGCCAGGTGGGCGGCCTGTTCCTTCAGGCTTTCGGCCGCGGCGGCCGATTGTTCGACCAGGGCCGCGTTCTGTTGGGTCATCTGGTCGAGGTGGGCCACGGCGGCGTTGATCTCGCCGATGCCGCGGCTCTGGTCGGTGGTGCCGGCGCTGATCTCCTGCACGATGGTGGTGACCTGCTTCACGCTCTGCACGATCTCGGTCATCGCCTGTCCGGCCTCGCCGACCAGGCGGCCGCCGTCTTCCACCCGCTCCACGCTGGCCCCGATCAGGGTCTTGATCTCCTTGGCGGCCTCGGCCGAGCGGCTGGCCAGCGAGCGCACCTCGGAGGCGACCACGGCAAAGCCGCGCCCTTGCTCGCCGGCCCGTGCGGCCTCGACGGCCGCGTTCAGGGCCAGGATGTTGGTCTGGAAGGCAATGCCGTCGATCACCGAGGTGATGTCCGAGATGCGGCGTGAGCTGTTCGAGATGTCGCTCATGGTCTCCACCACCTGGCCCATCACCAGGCCGCCTCGGTCGGCCATGTCGACCGAGCGGGTGGCCAGATCGCGGCCATGGGTCGCGTTCTGGGCGCTGTGGTTGACCAGTTGTGTCAGTTGCTCCATGGAGGCTGACGCCTCTTCGAGGTTGCTGGCGGTCTGTTCGGTGCGGCTGCTCAGGTCCTGCGAGCCCAGGGCGATCTCGCTGGAGGCCGTGGCGATGGATTCGCTGGTGTGGCTGACGTCGCGCATCACGGCCTCGATCTTGCCCACGAAGTCGTTGAAAGCGGTGGCGATCTCGTCGATCTCGTCGCGGCCCTTGATGGGCAGGCGCTGGGTCAGGTCGCCCGTGCCCGAGCCGATCTGGCGCATGGCGTTGCGCACGCGGGTCAGCCCGCCCAGCAGGGCGTGCACGGTGCACATGGCCAGCAGACCGGCCAGCACCCCGACCACCACCAGGGCGCCCGCCACGCTGAGCAGCAGGCGGTCAAGCCGGCTCAAGGCCTCGCGGCGCTGGGCTGCGGTCACCAGCACCCAGTCGGTCTCGGGCACCGGGGCCGATTTGAGCAGGTAGGCTTCGCCGCCGATGTCGGCCACCTCGGGCTCGTGCTCGCCCTGGCTGGCGCGGCCCAGCAGATCGGGGGTGATGGCCTTGGACAGCTCGCCCACCGGTTTGAGGATCAGCTGCTTGTCGGGGTGGGCCAGGATGCGGCCTTCCTTGTCGAGCAGGAAGGCGAAGCCGCTGGGGGTGGGGTGGATCTGGCCCAGGCCCTTGACCACGTCTTCCACCGTGACATCGGCCCCCGTCACGGCCCGGGTCTGGCCACCGGCCTTGACCGGGTACGCAAAGGTGACGACCAGCTTCTGGCTGGAGGCGGCGATGTAGGGCGGGGTGAGGATGGCCTTGCCGCTCTGGTCGGCGAGCTTGTACCAGGCGCGGGAGGTGGGGTCGTAGTCGGCCGGGCGGTTGCGGCTGGGCACCGACACCATCTTCTTGTCGGCGCTGCCGATGTAGGCCAGGTCTTGCTTGCCCGACACCAGGGCCTGCTGCAGGGCCGGGTTGGGGTCGGCGCTGTCCACGGCGGGCGCCAGGGCCTCGACGATCTGCTTTTGCGCCAGGGCCCACTGGCCCAGTTGCCGCGCCTCGGACTGGCTGATCCGCGTCAGTTGCTCGTTCAGGTCATCGAGGATGAAACCGCGGGCAAAGTAATAACTGACGGCGCTGACCAGCACGATGGCAGCGCTCACGATGAGCACGCTGGTGGCGATCAGCTTGTGGCGGATGCTGTGGAACATGGCCGGTCCTTCATGGGCTTGAGCCGGGCGTGCACCAGCGCGCAGGCTGCAATCCGATGGCTTGGCCGGTCTGGTCGAGGCGCCCCCGCAAGGGCTCAGCAGCCGAGATCTCCAAGCTAGGGCGGGTTCCAGCTGCGTTGAGGGGCGGCTCGTCTCTGGTTGTTGTCAGATGTGACAAAGTTTGACACATCCCTGTGACAACTGCCTACGGCTTTGCCCTTAGCCCGCCCCGGCCAGGGCGGCTTGACCTGGCTCAGTCCGCCGGGCTCAAGGCTTCGCGGGTGACCAGCAGCACCTGGTCATCGCCGGCACTGGTTTCCAGCCAGAACACGGGCAGGTCGGGAAAGGCGGCCTCGAAGTAGGCCCGCTCGTTGCCGATTTCCAGCACCAGCACGCCTTGCTCGCTGAGCCGATCCGGGGCATCGCGCAGCAACTGGCGGATGAAATCCATGCCATCACTGCCGCCGGCCAGGGCCATTTCGGGCTCGGCCAGGTACTCGGCAGGCAGCTCGGCCATACTCTGGGCGTTGACGTAAGGCGGGTTGCACAGGATCAGGTCATACGGGCCGGGTAGGGCGCTCAGGCCGTCGCTGGTCTTCAGGGTGATGCGGTCCTGCAGGCCATGCCGGTCCACATTGATGCGGGCCACGGCCAGCGCATCGGGCGACAGGTCGGCGCCTTCCACCACGATCTCGGGCCAGGCCATGGCGGCCAGCACGGCCAGGCTGCCGTTGCCGGTGCACAGGTCGAGCACCCGGTGGGTGTTGGCATCCAGCCAGGGGTCGATGCTGCCGTCGGCGATCAGCTCGGCAATGAAGCTGCGTGGCACGATGGCACGCTCGTCCACATAAAAGGGCACGCCTTGCAGCCAGGCCTCGCGGGTCAGGTAGGCCGCGGGCTGGCGGCTGCTGATGCGGCGCTCGATCAGCGCCTGCACACGGGCGGCGTCTTCAGGCAGCACCACTTGATCGGCCACCGAGGGTTCGCCCTCGGGCTCGCCGCCCAGGGGGCTGTCCAGGGGCAGGCCCAGTTGCCACAGCACCAGCCAGGCGGCTTCGTCAAAGGCGTTGGTGGTGCCGTGGCCAAAGGCCACGCCGGCGGCTTCCAGTTGTTGCCGGGCCTGCTCGATCAGGCCCAGCACAGTGTTCTGGGCTAGGGGCGGGTTGGCGATGCTCACGCTGCGGCCCCGCTTGCCAGGCTGGCATTCAGGTTCTCAAGGGTACGGCGGTAGATGTTCTTCACGGGTTCGATGTCGGCCACGGCGATGTGCTCGTCGATCTTGTGGATGG
The DNA here is from genome assembly GCF_000518645.1 of Curvibacter gracilis ATCC BAA-807. GTDB lineage: Bacteria > Pseudomonadota > Gammaproteobacteria > Burkholderiales > Burkholderiaceae_C > Curvibacter > Curvibacter gracilis. The sequence continues at coordinate 267,457 of NZ_JADZ01000005.1, read as the reverse complement.
TGGCGTTGGGGGGGCCGAATTCGATCACCTGAGGGCAGATCTGGGCAATGAAGCGCCCGTCGCTGGTGCCGCCGGTGGTGGAGAGCTCGGTCTCGATGCCCACCTCGTCGCGGATGGCGCCCTGGATGGCCGTCACCAGGCTGCCCGGCGTGGTCAGGAAGGGGTGGCCACCCAGCGTCCATTGCAACTCGTACTCCAGCTCATGGCGCTCCAGCACGCTGATCAGGCGCTGCTGCAGCGCCTCGGCGGTGGATTCGGAGGAGAAACGGAAGTTGAAATCGATCACCACCTGCCCGGGAATCACATTGGTGGCGCCGGTGCCGCCGTGGATGTTGCTGATCTGCCAGCTGGTGGGGGGAAAGTAGGCGTTGCCCCGGTCCCACTCGATGGCGGCCAGCTCGGCCAGGGCCGGCAAGGCCTGGTGGATGGGGTTGCGTGCCAGTTGCGGGTAGGCGATGTGGCCTTGCACGCCCTTCACGACGAGCTTGCCGCTCATGGTGCCGCGGCGGCCGTTCTTGATCATGTCGCCGGTGCGCTGCACCGAGGTGGGTTCACCCACGATGCAGAAGTCGAGCTTTTCGCCGCGTTCCTTGAGGGTGCGGCAGACCACGACGGTGCCGTCGACCGAGGGGCCTTCCTCGTCGCTGGTGATCAGCAAGGCCAGGGCCAGGTTCGGTTGGGGCTGGGCCGCCAGAAACTCTTCGGTGGCCACCACAAAGGCGGCGATCGAGGTCTTCATGTCGCTGGCCCCGCGCCCGTACAGCCGGCCGTCGCGGTGGGTGGGGGTGAAGGGGTCGCTCTTCCACTGTTCCAGCGGGCCGGTGGGCACCACATCGGTGTGGCCGGCAAAGACCAGGGTGGGTGCGTCGGGCGTGGCGCCGGGGCGCTTGGCCCACAGGTTGGTGACGCGGAAGTTCTCCGGCCCGCTGACCAGGGTTTCGCAGGCAAAGCCCAGGGCCTCCAGGCGTTCGCGCAGCAGGGCCTGGCAGCCGGCGTCGTCGGGCGTGACGGAGGGGCGCGAGATCAGTTGTTCGGTGAGGTGCAGGGTGCGGGACATCAGTGCTTCACGTCGAGGACGATTTCTGTGAATGAGGGTTCGTCCTCGGGCTCGGCCCGGGACTTGGCGGCCTCGGCCGCGGCCTTGCCGGACTGGTCGAAGTCGTTTTGCAGGCGCCACATCAGGTTGGTGGGCGAATCGGCATGGGCCATGCCTTCCTTGCGGTCGACCAGGCCCGCATGGATCAGGCGGGCGATGTCTTCCTCGAAGGTCTGCGAGCCTTCGGCCATGGATTTCTCCATGGCTTCCTGGATGCCGTTGAAGTCGCCTTTTTCGATCAGGTCGGCGATCAGCTTGGTGTTGCGCAGCACTTCGCAGGCCGGGATGCGGCCGCCGTGGTTGCTGCGCAGCAGGCGCTGCGACATGATGGCCTTGAGCGCCGAGCTGAGGTCGACCAGCAGGGTCTGGCGCACCTCGACCGGGTAGAAGCTCAGGATGCGGTTCAGGGCCTGGTAGCTGTTGTTGGCGTGCATGGTGGCCAGCACCAGGTGACCCGACTGCGAATAGGCCAGCGCGGCTGACATGGTTTCACGGTCGCGGATTTCGCCGATCAGGATCACGTCGGGGGCCTGGCGCAGCGCGTTCTTGAGCGCCACCTGCAGCGACTGGGTGTCGGTGCCCACCTCGCGCTGGTTGATGATCGATTTCTTGTTCTTGAACAGAAACTCGATCGGCTCTTCGATGGTCAGGATGTGGCCGGTGCTGTGCTCGTTGCGGTTGTCCAGCATCGAGGCCAGCGTGGTGCTTTTGCCCGAGCCCGTGGCCCCCACCACCAGCAGCAGGCCGCGCTTTTCCATGATCAGCTCGGTCAGGATGTCGGGCAGGTTCAGCGTGGCCAGCTTGGGGATCTCGTGGCTGATGTAGCGGATCACGGCGGCCACGCTGCCGCGCTGGCGCATGGCGCTGATGCGGAAGCGCCCGATGCCCTTGAGCGCGTAGCCCACGTTGAGCTCACCGGTCTCCTGCAGCTCCTCCATGTTGCTGGCCGGGAGGATCTCGGCCAGCAGGCTGCGCGGGGCGTCAAAAGGCAGCAGCTGGTTGTTGATCGGCACGCAGGTGCCGTTGATGCGGATCAGGGCGGGGGCATTGGCCGACAGGTAGACGTCGGACGCACCCTTTTCACCCATCAACCGCAGGATGCGTTCCATCATGCTCATGTTGGCGCTCATGGACTGGCTTTCGAAGTGCAGGGTGGAGTGGCAGCCCGAGGACGCAGGGTTCAGCGGCTGCGCGACTGGACGAAGTTGACGATGCGCAGCGCCGCTTCGACGCATTCGGCCGCATCGGCCACGAGCGCCATGCGGATGCGTTGGGTGCCAGGATTGAACCCGCCCACCTCACGCGCCAGGTAGCTGCCGGGCAGCACCGTCACATTGTATTGAGCCAGCAATTCGCGCGCGAAGCCGGTGTCGCTCAGGCCCAGCGCCTCGGGCACCCGGGCCCAGAGGTAGAAACCGGCATCGGGCAGCGCCACATCCAGCACGCCGGCCAGGATGGGGGTGACCTGGGCGAACTTCTTGCGATACAGCACCCGGTTCTCGACCACATGGGTTTCATCGTTCCAGGCCGCGATGCTGGCGGCCTGGACCACCGGGCTCATGGCGCTGCCGTGGTAGGTGCGGTAGAGCAGAAACTGCTTGAGGATGGCCGCATCGCCGGCCACGAAGCCGCTGCGCAGGCCGGGCACGTTGCTGCGCTTGGACAGGCTGGTGAAGGCCACCAGGTTGCGGAAATCGTCGCGGCCCAGCTTCTTGGCGGCTTCCAGGCCGCCCAGCGGGGGCTCGTCGCGGAAGTAGATCTCGCTGTAGCACTCGTCCGAGGCAATGATGAACCCATGGCGGTCGCTGAGCTCGAACAGCTTCTGCCATTCGCTCAGAGGCATCACCGCACCGGTGGGGTTGCCGGGCGAGCACACGAACAACAGCTGGGTGCGGGCCCAGGTGTCGGCCGGCACGCTGTCCCAGTCGACTGCAAAGTTGCGCGCGGGGTCGCTGGGGGCGAAGTAGGGGTCGGCCCCGGCCAGCAGGGCCGCGCCTTCGTAGATTTGATAGAAGGGGTTGGGGCAGACCACCGCCGGCGTGGGCCAGCGTGGGTCGATCACGGTCTGGGCAAAGGCAAACAGCGCTTCACGCGAGCCGTTCACCGGAAGGATCTGGGTGGCCGGGTTCAGGTCGAGGTCGTAGCGGCGCTTGACCCAGGCGGCCATGGCCTCGCGCAGGCGGGGCTCACCGGCGGTGGCCGGGTAGCCGGCCAGGCCCTCCAGGCTGTTGACCAGGGCGCTCTTGATGAACTCGGGCGTGGGGTGCTTGGGCTCGCCAATGCCCAGGCTGATCGGGCTGTGGTAGGGGCTGGGCGTGACGCCGGCAAAAAGTTGCCTCAGCCGCTCGAACGGGTAAGGCTGCAGTTTGGAGAGCAGTGGGTTCATGGAACCACATTATCCCGGAGTGCCGCCTGTCCCTGCCCGAACCCGGCCTGAAATCACCCTGGAGCCCGAGCACCGGGCCCATTTCAACGGGCCGCTGTCGGCCGACCGAGGGCGGTTTGCCGGATCAGATGGGGGGCTTGCTCAAGCAGGCTGCCGGGTACCTCACCCTCGGCCACCAGCGGCATGGCGAGCCGCCGCGCAGCCGCCAGAACGGCTTGCAGCAAGGCCTGGGCGGTGCCATCGCCCTGGGGTGGGCTCAGCAGGCTGGGGGCCAACTGCCATTCATGCACCGGCCACGCGGGCAGTTCAAGCACACCGGGGTAGCCCAGCCCGACATCTTGCAGGCACAGGCGAAAGCCTGCTTCGCGCAGGCGGTGCAGGCGGCGCAGGGCGCTGGTGGGGTCGCTTGCGGCCCAGCCCAGGTCGTGGGTGCTCAGCGCCAGGCCCAGCCCCTGCCGCTGCACCAGGTGGCGTTGCAGGCCGTCCTGCAGCCACTGCGCCGCGTTGTCCTGCCTCAGCAAAGGGGTGAGCAAGGCCAGTGTCAGCGGCGGTGCGCCGGGGCCATCCCTGACTGGGGCGGCCTGGCGCTGCTGCCATCGGCCCAACTGGGCGATCAGTTCTTCATCGAGCTCAAAGCTCAGATCAGCCCGGCGCGCCACCTCCTGCAGGGGCGCCCGCGGGCCCGATCCGGGGGCCCAGCGCAGCGCAGCCCAATGGCCGCAGCCCTGGCCGTCGGGCCGTTGGCGATGACGCAGGTCCAGGCTCAGCAAGGGGGCCAGGGCCGTGACAGCCAGATCCATGCGGGCCAACAGCCTTTGCCTGGCCTGCTGGCCCAGCCCGGGGGCATACCAGCAGGGGCGGCCCGGGGCTTCATGGCGGGCCTGGCGCACGGCCAGGCTGGCACGGCGCAGGCCCTGGGTGAGTGGGTCTTCCTCGTCGCCGGTCAGCATGGTGGCCGCCAGCAACAGTCGGACCTCGCTCAGGGGACGTGTGGGGTGGCCGGTGTAGCCCGTCACAGCCTGGTGCACGCGTGCGGCGCAGGCGTCGACCTCGGGCGTTGTCAGGTGGGCCGGCAGCAGGGTCAGGAATTCGCTGCCGCCCAGGCGAAACACATCAGAGCCTGCCTCGGGCAGGTGCAGGCGCAAGGCCTGAGCGAGCTGCTTCAAGCAGGCATCGCCCGCTTGCGGTCCGCGCATTTCATTGAGCTGCCCCAGGCCATCGAGCTTGAACATCAGCAGGTTCCAGCCACGGCCCTGTGCCGCCTGGAGCAGGAGGCGATCTTGCAGGGCGGCGCGGTTGGGCAGGCCGGTCAGGGTGTCCACATACACCAGGCGCTCGATCTGGTCGGCGGCCCAGCGGCTGGCGGTGATGTCTTTCTTGAGTTCGAACCAGTGGCTGATCTCGCCATTGGCGCGCCGGATCGGCCCGATTTCGATGTCTTCGAGCACCCGGCGACCGTCGGGCAGCAGCACGGATTGCTCACCTCGCCAGGTCTGCCCCTGGGCCATGGCCTGCTGCAGGCTGCTGCGTTGCTGGGCGCTCAGGCCTGAGGTGGAGAGCAGGTCGGCCGGCAGGTTGCGGAACGCCACAGCGTTCAAACCAGCCCGGCCGATGAAGGCCGGGTTGACGTACTCGATGCGCCGCTGCGTGTCGGTGATCACGATCCCGATGGGGCATTGCTCGATCAGGCTGACCAGTTTGTGCAACTCTTCATCTTGCGCCTGCCAGGCCTGGCGGGCGGCCTGGGCCTGCAGCAACTGGCGTTGGTAGCTGCGCCGTGACAGCCAGGCGACGGTGAGCGCCACGGCCATGTTGGTGATCACCACCAGGTGGGGGGCCAGCTCGCGCTGAAAGCGCGGCCGGGGCAGCCAGCCCCGTGCCTCGAACCACGGCAGGGCCAGCATGTAGCCGGTGTTGAGCAGGGCCACGGCCAGGGCACTGCGGGGCCCCAGCAACCAGGCGGCGCAAGCCACCTGGATGGGGAAGCTGAGGATCAGGGGCCCGTTCAGGCCGCCGTTGTGGAACACCACCTCCAGAGAGATCAGCCATTGCCCCCAGATCAGCACCTGGGCCGCTGCCTGGCTCTGCCCCAGGTTGACCAGCAGCAGGCAGCTGGGCAGCACCAGCAGGATGGCCAGGCGGATGCGGGCGATCTCTTCGAAGAACCGGGTGTCGTACACATAGCTCATGGCCAGGCATGACGAAACCATCAGCAAGCCGGTGATCCAGATCATCAGGACCGTGTCCTGACGGGCGATATCAGCTTCGGGCTGGGGGCGGGGAGGGTGATCGGACATGAGGCAGCGCAATGAAAGAGGGCCCACTTTAGAAGTGGACCCTCGATGTCAGCGCTGCCTTTGACTTGTATTGAACAGTTGTTGGCGCTCCGTCGCCAGGCCGCTCACGTGGGGCTTCAAGCCTTCTGGAACAAGCGGATCACGCTCGAGAAATCGAGCGCTCCCTGGCCGCCCAGGCTGTGGGCGGCGTACAGGCTGCGTGCCAGGCCGCCCAGGGGGGTGCTGGCCTTGACGGCGGTGGCGTTCTCTTGTGCCAGGCCCAGGTCCTTGAGCATCAGATCGGTGCCGAAGCCGCCGGCATAGCCCTTGGAGGCCGGGGCCGTCTCCATCACGCCGGGCATGGGGTTGTACTTCTCCAGGGCCCAGTTGCCGCCCGAGCTGCGCCGCATGATCTCGGACAGCACCTTGGGGTCCAGGCCGTTGGCCACGCCCAGGGCCAGGGCTTCGCTGGTGCCGATCATCAGGATGCCCAGCAGCATGTTGTTGCAGATCTTGGCCGTCTGGCCGGCACCCGCGCCACCGGCGTGGAAGATGTTGGCGCCCATTTTTTCGAGCAGGGGCCGGGCCAGGGCCAGGGCTGCATCGTCGCCACCCACCATGAAGGTCAGGGTGCCGGCAATGGCGCCACCCGTGCCGCCCGACACCGGGGCGTCGATGCTGGGCAGGCCGAGCGCCGCGGCCGCCTGGGCCACTTTCTGGGCGCTGGCCGCGGCAATGGTCGAGCAGTCGATCACCAGGGTGCCCGGACTCAACAGCCTCAGCAGCCCGGCCTCGCCCAGGTACAGCGATTCGACATGCTGGCTGGCGGGCAGCATGCTGATCACGGCCTGCGCGCCGCGCACGGCCTCGGCGGCACTGGCCGCGATCGGCAGGCCCTCGGCGGCCAGTTTGTCGCAGGCGGGTCTGGACAGGTCGAAAGCCTGCACGGCGTGGCCGGCCTTGAGCAGGTTCAGGGCCATGGGGCCGCCCATGTTGCCCAGGCCGATGAAGGCGATTTTCATGTGGATGTCTCCGTCGAGGTGGTGGTGTTGTCGGGGGTCAGCGGATGGCGTCCGGGGCGTCGCCGTCGAGCATGCGGCGCGAAATGATCACGCGCATGATTTCGTTGGTGCCCTCCAGGATCTGGTGCACCCGGGCGTCGCGCAGCAGGCGCTCCAGCGGGTATTCGCGGATGTAGCCATAGCCGCCATGCAGTTGCAGCGCCTCGTTGCAGACCGTGAAGCCCACATCGGTGGCGAAGCGCTTGGCCATGGCGCAATAGGTGGTGGCGTCGGGGGCGCCGGCGTCGAGCTTGCTGGCCGCCAGCCGCACCATCTGGCGCGCTGCCACCAGCTCGGTGGCCATGTCGGCCAGCTTGAACTGCAGGGCCTGGAAGCTGGCAATCGGCTTGCCGAACTGCTGGCGCTCCTGCATGTAACGCTGGGCCTGGGTCAGGGCCCCCTGGGCCGCACCGACCGAACAGGTGGCGATGTTGATGCGCCCGCCGTCCAGCCCCTTCATGGCGATCTTGAAGCCCTCGCCCTCGGCGCCCAGCAGGTTGTCGGTGGGGATGCGCACATTGTCGAAGCTGATGGTGCGCGTGGGCTGGCTGTTCCAGCCCATCTTGTGCTCCTTCTTGCCGTAGCTGATGCCTGGGGCATCGGCCGGCACCACAAAGGCCGACACGCCACCCGCGCCGGGCCCGCCCGTGCGGGCCATCAGCACCAGCACGTCGGTGCTGCCCGCCCCCGAGATGAAGGCCTTGCCGCCGTTGATCACATACTCGAAGCCCACCCGCTCGGCCCGCGTCTTGAGCGAGGCGGCGTCCGAGCCGGCACCGGGTTCGGTCAGGCAGTATGAGGCCAGCTTCTGGCCGCTGCACAGCAGGGGCCCCCAGTGCTCGCGCACCGCGGGCGTGGCCCAGGTGCCCAGCATCCAGGTGGCCATGTTGTGGATGCTGATGAAGGCCGTGGTGGACGGGTCGACCGCGGCCATCTCCTCGAACACCAGGGTGGCATCCAGCCGGGGCAGGGCCAGGCCGCCCGCGGCCTCGGGGGCGTACAGGCCGCAAAAGCCCAGCTCACCGGCCTTGGCGATGGCCTCTTTGGGAAAGATGCCGGCCTCGTCCCAGTGCGCCGCGTGCGGCGCGAACTCGGCCTCGGCAAAGTCGCGTGCGGTTTGTGCAAAGGCCCGCTGCTCTTCGCTCAGTTCAAAATCCATGGAAGACTTTCAGAACCCAAAATACGGTTTTACCCCGAGGGGGACAGGAAAACTTGGGGCGGCCCGGCGTTTTCCTGTGAGGAAGTTCCAACAGGGTGGTCTCACTTCAAGCTGATGGTGGTATTGACACCTTGGCTGACGGTGCTGTCGTCGAACCAGCGCGCGGTGATGGTCTTGGTCTGGGTGTAGAACAGCACCACCTGCTTGCCGTAGGGGCCCAGATCGCCCAGCTTGGAGGCGCGCGAACCGGTGAACGAGAACATGGGCACGGGCACCGGGATCGGCACGTTGATGCCGACCTGGCCCACGTCGATGTCTTCCTGGAACTTGCGTGCCGCGGCACCGCTTTGCGTGAAGATGGCGGTGCCGTTGCCATTCGGGTTGCTGTTGATCAGCTCGATGGCCTCGTCCAGGGTGTCGGCCCTGGCCAGGCACAGAACCGGGCCGAAGATCTCCTGGTCGTAGATGGCCATGCCGGGCTTCACACCGTCAAAAATGGTCGGGCCCACGAAGTTGCCTTGCTCGAAGCCGGGCACCTGGGGCTTGCGGCCGTCCAGCACCAGGGTGGCGCCGTCGGCCACACCGCGTTCGATCAGGCTTTCCACCCGGTCGCGGGCCGCACACGACACCAGCGGGCCCACATCGGTGCCTTTCTCAGTGCCGGCGTTGACCTTCAGCGTCTTGGCCTTGTCGGCCAGGTCGTTCACCCACTGGCGGGCTTCACCCACCAGCACCACCACCGACAGGGCCATGCAGCGCTGACCGGCGGCACCGAAGCTGGCGCCGGCAATCGCGTTCAGGGTCTGCTCCTTGTTGGCATCGGGCAGCACGATGGCGTGGTTCTTGGCGCCCATCATGCACTGCACCCGCTTGCCGGCCAGGCTGGCCCGGTTGTACACATGGGTGCCCACCTTGGTCGAGCCCACGAAGCTGATGGCCTTGATGTCAGGGTGGTCGCAGATGGCGTTGACCACCTCTTCACCACCGTGCACCACGTTCAGCACACCGGCCGGGATGCCGGCCTGCAGGGCCAGCTCGCACAGGCGCATGGTGACCATCGGGTCTTGCTCGGAGGGCTTGAGGATGAAGGTGTTGCCGGTGGCAATCGCCATCGGGAACATCCACAGCGGGATCATGGCCGGGAAGTTGAACGGGGTGATGCCGGCGCACACGCCCAGCGGCTGCAGCAGGGTGTAGGTGTCCACGCCACCGGCCACGTTGTTGGCCAGCTCGCCCAGTTGCAGGTTGCCGATGCCGGCCGCGTGCTCCACCACCTCCAGGCCGCGGAACACATCGCCCTCGGCATCGGGCAGGGTCTTGCCTTGCTCGGCGGTCAGGATGGCGGCCAGCTCGGCCATGTTCTCGCGGATCAGCTGCTGGTACTTCAGGAAGATGCGGGCCCGGGCCCCGATGGCCGTCTTGCGCCAGGTCTTGAACGCGGTCTTGGCGCTGGCCACGGCGGCGTTGATCTCGTCGGGCGTGGCAAAGGGCACGCGGGCCAGCACCTCTTGCGTGGCCGGGTTGACCACATTGCGCCACTGGGTGGTCTTGGATTCGACGAATTCGCCGTTGATCAGCAGCTTGACGGTGGGGGCGGTCATGGAGGTCTCCTGGTACATAGTCATGATTGGATGGCGCATGCTAGCGTTGCGAATTTGTTTTATCAATGCATAAAAATGCGCCCAAGCATTGCGAAAATGCAGATTGCTTGAGATCGATGCCGCATTGCTTTAGGCTGTTACATGTAACTCTGGAGTTCCCCATGAGCCAATCCGTGAACGAACGGGTGCAAAAGCGCCGCGAGGCCCTGCGCCGGGCGGGCCTGCGCCCCGTGCAACTGTGGGTGCCTGACACACGGGCACAAGGGTTTGCGCAGGAGTGCCTGCGTCAGAGTGCCCTGGTGGCGCAGGTTCTGGAGGAAGCTGATCTGCAGGCATCCCTGGAGGCTTCTGCCAGCACCGAGGGCTGGACTGCGTGAGAGGCGACTTGGTCACGGTCGCCTTGCAGGGCGATCTGGGTAAACCGCGGCCTGCCTTGGTCATCCAGTCGGATTTTTTTGCCGGGCATGGTTCGATCTGTGTGCTGCCGATCACCGGCAGTTGCGTCGACGCTTCCTTGCTGCGAGTGGATGTGCAGCCTTCGTTGGCAAACGGCCTGAACAAGGCATCGCAGGTCATGATCGACAAGCCGGTGGCCGTGGCGCGTGAGCGGCTTGGGCCCGTCTTTGGTCGCCTGGAGTCGGAGCGTCTGGTGCTCGTGGACCGTTTGCTGGCCGTTTTTTTAGGCATCGCCTCCTGAGTCGCCATGGACTGGAACAACCTGCGTTATTTCCTCGAACTGGCCCGCACCGGCACCCTGGTGAATGCCGCGCGGCGACTGGAGGTGGACCACACCACGGTGGCGCGGCGCCTGCAGGCGCTTGAAAAAGAGGTGGGCACGCCCTTGTTTGCCCGCGAGGCCGGCGGCCACCGGCTGACCGAGGCCGGCCGGCAACTGCTGCCCCAGGTCGAGGCCATGGAGGCGGCTGTGGCCCAGGTGGAGCGCGCCTCGCTGTCGGCGGCCGAAGGCCCTTCAGGGCAGGTGCGGCTGGGCACCACCGAAGGCTTTGGCACCGTGGTGCTGGCGCCCCAACTGGCGCGGCTCAGCCGGCAGTACCCGGCCTTGTCGATCGACCTGCTGGCCCTGCCGCGCCTGGTGCACCTGTCGCGGCGCGAGGCCGACATCGTGATCTCGCTGGAGCGGCCCAAGCGGGGCCCGGTGGTGGTGACCAAGCTGACCGACTACGTGCTGCAGCTCTACGGTTCGCGCGACTACCTGGCCCGTCAGCCGGCCATCGAAAGCCGCGACGACCTGCGCTCGCACACCTTCATCAGCTATGTGGACGACCTGCTTTTCACCAAGGAGCTGCAGTTGCTCGATGAGCTGTACCGCCCCGAGCGCTTTGCCCTGCGCAGCACCAGCATCCTGACCCAGTACGAGGCGGTGAAGGCCGGCGCCGGCCTGGCCGTGCTGCCTGCCTTTGTGGCCGCACGCGACCCGGCGCTGGTGCCTGTGCTGTCGGGGCAGGCGCGTTTCACCCGCACCTTCTGGATGTCCATGCCCGCCGAGGCCAAGCACCAGGCGCGCATGCAGGCCACCTGGGCTTTTTTGCGCGACACGGTGCAGGGTTTGCAGGATTGGATCAATCCTTCCTGACAGTGTTCTGATCCCGATCCATGGCTGCTGGCTGTCGATGCCGCGTCTGGAGGCAGGGTGGCTCAAGGAATGACATTGTTGCAACTGAATTGAAGCGGTGAACAGACGCGGTGAACAGACGCGGTAAATGGACGCGGTGAACAAAGGCGGGAGAAGCACATGGAAGTCACCCTACGCACCATCGGCAACAGCAAAGGCGTGGTCTTGCCCAAGCCCTTGTTGATCCAGGCGGGCCTGGAAGGCTTGGCCACCGCCAGCATCGAGGTGGAAAACGGGGCCATCGTCCTGCGCAAGCCGGGCAAGGCGGTTCGTGCAGGCTGGTCGGAGGCCGCAGCGGCAGTGGCAGCCCATGGCGATGACTCACTGCTCATGGGGGAGTTCGGCAACGCGCAAGACGCGGAGCTGGACTGGTGAAGCGCGGAGACATCTGGCTGGTGAACCTCGATCCGACGGTGGGCAGTGAGATCCAGAAATCCCGTCCCTGTGTGGTGGTGTCCCCCGCCGAGTTGAACGACCACCTGCGCACCGTCATCGTGGCACCGATGACTTCCAAGGGGTTTGCTGCGCCGTTTCGGGGGCCGCTGGTCCACGCCGGCACCCAGGGCTTGATCGTGCTGGATCAATTGCGCACGGTGGACAAGCTGCGTCTGGTCAAGCGGCTGGGCGCCGTGTCGCCCGAGACCTTGACCCAAGTGTTGTCCACACTGCGCGAAGTGTTCACAGCGTAGGGCTCGCGCTGTTGAAGACCGCTGTGTGGACGCTCTGTGAGGGTTTGCCTCCAGTGGACAGGCGGCCTCGGTCGTGACATCTTGTGACAACGCGCCGCGGTGTTGCGGCGCGTGTCACCCCAAAAGAAGACAGGAACCTCGGCCATGAAAACCCGCCAGAGAATCCTTCTCATGAGCCTGGCCTCGCTGCTGGGCATGGCCTTGATCAGTGCCATGGGCTTGCAGGCCCTGCGCCAGACCCTGGTGGAGGGCAAGCAGGAGCAGATCCTGAAGGTAGCCCGCCTGGCCCAGGGCGTGGTGGCGCACTACCAGCAATTGGAAGGCGCGGGCAAATTGAGCCGCGAGCAGGCCCAGGCGCAGGCCCGTGAGGCCTTGTCAGGCATGCGCTTTCAGGACGACTACCTGTTTGTGCGCACCCTCGACAACGTGATGCTGGTGCACGCCGATCCCAAGCGTGTGGGCCAGGTCGACAAGGGTTCACGCACCGAAGACGGCCGCTTGACCTCCGAGATCTACCGCGATGGCCTCAGCAAAGCCCGCCAGGTGTTCATGACCGCCTATGTGGCCCGGCCTTCTGCCACCGACAAGAGCGAGGTGCCCAAGTTGCTGGGGGCCATTCTGGACGAGCGTTGGGGCTGGGTCATCGGCAACGGGGTGTTCATCGATGACATCGACGCGCTCTACCGCAGCTACCTGTTGCGCTTTCTGGGTCTGAGCGGGCTGGTGCTGGCGGTGTTGCTGGGCCTGGGCTGGCGCACCCACCGCGTGCTGCAGCGGCAGCTTGGTGGCGAGCCGGATTACGCGGCCACCATTGCCCAGGGCATCGCCTCCGGCCGGCTGGATCAGCCCATCGTGCTCGATGGCCCGGCCGAAAGCCTGCTGGGCCAGATGCAGACCATGCAGCGCTCCTTGCGCGAGGTGGTGCAAGAGGTTCAGCAAGGGGCGTCCACCATCCGCCAGGCGGCCGACGAGGTGGCCCAGGGGAGCCTGGACCTGTCCAACCGCACCGAACAGGCGGCGGCCAGCCTGGAGGAGAGCGCTTCATCGATGGAGCAGTTGACCGACAACGTGCAGCACAACGCCGAGGCTGCCCAACAGGCCCGCCAGTTGGCGCTGCAGGCCAGCGACGTGGCCACTCGGGGCGGCACGGTGATGGCCCAGGTGGTGAGCACCATGGCCGATATCAACGATTCGTCGCGCCGCATCGGGGACATCATCGGCGTCATCGACGGCATTGCCTTCCAGACCAACATCCTGGCCCTTAACGCCGCGGTCGAGGCCGCCCGGGCCGGTGAGCAAGGGCGCGGCTTTGCGGTGGTGGCCAGCGAGGTGCGCAGCCTGGCCGGCCGCAGTGCCCAGGCGGCCCGTGAGATCAAGGCCCTGATCGCCGACTCGGGCAGCCGGGTCGAGAACGGCACCCAGCTGGTGCAACAGGCGGGCAGCACCATGGACGACATCGTGCGTGCGGTGGGGCAGGTCAGCACCATGATCCAGGACATCTCCGAGGCCGGCGCCCAGCAAAGCCGCAGCCTGGGCGAGATCGGCAGCGCGGTGTCGCAGCTGGACCAGATGACCCAGCAGAACGCCGCCCTGGTGGAGCAGAGCTCCGCCGCTGCCGCCAGCCTGCAGGATCAGGCACAGCGGCTGACCGGCACGGTGGGGCATTTTCACTGCTGAGGTGGGCTCAGGCCGGGCTTTGCCAGGGGTTGAACAGATCCACCCCCAGGCCTTCGAAATCCCGGGTGTTGCGGGTCACCATGCACAGGCCGTGGGTGGCCGCGGTGGCTGCCAGCAGCGAGTCGATGGTCGGCAAGGGGCGACCGGCCCTTGCCAGCAAGCGGCCCCACCGTTCGCAGACGGGCTGATCAACGGGCAGGATGCGCCCTTGAAAGTAGGCGGGGAGGTCGGCTTCAAGCCAGTCGCTCAAGACCTGCCGTTTCGGAATGTCTTGCAGGCTGTCAATGCCTTTGCGGATTTCCCCCAGCGTGAGCACGCTCAGGAACAGCGAGCGGGCAGGGCGCTGTGACATCCAGGCGGCAACGGCCGGCTCTGGGGTTTTCCGCCGCAATTCGGACAGCACGTTGGTGTCGAGCAGGTAACTCACCAGGGGGTCTCCGGCACCGTGTCTTGTTGCCGTGTCAGATCCAGCTCAAGGTCGGGAAACGGGGCCTGCCGCATGAACTCGACCAGGGACTGATCGCGGCCTGAGAGCGATTCGTACTGCTTTTGCGACAGCAGCACCGCCACCGGCCGCCCATGCAAGGTGATGTCTTGCGGGCCTTCGGTTTCGGCTTTCTTGACGACTTCGGAAAAGCGGGCTTTGGCTTCTTGCACTTGCCAGACAGACATGGGCGCCTCCTTGTGATCTGACCAGAAGGGTCATAGTTTATCGGCAGGTGACTGTCGAGGTGGCTGAGGTGCCCTCCGCCCGTCAGCTCTTCAGTGACTCAGGTCTTCAGCTTGTGCGCCGGCAAGTGCGCCGCCAGTCGCGCCCCCATCTCTGCGCCCAGGGCCTGCAGGCCGCTGAGCGGGCGCACCATCACCTCGAACTCGGTGATCAGCCCCTGGGCGTCGAACTGGATCAGGTCGATGCCCTTGAGTGCCTTGCCGTTCACGTTGGCGCTGAACTCCAGCACCACGCTCAGACCGTCTTCGCTGGCCAGTTCGCGGTGGTAGGCGAAGTCTTCAAACACCTGCATCACCGTGCCCAGGATCAGTTCAAGTGCTGCTGCGGGCCCGTAGGGCGTGTGCGCCATGGGCGAGCGGAACACCGCGTCGGGGTGCAGCAAGGCGCTCAGGCCACTGAGGTTTTTGGCTTGCACCATGGTGTGCCAGCGGGCCAGGGAAGCCCGCACGGCGGGGTTCAGCTGGGTCAGGGTGTTGATCATCTTGGTCTCCTGTTGGTTTTCAGATCTGGGCCGCCAGGGTGGTGCCTTGGTGGATGGCGCGCTTGGCATCCAGTTCGGCGGCCACATCGGCACCCCCGATCAGGTGCACGCGGCAGCCGGCGGCCTGCAGGCCTTCATACAGCTCGCGCTGGGGCTCCTGGCCGGCGCAGACCACCACGTTGTCCACCGGCAGCAGCTGGGGCTGGCCATCTACGGTGATGTGCAGGCCGGCGTCGTCGATCTTCTGGTAGGCCACCGAATTCGTCATGGCCACGCGGCGCGCCTTCAAGGCGCTGCGGTGGATCCAGCCTGTGGTCTTGCCCAGTTGGTCGCCCACCTTGCTGTCCTTGCGCTGCAGCAGGTGCACCTGTCGGGGCGAGGGCTCGACCTGCGGTCGGGCCAGACCGCCGGCCTGGGCATAGCTGGGGTCGATGCCCCATTCGGCATAGAACTTGGCCGGGTTCTGGCTGGCGCTGTCGCCCGAATGGGTCAGCACCTCGGACACATCAAAGCCGATGCCCCCGGCCCCGATCACGGCCACCGAGCGGCCCACCGGGCGGTGATCGCGCAGCACGTCCAGGTAACCCAGCACCTTGGGGTGGGTGATGCCCTCGATCGCCGGGGTGCGCGGCACCACGCCGGTGGCCAGCACGATCTGATCGAAGCCGCCCGCCTGCAAGCCGGCCACGTCGACGCGGGTGTTCAGGCGCAGGTCCACTTTCTTCAGCTCGAGCTGGCGCTTGAAGTAGCGCAGGGTCTCATGGAACTCTTCCTTGCCCGGCACCTGCTTGGCGATGTTGAACTGGCCGCCGATCTCGGCCGCCGCATCGAACAAGGTGACCTGGTGCCCGCGTTCGGCGGCCGTGACGGCAAAGCTCAGCCCGGCCGGGCCGGCGCCCACCACAGCAATCTTCTGCGGCTGGGCACTGGGGGTGATGAGCAGCTCAGTCTCGTGGCAGGCCCGGGGGTTGACCAGGCAGGAGGTGATCTTGCCGCCAAAAGTGTGGTCCAGGCAGGCCTGGTTGCAGCCGATGCAGGTGTTGATCTCGTCGGCGCGGTTGTCGGCCGCCTTTTGCACAAAGAAGGGGTCGGCCAGCAGGGGGCGGGCCATCGAGACCATGTCGCAGCAGCCCGCGGCCAGCAGTTGCTCGCCCACCTCGGGCGTGTTGATGCGGTTGGTGGCCACCAGCGGAATGCCCACATGGCCCTTGAGCTTTTGTGTCACCCAGGCGTAGGCCGCGCGTGGCACCTTGGTGGCGATGGTGGGGATGCGGGCCTCGTGCCAGCCGATGCCGGTGTTGAGGATCGTGGCGCCGGCGGCCTCGATGGCCTGGGCCAGGGTGATCACCTCGGCCAGCGTGGAGCCGCCTTCCACCAGGTCGAGTGCCGACAGGCGGTAGATGATGATGAAGTTCGGGCCCACGCGCTCACGCACCTGCCGCACGATCTCGACGGCGAAGCGGATGCGGTTTTCGTAGGCGCCCCCCCATTCGTCCGTGCGGTGGTTGGTGCGGGCGGCGATGAACTCGTTGATCAGGTAGCCCTCGGAGCCCATGATCTCGACCCCGTCGTAACCGGCCAGCTGGGCCAGCGCGGCACAGTTCACAAAGTCGGCGATGGTCTGTTCGACTTCTTCACCCGTCAGGGCCTGCGGCACAAAAGGGTTGATGGGGGCCTGCAGTGCGCTGGGGGCCACCAGGTTCTTCTGGTACGAGTAGCGGCCAAAGTGCAGGATCTGCATCGCGATCTTGCCGCCGGCGGCGTGCACCGCCTCGGTCACCGTGCGGTGGTGCAGGGCTTCGGCTTCGGTGCTGAGCTTGGCCCCGCCCTTCATGGGGCGGCCAGCCTCGTTCGGGGCAATGCCGCCGGTCACCATCAAGGCCACGCCGCCGCGGGCGCGCTCGGCGTAGAAGGCGGCCATGCGCTCAAAGCCGTTCGGCACCTCTTCGAGGCCCACGTGCATCGAGCCCATCAGCACGCGGTTCTTGAGGGTGGTGAAGCCCAGGTCCAGGGGCTGCAGCAGGTGGGGGTAGGGGTGGCTCATCGGGTGTCTCCGTTTTAATTGCAACTGGTTGCATAAAATTCTAGAGGCAAAGCCAGGTTTTGTGCAACCGGTTGCACAAATGCTTGCAAAGCCAATGCCCTGGCCGGCTTGAGGCAGAATCTTCCCCATGTCGCTGCCCCATGCCTTGCTCACCGCCCTGATCGAGCGCCCCAGTTCGGGCTTTGACCTGGCCGCGCGTTTTGACAAATCCATGGCCTATTTCTGGCAGGCCTCGCACCAGCAGATCTACCGCGAACTGGCCCGACTCGAAGAGGCGGGCTGGGTGCAGTCGAGTGCCGATGAAAGCGCCCGGGGCGGGCGCAAGGTCTATGAGGTGCTGGCGGCCGGGCGCGAGGAATTGCGCCGCTGGGTGGCCGAGCCGGCCGACCCGCGGCCGCTGCGTGAGGAACTGATGGTGCGCCTGCGGGCCGATGCGGCGGTTGGCCCCTGTGGCCTGCAGCACGAAATCACCCGCCGGCTGGCCCTGCACCAGGCTCAGTTGGCGGTGTACCAGGCCATCGAGCAGCGTGACTTTGCGCCCGGCATCGACCACCAGCGGGCCCAGCGCCTGCAACACCTGGTGCTGCAGGCGGGCATCCTGATGGAATCGATGTGGTGCGAGTTCTCAGAGCGCGCCCTGGCCATCCTCAACGAGCCAGAGCCTGAGGCCGGCGCGGGCTCCCCTGCAGCAGATCAGACGCCAGGCCCGGCTTCCTCGTGAACAAAGGGGATGGCGTGCTCCACCGTGTCCCAGATGAAGCGGCCTGAGGGCGACTTCTGCTCCTCCACGATGTGGGCCACCAGACCGGCGGCGCGTGAGATCACGGCAAAGCCACGCATCACGGCGGTGGGCACACCCAGCTCGCCCAGCAGGGCGGCCACGGCGCCGGTGGCGTTGATCGTGACCGGGCGGCCCCAGACCTCGTCCACCGCCTGGGACAAGGTCATCAGCGCGTCCAGGTGGGTGCCTTTGAGCTCGGGCTCGGCCCGGCCCAGCTCGATCAGCTTGTAGGCGCGCGGGTCCACCGGCTTGTGCAGGTGGTGGCCAAAGCCGGGCACAGCCTGCTTGCGCGCGCGGTGCTCGCGGGCGATGGCCAGCGCTTCGGCCTGGGCGTCGGGGGCGGCCAGGATGCGGTCCAGCAGGCGCGAGCCGTTTTCCATGGTGCCCACGAAAGAGCTGCCCACGGCCAGCAGGCCGGCGGCCACGGCGCCTTGCAGGTTCTCAGGCGCGCTCATGTAGATCAGGCGGG
Organism: Curvibacter gracilis ATCC BAA-807; assembly: GCF_000518645.1. Lineage (GTDB taxonomy): Bacteria > Pseudomonadota > Gammaproteobacteria > Burkholderiales > Burkholderiaceae_C > Curvibacter > Curvibacter gracilis. The sequence goes on along the minus strand of NZ_JADZ01000005.1, from coordinate 249,374 downwards.
TGGCGATGGCGCTGGGGGTCAGGCCGTGCTCCATCAGCACCACCAGCACCACGTCGGTGATGCGCACATCCACGGGGCGCAGCGGCCGCCCCAGGATCTGCATCAGCATCACCTCGGTGAAGCCTTTGCGGCCCATCAGGTCTTGCACCAGATCGGCCTCGCGGTAGTGCAGGCTGGTCAGGGTGTGGCGGCACAGGTGGGTGGTCGGGGTGTTCTGTGCAGTGGGGTTCGTCATGGGGTCTCCTTGGGCAAATGTTTCAGGGGGTGGGGCTCAGCGCTTGCTGGCGCACCTCGGTCTTGAGCACCTTGCCCACGGGCGAGCGCGGCAGGCTGGCATGGAAGTGGATGCGTTTGGGCGTCTGCACCGGGCCCAGGCGCTCACGCACAAAGGCGATCAGCTCGGCCTCGGCGGGGGGCGGGCCGGCGTCAGGGCGCAGTTGCACCGCGGCCTGCACCGATTCGCCCCACTTGTCGTCCGGCACACCGAACACCACGCACTCGTGGACGGCCGGGTGCTGGCCCAGCGCGTTCTCGACGTCCACCGGGTAGACATTGAAGCCACCGGTGATCACCACGTCGCGCAGCCTGTCTTTCAGGAACAGGTAGCCCTGCTCATCGATCAGGCCCCGATCGCCGGTGTGCAGCCAGCCGTCCACCAGGGTTTCGGCCGTCTTGTCGGGCAGGCGCCAGTAGCCGCTCATCAGCAGGTCGCCGCGCGCCACCACCTCGCCGATCTCGCCAGGCGGCAGGATCTCGCCGCTGGGCGACATGATGGCCACATCGCTGAACCAGGCCGTGCGGCCCACGGCTGCCCAGCGGCGCTCGTCCTCGAAGTCGTCGGGGCGCATCACGGTCAGGATCTGGGGCGCCTCGGTCTGCCCGTAGGTGGTGCCCAGCACCGGGCCGAAGAACTGGCGCACCGCGCGGATCTTCTCGGGCGGCATGGGGGCGCCGCCATAGATCAGCTGGCGCAGCTGCGGGTAGTCGGCCCGGCTGCTGCCGGGCAGAGCCATCAGCATGTAGACCAGGGTGGGCGGCATGAAGCACACCGTGCCGCCGCGCTCGCGAAAGGCCTGGCGCACCGCCTCGGCGCCGCCCTGGGCCAGCAGCACATGGCAGCCGCCCTGGGCCAGCACCGGCAGCAGGTAGGTGGAGGTGCCGTGGGTGATCGGGGCGGCCACCACATAGCGGGTGTGCTCGTCAAAGCCCCAGGCCTGGATCTGGTTGACGATGTTGGCCATCCAGGCGCGGTAGGGCTGCATCACGCCCTTGGGCAGGCCCGTGGTGCCCCCGGTGAACTTGATGGCCTGGGTGGCCTGTTCGGGCTGGTTGAAGCGTGGCTCGGCGGCCTGGGCGTGGCGCTCGATCAGGGCGGCCAGTTCAGGCCCGGCCAGGGCGATGCGGTGGCCCGGGGCGTCCCCCAGCAGCGCGGTGCCGGCCTCGTCCAGCACCAGCACGCTGGGTTCGGTGGCGTCCACGATGCGGCGGATCTCGGGGGCGGTGCTCTTGGGGTTCAGGGGCACCCAGATCTTGCCGCTGGCCAGCACCGCCAGCAAGGCCACGATGTGCGCGGCGCTGTTGTGCGCGCAGATCGCCACCCGGCTTTGCTCTTGCGGGTCGGCGGCCTGCAGGGCGGCGGCCAGGGCGCGCACACGGCGGGCCAGCTCGGCATAGGCGATGCGCTCATCCGGGGCATCGATGGCGATGCGCTCGGGCCAACGCCGGGCGGCGCGCCAGAAAAAATCGATGGGGTACATATTGGGTTCTCGTGAACAGGGATCGATGAACGGGGCTCGTGAACGGGTTCAGTCGGCCTTGGCCCCGGAGGCCTTGACCACGTCGCGCCAGCGCTTGATTTCGCTGGCGATGGTGTTGCGCATCTGCTCCGGCGTGCCCGGCAGGGGCGTGGCCGCCATCTCCTGCAGGCGCTGGCGCAGCTCGGGCTGGGCCAGCGATTTGTTCAGGGCCTGGTTCAGGCGCTCCAGCACGGCGGCCGGGGTGCCGGCGGGCGCGGCCAGGCCGAACCACGACTGCACCTCAAAGCCGGGGTAGCCCGATTCGGCCAGGGTGGGCACATCCGGCAGCAGCGGTGAGCGCTGGGCGCTGGTGACGGCAATGGCCCGCAGCCGGCCGGCGCGCACATGGGGCAGGGCCGAGGGCATGTTGTCGAACATCGACTGCACCTGCCCACCGATCAGGTCACTGATGGCGGGGGCGCTGCCCCGGTAGGGCACATGCAGCAGGTTCAGTCGGCTTTGCATCTTGAAAATCTCGCCCGACAGGTGGATCGACGAGCCGCTGCCTGACGAGGCAAAGGTGATGCCGTCCTTGGACGCCTTGGCAAAGCGCTGGTAGTCCTCCACCGACTTGATCGGCAGGCTGGGGTTGACCACCAGCACGTTGGGAATGCTGGCCATCAGGCCGATGGGCTCGAAGTCTTTCTGCGGCTCGTAGCCCAGGCGCGGGTACAGCGTGGCGTTGATGGTGTTGGCGATGGTGAACACGTACAGGGTGTAGCCATCGGGCGGGGCGTGGCTGACCACCTCGGCCCCCACGTTGCTGTTGGCGCCGGTGCGGTTGTCGATGGTCACCGGCTGGCCCAGCTGCTCGCTCAGGCGCATGCCCACCTGGCGGGCGATCAGGTCGGTGGCCCCACCGGCTGAATAGCCCACCACCAGGCGGATGGGTTTGACGGGCCAGGCCGCAGCGGAAGGGGGGGAACCCGGCTGGGCGATGGCCAGGGCGGGCAGGCAGGCCAGGGCGAGCAGGCTGATCGCCCGACGGCGAGAGGGCTTGGGTTTCATGTCTTGTCTCCAAGGGGTCAAAAAAGGGCCGCTGGTGCGTCTGGGGCACACTTCGCGGCTGGGCTCAACACCGGATTGTTCTGAATGTCCACCAAACGCACGCATGAAAACGTTCAGCCAATGGACGAAATGAGCTCGCGAAAGCGGCTTGAAAGCCCGCAGGGGCAGGACGGCCCCGTGTCCGAAGAGGCTGGCAACCGCACACTGCGTCGCGGGCTGCAGGTGCTGGACCAGGTGTTGGCGGCGGGCCGTGAAGGCCTGCGGGTGGTGGATCTGTGCCGTGCCACCGGCCTGGAGCGGGCCACGCTCTACCGTTTGCTGGGGCCCTTGATCGATGCGGGCTATGTGGCCCGGCAGGGCCGCTATCGCTACCAGCCCGGGTTGCGCCTCGCGCCCTTGCAGCCGCAGCCCGGCAGCGCCAACTGGGCCGTGCGCCTGGAGCCGGTGCTGGCCCAGGTCAGTGCCAGTGGCGGCGATGCCACCTTTGCCATCGTGCGTGAGGGGGCTCAGTCACGCTGCATCGCCCGCCATGTGGGCACCCACCCGGTGCAGATCCTGGTGATCCAGGTGGGCACGGCCCAGCCACTGGGGGTGGGGGCGGCCGGTCTGGCGCTGTTGTCGGCCTTGCCCGAGGCCGAGGTCGAAGCCTGCATCGCGGCCAATGCCGACCAGTTGCTGGCCTATGGCGGCATGAGCCCCGAGCGCCTGCGCCTGCTGGTGGCCGCCAGCCGCGAGCGTGGCTGGTCGGTGGTGGGCAACCACGCCACGCGCGGTGTGCTGGCCGTGGGCTGTGCGGTGCGCAATGCCCTGGGCGAGCCGGTGGCCGGCATCAGCGTGGCCACCACCCTGGCCCGCCTGCCCAAGGCCCGCCAGCAACTGATGGCCCGGGTGATGCAGGAGGCCCTGCAGCAGCACCTGAGCGGGGGCTTGTGAAGGGGGCGGCCGGGTGCCTGGGTGGCCTGGCGCTCAGGCGCTCAGGCGCTCAGCCGGGGCTGGGGCTGGGGGCGGCGCAGGCTGCGGGCCAGCGCGTGCAGGTCGACCAGGCGCAACACCCGCTCCTGCGGGGCGGTGCCGACCATGACCCGGTCGTCACGCTGGGCACCGGGCAGGCGCCCAGCTTCGATGTTGACCAGTGCCGGCACCCTGAAGCCCAGCCACTGACCCTCATCGTCGAGCACCAGCACCTGCCCCGTGTCGTGCTGGGCTTCATCCGCCGGCAGGCCCAGCAGCGGGGCCAGTTCCAGCACCGGGATGGCGCGGCCCCGGCTCATCAGCAGGCTGCCCTGACCCAGGCCATGCACCGCGGCCCCGGCCTCCCAGGGCAGGATTTCCGCGATCTGCGGCAATGGGCTGGCCACATCGACGCCCAGGTGGTAGATCAGCAAGGGCCCGCTGTCGCGAGATGGGGCGGCCTGGGGCCCGATCCCTCGTGGGTGCTGATCGCCCGATCGGCTCAGGCGTGTCAGGTCGAGCACGCGGGCATCGGTCTGCAAGGCTGGGGCGTCGAGCAGCATGAAAAAACCGATCGTGGTCTGGTCTTGCAGGCGTTGGCTGGACACCAGGGCCTCCACCGGCAGGGTGCCTGCAAACAAGTGCGAGCCCGCCAGACTGTAGGGCGGCAGGGGCACGCATTGACCGCTGTCTGCCGCCGCCACATCGGTGATGCTGTCGACCACACAGGCCACCAGCCCGCCCGAAGTCGGCACCAGAAAGGCTTGCTGATCGGTGCTCGCCTCGTGACCCGGCTGGGCACTCAGGCCGCACAGCAGCCCCAGGTGCACGGCGGGGATATCCCGCCCATTGAAGCGCATCATCCCGAGAAAGGCGCCTGAGGCGTTGCGCACATCCAGCAACTCCGGGTTCACCACAGTGGTGTGGACGGCTTCGGTGCCCACCGCCATGGGGATACCCTGGCAGCGGAACAGCATCAGGGGCTGGGCATTTTCAAGCGCCGTGGCGGCGGTGCTCGCCTGGGCGGGCGCTGACCCGGTCCCCTGCGGTCTGGACAACTCGGCGAGCCCGCTGCCGGTCGGCCAGGTCATGGGCAGATGGGGCTGGCGGATCAGGCTTTGCACATTCAAAAGGCTGACCTGGCTGCCATCATCGGGGCGCTCAAAACCACCTTCCAGGACCGAGTCGTTCGCCGGAGCCGGGGCCAGCCGGCGCAATTGCTCTGGCGGCAAGGCATAGACGCCCACCACCCCATCGGTTGCCAGACCGAGCAGGCGCTGCTCCCATTCGATGACCACCACGTAAGGGGCGGGCAAGGGCTGGGTCCCGGGTTGCAGCACCAGCCGCAGGTCCATCACCGGCACCATCACACCTCGCAGCGAGAAGGCGCCCAGGATGCTGGGGCACTCGGTGGGCAACGCGCTCAGGGGCCCACTCTGGACCACCTCCTTGAGATGGTGCTGGTGCAGGGCCAACTGCATGCCAGCCAGGTGGAACACACCCACATGCAGCGGGTCAGGGGCGGTGTCGGTCATGCGCTGGCGGCTGCGGTCAGCTCATGGATCAGGGTCGCCACGCCATCGGCCAGCAGGGCCTGGGCTTCTGCCGCCTGGGCGATGCTTTCCACCCGGCTCACGGTGTGGGTCACGCTGCCCAGGATGCCTTCAAAGCTGGTCGAGGCGGCCCGGCTCACTTCGGCACCTTCGTTGACCTCGCGGGAGGACTGCTCGATCAGCGTGGCGATCTCCTTGGCGGCCCCGGCGCTGCGCTCGGCCAGCTTGCGCACTTCGGCCGCCACCACCGAGAAGCCCACGCCGTGGGCGCCGGCCCGGGCTGCCTCGATGGCGGCATTGAAGGCCAGCAGGTTGGTCTGGCTGGCAATGTCGCTGATCACGCGCACGATCTCACCCACCTTGGCCGAACTGGCTTCGATGCGGTCGATGGCGCTGATGGACTTGCGCAGCGATTCGTGGCCCAGCTCGGCGGCCCGTGCCGTCTCGGTGGCGCGCTCGGCGGCCACCCGCGTGTTGTCGGTGACCTGGTGGATGCTGGTTAGCAGGCTTTCGATGCGCTGGTTCATCTCGTCAGCCCGCTTGGCAATGCTTTGTTCCAGCTGGATCTCTTTGGTGACGTCGAAGGCGTATTTGACGATCTTCACCACCTTGCCGTTCAGATCGAGGATGGGGTTGTAAGTGGATTGCAGCCAGACATCCCGCTGGAACTTGCCCACCCGGTGAAAGCGCCCCGACAGGAACTGACCCTCGCCCAGGCGCAGCCAGAAATCGCGGTACTCCAGGCTTTGCGTGTATTCCGGTGTGCAGAACAGGCTGTGGGGCTGGCCCTGGATTTCGCGCAGGGTGTAGCCCATGGCAGCCAGGAAGTTGCGGTTGGCGGTCAACACGTTGCCGTCCAGGTCGAACTCGATCACGGCCTGGCCCTTGTCGATGGCCGCCACCTTGGCTTCGTGCTCGGCATTGCTCACCTTGGAGGCGGTGATGTCCGAGGCAAATTTGACCACCTTCACCGGCCGCCCCAGGGCGTCGAACACGGGGTTGTAGGTGGCGTGGATCCAGACCTCACGCCCCTGGTTGCCGATGCGCTTGAACACATCGGTGATGTATTCGCCGCGTGCCAGTCGCTCCCACAGCTGGTGGTACTCGGCGCTGTTGGCGGTGTCATGCTCCACAAACATGCGGTGCGGGCGCCCCTGGATGTCTTCCAGCGCATAGCCCATCAGGTCGAGGAAGTTCTTGTTGGCCGTCAGGATCTTGCCACCCAACTCGAACTCGATCACCGCCTGGGCCCGGTCAATGGCCACCAGCTTGGCATCGGCTTCCAGTTGCCGGGACTTGCTCTCGGTGATGTTGTTGGCCTGCACGATCACCTTGGCCAACTGGCCATCGAGCCCAAGCACCGGGGTCAGGGTGGCGGCCAGCCAGACTTCCTTTTCGGCATGCCCTTTCAGTCGCAACTCGCCGGACCAGCCCTCGCCACGGCGCAGCGTGGGCCACAGGGCCTGGCGGGCGGGGCTTTGCTTGTCCTCATCGAACAGCAGGCCGCTTTTGGGTCGGCCGATCAGGTCCTCGCGCTGGAGCTCCAGGGCGTTCAGCATCGGCTGGTTGGCACTGAGGATCACGCCCTGGGCGTCCAGGTCCATCACGCAGGTGGTCTTTTGCAGCGTGTCCATGCGGGCCTGGATGTCGAGGGCTTCCAGCTTCTCGGCCGTCACATCGTTGCAAAACTTGATCACCTTGATCGGCTGGCCATCGAGGTCAAAGATCGGGTTGTAGGTGGCGCGCAGCCAGACCCGCTTGAGGTTCTTGCCGATGCGCAGGTATTCGCCACCCTCGAACTGGCCCTGACCCAGTTTCTGCCAGAAGGCACGGTAGGCTGCAGGATTGAAGCTGTCGTTGTCGACGAACATGCGGTGGTGCTGGCCGACCACCTCGTCCAGCGCATAGCCCATCAGGCTGAGGAATTGCTCGTTGGCGGTCAGAACATGGCCCGCCATGTCGAATTCGATGGTGCCGTGCGATCGCGTGATGGCGCTGACCTTGCCATCGTCTTCCAGCGATTTGAGCTTGGTCTGGGTCACGTCGGTGGCGAACTTGACCACCCGCACGGGCTTGCCGTCGAGGCCCAGGATGGGGGTGTAGGTGGCCTGCAGCCAGACGGGGCGGCCCTTCAGATCGCGGCGGCGGAAAGACCCACTCTGGGCTTGGCCTGCGCGCAATGCCTCCCAGAAGGCCTGGTACTCGGGGCTGGCCACATAGGCCTTGTCACAAAACAGGCTGTGGCTCTGGCCGATGACCTCGTGCCGGTTGCACTGCATGGCCTGCAGGAACAGGTCGTTGACCTCGAGAACCTCTCCCTCCAGGTTGAATTCGATCACCGCCTGGGTCTGATCGACCGCCCGCATGCGCGTCTCGGCCTCGATCGCCTTGAGCCGTGTGCTGGTGATGTCGTGGGCAAATTTGATGAAGCGTTCGGGTTTTCCATCCTGGCCCAGCACGGGCGCAGCGATGCCGTAGATGTGCAGACGACGCCCTTGTGCATCGATGCGTTCGAATTCACCGCACACCGAGCGGCCGGCGTGCAACTCTTTCCAGTAGTGCTCATAGGTCGGGCTTTCGATCAGCTCGGGTGGGCACATGACCTGGTGGTGCTGGCCTTTGAGTGCGTTCAGCTCATAGCCATACAGGGCCAGAAAATGATCGTTGGCTTCGGTCAGAAAGCCCTCCCGGTCAAATTCGGCCAGCGACTGGGCCTGGTCAATCGATTTGCCCAGGCTGATCAACTCGCGGGCCTCAGCCGGGCTGAGGGTCTCACCCCGCATGAGCTTTTCGGTCAGCAAGTCGTAGAAAGCGTTCTTGAACATTCGGTGCTCCTTCGATCACAGCGCAGGGGCGAACGCCACGCACCTGGATCTTCATTTTGGAGCGAATCTATCAGATGACTTCATATTTATCAATAAAAATATCCTCAATGATGTTTTTTTGTTTGTTTACTCCTGCTGGATGGGTTCATTGGGCGGACAGGTCCCGCAAGCCATTGCGGGATTTGCCGATTTTCGCTGCTCAATCCGTGATGGAGGCGTTCAGGCCGGTGGCGGCAGGCCACAAAGGCACTGCAGTGGGCTCAAGGCCCTCAATCCAGGCTGATGTTGGCCTTCTTGATCAGGGCCTGGTATTGCTGTGACTTGGCCTCGGCGTTCTTCAGGATCTCTTCCACCGACCAGTTGAGTGGCTCAAAGGCAAAGGTGTTGAAACGCTCGCGCACCTCGGGCTCGGCCAGCACCTTGAGCACATCGGCATGGATCTTGGCGCGCACCGCGGCCGGCACGCCCTTGGGGCTGAGCAGGCTGACAAAGGAGTTCACGTCCAGGCCCGCCGGGCCGCCGGCTTCGGCCACGGTGGGCACCTCGGGCAGTTGGGGGATGCGCTTGGGCGCGGCCACCGCCAGGTAGCGCAGCTTGCCGGCCTTGTACACGCCCTGGCTCGACGGGATGCTGGCAAAGCTCCAGGCCACATCGCCGTTGGCCACCGAGGTGTAGAGCTGGCTGACCTCCTTGTAGGGGGCATGCACCATCTGGACATCGGTCAGCGACTCCAGCCACTCGGCCCCCAGGTGGCCCGGGCTGCCCACCCCCCATGACCCGTAACTGACCGCCCCGGGCTTGGCCTTGGCGGCGGCCAGCAGGTCGCTCATGTTCTTCCAGGGCGACTGGGCGGACACGGCCACCATGAACGGCGTGCGAAACAGCGGCGCCACCGGGTCGAAGGCCTTGAGGGTGTCGAAGTTGCGCGACTTGTAGAGGTAGGGCAGGGCGGCCAGGTGTTCGCTGTCGAGCTGCACCAGGCTGTAGCCGTCGGCCGCGGCACGGCGCGCCGCCTCGATGGCGATGAAGCCGCCGCCACCGGGCCGGTTGTCCACCGTGACGCTCTGCTTCCATTGGATCGAAAGCCGGTTGGCCACCAGGCGCAGCACCGCGTCGGGGCCGCTGCCCACGGCGAAGGCGGTGAACACGGTGACGGGCTTGGTCGGGAAGTCCGTGCCGCTCTGGGCGGCGGCCGGCAGGTTCAGGCACAGGCCGGTCAGGGCCAGGGTGGCGCCCAGGGCGCCGCGGCGTGAGAGGGCGAGTGAGGTGGAGCGGGTCATGTTTGTCTCTTTTCTTGTGTCTGGGATGAGGGGACGGGCTGGCCGGCTTCAGCCGGAATCAGCCGGCTTCAGCCGCCATCAGGCTGGCGGCCCGGCGCCGCCTCGGCAAAGGCTGGCAGCGGTGCGCAGGCGGCGTCGATGGCGCTGATCAGGGGCCAGCGCGTCAGGTCCACCTGAAAGCGGCGCGCGCTTTCGATCTGCGGAATCAGGTAGACATCGGCCAGTGTGGGCGCGTCGCCATGGCAGAAACGGCCGCGCCGGGTGTCGGCCGCCAGCAGGGCTTCGAGCGCATCAAAGCCATCGGCGATCCAGCTGCCGCACCAGGTGTTGATGGCGGCCTCGTCGGCCCCGAAGCGGTGGCGCAGGGCTTCGAGGATGCGGCGGTTGTTCACCGGGTGGATGTCGCAGCCCACGATGGCTGCCAGGGCCCTCACACGGGCCCGGCCGGCAGTGTCGGCCGGCAGCAGGGGCGGCGTGGGGTGGGTTTCTTCCAACCATTCGATGATGGCGGGCGACTGGATCAGCACCTGCTCGTCGTCCAGCACCAGGGCAGGCACCAGGCCCTGCGGGTTCAGGGCCTTGAAAGCCGGGGCCAGGTGCGCCTCACGGCGCAGGTCCACGGCCACGTAGTCGGGCTTCAGGCCCTTCAGGTTCAGTGCAATGCGCAGGCGATGCGAGGTGCCGCTGCGAAAGAAGTTGTAGAGCTTCATGTGCGCTCGCTCAGGCGGCGGGGCCGACGGTCAGGGCCACACGGCCCACGCCGGCCACATGGCCCTCGATGCGGTCGCCCGGCAGCACGGCGCCCACACCCTCGGGGGTGCCGGTGTAGATCAGGTCGCCCGGCTGCAGGTGGTAGAACTGCGACAGGTCGGCGATGATTTCGCGCAGGTTCCAGATCAGCTTGTCCACGTCGGATTGCTGCTTGCTTTCGCCGTTCACGCTCAGGGCGATCTCACCGCGCTCGATCACCTGGCCCGGCCGGGGCACGATCTCGCCACACACCGAGGAGTCTTCGACGTCCTTGCCCAGGTCCCAGGGGCGGCCCTTGTCGCGCGCCACCAGTTGCAGATCGCGGCGCGTCATGTCCAGGCCCGGGGCGTAGCCATAGATCAGATCATGGGCGTCTTCCGCCTTCACCCGAAAACCCGGCTTGCCAATGGCCAGCACCAGTTCCATCTCGAAGTGGTAGTTGGCCGTGCCGGGTGGGTAGGCCACGGTGGCGCCGCTTTGCACCAGGGTCTGCGGGGCCTTGGTGAAGTAGAAGGGGCGCTCCACGCTCTTGTCGACCGGCTTGCCCATCTCCACCGCATGGGCGTGGTAGTTGCGGCCCACGAAGAACAGGCGGTTGATCGGCAGGCGCTGGGTGCTGCCCTGCACGGGCAGGGACATCACGGGAGGTGGGTTCCAGAGGTAGGAGGGGTTGGAGCTCATGGCGGATCGTTGGGTGGGTGTGTTGCGTGAAGTAGATGAAGGGCGTGTTCAACGCACCTCGTAGACGCCCAGCTTCTGGTGCAGGGGCGACTCGTCGGCCATGAAGACAAAGGCAGGGACATCGGCCCGGGGGTTGATCAGGGTGATGGGGGTGTAGCCCGGCGCGCAGCAGGTGTCGGCCTCGGCCAGCAGGAAGTGCTGGGGGGCGTGCGGGTCTTCCACCTGCACCTCCAGCGCACCTTCGATCACATGGAACACGCTCGCCGGTGAACGTGCCGGCAAGGCCAGGGTCTGGCCCGGGCGCAACATCAGGGCGTAAAAGCCCAGGATGTTTTCGGCATGGCCCCCGGTGGCTGGGTTGGTGTAGGTGAGCTGCACGGCCTCGAGCGCCGGCTGGTCTTCGGCCAAGGCCTGCAGCGCGGCACGCGCTTCGACCCAGGGGTAGCGCAGCATGGGGTAGGCCTTGCTGCTGCGTTCAAACACGGGGGTGGGCAGCAGGCCGCCGCGGGCATGGGTGCGCTCGCCGTGGCCCGGCTTCACCGCCTGGCGTGGGCCATCCACGTGGTAGGAGGCCTCCATGTAGTAGACCAGCGGAAGGTCCAGCACATCGAGCCACACCACCGGTTGGTCGCCGTCGTGGCCATGCTCGTGCCACAGGCCGGTGGGCGTCAGGATCAGGTCGCCCCGGCTCATGGGGCATTTTTCGCCATCGACCGTGGTGTAGGCGCCTTCGCCCTCAACGATCATGCGCACCGCGTTCGGCGTGTGGCGGTGCGAGGGCGCCCATTCGCCGGGCAGCAGCAGCTGCATGCCCAGGTACATGGCGGCACTGGCCTGCATTTTTTCCAGACCATGCCCCGGGTTGGCCAGCACCAGCACGCGGCGCTCGGCCTTCTCGATCGGGGTCAGTTCGCCCGCCTGCAGCAGCAGCGGTCGCAGGGCCTGGTAAGACCAGGCCGTGGCGCGGGTCTGGGGCCTGGGCTTGCCCGGCGGCAGCACGGCCCGCAGGCTGGGCCACAAGGGCACCAGGTTTTGCGCTTTCAGCGCGTCGCGGTAGTCCTGGGGCAGGTCTTCCAGGCGTCCAAGTTCGTTCATGGCGGGTTCCGGGCAGGGCAGGTGGGCGGCCTGTTTTCAAGAGGCCGCAACTCTTTCAAATGCATACTGATCAACAGTGTGCTGACGAAAAGTGTAGGGTTAGAATTTGACGCAGATCATTCGTGCAAACCCTAGGTACCTCTCCCGATGCCCGCTGCCCAGCCCAGCCCCCGTCCCGAACTGGAAGACCTGCCCGGCTTCCACATCCGCCGCCTGCAGCAGATCGCCGTGGCGGTGTTTCTTGAAGAGACGCAAGAGCACGGCCTGACCCCGGTGCAGTACGCGGCCATGGCCGCCGTGCAGCGCCAACCCGAGCTGGATCAGCGCACGCTGGCCCGCACCATCGGCTTTGACACCTCCACCATCGGCAGCGTGATCGACCGGCTGGAAGCCCGTGGCCTGATGCTGCGCAATGCCTCACCCACCGACCGCCGTGTGCGCCTGCTGACCCTCACCCCTGAGGGCGACACCCTGCTGGCCGAGGTGCAGCCCGGCATGCTGCGCGCCCAGGCCCGCATGCTCGAGCCCCTGCCGCCTGAGCAACGGGGGCAGTTCATGGAGATGCTGAAGGTGCTGGTGGACGGCAACAACGAATACAGCCGCGCGCCCAGCGTGCCGCTGGAGCCGGCGGTGGGGGCGCGGTCTTCAGCGGCAGTCACCAGATAATCTTGCAGATTCCCTGGCCCCATCCGGGTGAGATTCTTTTGCATGACTATCTGGAGCCGATGGGCATCAGCCAATACGCCTTGGCCAAGGCGATTGGCGTGCCCCCTCGCCGCATCAACGAGATCGTCAAGGGTTTGCGCGGCATCTCGGTCGACACCGCCCTGCGTCTGGCGGCATTCTTTGGCACCGATGCCCAAAGCTGGATCAACCTGCAGACGGATCACGACCTGACGCTCGCCCGGCAGGACATGGCCGACGTGCTGGCCAGCATCCAGCGGCATTCAGTGGCCGCTGAAACGCACTCGGCGTGAGCTCGCGACAGCGAGACTCACCGCCCCCTCAAACCGGCTCCCCCAGGTTCAGCATCAGCCGGTTGGCCCAGGCAAAGATGGCCACCGCGTGCAGCATGTCCAGCACCTCCAGATCGCTCAGGCCCTGGTCGCGCAACGACTGGATGGCGGCCGGGCCGAAATCGGCGGGGGCGCGGGTCAGGGCGATCGAGGCGCGCACGATGGCGCGTTCGCGCGGTGTGGTGCCGGCGGTGTCGGGGTCTTCGAACACCTGGGCGATCACGTCGTTGCGCTTGGTCAGCTGCTCAAAGCGCTGGGCATGTACCGAGGCGCAATAGACGCAGCCGTTCACGCGTGACACCACGGCGCTGGCCAGCTCGCGTTCGGCCCGTGACAGGCCGCCCGGGGCGTACATGATGGCGTTGAACACCGTGGAGCGTTCCTGCAGGATGCGCGGCTGCTGGCTCAGCAGCAGGTAGTAGTCGGAGCTGCGCGCCTTGGGGTGGCTGCTGTCGAGCACGGCCAACTGCTCGGGCGTGGCCTGGGCCAGGTCCAGCACGGGCAGCCAGGCCTTCCAGCCCAGGGTGGCGCTGGTGAAGCCCTTGATGTTCAGCGGTTCGCCCGGGGCCGGCAGGTTGGCCGGGTGCACAAAGGGGGCCTCGTCGGCCGCCGGGGGCTGGGCCTCGGTGGCGCCCAAGGCCTTCATGGCCTGCAGGCCGGCCAGCACGCGCACCTGGTAGCTCACATAGGCGATCAGCTGGGCCAGCGCAATCGCCTCGGGGGTGGAGAAGCCCGCCGCCGGCAGGCTCAGCAGGGCCTCGCGGTCGCCGGCCACCGGGTTCACGGTCAGCGTGTGGGCAAAGGCACGGGCGGCGGCCAGGCGGCCCGAGTCCTGCACCGGCCCGTGCTGGCGCAAGGCCTGGGCGTAGTGGGCCGTCAGGCCTTCATGGCCCACGGTCTGCGCCATGGACAAGGCCACGTGCAGCCGTTCGCCCAGGCTGAGGCCGGGCAGGGCGGGGTCGAACAAGGCCTCGTGGCTGCCCTGGGTGGCGGCCACCACCTTGTCGCGCTGGTGGCGGGTGGCATACAGCGCCTCTTGCGGGGCCAGGGGCACCAGGGTGTCGATCAGATCTGTGCTCATAGGGGGCTTTCTCAGGGGTGGGCGTGGGCGGCCTGGGCCGCCACGGCTTGTTGTAAAAAGGCCAGCACGCCGGCCCAGGAGGCCTGGTCGGCCTGCGCATTGGCGGCCGGGCTGCCGCCGGTGGTGCTGAGCCGGCCCGACACCGGGTGGGCATAGACCAGCTGGGTGGTGGGCACGGTCGGAAACAGCACGCTGTGGCCCGCGCCGGGCCAGTCCAGTTGTTGAACCGGCCAGGGGTGCCCGGCCTGCGCCAGGTGCTCTGCCACCATGCGCCCGTAAAGGCTGGAGGGCCAGGATCCATCGTCGCCCGCGGTCAGCAGCAGCACCGGGCCCCGGATGCGTTCCACCCGGATGCGTGCGCGCTCCACCGCCTCGGCGTCGCGCAGCGAGGTCAGCAAGGCATTCGTGTGCCGACGCGGCTCGGGGCCCTCGTCCCAGGGGGCCCAAGTGGCATGGCGGTTGTTCTCCCACACATGGGGTATCGGGCGGCCCTGGTACAGCCAGGCCCAGCCTTCGCGCCCCAGGGCGGGGTCGCAGGCGTTCTGGGCGCAGTTCACCACGGCCGAGGGCACATAGCCGACCACGGCCGACACCAACTCGGGGAACATCGACCCCAGCAGCAGCACCAGCTCACCGCCGCGCGACTGGCCGCTCAGCGCCACAAAGCCGTTGGCGGGCTGCAGGGTGCGGTGCACCCAGTGCAGGGCGGTCTCGAAGTACTCCAGCGGCGTGTTCGAGATGTAGTCCGACAGGCCCGGCGCCTTGAAGTAGCCCAGCGCCAGGGCGGTGTAGCCGCGCGAGGCGTACAGCGCCCCCCGGGCTTCGTTGATGCCGCCGCCCGAGCCGTTGAGCACCAGCACCGCCGGGTGCGGCCCCGGGCCGGCGGGCGTCCACAGGCTGCCCACCAGGCCTTGCTCGCGGATCTCGCGGCGTTGCACGCCGGGGGCCGCCAGTTGCTGCACCAGAGAGGCCTCAAGGGCCGGCTGGCCTTCGCGCAGCAGGGTGATGCGGGTGTGCAGCGCGGCCCCGGGCTCGGTGCCAAACACCTCGCGCGAGGCGCCGGGCTGCTCGGGCGCCTGGGCCCAGATCAGGCCCATGGGGTCCACGCCTTCATAGGCCGAACCGGGCAGCGGGGCATCGCGGCCCAGGTCGACCTGGCCGGCGGCATCGGCCTGGTAGCGTGCCGTGGCCACCCAGGCCACACCCGGCCCGCGCACGGTGCGGCTTTGCAGCGTGATGGCTTCGCCGGGCCGCAGGCCCTGCACCTGGATCTGGCGCGGCACGTCGATCAGCGCCTCGGCCGGGCTGATGTGGAGGCGGGCGGGGGTGCTCATGGCTTACTTGCCCACGCGGCTGACCTGCATGGCGGTGGTGCGGTCGCTCAGCAGCGGCACCACCTTCAGGCCCTTCTTGGCGGCCCAGATGTTCTGGTAATGGAACAGCGGGATGGCGCCCACATCGTCGGTCACCAGCTTGGCCGAGTGGCGCAGGATGGCCTCGCGGCGGCGGGCGTCGAATTCGACCGTGGCGGCATCGAGCGACTTGTCGACCGATTCATTGCTGTAGCGGCCCCAGTTCGAGGCGCCGCGGCCGCGCTTGGCGTCCACACTGGCAAAGGCGTTCAGCAGGCCGTAGCTGGCCTCGCCAGTGCCGTTGCCCCAGGCCAGCACGCTCACCGCGTATTCGTTCTTGTTGGCCTTGCCGGCATACACCGACCAGGGCACCACCTCGACCTTGGTCTTGACGCCGATGCGGCTCCAGAACTGGGCCACGGCCTGCGCGGTCTCGGGGCCTTGCGGGTAGCGGTCACCCGGCACATGGATGCTGATCTGGAAGCCCTGCGGAAAGCCGGCCGCGGCCAGCAGCTTCTTGGCCTGCTCGGGGTCGTTGGCGATCTCGGGGATGTCGGGGTTGAAGCCGAAGCTGCCCTTGGGCATCCACTGGTTGGCCACCGTCACCGTGCCTTGCAGGATGCGGTCGGCAATCGCCTTGCGGTTGATGGCCAGCGACAGGGCCTGGCGCACCCGCACATCGAGCAGCGGGTTCTGTGCCAGCGGCTTGCCGGCGTTGTCGGTGATGAACTCATTGGGCCCGGCGCGGAAGCTGGGCTGCACCAGCAGCACCCGCAGGCCCGGGTAGGTGTAGACGCTGAAGCCCGGGTTCTTGCGCAGCTTCTCGACATCGGTGACGGCCACCTTGTCGATCACGTCCACATCGCCGGCCAACAGGGCTGCCGTGCGGGCCGCCCCATTGTTGATGAAGCGGTAGTTCACCTTCTCCCACTCGGGCTTGGGGCCCCAGTAGCCGGGGCTGCGCTCGAACACCGTGCGGTCGCCCGGCACGTGTGAGACCCATTTGTACGGCCCGGTGCCCACCATGGCGCGGCCGGCGTTGTAGTCTTCGGTCTTGGATTTTTCGCCCACGTGCTTGCTCACGATGTAGACCGAGGCGATCTCCAGCGGCAGCATGGGGTTGGGGGTGTTGGTCTTGATGACCACGGTGTGGGCATCGCGCGCCGTGGCCGATTCGACCGAGCGCAGCGCCCCGGTGTACGAGGCCACGCTGCCCGGTACATTGCGGGCGCGCTGGAACGAGAACACGATGTCGTCGGCCGTGAAGGGCGTGCCGTCCTGCCACTTGATGTCGGTGCGCAGCTTGAACTCCCAGGTGCGCTCGTCCAGGCTCTTCCAGCTGCTGGCCAGGGCCGGCTCCAGCTTGCCGCCATCACGCGAGTTGATGATCGAATCCCAGAAGTGCAGCGCCAGCGAGCGGTCGCCCGCGTGGTTGTTGAGCTGCGGGTCCAGCGAGGACAAGGGGTCGGCGTAGCCGATCGACAGGGTTTGCGCGCCGGCCAGATGGCCGGCCAGGCTGGCGGCCAGGGCCAAGGCGGTGAGGGTGGTTTTCATGGGCGTCTTTCCGGGTGGGGTGGGTGGTTCAGACCGTGTCGTGCAGGTGGCAGGCCACCTCATGGCGCACCGCAATGCCCCGCAGCGTGGGCGCTTCGGTGCGGCAGCGCTCGGTGGCCTGGGGGCAGCGCGGGTGGAAATGGCAGCCCGGCGGCGGTGCCAGCGGGCTGGGGATTTCGCCAGCCAGGGCGGTGAAGCGGGTGCGCCGCTGGGCGATGTCGGGGATCTCGGCCAGCAGGGCCTGGGTGTAGGGGTGGGCCGGCCGGGCAAACAGCTCTTCGGCCGAGGCGGTCTCG
The DNA here is from genome assembly GCF_000518645.1 of Curvibacter gracilis ATCC BAA-807. Taxonomy (GTDB): domain Bacteria; phylum Pseudomonadota; class Gammaproteobacteria; order Burkholderiales; family Burkholderiaceae_C; genus Curvibacter; species Curvibacter gracilis. The sequence continues at coordinate 232,136 of NZ_JADZ01000005.1, read as the reverse complement.
ACCACCCGGCCCAGGTACATCACCACCACCCGGTCGCACAGGTGGTGGATCACGCCCAGATCGTGGCTGATGAACAGGTAGGCCAGGCCCAGCTGGTCGCGCAGGTCCATGAACAGGTTCAGGATCTGGGCCTGGATCGACACATCCAGCGCGGCCACCGCCTCATCGCACACCAGCATGGCCGGCTGCACCGCCAGGGCACGCGCGATGCCGATGCGCTGGCGCTGCCCGCCGCTGAACTGGTGTGGGTAGCGGTGGCGCAGGCTGGGGTCCAGCCCGGCACGCTGCAACTGGGCGCAGACATAGTCGTCCAGCCCGGCGGCATCGCTCAGGCCGTGGTGGCGCGGCGCCTCGCCCACGATGCGCGACACGCGCAGGCGCGGGTTCAGGCTGGCGTTGGGGTCCTGGAACACCATCTGCACGCGCAGCCGGGCGGCCAGGCGCTCGGCCGGGTTCAGGCCCTCCAGCGATTGCCCCAGCACCTGCACCTCGCCGGCCGTGGGGCGCAGCAGGCCGGCCGCGATGCGGCCCAGGGTGGATTTGCCGCAGCCCGATTCGCCCACCACACCCACCACCTCGCCAGGCTGCACGCTGAGGCTCACGCCATCCACGGCGCGGGTGATGCGGGGCGGCGCGGGCGGCAGCAGGCGGTCCAGGCCACGCCCCAGCCAGCCGCGCGGGGCGCGCTGGCCGAAGTGCTGACGGATGTCGCGCAGGGCGACCAGGGGCGGCGGAGTCTCAAGAGGCATGTTGAATGACGGTGTGCTCATGCAGCGACCTCGGGAGAGAGGCTGGCCGCAGGGGCGGCGCCTGGGTGGTGGCAACGCACGGCGTGGTCCGCCGCCTCGGGGCGCGGCTGGCTGATGTCAGGCCGGGCTTGCTGGCAGGTGGCGCTGGCTCGGGGGCAGCGCGGGGCAAAGGCGCAGCCGGCGGGCATGTCGAGCAGGCTGGGGGCCATGCCGCTGATCTGGCGCAGCCGCGTGCCGCGCTGGTTGGCGCTGGGCAGGCTGCCGATCAGGCCTTGGGTGTAGGGGTGCTGGGGGTGGTCCAGCACCTGGTCGACCGTGCCGTGCTCCACGATGCGCCCGGCATACATCACCGCGATCTGATCGGCCAGGCCGGCCACCACCGACAGGTCGTGGCTGATCCAGATCAGCGCCGTGCCGCGCTCACGCACCAGGGCCTGCACCTCGGACAGGATTTGCGCCTGCAGCGTCACATCCAGGGCGGTGGTGGGTTCGTCGGCAATGATCAGGTCGGGCCCGTGCAGCAGCGCGATGGCAATCGCCACGCGTTGGCGCATGCCGCCCGAGAGCTGGTGCGGGTAGGCGTCCAGGCGCTCGTCGGGACTGGGAATGCCCATGCTGGCCAGGGTGTCGCGGGCCAGTTGCCGCGCCTGGGCCCGGCTCACGCGGCGGTGCGCCTGCACCGCCTCGATCATCTGGGTGGCGATGTCCAGCACCGGGTTCAGCGTGGCCATGGGGTCTTGAAAGATCATGGCCATGCGGTCGCCCTGCAGGCTGCGCCGCTCGCGCGGGCTCAGCGCGCGCAATTCGCGGCCCTGGAACAACAGCTGCCCGCTTTCCACCCGGCCGGGCGGGTCGATCAGGCCCATGATGGAAAAGCCGGTGACCGACTTGCCCGAGCCCGATTCGCCCACCAGGCCCAGCACCTGGCCGCGCCGCAGCGTGAAGGACACCCCGTCCACCACCGGCAGCACCCCTTCGCGGGTGTGGAAACAGGTGTGCAGGTCGCGCACCTCCAGCGTGATGTCGCCGGCGTCTGTCGAATGATTGGAAGCCATGGCGTTCACTTCATGAGGCGGGGGTTGAGCACATCGCGCAACTGATCCCCCACCAGGTTGATGGCCACGATGGTGGCCAGCAGGGCCAGGCCCGGAAACACGCTGATCCAGTATTCATTGGACAGCAGGTACTGGTAGCCGTTGGAGATCAGCAGCCCCAGCGAGGGCTCGGTGATCGGCACCCCCAGGCCCAGAAAAGACAGCGTGGCCTCCAGCGTGATGGCGCGGGCCACCTGCAGCGCCCCGATCACCAGCAGCGGCGGCAGGCAGTTGGGCAGGATGTGGCCCAGCAGGATGCGCCAGTCGGGCAGACCCAGGCCACGCGCCGCCTCCACGTAGTCGCGCCGCGCCTCCACCAGGGCCTGGCCGCGGGCGGTGCGGGCGTAGTAGGCCCATTCGAGCAGCACCAGGGTCAGCACCACATTGCCTACGCCCTTGCCGGTCCAGGCCAGGATCATCAAGGCCATCAGCAGGGTGGGGAAAGACAGCAGCAGGTCGACCAGGCGCATGATGAGCGCGTCGATGCGCCCACCCGCGTAAGCGGCCAGCAGGCCCATCAGCGTGCCCACCACCGCCGCCACGGCCGCCGAGCCCACGCCCACCAGCAGGCTGATGCGCAGGCCGTAGACGATGGCCGAGTACAGGTCGCGCCCCTGGCCGTCGGTGCCCAGCCAGTAGGTGTACTGGCCGCTGCCCTGCGGGCTGCCCGGGGGCAGGCGGGCGTCCAGCACGTCGAGCTGCATCAGGTCGTAGGGGTTCTGCGGCGTGATCCAGGGGGCCACCAGGGCCACCAGCAGCACGGCAGCCAGCAGCAGCAGGCCGGCCATGGCGATACGCGAGCGCGCAAAGTCGGCGGCCATGCGCCACCAGATCGAGTGCTCGCGCCGCGGGCGTACGGCGGGCTTGGCGGCCGCTTGGGATGGGATGAGGCTCATGCCGCGCCCTCCAGCCGCACGCGCGGGTCCAGCAGCTTGTAGAGCACGTCCACCAGCAGGTTCAGGGTGACGAAGATCAGCACCACCACCATCAGGTAGGCCACCACCACGGGTCGGTCCAGCGAGTTGATGCTGTCCAGGATCAGCTTGCCGGCACCGGGCCAGGCAAAAATGCTTTCGGTGACCACGGCGTAGGCGATGGTCGAGCCCAGCTCCAGGCCCAGCACCGTCACCAGCGGGATCAGGGTATTGCGCAGCACGTGCCAGACCAGCACCCGGGCGGGCGACAGGCCCTTGGCGCGGGCGAATTTCACAAAATCCTGCGGCAGCACCTCGCGCACGCCGGCCCGGGTCAGGCGCAGCACCAGCGAGATCTTGAACAGCGCCAGGTTGATGGCCGGCAGCAACAGGTGCTGCAGCCCGTCCAGCGTGAGCCAGGACCAGGCCACGCCCAGCCACTCCCGGGTGGCCCCGCGGCCGCTGGCCGGCAGCCAGCCCAGTTGCACGCTGAACACCATGATCAGCATCAGCGCCACCCAGAAGGCGGGTAGCGAAAAGCCCACGATCGAGCCCGCCATCAAGGCCTTGGAGAGCGGGTGCTCGGGCCACATGCCGGCCACCAGCCCCAGGGGCACACCGATCAGCACCGCCAGCAGCAGGGCCGACACCGCCAGCTCCAGGGTGGCGGGCAGGCGCTGCAGGATCAGGTGGAAGGCGTCTTCCTGGTACACAAAACTGCGCCCCAGGCTGCCATGCAGGGCGCCGTCGACAAAGGCCAGGTACTGCCGCCACAGCGGCTGGTCCAGGCCCAGGCGGGCGATGGCCTGCAGGCGTTCCTGCTGGTTCAGGTCGTCACCGATCAGGATGTCGACCGGGTTGCCCACCGCGTGCAGGCCCACGAACACGATCACCGTCATGGCCAGCACCACCAAGGCGGCCTGGCCGACGCGACGCAGCAGCCAGCCGCTCATGCCGGGGTCGCCGTGGCGGTGTTGGCAACGCTGCTCGCCTCGTCCACTTCTTGATACGGCGGCAGAGCCGGGGCCGGGGTCCATTCCTGGCCGTCCAGCTCGGGGTCGGCGTAGGCTTCCATGGCGGCAAAGTGCTGTGCGGCGTCTTCGCTCAGCAACTGCGCGGCCAGGCCGCGCGCCAGGCGCTGGGCGCCTTCGCTGATTTGCGGGATGTCGCCGGCACCTGCGCCTTGCGACAGGGCGGCCGCATAGCAGAAGCAGTGCACCCGCTCCAGGCCCGGCAGGCTGCCCGGCGTGCGTTGCTGGAACTCGAACAGCGGGCCCAGGTCGGGCGATTGGTCCAGTTCGCTGTCTTCCTGCCCGGCCGGGGCGGTGAAACGGTCTTGCCAGGTGCGCACGTGGGGCGCCAGGCGGGCGTATTCGGGGCGCAGGCTCCAGTCGGTGCGAAAGCCGGTGCTGAAGATCAGCACATCGGCCGCCAGCGGGCCCTTGGCCGTGTCCACCCGCAGCGAGCCGTCGCTGCGCTGGCTCACGCCGTGGATGGGCGTGCCCAGGTGGAAGTGGGCGTTGGCGTGGCGCGACACCCGCAGCGTGCTGCCGTGCGGCGGCGGCACCTGCTGCACATTGATGTAGTGGCGAAAGCGCCACTTCCACTCGTCCGGCAGGCTCGGGTAGCCATGCACCATGCCCGGGTGGCCGGCGCCCTTGCCCTTGTTGATGCGCGGCAGATCAGCGCGGCGGATCAGCAGGTCGACCCGCTGTGCGCCCGATTCCAGCGCCGTGGCGGCCACGTCCATGGCCGACGAGCCGCCGCCCACCACGGCCACGCGAAGGCCGCGCATGCGCTCGCCGTCCCAGACGTCGGAGGAATGCACCCAGCGGTCGCGCGGCACCTGGTGCGCCCAGGCGGGCACCCAGGCGCCGCCCAGGCCGTCACGCCCGGTGGCCAGCACCAGGTGACGGGCCCGCACGGTCAGGGCGCGGGCAGGTGTCTGGCGTTGGTCTTGCAGTTCGATCTGCACCGTGCCGTCTGCCTGCGGCAGCACATCGATCACCCGGTGCTGGTTGAGCACCTCCAGATCCAGCACCTGGCGGTACCAGCGCAGGTAGTCGGCCCATTGCAGGCGCGGGATCTTGTCCAGCGCGTTCCAGGCGTCCAGGCCGAACTGGGCCTCGAACCAGGCGCGGAAGGTCAGGGCGGGCAGGCCCAGCGCCGGGCCGGTCAGCTCTTTGGGCGAGCGCAGGGTTTCCATGCGCGCCGTGGTGGCCCAGGGGCCTTCGAAGCCGGCCGGCGACTGGTCATAGATGCGGTTGCGGATGCCCAGGTGGCGCAGCGAGGCCGACAGGGCCAAGCCGGCCATGCCGCCGCCGATGATGGCCACGTCCAGCACCTCGGGGTCGGCCTGCTGGGGCACCCAGGGCTTGGCGGGCAGGCACAGCCACTGCAGATCCTGCTTCAGGCGCGCCTCCAGGGCGGGCAGGCCGGTGGCGGAACGGGCAGCCGTGCCGGCTGGAGAGGGGGTTGAGGTGCTCATGGTCGAAGCCTTCTGATCAAAAGGAAATGGGGATGCTGGCACTGGCCCTGGCCGGCAGGCCATGGTCCGCGTCGAGGAGGTGGGCGTGGGCCGAGGGCGGGTGTTCCTGAAAGCCGGGCAGCCGTCGGGCCTGCTCCAGCAGGGCCTGCACCAGCGCTTCGGTGCGCTGCTGCTGGGCCGGTGCCACCGGGCGGGTCGGCAGGGTGATCACGCCAAAGAAGAAGGGCACCTCGGTGTCCAGCGGGCGCACGGCCACGGCGGCCGACTGCAGCCCGTGCGGCGTCAGCGGCTCCAGCACGGCCACACCCAGCCCGGCCTGCACCAAGGCCAGCGCGCTGGCCGAGGCATTGGTTTCGATGAGTGCGGGCTGCTGCGTCGGCCCCAGCGCGTGTTCCAGGCGATGGCGCAGCCGGTAAGGGTTGCCCATGGTGATGAGCCGGCGCTGCCCCAAGGCTTGCAAGGGCACCACCGCGAGGCGGGCCAGTTCATCGTCGGCCGGCAACACCGCCACGCAGGGCAGTTGCCCGATCCAGTGCACCTGCAGGCCCCGGTGCTCCAGGGGCAGGCTGCACAGGCCAAGATCGACCTCGCCGCCCAGCACCGCCTGCAGCACCTGCTCGGGCACGCTGGTGCGCAATTGCAGCGGGCTGGGGCCCTGGCCTTGCTCCAGTTGGGCCAGGGCGGGGGGCAGCAGGCCCAGGGCCAGGGCGGAGGTGGCGGCCACTTCCAGGGCCGGCAGCTCGCGGCTGGCGATCTGGCGCGCCCGTTCACCGACCTGGCGCAGGCCGGCCAGGGCCCGCTCCACATCGCCGCGCAGGCCAAAACCGTGCTCGGTGGGCGTGACGCGGGGGCCATGGCGTTGGAACAGAGGGTGGCCGATTTCGGCCTCCAGCTCCTGGATCAGCCGGGTGACCGCGGGTTGCGAACGCGCCAACAAGCGTGCCGCACCGGTGATGCTGCCGCTGGACATGACGGCCGAAAAGGCCTCGAGATGGCGAGTTTCCATGACAAGAATCTACATTGCGCATTAATGCAGGTCAATCATTCAATATTTATATGCTTATGAGTTGAGTGTGCTAGCCATGCCGGTGGCCTGTCGCAACGCACCCTCTGTCGTGGCCACAGGGCCTGGCCCCGGCTGAAAACGCCTGCGCGTGACCCAAATCACGCGGGCGAGGGCGCAAAAATGGGCGCTGTGGCCTGCTGCACCGTGGAAGGGGAGTGCGCTCGGGTAACATCGTGCCCCGCGGATCATCCGGACCGAAGCCCTGCGGGGTGCTGTCGGTCCCATGCCATCAAGCTGCCTGCGGCGCCCCCGTGGCGACAGGCCGAACAGGGTTTCTCGTGCGTCTCAATTCAATCAAGCTATCAGGGTTCAAGTCGTTCGCCGAGCCGACCAACTTCCTGCTGCCCGGGCAGTTGGTGGGGGTGGTGGGCCCGAACGGCTGCGGCAAGTCCAACATCATGGATGCCGTGCGCTGGGTGCTGGGCGAAAGCAAGGCCAGCGAGCTGCGCGGCGAATCGATGCAGGACGTGATCTTCAACGGCACGACCACGCGCAAGCCGGCCAGCCGCTCCAGTGTCGAGCTGGTGTTCGACAACATCGACCACCGCGCCGGCGGCCAGTGGAACCAGTACGAAGAGATTGCCGTCAAGCGCGTGCTGACGCGCGACGGCAACAGCAGCTACTACATCAACAACCAGCCGGTGCGGCGCAAGGATGTGCAGGACGTGTTCCTGGGCACCGGCCTGGGGCCGCGCGCCTACGCCATCATCGGCCAGGGCACGATCAGCCGCATCATCGAATCCAAGCCTGAGGAACTGCGCCTGTTCCTCGAAGAGGCGGCCGGGGTGTCCAAGTACAAGGAACGCCGCCGCGAGACCGAAAACCGCCTGTCCGACACGCGCGAGAACCTGACCCGGGTCGAAGACATCCTGCGCGAGCTCAACGCCAACCTCGACAAGCTGGAGAAGCAGGCCGAGGTGGCGCGCAAGTACAACGCCCTGCAGAGCGATGTCACCCTCAAGCAGCACCAGCTGTGGTTTTTGAAGCGGCGCGAAAGCGAGGCCGATCAGGCCAAGGTGCGCGCCGACGCGGCCCAGGCCGTGAACGACCTCGAATCGCGCACCGCCGACCTGCGCCACATCGAAGCCGATCTGGAAACCATCCGCCAGGCTCATTACGCCGCGGGCGACCAGGTCAACCAGGCCCAGGGCGCGCTGTACGAAGCCAGTGCCGAAGTCGGCCGCCTGGAGGCCGAGATCCGTTTCGTGGTGGAAGGCCGCCAGCGGGTGGAGCAGCGCCTGGCCACGCTGCGCGAGCAGATCGGCCAGTGGTCGCTGCGCCGTGAAGACGCCGAAGCCCAGCTGGAAACCCTGGCCGAGGACGACATCAGCGCCGAAGAAAAGGCCGAACTGCTGGCTGCCCAGGTTGAAGAGCAGGCCATGCGCCTGCCCGAGCTGGAAGACGCCCTGCGCCTGAGCCAGCAGCGCGCCAACGAGCAGCGTGGGCTGGTCAGCCAGGTGCAGCAGCAGATCCAGGTGCTGGCCGCGGAGCAGCGCAGCCTCGATGAGCAAAGCCGCAGCCTGAACCAGCGCCACGACAAGCTCAGCACCGACCGCAAGGCGCTGGCCGCGCCCGACGAGGCCTTGCTGAACAGCCGCCGCGCCGAACTCGAAGAGGCCCAGGCCGTGGCCGAAGAGGCCGAAGCCCGCCTGCACGAGCTGCAGGAAAGCGTGCCCGCCCTCGATGAAGACCGGCGCCACCGCCAGCAGGCCGTGAACAGCGAAAGCGCGCGCCAGGCCGACCTGTCGGCCCGCCTGGAGGCCCTCAAGGCCTTGCAGGAGAAGGTGCGCACCGACGGCAAGCTCAAACCCTGGCTGGCCAAGCACGGGCTGGACCACCTGCAGGGCCTGTGGAACCGGCTGCACATCGAGGCCGGCTGGGAAAACGCCCTGGAAGCCGCCCTGCGCGAGCGCCTGGGCGCCCTGGAGGTCTCACGCCTGGAGCTGGTGCGCGGCTTTCTGGGCCAGGGCCCGACCGATGCGCCGCCCACCCGCCTGGCTTTCTTCAGCCCGCCGACCGCGGCCGTGCCCGCACCGGCCGGTGCCTGGCCCCGCCTGTCGGATCTGCTGCGCCTCAACGATGCCGGCCTGAGCGCCTTGCTGGCCGATTGGCTGCACGGCTGCTACACCGCTCCCAGCCTGGACGAAGCCCTGGCCCAGCGGGCCAGCCTGAAGCCGGGCGAGGTGCTCTACGTGGCCGGTGGCCATGCCGTATCCGCCCACGGCGTCACCTTCTATGCCCCCGACTCCGAGCAGGCCGGCCTGTTGGCCCGGGCCCAAGAGATCGAAAACCTCGACAAGCAGTTGCGTGCCCAGGTGCTGCTCGGTGAAGAAGCCCGCAGCGCCCTGGTGCGTGCCGAGGCGGCCTACGCCGATGCCTCGCAACGCCTGGTCGCCGTGCGCCGCGAGGCCGCCGAGGCCCAGGGGCGCCGCCACGAGCTTGAAGTGGAAACCCTGAGGCTGAGCCAGCAGGCCGAGCAGGCCCGCCAACGCAGCGAGCAGTTGCAGGCCGACCTGGCCGAGGTGGATGCCGCCCTGGAAGAACTGCAGGAGCGCCGCATCACCGCCGAGGCCCGTTTCGAGGAGCTGGATCTGCAACTGGCCGACACCCAGGAGCGCCATGCCCAGCTCGACGAACGTGTGATCGAAGCCGAGCGCAAGCTGGCCGAAAGCCGCGAGCAGCAGCGCACCCTGGAGCGCCAGGCGCAGGAAGCCACCTTTGCCCGCCGCTCGCTCGAAGCGCGGCGCGGCGAGCTCTCGCGCACCATCGACACCGCCCGCCAGCAGGCCGAAAGCCTGGTGGCCGAGCAGCAGCGCGCCCACGACGAACTGGCCCGCCTGTCTGACGCCGCCGCCCAGGGCGGGCTGCAGGATGCCCTGCACCTCAAGCTGGAGCGCGAGAAGAACCTCGGTGCCAAGCGCAGCGAGTACGACGACCTGACCACCAAGCTGCGTGCCAGCGACGAAATGCGCCAGAAACTGGAGCGCGAACTCGAGCCGCTGCGCCAGCGCATCACCGAATTCCAGCTCAAGGAGCAGGCCGCGCGCCTGGGTTTCGAGCAGTACGAGGGCCTGCTGGCCGATGCCGGGGCCGATCTGGCCGCCGTGGCCGCCTCGATCGAGCAGGGCGCCGTGCGCCTGACCGGCCTGCAGTCCGAAATCGACCGCCTGAACCGCGAGATCGCCGCCCTGGGCGCGGTCAACCTGGCCGCGCTCGAAGAGCTGACGGTGGCGCGTGAGCGCAAGACCTTCCTCGACGCCCAGTCGGCCGACCTGACCGAGGCCATGAACACGCTGGAAGACGCCATCCGCAAGATCGACGGCGAAACCCGCGAGCTGCTGGCCGGCACCTTCAACACCGTGAACCAGCATTTCGGGCGCATGTTCCCCGAGCTGTTCGGTGGCGGCAATGCCAAGCTCATGATGACCGGCGAGGAGATCCTCGACTCGGGCGTGCAGGTGCTGGCCCAGCCGCCGGGCAAGAAGAACCAGACCATCCACCTGCTGTCGGGGGGCGAGAAGGCCCTGACGGCCATCGCCCTGGTGTTTGCCATCTTCCAGCTCAACCCCGCGCCGTTCTGCCTGCTCGACGAGGTGGACGCCCCGCTGGACGACGCCAACACCGAGCGCTATGCCAAACTGGTGGCCAGCATGAGCAAGGAAACCCAGTTCCTGTTCATCAGCCACAACAAGATCGCGATGGAAATGGCCGAACAACTGATCGGCGTGACCATGCAGGAGCAGGGCGTCTCGCGCATCGTGGCGGTCGACATGGAGTCGGCCCTCTCGATGGCCGACCACGCCTGACCCCGCCCAGAGACTCAGGAACCCCAAGCAACCATGAGCAATTTGCAAATCAGCCTGGCCATTGCCGGCGGCGCCATCCTGGCGGCGGTGGTGGCCTACAACACCTGGACTTCGCGCAAGAACGAACCGCGCAAGCCCGAGCCCGAACCCGACAGCCAGCAGGCCGGCACCGACCTGACCGACCCGCTGGCCCGCCGCGAACCCGGCCTGGATGCGGCCCTGGTCGACCCGCTGGAGCCCGCCCAGGCAGGGGCCGCCCCGGCCGGCCTCGGTGTGCCGCTGCCCGTGCCCGAGCGCAAGCCCGGCCTGGATTCGCTGATCGACGTGATCGCCCCCATGACGCTCGAGGGCGTGGTGTCGGGCGATGCCGCGCTGGCCGCCTCGCCGCACACCCGCCGCGCCGGCAGCAAGCCCTTCGCCATCGAGGGCCTGAACGAGTCCACCCAGCACTGGGAAACCCCCGTGCCCGGCCAGCGCTATGGCGCCTTCCAGGCCGGCGTGCAACTGGCCAACCGCACCGGGGCGCTCAACGAGATCGAGTTCTCCGAGTTCGTGATGAAGGCCCAGGCCTTTGCCGACGCGGTGAACGCCTTGCCCGAGTTCCCCGACATGCTGCACGAGGTGGCCCGCGGGCGCGAACTGGACCAGTTCGCCAGCGACCACGACGCCCAGCTGACCTTCAGCCTGCGTGCCCGCCAGGCCGCCTGGAGCCCCGGCTATGTGCAGCAGAACGCGGCCCGCCTGGGCTTTGTGCCCGGCGTGATCCCGGGGCGCATGGTGCTGCCCTCGACCGTGGCCGGCCTGCCGCCCATGCTGGGCCTGACCTACGACGCCCAGGCCGCCATGGCTGACGACCCCGAACAATCGGCCCTGCGCGACATCTCGCTGCACCTGGACGTGCCCCAGGTGCCGCGCAGCGAGCAGCCTTTCCGCCAACTGCGCCAGGTGGCCCAGGCCCTGGCTGAGGCCATGGACGGCGTGGTCACCGACCAGAACGGCAACCTGATCCCCGACCAGGCCATGGACGCCATCGGCGTCGATCTGGAGCAGCTCTACGACGCCCTCGACAGCCGCGACCTGGCCGCCGGCTCGCCCCAGGCGCGGCGTCTTTTCAGCTAAGTCCTTTCAGCTGAGCCGATCAGCCCTGCCGCCGGGCTGTTGCAGGGCTGCATTGATGCATTTTCTGGCCAGGCCGGCCCTCACCGGTCTCTGATGGCTTGCATGCTGTTCTTCCCGCCGCGCCCGCGGCGCCTGCCGAAGGACGCATTCCATGCCTTTGCCCATCCCCTCCGCCGCACCGGCCGATCTGCCGGATGGACTGCTCATTGACTTGAAACGCTTGATTGACGGTGCCCGGCAACGCACCGTGGCGGCAGTCAACAGTGAATTGACCTTGTTGTATTGGTCTATCGGTCAACGCATCCACAACCAGATCTTGCAAGGACGCCGCGCGGACTATGGGCAGGAGGTGCTGGTCACTGTGTCCCACCATCTGGAGCAAGAGTACGGCCGTGGCTTTGCAGAGAAGAATCTGCGGCGCATGGTTCTGTTTGCACGCCTTTTCCCGGCGGCCGAGATTGTCGCGACACTGTCACGACAATTGACCTGGTCTCATTTTCTGGCCTTGCTGCCCCTCAAAGACCCGCTGCAACGCGAGTTCTACGCCCAGATGGCCAGCACCGAACGCTGGAGCGTGCGCACCTTGAGAGGGCGCATCGATTCGATGCTGTATGAGCGCACCGCCTTGTCGCAGCAGCCCGCCAACTTGATCGAGCAGGAGCTGACAAGCCTGCGTCAGGAGCAGACCCTGTCGCCCGCGTTGTTGATGACTCCAGCCCGCCCAGGCCCTGTCGCTGCGTTAGGATGGGCGGCCGCTTGGGCGATGGCCTGAGCCGTGGCCGGGCAAGCCGGCACCAAGCCCTGAGCCGCCCCCATCTTGTATAGAATTTTTGCCGCATGCGGCCCAGCGTCTGGGCCCGCCGCCGGACGTTTTTCATGACCACCCTTGACCCGAACGGGGCTGCCACGGCGCCCGCGGACGCCGCCACCGTGGCGCAGGCCCAGGCCTTGCGCGAGCAGCTGCACCACCATGCCCACCGCTATTACGTGCTCGATGCACCCGAGATCCCGGATGCCGAGTACGACCGCCTGTTCCAGGCCCTGCAGGCCCTGGAGGCGGCCCACCCCGAGCTGCTGACGCCCGACTCGCCCACCCAGCGCGTGGGCGGGCGTGTGCTCGATGCCTTTGCCAGCGTGCGCCATGCCGTGCCCATGCTCAGCATCCGCACCGAGACCGACACCGAAGCCAGTGGCGCCGAAGCCTTTGACGCCCGCATCCGGCGCGAGCTGGGCCTGGGGGAGGGCGGCGAGCCCGTCGAGTACGTGGCCGAACTCAAGTTCGACGGCCTGGCCATGAACCTGCGCTACGAAGGTGGCGTGCTGGTGCAGGCCGCCACCCGGGGCGATGGCGAACTCGGTGAGGACGTGACCAGCAACATCCGCACCATCGGCCAGATTCCGTTGCGCCTGCCAGCCAGCGCCCCCGCGGTGCTGGAGGTGCGCGGTGAGGTCTACATGCGGCGCGCCGACTTTGAACGCCTGAACGAGGCCCAGCGCGCCCGTGGCGACAAGCTCTTCGTCAACCCGCGCAATGCCGCGGCCGGGGCCGTACGGCAACTGGATTCGAACATCGCGGCACAGCGGCCGCTGAGCTTTTTTGCCTATGGCCTGGGCGAGGTCACGCCGCCGGAGCAGGGCGGGCCGAGTTGGCAGACCCATTTCGAGATTCTGCAAACCCTGAAGTCCTGGGGCTTTCCGGTCGAGGCGCTGGACCAGACGGCCCGTGGCGCGGCCGAACTGGTGGCCTACCACCAGAAGATCGGCGCCTTGCGCGACCAATTGCCCTACGACATCGACGGCGTGGTCTACAAGGTCAACAGCCTGGCCCTGCAGCGCCGACTGGGCTTTGTCACCCGCGAGCCCCGCTGGGCCGTGGCCCACAAGTACCCGGCGCAAGAGCAGCTGACCACCGTGCTGGGCATCGACGTGCAGGTGGGGCGCACGGGCGCCATCACCCCCGTGGCCCGGCTGGAGCCGGTGTTTGTGGGCGGTGTGATGGTGTCCAACGTCACCCTGCACAACCAGGACGAGATCGCCCGCCTGGGCCTGCTGGTGGGCGACACGGTGATCGTGCGCCGCGCCGGCGACGTGATTCCGCAGGTGGTGGCGGTGGTGACCGAGCGCCGCCCGGCCGAGCTGGACCTGGCGGCCGAGCCGCTGCCCGAGCCCTACAAGCGCTTTGTGATGCCCACCCAATGCCCCGTGTGCGGCTCGCACGTGATGCGCGACGAGGGCGAGGTGGTGGCCCGTTGCACCGGGGGCCTGTTCTGCAAGGCGCAGCGCAAGGAGTCGATCCGCCACTTTGCCAGCCGCCGCGCCATGGACATCGAGGGCCTGGGCGAGCGCCACATCGACAACCTGGTCGAGTACGACCAGATTCACAGCGTGGCCGACCTGTACAGCCTCACGCTGCAGCAGTTCCTTGACGTGAAGCGCCGGGTGGACGAGCGCGACGGCGTGGCCGCCGAGCTGCAGGGCCGCGACGAGGTGCCCACCAAGTGGGCGCAGAACATCCTGGACGGCATTGCCGCCAGCAAGCAGCGCCCGCTGGGCCGTTTTCTGTTTGCCCTGGGCATCCGCCATGTGGGCGAATCCACCGGCAAGACCCTGGCCGATTGGCTGGGTCGCCTGGCCTGGGTGCGGCGCGCGCCCTTGCCACTGCTGCGGGTGCTGCCCGATGTGGGCGATGTGGTGGCCACCTCGATCTATGAGTTCTTGCAGGAAGACCACAACCGCAAGGTCATCGACACCCTGATCGACCAAGGCGTGGTGCCCCCCGACACCGGCCTGCCCAACCCGGCACTGGCCGACAAGCTCAGCCTGCCCAGCCTGCTGGGGGCCTTGAAGGTGCCCAAGCTCACGCCCCTGCGCGCCGAGCAACTGGCCCCGCACCTGCAGGCCTTGGGCGATCTGCTGGACCCGCAGGGCGCCTGGCAGACCGCCGCCGATTTGCCGTCCGAAGTGCTCAAATCGCTGCAAGCCTTTGTGGCCGAGCCCGGCCAGGCCGACGTGCTGCAGGCCCTGGACCATATCCGGGCCGAACTGCTGGCCGCCTTGCCGGCCCCCAGCACCGGCCCGCGCTCGTCCCTGGCGGGCAAGACCGTGGTGCTGACCGGCACCTTGCCCACGCTGGGCCGCGACCAGGCCAAGGATCTGTTGGAAGCCGCCGGAGCCAAGGTGACCGGCTCGGTGAGCAAGAAGACCGACTACCTGGTGGCCGGCGCCGAGGCCGGCAGCAAGCTCGACAAGGCCCTGAGCCTGGGCGTGCCCGTGCTCGACGAGGCCGGCATGCTGAGCCTGCTGGCCCAGACCGAGGCGGGGCCGGAGCCCAAAACACCAGCGAAACCAGCGACACCCGCCGTGGCGGATGCTGCGCCGCCCCCTTCCGCCGAGCCCCCCCAGGGCGAACTGCCCTTCACCCTGACCGGAGACTGAACATGGCGATCCGAGACATCCTGAAAATGGGCGACCCGCGCCTGCTGCGCATCGCCCAACCCCTGGCCGAGGCCGACTTCGACAGCGACGCCCTGCACCTGCTGGTGCGCGACATGTTCGAGACCATGGCCGCCGTCAACGGCGCCGGCCTGGCCGCACCCCAGATCGGTGTGGACCTGCAGTTGGTGATCTTCGGCACCGACGCCCCCAACCCGCGCTACCCCGACGCCCCGCCTGTCCCCCGCACCGTGCTGTGCAACCCGGTGCTCACCCCGCTGGGCGACGAAGAAGAGGATGACTGGGAGGGCTGCCTGTCGGTGCCCGGCCTGCGCGGCGTGGTGCCCCGCTACAAACGCCTGCACTACCGCGGCCGCGACCCCTATGGCGACCCGATCGAACGCACGGTGGAGGGCTTTCACGCCCGGGTGGTGCAGCACGAGTGCGACCACCTGATCGGCAAGCTCTACCCCATGCGGGTGCGCGATTTCTCGCGCTTCGGCTTCACCGAGGTGCTGTTTCCGGGGCTGGATCCGAAGCAGGATGATTGAGCCCTGCCAACCGGGCCTTCGCCAGGCTGTCATACACCGGCAACTGCGCGTCGCGGTGCAGCAGGGCGGGCAGGGTCAGGCGCTGGAAGGGCTTGCTGGCGTAGCGTGAGGCGCTGCTGTAGAAGCGCTGCTCCAGGTCGATCCCCATCTGGGCGTAGGCTTCGGCCACCTGCTCGTCGAGCTTGAAGCCGTCGTAGTTGATCACCGCGCCCACCTTGTGGCCCAGCGGGGCGCACAAGGCGGTCACAGCACTGCGGATGCGTTCCACATCGGCGGTGGTGCGCACGCTGAGGTGCTGAAAGTTCAGGAACAGCAGGCCTTGCGTGGCGTCGTAGCGGAAGCGGGCCTCGAAGCCCATGTTCAGCAGGCGCTCGCGCAGGCCCATGGGCTCGGGGCGGAACAGGGCGGCGTCCATCAGGCGGGGCTGCTCGATCAGGGGGCGAAAGCCCATGTGGGCCACGATGTCGCGCTCGATGTCCACGCCCGGAGCCACTTCCGTGAGGCGCAGGCCCTGTGGGCTCAGCTCGAACACGCAGCGCTCGGTCACGTACAGCACGCGCTGGCCCTGCTGGGCGGCGCGCTGGCCGGCAAAGGTGATCTGCTCGACCTGGGGCAGGAACTTGCGCGAACGGCCCTCCTGCAGGATGCGCAGCTGGCCGTCGGCCGCGGCCACCTTCAGGCCGCCTGCGGTGAAGGTGCCGGCAAACAGCACGGTGCGGGCGTTCTGCGAGATGTTGATGAAGCCACCCGCCCCGGCCAGCTTGGGGCCGAAGCGGCTCACGTTGACGTTGCCGGCCGCGTCGCATTCGGCCATGCCCAGGCAGGCCAGGTCCAGGCCGCCGCCGTCGTAGAAGTCGAACTGCTGGTTCTGATCGATCACGGCCTCGACGTTGAAGCCCGCCCCAAAATCCAGCCCGCCTGCGGGCATGCCGCCCACGATGCCGGGCTCGGCCGTGAGGGTGAACAGGTCGAGCACGCGCTCTTCATTGGCCACGGCCGACACGCCCTCGGGCATGCCGATGCCGAGGTTGAGCACGCCGTCCAGGGGCAGCTCCAGGGCGCAGCGGCGCGCGATGATCTTGCGTTCGTCCAGCGGCAGGGGGGCCAGGGTGTCCAGTGGCACCTGCAGCTCGGACGAGAAGGCCGCCGAGTAGCGCGTGCCGTAGGTCTGCAGGTGGTTGTCGGGCTGGGCCACCACCACGCAGTCGACCAGGGTGCCGGGGATGCAGACCTGGCGCGGGTTGAGCGAGCCGGCCTGGGCCACGCGCTCGACCTGGGCGATCACGATGCCACCGGAGTTGCGCGCCGCCATGGCCATGGCCAGGTTGTCCAGGGTCAGGGCCTCGCGCTCCATGGTGATGTTGCCGTGGGTGTCGGCGGTGGTGCCGCGCACCAGCGCCACATCGATGCCAAAGGCCTTGTAGAACAGCCATTCTTCGCCATCGATGTCCATCAACCGCACCAGGTCTTCCTGGGTGCAGGCGTTGATCTTGCCGCCGCCCAGGCGCGGGTCGACAAAGGTGCCCAGGCCCACCTTCGAGAAGGTGCCGGGCTTGCCCGCGGCGATGTCGCGGTAGAGCTGCGAGATGCAGCCCTGGGGCAGGTTGTAGGCCTCGATCTGGTCGGCCAGGGCCATTTTGCCGACCTTGGGGATCAGGCCCCAGTGCCCGCCGATGGCGCGCCGCACCAGCCCGGGGTGCCCCAGGTGGTTGAGCCCGCGCTCGCCGCCGTCGCCTTGGCCGGCGGCAAACACCAGGGTCAGGTCGCGCGGGGCCTGGCTGGCGGTGAAGCGTTGCTCCAGGGCCAGCAGCAGTTCTTCGGGCGTGCCGATGCCCACAAAGCCCGAGGTGGCCACCACGTCGCCATCGCGGACCAGGGCGGCCGCCTCGGCGGCCGAAACAATCTTGTTGCGCATGTCTTGTCTCCGGATTCTTGTCTTGTGTTGTTCTGTCTTGTTCCAGCTGGCCTTGCGACGCCCGCCCTGGGGCGGAGGCCGCAAGGCCGGTGCACTGCCTGACGATGGCCTCAGTAGAGGCCGGTCAGGTAGTAGGTGGCGATGATCACGCCCACGGCCGCCGTCTTGATCAGGGTGATCGCGAAGATGTCCTTGTACGAGGTCTTGTGCGTGAGGCCGGTGACGGCCAGCAAGGTGATCACCGCGCCGTTGTGCGGCAGCGTGTCCATGCCGCCGCTGGCCATGGCGGCCACGCGGTGGAACACCTCCAGCGGGATGTGGGCCGCGTTGGCGGCCTGGATGAAGGTGTCGGACATGGCGGCCAGCGCAATGCTCATGCCGCCCGAGGCCGAGCCGGTGATGCCGGCCAGCGCCGAGATCGAGATGGCCTCATTGAGCAGCGGGTTGGGGATGGCACGCAGTGCATCGGCCACCACGGTGAAGCCGGGCAGGGCGGCGATGATGCCGCCAAAGCCGTACTCCGACGCGGTGTTCATGGCGGCCAGCAGGGCGCCGCCCACGGCGGCCTTGGTGCCATCGGCAAAGCGCTGCTTCACCGGGCCCCAGGCAAAAATCACCACGGTGAGGATGCCCATCAGCAGCGCCGCCTCGACGGCCCAGATCGCCGCCACCTTGCTCACGTCGGTGACCACCGGCTTGGCCATGGTGGGCAGGGCCGAGGTGTGCACCGTGCCATAGAACTGCGGGATCACCACCGTGAACACCTTGTTCATCACGCCCACCACCAGCAAGGGGGCCAGGGCCAGCCAGGCGTTGGGCAGCTTTTCGGCGGCATAGGGTTCGGGTTCGTTGCTGTGGCCGCTGCCATAGCCTTCGCCGGCCTCACGCGCGCGGCGACGGCACCAGGCCAGGTAGGCCAGGCCGGTCACCAGGATGAACACCGTGCCCACCACGCCCAGCCAGGGCGCGGCCCAGGTGTTGGTCTTGAAGAAGGTGCTGGGGATGATGTTCTGGATCTGCGGGCTGCCGGGCAGGGCGTCCATGGTGAAGGTGAAGGCGCCCAGGGCGATGGTGCCTGGGATCAGCCGCTTGGGGATGTCGCTTTGCCGGAACATCTCGGCCGCGAACGGGTACACCGCGAACACCACCACGAACAGCGACACGCCGCCGTAGGTGAGCAGCGCACACACCACCACGATGGACAGCGTGGCGCGTTCACGCCCCAGCAGGCCGATGACGGCCGCCACGATGGACTTGGAAAAGCCCGACAGCTCGATCACCTTGCCAAACACCGCGCCCAGCAGGAACACCGGGAAGTACAGCTGCACAAAGCCCACCAGCTTGTCCATGAAGATGCCGCTGAACAGGGGCGGCACCAGGCTGGGGTCGGTCAGCAGCACGGCCAGCAAGGCGCAGACCGGCGCAAACAGGATCACGCTGAGGCCGCGGTAAGCCACGAACATCAGCAAACCCAGCGAAAGCAGGATGATCAGAAAACTCATGCGGACCTCCGCAGCGTCAGGCTTGGGGGGCGGGCCGGCGCGCGGGGCGCTGCGGCACAAAAAAGGCTTGGGCTCAAGATGTCTCTCTCCAGTCGATAAAAAAAGACCGTCGGGCTGAAAGAGCGCGACGGTCTGGCAGATTGTTGTTTCAGGACATCGGGGGTCTGCCCGTCAGTTGTGTGCGTGTGTTATTTGCGTTTTGGGCCCGGCGCACCGTTCAGCCCAGGCTGACCGGGGCCTCGGCCCACAGAGCCTCCAGCCAGCGCAGCAGGTTCAGGGGGCTGAAGGGCTTGGCCATGTGGGCCTGGGCGCCCAGGGCCAGGCTGGCCTGGATGTCGGCCTCGCTGTCATGGGCCGAGATGACCAGCACCGGCGTGCCGGCCAGCCGGGCATCCGCGCGCATGGCCTTGAGCAGATCGTGCCCGCTCATCCCGTGGCCGAAGCACAGGTCGGTGATCACCAGATCGGGCTCTTCGCTCTGGGCCAGGGCCCAGCCTGTGGCCGCATCGGGGGCCAGCAGCACCTCGCAGTGCTGGGCCAGCACCAGGCGCAGCAGTTCGATGATGAAGGCGTTGTCCTCCACCAGCAGAACGCGCCGGCGTGGCAGGGCCGTGGGGGTGGGCATGGCTGGGGGCTGGAGGACGGCATTCATGGCGATCTTTCAGGGCTGCTGTTGCAGGGGCCTCCCACCGTGCACCGTGCCAGGGCTGGTGCGGGCGTGTTCCGTCGGTGGGATTTGTTGCAGTTTGATGCAGTCGCCGAAGGGGCCATGCAGGCCACAGGCGGTAGGCCCTGTAGGAGGGCGTCGATGCCCGGCGCGCCAGGCGGGTGGCCCGCCTGACGGCCGCCCTGGGGCTCAGACGGTGCCCAGGGCCTTCAGCAGCTCGGTCTCGATCTCGATCTGCTTGCGGTTCTGCTGCAGCTCGGGGCCCTGGATCAGGAAGGTGTCTTCCACCCGTTCGCCCAGGGTGCTGACCTTGGCCATCTGCAGGCTGATGTGGTGCTGGGCCAGCACGCGGGCCACCATGTACAGAAGGCCCAGGCGGTCGCTGGCCGAGATGCTGAGCAGCCAGCGCTGGGCCTTTTCATCGGGGCGCAGGTCGATGCGTGGGGCGATCGGAAAGCTCTTGACGCGGCGCGACACCCGGCCTCGGCTGGGCGGGGGCAGGGGGCCGGCCTCGGTCAGGGTGCGGGCCAGATCGCTTTGCACCATGCTGGTCAGCTCACGGTAGTGCTCGGGCAGCATCTGGGTCACGACCTGGAAGGTGTCGAGCGCGTAGCCGTTCGAGGTGGTGTGGATCTTGGCGTCCAGGATGCTGAAGCCGGCCTGGTCGAAATAGCCGCAGATGCGGGCAAACAGGTCGGGCTGGTCGGCGGTGTAGACCAGCACCTGCATGCCTTCGCCCACCGGCGACTGGCGCGCCCGCACGATGGGTTCGGGGGTGGCCACGTGGCGCGACAGCTGCCGGGTGTGCCAGGCGATGTCGCCCGCGTCGTGGCGCATGAAGTAGCTCACGTCCAGCGTGTCCCACAGCGGCTTTTGCACCTCGTGTGGCAGCGCGTACAGGGCCAGCTGCACCAGGGCCTCGCGCTTGCGGGCCTCGATCTCGGCGCTGGCGTCGGGCGCGCGGCCGCCCAGCACGCGCAGCGTGTAGCGGTACAGATCTTCCAGCAGCTTGCCTTTCCAGGCGTTCCAGACCTTGGGGCTGGTGCCGCGGATGTCGGCCACCGTCAGCAGGTACAGGGCCGTCAGGTTGCGCTCATTGCCCACGCGTTTGGCAAAGTTCTGGATCACCTCGGGGTCGCTCAGGTCTTCCTTCTGGGCGATGCGGCTCATGGTGAGGTGTTCACCCACCAGCAGCTCGATCAACGCGCTGTCTTCACTGGCGATGTCGTGGTCGCGGCAGAAGCGGCGCACCTCGGCGCGGCCCAGCTCGGAGTGGTCGCCACCGCGGCCCTTGGCGATGTCATGGAACAGCGCCGCCGTGTACAGGATCCAGGGCTTGTCCCAGCCGGCCGCCAGCTGCGAGCAGAACGGGTACTCGTGCGCATGCTCGGCCATGAAGAAGCGGCGCACATTGCGCAGCACCATCAGGATGTGCTGGTCCACGGTGTAGACGTGGAACAGGTCATGCTGCATCTGCCCCACGATGCGGCGGAACACCCACAGGTAGCGGCCCAGCACCGAGGTCTGGTTCATCAGGCGCATGGCGTGGGTGATGCCCTCGGACTGCTGCAGGATGCTCAAAAAGGTGCGGCGGTTCACCGGGTCGCGGCGGAAGGCCCCGTCCATCACATGGCGGGCGTTGTACAGCGCCCGCAGCGTGCGGGCCGACAGCCCCTTGAGGCCCACCGTGGTCTCGTACAGCAAAAAGGTTTCGAGGATGGCGTGCGGCTGGTTCAGGTACAGGTCGTCGCTGGCCACCTCGATCATGCCGGCCTTCTCGAAGAAGCGCTCGTTGATGCGGCGCGGCTCGTGGGTGTTGGGGTGCAGCCGCTCTTCGATGTTGAGCATCAGGATCTGGTGCAGCTGCGACACCGCCTTGGCGGCCCAGTAGTAGCGGCGCATCAGGGCCTCGCTGGCCCGCACCGCCAGGCGCGAGCCATCGGGCGCATGCGACTGGTAGCCGAAGGTCTCGGCCACGGCCGTCTGCAGGTCGAACACCAGCCGGTCTTCGCGCCGCTTGGCCACCACGTGCAGCCGGGCCCGGATCAGGCTCAGCAAGGCCTCGTTGCTCTTGATCTGCCGCACCTCGAAGGGCGTGGCCAGGCCCTTGGCGGCCAGGTCGTCCCAGGTGTCGCCAAAACCGGCCGCCTTGGCCACCCACAGAATGGTCTGCAGATCGCGCAGGCCGCCGGGCGACTCCTTGCAGTTGGGCTCCAGCGAGTAGGGGGTGTTTTCTGATTTGTTGTGGCGCTGGCGCAGCTCCAGGCTCTTGGCCACAAAAAAGGCCTGGGCGTCCAGGTGGGCCCGGAAGGCCTGCTGGAAGGCCGCAAACAGCTCGGGCGGGCCGATCAGCAGCCGGGCCTCGAGCAGCGAGGTCTGCACCGTGACGTCCTTGCCGGCCTCGGCCACGCACTCGCTCAGGGTGCGCACGCTGGAGCCGATCTCCAGGCCCACGTCCCAGCACGAGCCGATGAAGGCCTCCAGCCGGGATTTGAGCTCGGGCTCGTTGTCGGCCACCACGCTGTCGGGCAGCAGCACCAGCACGTCCACATCCGAGTAGGGGAACAGCTCGCCGCGCCCGTAGCCGCCCACGGCGGCCAACGCAAAGGCCTCGGGAAAGCCGGCTCGCTGCCACAGATCGGCCAGCAGATCATCCACCAGCCGGGCCAGCCGGGTGAGCAGCCCGTGGATGCCCCGGGTGGTGGCGCCTTCGGTCTGGAGTTGTTGCAACAGAGCCGCTTTTTGCTCTTTGTACTGCTGGCGCAAGGCCTGGAGGTCGGTCATGGCGGGGCGGGCGGCGCGGGGTGGACGGTGGGCTGGGGCCGGGGGCTCAGGTCTTGACGGCAGTGACGAAGCTGGGCAGCGCCGGGCTGCCGGCCGACAGGGTCAGCACCTCGTAGCCGGTCTCGGTGACCAGGATGGTGTGCTCCCACTGGGCCGACAGGCTGTGGTCTTTGGTCACGATGGTCCAGCCGTCGTTGCCGTGCGACTTCACCTCGCGCTTGCCGGCATTGATCATGGGTTCGATGGTGAAGGTCATGCCGGGTTTGAGCTCTTCGAGCGTGCCGGGCTTGCCGTAGTGCAGCACCTGGGGCTCTTCGTGGAAGCGCTGGCCGATGCCATGGCCGCAGAACTCACGCACCACCGAGAAGCCATGGCCTTCGGCAAATTTCTGGATGGCGTGGCCGATGTCGCCCAGGCGGGCGCCGGGCTTGACCTGCTGGATGCCGATCCACATGGCTTCGAAGGTCAGCGCGCTCAGGCGCTTGGCCGCGATCGAGGCGTCGGGCATCACGTACATGCGGCTGTTGTCGCCGTACCAACCCTTGTCGGTGATCACGGTGACATCGATGTTCATGATGTCGGTCTTCTTGAGCGGCTTGTCGTTGGGGATGCCGTGGCACACCACGTGGTTCAGCGAGGTGCACAGTGAAGCCGGGTAGGGCGGGTAGCCCGGGGGCTGGTAGCCGATGGTGGCCGACTTGGTGCCCTGCACATTGACCATGTACTCATGGGCCAGGCGATCGATCTCCAGCGTGGTGACGCCGGGTTTGACGAAGGGGGTCAGGTAGTCCAGAACCTCGGACGCGAGGCGGCAGGCCACGCGCATGCCCTCGATCTCTTCCGCGTTTTTGTAGGTGATGCTCATGGCGCGGATTATCCCATCTCGAAATATCCGCGTCGGGGCCCGGTTTTGAGGCCGGGCAAACGGCCAGACTCAGCGCAGGTTGCCGGTGTGGCCCAGCGAGTAGCGACCGGGCTGGGGCCAGACGGTCAGGCCATGGGGCTCCTGGCCCACCTTGATCTGAGCCACAGCCCCGCTCTGGGTGTCAAAACGGTACACCACGTCGTCAAAACGGCCCGACAGCCACAGCCATTTGCCGTCGGCGCTGACATTGCCCATGTCGGGGCTGCCGCCGCCTGCGATCGGCCAGTGGGCCGTGACCTTCTCGGTGGCGAAGTCGATCACGGTCACGCTGCCGGGGCTCTTGCGCGGGCCGTGGATGCGGTGCGAGCCGCGGTTGGCCACGTACAGTTGCTTGCCGTCGCGGCTCGGGTACAGGCCGTGGGCGGCCACCCCGGTGGCGATGAAGCCCACCTCGGTGAAGGCGTCACCATCGAGCACGTGCACCCCGTCGGCCTCCATGTCGGCCACATAGAAGTGTTTGCCGTCGGGCGAGATGCGGATGTCCTGCGGCATGCCCTTGGTGGCCGAGCAGACCTCGGTCTCCATCGGCGACACGTTCGGGTCGCTGAGCTTTTGCCCGTCCTTGAAGCGGGTCTTGGGCATCTGCAGCTTCAGGTAGCCCAGCACCTCGCGCTTGCCCAGGTCGATCTTGGCCACGCTGCCCTGGAACTCGCAGGTGAAGATCGCGTAGCGCCCGTCGATGGAGAAATCGGCATGGTTGATGCCGCCGCACTTGGGCACATCGATGGCGTATTGCAGGGCCAGGGTCTTGGGGTCGCGGAAATCGAGCCGGTGCTTGGCCTCGGCCACCACGATCAGCGAGGCGCCGTCGGGCGTGGCATACACGTTGTAGGGGTCGTCGACCAGGATCTCCTTGCCCGGCTTGCCGGTGCGCGGGTCGATGGGCGTCAGGCTGCCATCGGTGCGGCGTTCGGCGTTGTTGGCCACCCACAGCGTGCGCAGGTCCCACGAGGGCACCACGTGCTGCGGCGCCGGGCCCACCTTGAACTTGTCGACCACCTTCATCTTGGCCGGGTCGATCACATACACATCGTTGGAGCGCAGATTGGGCACATAGATGCGTTCCAGGTCGTCGCGCACGGCCGGAGCGATGTGGTCGGCCCCGGTTTCGCTGTACAGATTGGCCGGGTTGGGCACCGGCGGCATGCCGGGCACGGTGGTGACCGCAGCAGCCTTGGGCGCACCCTGCTTGCCGACTGCGTCGGCCCCATGCACCCCGCTGGCCAGCAGGCCCATCACGATGACGGCCGAGCTGACGGCCAAACTAACGGCGTTGCTGGCAAAGACTTTCCCGAGGGACATACGAAGAACACTCCAGATAAAAGAGGCGGCTCAGGGCTTGACGGCCGCCTGGATCGCTGCGGCCGAAGTCTCCACGATTTGCTGCACCCCGACTTGACCCAGCGCAACGCTTGCGCGACGCGGGTCGCCGGTCACGCCGTGGGCCCGGTCACGGGCCGCCGGGCTGGCCAAT
This sequence comes from Curvibacter gracilis ATCC BAA-807, assembly GCF_000518645.1. GTDB lineage: Bacteria > Pseudomonadota > Gammaproteobacteria > Burkholderiales > Burkholderiaceae_C > Curvibacter > Curvibacter gracilis. The sequence goes on along the minus strand of NZ_JADZ01000005.1, from coordinate 207,650 downwards.
GTGTCGGAGCGCACCAGCGCCGGGTCGGTGGCCAGCATCAGCGAGGTGTCGGCCAGGCCGGCGTGCTCGCCGATCTCGGCGGGGCTGAAGCCGCGCTGCTTCAGCTCGGCCACGTAGGCGGTCTGCGTCACGCGGTAGTACTCGCTCAGGGCGTGCACCCGCGCGGGTGGGCCCCCGTCGCGGGCCCAGGCCTGGTTCAGGCGCTCGGCCACGCGCTCCAGGTTCTTGCGGTAGCCCCCGTGGTCGCCCAGAAAGAACACATCATGAAAGCCATGTTGGCGCAGGCTGCGCGCCGTGCCCTCCAGCAAGGCCTCGAAAGCCGGCTCGGGGATCGAAATCGTGCCGGCAAAGCGCATGTGCCCAGCCGGCGGGTGGATGGGGCCCTCAGGCACATAGGCCAGCACCGGGGCCACCACCGTGTGCCCCACGCGCCGGGCGATCTGCCCCGCCAGCACATGCACCCGCACGTTGTGCTTGCCCAGCGCCATCTGCGGCCCGCTCTGCTCGGTGCCGCCGATGGGGATCAGCACCGTGCGCGTGCCCGCATCGATGCGGGCCTGCAACTCAGGGCTGGTCAGGTCTTCCAGAAAAGGGCTGTCAGGCTCTGCCGCCAGGGCCATCGGCCCCAGGGGGCCGGCCAGCAGGGCCATGAGGCCCAGACAGGCCAGGGTGTGGGAGAGGCGACGAAGCGGCATGCGAGTGAGGTCAGCAAAGCGGGAGCAAGGATTATGTGTTGGGTATGTCAACGGGCGGTGAATGGGTGGTATCGGGTCTAATCATGTCGCCAATATGCAAAAATGACGACACGATCTCTTGACGTGTTCCAATTCCGACAAAAAAAGAACATGTTGTACGGACATGTCGTCGGCAGCGACATGAGTTCAGAACGTGTCGTCGAAACAGGCTTTTTGCATCATGACCAAGAACATTCCCGCTTGGAATCCCGAGCAGCCTCACAACCAATTGCCCGCACTGCCCCCGGCACATGAGTTGGAAAGCCGCACCGTTCTCAAGGCATGCATCGAAGCCCGCGCCGCGTTGGCCGAACTCAAGCAAGCGGCCGAACTCATCCCCAACCAGGCGATGCTGATCAACACCATCCCGCTGCTGGAAGCCAAAGACAGCTCGGAAATTGAGAACATCGTCACCACCACCGACCAGCTTTTTCAATACGCCCAAGGCCATGAGCAGGCCGACTCGGCGACCAAAGAGGCATTGCGCTATCGCACCGCACTGCACCAGGGCTTTCAGTCGCTCCAGCGGCGCCCCCTGTGCACGGCGACCGCCGTGGAGGTGTGCCGTACGCTCAAGGGCGTGGACATGGACATTCGTCGAACGCCCGGCACTCAGTTGGCCAACGACCGCACCGGTGAGGTGGTCTACACCCCGCCTGAAGGAGAAGCCCGTTTGCGGAACATGCTGGCCAATTGGGAGCGTTTCTTGCACGAGGCGACCGATCTGGATCCCCTGATCCGCATGGCGGTGGGCCATTACCAGTTTGAAGCCATCCATCCTTTCATCGACGGCAACGGACGCACCGGGCGGGTGCTCAACATCCTGTACCTGATTCAGCAAGATCTGTTGAACCTGCCCATCCTCTACCTCAGTCGCCATGTGATTGCGCACAAGGCCGACTACTACCGCCTGTTGCTCGCCGTCACCCGCGATGGGGCCTGGGAGCCCTGGCTGATCTTCATGCTGCAGGCAGTTGCCGAAACGTCCAGGTGGACCACCGACAAGATCGCCGCCATCCGCGCTTTGGCCGAGCACACCACCGAGCATGTGCGCACCCGGCTGCCCAAGATCTACACCCGCGAGTTGGTGGACGTGATCTTCGAACAGCCGTATTGCCGCATCGGCAATCTGGTGGACAAAGGCATTGCCCAACGCCAGGCCGCTTCACGCCATTTGCAAGAACTGGTCAAGCTGGGCGTGCTGCGTGAGATGCCTTTGGGCAAGGAGAAGCTATTTATCCATCCCAAGCTGATGCAATTGCTCAGTCGCGACAACAACCAGTTTCTGCCTTATGGCTGACGGTGCCCCGGCGATCTGGCTGTGCTGTTGGACTTTGAGCTGGCTGGGGACGCTGAATCAGCCTTGGGGCATCTGCTCGAAATCGCTCAGGGCGGCGGCACGGAAGGCGGGCAGCGCTTCGCAATGTTGGGCCAGGTTGATGAGCGCGGCGTGAGCGGTGGGGGCCAGCACTTCATGCAAACGGTCTTGCACGTACCTGATCAGCACGGTGATCATGACATCGGCGTGGGTGAGCGTTGCCCCGCAGGCATATGGGGTGGCAAGGCGTCGAGCCAACTCGTCAAGGCCTGAACGGGCCTGTCCGAGGCAACGGTCAAGCCAGACGGCACTTCGGGCTTCGACGGGGTGGAAGTGCCGCTCGTAGACGACAGCTCCTGCTTTTTCGAGCGTGCCTTGAGCCAAGGCCGTCATCTGCAGGGCACGCCGACGTGCCGGGCCTGAGGCAGGCATCAAGGCCGCGTCAGCCACCAGTTCATCCAAGTGATCGAGAATGGCTGCGCTGTCAATCAGCACCTCTCCATCGTCGAGTACGAGGGCCGGGATGCGGGTCAGGGGGCTGATGGTCCTGACGGCTGCGGCTTCGCTAAAGACTGAACGGGTGTCGCGGGCAAAGGGTATTCCGTAGTGATGCAGCGCAATGGCCACTCGGCGGGTGACGGGGCTGTCATATTGACCAACGAGGATCATGGGCGGGACCTTGATGAGTTGCAAGAGATGGCGTCCAGGAATCTTGAATGAATCTGATGTCCCATGCGCATTCGACAAGGCACTGATCCGCTGAAAACGCCCTGACCTCAAAGTCCGCCCGACCTACGGCACGGGGTTACCACGCATTGGCGCATTTCACCGAACGCAGGCCGGCCTCTAAGCCGAAAACAAATGCTGTCGATGACCTACCCAGCCCGTCGAGATGCCCCTTCACGCCCCCTCAATCACCGCCGAAACCCCCGCCCCCAGCCGCGTCCAGGGCAGGCTGGCCGGGTCGGCGGGCATGGGGCCGGGGGCGCGGGCGACCAGGATGTGGGAGGCGATGGGGGTGAAGTCGGCACGGAAGTGCACCGAGCTTTTGTTGACCAGCAGTTTCATGGCTTCGGGCTGCACGCCGACGCAGCGGTACAGCTCGCGGTCCAGCATCTGGCATTTGCCGCTGGCGACCACGATCAGCACGCCGTCCAGCTCCAGGCAGGCGACCTGGCCGAGCCGGGTGTGCACGCCATGCATCATGGGCCCCAGCAGGCGCACGCTGCCTTCGAACAGGGCGCGCACGGTGACCTCGGCCTGCACGGCTGGGTCGCTGAGCTGGCCGGGCAGGGTGCGCACCTGGCGCCCCAGGCTCAGGCTCAGGCGGGCGCCGGGGCCGGCCCGGTGGGCGGCAGCGGCGGCCTCGGGGTCGTACAGCAGGCCCAATGCCACCTGGCCGGGGTGGCGGCGCCCGGCGCCAGCCTGCAGCAGCGCGTGCAGCATGCCCGTGGTGTTGCTGTCGCCGCCGGCGCCCGGGTTGTCCTGGGTGTCGGCGATCACCACCGGGGCGCTGGCGTGTTCGGCCAGGGCCAGGGCCTGCTGCACCGCAGCCAGGGGCTCGGGCAGGCTGATGCGCCAGCGCTGGGGCGGCTGACAAAGCGCGGTCCAGAGCTGTTGCACCACGGCCTCGGCCTGCTCGCCATAGGCCCAAACGCAGGGGCCGCAGCAATCGATGTCGGCGGCCGGAAAGCCCATGGCGATGCTGCTGAGGGTGCCTTGGCGGGCATCCACCTCGGGCAGCTGCGCGTACAGGGAGGCGGCCGGCTCGATCAGCGTGCAGCCGGCGTTGATCGGGATCAGAAAAGGCACGCGACGCCAGGCCATCGGCAGGCGCTGGCCGGCCTGCAGGCGGCGCTCCAGCAACTGGGCGGCCAGGCGGCCGGTGGCTTCGGTGTCCACATGGGGGTAGGTGCGGTAGGCCACCAGGCCGTCGGCCAGTTGCAGCATGTCGGCGCTCACGTTGGCGTGCAGGTCCAGGCTGGCCACGATGGGCAACTGATCGCCCACCAAGGCACGCAGGCGCTTCAGCAGCTCGCCCTCGGCGTCTTCGTGGGCAAAGCTGACGGCTGCGCCGTGCAGATCCAGGTAGATGGCCTGCAGGCCCGGGCCGGCCAGCGCCTGGCGGGCCGCCTCGACGATGGCGCCGGCAATGCGCTCGAAGGCCTCGTCGCTGACCTGGGCCGAGGGCGTGGCCCCGGCCCAGCAGGCGGGCAGCAAGGCCCAGCCGCGCGCTTGGGCCTCGCTGATGAAGCCGCCGATGGGCAGGCTGCTGCCGGTGAAGCGGTGCAGCATGTCGGCCCCTTCGCTGTAGGCCGGAAAGCCGTCGCCACGCAAAAAGGCGGCCCAGTCGGCGGGGCTGGGGGCGAAGGTGTTGGTCTCGTGCTGAAAGCCGGCGATCAGGATGTTCATGGTGTTTGGCAGTGTGCAGGAATGGGTGGAGGCCTGGGGCCTGGGGCTGGGGGCTTACCAGCCCAGGGCCAGGTGCAGGCCGAGCAACACGCCCATGCCGGCAAACAGGGCGTGGTTGATGTTGCGCCGCCCCCCGAAATAGGTCAGCAGGGCGGCGGCGCAGGCCCACCAGCGGGCATCCTGCCATTGCGGCGCCCACTGGCCCTGGTTCAGCGCCACCTCGGGGACGACCATGGCCAGCAGGGCGCCCAGCGGCGCAAAGCGCAGGCAGGTGCGCAGCCAGCCCGGCAGGCGGGGCTGCTGGCCGGGCAGCAGGAAAAAGGCCCGGGTCAGCACGGTGATCAGCACCAGCAGGGCCACGGCCAGCCAGCCGCGGTGCTCGGGGTCATCCAGCATGCGGCCTCGGTTGGCGGTGTTCGGCCAGCAGGCCGGCGGCCATGGCGGCCAGCATGGTGACCAGCACGGGCAGGCCGCGCGGCAGGGCCTGGGCCGGCAGGGCCACGGCACAGGCCGCCAGGGCGGCCACGCGGGTGGGGCGGTCTTTGACCATGGGCAAGGTCAGGGTCAGCAAGGCCAGGATGGCCACAAAGCGCAGGCTGTGGGCGCCGGGCAACTGGTCGGCCAGCACCAGGCCTACTGCGGACGACAGCTGCCAGACGGCCCAGTTGCTCAGCGCCAGGCCCAGGTAGTAGGCCACCTCGCGGCGGCGTTGCCGCCCGTTGCGGCCCGGCAGGGGGTGGCGCTGGGTGAACAGCGCGTAGATCGGGTCGCCGGCAAAGTACGACAGGGCCACGCGCTGAGGCCGGCTCAGGTGGTGGAAGTAGCGGCTCCATTCGGCGCTGAACACCACAAAGCGCAGGTTCAGCACCGCCGCCGTGGCCCCCACCAGCCACAGCGGGGCCTGGCTGGCCATCAGGGGCAGGCAGGCCAGTTGGGACGAGCTGGCATACACCAGCAGCGACATGGGCAGCAGCACGGCCATGGGCAGGCCGCTCTGGGCCATGGCCACGCCGGCCACCAGCCCCATGGCGGCGGTGCCGGTGGCCGGCCCGGTGACGGCCCGCACCCCGGCCAGCGCATGGCGCAGGGTGCGTGGGCCTGGCCAGGCCAGCCAGGCGGGCAAGAGGGACCGCCAACGCCGCATCAGGCCCCCGCGAAGTGCGCCGAGATGTGCGCCGAGGTGTGCGTCGAAATGTGCGGCCAGGGCCGTTGGGCCGGGCGCATCTGTTCGAAGGCGCGCGCCATCTGCAGCACGCCCAGGTCGTCAAAGCGGCGCCCGGCGATCTGCAGGCCGATGGGCACGCCGTTGCTGTCGTAGCCGCAGTTCACCGAGGCGGCGGGCTGCTCGCTCATGCTGAAGGGCAGGGTGAAGCCGATGTGGTCCATGGCCTCGTTGACGTTGTTGGTCGGGTAGGCCCATTCCGCCGGGAAGCTGGTGTTGGGCGAGACCGGCGACAGCACATAGTCGTAGGGCTGGGTGGCGGCCACGGTGGTGGCGCGGGTCTTGAAGGTCATGCTGTAGGCCTCGAAAGCCTGCTCGCCGCTGAAGCCCAGGCCGCCTTCGGCCCACTGGCGCACGATGGGCAGCACCTTGGCGCGCCGCTCCGGCGGCAGGGCCTGCACGTCCACACCCGAGCGGATGCGCCAGAAGCGGTCCACCCCGTGCAGCAGCTCGTTGCTCATCCAGGGCTGCAGGGTCTCGATCACGGCACCGGCCTGTTCGAACAGGCGGGCCGCGGCCACCACGGCCTGCTGCACCTGGGGCGACACCGGCATGCCGCAGCCGGCCTCCAGCAACAGCCCGATGCGCAGGCCCTTGAGCTCGCGCTGCAGCGACAGCCAGGGGATGTCGGCCGGTGGCAGGCTCATGTGGTCGCGCGGGTCGGGGCGCGACAGCACGGCCATCATCAAGGCCGCATCGGTGACGGTGCGGGTCATGGGGCCGGCGCAGCGACCCATGTAGGGCGGGTCGATCGGCACCCGGCCCAGGCTGGGCTTGAGGCCGGCCAGGCCGCACCAGGCGGCCGGCAGGCGCACCGAGCCGCCGATGTCGGTGCCGATGTGCAGCGGGCCGTAGCCGGCCGCGCCGGCGGCACCCGCGCCGGCACTGCTGCCGCCGGGGTTCATGGCGGTGTTCCAGGGGTTGCGCGCCAGGGCATGGAAGCTCGACAGGCCCGAGGACAGCATGCCGTACTCGGGCATGGTGGTCTTGGCCACAAAGACGGCGCCGGCCTCGCGCAGGCGGGCGGCGGGCGGGGCATCGGCCGCGGCCGGCACCGGCAGGCTGGCGGCGGTGCCCACCGGCACGGGCACGCCGCGGGTGGCGATGTTTTCCTTGATGGTGGCGGGCACGCCGTCGATGCACACGCCCCCCACGCTGATGGGGGTGCCGGCATGCCAGCGGGCCTCGGCGGCGCGCGCCATGCTCAGTGCAGCCTCGGCATCGAGCGCGTAGGTGGCGCACAGCACGGGTTCGCAGCGCTCGATGTGCTGCAGCACCGCCTGGGTCACTTCGACGGGCGACAGGCTGCCGTCGCGGTAGGCCGCCACCATGGCAGAGGCGGAAAGGGCGTGGAGATCACTCATGGGTCAGGGGTCCTGGGGGTGGGAAAACAAAGGAGAGGAGCACCGTGGCGCTCACATCGGGTCCAGCGGGTAGATGGGGCGGCGCACCCGTTTGAATTGCAGCGCGCCGTAGTCGGAGGTGGTCACGCCCAGGCCGTCGCACTCGATCACCTCGCGGGCCAGGTCGCCAAAGCCGGCGCGCCAGTGCACCCGGCTCTTGAGGATGACAAAGCGCTTTTGCAGCGGGTCGACGCCGACGCTGGAGAGGCAGTTCAGGTCAAACGGCTCCTGGTGCTCGGAGATCAGCACGATCTCCAGGCCGCCCACGGCCAGCACCACGGTGGGGCCCAGCCGGGTCTGCACGCCCTGGTACATGGGCCCGCGGTTGCGAAAGCGCCCGTCAAAGGCCAGCTTGACCCGGCCCGTGACGCTCAGGGGCGGGCTGTCGCGGCGCAGTGCGGGCATGGCGGTCTTGCCGCCCAGGTTCAACGTGATCTCGCTGCCGATGCCGGCGGCCAGCGCCTGCTGCACGGCCTGCGGGTCCCAGATGGCATAGAAGACGGCCTCGTCCAGCCCCTGGCGCAGCACCTCGGCCAGCACTTCGGTGGTGTCCATCGAGCCGCCCGAGGCGGAGTTGTCGCAGTGGTCCAGCAACACCACCGGGCCGTCAAGACCGATGGCGCAGGCCTTGGCCCGGGCCACGGCCTCGGCCAGCGGGGTGGGGTGGAACACAAAGCCTTCGCGGGCCTGCCAGGCCTGGGCCAGCAGGGCCTCGCAGTGCTGGCGGGCCACCTCGGGCGCCGCATCGGTGCAGACCACGGCGCTCAGGCCCGCCTGGCTGATGTCGGCATGCGGAAAGCCCACGAACACCGAGGCCGCCAGCACCTCGCCACTCGCCTCCAGGGCCTGGCAGCGCGCCTGCAGCGAGCGGTTGGGCTCGGCATGCGTGCCCTGGCGCATCACGTGCGGCAGCATGGGGGCCTGGCCCCACTGCATCACCGGGCGGATGGCGCCGCTCAGGGTGCGCAGGATCAGCTCGGCGGCGCGCACGCCGGCGGCATGGATGTCCACATGCGGGTAGGTGTGGTAGCCGGTGATCACGGTGGCGTGGCGCACCATGTCGTCGTACACATTGGCGTGCATGTCCAGGGTGACGCCCACGGGGATGTCGGGGTCGATCTCGCGCAGGCGGCGCAGCAGCGTGCCTTCGGCGTCTTCCAGCGATTCGGTGACCATGGCCCCGTGCAGGTCGAGCAGCACGGCATCGAAGCCGCCGCGCGCCACGCGCGACAGGATGGCCTGGCTGATGCGCTCGTAGGTGGCGTCATCGGTGGGGCGGCTGGGTTGCGCCTCGGCGGCGGTGGCGATCACCACCTCGGCGCCCACGCGCTCGGCCACGTCGATGAAGCCGCCCAGGGCCAGGCCGGTGCCGCGGTAGGCCGCCAGCAGGCTGGCCTGGTCGGCATCGGCCGGCAAGGCGCGGTAGAAGCGCTCGAACGGGGTGGGCACCGGCGAGAAGGTGTTGGTCTCGTGCTTGAACTGGGCCAGCAGAAGTCGCATGGTGGGGGTCCTGTGTCCTGTGTCCTGTGTCGTGAAAAGGGTCAGGCCCGGCGGGCCAGCTCGGCCCGGGGGGCTGCGGCCAGCAGGCGGCGGGTGTAGTCGTGGGCCGGCTGCTGGAACACCTGGGCCGTGGGGCCTTGCTCGACGATCTCGCCCTGGCTCATCACGATCACGCGGTCGCACAGCTGGGCCGCCACCCGCAGGTCGTGGGTGATGAACAGGATGCCCAGGCCCAGGTCGGCCTGGATTTCGCGCAGCAGGGCCAGGATCTGGGCCTGCACCGACACGTCCAGGGCCGACACGGCCTCGTCGGCCACCAGCACCTGGGGCTGGCAGGCCACGGCGCGGGCAATCGCCAGGCGCTGCCGCTGCCCGCCCGAGAACTGGTGCGGGTAGCGGTCGAGGGCGGTGCGGGGCAGCTGGATGCGGTCCATCAGCTCTTCGGCGGTCTGGCGGGCCTGGCGCTCGCCCATGCCGAAGTTCATCGCCCCTTCCATCAGCGACGAGCCCACGGTGCGGCGCGGGTTCAGTGAGCGGTTGGGGTCCTGGAACACCACCTGCACCCGCGAGCGCAGGGGGCGCAGCCGCCCCTCGGGCAGGCTTTGCACCGGGGTTTCGCCCCACAGGATGCTGCCTTCGGTGGGGTCGATCAGGCGGATCATGCAGCGCGCAAATGTGGATTTGCCCGAGCCCGACTCGCCCACCACGCCCACGGTCTCGCCGCGGTGCACGGCCACGCTGGCGTCGCGCAGCGCGGTGTTGGGCTTGGCCCGGCCCAGCCAGTCGCGGCGCACATAGGTCTTGCCCACGCCGGTGGCGCTGAGCAGGGCGCGCCCGCCGGGCAACTCACGCGGGGGGGGCGGGGTCATGCCGGGCACGGCGTCCAGCAGCATGCGGGTGTAGGCCTCGCGCGGCGCGTGCAGCACCTGCTCGGCCGGACCCTGCTCGACCACGCGGCCGCGGTGCATCACCATCACCTGGTCGGCAATCTCGGCCACCACGCCCATGTCGTGGGTGATGAAGAGCACAGCCGAGCGTTGCTCCACCTGCAGCTCGGCGATCAGGCGCAGGATCTCGGCCTGGGTGGTCACGTCCAGCGCGGTGGTGGGCTCGTCGCAGATCAGCAGCCGGGGCTTGAGGATGATGGCCATGGCGATCACGATGCGCTGCCGCTGGCCGCCCGAGAGCTGGTGCGGGTAGCTGTCGTAGATGCGCTTGGGGTCGGGCAGGCGCACCCGGTCGAAGATGGCCAGGATGTGGGCCTTGCGCTCGTGCGCGGGCCACTGGGTGTGGGTGCGCAGCAGCTCGTCCACCTGCTCGCCGCAGCTGTGCACGGGGTTGAGGGCGGTCATGGGCTCCTGGAACACCATGCCCATGCGGGTGCCGCGCCAGGCACGCAAGCGCGATTCGGGGGCCAGGCGGGCCTGGTCCATCAGGGTTTCGCCGGCCAGGCGGATGTGGCCCTGGGTGGCCTTCAGGCCCTTGGCCAGCAGGCCCATCACGGTGGTGGCCAGCACGGACTTGCCCGAGCCCGACTCGCCGACGATGCACAGGGTCTGGCCGGCTTCGATGCGCACGTCCAGGTGTTCGATGGCAAAGGGGCGGTCGGCATCGACCGGCAGGGCCACCTGCAGGCCCTGCACGTCGAGGATCACCTCGGCGGGCCGGGCTTGGGGGGGCGCCGCCGTGTCCAGGAAGACGGGGGTGGGGGAGGTCAAGGTGTTCATGGCAGGGGGGCTCGCTCAGGCTCGCTTGGAGAACTTGGGGTCCAGCACGTCACGCAGGCCGTCGCCCAGCAGGTTGATGGCCAGCACGGTGGGCACCAGGAACAGCGCCGGAAACATCACATTGCCCGGGCTCTGGGCAAACTGCACCCGCCCTTCGGCCATGATGTTGCCCCAGGTGGGCACGTCGGCCGGCAGGCCCAGGCCGAGAAAGCTCAGGATGGCTTCGGTCAGCACCGCCGAGGCGGCAATGAAGGTGCCCTGCACGATCAGCGGGGCCAGCGCATTGGGCAGGATGTCGCGCCACAGGATGGTGAGGTTGGACGAGGCCAGGGCCCGTGCCGCCTCGACAAAGGGCTCGTCGCGCAGGCCCATCACGAGGGCGCGCACCAGCCGCGTCACGCGGGGGATCTCGGGCACGGCGATGGCCAGGATCACCGTGGGCAGGCTGGCCCCCAGCATGGCCACCAGGGTGATGGCGACCAGCACGGCGGGGATGGCCATCATGCCGTCCACCAGGCGCATCACCACCGCGTCCACGGGTCTGAAGTAGCCCGCCAGCATGCCCAGCAGGCAGCCGCCGGTGATGGCCAGCACGGCGGTGCACAGGCCCACGCCCAGCGAGACGCGGGTGCCGAAGAGCACGCGGCTCCAGATGTCGCGGCCGAAGTTGTCGCTGCCCATCCAGAACACATGTTGCAGGGTCTGGCCATCGGGCAAGGTGACTTCGCCACGGGTGCCGGCGGCCACCGAAATGAAGCCGGGGTCCATGGCCGAGGGGTCGAAGGTGCCCAGCCACGGGGCCAGCACGGCCAGCAGCAGCAGGACGGCCAGCACCGCGCAGCCCAGGCGCACGGCGCTGTTGCGCCAGAGTTTGTTCCAGTTGCTCATGAGAGATCCGGGGAAGGGGGGTCAGTAACGGATGCGCGGGTCGAGGAACAGGTAGCTCAGGTCGACCAGCAGGTTGATCAGCACATAGGCCAGCGCAAAGAACAGCACCACGCCCTGCAGCACCGGAAAGTCGCGGTTCAGCACGGCGTCCACCGTGAGCTGGCCCAGGCCGGGGATGGCGTACACGGTCTCGGTCACCACCACGCCGCCCAGCAGCAGGGCGGCACTGACGCCGATCACGGTGATCACCGGCACGGCGGCGTTGCGCAGCGCGTGGTGGGTCAGCACGGCCAGTTCGGTGATGCCCTTGGCGCGGGCGGTGCGGATGTAGTCCTCGGTCAGGGCCTCGCTGACGGCGGCGCGGGTGACCCGGGCCAGCAGGGCCACATAGGTGACCGACAGGGTCAGGCAGGGCAGGATCAGCTGGTGCAGCCAGGGCCAGACACCGGCCTCCAGGCGCCGGTAGCCCTGCACCGGAAACCAATGCAGCTGCAGCGCCATCACATAGATCAGCACATAGCCCACCACGAACACCGGCACCGAGAAGCCGGCCACCGAGAACGCCATCACGGCCTTGTCCAGCCAGCTGCCCATGCGCCAGGCCGCCAGGGTGCCCAGGGGCAGGGCCAGCACGATGGCCAGCAGCAGGGTGCCGGCGGCCAGCGACAGGGTGGGCTCCATGCGCTGGGCGATCAGTTCGACCACGGGTTTGTTCATGAAGAACGAGTGGCCCAGGTCGCCCTGCAGCACGGCCCCGCCCCACAGGCGGAACTGCTGCCACAGCGGCTGGGTCAGGCCCAGCTGGGCGCGGATGCGGTCCAGGTCTTCACTGGTGGCGCTGTTGCCACCGATCACGGCGGCCGGGTCGCCGGGCGTGAGCCGCACGATCATGAAGACCGCCACGGCCACCACCAGCAGCACCGGCAGGGTGGCCAGCAGTCGTTTGGCCAGGAAAGAAAGCATCAGGAAATCTCCGGAAAACAAAGGCCCCTGGGCTGGCTGCGCACACGCTGGTGAAGGCGCAGGCCAGGCCCATCAGGCTGGGAGGCAGGCAAGCAGGTAAGCCAGTAAGCCAGGGCCCTGATCAGGGCTTCTTGATGTTCCAGTACACCTGGGCGCCGGCCGGCACCAGGCCGGTGATGCCCTTGCGCACGGCAGCCGGCTGGCTGTACTGGCCCACGGGCACGTGGGTCACGGTCTCGAAGGCGCGCAGCTGGGCGGCCTGGGCCAGCTTCTTCTTGTCGGCATCGGTGCTGGCCTGCGAGAACTGCAGCTTGATCTTCTGCAGCTCGGGGTCGTCCTGCCAGCCGAACCAGCCCTTGTCGCCACCGGCATTCATCATGGCCATGGTCAGGGGGTTGAGGATGTCGGAGGCGGTCCAGGAGGTCATGAAGGCGTTCCAGCCGCCGGCGCTGGGCAGGTCTTTCTTGGCGCGCCGGGCCACCAGGGTCTGCCAGTCCATGGTCTGCAGGTCGACCTTGAAGCCCGCCTGCTCCAGCTGCTGCTTGGCCACCAGGGGCAGCTTGGCGATGGCGCCCAGGTCGGTGGGGCGCATCAGCACCACCGGCTCGCCCTTGTAGCCGGCCTCGGCCAGCAAGGCCTTGGCCTTGGCCGGGTTGGCGATGCCGGTGTACTCACCCGTGGCATCGGATTCGAACGGCGTGCCGCAGGGGAACATGCTCTTGCAGTAGCGCGACATGCCGGGGGCGCCCACCTGGGTCTTGAGGAAGGCTTCCTGGCCCATGGCCAGCATGGCGGCGCGGCGGATCTTCTCGTTGTTGAAGGGCGCGTGCAGGAAGTTGAAGCGGAAGATGAACTGGTTGCCCGCGGGTTGCGCATCCACCAGGGTCAGGTCGGGGTTGCTGCGCAGGGTGGCGTATTGCTCGAAGGCGGGCTGCTCCAGGATGTCGACCTCGCCGTTGATCAGGGCGTTCATCTGGGTCTGGGCATCGCGCACGATCACCCACTCGACCCGGTCCACATACACGTTCTTGCCGCCGGTGGTGCCCGAGGGGGCTTCGGCGCGGGGCTTGTAGCGGGCATTCTTCAGGAACACCACCTTCTCGCCGGGGCGGTATTCGTCGGCCTTGAAGGTGTAGGGGCCCGAGCCGATGGTTTCCTTGATCTGGGTGTCGCCCGGGGTGTCGGCCACGCGCTTGGGCATGATGAAGGGCACGTTGGCCGAGGGCTTGCCCAGGGCTTCGAGCACCAGGCCGAAGGGCTCCTTGAGCACCAGCACAAAGGTCTTGGCGTCGGGGGTCTCGTAGTGGTCCAGGGCCTTGGCCAGCTGGCCACCCATGGTGTCGCGGCTGGCCCAGCGGGTCAGCGAGGCCACCACGTCTTCGCTGGTGACGGGCTTGCCGTCGTGGAACTCCAGGCCGTCGCGCAGCTTGAAGGTCCAGGTCTTGTTGTCTTTGGACACGCTCCACTTCTCGACCATCTGCGGCTTGATGCGGCCTTCCAGATCGGTGCCGAACAAGGTGTCGTAGATCATGTAGCCGAAGTTGCGCGAGATGTAGGCCGTGGTCCAGATCGGGTCGAGCACCGTGATGTTCGAGTGCGGGATGATGCGCAGCGTCTTGGTGTCGGCCAGGGCGCCCAGGTGGGTGCCGGCGGCGGCCAGGCCCAGCAGCAGGCCGGCGGCCAATTGGCGGCGGCGTGCGCTGTTGAAGGAACGTTCGGACAAGGCTTTGTGCAGTGGCAGGGGCATGGACAGGTTCCTGTTCGGTAGCAAGGGGGGTGACGGTGCCGTTGACGGGCTGCGGTCGCTGTGCGGGGCAGCCTTCAGCGATGGGGGTATTTAGTCACGTCCGATACCAATTGACTATGTACAGTTGAGGCCATGAAGATCAGCACAGTACGCACCCGATCCGCGCCTGCATGCCCCAGCAGCAGGCCCCTGGCGCACCGTTTTCAGGCATGCGCTGCCACGCTTGGCACGGGTGCACCACGATGATCACCTTGCAGCCCGACAGCGCCACGCCGCTGGTGCGCCAGGTGTTCGAGGCCCTGGCCGCCCTGATCGACAAGGGCAGCCTGCGCCCCGGCACCCGATTGCCCTCGGTGCGGGGCCTGGCGCGCGAGCAGGGCATCAGCACCATGACGGTCACCCATGCCTACCAGCGCCTGGTGGCCGAAGCCTATGTGGAGGCGCGCCGCGGCAGTGGCTACTACGTGGCGGCCCCGGCCAAGGCGCAGCCGCGCCACCGCCCCTTTGTGGGCCGCACCCAGGTGGATTCGCTGTGGCTGATCCAGCGCGTGTTCGAAGACGACAGCGCCTTGCTCAACGCCGGCTGCGGCTGGCTGCCCCCGGACTGGCTGCACCTGGAGGGCGTGCGCCAGGCCCTGGCCAGCCTGGCGCGCAAGAGCCCCGCCGGCCTGGCCCATTACGGCACGGCCCACGGCTACCTGCCGCTGCGCCAACAGATCCAGACCCAGCTGGCGGCCCGCGGCGTGCAGGCCAACCCGCACCAACTGGTGCTCACGCATGGCGCCACGCAGGCCCTGGCGCTGCTGGGGCGCTGCCTGCTGCAGCCGCGCGACACGGTGCTGGTCGACTCGCCGGGGGCCACCAACTTCTTTGCCGCGCTGCGCGCCATGGACCTGCGCCTGATCGGGGTGGAGCGCCGGCTGGACGGCCCCGATGTGCAGGCCCTGGCCACCCTGGCCCAGCGGCACCGGCCCAAGGCCTTCTTCACCACCACCACGCTGCACAACCCCACCGGCAGCCAATGCTCACCGGCGGTGGCGGCCCAGGTGCTGAAGCTGGCCGAGCAGCATGATTTTCATGTGGTGGAGAACGAGGTCATGGCCGGCCTGGAGCCCCCGGGTTCGGTCAACCTGGCCGCCCTGGCGCCGCTGGGGCGGGTGTCTTATGTGGGCAGCTTCTCGAAAACCATCACGCCCAGTCTGCGCGTGGGCTTTGCGGCGGTGAGCGAGGATCTGGCCGAAAAACTGGTCTACCAGAAGATGCTGGGCAGCCTGACCAGCTCGGAGTTGACCGAGAAGCTGGTGCACACGGTGCTGGTGGACGGGCATTACCGCAGCCACCTGGCGCGCCTGGGCGAGCGCCTGGCCCAGGCCCAGCGCCAGGTGTGCGACGGGCTGGAGGCGGCCGGCATGCAACTGTTCACCCGCCCGCAGGGCGGGCCTTTTGTGTGGGCCGGCCTGGGCCGCGACGGGGTGGATGTGCAGGCCGTGGCCCAGCGCGCGGTGGCCGAGGGGCTGATGCTGGCCCCGGGCAACCTGTTCCGGCCCGATCTCAAGCCCACGCCCTGGCTGCGCTTCAACGTGGCCTATGCCCATGATCCCCGGCTGTACCGGTTCTTGAGCCAGGAGGTGAAGCGCGCTGCGCGCCCCTGAATCGGGAGCGGAAGAAGGTGGGGAAGAGGGTGGGGAAGAGGGTGGGGACGCAGGTGAAGGAGGCGATGCAGCCACCGCCTGATCGGGTGGGCTGCCCGCCCACACGCTAAAATGCCGGGTTTTCCACGCACCGCTCGGGTCAGGGCGGGCCGGTCCCATTCAGCGACCGGCCGTTCTGCCCCCAGCCCCTGCAGCACCACCCAAACAGGCCGCCCAAGTGACCTCGCACCCCTCGCCCACGATGCACCACCTGCATATCAGCACCTTTGAAGGCGGCAACGCCCTGAGCGCTTTCCGGGTTCAGCAACTGCTGCCCCGGCTGCAAGTCATCCACGACCGCATCTCCGGCATCGCTGCGCGCTTTGTGCATCTGGTGGCGTCCGAACAGCAGCCCGACGCGGCCACCCGCGAGCGCCTGGCCGCCTTGCTGACCTACGGCGACCCCTACACCGGCCCCACCGAGGGCGAACTGCTGCTGGTCAGCCCGCGCTTCGGCACCGTGTCGCCCTGGGCCTCCAAGGCCACCGACATCGCCCACAACTGCGGCCTGGCCCTGAAGCGCGTCGAGCGTGTGACCGAGTACGTGATCACCCTGAAGCAGCCTCTGCTGGGCAAGGCGGCCCTGAGCGAAGAGCAGCGCCTGGCCGTGGCGGCCTTGCTGCACGACCGCATGACCGAGTCGGTGATGTTCGAGCGCGCCCAGGCGGCCGGCCTGTTCACCGAGCTGCAGGCCCAGGCCATGGAATACGTGGATGTGCTGGGCGGCGGCCGGGCCGCCCTGGAAACCGCCAACACCCAGTTCGGCCTGGCCCTGGCCGACGACGAGATCGACTACCTGGTGGCCGCCTTCACCGGCCTGCAGCGCAACCCCACCGATGTGGAGTTGATGATGTTCGCCCAGGCCAACAGCGAGCACTGCCGGCACAAGATCTTCAACGCCCAGTTCACGATTGACGGCGTGGCGCAAGAGAAAAGCATGTTCGGCATGATCCGCAACACGCATCAACTGGCCCCGCAGCACACCGTGATTGCCTATTCGGACAACGCCTCGGTGATGGAAGGCCATGTGGTGGAGCGCTTCAACGCCGCCTCGGCCCAGGGCCAGTCGGTGGCCTATGCCAAGAGCGAAGCCACCCACCACGTTCTGATGAAGGTGGAAACCCACAACCACCCGACCGCGATTTCGCCTTTCCCCGGTGCCTCGACCGGCGCGGGCGGCGAGATCCGCGACGAAGGCGCCACGGGCCGGGGCTCCAAGCCCAAGGCCGGCATGACCGGCTTCACCGTGTCGCGCCTGGTGTTCGACGAGCAGCAGAGCACCGAGTTCGGCAAGCCCGAGCACATCGCCAGCCCCCTGCAGATCATGGTGGAAGGCCCCCTGGGCGGCGCCGCCTTCAACAACGAGTTCGGTCGCCCGAACCTGGTGGGCTACTTCCGCGAGTACGAGCAAACCATTGACTCCGACGTGGACAGCATCCGCCGCGGCTACCACAAGCCCATCATGATCGCGGGCGGTCTGGGCGTGATCGACGCCAATCTGACGAAGAAGATCGAGTTCCCGGCCGGCACGCTGCTGATCCAGCTGGGCGGCCCGGGCATGCGCATCGGCATGGGCGGTGGTGCCGCCAGCTCGATGGCCACCGGCGCCAATGCGGCCGAGCTCGACTTTGACTCGGTGCAGCGCGGCAACCCCGAGATCGAGCGCCGTGCCCAAGAGGTGATCAACCATTGCTGGGCCCAGGGCGCGGGCAACCCGATCCTGGCCATCCACGATGTGGGCGCGGGCGGCCTGTCGAACGCCTTCCCCGAGCTGACCAACGACGCCGGCCGAGGCGCCCGCTTCGATCTGCGCAAGGTGCCACTCGAAGAGTCGGGCCTGGCCCCCAAGGAGATCTGGAGCAACGAAAGCCAGGAGCGCTATGTGCTGGCCATTGCCCCCGAGTCGCTGGAGCAGTTCAAGGCCTTCTGCGAGCGCGAGCGCTGCCCGTTTGCGGTGGTGGGCGTGGCGACCGAAGAGCGTCAACTGGTTTTGAGCGATGAGGGGCAGCCCACGCCCGTCGACATGCCCATGAATGTGCTGCTCGGCAAGCCGCCGAAGATGCACCGCGATGTGAAGACCGTGGCGCGCCAGTTCAAGCCGGTGGACCTGACCGGCGTGAGCCTGCAGCAGGCCGCCATCGAGGTGCTGGCCCACCCGACCGTGGCCAGCAAGCGCTTTTTGATCACCATCGGCGACCGCACCGTGGGCGGCATGAGCCACCGCGACCAGATGGTGGGCCCGTGGCAGGTGCCGGTGGCAGACTGCGCCGTGACCCTGGCCGATTACAAGGGCTTTGCCGGCGAAGCCATGAGCATGGGCGAACGCACCCCGCTGGCGGCGCTGGACGCCCCGGCCTCGGGCCGCATGGCGGTGGCCGAAGCCATCACCAACCTGCTGGCGGCGCCCATCGAGCTGCCCCGCGTGAAGCTGTCGGCCAACTGGATGGCCGCCTGCGGCGAGGCCGGTGAAGATGCCGCCCTGTACGAAACCGTGAAGGCCGTGGGCATGGAGCTGTGCCCGGCCCTGGGCATCTCGATCCCGGTGGGCAAGGACAGCCTGTCCATGCGCACGCAGTGGAAGGACGAATCGGGGCAGGCCAAGAAGGTGACCTCGCCGGTCAGCCTGATCGTGAGCGCCTTTGCCAGCCTGGGCGACGTGCGTGGCACCCTGACGCCGCAGCTCGATGCCAGCGTGGACGACAGCACCCTGGTGCTGATCGACCTGGGCAAGGGCCAAAACCGCATGGGCGGCTCGATCCTGGCCCAGGTGCTGAACCAGGTGGGCGACTCGGTGCCCGATGTGGACGACGCCGAAGACCTGAAGAACCTGGTGAACGCCGTGAACGCCTTGCGCGCGCAGGGCAAGATCCTGGCCTACCACGACCGCAGCGATGGCGGCCTGTTCGCCAGCGTGTGCGAAATGGCCTTTGCCGGCCACGTGGGTGTGGCCCTGAACGTGGACATGCTGGTCACCGAAGGCGACGGCATCAGCGACAGCCGCGCCGAGTACGGCGACAGCAAGAACTGGGCGCAGCAAGTCAGCGCCCGCCGTGAAGAGCTGACCCTGAAGGCCTTGTTCAGCGAAGAGCTGGGCGTGGTGCTGCAGGTGCGCACCGCCGAGCGCAACGAGGTCATGCAGACCTTGCGCGAGCATGGCCTGAGCAAGCACAGCCACTTCATCGGCAAGACCCGCCCGGCCGGCGCCGCGCTGGACGTGGGCAAGGGCGAGATCCAGGTCTGGCGCGACACCAAGAACGTGTTCAGTGCCAGCCTGTCCGATCTGCACCAGGTCTGGGATGCGGTGAGCTGGAAGATCTGCCAGCGCCGCGACAACCCGGCCTGCGCCGATGCCGAGCACGCCGCGGCCGGCGCGCCCAGCGACCCGGGCGCCCATGTCAGCCTGAGCTTTGACCCGGCCGACAACGTGGCTGCACCGTTCCTGAACCTGAGCCGTCCCAAGGTGGCGATCCTGCGCGAGCAGGGCGTGAACTCGCACGTCGAGATGGCCTATGCCTTCACCGAGGCAGGTTTTGAGGCCTACGACGTGCACATGACCGACCTGCAAAGCGGCCGGGCCCAGTTGGGCGACTTCAAGGGCGTGGTGGCCTGCGGTGGTTTCAGCTATGGCGACACGCTGGGTGCCGGCATCGGCTGGGCCCGCTCGGTCACCTTCAACCCGGTGCTGGCCGAGCAGTTCAAGGGCTTTTTCGGCCGCAGCGACACCTTCGGCCTGGGCGTGTGCAATGGCTGCCAGATGTTTGCCGAGCTGGCCGACATCATCCCGGGCGCCGAAGCCTGGCCGCGCTTCACCACCAACCAGAGCGAGCGCTTCGAGGCCCGCCTGTCCATGGTGGAGGTGCTGGAGTCGCCCAGCCTGTTCCTGCAAGGCATGGCCGGCAGCCGCCTGCCGATCGCCGTGGCGCACGGCGAGGGCTATGCCAACTTCAAGTACCGGGGCAATCCGGCCGAGGCGATCGCGGCCATGCGCTTTGTGGACCACTTCGGTGCCGCCACCGAGGCCTATCCCTTCAACCCCAACGGCAGCCCCGCGGGCCTGACCGCCGTGACCACGGCCGACGGCCGCTTCACGGCCATGATGCCGCACCCCGAGCGCGTGTTCCGAAACGTGCAGATGAGCTGGACTTCGGGCGACAAATCCGAGTTCAGCCCCTGGATGCGCATCTGGCGCAACGCCCGCAAATGGGTGGGGTGATGCCATCCATCGGGGCGGTTTGAGCCCCAGGCCAGGGGCTTCGCCCTGGCCCTCAAGCCCGGCTGACGACCTCGTCAGGCCGGGCTTTTTCATGGCCTGCCACAAACTTGACCAGCATCAAAAGCGCGGAAATCGAAGCAAGACACACTCCCATCTGTTTGAATTTGTATCTTGTATGCAAGGTGATCCGGTCCCTGAATGACGGGACCGGGGCACCTGACCGGAGTTTAATGATGACTGATACGCACGCTTCCAGGCGTACGATGAGCCTGGGGACGCGTCTGTCCCTGAGCAATTTCCTGCTGGTTCTCGTGGTGCTCACCGGCCTGATCGGTGCCATCACCTGGTCGGCAGCCCGCTCGATCGAGCAGCGTGCCACCCAGGAGGTGCACGACCGCACCGAACTGCTGACCAACCTGGTGCGCGCCACGGACGCTGACCTGCGTCTGCGGACCTCCGAATTGGGCAAGGCCTTCAATGCCCGCCTGGAAAAGCGGGTCACCCTCACGGGGGAGACCGTCGACATGGGCGGCAAGGCGGTGCCGGTGCTGGCCTGGCAGGGGCGCTCGCTCAACACCGACACCAACCTGGTCGACGAGTTCTCGCAGTTGACCAAGAGCTCGACCACGGTGTTCGTCAAGAGCGGTGAGGATTTTGTGCGGATCAGTACCTCGCTCAAAAACGAGCAGGAGCAGCGTGCCACCGGCACGGTGCTGGATCATCAGCACCCGGCCTATCAGCTGGGCTTGCAGGATCAGCCGTATGTGGGCCTGATTGCACTGTTTGGCCGCCAATACATGACGCGCTACGACCCGCTGCACGGCAGCGATGGCAAATTGGTGGGCTTGACCTTCGTGGCTCAGGACTTCACTGACTATCTTGGCATTCTGAAGAAGACCATCCGTGACTTGAAGATCGGGGAAACGGGCTACTACTATGTGCTTGACGCCCGCCCAGGCCCCAACCAAGGCAAGCTGGTGATCCACCCGGCCAAAGAGGGCAATAACATGCTCGATGCAAAGGATGCCGACGGCCATCCTTTCATCCGTGACATGCTGGAACGCAAGAATGGCGTGATGCGCTATCCCTGGATCAACACAGAGCTTGGCGAGACACAGGCGCGCGAGAAGGTGGTGGCGTTCACCTTCCTCAAGGAATGGGACTGGGTGGTGGCCGGGGGCACCTACAGCGATGAGTTCTCTGCCGAGGTCGTGCACACCCGCAATCTCTATTGCGGCCTGGGCCTGACCATCGTGTTGCTGATCTCGCTGGCAGGCTGGTTGATGTTCCGCAAGCTGGTGGTGCGTCCCCTGGACGAGGTGGCACATGCCGCCGATCGCATCGCCCATGGCGACCTCACCGTGAGCCTGACCGTCCACCGCCGCGATGAGGTGGGCCTGCTCCAGGAGGCCATCAATCGCATCGGTCTGGGCCTGACCAAAGTGGTGCGCACCGTTCGCGACAATGCCCAGAGCGTGGCCAGTGCCAGCGCCCAGATTGCCGAGGGCAATCAGGATCTCAACGCCCGCACAGAGAGCCAGGCCAGCTCGCTGGAAGAGACCGCTTCGTCGATGGAGCAACTGGGCTCGACCGTGAGTCAGAACGCTGCCCATGGACGCACGGCCAGCGATCTGGCCGTCCATGCCAGTCAGGTGGCGAGCCGAGGCGGTGCCGTGGTGGCCGAGGTGGTGCATACCATGCAGGGCATCAACGACAGTTCGCGTCGAATCGCCGACATCATCGGGGTGATCGACGGCATCGCTTTCCAAACCAACATCCTGGCCTTGAACGCAGCGGTTGAAGCGGCTCGGGCCGGTGAGCAAGGCCGCGGCTTTGCCGTGGTGGCCGCCGAGGTGCGCAGCCTGGCCCAGCGCAGCGCCGAGGCAGCCAAGGAGATCAAGACCCTGATCACCGCCAGCGTCGAACGGGTGGAGCAGGGCAGCGAGCAGGTCAACCAGGCCGGCCAGACGATGCAGGAAGTGGTGGAAGCGATCCGGCGGGTCAGTTCGGTGGTGGGTGAGATCAGCACCGCCAGCGCCGAGCAGAGTGCTGGCGTGGCCCAGGTGGGCGAAGCGGTGACGCAGATGGATCAGGCGACGCAACAGAATGCCGCCCTGGTTGAGGAAATGGCGGCGGCGGCAAGCAGCCTGCGCACACAGGCAGAAGACCTGGTGCAGGTGGTTTCACTTTTCAAGTTGGAGGGCGGTGCCCCCGCCTGGAACGGAGCCCGGACACCGACCGTGTCATCGCCTCAAGGTACGACGGCGCAGGGCGGCTCTGGCCAGCACGTGGGTGCTGCGCCACGGGTGGCCGCCGAGGAGTCCAAGCCCGCCCTGAAACTCGCCAGCCCCGCAAGCCCGCCGGCCTCGGGTCATCGCCCTGCGGCCCAAACGCAAAGCGGCTCTGCCAGCCCGGAATCGGATTGGGAGAGCTTCTGAGCCTGTCCTGCTGCGGTCTGCGTGCCTGGCGTGGGCAGGTGCCTGGTGTTGTGTGAGAGCGCTCAGGCCACCGGCAGTTGCTTCATTTCCCGCCGCAAGGCCACCGCGTCCAGGTCGGCGATGGAGGCTTCGCCATGGGCCAGACGGAACAGGCGCATCGAATGACTGACCTCGTCGACCTCGATGTGCAAGGCCTTGGCGGCCGCGGCCAGTTGCTCCACCAGGGCCGCATTCTGCTGGGTGATCGAGTCCATATCGGCCACGGCCGAGTTGATCTGCGCGATACCGCCTTGCTGCTCGGCAGCCGAGTGGCTGATTTCGTGCAACACCATGCTGACCTTGCCCACCGCCGCCAGGGCCTCGTCCATGCGCCCCCGGGCATCCTGGGTCTGCTGGCTGCCGCTGTCGATGCGCTCGGAGGATTCGATGATCAACTGGCGGATCTCCTTGGCAGCGCCCGCCGTGCGTTGCGCCAGGGCACGCACCTCAGAGGCCACCACGGCAAAGCCGCGGCCACTCTCACCGGCCCGGGCTGCTTCGACGGCCGCGTTCAGGGCCAGGATGTTGGTCTGAAAAGCCACCCCTTCGATCAGGTGGATGATTTCACCGATCTTGTGGGATGAGTCGGTGATGCCCGTCATGGTCTGGGCCACCGATTGCACGGCCTGGTTGCTGCGCTCGGTGACGTGCGAGGTTTCGGTGGCCAGGTGGGCGCCCTGGGCGGCCGCGGCGGCGCTCTGGCTGACCATGCTGTTGATTTCTTCCATCGCCGCAGCGGTCTTTTCCAGGCTGGCGGCCTGGGATTCGGTGCGGGTGGACAGGTCATGGTTGCCCGCGGCCACCTCGCGCACGGCGTCGCCCAGGTAGTCGACCTGTTGGCGCACATCGCGCACCACGGTGCGCAGGTTGACCGACAACTGGTGCAGGCTTTGTTGCAACTGGCCCAGCACACCCGGGGCACCGGTCTTGATCTCTTCGGAGAGGTCACCCGAGGCCAGGCGGTTGGCGTCGCTCATGACCTGGCGCAGGGGGGCCACACTCCAGGCATGGGTGAGGTAGCCAGCCGCCAGTGACCCGAGCAGGCCCACCGCCGCGGTGAGGCCGGTCGGCGCGCCGAACGCGGCACATGCCCAGGTGGCACCCGCCACGGCGGCGTAAAGAGCGCTGAGTCGCAGCGGGACGAGCAGGCGAGTGGCCTGCTGCCAACGACCTGCCAGGCCGGTGCGCAGCACGGCCCCCTGATCCAGCACATGGCGCAGATGGCCTTGTCGGGCCTCTTCGCGCATGGTGGCGTAAAGCGCTTCGGCGGCATCGATTTCTTCACGGCGAGGGGCCGTTCGGACGGAAAGAAAGCCCGTGATGCGTTGGCCATCGCGCATGGGCGTGGCATTGGCCCGCACCCAGTAGTGGTCGCCGTTCTTGCGCCGGTTCTTGACCAGCCCGGTCCAGGGCTGGCCTTGCTGCACCGTGGCCCACATGTCGCGGAAAGCCTCGGCGGGCATGTCGGGGTGGCGCACCAGGTTGTGGGCTTGGCCCAGCAGTTCCTCTTTGGCGAAGCCGCTCAGCTCGATGAAATCCTGATTGCAATAGGTGATGCGCCCTTTGGGGTCGGTGACCGACACCGGGGTCATGTGGGGCGGGTAGAGGTGCTCGCGCTGTGTGACGGGTTCATTGATTCGCATGAAAGTCTCTAGGGAAGCCACTGGGTCCGCCGCAGTGACTGGATTGTTCACAACACCGAGTTGTGCCGACGCTGCTCCGGCGAGGCTGAAATGTAAACCGCTTGAGCCACGTCGGCTGAGCTCACTCCTGCAAAATCAGCATATTCAACAGAAACGGCAGATCATTCTGGCTTGAATATGTCACTTGTGAGGGTGGATAAACCCTGATCGCATGCGTTTCATCAGATCAAAACTGCAATCAAGTCGATCAGTCACGAGTGGGTATGTTCAGGCCACGTTGCACAGCCGGTCGAGCCCCGAATGCAGCCAACACGCGCTGAACCTGCACAAAGTCGGCCTGGCCCACCAGGTCGCCCGCCTCGTAGAAACCAAACAGATTGCGCACCCAGGGCCAGATGGCGATGTCGGCAATGCTGTAGTCGTCGCCCATGATCCAGGCCCGGCCCTGCAGCTGCTGCTCCAGCACCGTGAGCAGGCGCCGGGATTCGGCCACGTAGCGGTCGCGCGGGCGCTTGTCCTCGTAGTCCTTGCCGGCAAATTTGTGGAAGAAGCCCAACTGGCCAAACATGGGGCCGATGCCGCCCATCTGGAACATCAGCCACTGCAAGGTCTGGTAGCGACGCGCGGGATCCGCGGGCAACAACTGCCCGGTCTTTTCGGCCAGGTACACCAGGATGGCCCCCGATTCGAACAAGGCCAGGGGCTGGCCACCCGGGCCCTGGGGGTCGAGGATGGCCGGGATCTTGTTGTTCGGGTTGAGCGAGAGGAATTCGGGCGACAGCTGATCCTGGGTCTGAAAGCTCACCAGATGGGGTTCGTAGGGCAGGCCGATCTCTTCCAGCATGATCGACACCTTGACGCCATTGGGCGTGGGCAGTGAATACAGCTGCAGCCGATCCGGGTGTTGGGCAGGCCATTTGTGGGTGATGGGGAAAGAGGAGAGGGTGGTCATGGGGTTTCCGGTGTTGGGCTTCGGTCCCTTGGAGGGCCTGCCGACGGATGGGTTAAAGGCCTGATTGGACCCACTGCGAGGGAGGCCCGCAAGAGCGGCCGGCGTTGCCACTTTGGATTTCAGGGGTAAGTGAGAGGTGAAAATCCCGGCCGGGGCTGCTGGCCCCGCATTCAAGGATTTCAAGATGGATCTGTCTGCCCTGCAGGCCACGTTGCGCCAGTTTGCCGCCGACCGCGCCTGGCAACCCTTTCACAACCCCAAGAACCTGGCCATGGCCTTGATGGTCGAGGCGGCCGAGCTGACCGAGATCTTTCAATGGATGACGCCCGATGAGGCGGCCCGCACCCGCGACACACCCGCCGTGCAGCAGCATCTGGGCGAAGAGATGGCCGATGTGTTGCTGTATCTGCTGCAACTGGCCGACCACACGGGCATCGACCTGGAGCAGGCCGTGGCCGACAAGCTGATCAAGAACGCCCAGAAGCACCCGCCACTGCCGCCCGCGTGACGCCGGGGCAGGGCGGGGCATTTCAGCGCGATTGGGCGGTGCCTGCCGCCTGGGCCGGGCTGACGTGCCCCCGGGCCACGAAAGGCACCAGACCCAGCACAAACCCAAGCACCGACAGCGCGCCCACGTAATGCGCCGGGGCCAGCACGTCTTTTTGCAACCAGGTGGTGATGATGATCGGCGTCAGGCCACCGAACACGGCATAGGCCATGTTGTAGGCAAATGAGAGGCCACTGAACCGCACCCGAGGCGGAAAGGCGCGCACCCCGACGATGGGCACGATGGCAATGACGCCCACAAACAGGCCGGTGACGCCGTAATGCCACATCAGTGAAGCGGGCGTGCCGGGCAGGTCGGTGTAGAACAGATAGCTGCTGATCAGCAAGCCGCCAAAGCCGACCAGCATCACGGCCCGGGTGCCCAGTCGATCGCTGGCCCAGCCCACCAGAATGCAACCCAGGGTCAGCATCAAGGTGGCCAGGGCGTTGGCCTCGAGCGCCAGGGTCACCGGGATGTGGTGAACTTTTTGCAGGTAAGTGGGGGTGAACAGCACCACTACCACAATCGCGGCCGACAGCACCCAGGTCAGCAGGGCCACGATCACGCAGGCCCAGCGGTGCTCGCGCAACACGGTCTTGACGGGCAGTTCATCGGCGATGTGGCGCAGTTGCTCCAGCTCTTTGAAGATCGGGGTTTCCTGCAGAAAGCGCCGCAAGTAGACCGACACCATGCCAAAGACGCCCCCGAGGATGAACGGAATGCGCCAGGCAAAGCCCTGTACCTCGGGCGCTTCGTAGTGGCTGTTGATGCCGATGGCCACCAGCGAACCCAACAAGATGCCGCCGGTGATGCCCGAGGTGAGCGTGCCGATGCCCAGGCCATAGTGGCGCTGGGGCACGTGTTCAGCCACAAACACCCAGGCGCCCGGCATTTCGCCACCAATGGCCGCCCCCTGCAAGACCCGCATGGCCAGCAGCAGCAAAGGCGCCGCCACTCCGATCGAGGCATAGGTGGGCAACAGGCCGATCACCAGCGTGGGCAGCGCCATCATGAAGATGCTCAGCGTGAACATGCGTTTGCGCCCCAGCTTGTCGCCAAAGTGTGCGATCACGATGCCGCCCACAGGACGCGCCAGGTAGCCGGCCGCAAAGATGCCGAAGGTTTGCAGCTGACGCAGCCAATCGGGCATGTCGGCCGGGAAGAACAGGCCTCCCAACACCGTGGCAAAAAAGACGTAGATCACAAAGTCATAGAACTCCAGCGTGCCCCCCAGCGCGGACAGCGCAAGGGTCTGGTAGTCATGGCGATTGAGAGTTCGGTGCGGTGCCTGCGGCGCCACACTCTGGGCAGTGGAAGTCATGAAAAGCTCGAATGGGTTGCCAGTGCGGCAACAATGCGTTGTGAAGGCCGCAGGTCGTGTGGCAGAGTCTCAGCTGTTCAGGGGCCTGGGGTGGATGGCCACACGCACGCAGACCACGATGGCGACCTGCGCTTGGAACAGAATGGGCCGCCTTGCACAGCCCAAGCGGCGTATTCTAGGGTTAACCCTAGGACTGTGGGTGCTTCAGGATTTGAAACGAACTGCCATCGGGCCATGCAAGGCTGTTCAGACCTGCTTGTCTGATGCGCTGTGCGTCGGGGCTGCTTGGGGGCGTGAAGCGTTGAAAAGGCCCAGGGTTGAGTGGTTCCGGCTTCTGAACTGAATGCAGTTGCTTTATACAATGTATATTATGTCAAATCTCATTGCAATCCAAGGAGATCGACTGGCAGGCCTGCCCGGTCCGCATTCTTCTTGGATTTGCGCCCGCTCCCGCAGATGGCCCTTGGCCCAAGCGTTTGGGCCCTGCCGCCATTTCTGCCTCTGGACTAACGGGCCTGCTGCCGCGGATCGGGCACTGCAGATCCTTTGGCCGGCAAACAGCCAACAGTTGGCGGTGCCGCCAGGTGCCTGTTCATCCAGGGCGTTGTGTGATCGGCGGTGGGCGAACAAGCTGGTGGGCTGAGCTGACACCATGCACGCTCTCCTGCTTCGGTGCGATCTCAGTGCTGTGATTCCTTGCCGCCATTTCTGCGGCTCGCGTGCATCGTGGAAATTCGCTGAGGCCAACAGAAGCTCGGTTCCCAAGCGCTGGGAGTGCCCCTTCTTGGGGTAACGGTGGAGGCTGGCCGAGCATCCGAGGTGGGTCGGTCATTCGCCTGCCGCCTGGGATGAGGCCTGCTGTTCCAAGCTGGGATCGCAACAAACTGACCCCATCAACCCCTGCCGTGCAGTGCAATGCCCGTGCGGCAGGCTTGTCGGATCCTGTATGGATCTTCGCACTTGCGAGTGTTTGGCCTTTGTTCTTGGGAACGCATTTGCCTCTTCACCAGACGCCGAAACGCTGGCTTTCGAGCCCATTTGGGTGGTGCTCACCACTGCATTCGATCCTCTGGGCGTCAGCGGCAAAATACCATTGATAAGTGATGCTTATCGCGATCTATAAAATAAAACATACATGATCGCATGTTGTATGTATGAATACATACGTTATTGCGTGATACCGTCGTTTGCTGCCGCCACGTCACACAAGGAGGGCTTCAAAGCGCTAGATCGATGCTCCCCGACCTGTACCGTGTGGCGTGACCTTCGAAATCGGACTTATTGCGCGACACAGCAGCCCATCGCATGGCTGTTTTTTAAAGTGTCATTTATGATCAATCTACATTGATACAAATTGGTAACCTCATGCCGATCAGGCTCGGTCCAGCGATTGCGGTAACGGGGGGCAAGCTTGCTTGCTCTGAAGAGGAACGCGCCCTGTGAACCTCCAGACGCCCGCGCGCCCCGAAGGGGCATCCACCCTCACCCAGCAGGAAACCCGCCTGCTGAATGAAGAGGTGTTGACCCTGGTGTATGGCTCGACGCGGCGCAGCACCTTGGTGGCCTTGCTGGTGGCGACGACGATCCTGACGCTTCAACATCAATATGCGCTGCTGGCCCCGTGGTGGGCCTGGGCTGGTTTGGCCGTGCTGAGTTATGGCGCGCGTGAACTGCTCGCACGCAGTTTCCGGAGCCGCCTGGCTGCCGAGGCCGGTGGCGCAAACTGGTTGCTTGCGTACCGCGTGTCCACTGCGGCTTGCGGTGCCGTCTGGGGCTTGTCTGGGTGGCTGTTCTACCCGGGTGGAGACACGGTGAGCCAGGCGTTTCTGGTGGTGATCCTGGTCGGGGTTTCCAGCGGCGGCATCATGGCCTACCTGATCGACCCGCCTTGTGGGCGCCTGTTTTGCGCTGGTATCTACTTGTTGGCACTGCCAGGCTTTTTGGCCCACGGCAGTTCGTTCTCGATTTCGCTCGCGCTGATGCTGGCCTTGTTCATGGGCTACATCAGCCTCTCAAGTGCCTCGATGTCGCACCACCTGCGTGAAAACATCAGCTTGCGGATCCTGGCCAACCAACGGTCCCAGGCGGTTCACGAGATGGCCGAACGCCAGGCCCTGCACATCCAGCAAACGCCCATGGGGGTGGTGGAATGCGACACCTTCTTCCGGGTCACGGTCTGGAATGCGGCTGCCGAGGCCATGTTCGGCTACAGCGCCCAAGAGATGCTGGGGCAATCACTCTCGCTTGTGATGCCCCCGTGGGAGCGTGAACGCTCGGCGTTGGTGATGCGTCATCTGTTCATGGACGGCATGGCGCAGAACAACCAGAGTGAAAACCTGCGCAAGGATGGCCAGATCATCATCTGCGACTGGTACGCCACGCCGCTGAAAGACATTGACGGCCGCATCATTGCCGCCGCCGCGCTGGTGGTCGACAAGACCGAGGCCCAGAAGAACCTCGAGGCCGTGCACCAATTGGCCTATTACGACATGCTCACCGGCCTGCCCAATCGGCGCCTGCTGCTCGACCGGATCGAACAGGCCTTTGCCCTGAGCAGTCGCCAACAGGACCACGGTGCGGTGGTGTTTCTGGACCTGGATCGCTTCAAGACCCTCAACGACATGAAGGGGCATTCGGCGGGGGATTTGCTGCTCAAACTGGTGGGTACCCGCCTGCGCGAGATGGTGCGCAGCCACGACACCGTGTCGCGCTTTGGCGGCGATGAGTTCGTGGTGGTTCTGCAGGGCCTGGGCGACAGCCCAGAGGCCGCAGTGCTGGCCTGCCGCCAGGTGTCGAACAAGATCATCGCTGAGCTGAACAAGCCCTTTGACATCTCAGGCTACGACTACCAGACCTCGCCCAGCCTGGGGGTCTGCCTGTTCCATGCCCATGATCTGGGCGTCAATGAGGTCCTGAAACGGGCCGACATGGCCATGTACCAGGCCAAGCAGGCGGGGCGCAACACCGTCTGCTTCTACGACCAGACGCTGCAACCCCAACTCGAGGCCCGGGCCAATCTGGAGGCCGACCTGCGCCACGCCATCGCTCAATCGGCGCTGGTGGCGTATTACCAGCTTCAGGTGGATGGGCAGGGCGAGGTGCTGGGCGCCGAATTGCTGCTGCGCTGGCGCCATCCCTGCCGGGGCTGGGTGTCTCCGGCCGACTTCATCCCGATCGCCGAGGAGTCGAGCCTGATCTGCGAGATCGGTGAATGGGTCATGTTGACCGCATGCCGTCAGTTGCGCACCTGGCAATCCCAGCCCGGCATGCAGGCGCTGCGGCTGTCGATCAACGTCAGTGCGCGCCAGGTCGAGAAGAGCGACTTCATCGAGTCGGTGGCGCGCTGCCTCGACACCACAGGCTGCCCCCCCGCGTTGTTGCGGCTGGAGTTGACCGAAGGCCTGATGCTGCGCAGAAGCGATGAACTGATCGCCAAACTGCAGGCCCTGCACGCCATGGGGCTGTCGCTGTCGATCGACGACTTCGGCACCGGCTACTCCTCTTTGTCGATGCTCAAGCACTTTCCGCTCGATGAACTCAAGATCGACCGCAGCTTCATCTCCGACCTGCCGGGCAACACCGACGACGCCACGCTGATCAAGACCATCATCGCGATGGGCCGCAACCTGGGCCTGGAAGTGATTGCCGAGGGAGTGGAAACCCCTGCCCAGTTCGAGTTTCTGCGCCAGTCGGGTTGCATGGCCTACCAGGGTTACCTGTTCGGGCGGCCGGTGCCGATCGAGGCCTTCGAGCGGCAGTTGGCGGAACGCGTCACGGCTCTGCCGGTCTGAGCCCCCTGCCCTCCCCTCGCCTGGCTCGCCTCAAAGATCGAAAACCTGCCCCTGGCTGTTGCGCTTTTGCCGCTTGAACGGCGGAAGCCCCGCCAGCAGGCGCTGGCCAAAGCTGGTGCTGATCAGGCGCCGGTCGTAGCAATACACATGAGCCTCGTCGGTTTCGCTGCGGATGGCCCGGCCCACCCACTGGGCCAGGCGGATGCTCACGGCAGGCACCACCAGCTCCATGAAGGGGTCGCGCCCCTTGGAGCGCAACCACTGGGAGCGTGCCGAGCTCACCGGATCCGAGGGCGGTGCAAAGGGCAGCTTGCAGATGAACACGCTCTCGCACAGCCGCCCCGGCAGATCCAGCCCTTCGCCGAAGGACTGCATGCCGAAGATGATGGAGGCGTCACCGCGCTCCACCTTTTCGCGGTGGCGCTGCAACAAGGTCTGGCGCGGCAGGTCGTTTTGCACCAGCACCCGGCTGCGCAGGCTGCCGGTCAGGCTGTCCACGGCGGTGCGCATCTGGTCGCGCGAGGTGAACAGCACCAGCGCGCCGGCCTGCACCTGGGCCAGGTCGGCCATCAACTCCTTGCACATGGCCTGGTTGTACTCGCCAGCCCGCTTGGGGTCGGCTGGGGTGTCCACCGCCACAAAATGCCCCTGTCGGGCAAAGTCGAAGGGGCTGCTGACCACCCGGGTGCTGACGTTGTCCAGCCCGCGCAGGCCGGTTTCGTTGAGGAAGAAGTCAAAACTGCCGCAACTGGTCAGGGTGGCCGAGGTGATCACCACGCCGCGCGCCTTGGCCCACAGTTTGTGGCGCAAGGCGCTGGCGGGCAGGATGGGGCTGGCCGAGGCGGTGATCGACAGGAATTCGCCATACAGCCCAAAGGTGAACCAGCGCGCGGCGGGCACCTCGGTCTCCAGCAACATCAGCGCGGCCCAGGCCTGCACGGCCTCCAGGCGCGGGGCCAGCACCCCCAGCTGGACGTAATGCGTGGCCAGCTCGCGCGAGTCTTCGGGGCGCTCCTTCATCTGGGTGCGCAGGGCGGCCGAGATGGCCTGCAGGTGTTTGAGCATGGCGCCCGAAATCGTCAGCACCTCGCTGACCGGGTTGCTCAGCACGCCGGGCAAGGGCCCGATGGGCAGCAGTTCCACCGGCTCGTCGCTCAGGCCCTTGGGGCGGTACAGGGCCAGGGCCTGCTGAGCCACCTCATTGAGGTGGGCTTTGAGCGCACTGCCCTGCCCTGTCAGTTCGGCCGCCGCATCCAGGTCGAGCATCTCGGCCGTCTTGCGGGCGCGCAGCGCCAGTTGCTCCACCCAGCGCAGCCGTGTCAGGTCGGTGCTTTCCTGGAAATGGTTCAAGGCCACGGCGGGCAGGTGGTGGCCTTCGTCCAGCACCAGCAGGCAGTCCGACAGATCGGGCAGCGTGTTGCCGTTGAGCGTGGCCAGCAGCAGGTCGTGGTTGGCCACGATCACCTGCGAGGCGGCCAGGGCCTTGCGCTGGTCGAAATAGACGCAGTCCTGGTAGTCGGGGCAATGCTTGGCGGTGCAGCTGCTGGCCTCGGCGGCCACCGGGCTCCACATTTCGGGGCTGGGCGGCACAGCCAGGGTGTCACGGTCGCCATCCCAGCGGCGATCCTTCAACTCGGTGGCCATCTGGCGGTAGAAATGAAGCTGGTACTCGGTCGGCGCACGCCCGTTGCTCGAGGCGCTCGGGGCTGTGCCCGCCGGCAGCTCGTCGGCAAACAGATCCGGCTCACCCTCGCCGTTCACCCAGCGCATCAGCTTGTATTTGCAGACGTAGCGCCCGCGGCCCTTGGCCAGGGCGTGGGTGAAGGGCTCGGGCATCAGCTGGCTGAGCAGGGGCAGGTCTTTGTGCACCAACTGCTCTTGCAAGGCCACGGTGGCGGTCGAGATGATGACGCGGGTCTTGCGCGCCAGGGCCGCGGCAATGGCGGGGGCCGCATAGGCAATCGATTTGCCCACGCCGGTACCGGCCTCGATCACGGCAAAGGCGCGCTCAGGCTCGTCCTCGCACTTGCCCAGTGTGGGCGTGCTGAAGGTTTGGGCCACCAGTTCGGCCATGTGACGCTGTCCCTCCCGGGCCCTGAAGCCGGATGAGGCTGCCACCACATGGTCAAACGCCGCCAGGGCTGTGGCTTGGGTCGTCTCGGCGCTCACCAGGTGCCCTTGGGCTGGCGGGCTCGCAGGGCCGAGGCAATCGCCTCGACGTTGGCGGTGCGCCCCACCTGCTGGGCAAAGTCGATGGCCGTGAGGCCCTTCTCATTGCGCAGCGAGGCATCGGCCCCCTCCTCGATCAGCACCTTGAGCACATCGCTGCGCCCGTACATGGCCGCCATCATCAGCGGCGTGCTGCCATTGGGCGAGGCCGCATCGATGTAGGCTGAGTTGTCCAGCAGCAGGCGCACCATCTCGACCTGGTTGGGCGAGGTGCCGGAGGCCGCGTAGTGCAGCGGTGTCCAGCCGGTCTTGTTGACGTCGGCGTCGTGCTCGATCAGCAGCTTGGCCACCGTCAGATCGCCGCGGATGGCGCACAGCATGAGCGCACTCTCGCCTTTCTTGTTGCGCACCTCGGCCTGGATGTTGGGCGCACTCAACAGGGCCTCGACCGCACGCACCGATTGCAGGTCCACCGCCATCATCAGGCCGGGCTGGCCGGTTTCGTCCACCGTGTTGGGGTCGAAGCCCCGCCGTATCAGGGCCTGGAGCGTGCTGGCGTCATTGCGCCGGATGGCCGTGAAAAAGTCTTCGAAAGAGCCCGCATGGGCACTCTGGCCCAGCAAGGTCAAACCGGCGCTGGCCCCCAGGGCGAGCAGGCATTGGCGACGATGGAGGTTCATGCGGCGCTCCCGGTGGCTGGGCTCATCACGCCACGGAACAGGCGCTCGAAATTGGCACTGGTCTGTGCGCCCACGGCCTCGGCACTCAGGCCGCGCAGCTGCCCGATCTGGGCCGCCACATGGGGCACGTACGAGGGGTTGTTGGTCTTGCCACGGTAAGGCACCGGGGCCAGGTAGGGGCTGTCGGTTTCGATCAGCATGCGATCCAGCGGCACAAAACCGGCCACCTCGCGCAGGTCGCTGGCACTCTTGAAGGTCAGGATGCCGGAAAACGAGATGTAAAAGCCCAGATCCAGCGCTGCCCGGGCCACCTGCAGGCTTTCGGTGAAGCAATGGAACACGCCGCCGGCCGCGCCTTCACGCCCGTCCTCGCCCATTTCGCGCAGCAAGGCCAGGGTGTCGTCCGAGGCGCTGCGGGTGTGGATCACCAGGGGCTTGGCGCAGGCCTGTGCCGCCCGGATGTGGGTGCGAAAGCGCTCGCGCTGCCAGGCCATGTCGGCCACGGTGCGTTCGCCCAGGCGGTAGTAGTCGAGCCCGGTCTCGCCGATGCCCACCACCCGCGGCAGTGCCGCCCGCTGCAGCAGGTCGTCCAGACTGGGCTCGAGCACACCTTCGTTGTCGGGGTGCACACCCACGGTGCACCAGAAATTGTCATGCTGCAGGGCCAGCGCATGGACGGATTCAAACTCTTCGAGCGTGGTGCAGATGCACAGCGCGCGGTCGACCTGGGCTTCGGCCATGGCACGGCGGATGGCGGGCAACTCGGCCGTCAGCTCAGGAAAGGTCAGATGGCAGTGGGAATCGACAAACATGAAAAACTCAACGGCAAGGCCCGCAACAGGGCGGGCAGTGTTCAAAACAGGCGCGGATCCGGCCCGCATCGGGCAAGGGGCCGGCAGGCTTCAGATGGTCTGGGTCGGTCGCTCGGAGGCCAGGTGGCTGCCCAGCATTTCCTCGATCTTGATCTTCAGCAGGCGGGACTTTTCATCGCGTGGAAACTGGATGCCCACGCCCTGGGTGCGGTTGCCCGCGGCGCGAGGCGGCGTGACCCAGGCCACACGGCCGGCAATCGGGTAGCGCTGCGGGTCGTCCGGCAAGGAGAGCAACACGTACACATCGTCGCCCAGTCGGTAGTCGCGCGCGGTGGGGATGAACATGCCCCCCTCGGCAAACAAGGGGATGTAGGCGGCATACAAGGCGCCCTTCTCCTTGATGGCGAGCTGCACAACACTGGGGCGCGGGGTACTGGGACTGTTCATGGCGTGGACTCTGTGGCCGAGTTTAGGGCGATTTGCGCCTCGCTCACAAGCGCTTCCAACATCAAACCGGGGTTATAGGGGTGATCTGCCGTGCGCGCCGCCTCGCTCAGGCTGCGGGCCCAGCGCAGCAGCACCTTGTGGGCCGGAGGCCGGGGCAACTCGTTGGCCGCGAAATAGCGCGGCGCCGCCCCGGAGGCCGTGGCCAGCAGGTCATGGCAGATCTTCTGCAGGCTCTGGATGTTGCGCGCGGCGGGCCAGTTGGCCAACACGCCGGGGTCGCCCCGCAGCAGCGCGCGGGGCAACTGCGCCCAGGATTCGGGTGTCAGGCCTTCGGCGGCCAGCATCAAAGCGTCTTCGGGCCGACCTCCGGCAGCTCGCAGCAGCACCGTGGCGGCAGCGCCCGGCAGGCCTTGACCCGCCAGCCAGTGGCCAGCCTCGTCAGCGCCCGGCCAGACCAGCGAGTGCGTCAGGCAGCGACTGCGGATGGTGGGCAGCAATTGGTGCGCGGCCTCGCTGGCCAGCACAAAGCGCACATCGCCTGGGGGCTCCTCCAGGGTCTTGAGCAGTGCATTGGCCGTGATGTGGTTCATGTCCTCGGCCGGGTACACCAGCACGGCCTTGCCGCGGCCACGCGACGAGGTGCGCTGGGCGAACTGCACGGCCTCGCGCATGGCCTCGACACGGATCTCACGGCTGGCCTTGCGCTTCTTGTCGTCGATCTCGGACTGTGCTTTCTCCGACAGAGGCCAGCCCAGGGCCAGCAGGGCCGTTTCGGGCATCAGCACCATCAGGTCGGGATGGGTGCGCACGCGCACGGCATGGCAACTGGCGCACTGGCCGCAGGCGCCATGGGGCGTGGGGGCGTCGCACAGCCAGGCCTCGACCAGGGCCAGGCCCAGCGGGTACTGACCCAGGCCCGAGGGGCCTTGCAGCAGCCAGGCGTGGCCGCGCTGGCTCAGCAGGTTGTCGAGCTGCCGCTGCAACCAGGGCGCCAGGGGCAGACGGGTATCGCGCTCATCGCTCATTGCGGGCCTCCGTGGGCGGCCACCATGATGGCCAGCCAGCCTTTGCGCACCAGCACCCGGGTGATCTGCTGCCAAACCTGGTGCCGGCTCTGTGCCGCATCGATGCGTTCAAACCGGCTGGGCGCGGCCGCCGCCCGGGCAGCATAGCCGGCCGCCACCTGGCCGAAGAAGGCCACGGGCTGCGACTCGAAGCGGTCGGGCACACGGGCATCGGCCAGGCGCTCGGCGGCCACGGCCGGGTCCAGATCGAACCAGATCGTGAGGTCGGGCTGCCGCAGGCTGCCGCCGGGCCGGCCTTGCACCATGCGCTCGAGCTGGGCCAAGGTGTCCAGGTCAAAGCCCCGTCCACCGCCTTGGTAGGCAAAGGTGGCGTCAGTGAAGCGGTCGCACACCACCACCTCACCACGGGCCAGGGCCGGCTCGATCACCTGCTGCAGGTGGTCACGGCGGGCGGCAAAGATCAGCAAGGCCTCGGTCAGGGGGTCCATGGCGTCGTTCAGCACCAGGGCGCGCAGCTTTTCGGCCAGCGGCGTACCGCCGGGCTCGCGGGTCTGGCACACCACCCGCCCCTGGGCGCGAAAGGCCGCCACCACGCCCTCGATGTGCGTGGTCTTGCCGGCACCGTCGATGCCTTCGAAGCTGATGAACAAGCCGGAATGGGGTGGGGTCATGGGCGACGCTGGAATTGGTTGACGGCCCGATTGTGCTCGTCAAGGGTGGCACTGAAATGGCTGCTGCCGTCGCCACGTGCGACAAAGTACAGCGAACGGCTCTCGGCGGGGTGCACGGCGGCCAGCAAGGCCCCCCGGCCGGGCATGGCGATGGGGGTCGGAGGCAGGCCGGCGCGGGTGTAGGTGTTCCAGGGCGTGTCGGTGAGCAGATCGCGCTTGCGCAGGTTGCCGTCAAAACGCTCGCCCATCCCATAGATGACGGTGGGATCGGTCTGCAGCAGCATGCCCGAGCGCAGCCGGTTCACGAACACGCTGGCGATCAGGGGGCGGTCGCTGCCGCGCCCGGTTTCCTTTTCGACGATGCTGGCCAGGATCAGGGCCTCGTCGGGCGATTTCAGCGGCAGATTGGGGTCGCGCGCCTGCCAGGCCGCCTCGAGCTTCTTGTCCATGGCGCGCAGCGCGCGTTGCAGCACGGCCAGGTCGCTGCTGCCCTTGGAGTAGGTGTAGGTGTCGGGGTAGAAGCGGCCCTCGGGCAAGGTGCCGGGCCGACCCAGACGGGTCATGATGGCGGCGTCGTCCAGCTCGGTGCTGTCGCCCTTGAGCTGATCGGCCCGTGCCAGGGCCTGGCGCACCTGGCGCCAGTTCCAGCCCTCGACCAGGGTGACGGCGCGCAGGGCCTCCTCGCCGCGCACCAGCTTGCTCAGCAGCCGCCGGGGCGTGATGGTGGCATCCAGCTCATAGCTGCCGGCCTTGATGCC
Source organism: Curvibacter gracilis ATCC BAA-807 (assembly GCF_000518645.1). Classification (GTDB taxonomy): domain Bacteria; phylum Pseudomonadota; class Gammaproteobacteria; order Burkholderiales; family Burkholderiaceae_C; genus Curvibacter; species Curvibacter gracilis. Next base: position 170,539 of record NZ_JADZ01000005.1, on the reverse strand, counting down.
GCGGGCCTGGCCCGAGAAGCGGAACCAGGCATAGAGGAACAGCGGGTTCACGTCCACACCGGCATCCTGCACGTCCTGCGCCAGGGCGCGTGGCGAGGTGCCGGGCTCGATCGACAGGTCGATCGTGGGGGCGGCCAGGCGCATGGGCGCATCCAGCCACCAGTAAACGGCACCGCCCAGGGCTGCTGCCACCAATACCAACATCACCAGCAAAGCACGCACAGCCCAAGCCCCATCGCGAACAAGTTTTTGACGGGGGATGATAATTCACGCATGACACAAGCCATGAATTCTCCCCAGGCGCTGCTGCACGGTGTGGCGCCCTTGTCCGCTCTGGGCGTGATTCGCGCCCGTGGCGACGATGCTGCTTCGTTCCTGCATGGTCAATTGACCCAGGACGTGGTGCTCTTGCCCGACGGCCAGGCCCGCCTGGCGGGCTACTGCTCGGCCAAAGGGCGGCTGCTAGCCAGCTTCGTGCTGCTGCGCCTGAGCGCTGCCGAAGTCTGGCTGGTGTGCCCCAAGGAGCTGCTGGCGGCCACCTTGAAGCGCCTGTCCATGTTCGTGCTGCGCGCCAAGGTCAAACTCGACGACGCCAGTGCCGAATTGGCCGTGCGAGGTCTGGCTGGCGACGCCGCCCTGGCCGCCCTGCCCGCAGGCAGCCTGCCTTGGTCAGCCGCCCCCCACGCCGCAGGGCACGCCGTGGCCTTGTACCCGGCGGCCGGCGTGGCCCGGGCGCTGTGGATCGGCCCGGCATCAGACGCCGCCCTGCCTGGCCCGGCCTTGTCCGAGTCGCTCTGGGCCTGGTCGGAGGTGTTGGCGGCTGTGCCCACCCCCGGCGCCACGCAGACCGACAGCTTTGTGCCCCAGATGCTGAACCACGAATCGGTGGGCGGCGTGAGTTTCAAGAAAGGCTGCTACCCGGGCCAGGAGGTGGTGGCCCGCAGCCAGTTCCGTGGCACCCTGAAGCGCCGCACCTGCCTGGCCCATGCAGAGGGTCTGGAGCAGCCCCCCAGCCCCGGGCAGGAGGTGTTCCTGGCCGGCGACGCGGCCGACCAACCCAGCGGCGTGGTGGTCCAGGCCGCCGTCTCACCCGCTGGCGGGGTCGATCTGCTGGCCGTGGTGCAGGTGACGGCCAGTGCGGCCGGCACGGCCTTGCACCTGGGCGCGCCCGACGGCCCGGCACTGGTGGTGCAGCCCCTGCCCTACCCGCTGCTCGCCGATATCTGAACGAAGCTCAGAGCGCCCGCACCATTTCGATGTGCGGGATGTCGACCTCGTAGAACACCTCGCCACGCGGCTGGAAGCCCAGCCGCTCGTAGAACCCGCGGGCGCTCGTCTGGGCATGCAGCAGCACCTCGCGGTCGCCGCGCTGGCGGGCGGCCTCCATCAGGGTGCGCAGCACATCGGCCCCCAGGCCGGTGCCCCGCATGGGCCGAAGCACCGCCATGCGGCCGATGCGCGCCACCCCGGGGGCATGCACCAACAGGCGGCCCGTGGCCATGGCCTGGTCCAGGCGGTTGTAGACCACGGCATGCAAGGCCGTGGCATCGGCCTCGTCCCATTCCTCATCGAGGGGAATGGCCTGCTCCTGCACAAACACCTCGGTGCGCACCCGGGCCGCATCGGTGCCCAGCGTGCTCCAGTCGCCACTGCGCACACTCACCACGGGCTGGCCCGCGGCGTGCTCGAGCAGCAGGCTGCGCAGCGCGTCGGGCACGCGGCGCGAGGTCTGGGTGGCCGGGTCGGCGAACACATACAACAGCTCGCCCGACACCAGCAACTGCTCGCCCCGGAAAATGGCGCCCACCAGTTCGATCGATGAGTTGCCGATGCGCCGGCAGCTCAGGCCCACATCGAGCACGTCGTCGTAGTGGGCCGAAGCGTGGTATTCGAGCGCCAGGCGCTTCACGTACAGCTCACCGCCCAGCAGCTCCATCGAGGCCTCGTAGGGCAAGGCCAGCTCGCGCCAGTAGTCACCCATGGCGGTGTCGAGGTACATCGCGTAGTGGCCGTTGAAGACGATCTTCTGCATGTCCACCTCCACCCAGCGCACGCGCAGGCGGTGGAAGAATCGGAAATCGGTGCGTTTCGGTGCAGGGGCGCTCATGGTGACTCCGTGGAAGGGCGCAGGGCAGCGCGCATCGCGTCGGCCGCCTGCTGGTGGGCTTGCAGGGCTTCGGGAATGGCCCGGCCCATCTTGATGAATTCGTGGGTCACGCCGCGGTAGATCTCCAGGTCCACGGCATGACCGGCCAGGCGCAGCTTGTCGGCGTAGGCGATGCCCTCATCCACCAGCGGGTCGAATTCGGCCAGGCCCAGCCAGGCCGGGGCCAGGTGTTCGGTGTCGGGGGCCAGCAAGGGGGCAAAACGCCAGTCTTCACGCTCCTGGCGCGACGGCACGTACTGGTCGAAGAACCACTGGATGTGGGACGCCTCCAGCACCAGACCGTGGGCAAAACGCTGGTGCGACACCGTGTCCTGGTGGGCGGTGGTGCCGGGGTAGAACAACAACTGCAGGGCCAGCGGGAGCCCCTCCAGCGCCGCCTGCACCGCCAGGGCGGCGGCCAGGGTGCCTCCGGCACTGTCGCCGCCCACGCCGAGCCGGGCCGTGTCCAGCCCCAAGCCGGCGCCGTGGCCATGCAGCCAGCGCAAGGCGTCCCAGCCATCGTTGAAGGCGGTCGGGAAGCGATGCTCGGGGGCCAGGCGGTAGTCGAGCGACACCACCGCACAAGCCGAACGCTGGGCCAGGCTGCGGCACAGGATGTCGTGGGTGGCGATGCTGCCGATCATGAAGCCACCACCGTGCAGGTACAGCAGCACGGGCTGGCCTGGTTCCAGACTGGGCCGGTAAAGCCGGGCTGGCAAGGCAACGCCGTCGCGGGCCGGGATCGTCAGCTCACGCACCTCGGCCAGTTCGGGGCGGGCGATTTCAAGCACGTCGGCCCCTGCCGCGTAGGCGGCGCGGGCCTGCCTGGGGGACAGCGTGTGCAAGGCGGGGCGCTTGGCTTTGACCATGCGGTCGATCACGCTTTGCATGGCGGGGGTGAGTCGGTAAGCGCTGGAAATAGAGCTGGTGGACGGGCTGGTAGACATCGGTTTCGGATCGTTGCGGAAGCACGCGGCAGGCCTTGTCACCAGGGTGACCGCGGGGGTGCTGCGCCTGGGGTTTGAACGTCTGGTCAGGCCAGGCTGCAGCCGCTAAAGTCGGTCGCGCATCGTACAACGTGGCGTCCGGCCTGACCGGCGACCGGTGTTTCCTCAACCTGTCCGAACTTCCTCTCTTCGCTTCATGGCCTTCATCAACTACGTCACCCAGATCCAGTTCGAGTTTGGCGCCGTGCGCCTGCTGGCGGCCGAATGCGAGCGCGTGGGCATTCAGCGCCCCCTGATCGTCACCGACGCCGGGGTGCGCGCCGCCGGCGTGCTGCAAAAAGCCCTGGACGCCCTGCCCGGCCTGCCCCTGACCGTGTTCGACCAGACCCCCTCCAACCCCACCGAGGCCGCCGTGCGTGCGGCGGTCGAGCTGTACCGGGCTCAGGGCTGCGATGGTCTGATCGCCGTGGGCGGCGGCTCGGCCATCGACTGCGCCAAAGGCATTGCGATTGCGGCCACCCATGAAGGCCCGCTGACCACCTACGCCACCATCGAGGGCGGCTCCACCCGAATCACCGAACGCGCAGCGCCCCTGATCGCGGTGCCCACCACCAGCGGCACCGGCAGCGAGGTGGCGCGTGGCGCCATCATCATCGTGGACGACCACCGCAAGCTGGGCTTCCACTCGTGGCACCTGGTGCCGCGGGCGGCCATCTGCGACCCCGAACTCACCCTGGGCCTGCCCCCAGGCCTCACGGCCGCGACCGGCATGGACGCGATTGCGCACTGCATGGAGACCTTCATGTCGGCCGCCTTCAACCCCCCGGCCGACGGCATCGGCCTCGATGGCCTGGAACGCGGTTGGGCCCACATCGAACGCGCCACGCGAAACGGCCAGGACCGCGAAGCCCGTCTGCAGCTGATGAGCGCCTCGATGCAGGGTGCCATGGCCTTCCAGAAAGGCCTGGGCTGCGTGCACAGCCTAAGTCACAGCCTGGGTGGCGTGAACCCGCGCCTGCACCACGGCACCCTGAACGCCATGTTCCTGCCCGCGGTGGTGCGCTTCAATGCCAGTGCTGAATCGGTGCAGCGTGAGCGCCGGCTGGACCGCATGGCCCACGCGATGGGCCTGCGTTCAGGCGGTGACATCCCCGACGCCATCCGTGACATGAACGCCCGCCTGGGCCTGCCCACCGGCCTGGCCGCGATGGGCGTGACGCGGGATCAGTTCGACGATGTGATCAAGGGCGCCCTGGCCGACCACTGCCACAAGACCAACCCGCGCATCGCCAGCCCTGAGGAATACCGCGAGATGCTGGAAGCCTCGATGTAAACCGTGTCAGTGTCGGGCGCCGGCCTCGTCCAACAAAGCCTCCAGGGTGGGCGCGCTGAACATCTGCTCAGACCAGGCTTCCAAGCGCTCCACAGAGGCGCTCTGAAGCCGCTGGTAGGCCCAGGCGGGCACGGGGGCGAAGCGCTGTTCGATCACTCGGGCCAGCATCATGGCGATGCCTTGTGAACGGCCCTGGGATAGCCCTTGAGATAGCCCTTGGGAGAGCCCCTGCGACAGTCCTTGTGAATGTCCTTTGGACAGTCCTTTTTCAATGGCCTCGTTGTAAAGGCGTTCCAGGGTTTCTTCGAGCATGGTCGGGCCTTTCAGAAGGTCATGGATTTGATCGAGTTCGTCGGTGGCGATGTCCGGCATTTTGCGCCGTATCAGGCGACGGAGCCAGACATTGAGGGTTCTTCTCAAGTTCTGATGCTCAGGGGCCTGGAGCGCCTGACCCATCGCGTACGCCAGCCTGGCAATGTCGGACCGGTTGGCGCTGTGCTCCAACTTGAACAAGGCTTCGGTCACGTTCCTAACCTCGTCGGACGGGGATAACTTCAATCTGGCCTCATCGATCAGGTGATACAGCAAGCGCGGTCTGTAGGGCTCCAGCGCCGGTGGGCCAGGGGCGAAACAGTCAGCCACATCACGAGCCGAAGACCAGGGGCGAGGCCCCTTGTAAAGGACCATGGGCAACAAGGACGGAAGTCTGCCCTGGTCCAACTGCCCTTCCTTGATCAGATGCTGGGCCAGCAGACCGACATAGACCATCATGCGCACCGCCATCCATTCATCGGGCTGGCTTTGGAACTCCAGCAGCAGATAGACCCATACCCAGCGCGGACCGACTTTCAGCCTCCAGACCATGTCGTCGTGACGCTGCTTGTCGGATTCGCTCACATAGCTGGCATTGACTCGCTCCAGGGTCTCAAACCGAGCGTCCTGGACCCAGTCACCAGGCACGAAGCCGAGCAGCAGGTCGCGCACCATCTCCGGGTGGGAGAAGAGCAGCTTGTAGTCGTTGTCGTGGTGCGTGGGCATGGCGCATGCTGCCCTCGCAGGTACGTCAGCTGGGACGACAGCCGCCAGAATGCAGGCTCAGCCAGACAGTGGGCAGCCACCCTGCCTCGTGGCAGGGTTCAGAGGGCCTCGACCCGGCCCATGTCCGGGGCCTGCAGCCACTCGGCGAACTCGTCGGCCAGTTGCTGGCTGGCCTGCACCGCCCGGGTCCAGGCGGTGGCACGGCCGGCGTGGTCGTTGCCGTAGTGGGTGAAGTCCTTGCGGTCGGGCAGCTTGGCATTGGGCAGGGTCTGCACCCAGGCCGGATCGGGAGCCAGCACCAGCATGGGGTCCAGAAAGGCACTGGCGCGATGGCGCCATTTCAAGGCCTTGTCCAGCCAGCCCGGCACCACGGCCTGCTGAAAATGCGGGTACAGCACCACGCCCGGGGCGGGGTTCCGGTAGTCCAGGTGCATGTGGTAGTCGGTGATGCCGCCGTCCCAGTAGGCCCCCGGCGGCGCGCCGGCGATGGCACTGACCGAGCGCAGCACGAAGGGGATGGAGCAACTGGCCTGCACCGCATCCATGAAATTGGCCGGGGTGAGCGCCACCTGGCGGCTGCGGTAGTCACGGGTGCCAAAGGGCAAGGCCGCGTGCTGGGTCGAAAACACCACCCGCTCCAGCCAGGCGCCCATGGCACGGCGCTGCACCGTGTTGCTCACAAACGCCCCCAGGTAGCCCAGCGGCGTCGCCAGGCCATGCTCCCGGGCCAGCAGGTGGCGCCCGCGCGAGGCGATCACATGCAGCCGGTAGCGTGGGTGCTGCAGCACCTCATGCTCACGCCCGCCAAAGAACAGTTTCAGGTTGTCGGCAAAGCGCTCGCTGACATGCTCGGCCGTGGGGCGCTTCTGGCCCGGCGCCAGGTCATAGCGCTGGGCGATGTAGTCGTGCTCCAGCCGGGCAAAGGCCTCGACCGGGCGGTCCAGGCAGGCCGTGCCCATGCGCCAGGCGCCAATCGATGCCCCGACCAGATCAACAGGCTGGCTGGATCGAGCCAGCCAGTCGCCGAAAAGAAACCGGTCCAGCGGGCCCAGCACCAGCCCCTTGGGGCCGCCCGCAGCGGCAGGCACCACGCGCACGTGCTCTGGCTGGAGCCCATGGGCCTGCAAATGGGCGCGGGCCTGCGGCCCGGCATAGAGGCGAAGCGCTTTCATCAGGGCCGTGGCTCAGACAAAGGCACCCACTTCCTGGGGCGTGGTCCAGTCGATCGGGTCTTGCTGCAACACCATGTCGATGTCGAGCTCCAGCGCCAGGCCGACGGTGTCGGGGAAGGTCACCGCCAACTCCCGGTCGGTGAAGCCCGCTTCCTTGGCCCGGGTGCGCCATGAGGCCAGGTGGATGACCCCGGCCAGAGGCTCATAGACCTCGTTCTCGAAGGGCGCAATCTGGTACTCCAGCGCATCGACGATGGCGGCCGGAAACTGCCACTTGCGGGCGAAGCCTGAGCTCACCTGGGCGTAGCAAAAGCCCAGGCGCTTGCGCTCGCTGCGGGCCCGTTTGAGGTCCAGCGGGCCGTGTTCCAGGTTGAGCAAGGCCATGTCACGCGGCATGCCCATGTGCATGGCCAGTTCGCCGACCGCGTGCAGCAAGCCCGAGGTGAAGGCCGCGCTGGGGTTCTGCCGCACCACGCCGGCCAGAATGCGCGACACCTTGGCGGTGTCCAGGCTGTAACGCCAGAACTGCTGCAGATTGATGCCCGCCACCCCACGGAAGGCGCCCCCAACCGCGGCCGCCGACACCAGGGTGCGCACATGGTTCAGGCCCAGCACGGCCAAGGCCTCGGCCACGCCGTTGACGCGCCGCTCCAGATGAAAGAAGGCCGAGTTGGCCAATTGCAGCAGGCGCGCCGTCAAGGCCGGGTCGGTGCTGATCAGTTGCGTGATGCGACGCAGGTCCGACTCGTCCTTGTCCAGCTCCAGCATGAGCAAAGCCACCACCCGCGGAATGCTGGGCAGGGCGATTTCAGAGGCCAGAAGGTCGTCGAGCTCCATGCTTGTGATTTTGAAACTGATTGTTTCTGATTATCGTCAGCGCGAGCGGTTTTGCAGCTTCGCAAACGCAGAAGCCATGGCGGAAGGGGCGGCAGCGTCGTTTTGACGCCGCTGCCCGCCGCCCTGGTGCTGGCGACCGACGCCTTCAAAGCGGTTGTCACGCGGCCCATCGCGGCGTGCGGGGGCGGCATCGAGCTTCATGGACAGTCCGATGCGCTTGCGCTCCACATCCACCTCCATCACCTTGACCTTGACGATGTCGCCAGTCTTCACCACTTCGCGCGCATCGTTGACGAACTTGTGGCTGAGCTGGCTCACGTGCACCAGACCGTCCTGGTGCACGCCCAGGTCGATGAAGGCGCCAAACTGGGCCACGTTGCTCACCGTGCCTTCGAGCACCATGCCTTCGCGCAGGTCCTTGATGTCTTCCACGCCTTCGTTGAAGCGCGCCACCTTGAAGTCGGGGCGCGGGTCGCGGCCCGGCTTTTCCAGCTCGCCCAGGATGTCCTTGACCGTGATGACACCGAACTTCTCGTTGGCGAACAGCTCGGGCTTCAGGGTCTTGAGCATGTCGGCACGGCCCATCAGCTCGGCCACCGGCTTGCCGGTCTTGGCCATGATCTGCTCCACCACGGGGTAGGTCTCGGGGTGCACGCCGGTCATGTCCAGCGGGTTCTCACCACCACGGATGCGCAGAAAACCGGCACTCAGCTCGAAGGTCTTGGCGCCCAGGCCGCTCACGCTCAGCAGTTGCTGGCGGCTGGCAAAGGCACCATTGGCTTCGCGCCAACGCACCACGGCCTTGGCGACTGCGGCGCTCAGGCCCGACACCCGCGACAGCAAGGGCACGCTGGCGGTGTTCAGGTCCACCCCCACCGAGTTCACGCAGTCTTCCACCACCGCTTCCAGCGTGCGGGCCAGCTCGCTCTGGTTCACATCGTGCTGGTACTGGCCCACGCCGATGCTCTTGGGGTCGATCTTGACCAGCTCGGCCAGCGGATCCTGCAGGCGGCGGGCAATGCTGGCGGCGCCGCGCAGGCTCACGTCCACATCGGGCATCTCCTGCGAGGCGAACTCGCTGGCCGAGTACACCGAGGCACCGGCCTCGCTGACCACCACCTTCTCGACGTGGCGGTCGATCTTGGCCAGCAGCTTGATCAGGTCGGCCGCCAGCTTGTCGGTTTCGCGGCTGGCCGTGCCGTTGCCGATGGCAATCAGGTTCACGCCATGCTTCTCGCACAGGCGGCCCAGGGTGTGCAGCGAGCCGTCCCAGTCGCGGCGCGGCTCGTGCGGGAACACGGTGCTGGTGTCCACCAGCTTGCCGGTGGCGTCCACCACGGCCACCTTGACGCCAGTGCGGATGCCCGGGTCCAGACCCATCACCACGCGCGGGCCGGCGGGCGCCGCCAGCAACAAATCGCGCAGGTTGTCGGCAAACACCTTGATGGCCACTTTTTCAGCGTCTTCGCGCAGGCGCGAGAACAGATCACGCTCGGTGGACAGGCTCAGCTTGACGCGCCAGGTCCAGGCCACGCACTTGCGGATCAGGTCGTCGGCGGGGCGGCCGGCATGGCTCCAGCCCAGGTGCAGGGCGATGCGCCCTTCCGCCACCGAGGGTTGGCCCGCTTCGGGCGGCACCGGCAGCACCAGCTTGGCTTCCAGGATCTCCAGCGTACGGCCGCGGAACACCGCCAGCGCGCGGTGCGAGGGCACGCGGCCGATGGGCTCGTCGTAGTCGAAATAGTCGCGGAACTTGGCCACATCGGGGTGGTTCTCGTCCTTGCCCTCGATCTTGCTGCTCTTCAGCAGGCCTTCGTTCCACAGCCATTCGCGCAGGTTCTGCACCAAGGCGGCGTCTTCGGCCCAGCGCTCGGACAGGATGTCGCGCACGCCGTCGAGCACGGCCCCGGTGGTGGTGAAGTCGCTGCCGTCTTCGCCCTTGGCGGCCTTCACAAAGGCCTGGGCTTCGTCGGCCGGCACCCGGGTGGGGTCTGCAAACAACAGATCGGCCAGGGGTTCGATGCCGGCCTCGCGGGCGATCTGGCCCTTGGTGCGGCGCTTTTGCTTGTAGGGCAGGTACAGGTCTTCCAGCTCCTGCTTGGTGGGCGCCGCGTCAATGGCGGCGCGCAGGGCGTCGGTCAGCTTGCCTTGCTCGGCAATGCTCTTCAGGATGGCCTCGCGGCGGTCTTCCAGCTCGCGCAGGTAGGCCAGGCGGGCTTCCAGCTCACGCAGCTGGATGTCGTCCAGGCCCTGGGTCACTTCCTTGCGGTAGCGGGCAATGAAGGGCACGGTGGCGCCCCCGTCCAGCAGTTCCACAGCGGCGCGCACCTGCGCCTCGTTCACCCTGATTTCAGCGGCCAGTTGCCGAATGATCTTTTGCATGTCTCTCGCAGCGTCACGGTCGAATCCGAAGCCGGCGAGTGTGCCACAGCGCCCTGCCCCTGCCGCGCAAGTGGCGCCCGGCCAGCGTGAAACTTTGCCGCTGTCGGGCGCCGATCGCGCAGCCGCTAAACTGCCCGGCAGAATGGAATGAGGAGTGCAATGGCCATCGAGCAAGGCAGTGATCTGTTGAAAACCGTGGTGCTGCTGGGCGCCGGGGTGCTGGCCGTGCCGCTGTTCAAGCGGCTCGGGCTGGGTTCGGTGCTGGGTTACCTGGCGGCCGGGCTGGCCGTGGGGCCCTTCGGCCTGGCGGTGTTCAGTGAATCCCAGACCATCCTGCATGTGGCCGAGCTGGGGGTGGTGATGTTCCTGTTCGTGATCGGCCTGGACACCCAGCCCAGCCGGCTCTGGAAGCTGCGCCGCCAGATCTTCGGCCTGGGCCTGATGCAGGTGCTGACCTGTGCCACCTTGCTCACCACCCTGGGCCACCTGTTGGGCCTGAGCTGGCCGGTGGCCTTTGTGGCGGCGATGGGTTTTGTGCTCTCCAGCACCGCCATCGTGATGCAGGTGCTGGACGAGCGCGGCGAGTCCTCCAGCCCGGCGGGCCAGCGCATCGTGTCGATCCTGCTGATGGAAGACCTCTCCATCGTGCCCCTGCTGGCCATCGTGGCCTTTCTGGCGCCCGCACCGGCCGACCAGGAGCCCGTGTCGCGCTGGGTCACCATGGGGGTGGCGCTCAGCGCCATCCTGGGGCTGGTGGCGGTCAGCCGCTGGCTGCTCAACCCGCTGTTCAGCCTGTTGAGCAAGGTGCGCGCCCGCGAGGTGATGACCGCCGCAGCCCTGCTGGTGGTGTTGGGCGCGGCCCTGGCCATGCAGTGGGGCGGGCTGTCGATGGCGCTGGGCGCCTTCGCCGCCGGGGTGATGCTGTCCGAATCGACCTTCCGGCACCAGCTGGAGGCCGACATCGAGCCCTTCCGGGGCCTGCTGCTGGGCCTGTTCTTCATCGGCGTGGGCATGTCGCTGGACCTGCCGCTGGTGCTGCAGGGCTGGCCCAAGCTGCTGGCGGGCGTGGTGGGCTACATGCTGCTCAAGGGCCTGGGCGTGTACACCGTGGCCCGCCTGACCCGTTGCAACCGGCGCGACTCGGTGCTGCGTGCCGCCATGATGGCCGAGGGCGGCGAGTTTGCCTTTGTGCTGTATGCCACGGCGGCCCATGCGGGCCTGATCGAGGCCGAGATGAATGCGGTGCTGAATGCCGCGGTGATCCTGTCGATGGCCCTGAGCCCCCTGCTGCTGGCCGGGGTGCGCCGGGCCCTGGCGGCCCTGCCTGCCCCGCCTGATCTGAGCGGCATCCAGTCGGTGGACGCTGCGGCCGAGCTGGCCCCCAGCGTGCTGGTGATCGGTTTCGGCCGCTTCGGCCAGATTGCCAGCCAGAACCTGCTGGCCCGCCGCATCGAGATCGCCATCATCGACCGCGACACCGACATGATCCGGGCCGCCGCCCAGTTCGGCTTCAATGTGTACTACGGCGACGGCACCCGCCTGGATGTGTTGCAGGCCAGCGGCGCCGGCACGGCCCGGGCGGTGCTGGTGTGCGTGGACGACAAGGCGGCCACCACCCGCATCGTGGAGTTGATCAAGCAGAGCTTCCCCCTGACCCCGGTGCTGGCCCGGGCCTTCGACCGCCAGCACGCCATCGAGCTGCTGCGCCATGGGGTGGACTACCAGATGCGCGAGACCTTTGAGAGTGCCATGGCCTTCAGCCTGGAGGCCTTGCGCCAACTGGGCGTGGAAGCCTCAGAAGCCGCTGCCGTGGGCGAGGACATCCGGCGGCGCGATTCGGAGCGCCTGGAGATGCAGCTCAATGGCGACGCCAAGGCCGCCCTGGCCCTGCTGCACGGCAACCGCTGGGCCCCCACCCCGCTGACCACCCCGCAGCGCGAGGGCCAGGCCCTGAACACGGCCGCCGAAGCGCTGATCCATGGCGACACCAAGGCCGAGCCGGTGTCCACCCCAAGCCGAAACTGAGTCCATGAACCTGTTCCAGACACTGCTGCGCCTCATCAAGAACCTGCTGCTGGGCTTGCTGGCCCTGCTGCTGGTGTTCGAGGAATGGGGTTGGGACACCCTGTCGGCCCTGGTCGGGTGGATCGCCCGCCTGCCACTGCTGGCCTGGCTGGAGCGCCGCATCCGCGCCCTGCCCCCCTGGGCCGCGCTGCTGATGTTCACCGTGCCGGCCCTGGCCCTGCTGCCGGTGAAGCTGGGAGCCCTGTGGCTGTTCAGCCAGGGGCATGCGGCCCTGGGCCTGGTGCTGCTGCTGGGGGCCAAGCTGCTGGGCACAGCCGTGTTGGCACGCCTGTTCCACCTGACCCAGCCCGCCCTGATGCAGTTGGCCTGGTTTGCCCGCTGGTACCCGCGCTGGAAAGCCTGGAAAGACCGCTTGCTGGCCTATGTTCGCAACAGCGCCCCCTGGCGCACGACCCGCGCCTTCAAGACACGGGTGGTGACGCAGGTGCGCGCCTGGTGGCAGGCCAGGCGGGGTTGAGGTCCTAGGCCTGCGGCACCCAGCCCCGAACCAGGCTGCCGAGCACCAGCCCCACGGCCAGCAAGGCGGCAAACTGCATTTCGAAGCGGAAACTGGCGACCAGCAGCGCGCTGTAGTCATCGGCTTGCGCACAACGCCGCAAGCCGCGCAGCAGCTCCCGTGCCCGTGGCCAGAGCAGGAGCGGCAGCAGGCACATGGATGAGCCCGCCAACCAGGCCATGGGCAGCAACAGGGCAAAAGGGCCGGCCAGCAACAGCGCGTGCACGCGCCGCGCATGGGCCACCCCCAGGCACACGGCCAGGGTGCGGCGCCCCACCCGCGCATCGTGCGCCACATCACGCAGGTTGTTGACGGCCAGGGCGGCGGCGGCCAGGCCACCCATGCAGAGCGCGGCCAGCACACTGAGGGCGTCAAACCCGCCCGTCAGCAGCCATTCACTGCCCAGCACGGCCACCAGGCCGAAAAACACCAGCACGGTCAATTCGCCAAAAGGTGTGTAGGCAATGGGTCGGGGCCCGCCCATGTAGGCCAGTGCCGCCAGCAGCGAGGCCGTGCCCATGGCCAGCACGGGCCAGCCTTTGAGCAGCACCAGCCACAGGCCGAAGGCCGTGGCCAGCAGCGCCAGGCCGGCCACCGCCCACTGCATGTGGCGCACCTCGATCCAGCCCAGTGCGGTGGCCCTGGGCAGCCCGGTGGCCTCGGGCGCCTGGTGCGCGCCGCGCCGGGTGTAGCCGACATCGTTTTGCAGGTTGGTGATGATTTGCATCAGCAAGGCCGCCAGCAGCGCGGCGGCCGCAGCCCAGGCGTCCAGCGTGCCGGTGCGTCGCCACCCCAGGGCGGCCCCCACCAACACGGGGGCCAGCGCCACCCACAGGCTGCGCGGGCGCAACGCCATCTGCCAGGCCTGCACGACGCTGGGCCGGACGCGGGCCAATGCGGGGGGACTGGTAGGGGGCGGATGGGGCACGGCGGGCTCGGCTTTCAGCGGCAATGCGCCGATTTTGCCCACTCCGCGCCGCTCGATCCGCGAAGCCGGCTCAGGCGGCGCGCAAGGCCGCCTTGAGCTGCTCGCCCAGTTCGGGCTTGTGGGAGAACGGGTCGGTGGGGTTGCGGCCCTGCACCACATCTTCGAGCCGGGTCTGCACCGAGCCCAGGGCGTGCGGGTGGCTGTAGATGTAGAACTGGTCGGCGCTGATGGCGTCGAACACCTTCTGGGCCACCTGGGCGGCCGTCACCTTGCCCGAGCCCACCGCCTTGTCGCTCATGGCCTGGCCGATCAGCTGGCTCTTGGTGGGCTTTTGATCACGCAGTTCGGCCGGCTGGTTGCGGTGGCTCTGGTTGATGCCGGTGGGCACGAAGAAGGGGCACAGCACGCTGGCGCTGATCTGGTCGCTGACCAGGCGCAGGTCCTGGTAGAGGGTTTCGGTCAGGCTGACCACGGCGTGCTTGCTGACGTTGTAGATGCCCATGTTGGGCGGGGTCAGCAGGCCGGCCATGCTGGCGGTGTTGACGATGTGGCCCCGGTAGGCCGGGTCTTTGGCGGCGGCCTCCAGCATCATGGGGGTGAACAGGCGCACGCCGTGGATCACGCCCCACACGTTCACACCCAGCACCCATTCCCAGTCCTTGACCGAGTTCTCCCACACCAGACCGCCAGCACCGACGCCGGCGTTGTTGAAGACAAAATGCGGCGCACCGAAGCGCTCCTTGACCGCGGCGGCCAGGGCTTCCATCTGATCGGCCTTGGACACATCCACCCGGCGGGCCAGCACCTGGGCGCCGGCGGCTTCGAGTTCGGCCTGGGCCTTGTCCAGGGCATCCTGCTGCACATCGACCAGCACCAGGTTCATGCCCAGGCGGGCGCCGATGCGGGCGCATTCCAGGCCGAAGCCCGAGCCGGCGCCGGTGAGCACGGCGGTGGTGTTCTTGAAATCCTTGATCATTTTTGTCTCCTTGATTGAACGGGGGCCCAGGCGCTCAGGCCGCGTCGAGCGCGCGCAGCACGTAGCCGATGCGCGGGAAATGGACATGCACGGTGCCGGCGCGTTCATCCGTGCGGCGCAGGGTGTAGTGCATGCGGGTGGCGGCCACCAGTTCGCCTTCGGTGGTTTCGGTGCCAAAGGTCTCGGCGGCGATGCTCACGCGGCTGCCCAGGGCAATGCCATGTTCGTCCTGGAAGGGCTCATCACCCACGGGCGCCGGCTGGCTGGCGGCGGCCACGGCGATGGCGTCTGCCGAGTCGAACTTGTCCATGCGGCCGTGGCCCAGGGCGGCCAGCCGGTCCATCCAGCCCAGCACACCCGGGGTGGCCTGCAGGATGTCGCCCATCACGGGGTTGCGCACCCGGCTGAACCACAGCGGGTGGTAGGCCGCAAAGTCGGCCACCGTGGGCGCGGCGCCCAGCAGGAAGGGATGGTCGTCGAGCATGTTGGCCAGGCGGCGCAGGTAGCTCTTGTAGGCGGCCGTGGCGTCGCCCGGGCGCAAGCGGGTCATGCCGGTGGACATGGCGCCCCGGTCGGCGGCAAAGGCCTTGGCCACCTCAGGGGGGGCGCCGGCAAACATGGCCGCCGCCCCCTTGGGGCTCAGGTTGTAGGCCATGGCGGCCCAGAACAAGGTGGTGTCGGCCCACTGGGCCAGCACCCGGGCCACGCCTTTTTGGTGGTCGGGGTACAGCGTGGGGCTGGGCTGACGGTGCTCTAGCACGTCACAGATCAGGGCCGTGTCGCAGTAGATGTCGGCACCGATCTGCAGAAACGGGGTCTTGCGGTAGCCGCCGGTCAGGGCCAGCACATCGGGCTTGGGCATGATCGAGGGGATGATCACCGACTTCCAGGCCAGTTGCTTGTAGCCCAGGATGAGGCGGATCTTCTCGGAAAACGGCGAAGTGGGGTAATGGTGCAGGATCAGGTCGTGCATGGCGTGCTCCGTGTGAGAGGGGGATGCGGGGCTGGCGGAATCAGGGGGGGGGCCATCGGGCCCGGCTGGCCCGCCCTGCCCCGCGAACTCAGATCAGCTTGACCAGTTGTTTGCCGAAATTCTTGCCCTTGAGCAGGCCCAGGAAGGCCTCGGGGGCCGATTCAATGCCCTGGGCCACGCTTTCACGCGGGCGCAGCTTGCCGCTGGCCACCAGGCCGCCGAGCTCGGCCAGGGCTTCGGGCCACACTTCCATGTGCTCGCCCACGATGAAGCCCTCCACCTTCAGGCGGTTGATCAGGATCAGCGCCGGGTTGGCCAGGGGCAGCGGCTTGCCGTCGTAGCCGGCAATCATCCCGCACACCGCGATGCGGGCGAAGGCGTTGGTGCGCAGCAGCACCGCGTCCAGGATGTAGCCGCCCACGTTTTCAAAATAGCCGTCAATGCCATTGGGGCAGGCCTCTTTGAGGGCCTGCGACAGGCTTTTGACATCGGGGTGGGTCTTGTAGTCAATGCAGGCGTCAAAGCCCAGCTCGTTCACGGCGTAGGCGCATTTCTCGGGGCCACCGGCAATGCCCACCACGCGGCAGCCGCGCGCCTTGGCCACGGCGGCGTAGGTGCTGCCCACCGCGCCAGTGGCGGCACTGACCACCACGGTCTCGCCGGCCTTGGGGTTGATGATCTTGACCAGACCGTACCAGGCGGTCACGCCAGGCATGCCGACGGCGCCCAGGTAGTGCGACAGCGGCACATGGGTGGTGTCCACCTTGCGCAGGGTGCCGGGTGTGGAGGCATCGACCACGCTGTACTGCTGCCAGCCGCCCATGCCCACCACCTTGTCGCCTGCGGCGTAGCGGGGGTGGCGGCTTTCCAGCACCTCACCCACGGTGCCACCGATCATCACCTGGCCCAGGGGCTGGGGCTGGGCGTAGCTCTTGCCGTCATTCATGCGGCCGCGCATGTAGGGGTCGAGGCTGAGGTAGTGGTGCTGCACCAGCACCTGGCCTTCTTGCAGGGGGGCGGTGTCGGTGACGACGAGCTTGAAGTTGTCGACGGTGGCCTCGCCCTGGGGGCGGTTGTCGAGCACGATCTGCTTGTTCTGGGGCATGGGGTTCTCCGGTTCGGCCGCCGCGGCGGCCTGGTTTGGGTAGGCTGTGGGTGTTTCAGTCGGTCGACACGGCCGCCGGGCCCTGGCCCGGCGTCTCGGTGCGTTTCACGTACTTGAAGGTGCCGGTCGAATGGGCACAGGCCTCGCCGGCTTCGTTGTAAACAGTGGCTTCGGTGAAAGCCATGCTGCGGGTGCGGTGCATCAGGCGCCCCTTGCCGGTCAGTCGACCGGTGCCCGGGCGCATGAAGCTGGTCTTCATTTCGATGGTCACCACCCCCATGTCGGGGGCCACGCTGCGCGCCGCCGTGGCCATGGTCACGTCCAGCAAGGTCATGATCGAGCCGCCGTGCGCCACCTGAAACGAGTTCATGTGCTCGGGCCGGGGCTGGTACACGATCTCGGAATGGCCGCCTTCAAAAAGGGTGAGTTCAAACCCCAGCAGGGTGACAAAAGGGATTTCGACGCCAAAGCTCATAAAAAGGTCCATGAGAATGCAGGGCGCCAGTGTGCGCCCTGTTCAGGGCATTTTCAGCCCGCCGTCACGATCGAGGTACCGCCATCGACCGCCAGCCACTGCCCGGTGATGTGCTTGCCCGCGTCCGAGGCATACAGCAGGCACAGGCCCTTCAGGTCTTCATCGTCGCCCAGGCGGCCCAAGGGGGCATGGGCGGCCAGGCGCTCCTCGCCCAGGGCCTTGAGCGTGCCCACGGTCATCTTGCTCGGGAAGAAGCCCGGGCAGATCGCATTGACGCGGATGTTGTGCTGGCCCCATTCGGCCGCCAGGGCGCGGGTGAAGTTGATCACCGCCCCCTTGGAGGTGTTGTAGGCGATGGTGTTCATGCCCTTGGGGTTGCCGCCCAGGCCTGCGATGGAGGCCAGGTTGATGATGCTGCCCTTTTTGCGGGCAATCATGCTGTGCTTGGCCACGTGTTGGCTGAGGATGAAATAGCCGCGCACATTGAGGTTCATGACCTTGTCCCAGGCCTCTACCGGGTGGTCTTCGGCGGGCGAGCCCCAGGCAGCGCCGGCGTTGTTCACCAGGATGTCGATGTGGCCCAGGCGGGCGATGGATTCATCGGCCAGGCGGCGGATGTCGTCCTCGCGGGCGCAGTCAGCGGCAATCCAGCTGGCGTCGATGCCGGCGGCCTTGAGCTCGGCTGCGGCCTCTTCCAGGTCTTCGGCCTTGCGCGAGCTCAGCACGATGCGGGCACCGGCCTCGCCCAGGGCGTGGGCCAGTTGCAGGCCCAGGCCGCGCGAGCCGCCGGTCACCAGGGCGGTGCGGCCTTGCAGATCGAAAAGTTGTTGCACTTTGCGGGTCATGTCGATGTCTCCTGCTGTTGGATGGCGAACCCGGCGCGGGCCGGGCTCAAGCCGGGGTCAAAAAAGAATGGAACGGAATCGAATGGAATGAGAAGGATTCTGGGCATTCCGGGCCTTGCCACCTGTCTCGGCGGCGATACCGCCGGGCCCTCAGGCGTCCTCGCGGGCCTGCAAGGCGGCGCGCACCAGGATCAGCAGCACGCCCAGCACGGCGGCCAGGCCGCCCCAGAGCAGCAGCGCCTCACCCTGCCCCGGCGCGATGCGCTCGGTGGCCAGGCCCAGCACGGCGCTCAGCAGCCCGCCGTAGATCAGCCACCAGATGAGCTGCTGCAGGCGCAGCAACAGGCGGGGGCTGACACGCAACAGGGCCATGGCACAGGCCCTCAGAAGGCGTCTTCAGGCAACTCGGCGCAGGTCTGGTCGCGGGTCTCGACCACCCGCAGCCAGGCCCCGATCTTGGGCAGCTCGTAGTGGAAGAAGAAGCGGGTGGCGGCCAGTCGGCCCTGGGCCGTCGCGTCGCTGCTGCCGCTGGCCCGCACGGCCAGGGCCACATCGAGCCAGATCCAGGCCAGCACCGTGTGGCCGAAGGCCTGCAGGTAGGGCACGGCATTGGCCAGGGCATCGGTGGGCACGCCCGTGGCCCAGGCCGCCTTGGTGGCCGCCCCCACGTGCTGCAAGGCGGCAGCCAGTGCGTTGGCATGGGCGGCGAGCTCGGGCTGCTGCAGGGCCCGTTCGATGGTGCTGTTGATGCGGGCCGCCAGCAGTTGCAGGCCACGGCCGTTTTCCATCAAGACCTTGCGCCCCAGCAGGTCCATGGCCTGGATGCCGTGGGTGCCTTCGTGGATCATGTTCAGGCGGTTGTCGCGCCAGTACTGCTCCACCGGGAAGTCGCGGGTGTAGCCATAGCCCCCATGCACCTGGATGGCCAGCGAATTGGCCTCCAGGCACCACTCGCTGGGCCAGCTCTTGGCAATGGGGGTCAGCACCTCCAGCAGCAGCCGGGCATCGTCGGCCGCCTCGGGGGCGCCGGTGTGTTGTTCATCGACCAGGCGGGCGCAGTACAGCTCCAGGGCCAAGGCCCCTTCGCAGTAGGACTTCTGGGCCAGCAGCATGCGCTTGACGTCGGCGTGCTCGATGATGCGGATCTGCGGCTGGGCCGCGTCCTTGCCGCCCACGCCCATGGGCCGGCCCTGGGGCCGGTTGCGGGCGTAATCCAGCGAGGCCAGGTAGCCCGCCATGCCCAGCATGGTGGCTGCCATGCCCACGCCGATGCGGGCCTCGTTCATCATGTGGAACATGCATTTCAGGCCTTCACCCGGGCGCCCCACCAGGTAGCCCACCGCCCCGCCCTGCCCGCCCGGCTGGAACTTGCCCTCGCCAAAGTTGAGCAAGGTGTTGGTGGTGCCCCGCCAGCCCAGCTTGTGGTTCAGCCCGGCCAGGGCCACGTCATTGCGTTCGCCGGTCAGGCGGCCCTCGGTGTCGACCAGCTTCTTGGGCACGATGAACAGCGAGATGCCCTTCACGCCCGGGATGGTCTTGCCATCGGGACCCGGGATCTTGGCCAGCACCAGGTGGATGATGTTCTCGGTCAGCTCATGTTCGCCGGCCGAGATCCACATCTTGTTGCCCTTGAGGCGGTAGCGCGGGCCCAGCGGATCGGCCTCGAGCCCTTCGCCATCGGGCACGGCCCGGGTGGCCACGTCGCTGAGGCTGGAGCCGGCCTGTGGCTCGGACAGGCACATGGTGCCCGACCAGCGGCCAGCGAATTCGTTCTTGGCAAAGACCTGCTTCTGCAACTCGGTGCCATGGGCCATCAGCAGGTTGGCATTGCCGGTGGTCAACATGCCCGAGCCGATGCTGACCGAGGCGCAGCCGAAAAAGGCGTTGGCAGCAGACTCCACCGTGTAGGGCAGTTGCATGCCGCCCCAGTCGTAATCCTGCGCGGCACTCAGCATGCCCGATTCGGCGTAGGCCTTCTGCGCATCGTGGGTGGCCTGGGGCAAGGTCACCTTTTCGCCGTCGAAATGCGGCTCCTGGGTGTCCACCAGGCGATTGAAGGGGGCGTATTTCTCACGCGCGATGCGCTCGCAGGTGTCCAGCACCGCGTCAAAGGTGTCGCGGCTGTGGTCCGCAAAGCGCTCGCGCTGGTTCAGGTTGTCGGCTTGCAGCCACTGGAACAGAAGGAAATCGATGCTGGAACGGAGGCTCATGGCGTGGACTCTGGGCGTGGGTGGGAGAGACCGGCAGCCAGACAGGTGCCGGAGGCAGGCCGCAGGGGCTGCGAGCCCCGTGTCGGCACCAGGGCCGGAGCCGGCTCGGGTCGCGGCCCCGGGGCTGTGACAGGGTCAGAGCACTTCGAAGATGCCGGCAGCGCCCATGCCGCCGCCAATGCACATGGTCACGGCCACGCGCTTGGCGCCGCGGCGCTTGCCTTCGATCAGGGCGTGGCCGGTCAGACGCTGGCCGCTCACACCATAGGGGTGACCCAGGGCGATGGCGCCACCGTTCACGTTGAGGCGGTCGGCCGGAATGCCCAGCTTGTCACGGCAGTAGATCACCTGCACGGCAAAGGCTTCGTTCAGCTCCCACAGGTCGATGTCGCTGACCTTCAGGCCCAGGCGGTCCAGCACCTTGGGCACGGCGAAGACCGGGCCGATGCCCATCTCGTCAGGCTCGCAACCGGCCACGGCAAAGCCCAGGAAGCGGCCCAGCGGCTGCAGGTTGTGGCGGGCGGCGTACTCTTCGCTGACCACCACGCAGGCGCCGGCGCCGTCAGAGAACTGGCTGGCATTGCCGGCCGAGATAAGGCCACCGGGCATGGCGGGCTTGATGCCGCTGATGCCTTCCTTGGTGGTGCCTTCGCGGGTGCCTTCGTCGCGGCTCACGGTCACCTCCTTGGTGCGCAGGCCCATCACGGGGTCGGCCACGCCGGCGGTCACGGTGATGGGGGCGATTTCGGCATCGAACAGGCCGGCGGCCTGGGCGGCGCAGGCTTTTTGCTGGCTGGCGGCGCCGTACTCGTCCATCACATCGCGGCCGATGTTGTAGCGCTTGGCCACCTGTTCGGCGGTCTGCAGCATGGACCAGTAGATTTCGGGCTTGATCTTCAGCAGGGCCGGGTCGGACAGCATGTGCTGGTTCATTTCCTGCTGCACGCAGGAGATGCTTTCAACGCCACCGGCCACGTACACCTCGCCTTCGCCCGCGATGATGCGCTGCGATGCCAGGGCGATGGTCTGCAGGCCCGAGGAGCAAAAACGGTTCACCGTCAGGCCCGACACATTCACGGGGCAGCCGGCCATCAGGGCGATCTGGCGCGCGATGTTGGCGCCGGTCGCCCCTTCGGGGTTGGCGCAGCCCATGATGACGTCCTCGACGTGGGCGGCATCGATGCCGGCCCGCGCGATGGCGTGCTTGACGGCATGGCCACCCAGGGTGGCGCCATGGGTCATGTTGAACGAACCCTTCCAGCTCTTGGCAAGCGGGGTGCGGGCGGTGGAAACAATAACGGCCTTGGTCATGGCGGAGTGCCTTTCTGTCGGTTATGGGGTTCGGCTGTGCTCACGAAGCCTTGGAGGCATTGCGCAGCAGTTGTTGATAGAACTGGATCGCTTCCACGTAATTGCTCACCGAGATGCGCTCGTTGGTGCCATGGAAGCGTGGCAAGTCTTCGGGGTGCGCACGCACCGGCGAGAACTTGTAGATGTTGCGGCTGAGGTCGCCGAAGAAGCGCGAGTCGGTGCCCCCCACCATCAGGC
This sequence comes from Curvibacter gracilis ATCC BAA-807, assembly GCF_000518645.1. Lineage (GTDB taxonomy): Bacteria > Pseudomonadota > Gammaproteobacteria > Burkholderiales > Burkholderiaceae_C > Curvibacter > Curvibacter gracilis. The sequence goes on along the minus strand of NZ_JADZ01000005.1, from coordinate 149,043 downwards.
CCGGGGCCACGACGGCGCCTGCAAACAGCTCGCGCACCGTGCGGTTGATGAGCTGGTAGCCCCGTGCCGAGGTGGGCGAGACGGCCGAGGGCTCGGCGCTGTCGCGCAGGCGCTGCAGTTGCACCGCCTCGTTGGCCACCACGGTCTTCACGTGCTGTTCCACCGAGTCCAGGCTGTCGCCGGGCAGCAGGCGGAAGTTCACCGTGGCTTCGGCATGGCCGGGCAGCACGTTGAGCTTGTTGCCGGCGTTGACGATGGTCAGGGCCGTGGTGGTGCGCAGCATGGCGTTCGAGCTGGGTGATTTTTCGAGTTGCTGTCGCACCAGCGGCCCGAACAGCCACAGGTTGGACAGCAGCACGCGGTTCACGCCGGTCATCTCGGGGGCCAGGGTGTCGAACAGGTCCTGGGCCACGCCGGTCACGCCTGCGGGCAGTTGGTTCGCCTCGAGTTGCGTCAAGGCCTTGCTCAGCATGCCGATGGCGGTCTGGGGCGGCGGCATCGACGAATGCCCTGGGGCCGTGTCGACGCTGAGCTGCCAGGTGCCGATGCCCTTTTCTGCCACACCGATGAGCGCCGCCGGCCCTTGCAGGCCGGGCAACACCCCTTCAGTGACCAGCAGGCCTTCGTCCAGGATGAAGTCGAACTGGATGCCGCGCTGTTTCAGCACCTGGGCCATCTCGCGCGCCCCGGCACCACCGACCTCTTCGTCACCGCCCGACAGCAGGTACACCGTCTGACGAGGCTGGAAACCGCTGGCCAGCAAGGACTCGATGGCTTCCAGTTGGGCCAGCAGGTTGCCCTTGTCGTCCCAGGCGCCCCGGCCCCAGACGAAGCCGTCCTGGATGCGCCCCTCGAAAGGGGGTACGGTCCATTTGGCTTCGGTGCCGGGGGCGATGGGCACCACGTCCTGGTGGGCCATCAGGGCCAGCGGCAAGGCTTTGGGGTCGCTGCCGGCCCAGGTGAACATCAGGCTGTGGGCGCCAAAGCGCTCCAGCTTGAGCTGTTGGTGCACCCGCGGAAACTGCTCGGCCAGGTAGGCGTGCAGCCGGTCGAACTCGGCGGCGTTGAGTTGGGCATCGGCTTCCGACGACACGGTCTGGATGCGAACCGCTCCGGCCAGGCGCCGCGCCGCGGCATCGGCATCGACCCGTGGGGGCTCGATGCGTTCCACCGCCAATTGGCGCGAGGGCTTGAGCAGGGTGTTGCCCACCACCGCCGCACCCAGGCCGGCGCACAGCACCAGCACGGCCAGGGAGATTCGCTTGAGGCTCATGTCGTTTCAGGGGCTGACGGCCGCGCTCAGTTGAAGGTCTTGCCTTCGGCCACCAGACGGGCCAGCAGCGGGGCCGGCTGCCAGAACTTGGCGTCGTCGAGCGGGTTCTTGGCAAAGCGCTTCATGGCTTCGGCCACGTTGAACAGGCCCAGCTGATCGGCATAGTGCATCGGGCCACCGCGCCAGATCGGGAAGCCATAGCCGGTCAGGTACACCATGTCGATGTCACTGGCCTTGCTGGCAATGCCCTCTTCCAGAATGTGGGCGGCTTCGTTGACCAGCGAGAACACCAGACGTTGCACGATCTCTTCGTCGGAGATCTTGCGCGGGGTGATGCCCAGGTCCTTGCGGTGCTTCTCGATCATGTCGACCACCAGCTGGCTGGGGATGGCGTCGCGCTTGCCCGGCACGTAGTCGTACCAGCCGGCACCGGTCTTCTGGCCATAGCGGCCCAGTTCGCACAGCAGGTCGGCGGTCTTGCTGTATTTGAGGTCGGGCTTCTCGGTGTAGCGGCGCTTGCGGATGGCCCAGCCGATGTCGTTGCCGGCCAGGTCGCCCATGCGGAACGGGCCCATGGCAAAGCCGAACTTCTCGACCGCCTTGTCGACCTGGGCCGGGGTGGCGCCTTCTTCGAGCAGGAAACCGGCCTGGCGGCTGTACTGCTCGATCATGCGGTTGCCGATGAAACCATCGCACACGCCCGAGACCACGGCGGTCTTCTTGATCTTCTTGGCCACGGCCATCACGGTGGCCAGCACGTCCTTGGCGGTGGCCTTGCCACGCACCACTTCGAGCAGCTTCATCACGTTGGCGGGGCTGAAGAAGTGCATGCCCACCACGTCTTGCGGACGCTGGGTGAAGGAGGCGATCTTGTCGACGTCGAGCGTCGAGGTGTTGGAGGCCAGGATGGCGCCGGGCTTGGCCACGGCGTCGAGTTGCTTGAACACGGCTTCCTTGACGTCCATTTCCTCGAACACCGCCTCGATGATCAGGTCGGCATCCTTCAGGTCGTCGTAGCTCAGGGTGGTGCTCAGCAGGCTCATGCGCTGCTCGTATTTGTCCTGCTTGAGCTTGCCCTTCTTGACCTGGGCTTCGTAGTTCTTGCGGATCGTGGCGATGCCGCGGTCCAGGGCTTCCTGCTTCATTTCCAGCATCTTCACGGGGATGCCGGCGTTCAGGAAGTTCATGGTGATGCCGCCACCCATGGTGCCGGCACCGATCACGCCCACCTGGCGGATGTCGCGCTTGGGGGTGTCGTCTGCCACGTCGGGGATCTTGGAGGCAGCGCGTTCGGCCACGAACAGGTGGCGCAGGGCGCGGCACTCGGGGGTCCACATCAGGTTGATGAAGAGGTCGCGCTCGAACACCATGCCGTCATCGAACTTCTTCTGGGTGGCGGCCTGCACGGCGTCCACACACTTGCCCGGGGCGGGGTAGTTCTTGGCCATGCCCTTGACCATGTTGCGGGCAAACTGGAAGTAGGCGTCGCCCAGCGGGTGTTTGCAAGGCAGGTTGCGCACCAGCGGGAAGGCCGAGCCGTCGGCCGCATGCTTGGCGGCCACTTCGCGGGCCAGGGCCAGGGCTTCTTCGGGCAGCGACTCGGCCGAGGCGGCCAGCTTGTCGAACAGCTTCTGGCCCGGCAGGCTGGCCAACAGCTCGCTCTTGACGGGCTCGCCGCTCACGATCAGGTTGAGGGCGGTTTCGACGCCCAGCACGCGCGGCAGGCGCTGTGTGCCGCCGGCGCCCGGGATCAGGCCCAGCTTGACCTCAGGCAGGGCCACCTGGGTGCCCGGTGCCGCGATGCGGTAGTGCGCGCCCAGGGCCAGCTCCAGGCCGCCCCCCATGGCCACGCTGTGAACCGCGGCGACCACCGGCTTGGCCGATTTCTCGACGGCACCGATCACGCTCAGCAGGTTCGGCTCTTGCAGCGCCTTGGGGCTGCCGAATTCCTTGATGTCGGCGCCGCCCGAGAAGGCCTTGCCAGCGCCGGTCAGCACGATGGCCTTGACGGCGGCATCGGCATTGGCTTGTTCGAGACCGGCCACGATGCCCTGGCGGGTCGCGAGGCCCAGGCCGTTGACCGGGGGGTTGTTCAGGGTGATCACGGCGATATCGCCATGGACTTTGTATTCTGCCGTCATGCGGGTGTTCCTCGATGAATAAAAAAGAACGATCGTGCGATTTTGATTTTAGGGAAAGCTTGTTGCACCGCAACGACCGGGATGTCCCAGCCGGGACAAAATGGGCGGTTTTGGCCGGTTCCCAAGGGAAAACCCCTAACTGATTCGGTGCAGGGTGGCCGCCCGCCACCCTGCCCTTTGCACAAGTCCTGACACAGACCCGGGCTCGGGCCTCAGACCTCCAGCCATTCCTTGCGCACGTCGGCATCGGCACGCAATTGGTCGGGCGTGCCTTCGAACACGATGCTGCCGTGGCCCATCACCAGCGCCCGGTCGGAGATCGACATGGCGATGGTCAGCTTCTGCTCGATCAGCAGCACCGAAATGCCGCGCGCCTTGAGGTTCTGCAGGTACTGGCCCACCAATTCGACGATCTTCGGGGCCAGGCCCTCGGTGGGCTCGTCGATGATGATCAGATCGGGGTCACCCATCAGGGTGCGGCACAGTGTCAGCATCTGCTGCTCACCGCCCGACATCACGCCGGCCTCGGTGTGCTGACGCTCCTTCAGGCGTGGAAACATCTCGTACATGTCGTCAAACGACCAGCGCGAGCCCTTGCCATTGCCCTTGCGGCCCAGCAGCAGGTTCTGGTGCACCGTGAGCTTGGGGAAGATCTCGCGGTTCTCGGGCACGTAGCCGATGCCCAGGTGGGCGATCTCGTAGGCCTTGCGACCGTTGAGCGCCTGCCCTTTCCAGTTGATCGTGCCCTCCCAGTTGACCAGGCCCATGACGGCCTTGGCCGTGGTCGAGCGGCCCGAGCCGTTGCGCCCCAGCAGGGCCACGATTTCGCCCGGCTGCACATCGAAATGCACGCCATGCAGCACATGGCTTTTGCCGTAGAAGGCGTGCAGGTTCTCTACCTTCAGCATGCTCAATGTCCTCCGGCCTGGTTCTCGGCCACCACAGAGCCCAGATAGGCTTCTTGCACGCGCTGGTTGGCGCGCACGGCTTCAGGGGTGTCAAAGGCGATCACCTCGCCATACACCACCACGGCGATCTTGTCGGCCAGGCCGAACACCACCCCCATGTCGTGCTCCACGGTCAGCAGGGTCTTGCCCACCGTCACCTCGCGGATCAGGCTGATGAAGCGCTTGGTCTCGCTGCGGCTCATGCCGGCCGTGGGCTCGTCGAGCAGGATCACGTTGGCGCCGCCGCCGATGGTGATGCCGATCTCCAGGGCGCGCTGCTCGGCGTAGGTGAGGTTCATGGCCAGCACGTCGCGCTTCTTGTCGAGGTGGATCTGGCGCATCAACTCCTCGGCCCGCTCGTTGGCGTCGTGCAGGCCCGACAGGAAGCGCAAGAAGGTGTACTTGTAGCCCAGGCTCCACAGCACCCCGCAGCGCAGGTTCTCGAACACGCTCAGCTTGGGAAAGATGTTCGTGATCTGGAAGCTGCGCGACAGGCCGCGGCGGTTGATCTCATAAGGCGGCAGCCCGTTGATGCGCTGCCCGTTGAGCACCACATCACCACTGGTGGGTGCGAAGCGGCCGCTGATGAGGTTGAACAGGGTGGACTTGCCGGCCCCGTTCGGCCCGATGATGGCCACCCGCTCGCCGTGGGCCACCTTGAGGTTGGCACCACGGATGATTTCGGAGCGACCGAAGCTCTTGCGCAGGTCGTTGAGCTCCAAGGCGTATTCAGAAGTGGCGGTCATGGCTCAGTGGGCCTCCGTGCGCTTGATTTCTTTTTCGATTTCTTCCTGGATGTGGTGCCAGCGGGCCACAAAGCGGCGCCGCACCAGCTCGAACAGGCCCAGGCCCACGGCCAGCACGGCCCCGGCACACAACCAGCTGGCGGTGGCCTCGGCGTTCACGCGCAGGTGCAGGAACTCCATCTCTGGGCCCAGGGCCGCGTTGAGTTGCAGGTGGTAGAGCATCTCGATCATCGAAGCCGCCCCCAGCACCACCACCGAGCCGGTCAGGGCCATGCCCAGGTAGCAGTTCAGCAGGGGTTTGAGGCGGCCGAATCGGGCCAGGCGCACATTCAGCATCACCAGGCTGGCAATGCCGCCGGGCGCATACATCACCATGAACAGGAACACCAGCCCCAGGTAGAGCAGCCAGGCCTTGCTCAGCTCGGACAACAGCACCGAGGCGAACACCAGCAACACCGCGCCGATGATGGGCCCGAAGAAGAAGGTGGCCCCACCGAGGAAGGTGAACAGCAGATAGCCGCCCGAGCGGATCACGCTGAGGCTGTCGGCCCCGGTGACGATCTCGAAGTTGATGGTGGCCAGACCGCCGCCCACGCCGGCAAAGAAGCCCGCGATGATGAAGGCGAAGTAGCGCACGCGCTGGGTGTTGTAGCCGATGAACTCGACCCGCTCGGGGTTGTCGCGCACCGCGTTCAGGATGCGCCCCAGCGGGGTGCCCGTGAAGGCGAACATCGCTGCCGTGCAGACAAAGCAGTAGAACGCGATCAGGTAGTAGACCTGGATCTGCGGCCCGAAGCTGATGCCCATGAAGCTCTGGCCATACACCCGGTTGGTGGTGATGCCGCCTTCGCCGCCAAAGAAGTCGGGCAGCATCAGCGCCATGGAGGCCACCAGCTCACCCACGCCCATGGTGATCATGGCGAAGGTGGTGCCCGATTTCTTGGTGGTCACCCACCCGAGCAAGGCCGCAAAGCCCATGCCGGCCATGCCACCCACGATGGGGATCAGCGACACCGGGATGCTCATGCCCTTGCCGGCCATGTTCATGGCGTGGATGGCAATGAACGAACCCAGCCCGGTGTAGACCGCGTGGCCGAAGCTCAGCATGCCGCCTTGGCCGAGCAGCATGTTGTAGCTCAGGCAGATGATGATCAGGTAGCCGATCTGCGACAGCATGGTCAGCGCCAGGCTGCTCTTGAACAGCAGCGGGGCCACGATCAGAGCCAGCGCGAACAGGGTCCAGATCACGATGCGCCCCAGGTTCAGGGGCTTGAAGCCGTAGCTTTGGATGTTGTTGGAGCTCATGGATCAATCCTCCCGTTTGCCCAGCAGGCCCTTGGGCCGGAAGATCAGCATCAGCACCAGCAGCAGGTAGGGCAGGATGGGCGCCACTTGCGAGATGGTGAGCTTGAGCACGGAATACGCGGCCGAGCTTTCGCTGACCTGCACGCCCAGGCCGGCCAGCGCGGTGAGCATCGAATAGTCCAGCGCCACCGCAAAAGTCTGCAGCACGCCGATCAGCAGCGAGGCCAGGAAGGCCCCGGCCAGCGAGCCCATGCCGCCCACCACCACCACCACGAAGATGATGGAGCCCACCGAGCCGGCCATGGCCGGTTCGGTGACATAGGTGTTGCCGCCGATCACGCCCGCCAGCCCGGCCAGGGCCGCACCGCCGCCGAACACCAGCATGAAGACACGTGGCACGTTGTGGCCCAGGGCCTCGGCCATCTCGGGATGGGTCAGTGCGGCCTGGATCACCAGCCCGATGCGGGTGCGGGTCAGCAGCAGCCAGACCGAGGCCAGCATCAGCAGCGCCACCAGCATGATGAAGCTGCGCGACTTGGGGAACTGGGTGCCGTACAGGGTGAACAGCGGGCCCTGCAGCTGCTCAGGCAGGCCGTAAGGCACGGTGGAGCGGCCCCAGACCAGTTGCACCACTTCGAGGATCAGGTAGGACAGGCCGAAGGTGACCAGCAGTTCAGGCACGTGACCGAACTTGTGCACCCGGCGCAGGCTGTAGCGCTCAAACAGTGAGCCCAGCGCGCCCACGGCGAGCGGGGCCACGAACAGCGCCGGCCAGAAGCCGATGGCCTTCGAGATGGTGTAGGCGAAGTACGCCCCCAGCATGTAGAAGCTCGTGTGGGCGAAGTTCAGAACGCCCATCATGCTGAAAATGAGCGTCAGCCCAGAGCTCAGCATGAACAGCAGCAGCCCGTAGCTGATGCCGTTGAGCATGGAGATGGTGAAAAACTCAAGATTCATTGAAAGTCTTTTGCATCAGGGTCAAAAAAAAGGCCCGAGCGGCGTCGGGCCTCGCAAGAGCAGATCAGGCCTGCCCAGGCCTCAGGGGCGCTTCATTTCACACGAAGTCGGGGTGCTGGCCACATAGGGTTCGTAGAACTTCAGGGGCACCAGGGTATAGCCGGTGTTTTCAGGCGAGTAAGGGTACTTGCCGCCCGCCTTCTCCCACTTGGTGATGTACAGGCCCTGCTGCAGTTGGTGGTCGGTCTTGCGCAGTTCAACCTCACCGTTGAAGCTCTTGAACTTCATGCCTTCCAGGGTGGCGGCCACCTTGACCGGGTCGGTCGACTTGGACTTGGCGAAGGCCTCGGTGAGGGCCACGAACACGGTGTAGATGTCGGTGGTGTAAAGGTCGTCGTTGAACTTGGCCTTGAACTGGTCGGCCAGCTTCTGAATTTCGCCGCCCATGTTGTAGTGGGCGTAGCTGACCTGGTAGATCTTGCCGGCCGAGGCCGCCCCCATCGCGGTCGGGGTGCCCGAGGTGACGGCGTAGTAGGTCAGGAACTTGACGTTGTTCAGGCCCGAATCGTTGGCAGCCTTGATCAGCAGCGCCAGGTCGGAGCCCCAGTTGCCGGTGATCACGGTGTCGGCGCCCGACTGCTTGATCTTGGCGATGTAGGGCGAGAAGTCGCGCACCTGGGCCAGCGGGTGCAGGTCGTCGCCGACGATCTGGATGTCAGGGCGCTTGCGGCCCAAGTTGGCCTTGGCGAACTTCGAGACCTGCTGGCCGTGCGAGTAGTTCTGGTTGATCAGGTACACCTTCTTGATGTCGGCCTGGTCCTTCATCCAGGTGGTCAGGGCCTCCATCTTCATCGAGGTGTCGGCGTCAAAGCGGTACTGCCAGTAGCTGCACTTGCTGTTGGTCAGGTCGGGGTCGACCGCTGCGTAGTTGAGGTACAGCACCTCTTTGCCCGGGTTGCGGGCGTTGTGCTTTTCCAGCGCATCGATGATGGCCAGGGCCGGGCCCGAGCCGTTGCCCTGGGTCACATAGCGGGCGCCCTGGTCGATGGCTGAGCGCAAGGCGCTGGTGGTTTCCTGGGGGCTGAGCTTGTTGTCGATGCCAATGATCTCGAACTTCACGCCGGCCGCATTCTTCTTGTTGAACTCTTCGGCCAGGAACTGGAAGCTCTTGAGCTGGTTGGTGCCCACGGCAGCCATCAGACCCGACAGCGGATCAAGCCAGGCGATCTTGACGGTTTCACCCTGTTGGGCAAAAGCGCCGCCGGCGAGGGCCAGCAGGGTCGAGGCCACCACGGTCTTCATCACGAATTTCATGCTTTGTCTCCGTTCTGTTTGGAATGTTTTCAGCGTAATGTCTTTGTGCAGTGCAGCGCTCAGGGAATGCCCCTAGCATCTATCACGCAGGCGACTGAACCATTCGGCCAGCCACCTGCGCCGCTCAAATGGCCCCTCTCACAGGCCGGGCAATTTGTAGCCTTGGAGCTGGTCGCGCAGCCGGGTTTTCAGCATCTTGCCGGTGGCCCCGATGGGGATGGCCTCGACAAAAATGACGTCGTCCGGGATCTGCCATTTCGCCGTCTTGCCCTCGTAGAAGGCCAGCAATTCCTCGCGCGTCACCTCGGCGCCGGGCTTCTTGACCACGGCGACCACCGGGCGCTCGTCCCACTTGGGGTGCGGCATGCCGATGCAGGCCGCCATGGCGATGGCCGGGTGGCCCATGGCGATGTTCTCGATGTCGATCGAGCTGATCCATTCACCGCCCGACTTGATCACGTCCTTGCTGCGGTCGGTGATCTGCATGAAACCGTCGGCATCGATGGTGGCCACGTCGCCCGTGGGGAACCAGCCCCGGCCCTGCTTGTCCTTGATCAGCGGGCTGGCGCCTTCGCTGCGGTAGTACTCGCCCAGGATCCAGGGGCCCTTGACCAGCAGGTCGCCATAGGCTCGGCCGTCCCAGGGCAGCTCTTCGCCATCCCCGTCGACGATCTTCATGTCGACCCCGAAGATCGCCCGCCCCTGCTTCATGCGGATCTTCATCTGCTCTTCCTTGGACAGGCCCAGGTGCTTGTTCTTGAGCGTGCACAGGGTGCCCAGGGGCGACATCTCGGTCATGCCCCAGGCGTGCAGCACCTCCACGCCGTACTCGTCCTGGAAGGCGTTGATCATGGCCGGCGGGCAGGCCGAGCCGCCGATCACGGTGCGGTTGAGCTTGCTGAAGCGCAGGCCGCCGGGCTTCATGTGGCCCAGCAGCATCTGCCACACCGTGGGCACGCCCGCGGCAAAGGTCACGCCCTCGGCCTCGATCAGTTCGTAGACCGACTTGCCGTCCAGCGCCGGGCCCGGAAACACCAGCTTGCAACCGGTGAGGGCCGCCGAATACGGCAGCCCCCAGGCATTGACGTGGAACATGGGCACCACGGGCAAGACCGAATCACGGGCCGACAGGCACATCACATCGGGCAGCGAGGCGGCGTAGGCGTGCAGCACGCTGGAGCGGTGGCTGTACAGGGCCGCCTTGGGGTTGCCGGTGGTGCCGCTGGTGTAGCACATGCTCGAAGCGGTGTTCTCGTCGAACTCGGGCCAGTGGTAGTCGCTGCTCTGGGCGCCGATCCAGGCCTCGTAGCTGACCAGGCCTGGCACGCCAGTGTCAGCGGGCAGCTTGTCGGCATCGCACAGCGCCACCCACAGCTTGATGCCGGGGCAACGTGCATGCACGGCCTGCACCAGAGGCAGGAAGGTGGTGTCGAAGCACATCACCTGGTCGTCGGCGTGGTTGATGATCCAGGCGATCTGGTCGGGGTGCAGGCGGGGGTTGACCGTGTGCAGCACGCGGCCCGAGCCGCTCACGCCGTAATACAGCTCCAGGTGGCGGTAACCGTTCCAGGCCAGGGTGGCCACGCGGTCACTGAACTGCAGCCCCAGCTTTTCGACCGCATTGGCCACCTGGCGCGAGCGCGTCGCGAGGTCCTTGTAGGTGTAGCGGTGGATGTCGCCCTCGACCCGGCGCGACACGATTTCGCCATCACCATGGTGGCGATCCGCGAACTCGAGCAGGGTGGAAATCAAGAGGGGTTGGCTCTGCATGAGACCGAGCATGTTGGCTCCTTAAGTTGCTTCTGTCGTTCAAGTTAAACCTTCGGGACTGCGCACTGTTGACATGAGTCAACGCTGGCACAAGGGCCATTCACAGCCGCCTCAGAATGATTCTGGCACTGCCGTGGAGGTCCACGGCGCATGCATGTCCCTTCGGTTACTGCGCGCACTGTCAGGCCACGCCGCCGCGGGCACAAACCGTGTCGTGCCATTGACAGGCCCCTAGGGCAAACCCGAATGAACGGGCCCGCCTTCCAAGGGTCGTCAGAGGGCCCACAATCGCGCCATGCTTCACGGTATCGACCTCATGGCCCGGCAGTTTCTGGCCGCCCAACCCTGGTATGGCGGCCTGCCCACGGCCGAGCAGGAGGCGCTGCAGGCCTCCATCCACACCTTTCTGGCGCGCAAGGGCGAGGTGCTGCTGCCGCAGGGGGAGCGGGTCAATGGCTGGTATGCCGTGCTGTCGGGGCTGGTGTTGCTGGAAAGCGAGTCGCAGGGCCAGCGCCGCTCGGCTTTCATCGGCATGCCCGACGGCGAGTGGTTTGGCGAAGGCTCGGCACTCAAGAACGAGCCGCGGCGCTACAACGTGGTGGCCTTGCGCGACACCTGGCTGCTGTGCTTGCCGCAAGAGCGCTTTCAGCACCTGCACGCCACCAGCCTGGGCTTCAACCAATACCTGGCCCAGCACCTGAACATGCGGCTGGGCCAGGCCATGACCCTGATCGAAACCGGGCGCATGCGCAGCCCGGAGTACCGCGTGGCCCTGCACCTGAGCCGCCTGTTCTGGCGCAGCACCCGCCAGCTGTATGTCACCCAGGAGGAACTGGGCAAGCTGGTCGGCCTGTCGCGCCAGACCGTGAACCGGGTGCTGCGCGAGCTGGCCACGCGCGGCATCATCGCCATGGACCATGGGCGGGTGCTGATCCGCTGCGACGCGGCCCTGGGGCGCTATCTGGCCGGTGCAGAGGACATTTCAGACACGTCCGCCCTGCCCCCGCAGCCCACGGTTTGAGCCATGCCCCTGCAACGCACAGGCGTTTGCCCCTGCAGGACAATGCCGGCATGACCGATCTTGCTCCCGCACCCACCCCTGCGGACACCGCCCACGACTGGTCCAGCCGCTTCACCGCCCTGGGCTCTGCCTTCTACACCCACCTGAACCCCAGCCCCCTGCCCGCGCCCGTGTGGGTGGGGCGCAGCGAGGCCGCCGCCCGCAGCCTGGGCCTGAACCCCGGCTGGCTGGACTCGGACGAAGCCCTGCAGGTGCTCACCGGCAACCAGTTGCTCGACGGCATGAAGCCGCTGGCCAGCGTCTACAGCGGCCACCAGTTCGGCGTCTGGGCCGGGCAGCTGGGTGACGGGCGCGCCATCCTGCTGGGCCAGACCCCCTCGGGCGACGAGTTGCAGCTCAAGGGCAGTGGCCGCACGCCCTACTCCCGCATGGGCGACGGGCGGGCCGTGCTGCGCTCCAGCATCCGTGAATTCCTGTGCAGCGAGGCCATGCACGGCCTGGGCATCCCCACCTCCCGCGCCTTGAGCGTGACGGGCTCGCCGGCCCCCGTGCGGCGTGAAACCATCGAAACCGCCGCCGTGGTGGCCCGCACGGCGCCCAGCTTCATCCGTTTTGGGCATTTCGAGCACTTTGCGGCCCGCGATGACCAGGCAGCCCTGCGCAGCCTGGCAGACCATGTCATCGACCGCTTCATGCCTGAGTGCCGCGAGCACCCCCGCTGGCCCGGCAAGCCCTACGCCGCGCTGCTGGAGCAGGTCAGCGAACGCTCGGCCCGCCTGATGGCGCAGTGGCAGTCGGTGGGCTTCTGCCACGGTGTGATGAACACCGACAACATGAGCATCCTGGGCCTGACCATCGACTACGGGCCGTTCCAGTTCCTGGACACCTTCGACCCCGGTCACATCTGCAACCACAGCGACAGCCAGGGCCGTTACGCGCATCAGCGCCAACCCAACATCGCCTACTGGAACCTGTTTTGCCTGGCCCAGGCCCTGCTGCCCCTGATCGGCGAGCAGGACGACGCGCTGGCGGCGCTGGAGTCGTACAAAACGGTGTTCCCGGCCGCCTTCGAGGCCCGGCTGCGTGACAAGCTGGGCTGGCACCAGGCCCAGCCGGGTGACGGCGAACGCATCGACGCGACGCTGCGCCTGCTGGCCCAGCAGCGCATCGACTTCACGATCTTCTGGCGGCGCCTGAGTGGGGCCGCCGGTAGCGCCGACTATGCTGCCGTGCGTGATCTGTTCCTGGACCGGCGCGCCTTTGACGACTGGCTGCCGGGCTACCTGGCGCGTGCCCAGGCCGAAGGGGGCGCCCCCGATGCGGCCCTGATGCTGCGCAACAACCCCAAGTTCGTGCTGCGCAACCACCTGGGCCAGCAAGCCATCGACCGGGCCCAGGCGGGCGACATGTCCGAGGTGAGCACCTTGCTGCGCCTGCTGGAGCACCCGTTTGACGAACACCCCGGCCACGAGGCCTATGCCGACTTCCCGCCCGATTGGGCTTCTTCCATCTCCATCAGCTGTTCATCATGACCCTCATCCAAAAAACCGATGCCGAATGGCAGGCCGAACTGGCCGCCAAGGGTGCCGAACCGGGCGCCTTCCAGATCACCCGCCGGGCGGCCACGGAACGGCCGTTCACAGGCAAGTACGAGAGCCACTGGGCCCCCGGCACCTACCACTGCATGTGCTGTGGCCAGAAGCTGTTCGACTCGGACACCAAGTTCGACGCGGGCTGCGGCTGGCCCAGCTTCTGGCAGTCGGCACTGCCCGGCGCCATCCGTGAAATCGTGGACCGCAGCCACGGCATGGTCCGCACCGAGACAGTTTGTGCACAATGCGGGGCTCATCTGGGCCATGTCTTCGAAGACGGCCCGGCCCCGACCGGCCTGAGGTATTGCATGAACTCGGCCTCGCTCAACTTCGAACCCAAAGCATGAAGCTGCTTCTCGACTTTTTCCCGATCCTGCTGTTTTTCGCAGCTTTCAAGTTCGCCGGCATCTACGCGGCCACGGCCATCGCCATCGTGGCCACCGTCCTGCAGATCGGCTACCTGCGCTACAAGACCGGCAAGGTCGAGCCCATGCAGTGGATCAGCCTGGGCGTGATCGTGCTGTTCGGTGGTGCCACGCTGATCTCGCACAACGACACCTTCATCAAGTGGAAGCCCACCGTGCTGTACTGGCTGATGGGCTCGGCCCTGCTGATCGGCCAGCTGGTCTTCAAGAAGAACCTGCTCAAAAGCCTGATGGGGGCCCAGATGGAGCTGCCCGAAGACGCCTGGCGCCTCACCCAATGGAGTTGGGTGGGCTTTTTCGCCGTGATGGGCTGCCTGAACCTGTGGGTGGCCTTCAACTATGACACCGACACCTGGGTCAATTTCAAGCTGTTCGGCGGCATGGGCCTGATGTTTGTGTTTGTGATCGCGCAAGCCCTGGTGCTGTCGCGCTACATGAAGACCGACGACGCCAAGGACCCCTCATGACCGCGCAGGCCATCACCGCCCAGGCCATTGCCGACACCCTGCGTGTGGCCTTGCAGACCCACACCCTCGAAGTGCTGGATGAAAGCGCAGCCCACGCCGGTCATGCGGGCGCCAACGGCAGTGGCTCCGGCACCCATTTCAGGGTGCGCATCGGCTCGCCTTTGTTTACGGGCCGTTCACGCGTGGCCCAGCACAGGCTTGTGTATGATTCGCTGCGAGATTTCATGGACCAGGGCCTGCATGCCCTCGCCATCGAAGTGCTTTAAACGCCTTATTTGCTTTAACGCCCACCAGGCTTGTCTATCCATCAGGCCCCAAGGCCCCAACATCTCCGGATTTTCTGAGGAACAAGGATGAAGAAACTGTCTCTGGGCAGCATTGCTGCTGCTGCCATTGCCGTCACGCTGGCCCTGCCGGTCTCGGCACAAAACATTGCCATCGTGAATGGCAAGGCAGTGCCCAAGGCCCGTGCTGACGCGCTGGCCCAGCAAGTGGCCCGCTCCGGCCGCCCGGTCACCCCTGAACTGGAAGGCCAGATCAAGGACGAAGTCATCGCCCGCGAAATCTTCATGCAGGAAGCCCAGAAGCTGGGTCTGGACGCCACCGAAGACTTCAAGACCCAGATCGAACTCGCCCGTCAGACCATCCTGATCCGCGAACTGTTCGCCGACTTCCAGAAGAAGAACCCCGTCACCGACGAGGAAATCAAGGCTGAATACGACAAGTTCGCCGCCGCCAACGGTGGCAAGGAATACAAGGCCCGCCACATCCTGGTCGAGAAGGAAAGCGAAGCCAAGGACATCATCGCCCGCCTGAAGAAGGGCGCCAAGTTCGAAGACATCGCCAAGAAGCAATCCAAGGACCCGGGTTCGGGCGCCAAGGGTGGCGATCTGGACTGGGCCAACCCCGGCAGCTATGTGAAGGAATTCACCGAAGCCCTGATCAAGCTCAACAAGGGCCAGACCACCGACACCCCGGTGCAAAGCCAGTTCGGCTGGCACGTGATCCGCCTGGACGACGTGCGTCAGGCCCAACTGCCCAAGATCGACGAAGTCAAGCCGCAGATCGCCCAGCAACTGCAGCAGCAACGCCTGGCCAAGTTCCAGGAAGACCTGCGCGCCAAGGCCAAGGTCGAGTAAGACCCTGGTTCTCCTCCCCAAAAAAGCGGCTCAGGCCGCTTTTTTGTTGCCTGTTCGTGCTTGGTCAGTGGCCAAAGGCCCAGCGCCAGGCCATCAGCGCACCCAGCAGCACGGGCTGGTGCAGCATGTACCAACTCAGGCTGATGCGGCCCAAGGGGGCCAGCCGACGCCCCCACAGCGGCAGAGGCCGGGTCAGCCAGGCAGGCTGTGCGCGCATCAACCATTGCCCGACCGCCAGACCCCACCACATCACGCCCAGCCAGGGCAGCACCGGCACATAGTCTTCGGTCACCGGCTTGTGGCCGATCAGACCCAGCCAATTGAGGGCGGGCCCATCCAGCACCGACAGGGCCGGCCAGGCCTGGTGCAGCATCGGCGCGGCCCAGGCCGCTGCCAGGGCCAGGGCGCCGGCGGGCCACAGCCAGCGCCCCCAGCCGGCGCTGAGCCGGGCCAGGACCAGCATCACGGCCAGGCCATGCAGCACGCCGAAGTAGATGAAGCTGTTGGGAAACATCAGGTACGAACCCGCGCTGACCGCCAGGGCGCAGCCCGCCACCTGGGCCCAGCGCCGCCAAAACCGGGGCCAGCCCTGCCCCTGGGCCAGGGCCACCGATTGCCCCAGGCCGGCGCACAGCAGGAACAGGCTGACGATCAGGGTGCGCTGCACGGTCCAGAACGGGTCCTGAAAGAAGTTCTGGTGCAGCCAGCCCAGGTGGTTGAGGTCGAAGCAGAAGTGATAGGCCGTCATCCACAGCATGGCCAGCGCCCGCAGGGCGTCGATCGAGTCAAAACGGGCCGGATTCTTGTTCATGCGCCCGAGTGTAGAGGGGCTGATGCACGCCCCGAAAGGCGCAAGCCGTGCGGGCCCGCTAAAATCCGCCCTCCTCCAGTCCAGCCTGACCGGCCGTTGTCGGTACACCCCACCCATGTCTTTGCTCAGCCACCAAATCGAGCTTCTGGCCCCGGCACGCGATGCCGACATCGGCATCGAAGCCATCAACCATGGCGCCGACGCCGTCTACATCGGTGGCCCCGGTTTTGGCGCCCGGGCCTCGGCCGGCAACGACATCCGCGACATCGAGCGCCTGTGCCGCCACGCCCACCGCTTTGGCAGCCGCATTTTCATCACGCTCAACACCATCTTGCGCGACGATGAACTGGAGCCCGCACGCCAGATGGCCTGGGACGTCTACAACGCCGGCGCTGACGTGCTGATCGTGCAGGACATGGGCTTGCTGGAGATCGACCTGCCCCCGATCCAGCTCCACGCCAGCACCCAGACCGACATCCGCAGTGTGGAGAAAGCCCGTTTCATGCAGGACGTGGGCTTCTCGCAGATCGTGCTGGCCCGCGAGCTGACGCTGGAGCAGATCCGCGACATCCACCAGGGCCTGGACCCCAACCGCTGCCAGCTGGAGTTTTTTGTGCACGGCGCCCTGTGCGTGGCCTACAGCGGCCAGTGCTACATCAGCCATGCGCACACCGGGCGCAGCGCCAACCGGGGCGACTGTTCGCAGGCCTGCCGCCTGCCCTACCAGGTGACCGACAGCCAGGGGCGTTTTGTGGCGCACGACAAGCATGTGTTGTCGATGAAGGACAACAACCAGTCCGACAACCTGGAGGCCTTGATCGATGCCGGCGTGCGCAGCTTCAAGATCGAGGGCCGGTACAAGGACATGGCCTATGTGAAGAACATCACCGCGCACTACCGGCGGCTGATCGACGAGGTGATCGAGTCACGCGAGGGCTCCTATGACCCCGCGCGCCCGCCGCTGGCGCGCGCCTCCAGCGGGCGCACCCGCTTCACCTTCACCCCCGACCCCAACCAGAACTTCAACCGCGAGTTCACCGACTACTTCGTCAACGGGCGCAAGGACGACATCGGCGCCTTTGACACACCCAAGAACCCCGGCCAGGCCATCGGCTGGGTGACCCAGGTGGGCCCCAACTGGGTCGAGCTGGAAACCAGCAGCCCCGCCACGGTGCTGCACAACGGCGACGGGCTGTGCTACTACGACCTGCAAAAAGAGCTGGTCGGTGTGGCCATCAACCGGGCCGAACCGGCCTCGGCCGGCAAGGTGGGGCATTGGCGCGTCTTCCCCAAAGACCCCATGGAGGGCTTCAAGGACCTGCGCCGCGGCACCGAGATCAACCGCAACCGCGACATGGACTGGGTTCGGCTGCTGGAGAAGAAGTCCAGCGAGCGCCGCATCGGCGTCTGGGCCGCCCTGCAAGACACCGCTGACGGGTTTGAGTTGCAGCTGACCGACGAAGACGGTCACCAGGGCAGCGCCCGGCTGCAGCACCCGCATGAGCTGGCCCGCGACGCGCAGCGCAACGAGTCCAGCCTGCGCGAGCACCTGGGCAAGTTCGGCGCCACGGTGTTCGAGCCCATCGATGTGAATGTGGCCCTGAGCCAGCCCTGGTTTGTGCCAGCCTCGGCGCTCAACCCCCTGCGCCGCGACGCCATCGCTGCGCTGGAGGCCGCCCGCGCAGCCGCCTACCAGCGCCCCCAGCGGGGCCAGGCGGTGCAGCCTCCGGTGAACTACCCCGAAGACACCCTCAGCTACCTGGCCAATGTCTTCAATGACAAGGCCCGGGCCTTTTACGCCCGGCACGGCGTGAAGGTGATCGCCGCCGCCTACGAGAGCCACGAAGAGGAAGGCGAGGTGTCGCTGATGATCACCAAGCACTGCGTGCGCTTCTCGATGAGCCTGTGCCCCAAGCAGGCCAAGGGCGTGACCGGCGTGCAGGGCACGGTGCGGGCCGAGCCACTCACCCTGATCAACGGCAAAGAGAAACTCACCCTGCGCTTTGACTGCAAACCCTGTGAGATGCACGTGGTGGGCAAGATCAAGCGCTCGGTGTTGAACCAGGCCAAGGCCGAGCCACTGACCTTCTACCGCACGCGGCCCGACGCCAAGCCCCTGCACTGAGCCTGCACAGGCGCGGGCAAGTCCTGACCTGCGTCAAGAGAGGCCGCCACGGAACACCCCACCCGGGGCCATGGACATCAAGCTGTCTGCTGCCGGAGGTATATTGATTTCACAGGGTTGCCACACCGTGGCAGCCGGTTGTTGAAAGGAATCCTCATGCACATCCTCGTGCCCATCGACGGAACCGATTTGTCTCTGGATGCCGTCCGCTTTGCCATCCGATTGGCCCACGACGGCCTGCAGGCCCATCTGCTGCTGGCCAATGTGCAAACGCCTGCCACCTTGTACGAGCTGGTGAAGGCGCCCAACCCCGAGGTGATCGAGCAGATCAGCACCGCGGCCGGCAGCCATGCCCTGGAAAAAGCCCAGGCCTTGCTGCATGCGGCCGGTGTACCGCACCACACCGAGGTGGTGACGGGCGACCCGGTGCCGGCCCTGCTCGATCTGATCGAGCTCAAGCGTTGTGCCATGGTGGTGATGGGTGGGCACGGCAAGAGCCTGCTGCGCACCGTGCTGGAGGGGTCGGTGTCGCACGACCTGCTGCAGGCATCACCCGTGCCGGTGCTGATCGTCAAGCCCCCGCAAGCGGACTGAACCGGTCACGCAGGCTTCAGTCGCCCT
Organism: Curvibacter gracilis ATCC BAA-807; assembly: GCF_000518645.1. Taxonomy (GTDB): domain Bacteria; phylum Pseudomonadota; class Gammaproteobacteria; order Burkholderiales; family Burkholderiaceae_C; genus Curvibacter; species Curvibacter gracilis. The sequence continues at coordinate 130,389 of NZ_JADZ01000005.1, read as the reverse complement.
GCTGCAGGGCCTGCAGGCCTGTGTCGTCCAGCAACCGGTAGCGCCGCCCGAGCCGGTCCAGGGGCTCGAGAATGCCGTCGCGGACCAGGGCGCTGACCTCGCGGCTGACCGTCTCCAGCTTCAAGTCCAGCATGGCCCCCATGTCTTCGCGCCGGAACAGCAGCACCTCGTCAGGCTGCTCAGCGGACTGCATTTTGCGCACCAGGTGGCTGACACGCTGGCGGGCCGAGCCGAAATTGAGTTCGGCCAACCAATCGTCCGCTGCTTTCAGGGCCCCTTGCCATTTGCCCATCAGGGCACCATGCAGGCGTGGGCTGTGGGTGGCCAGACCCTGCAAGACCGTCAGCGGTATCCGGCACACAAGCACATCCGAGAGCGCCACGGCTTCGCTGTCGTAACGGCGTGTAACCAAGGCCTCCAGCCCCGCGACATCGCCGGGCCGCACCACGCGCACGATGCGCTGGCGCCCGTCGGAGGTGAGCCGAACCAGTTTCAACAGCCCTTTGCGCAGCGTGAAAACACCCTGGGCACCCTGCCCCTCCGAGTACAAGGACTCGCCGGTCTTGTATTCGAGGTCGTCGATCGGGGCATGGATCTGAGCGAAGTCGCGCTCATCGAGTTCGGCAAACAGCGCCATGTCGCGCACGGCGCAGGCACGGCAGTCGGAGGTGCCGCGCCAGGCGGATTCGGTTTTGATGGGGATCATGGGCAGCACGCGCGAAAAATGCGTCGTCAAGCCCTCGATTGTGTCGCAGTTGAAGCACCCGAGGCACCCAGGCCGTGCCGGGCGAGCCCATCAAGCCCGTGGGGCTTGGCCTGGGCGCAGGGTTCTGTTCAGTGTTGGGGGTCGGCGGTGCGGCTGCCGTGAATCAATTGCAGTCTGCGCGTTGCAATCGACACGTGCATGGTGTCTTCCGCGGCCGCCTGTTGCTGGGCCAGGCAGGCCTTCAGCTCTTGTCGTGTCAGGGCCGCCAGTGCAAAACCGGCGACCAACGCCAAAATGCTGATCGGGGTGAGCGCAGACGCACTCTGGTTGCTGAGGCCCATCGAATGGCCAGCCATGTGCCCCCAGGCAGCGGAAAGACCCAACACGATCAGGATGCGGGCGATCTGCCCCTGTCGCTGGGCTTGGCTGGAGCGCAAGGATTGAACAATTTGTTTCATATCATCTCCCTTGCGCGAATGATAAATGCAAACCGGCAACGGCAGTCAAGCCGGATTCCGAATTGCAGATTGTCCGCGCGCGGGCTGCAGCAGCGGCGCAACAGGCTCAGGCACCGCCCTCATCGCGTGGGCGGCTGCGCTGCTGTTTGACCAGGCCCCGCTGGTTTTTGTCTTGCAGGCGGCGCAGTCGTGAACCACGGGTGGGCTTGGTCGGACGCCGCGTCTTGGGGGGCACCGCCACCGAGTCGATCAAGGCCTGCAGTCTTTGCAAGGCCTCCAGGCGGTTCTGCTCCTGGCTGCGCTGGGTCTGGGCCTTGATCACCACCACCCCGTCGGCGGTGATGCGGTGGTCGCGCAGCCCCAGCAGCCGCTCCTTCAGATCGTCGGGCAGTGACGCCTCGGGAATGCTGTAGCGCAGGTGCACCGCGCTGGACACCTTGTTGACGTTCTGGCCGCCCGCGCCCTGGGCCCGGATGGCTGTGAACTCCACCTCGTCTTCGCGCACCAGCGGACCCGGGGCCGCCTGGGCCGGGCCAGGGGTGTCGTCGTCTGCGCCCACGTTCACGCCCACGCTCAGCGCGGTCGGTACAGCTTGAACAGCTGCTCAGGCCCGACGCTGAAGTAGTCGGCCGGGCCGCCGCCGCGCAGCACGGGGCCGGCTGCGGCCGTGTCAAAGACGCCGTCGCGCAGCAGGCTGCGCTCGATGTGCACCGCCACCACCTCGCCCAGCACCAGCCAGGTGGGCACGGCCTCATGGGCCGCTGTCTGGAGCTGGATCAACTGGGTGAGGCGGCATTCGAAGTTGACCGGGCTTTCGCCCACCCGGGGCGGTTTCACCAGGCGCGAGGGCAGCGGCGTCAGCCCCGTGAGTTCGAACTCGCTGACCTCGGGCGGCACCGCGGCGCAGCTCTGGTTCATGGGCTCGACCAGCGGCCGGTTCACCAGGTTCCAGACGAACTCGCCGGTCTCCTCGATGTTGCGCACCGTGTCCTTGTAGCCAATGCTGGCAAAGCCCACGATGGGCGGCACGTAATTGAAGGCGTTGAAAAAGCTGTACGGCGCCAGGTTCAGCGCCCCGGCAGCCGAGCAGGTGGAGATCCAGCCGATGGGGCGCGGCCCCACGATGGCGTTGAAGGGGTCGTGCGGCAGGCCATGGCCCTGGGCCGGTTCGTAAACATGGCGGTCTTCAGTCATGGCGGTCTTTCGTGCAAGGTGTCAGAGACGGGGCCCAGGCATCAAGCCGGCTGGAACTGCAGCGACTTGTACTCCAGGAACTCCTCGAAGCCGTAGATGCCGTTCTCACGCCCGTTGCCCGATTGCTTGTAACCCCCGAACGGGGCCTGGGGGTTGAAAGGCCCCCCGTTGATGTCGATCTGCCCGGTGCGGATGCGGCGGGCCACGGCCACGGCATGGGCCTCGTCAGCACTCCAGACGCCGCCGCCCAGGCCATAGAGGGTGTCGTTGGCAATGCGGATGGCTTCTTCTTCGTCGCGGTAGGTGATGATGACCAGCACCGGGCCGAAGATCTCCTCACGCGCCAGGGTGTCCCCAGGCTTCACCCGCAGGATGGTAGGTTGAACGAAATACCCCTTGTCGAAGGCCGGCCGTTCCGGCCCGCCGGCCACCAGCTCGGCGCCCTCGCGCAGGTCCTGCTCGATGAAGCCCAGCACCCGGTCGCGCTGGGCCGCGCTGATCAAAGGGCCCAGCTTGCTGGCTTCGTCCAGGCTGGGGCCGATGGCAAAACGGGCGATCGCCGCCTGGGCCAGCGCCTTGACCTCGTCGTAGCGATCTTCGGGCACCAGCAGCCGGGTGTGGGCCGAACAGGTCTGCCCGCTGTTGAGCAGGCAGGCCGACACGCTGCCCTTGATGGCGGCCGGAAAATCGGCATCGGGCAGCACCACGCTGGCCGACTTGCCCCCCAGCTCCAGCGCCACGCGCTTGACGCTGTGGGCCGCCAGCTCGGCCACACGCTTGCCGGCCCGGGTGGAGCCGGTGAAGCTCACCATGTCGACCTCATGGTGGCTGGCCAGCACCTCGCCCACCACCGGGCCGGCCCCGTTCACCAGGTTGAACACCCCAGGCGGGAAGCCCGCCTCATGGATGATCTCGGCCAGGATCATGGCGTTCACGGGGGCGATTTCGCTGGGCTTGAGCACCACCGTGCAGCCGGCCGCGAGTGCCGCCGCCACCTTGAGCGTGATCTGGTTGAGCGGAAAGTTCCAGGGCGTGATGCAGGCCACCACGCCGATGGGCTCGCGCAGCACGCGCGAGTTGCCCACCTGTTGCTCCCACTCGAAACCCCGGGCCACCTTGGCGAAATGGCCCCAGCCCCAGGTCGGGCCGCCCACCTGGACGGCGCGGGCCAGCTTGAGCGGCATGCCCACTTCGCGGGCGATGGTCAGGGCCAGTTCGTCGGTGCGGGCCTTGAGGCCGGCCGCCACCTTGTCGAGCAGAGCGGCCCGGGTTTCCACCGGTGTGGCGGCCCAGGCCTCGAAGGCCGCACGGGCGGCAAGCACCGCATTGGCGGCCTCATCGGCGTCACCAGCGGGCACGCAGGCAAACACCTCTTCGGTGCTCGAGTCGTGCACCGGAAAGCGGTCGGCGCTGTGTGCGGCCACCCATTGGCCGTTGATGTAGTGCGATGCGTAGTTCTTCACCCTGGTCTCCTACTGGCAGGACAGGCCCTGCAGCGAGCGGCGATTATGCAGCGCCCTGCCCGACCCGGTCGGTCGCTCTTGTCCCCGAGGTGCTGGCCGGGCCAGACGACCCGACTTCAGCGCAGATGGCCCCAGAACAGCAAGGCATCACGCTCGTCCACCGACAGCGACACGGGAGCGCCCACCGGCAGCAACACCTTGGTGGGCACGTGGCCGTGTGGCAACCCGGTGAGCACCGGCACCTTGAGCTGGCTGCGCAGCCATTGCACCACCGAGTCCAGCTTGAAGCCCTTGTCGTGGGCGGTGAGCTTGTATTCGTTGAACTGGCCCAGCACGATGGCCTTCTGACGGGCCAGCAGGCCGGCGTGCAGCCACTGCGTGAGCAAGCGCTCCAGGCGATAAGGGTGTTCGCCGATGTCCTCGAAGAACAGCACGCCGCCCTTGATGTCGGGCAGGTAGGGGGTGCCGATCAGGCTGGACAGCACCGCCAGGTTGCCACCCCACAGCGTGCCTTGCTTGACCGTGAAGGGCTTTTGCACAGGGGCTGCCGCGGCCGCAGCCGTGCCCTTGCGCGGGCGAGGCAGTTCCCAGCCAGCGCCCTCGCCATGGCCGCTGAACAGGTCGTCCAGGCAGGCCAGCATGATGTCGTCGGGCTCTTCTTCGGTGCCCAGGTCGGCCCCCAGGGCCGGCCCAGCCCAGGTGATGGCGCCCGTCTTGGCCAGAACGGCGTTCTGGAAGGCGGTGAAATCGCTGATGCCGACAAACTCGGTGCCGCGCTCGATGGCCTTGGCAATCGCCTTGTAAGGCAGCTGGGGCAGCAGGCGCGTCAGGCCATAGCCGCCGCGCGAGATCAAGGCGATGTCGGCCCCGCTGGCAGCCGCCCGGCTGATGGCGGCCAGCCGGGTTTCGTCATCGCCGGCGAAGCGCGTGTGGCTGGCCAGCGCGTCGGGGTCGATCTCCACCTCATGCCCCATGGCACGCAGCCGGGCCACACCACGGCGGAAGGCCGCCTTGTCGCGCACCGCGCTCGAAGGCGAGAAGATGTAGATGTGCTTGGGGCCGTGGTCGTGGCCGCAGGCGGCGTGGTCGTGATCGTCGTGCTCTGACAAAGTGCTTGTCCGCCGGCTTGGGGCCGCGGCTCCGTGGTTGGGCGGTGGCCTGCAGCCACCGGGGTTCATGGCCTGAAGTATTCCACAGCCCGGCGGGCAATCGGCTCGCCGTGCTCTTGTACAAAATGCCCGGCCTCGGGCAGCACCCAGGGTTCAGGGCAGCCGCGTATCTGCTGGCGCAGGCGCTGCATCACCGGCAACCCCAGCACCGGGTCGGCCGCCCCCACCACCATCATGCTGCGGCCGCTCCACTGCTGCTGCCAGAAATCGCGCGCCTGGCGCGACAGCGCAGCCCCGGCGGCGTCAGGGTGCTCGGGCACCATGGGCGGGAAGGCCTGCAGCGCCGCGCGGTGCCCGCGATCGGGAAACGGGGCGTTGTAGGCCGCACACTCCGCCGCGCTGAGGCTGGGCACGGCACGCGCCATCAGGCGCCCCACATCGAACAGCGGTTTGCTGCGGCACATCTCGCGCCAGGCCAGAAAGCCTTTGGACAGGGGCTCTTCGCCGGTGGCCAGCAGCGTGTTCATGGCCAGCAGGCCCTGGTAGCGCGCCGGCTCGGCCATGGGCAGGGTGAGGCCCAGGATGCCGCCCCAGTCCTGCACCACCAGCACCACGCGCTGCAAATCCAGGCGCTGCACCAGCTCCAGCAGCACCTGCCGATGCCATTCGAAACCGTGGGCTGCCGGCTTCTTGGGCTTGTCGCTGCGCCCGAAACCGGGCATGTCGGGGGCCACCACCCGGTGGCCCGCCGCCAGCCACACCGGCAGCATGTGGCGGTACAGGTAGCTCCAGCCCGGGTTGCCATGCAGGCACAGCCAGGTGAGGGGCGCGTCCGCCGGCCCTTCGTCGAGGTAATGCAGGCGCAGGCCGGCCAGGGCGGGCAGATCGCTCAGGTAACGGGGCGCCCAGGGGTAGCCCGGCAGCTCAGCAAAGGCGCTGTCGGGCGTGCGCACGGCGTCGTCGCGCAAGGGGTGGGCGGCCCGGGCCTGCTCGCGCTGGGCCGTGCGCCGGGCCTGGAAGAAATGCTGCAGCGCCACGCTGCAGTCGTGTTCGGCCACGCCGCCCTGCACCGTGGTCTGGTGGTTGAGCCGGGCCTGGGCAAACAGATTGAGCACCGAGCCGGCCGCCCCGGTCTTGGGTTCGGCCGCACCAAACACCACCCGGGCCAGACGGGCCTGCAGCAAGGCCCCGCTGCACATGGCGCAGGGCTCCAGCGTGACGTACAGACTGCAGCCGTCGAGCCGGTAATTGCCCAGCGCTGCGCCGGCCTCGCGCAGCGCCACGATCTCGGCATGGGCGCTGGGGTCGTGGCGGGCAATGGTCTGGTTGTGGCCCCGGCCGATCACCCGCCCGTCCTTGACCACCACCGCGCCCACCGGCACCTCGCCCGCGGCCGCGGCCAGCCGGGCCTCGGCCAGGGCCAGTTGCATGAAGGCGTGGTCGAGGGTGGACTGCGGGTCAGGCAGCACCGGGTCGATGGTGGTGGTCGTGGTGGTCGTCATGGTGCCCTCAAGGCTCCTCCGGCATGGGCCGGGGCTTTTGCATCAGGGCGTCGACCGCCTCCTTGGTCTGCTGGGGCAACGGGTTCAGGGGCACAGCTGCCGGTGGGGCCCCGGCTGCACCGGGCAGCGCTGGCCGCACCAAGGGGGGCGTGGCCACGGCTGTGCCCAGTTGCCGCTTCACCAGCAGGCCCGTGATGACCAGGGCCAGCACCAATCCGATCAAACCGATTCCACCGCGCATCACACACCCTCCTGTGGGACCAGGCCCAGACGTTGCATCCAATCGGCCAGCCCCCGCGCGCCGTCGTTGTCGGCGCTGCGGTAGGCCTGGAGCATGGCGGCATGCGATTCGGGCCGGTGCTGGTTGAGCTTGAGCTTGCACTGCAGCGCCTCGACGCTGAGCTCGAAGGCCACGATGCCGCGCAGCATGCCCTGGCGCCAATCGGCGTCCAGCCCATGCCATTGGTCGGCGTAGGCCGGCTCGTGATCGGCAATCAAGTGCTTGAGCAAGGCGTCCTTGGCCTCGGCCTCGTCCAGCAGACGGGCCTGCACGGTGGCGTGCACGGCCAGGTAGTTCCAGGTGGGCACCCGGGCCAGATCGGGGTAGACGGCAGGCGACAGGTAGGCCTGCGGCCCCATGAAGGTGACCACCGCGCGCGGGCGCTGCTGCAGGTAGCGCCAATGCGGGTTGGCCCGGGCACAGTGGCCCAGCAACCGCGGCCCCCCCTCTGCATCACCCCCTGCCCCGCCCTCGGCCACCAGATGCAGCGGCAGATGGGTGACATAGGGCAGGCCGTCATCGTCGTTCGAGATCAGACTGGCCAGCGGGTGCTCGCGCATCAGCGCATGGGCCAGCGCCGGGTCCGAACTGGCGAATTGCGGGGGCAGGTACATGAGAAGAACCTCTTGGCGTCAGAGCGTGACAAGTGCGCTATTGTGAAACTGATTTCGCCCTTCTCATGCCCTGGAGCCGCGTCAAGCCATGTCAAACCCCGCCAAGCCACATCAGGCCATCACTGCGCCGGCTGCGCGCTGCCCCCCAGGGCGAGGTACAGGGTGACCTGGTTCTTGAGCTGCGACAGCTGGTTCTGCGCCCAGGCGGTCTCGGCAGTGCGCCGTGTCTCCTGGGCATCGAGCCACAGGCTCAGGGCCACCGAGCCCTGGCGGTAGCGCACCTCGTACAACTGCTCACTGCGCCGGCTGGCCGCCAGCGAGCCGGCCAACAGCTCCCCTTGCTGGGCCAGGGCGCTGCGGGTGCCCAGCGCGTTCTCGACATCGCCCAGGGCCGAGTAAAGCGTCTGGCGGTAGCTGACGACCGCACTCTCGTACTGGGTGCGGGCGATGGCGTTGTTCAGCTTCATCGTGTTGACCTGCAGAAACGGCAGGCTCACGCCTGCGCCCAGCAAGGCATAGGGGTTGGACAGCACCTGCCCCAGGGCCAGGCTGCTGCTGCCCAGAGCCCCGGTGAGGGTGAGCGCCGGGTAGTAGCTGGCGGCCACGGCATCGGCGCTGGCCAGGGTCTCACGCAGGCGCAGTTCTGCCGCACGCAGGTCGGGGCGGCGGGCCAGCAGCTGCGCCGGCAGGCCGGGCGCCACCTCGGGCATGGCCTGCAACGGCAGGCGCTGCGGCTCGGCACCCAGCCAGGGCTGGAGTGCGGTGTCGCCCGGAGCCACATCGAACAGCAGGGCCAGGGTGGTGCGGGCGCTCAGGCGCTGCTGTTGCAGGTCGGCCAGGGTGGCGCGCTGGCTCAGCACCGTGCGTTCGGCCTCGCTGGCCTCCAGGGCCGACACCGCACCAGCCCGGTATTGGGCCTGCACCAGGTCACGGGTTTTCTCGGCATAGGCCACGCTTTGCTCGCCGGTGCTGATGCGCTGGTTCAGGTAGGCCAGTTGCCAGTAGGCCTGCAGCACGCTGCCGATCAGGCTCAGGCGGGTGGCCTGGCGGTCCTGCTCGGTGGCCAGCGACTCCCAGCGCGACACATCGCTCAGGCTGCCCAGGCGGTTCCACAGGTCGGCCTCGTAGCTGACCGAAACGCTGGCCCCGCTGCTGCGGGTGCTGGCCCCGCCTTCCAGCGGCTTCTGGGCCTGGGTGCTGACACTGCCGCTGAGGGTGGGCCAACGGTTGCGTTCGGCCAGTTCGGCCTGCAGGCGCGCCTTGCGCACCTTGAGGGCGGCCACGGCCAGGTCGTTGTTGCGGCTCAGGGCCGCCTCGACCAGGGTGTTGAGTTGCGGGTCGCCAAAGGCCCCCCACCAGGCGTCGGGCACATCGGCAGGAGCCGTCACCACCGCGCCCTTGTTCGACCAGGTGCCGGGCACCGCCAGCTGCGGGGCCTGGTAGGGGGTACGCACCGAAGTGCAGGCCCCCAAGGCCAGGGCCAAAGCAAGCGCCAAAGCGAGCGGCAGCCCGGGTCGCCATTGGCCCGGTGTGGTTGGCTTTGAATAAGAAGAATCCATCATGAAGTCGTTGCGCCGCAGCGCCTTGTGTCCGGGGGCGGCCATCTGGGGTCAGTCTCTGGCCAAGGCTTCGACAGGGTTCAGCCGGGCCGCGCTGCGTGCCGGCAGGAAGCCGAACACCACACCGATGAGGGTGGAGCACAGAAAGGCCGCCGCCATCGCCGAGGTGGAAAACGCCAGCGTGAAGTTGTTGCTGAAGTGCTTGAACAGGGCGCCAAAGCCCAGGGCCAGTGAGATGCCCAGCACACCGCCCAACAGACAGACCAGCACGGCCTCGATCAGAAACTGCTGCTGGATGTCGCTTTGCCGGGCCCCCACCGCCATGCGCACGCCGATCTCGCCGGTGCGCTCGGTGACGCTCACCAGCATGATGTTCATCACACCGATGCCGCCCACCACCAAAGAGATGACGGCGATCGACGACACCAGCAACGTGAGCGTGCGGGTGGTGCTTTCGATGGTCTGGCGGATGCTGTCGGTGTTGAGCACATAGAAGTCCACCCGCCCGTGGCGGCGCTCCATCAACTGGTTGATGCCTTGTTCGGCCGCCGCCATCGAGGTGCTGTCGTCCACCCGCACCGTGATGCTGCGCAGGTAGCCCTGGCCGATCAGGCGACGCATGGCCGTGGTGTAGGGCACAAAGACGTTGAGGGTCTCCATGCTGGGGCCGAAGCCGCCGTCCTTCTTGGCCGTCACGCCCACCACATAGACGGGCATGCTGCCCAGCAGCAGCACCTGGCCCACCGGGTTGGTGTTGGGGAACAGCTTCTTGCGCGCGTTCTCGTCGATCACGGCCACCTGCGCGTAGGCCTGTACGGCGGCATCGCTGAAGGCGGTGCCGCCAGCCATCTGCAGGCCTTTGACGCGGAAATACTGCTCGCCCACGCCCGTGACCTGCACCGAGGCATCGATGTTGGCGTAGCGCGCCGTGACCGAGGCCTGCACATTGGGGGTGACGCTGTCGACGTAGCTCTGCTCCTTGAGCGCATCGGCGTCCGCCGGGCTCAGGGTCTGGATGCGGGCCGCGCGCGGGTCGCCAAAGCCCGTGCCCGAGTAAACGTCGATGGTGTTGGTGCCGATGGAGCTGATGTTGGCCAGCACCTTCTGGCGCGAGCCCTCGCCCAAGGCCACCACCGACACCACCGAGGCAATGCCGATGATGATGCCCAGCATGGTCAGCAGGGTGCGCAGGCGGTGGGCATTCATGGCCAGCAAGGCCATGCGGAAGGCCTCGCCCAGGCGATCGGCCCAGGCTCCGAAGGCGGCCCAGGCGCCCTGGCGCACGTGTTGGGCCGGGCTCAGCATCTGGGCGACGGAGTCGTCGACCAGGGCCTCGGAGGCCCCGTGGGTGGGCGTGTTCGGGCGGTCGGACACGACCTCGCCATCGCGCAGTTCGACGATGCGCTGGGCGTGGCTGGCCACCTGCATGTCGTGCGTGACCAGGATGATGGTGTGGCCCAGCGCATGCAGCTCGGCCAGGATCTTCATCACCTCGGCGCCTGACTGGGTGTCCAGTGCGCCGGTGGGCTCGTCGGCCAGGATGACGCTGCCGCCGTTCATCAGCGCACGGGCGATCGACACCCGCTGTTGCTGGCCACCCGACAGCTTGCCCGGCACGTGCGAGGTGCGCCCGGCCAGGCCCAGCCGCTCCAGCAGGGCGAGAGCACGGGCCCGGCGCTCACGGGCGCCCGAGCCGGCGTAGATGGCGGGCACCTCTACGTTGCCGGCGGCCGACAGGTCGCCCAGCAGGTGGTAGCGCTGGAAGATGAAGCCGAAATGCTCGCGCCGCAGCGCAGCCAGCTCATCGGCGTGCAGGCTGCCCACTTCGCGGCCGTTGATCTGGTAGCTGCCTCGGCTGGGCTGGTCCAGGCAGCCGATCAGGTTCATCAGTGTGGACTTGCCCGAGCCCGACTGGCCCACGATGGCGATCATCTCGCCCGCGGCCACCTCGAGCCGGATGTCTTTCAGCACGGCCAGCGGGCTGTCGCCCACCAGGAACTCACGCCACACGCCCTGCAGCGACAGCAGGGGCTGTGCCGCAGCCGAAGCCTGGTTCAGGGCCGCGCTGCCCGGTGTTGGGTGCGCGCTCATGTCAGAACCCACCCGGCGGCGGGCGCATGCTGCGCTGCTCGCCTGTGGCCGAAGGGGCCCCGGCGGCGCTGCCCAGCACCACCTTCTCGCCCTCGTTCAGGCCGTCCAGGATCTCCACCGTCACGTTGTTGTTGATGCCCACGTGCACCGTGCGAGCCTGCACCTGCCCATCGCCACCCAGCACACTGACGCGGTAGCTGCCGTCACGTTGGCGGGCGCTGAGCGCGCCCACGGGCACGGTCAGAGCGTTCTTGGCCTGGCCACGCACGATGTAGACCATGGCGGTCATCGAGATGCGCAGCTTGTTGTCGGGGTTGGGCACATCGAACAGGCCGTTGTAATAGATGGCCGTGGCGCTGCTGGTGGAGGTGCTGCTGGAACTGCTGCTCGACGAACTGCTGGTGGTGGAGGTGCTGATGCTGTCGGTGGCCGGCTCGATGGTGCGCAAGGTGGCGTCGTAGCGCTTCTGGGGTTCGCCCAGGATGGTGAAATACACCCGCTGGCCCGGCTTGACCGAGGTGACATCGGCCTCGGAGATCGAGGCCTTGACGGTCATGGTGTCGACCTTGGCCACGATGATGATGGTGGGGGTGGACTGGTTGGCGTTGACGGTGGTGCCCTCTTCCGTCACCAGGGCCACCACCTGCCCGTCGATGGGCGACACGATGCGGGTGTAGCCCAGGTTGACGCGGGCGGTGTCCACGGCCACCTTGGCCTGGTCCACCTGGGCGCGCAGCGCCTCCACGCTGGCCCGGCTGGTCTTTTCAGTGGCCAGGGCGGCCTCCAGGTCGGCTTGCGAGCTGGCCTCCGAGGCGCGCATCTGCTGCTGCCGCTTCAAGGCCAGTTCGGCCTGGGTCAGGGTGGCCTCAGCGGAACGCAGCTGCGCCTGCACATTGGCCAGGGCGGCCTCGTTGTTGCGCAAGGTGTTCTGCTGGGTGAGGGAGTCGATCTCGGCCACCAGGTCGCCCTTGTGAACGACGTCACCCAAGGCCACTTTCAGTGACTTGACCTGGCCCGACACCTGGGCGCCCACGCTGACCTGCTTGAAGGCCTTGAGCGTGCCGTTGGCCAGCACGGTGTCTTCGATGTCGGCCCGGGCGACCGGGGCCGTGATGTAGGCGGGGGCCGGTGGCGGCGCGAAAAAGGTCTTCTTGCCCACCACCAGGGCGATGGCCAATACCCCGACCGCGATCCCTGGGCGGATCAGGCGTTTGAATTCAAAGTTCATGAAAAATCTGAGGCTTGCAAGCCACCCAGTGTGCCAGCCCAGCGTGACATCACGGCTTGCGCAGCGTCACAGGAAGGTAAAGCGAGCCGCCGCCCCGCCCCGAACGGGCCCCCGTCACAGCCCGAACAAGGCCCGCAGTGCGGCATCGTCCAGCCCGTCGACCGCCACCCGCTTGGTACGCCCGCTGCTGCCCAGCTCGATGGTGACCGCCGACTTGGACACCCCACAGCGCTGGGCCACAAAAGCGATCAGCGCCTTGTTGGCCTCGCCGTCCACCGGCGGCGCCTTGAGTTGGATCTTGGGCTTGCCATCATGGGTGCCCATCAGCTGGGTCTGTTTGGCGCCGGGTTGGCAGTAGAGAACGATCTTGGCCATGGAGGTTGGAAGCAAACGGCCCGGACGGGCCTGGCAGCATCATAGAGGCCGTGGCGCCGTCGCCTCGGTGCGCGGTGGCCTGCCCGCCGCCGGGGCATTGCAGATTCAGTAAGATGCCCAGCCACAAGGGTCTCACCCATGAAGGCCCGCAGCGCAGTGATGTCTCCCACACCTCCATTTCCGATCCGCACCGAATGCCCGCCCGGCGCCTGCGTCTGCGGGCGCGACGAACTGCTGCAGAACCCCAGCGGCGACCTGCGCGTGCTGCGCCTGACCCGCGAGGAGGAAAAGCGCCTGCTGCAGCGGCTGGAAAACCTGGGCAGCCTCAGCGATCTGCGCCGCATCGAGGAGCGCCTGGAGCAGCAGCTCGGCATCCGCCTGACCATCAGCACCAGCCCCAACGAGGTGCGCACCCTGCGCGGCATCACCATCCTGGTCCACGAGCAGCCCGGCCTGTGCAAGAAAACCCGCCAGGCCATCCCCGCCGCCATCAAGAAAAGCCTGGAGCAGCGCCCTGAGATTGCGTTCGAGTTGCTGGATGAGGGGGGCTTGTTCGGGATGGGGTGAAACGGTCTCCTTGCGAAACGTCAGCCCCAAAACACAGAAAGCCCGCGTTCACGCGGGCTTTCTGGTTTCTGGTCATGGGCTGTTAGGCCATGCCCGAGGCAGGATCACTCCCACTCGATCGTCGCCGGCGGCTTGGAGCTGACGTCGTAGGTGACGCGGTTGATGCCGCGCACCTCGTTGATGATGCGGCTGGAGACCTTCTTGAGCAGCGCGTAGGGCAGCTCGGCCCAGTCGGCGGTCATGAAGTCGCTGGTCTGTACGGCGCGCAGGGCCACCACATAGTCGTAGGTGCGGCCGTCGCCCATCACGCCCACGCTCTTGACGGGCAGGAAGACGGTGAAGGCCTGGCTGGTCAGGTCGTACCAGGTCTTGCCGGTGGCCTCGTCGCGGAAGTTGCGCAGCTCTTCGATGAAGATCGCGTCGGCACGGCGCAGCAGGTCGGCGTATTCCTTCTTGACCTCGCCCAGGATGCGCACCCCCAGGCCGGGGCCTGGGAAGGGGTGGCGGTAGACCATGTCGTGGGGCAGGCCCAGGGCCACGCCCAGCTCACGCACTTCGTCCTTGAACAGCTCGCGCAGGGGTTCGAGCAGTTTCAGGCCCAATTGCTCGGGCAGGCCACCCACGTTGTGGTGGCTCTTGATGGTGACGGCCTTCTTGCTCTTGGCACCGCCCGACTCGATCACGTCGGGGTAGATGGTGCCCTGGGCCAGGAAGGTGGCGCCCTTGTGGCCGCCATTGCCGGCCTTGAGCTTGGCGGCTTCGGATTTGAAGACCTCGACAAACTCGCGGCCGATGATCTTGCGCTTGGCTTCGGGCTCGCTGACGCCGGCCAGTTGGCCCAGGAACAGATCGGAGGCATCGACCCGGATCACCTTGGCGTGGAGCTTGCCTTCAAACATCTCCATCACCATGTCGCCCTCGTTCAGGCGCAGCAGACCGTGGTCGACGAAGACACAGGTCAGCTGGTCGCCGATGGCGCGGTGGATCAGCGCGGCGGCCACGCTGGAGTCCACACCGCCCGACAGGCCCAGGATCACCTCTTCGTCGCCCACCTGCTGGCGGATCTTTTCGACCGCCTCGCTGATGTAGTCGCCCATGATCCAGTCAGGGGAGACGCCGCAGATGCCCAGCACGAAACGCTGCAGCAGGGCCGGGCCCTGCTTGGTGTGCGTGACTTCGGGGTGGAACTGCACGGCGTAGAAGCGGCGGTCTTCGTCGGCCATGCCGGCGATGGGGCAGCTGTCGGTGCTGGCCATGAGCTTGAAGCCCGGGGGCAGCTCGGTGACCTTGTCGCCGTGGCTCATCCACACGTCGAGCATGCCGTGGCCTTCGTCGGTGACGAAGTCCTGGATGCCTTCGAGCAGACGGGTGTGGCCCCGGGCGCGCACGGCGGCAAAGCCGAATTCGCGCTTGTGGCCACCCTCCACCTTGCCACCCAGTTGGTGCGCCATGGCTTGCATGCCATAGCAGATGCCCAACACCGGAATCCCCAGCTCGAACACGGCCTGCGGGGCCTTGTCGGTGGTTTCTTCATAGACGCTGGCATGGCTGCCGGACAAGATCACGCCTTTGAGCTGGCCATCGGCCGCATATTGGCGAATCCATTCGTCAGACACGTCGCAGGGATGAACCTCGCAGAACACATGGGCTTCGCGCACGCGACGTGCGATCAGCTGGGTGACCTGGGAGCCGAAGTCGAGGATGAGGATTTTCTGGTGTTGCATCGCAGGGGCTTCGCTTACTCGGCGCGGTAGTTGGGCGCTTCTTTGGTGATCTGCACGTCGTGCACGTGGCTTTCGCGGATGCCGGCCGAGGTGATCTCGACGAATTCGGCGCGCTCATGCATTTCGGCGATGGTGCCGCAGCCGCAGTAGCCCATGGAGGCCCGGATGCCGCCAGCCATCTGGTACACGATGGAGACCATCGAGCCCTTGTAGGGCACGCGGCCTTCGATGCCTTCAGGCACCAGCTTGTCGGCATTCGGATTGCCGGTGCTGGACTCCTGGAAGTAGCGGTCAGCACTGCCTTGCTGCATGGCGCCGATGCTGCCCATGCCGCGGTAGCTCTTGTAGCTGCGGCCCTGGAACAGGATCACTTCGCCAGGGGCTTCTTCGGTGCCTGCAAACATGCCACCCATCATCACGGTGGAAGCGCCTGCGGCCAAAGCCTTGGCAATGTCGCCGCTGTAGCGGATACCGCCGTCACCGATCAGGGGCACGCCGGTGCCCTTCAAGGCGCTGGCCACGTTGTCGATGGCCATGATCTGGGGCACGCCCACACCGGCCACGATGCGGGTGGTGCAGATCGAGCCCGGGCCGATACCGACCTTGACGGCGTCGGCACCGGCTTCCACCAGGGCCAGCGCAGCCGCGCCGGTGGCGATGTTGCCGCCGATGACTTCGATCTGGGGGTAGTTCTGCTTGACCCAACGCACGCGCTCGATCACGCCCTTGCTGTGACCGTGGGCGGTGTCGACCACGATGGCATCGACGCCGGCCCTGACCAGGGCTTCGACACGCTCCTCGGTGCCCTCACCCACGCCGACAGCCGCACCCACGCGCAGACGGCCCGAGGGGTCGCGTGCGGCGTTGGGGAAGCTGGTCTGCTTGGTGATGTCCTTGACGGTGATCAGGCCCTTGAGCTCGAAGGCGTCGTTGACGACCATCAGGCGCTCCAGGCGGTGCTTGTTCAGCAGGGCCTTGGCTTCTTCGGCGGTGGCGCCTTCCTTGACCGTGATGAGCTTTTCGCGCGGCGTCATGATCTGCGAGACCTTGACGTCGTAGCGGGTTTCGAAACGCAGGTCACGCCCGGTCACGATGCCCACCACCTTGCCACCGTCGCACACCGGGAAACCCGAGATGCCCAGTTGCTCGGACAGCTGCATCACCTGCAGCACGGTGTGCTCAGGGGTGATGACCACCGGATCGCGCAGCACGCCGGATTCGTAGCGCTTGACCTTGGCCACCTGGGCGGCCTGCTCTTGCGCAGTGAGGTTCTTGTGGACGATCCCGATGCCCCCTTCCTGGGCGATCGCGATCGCCAGGCGGGCTTCCGTCACCGTGTCCATGGCGGCAGACACCAAGGGCAGGTTCAGGGTGATGTTTCGGGTGAATTTCGTGGCGAGGGAAGTGTCCTTTGGCAGGACTTGGGAGTACGCTGGCACCAGCAACACATCGTCGAAGGTGAGCGCTTTTCCGAGAAGGCGCATGTCAAAGCTCCAAAAGAAGGATTGTAGCCGTGTCGGCGCCTCCTTACCGGCTTGACCCCTTGGAACATGCCTTTGGCCGGACTGTGGCGGCAGGATAAACTCAAGCCATGAGATCACTTTCGCTGCTGCTTTGCGCCGCCCTGTTGTTGGCGGGAACCCCTGCTTTCGCCCAATGGATGTGGCTGGACAAGGAAGGCCGCAAGGTGTTCAGCGACCGCGCGCCGCCGCCCGAGGTGCCGGCCAAGAGCATCCTGAAGCAGCCCGGCATGCCCGCACGGTCTGCCAGCGATGCCGCAGGGGCCAGCGATGGCGCAGCCGGCGCACGCAGCGACGCCCCGGATGCCGCCAAGGCCGCCGCCCCTGGCAAGAGCGGCCTGGACAAGGCCGTGGAAGAGCGCAAGCGCCAGGCCGAAGCGGCAGAAAACGACAAGAAGAAGGCTGAAGAGGCCCGCATTGCCAGCCAGAAGGCCGACAACTGCGCCCGCGCCCGCCAGAACATGGCCACGCTGCAGTCGGGCATCCGCCTGGCTCAGGTGAACGAGAACGGCGAGCGCATCATCCTGGACGACAGCGCCCGCAACGCGGAAGTCAGCCGCGCCCAGGCCACGATCGACTCAGACTGCCGCTGAGGCGCTTCAGGCGCCGTAGCCGGCCGCAGCCCCGGGCCGGCGCCGGGCAAACAAACCGGTGCCCCGGGCACCCTGCTTGGCAAAGCGCTCGCGGCGAGCCACCTTGGGGTCGACCACCAGGGCGCGGCACAGCTCGATGCGGTCGCCCTCGCGCAGGGCCTGCTCCCAGCCCACGCGGCGCCCCCAGACACTGACGGTGTAAAGGTTCAGATCGACGCCCTCGCCAGCCTCCAGCCAGCCCGTGGCGCGCAGCGCCTGCATGACCGTGGCAGGCGCCGGCAGACAGACCGACTGCTCGCGCACCTGACGCGGTGCCGGTGCCATGGCCACCGTGAGGGAAAGCACTTTGGCGGGCTCAGCCATACACCTGCTCGGCACGCTTGACAAAGGCATCCACCAGGCTGCCGGCAATCTTGTCGAAGACCGGCCCCACCAAGGCGCCCAAGGCCTTGTTGGAAAAGCCATAGCTCAGCACCAACTCAACCCGGCAGGCCCGCTGGGTGCCGTCACCTACGGGCAGGAATTGCCAGGTTCCCTCGAGATTGGAAAAAGGCCCCTTCACCAGCTTCATGCCCACTTCGCGGCCTTCAACATGGGTGTTTTCGGTGACAAAGGTCTGGCGGATGCCGCTGAAGGCAATGCCCACCTCGGCCGTCATGCCACCCTCTTGCTGAGCCAACACCTGGGCGTGGTCGCACCAGGGCAGGAATTGCGGGTATTGCGCTACGTCGGTGACGAGCTTGAACATTTCCTGCGGGGTGTACCAGATCAGGACGGACTTGTTGACGGTTTTCATGAATTTGCGGGCCAGCCCGCAACTCGGCGCCCCACAGGCAACGGGGCGCCTAAAATCGCGGATTCAGGCGAAACGGATTGTAGTGAGTGGCTGCCGCCCTTCGGCCGCAAGCCGCGGCAACAGCAGGGTCGGGATGGCCCGGCTCTTTCAATCTCTTGTTGCCGCCCCATCTGGACACCATGGCGAAAAAACCCGAAACCTCTACCCGCATTGCCGACAACAAGAAGGCCGCATTCAATTATTTCTTCGAAGAGCGCTTCGAGGCGGGCATGGTGCTGGAAGGCTGGGAGGTCAAGGCCGCCCGAGAAGGCAAGGTCCAGCTCACCGATGGCTATGTCGTGATCCGCGACGGCGAGCTGTACGTGCTGGGCTGCATGATCAACCCGCTGAAATCGGCCTCCACCCACGTCAGCCCGGACTCCATCCGCACCAAGAAGCTGCTGATGAAGAAGGACGAGATCAAACGCCTGATCGGCAAGGTGGAGCAAAAAGGCTACACCCTGGTGCCGATCAACCTGCACTGGAAGAACGGCAAGATCAAATGCGAGGTGGCCCTGGCCAAGGGCAAGGCCGAGCACGACAAGCGCGACACGATCAAGGACCGTGAAGGCAAGCGCGAGGTCGAGCGGGCCATGAAGAGCCGCAACCGCTGAGGCTGAAACTATTTTTCAGCGGCATGGAATATTCCGGGCTTGCCGCGTGTTCACCCCACTGCAGACCCCCTGCACACCCAGGAGAACACCATGAACGCCCTGAATTTTTCCCGTTCGGCGCTTGCCGCCAACCTGTTGACCGCCGCCCTGCTGGGTGGTTGCGCCTCGATGAGCGCCCCGCCCCCGCCCGCCACC
This sequence comes from Curvibacter gracilis ATCC BAA-807, assembly GCF_000518645.1. Taxonomy (GTDB): domain Bacteria; phylum Pseudomonadota; class Gammaproteobacteria; order Burkholderiales; family Burkholderiaceae_C; genus Curvibacter; species Curvibacter gracilis. The sequence continues at coordinate 111,762 of NZ_JADZ01000005.1, read as the reverse complement.
GTGTCGGGCGATGCCCTGGTGGGCCCCACCGGCATGACGCTGTATGTGTTTGACCGCGACGCGGCCGGCTCGGGCAAATCCGTTTGCAACGGCGCCTGTGCCACCAACTGGCCGCCCCTGAAGGCCAATGCCACCGACAAGGCCCGAGGCGACTACAGCGTGATCACCCGTGACGACGGCCAGCTGCAGTGGGCCTTCAAGGGCAAGCCTTTGTACCACTGGGCCAAGGACAGCAAGCCCGGTGACCGCACGGGCGATGGGTTCAACCAGGTCTGGCACACGGCACGGCCCTGAGCACCCCACACCATGAACGCCACGGCGCTCAGCGAACACATCCCCCGCCTGCGGCGCTATGCGCGCTCGCTGACGGGCGATCGCTGGGCTGCCGACGATCTGGTGCAGGACACGCTGGAACGGGCCTGCAGCAAGTGGCGGCTGTGGCTGCCCGGCACCGACCTGCGGGCTTGGCTGTTCGCGCTGATGCACAACGTGTTCATCAACCAGTTGCGCCGGCCGGCCCTGCACATCGTGGCTGACAGCCCCGGGCCGGACCACCCGCTGGACGCCGCCCTGGATAGGGTGGCCGCCCCCGACTCCGGCCATGAACAGGCACTGGACCTGCAGCGCTGCCTGCTGCGGCTGCCGCCCGAACAACGAGAAACCCTGCTGCTGGTCAGCCTGGAAGACCTCAGCTACGAACAGGTGGCCCACGTCACCGGCGTGCCCGTGGGCACCGTGATGTCGCGCCTGTCCAGGGGCCGGGCGCGCCTGCGGGAATTGCTGGAAGCCCCGGCCCAGGCCCAGGCCTCGGCACACCCCCCAGTGCAAGACTCGGCTGGCAAGGTGCGTCCCCTTGCCCAGCGCCGGCCCCATTGAGGCGCCCCTTTTGCCCACCGCTGCCATGTCAGACACCCCCTCCTCCCCCCCCCAAGGCAAGCCACCCGCCCTGCCGCCCGATGACGTGTTGCAGGCCCTGATCGACCAGCGCCTGTCGATGGCGGAAACGGAGTCCGCCTGGCAAGCCTTGGCCCAGCATCCAGCCCGAGCAGCCGAGGTGCGGGCCCAACAGGCCGATCGGCTGGCCTTGCAGGCATTGCATACCGAGGTGCTTGAAGAGGCGCCGCCCACCGTGTTGCAAGCCACGCTGGCCCGTGCCGCCCGGCGGCAGCAAAGCTGGCGCAGTGCGGGCCGCTGGGCTGGCATGGCCGCGGCCGTGCTGCTGACGTTTGGTGCCGGCTGGTGGGGCCGGGGCCTTCAGCAGGCCGGCGGCGACCACGAGCTGGCCCTGGAGCGGGCTCCCGGCCGCCAGTTCTCGGCGCAGGCCAGTGTGGCCCACGCCGTCTACGCACCAGAACAGAAACACCCGGTGGAGGTGGATGCCAGCCAGCAGCAGCACCTGGTGCAGTGGCTCTCCAAGCGCCTGGGCCGCCCCCTCAAGCTGCCCGACCTGCAGGCCAAGGGCTACGCCCTGGTGGGCGGGCGACTGCTGCCCGGCGACACCGGAGCGCGCGCCCAGTTCATGTACCAGAATGCGCAAGGACAGCGGCTCACGCTGTACCTGGGTGCCCTGCCCGCCTCGCCGGCCCAGGCAGCCGGCGCCGGCCAGCCTGCAGCGGCCCCGGCCCCGCTGGCAGGGTTCAGCTTCAGTCAAGAGGGGCCCGTGCCCTCGTTCTACTGGGTGGAAGGCGATTTCGGCTACGCCTTGCAGGCAGATCTGCCGCGCCAGACCTTGCTGGACCTGGCGCTGGTCGTCTACAAACAGCTCTGAACCCGGCGTGCAACGCCTGTGGCTCAGCCCTTCAGGTCACGTAGCGGGTGCTCAGAGGCCGACCAGGGACTGCTGAAGAACTGCGCCACCAGGGTGGCTGGCACCTCTTCGACCCGGCCCGGGTTCCAGCGGGGCTGGTGGTCCTTGTCCACGGCCAGGGCGCGGATGCCTTCCACCGTCTCGCTCTGGCCTGGGCGCAGGTGAAAGCAGCGGTGCACCATGTCGCGCTCCATGCGCAGGTCTTGGGCCAGGTCCAGGCTGCGGGCGCGCCGGATCTGCTCCAGCACCACGTGCAGCATCAGGGGCGAGCGCTTGCGCAAGGTGGCCGCCGTGTGGCGGGCCCAGTCGTCAGCCGACGCCTCGAGCGAGGCCACGATGGCGGTTGCATCCGGCAGGGCGAAATGCTGGTCCACCGCGGCTCGATGGGCCTGCTCGGCCACAGGGGGCTGCGCCCATTGGTCGCGCAAGAAGGCTTGCAGCGCCTCGGTCGTCTCCCAGGGGCCGCTGGCCAGGGCCTCCCACAGCCCGGCCTGGCGATCGGCCGGCAGGAAGTGATCCGCCAGCCCATAGGCCAGGGCGTCTGCGGCGCCGATGGTGTCGCCCGTCAGGGCCAGCCATTCGCCCACGCGCCCCGGGCAGCGCGACAGGAAGTAGCCGCCCCCCACGTCGGGGAACAGGCCGATGTTGGTCTCGGGCATGGCCATCTTGGTGCGCTCGGTCACGATGCGCACGCTGCCGCCCTGGCTGATGCCCATGCCGCCGCCCATGACAATGCCGTCCATGAAGGCGATGTAGGGTTTGGGGTAGGCATGGATCAGGTGGTTGAGTGCGTATTCTTCGGTGAAGAAGGCCTCCAGATCCGGATCGCCCGTGCTGCCCGCCTGGTGCAGAAAGCGGATGTCGCCACCGGCACAGAAGGCACCGAAAACGCCCTCTTTGTTGCTGCCGCGGATGGCCACGGCCAGCACGGCCGGGTCTTGCGCCCAGGCCTGCAGGGCCACGGTCAGATCACGCACCATGCCCAGGGACAGCGCATTCAGCGCCCGCGGGCGGTTCAGCGTGATCAGGCCGATGCGGCCACGCACCTCGGTCACCACATCGCCATTGAAAATGCTCATGCTTTTTGCTCCTTCCAACCTAATAGTTCGTTGAATACCAGGGCCCCGATCACCAGGGCCCCGCCGGCCAGCACCTGGGGTGCGGGCCGCTCTCCGGCCCCCAGCCAGGCCAGCAGAATGCCGAAAATCACCTCCAGCAGGGCCAGCAAGGCCACCTCGGGCGCCTTCAGCACCCGGGCGCAGCGCACCGCCAGCACACAGGGAATCGCCAGCTGAACCACCCCCAGCAAGGCCAGCCACCCCAGGTCGGCGCCACTGGCGCGGAACGGAAAGGCCAGCGGCAAGGTGGTCAGCACGGAAATCAAGGCGCCGATCAGCACAGACGGCACCAGATCGATGGTGTGGCCCTGGGCATGCGAGCGCTGAACCACGGTCCAGTTGATCGAACCCGCCAGCGGCACACACAGGGCGACCAGGGTGCCCACCCACGGCGCGTGGCCCAGTTGGCTGCCGTACATCCAGGCGATACCCAGGCCCGCCACCACGATGGCCAGCCAGGTCCGGGTGGCGATGCGGTGGCCCAGAAACACCCGGGCAATCAAGGCCGTGAACAGCGGCCCCAAGGCCATGGTGACCAGTACATTGGCCACCGTGGTCAGCATGATGGCCACCATGAAGGCAGTGAACATCACGCTCCAGCACACCCCCGACACCCACAGCGCTCGACCGCCATGGCGCATGTTGGCGTACACAGCGCGCCCCTGTACCAGGGGCAGGATCAGCAACAGGGCCAACACATTGAACAGGCTGCGCCAGAAGGTGACTTCAAAACTCTGGGCATGTTCGAGTTGTCGCGTCACGACGCCGGCAATCGACCACATGAGGGTCACGGCCACCATCAGGATGACCGCTCGGGAATGGGAAAGTCGCATCACAAAGAAAGAAAAACCGGGCCCCTCATGGGGCCCGGACAAGGGGCTGGCCCCTTCGCCAAGGGCCAAATCGAACATTTTGCACGATCATGGGCCCAGTGCGCCGAACGCCTGGGCCAGCCTGGCTGGCGTGCACCCCGGCATGGTGCCGGGGGATGATCACGGCAAGGGCCACTGAGCAGCAGAGCTCAGTCGCGCAACTCCAGGGCGCGGTTCAGGCTCAGGGCCGCCAGGGTGCCGATGGCGCCCGACAGCAGGTAGATCCCCACATAGGCCAGCCCGAAATGGGCCGACAGGCCCAAGGCCACCAGCGGCGCGAAGCCGGCACCGACCAGCCAGGCCAGGTCGGAGGTGAGCGCAGCCCCGGTGTAGCGGAACTTGGCAGGGAAGTTGGCCGTCACGGCGCCGGCCGCTTGCCCATAAGAAAGGCCCAGCAACAGGAAGCCGGTGACGATGAAGGCATCCTGCCCCGACTGCCCGCCGCCCATGAGGGTGGGGGCCGCCGCGCTGAACAGCGCAATCAGGGCGGCCAGGGTGCCCAGGGTGGTACGGCGGCCAAAGCGGTCGGCGATCAGGCCTGACATCACCACCCCACCGGCCGCCAGCACGGCGCCAAACATCTGCACCATGAGGAAGTCGCTGATGGAGCGGTTGGAGTACAGCGTGATCCAGGACAGCGGAAACACCGTGACCAGGTGGAACAGCGCGTAGCTGGCCAGGGCGGCCAGGGCGCCGATGATCAGGTTGCGGCCTTGCGAGCGCACCAGCTCGGTCACCCGGGTGGGTTGCAGCTCACGCTCTTCCAGCAGGCGGGCGTATTCATTGGTCGACACCAGACGCAGGCGGGCGAACAGGGCCACCACGTTGATGGCAAAGGCCACATAGAAGGGGTAACGCCAGCCCCACTCCAGAAAGTCAGACGACTCCAGATTGCCCAGCAGGAAGGAGAACAGGCCGGCGGCGACGAAGAAGCCCAAGGGCGCACCCAATTGACCCAACATCGCATACCAGCCCCGGCGCTCGGCGGGCGCGTTCAGAGCCAGCAGCGAGGGCAGACCATCCCAAGAGCCCCCCAGGGCAATGCCCTGGGCGATCCGGAACGCTGACAGCAGCACGATGGACGCTGCACCCAATTGCGCATAGGAAGGCAAAAAGGCCATGCCTGCCGTGGAGATTCCCAACAGAAACAGGGCCAGGGTCAGCTTGGCCTCGCGCCCCATGTGCCGCTGGATGGCCATGAACAGCACCGAGCCCACCGGGCGGGCCACGAAGGCGAATGAGAACACCACAAAGGAATACAGCGTGCCTTCCAGACGCCCCTCGAAGGGAAAGAAGACGCTGGGAAAGACCAACACCGAAGCGATGGCATAGACGAAGAAGTCGAAATACTCGGACGCTCGCCCGACAATCACGCCGACGGCGATCTCGCCGGGGGCGATGGGACTGCCATGGGCGCCGTGGCCCTCACGGCGGGCTGCGTCCTGAGACGGCAGGTTTGCGTCGGCGCCAAGGCCGAGGGTATGAGTCATGCTGGACACCATAGTTTGCCTCTCAAATAGTTGTGCCATCCGCCTGGGAAGGCCCAGAGCGAACCCCCGCCAACATTTGACCTGGGACAAAACGTCCAATCGCCAAACGCGGCAGGCAGCGCTAGATTACCGCACCATCCCTCCATAGCACATACTGCTTTTCCCTGGCATGACCCTCCTCAAGCCCCTTCGGGGATTGCTGCCGCTGGCTGCAGTTCTCTTGACCGGTTGCAATACCGTGGTGATGAACCCTTCGGGCGACATCGCATCCCAGCAGGCCCACCTGATCGTGGTGTCCACTTTGTTGATGCTGCTGATCATCGTTCCGGTGATCGTGCTGACATTGGTGTTTGCCTGGCGCTACCGCCAGAGCAACAAGGCTGCGGCCTACGAACCGGACTGGGATCACTCCACCCAGCTGGAGCTGGTGATCTGGGGCGCCCCGCTGCTGATCATCATCGCGCTGGGCCTGCTGACCTGGATCAGCACCCACACGCTGGATCCGTACCGCCCGCTGCACCGCCTGGATGCGCAACATGAGATGCCCTCCGACATCAAGCCCCTGACGGTGGAAGTGGTGGCGCTGGACTGGAAGTGGCTGTTCATCTACCCCGAGCAAGGCATTGCCACCGTGAACGAGCTGGCCGCCCCGGTGGATGTGCCGATCCAGTTCAAGATCACGGCCTCGACGGTGATGAACTCGTTCTACATCCCGGCGCTGGCTGGCCAGATCTACGCCATGCCGGGCATGCAGACCCAGTTGCACGCCGTGATCAACCAGGCTGGCGAATTTGAAGGTTTCTCGGCCAACTACAGCGGCGCCGGCTTTTCGGGCATGCGCTTCAAGTTCCATGGCCTGAGCGGCGCCGACTTCGAAAAATGGGTGCAGACCAACAAGAGCGCGGGCAGCACCCTGGGCCGCGCCGAGTACCTGAAGCTGGAGCAGCCCAGCGAACGCGACCCGGTGCAGCGCTTTGCGAGCGTGGCACCTGATCTGTACAACGCCATCCTGAACCGCTGTGTGGACAGCAGCAAGATGTGCATGAACGAGATGATGGCCATTGACGCCGCCGGCGGCATGGGCACCAACAACTTCAGCGTGGCCACCCGGGGCGAAGCCCAAGGCTGGAAGCAGCGCGGCGCACGTTATGTGAAAGCCGAACTGTGCACCCCCAATGACCGCAGCAACCTGGACGGGGCCAATGCCCCCACCGGCCTGTGACACGAGCTGCCACTGATGCCTGCGGCCTGGCCGCACACGGCTCCCCTACTCTTTCCCCGCGAGACTGACCATGCTCGAACATCTTGACCTGACGAAGCTTATCTTTGGCCGTCTCTCCTGGGACGCCATCCCGTTCCACGAACCCATTCTGCTGGGCACCTTCATCATGGTGGCGCTCGGCGGCCTGGCCGTGCTGGCCCTGCTGACCAAGTTCCGCCTGTGGGGCCCGCTGTGGCGCGACTGGATCACCAGCATCGACCACAAGCGCATCGGCATCATGTACATGATCCTGGGCGTGATCATGCTGCTGCGCGGCTTTGCCGACGCGCTGATGATGCGCGCGCAGCAAGCCCTGTCGTTTGGTGACGCCACCGGCTTCCTGCCGCCGCACCACTACGACCAGGTGTTCACGGCGCACGGCGTGATCATGATCTTCTTCGTCGCCATGCCTTTCGTGACCGGCCTGATGAACTACATCGTGCCCATGCAGATCGGTGCGCGCGACGTGTCCTTCCCCTTCCTGAACAACTTCAGCTTCTGGATGACCACCTTCGGCGCCGTGCTGGTGATGGCCTCGCTGTTCGTGGGCGAGTTCGCCCGCACCGGCTGGCTGGCCTACCCGCCGCTGTCGGGCATCCTGGGCAGCCCGGACGTGGGGGTGGATTACTACATCTGGTCTCTGCAGATTGCGGGGGTGGGCACGCTGCTGTCAGGGGTCAACCTGATCGCCACCATCGTGAAGATGCGCGCTCCCGGCATGACCCTGATGAAGATGCCGGTGTTCACCTGGACCGCCCTGTGCACCAACGTGCTGATCGTGGCGGCCTTCCCGGTGCTGACTGCCGTGCTGGCCCTGCTGTCGCTGGACCGCTATGTCGGCACCAATTTCTTCAGCAACGACCTGGGCGGCAACGCCATGATGTACGTGAACCTGATCTGGATCTGGGGTCACCCTGAGGTCTACATCCTGGTGCTGCCTTGCTTCGGCGTGTACTCCGAAATCGTGTCGACCTTCTGCGGCAAGCGCCTGTTCGGCTACACCTCGATGGTCTATGCCACCGTGGTGATCACCATCCTGTCGTACCTGGTGTGGCTGCACCACTTCTTCACCATGGGGTCGGGGGCGAGCGTGAACTCGTTCTTCGGCATCACCACCATGATCATCTCGATCCCGACCGGGGCCAAGATCTTCAACTGGCTGTTCACCATGTACAAGGGCCGCATCCGCTTCGAGGTGCCCATGCTGTGGACCATCGGCTTCATGGTGACCTTCGTGATCGGCGGCATGACCGGCGTGCTGCTGGCCGTGCCCCCGGCTGACTTCGTGCTGCACAACTCGCTGTTCCTGATCGCCCACTTCCACAACGTGATCATCGGCGGCGTGGTGTTTGCCGTGTTTGCCGCCATCAACTTCTGGTTCCCCAAGGCCTTCGGCTACAAGCTGGATTCGTTCTGGGGCAAGTGCTCGTTCTGGTTCTGGCTGATCGGCTTCTACCTGGCCTTCATGCCGCTGTACGTGCTGGGCCTGATGGGCGTGACCCGTCGCCTGAGCCACTTCGAAGACCCGTCGCTGCAGATCTGGTTCCAGGTGGCCGCCCTGGGCGCCGTGTTGATCGCCCTGGGCATCGGCAGCTTCATCATCCAGCTGGTGGTGAGCTTCCTGCGCCGCGACCAGTTGCGCGACACCACGGGCGACCCGTGGAATGCCCGTACCCTGGAGTGGTCGACCTCGTCGCCCCCGCCCGACTACAACTTCGCCTTCACACCCGTGGTGCATGACAACGACGCCTGGGACGACATGAAGAAGAACGGCTACCAGCGTCCGCAACAAGGCTTTGTGGCCATCCACATGCCCAAGAACACGGCTGCCGGCTTCGTCATCGCCGCACTGAGTGCCGCCATGGCGTTCGGTCTGATCTGGCAGATGTGGCTGCTGGCTGGCCTGGGCTTTGTGGCCACGCTGGTCGCCATCATCGTCCACACCTTCAACTACAAGCGCGACTACTACATCCCGGCCGACGAGGTCGTGCGTGTTGAAGCCGCCCGTACCCGTCAACTGGCCACCGCCCATGTCTAAGTCACACACCGCCTCTGCCGGCCTGGCCGGCGCCTCGGCGGGCTCGAACCCGAGCTCGCGCTACTACGTGCTGGAGCACCACCCGGAAAACGGCACGCTGCTGGGCTTCTGGCTCTACCTGATGAGCGACTGCCTCATCTTTGCCTGCCTGTTTGCCACCTACGCCGTGCTGGGCCGCAGCTACGCGGCCGGGCCTTCGGGCGCCGAGCTGTTCGACCTGCCCCTGGTGGCGGTGAACACCTCGCTGCTGCTGCTGTCGTCCATCACCTATGGCTTTGCCATGCTGGAAATGCAGAAGAAGCGGCTCAACAGCACCATCGCCTGGTTGCTGGTCACGGGCGTGCTCGGTGCAGGCTTCATCAGCCTGGAGCTGTATGAGTTCGCCCACCTGATCCATGAAGGCGCGGGCCCGCAGCGCAGCGCCTTCCTGTCGTCCTTCTTCACGCTCGTGGGCACCCACGGCCTGCACGTCAGCTTTGGCCTGGTGTGGCTGGTGACGCTGGTGTTCCAACTGAAGCGCCACGGCCTCAACGCCGCCAACCGCCGCCGTCTGCAATGCCTGTCGATGTTCTGGCACTTCTTGGACGTCGTCTGGATCGGCGTCTTCACCTTCGTGTACCTGATGGGAGTCCTGCCATGACCGCACACCACCACAACGACCACGCCGACCATGGCCACGATGACGAACATGGTCACGACCACGGTCATGATGAACACGGCGGCCATGACCACGGCAGCCTGAAGAGCTACGCCACGGGTTTCATCCTGTCGGTGATCCTGACCGCCATCCCCTTCTGGCTGGTGATGGGCAAGACCTTCGGCAGCTCCAGCACCACCGCCATGGTGATCCTGGGCTTTGCGGCCGTCCAGATCGTGGTGCACATGGTGTACTTCCTGCACATGAACACCCGCTCGGAAGGCGGCTGGACCATGCTGGCCCTGATCTTCACGACCATGCTGGTGGTGATCACCCTGGCCGGCTCGCTGTGGGTGATGTTCCACCTCAACCACAACATGATGCCGACCTCGGCACATGAGATGCGCAACCTGCCATGAGCCCGACGGCAGCGCCCCTCTACCCGGCTGAACCACGGCGCCGCTCACGCGGGCTGCAGGTGGTGCTGATGCTGGCGGGGGTGCTGCTGATGGTCTTGTTTCTGGCTCTGGGCAGCTGGCAGGTGCAACGCCTGGGCTGGAAGCTGGACCTGATCGAGCGCGTCGAGCAACGCGTTCACGCCCCCGCCACCCCGGCCCCTGGCCCGGCGCAGTGGCCCCAGATCACCGCCCGCAGCGATGAATACCGCCACGTCAGCCTGCGTGGGCAATTTCTATATGACAAGACCAGCCTGGTGCAGGCCTCGACCGTGCGCGGTGCCGGCTTCTGGGTGCTGACCCCCTTGCGCACCGCGGGCGGCGAAGTGGTCTTCGTCAACCGCGGCTTTGTACCGCAGCGCGCCCCGGTGGCCGAAACCCCGGCCACAGAGGTTGAGGTGCAAGGACTGTTGCGCCTGAGCGAACCCGGCGGCGGCTTCCTGCGCCACAACGACCCGGGCGCGCAACGCTGGTACTCCCGCGATGTGCAGGCCCTGGCCCAGGCCCATGGCCTGAGCGCCGCAGCCCCCTATTTCATCGATGCCGACGCCAGCGCCGGCGATCTGGGACAATCCGGCGCCGGCGAGGATGCCAAACCCGGTGAGCCCCAGCAACCCGTGGCTGGCCTGACGGTGGTGAATTTCACCAACAACCACCTGGTGTATGCGCTGACCTGGTTTGCCCTGGCCCTGATGGTGGCCGGTGCCATGGTCTATGCCTGGCGCCAAAAGCCCACCCCTACCTGACAGTCTGCCGCGCCCATGGTGTGGCGGGCCGTTTGAAGCCGCCCCTGAAACCCTGAAGCGCCGCCCCATGAAAAGCACCGAGCAATCCCGGCTGGACCACCTGACCGGGCACCGCAACATGCTGCTGCTGATCCAGCTGCGCTGGTTTGCGGTGGCGGGCCAGATTGCCACCATCGCCGTCGCCAAGCTGATGCTGGACATCCATCTGCCCATGCCGCAGATGGTGGAAGTGCTGGCCTGCCTGATCGGCTTCAACATCGCCAGCCACCTGCGCTGGCATGAACAACGCGAGGTGGGCAACCACGAGCTGCTGCTGGCCCTGAGCGTGGACGTGGCGGCCCTCACGCTGCAGCTGTACCTGAGCGGGGGCACCACCAACCCCTTTGTCTTCTTGTACCTGCTGCAGATCGCCCTGTGCGCCATGCTGCTGGAGGCCTGGTCCACCTGGGCGATGGTGGTGGTGTGCACGCTGTGTGTGGCGGCCCTGGCCCTGCTGGCCCGGCCGCTGGACCTGCCGCTGGACCACGACCGGGGCCTGGCCAGCTTCTATGTGCTGGGCCTGCTGCTGTGCTTCATGCTCAACGCGGCCTTGCTGGTGGTCTTCATGACCCGCATCCAGGACAACCTGCGCCTGCGCGATGCCCGTCTGGCCAACCTGAGGCAGCAGGCTGCCGAACAGGAGCACATCATCCGCATGGGGCTGCTGGCCTCGGGCGCGGCCCATGAGCTGGGCACCCCCTTGTCCACACTGGCGGTGATCCTCGGAGACTGGCGGCGCATGCCCCTGTTCCGCCAGAACCCCGAGATGCTCGATGAGCTGACCGACATGCAAGGCGAACTGGCACGCTGCAAGGCCATCGTCACCGGCATCCTGATGTCGGCCGGCGAGGCGCGCGGCGAAGGGGCGGAGCGCAGCACCCTGCAGGCGTTTCTGGAGCAGGTGGTGACACAGTGGCGCGGCACGCGCGAACTGGGCCGATTTGAATTTGAACTGAAGCTGAAGACCGACCTGCCCATGGCGGCCGACACCACCCTGCGCCAGATGATCTGCAATGTGCTGGACAACGCCCAGGAGGCTTCACCAGACTGGGTGCGGGTGAGCGCGAACAGTGACGATGACTGGCTGACCCTGCAGGTGTCAGACCGAGGGGCAGGATTTGCAGCCGAGGTTCTGCGCCAGATCGGCAAACCTTACCAGTCCACCAAAGGGCGCCAGGGCGGCGGACTGGGCCTGTTTCTGGTCTTCAACGTGGCCCGCACGCTGGGCGGCACGGTACGGGCTGAAAATCGCCCTGACGGGGGCGCGGTTGTCACCCTGAGATTGCCCTTGCGGGCCATCACACTCGACGACAATAGCGGCCATGGAAGCTGAACGTCTGCTATTGATCGTCGAAGACGATGCCGCATTTGCGCGCACCCTGGGCCGATCGTTTGAGCGCCGTGGCTACCGCACCTTGCACGCCAGCACGCTGCAGGAAATGCAGGCCCTGCTGAAGGAGCACCAGCCGGCCTACGCTGTGATCGACCTCAAGCTCAACGGCGATGCCACAGGCCTGGCTTGTGTGCAGCAATTGCACCAACAGGTGCCCGAGGCCTTGATCGTGGTGCTGACGGGTTTTGCCAGCATCGCCACCGCCGTGGAAGCCATCAAGCTGGGCGCCTGCCACTACCTGGCCAAGCCCTCCAACACCGACGACATCGAGGCCGCTTTCGGCCATGTGGCCGGCAGCACCGAGGTGGAGCTGACCAACCGCTCCACCTCGATCAAGACGCTGGAGTGGGAACGCATCCACGAAACCCTGGCCGAGACGGGCTTCAACATCTCCGAAACAGCCCGCCGTCTGGGCATGCACCGCCGCACCCTGGCCCGCAAGCTGGAGAAGCAGCGGGTCAAGTAAGCAAAGCCGAAGCCATCGCTTCGGGGCGGCTGCAGCCGGTCCAAAAACAAAAAGGGGCCCATGGCCCCTTTTTTCTCCCCTGCCCCCGCCTGCATCACATGAACACAGGCCGGGCGAGGACATCATCAAGCGCGGCTGGCGCGCTTGCGATCCTGTTCCTTCAGGTGGCGCTTGCGCAGGCGCACCGACTTGGGCGTGATTTCGACCAGTTCGTCGTCTTCGATGAATTCAACGCCGTATTCGAGCGTCAGTTCGATCGGAGGCGTGATCTTGATGGCATCTTCCTTGCCGCTCACGCGGAAGTTGGTCAGCTGCTTGGTGCGGGTGGCGTTGACCACCAGATCGTTGTCACGGCTGTGGATGCCGACGATCATGCCTTCATACACCGGGTCGTTGGCCTTGACGAACATGCGGCCACGGTCGTCCAGCTTGCCCAGGGCGTAGGTGAAGATTTCACCGTCGTCCATGGAGATCAGCACGCCGTTCTTGCGGCCGCCGATCTCACCCTTGTGCGGTTCGTAGCTGTCGAAGATGTTGCTGATGAGGCCGGAACCACGGGTCAGGTTCAGGAATTCGTTGGTGAAACCGATCAGGCCACGGGCCGGGATGCGGTATTCCAGACGGACGCGACCGCGGCCATCGGGTTCCATGTTGACCAACTCGCCCTTGCGCTCGCCCAGGGCTTGCATCACGCCGCCTTGGTGGCCTTCTTCGATGTCGGCCGTCACCAGCTCGATCGGCTCGTAGCGTACGCCGTCGATGTCGCGGAACACCACGCGCGGCTTGGACACGGCCATTTCGTAGCCTTCACGACGCATGTTTTCCAGCAGGATGGTCAAGTGCAGTTCGCCGCGGCCCATGACTTCGAAGATACCTTCTTCGTCGGTTTCCTTCACGCGGAGGGCCACGTTGTGCTGGAGTTCCTTTTGCAGGCGGTCCCAGATCTGACGGCTGGTCACGAACTTGCCTTCACGGCCGGCCAGCGGCGAGGTGTTGACGCAGAAGTTCATGGTCAGGGTGGGTTCGTCCACCTTCAGCATGGGCAGCGGAGCCGGGTTGTTCACGTCGGTGACAGTGACGCCGATGCCGATGTCAGCAATGCCGTTGATCAACACGATTTCACCCGGGCCGGCTTCGGTGGACTGGACGCGGTCCAGGCCTTGGAAGGTCAGCACCTGGTTGACGCGGCCCTTGATGGCCTTGCCGTCCGGGCCTTCCATGACCAGCACATCGCTCATGGGCTTGAGCGTGCCTTGGCTGATGCGGCCCACGCCGATGCGGCCCACGAAGGTGGAGAAGTCCAGTGCCGAGATTTGCAACTGCAGAGGAGCGTTCGGATCACCCTTTTGCGACGGAACGTGCTTCAGGATGGTGTTGAACAGGGCCGACATGTCGGGGCCCCACTGTTCGCCGGGAGCGCCTTCTTCCAGCGAGGTCCAGCCGTTGATGCCCGAGGCATAGACGACAGGGAAGTCCAGTTGTTCGTCGGTCGCGCCCAGCTTGTCGAACAGGTCGAAAGCAGCGTTGACGACCTTGTCCGGGTTGGCACCGGGCTTGTCGACCTTGTTGACCACCAGGATGGGGCGCAGGCCCAGGGCCAGGGCCTTCTTGGTCACGAAACGGGTTTGCGGCATCGGGCCTTCCTGGGCGTCGATCAGCAGCACCACACCGTCCACCATCGACAGAGCGCGTTCAACTTCACCGCCGAAGTCCGCGTGGCCCGGGGTGTCGACGATGTTGATGTGGGTGCCTTCCCAGCTCACAGCGCAGTTCTTGGCCAGAATCGTGATGCCACGTTCTTTTTCGATGGCGTTGTTGTCCATCACGGTGTCCACGATCTTTTCGTGTTCCGCGAAGGTGCCCGACTGACGCAGCAGCTGGTCAACCATGGTGGTTTTGCCATGGTCAACGTGGGCAATGATGGCGATGTTTCGAATTTGTTTGCTCATTTCGTTTCCTCAGTACGGTTGCCTTCGCTTCCGTGGGTTCGTTCCATGTTTTCAAGAATCTGTTGGATCTCGAGGGGGCTCAGCAGCCGCTCCGGGATCAGCTCACCGGCCAACACGTGGCCCACCCCCAGCAAGGCGGGCGGCGCGTCACCGAACACCGCCACGGCCCGGGCATCGGCCCAGGCACCCCGGCGGCGCATGCCGCTCAGAAATCGCCCCGCATTCTGACTGTCCAGCGTGACGCGGGTGTGATGCGTCAGCAAGGTCTGTACCGGCATCAGGCTGGCCAAGCGCTCCGCCTCCGGCAGGGCTTCCAACGCTTCGAGGCTGACACACCGACTCTGGTCGAAATCACCGGTCACGGTGCGACGCAGGGACACGAGGTAAGCCCCGCAGCCCAACGCCTGACCAATGTCTTCGCCCAGGGTGCGGATGTAGGTGCCCTTGCTGCAACGGACCTCGATGCGCAGGGCTGGAAAGCCCTGCTCTGCCGAAACGTCGGTCAGCTGCAGCTCAAAAATGGTCACATCACGCGCCGGGCGCTCAACATCGATGCCCTCGCGGGCATATTCGTACAAGGCCTTGCCGTCTTTCTTCAAGGCGCTGTGCATGGGCGGCACCTGACGGATCGGCCCCAGAAAGCGCTCACGGACCGCAGCCAGAGACTCGGGGCTGAGGCAGGCAGGATCCACCTCACGGGTCTCGATGATGTCGCCCTCGCGGTCGCCCGTGCTGCTGCGCTGGCCCAGCCGAGCCACGGCCACATAAGTCTTGTCGGCGTCCAGGTGGAGCTGGCTGAACTTGGTGGCAGCACCAAAACACAGCGGCAACACCCCGGTGGCCAAGGGATCGAGCGTGCCGGTGTGGCCCGCTTTTTCAGCGCGCAGCAACCATTTGGCCTTCTGCAAGGCATTGTTGCTCGAGAGTCCGAGCGGTTTGTCGAGCAACAACACCCCATGCACAGGGCGCCGTTGCACCCTTGTGCGTGGCGCGTTCATGGGCTCAGTCGTCTTTCGCGCGAGAAGAGACCGCCTTGGCAATCAAGGCGTTCATGTCGGCCGCACGCTCGGTGGTGCGGTCGAAGTGGAAGTGCAGTGTCGGCACGGTGTGAATGTGCAGACGCTTGAACAGGCCGTTGCGCAGAAAGCCGGCGGCCTGGTTCAGCGCTTCTTCGGTTTCTTTCGGGTCGCCAATCAGGAGACTGAAATACACCTTGGCGTGCGCATAGTCGGGCGTCACCTCCACCGCCTGCAAGGTGACCATGCCGACGCGCGGATCTTTGAGTTCGCGCGCGATCAGCTCGGTCAGATCACGCTGGATCTGATCGGCCACCTTGAAGCTGCGGTTGGGGGTGCTGGAGGGCTTTTTTGCCATCGTCGTGCTCAGGTCGTCATCACCTCACGCTCACAGCGTGCGGGCGATTTCCTTGATCTCGAAGAACTCCAGCTGGTCGCCCACGGAGATGTCGTTGTAGTTCTTGAGCTTGATACCGCACTCGAAGCCTTCCTTGACTTCGCGGACATCGTCCTTGACGCGCTTGAGGGACTCGAGCTCGCCGGTGTAGATGACCACGTTGTCGCGCAGCAGGCGGAAGCGTGCCGAGCGGTTGACCATGCCGGAGGTGACCATACAGCCAGCCACCGTGCCGATCTTGGAGGCGACGAACACGGTGCGGATTTCGGCCGTACCGATGACTTCTTCCTTCTTGTCCGGCGTCAGCATGCCCGACATCGCAGCCTTCAACTCATCGACGGCGTCGTAAATGATGTTGTAGTAATGGATGTCGACGGAGTTGCCTTCGGCCGTCTTGCGGGCACCGGCATCGGCACGCACGTTGAAGCCGATCACGATGGCCTTCGAAGCGATGGCCAGGTTGATGTCGGATTCGCTGATCGCGCCCACAGCGGCGTAGACCAGTTGCACCTTGACTTCGTCGGTGGACAGCTTGAGCAGCGAGGCAGCCAGAGCTTCTTGCGAACCCTGCACGTCGGCCTTGATGATGATCGGCAAGGTCTTGACTTCGCCAGCCGACATGTCGGAGAACATGTTCTCCAGCTTGGCGGCCTGTTGCTTGGCCAGCTTGGTGTTGCGGAACTTGCCAGCACGGTAGGTGGCGATTTCACGGGCACGGCGTTCATCCGTGAGCACCATGAATTCATCACCGGCCTGCGGCACTTCGGTCAGACCCTGGATTTCCACCGGGATCGACGGACCAGCCGACTTGATGGTGCGCCCCGCTTCGTCGAGCATGGCGCGCACACGGCCGTAGGTCTGGCCTGCCAGCACCACGTCACCCGTCTTGAGCGTACCGGACTGGACCAGCACGGTCGCCACCGGGCCGCGGCCCTTGTCGAGCTTGGCTTCGATCACCAGGCCCTTGGCGTTGGCGTCGACCGGGGCCTTGAGCTCCAGCACTTCAGCCTGCAGCAGCACCTGTTCGAGCAGTTCGTCGATGCCCGTGCCCATCTTGGCCGACACCGGCACGAAGGGCGACTCGCCACCGAACTCTTCAGGCACGACCTCTTCAGCCACCAGCTCGCTCTTCACGCGCTCCAGGTTGGCATCGGGCTTGTCGATCTTGTTGATGGCAACCACGATGGGCACACCAGCCGCCTTGGCGTGCTTGATGGCTTCCTTGGTCTGCGGCATCACGCCGTCGTCGGCTGCCACCACCAGGATGACGATGTCGGTGGCCTGGGCGCCACGGGCACGCATAGCCGTGAAGGCCTCGTGACCCGGAGTGTCCAGGAAGGACACCATGCCGCGCGGGGTTTCCACGTGGTAGGCGCCAATGTGCTGGGTGATCCCACCGGCTTCGCCAGAGGCCACCTTGGTGCGACGGATGTAGTCCAGCAGCGAGGTCTTGCCGTGGTCGACGTGACCCATCACGGTCACGACCGGAGCACGAGGCAGTTGCTCGGCGTCCTGGGCTGCCACGTCTTCGTCGGTGAAGGCTTCCGGATCATCCAGTGCGGCGACGATGGCCTTGTGACCCATTTCCTCGACCACGATCATCGCGGTGTCCTGGTCCAGCGGCTGGTTGATGGTGACCATCTGACCCAGCTTCATCAGGTGCTTGATCACCTCAGAGGCCTTGACCGCCATCTTGTGAGCCAGTTCGGCCACGGTGATGGTTTCGGGCACGTGCACTTCGATCACACGTGCTTCGACCGGGGCCTGTTGCTGCTGGTCTTCGCGGCTGTCACGGTCGTTGCCACGTCGGCCACGCGGACCGCTGCGCCAACTGTTGCGACCCACGCCGCCACTGCTGTCACCACGGGTCTTGATTTCCTTCTTCTTGGCCGGATCGCCCGCCCAGCTGGAGGACAGCTTGGCCGACTTGACTTCCTTGTTGCCACCAGGACCTGCTGCAGGAGCCGGTGCATTGGCCGTGCGGGTGCCTGCACCTGCTCCGGGGGTACCGGCAGGCTTGTGCAGAGTGCCCTTGACGCCGGCCTTGGCATCGCCAGGCTTGGCCACGGGCTTCGGCTCTTCGGGCTTTTTGGCCACGAGAACCTTCTTGGGCGTGGCCATCATCGAGCGGATGGCAGCAGCTTCGGCCTCGGCCTTGCGGCGACGCTCGCTCAGGTCGGCAGCGCGAGTGGCTTCTTCCTGGGCGCGGGCACGGGACTCTGCCTCGGCCTTTTCACGGGCAGCGGCAGCGGCAGCGCGCACAGCAGCAGCGGCTTCAGCCTGCTCCTTGCTGGCCACTTCCTTTTCAGCCATGGCCTGGGCCCGACGGGCTTCTTCCTGGGCTGCGTAAGCGGCTGCGCGCTCTTCGGCCTCGCGCTCACGGCGCTCCAGCTCTTCGCGCTCACGGCGCTTGGCCGCCAACTCGGTTTCCTGGTCACGGATCTGCTCGGCCTGGCGGCGGGCCTCTTCCTCACGGCGGCTCAGATCGGCGTTGTGGGCCGTCTCAGCAGCGGTGGGCGGCACTTCCTGCTCGACCACGGCGGCCGATTCAGGGCGCACGTCTTCCTCGCGCTGGATGAAGGTGCGCTTCTTGCGCACTTCCACCTGAATGGTGCGGGCCTTGCCAGTGGCATCGGCTTGCTTGATTTCGCTGGTCGACTTCTTCACGAGCGTGATCTTCTTGCGGTCCACGGCAGTGGTGCCGTGGCTTGCCTGCAGGAAACTCAACAGCTGCTGCTTGTCGGACTCGGTCAGATTGTCGGAAGAGGAGCGCTTGGAAACGCCCGCCGTGCGAAGCTGCTCGAGCAGGGTTTCAGGGGACTTCTTGAGCTCGTTAGCGAACTCGGCGACAGTGGTACTGGACATATTTGGTTCTTGCCTCCATGACCATTACTCTTGACCCGCGAACCAATGTTCGCGTGCCTTCATGATCAAAGCTGTGGCTTCTTCAGGGGTCTGGCCGGTGATGTCGGTGAGTTCATCCACCGCCAGATCCGCCAGTTCGTCGCGGGTATGGACCCCGCCAGCTGCCAGCTTGGCGATCAGTTCGGGGCTGAGGCCCTCGAGATCACGCAAGTCCTGGGAAACTTCGTCAACGCTCTCTTCCCGAGCGATTTCCATGGTCAGCAGAGCATCCTTGGCCCGCGAACGCAGTTCGTTCACCGTGTCTTCGTCGAAGCTTTCGATCTCCAGCATTTCCTGGATCGGCACATAGGCCACTTCTTCGAGGCTGGTGAAGCCTTCGGAAATCAGGATCTCGGCGATTTCCTCGTCGACATCGAGCTTTTCCATGAACAACTGGCGCGTGGCCTGTGTTTCATTGGCTTGCTTCTGCGCCGATTCGGCCGCATCCATGATGTTGATCTTCCAACCCGTCAGGTCGGAGGCCAGGCGCACGTTCTGGCCGCCGCGCCCGATGGCGATGGCGAGGTTTTCTTCGTCCACCACCACGTCCATCGCGTGCTTTTCTTCGTCCACCACGATGGACTGCACATTGGCCGGGGCCAGGGCACCGATCACGAACTGGGCCGGGTCTTCGCTCCACAGCACGATGTCGACACGCTCACCGGCCAACTCGTTGGTGACCGCGTTGACGCGGGTACCACGCACGCCGACACAGGTGCCGATCGGGTCCACACGCTTGTCGTGCGAGAGCACGGCGATCTTGGCGCGGGAGCCGGCATCACGGGCACAGGACTTGATTTCAAGCAGACCCTGCTCGATTTCAGGCACTTCCTGACGGAACAACTCGATCATGAATTCAGGCGCGGAACGGGACAACACGATCGGAGCCCCACGCAGGGTCAGATCGACTTCCATGATCATGGCGCGCACGCGGTCGCCGTTGCGCAGGTTTTCCTTGGGGATCATCTCGCCACGACGCAGGCGGCCTTCGACCCGGCCGGACTCGACGATGATGTCGCCCTTGTCCATGCGCTTGACGGTGCCGACAAAGATCTTGTCGCCACGAGACATGAAGTCGTTGAGCAGCATCTCGCGCTCGGCGTCTCGGATCTTCTGCAGAATGACCTGCTTGGCGGCCATGGCGCCAATGCGGCCGATCGGCACAGAAGGAACGGACTCTTCGATGTATTCGTCGAGTTCGATGTCAGGGATCTGCTCCTTGGCTTCGAACAACAGGATTTCCTGGTCGGGCAGCTGCAGACCCGCTTCATCGGGCACCACGTGCCAGCGGCGGAAGGTCTCGTAATTGCCCGTGTCGCGGTCAATCGCCACGCGAATGTCCACCTCGCCCTCGTAGAGCTTCTTGGTAGCCTGGGCCAGTGCCGATTCGACGGCACCAAAGACCACATCACGCTCCACATTCTTTTCGCGCGAGATGGCTTCGACCAACATCAACAATTCGCGATTCATGTCACGACTCTCCTATCCAAAACGATGCAATGAGGGCGCTGGCAGATCGCTCGGCCATGCACCCGTTCAAGCAGACGGCGCTTCCTGCGAGGAAGCGCGTCCTTTGAAATCGACAATGGGGGCCAGACGGGCTTCGCGAAGCTCATCCAGCGTGAAACCAAGCACCTGCAAGGGCGCAGGCACGCGCTTCTTGCTGATCTTCTGCCCAGGCTTGACGGCCGGCTCATCACGCCAGACGATTTGCCATTGGGCCGGTACTTCGGCAGATTCGACACGCTCCAGCGTGCCGCGAAATTTCTTGCGATTGGCGCTGACCAGGCCGCCGGCTGCGGCGCCCATCGGGCTTTTCAGGGTGATGTCGATGATCTCGCCCGCAAAACGCACGAAGTCCTGCTCGTTGCGCAAAGGCCGATCCAGGCCGGGGGAGGAGACCTCGAGACGCCGATAGTCCACATCTTCGACTTCAAGAGCGAATTGCAGTTGGCGGGTGACTTTTTCGCAGTCTTCGACCGTGACATAGACGGGCGTTTGAGATGCGGCTTCGGGAGACCAGGGCAGATCGATGGTGATGCGTAGCAAGCCCCCTGCGGAGCGCTCGATCTCCACGAGGTCATAACCCAGTCCAGTTACGGTTTGTTCGACGGTTTGCTGTAGCGCCACGTTGATCCGGATGCAACCTGTTAAGAGGTGGTCAGTGGCGCTCAAACCCCGGTTCATACCGGGGCGCAGGCACCACACCAAAAACGATTAACCAAAAAAAACGGGCGGTAATTACCCGCCCGTTTGGTCGTGAAGCCCTTATTGTAACGTCTAAAGTGTTGATTTGCAAAGGTTTCGGCTTTAGTTTTTGCATCAAGGAGGATCGGTGCATGCCGTACCGGGCCCCAACACCCCGCGCACCCGATGCCACAAGGCCCTTGCCTCTGCATCCGCCCTGGGAACCCGCCCCGACTCGGCCTGGAAACCACTCAACAAACGGGCGAGGACCTCGGGCTGAGGAGGCAAGGCGCCAAAGTGGTGCACCTCGGCACCGCAAGCGATCAGCAAGGTGGGGAAGGTTTCCACATCCACATCGCCCATGACATCGGCCTCGTCCTCGATATCAACCCAATGAAAGGCCGCCTCCGGGTGGCGCGAGGCCAGCGCGCGGAATCCTGCCGAGTATTCCTTGCAAACCCCGCACCAGCCGGCACACAGACAAACCACAAACCACTCTGACATCAGCACCCCCAGTCTGGCCGGCATGGTAGCGCAAACCCCTGCCAACTTCAGATCAGGATTCGCTTTTCACTGCACGGACACACCCTCTCGAAGAACATCCAGGGGAACGATGGGAGGCGCTGAGTTCCCCCAGGCATTGCGCACATAGGACAACACGGCAGCCACCTCATCGTCACGCAAGACCAGGCGAAAAGGCGGCATGCCATGCGGCCGAGGGTTGTCCGCAGTACTGGGCGAATAACCCCCCTCCAGCACCATTCGGACGAGGTTGCCGGTTTGCGCCATGAGCACGGCCCGATTGCCTGCCAGCGGAGGATAGGCCCCCAACACACCCTGCCCTCGCTCACCATGACAAGAGGAGCAATGCCGTTCGTAAAGTTGAGCCCCCGCCCCCGACGACCCAGCAACGGCTACAGCCCCCTGCGCCCCCTGCGCCAACGCAGCAAGACCCGACGCCTCGGCAGATGAGGCCAGATAGGACGCCATGGCATGCAAGTCCTCCGCGCTGAGGTATTGCGTACTTTGCGAGACCACTTCAGCCATGGGACCGGTCACAACAGCCGCAGCCCCAGCACCCGACTTGAGCACCCTCACCCATTCATCTCGACCCGAAGCCTCCACCCCGGCCTGACCAAGATCCTTGAGGGATGGCGCATACCAACCCTGCGCAGGCAGGTGATACCCCCCAAATTCAGCACCCGGCCGATAGCCCCCAAGGGCGTCACGCGGGGTGTGGCAGGCCGCACAATGCCCCAACCCCTGCACCAGGTAAGCACCCCGATTCCACGAGGGGCTTTGATCAGACAGCTCCTGCCAGACCGCCGGCCGGAAATACAAGCCACGCCAGAATGCCAGCGCCCATTGCGTGCGATACGGCCAGGGCAGTTCGTGGGCTGTGTTTTCACGAGCGACTGGCGGGACTGTTCTCAGGAAGGCCCACAAGGCGCTCGCATCCTCAGGCGTCACACGGCTGTACTCAACATACGGAAATGCGGGATTCAGCAGCCGCCCATCGCGCGAGCGGCCATGGTGCAGGGCTTTCCAGAAGTCCTCCTCCGTCCAACGCCCCAGGCCTGTTGTCGGGTCGGAGGTCAAATTGCTGGAATACACCCGCCCAAACGGCGTCTCGATCGCCCGCCCTCCGGCATAAGGCCTGCCGCCTTGCGCCGTGTGGCAAGCCGCGCAATTACCCGCCCGAGCCAGATAGGCACCCCGCGACACCTGATCAACCGGCGACGTTTGCCCAGAAGCCCCGGCCGCGGCAGACCAGGAGTCCGGCACCTGGCGCCACCCCATCCAGAGCAGCACAGCAAACACAGCCACCCCCAAGCCCAGTACAAGCCCCCCACCCCAAAACCACCGCCTCATGAGCCCTCCCCGGCGGCCAGGCCACCACACTTCAAGGGCAAAGGCTGGGGCAGACTCTTGACTGCCCCGGGATTGGCAGGCAGCGCCTGACTGGCCAGCCACGCCGAGATGGCACTGACCTCGTCCGCGCTCAACATGCGCGCCACCTTGGCCATGCAATCTGGCGCCTGAGCCTGTCGCTGACCGGTCTGCCAGGCCCCCAACTGGCTGTTGAGGTAATCCCGGGGCAGCCCCAGCAAACCCGGCACCGCCGGAAGCAGACCCGTCATGGCCGAGCCGTGGCATTGAACGCAAGCGGGCAAGCCCCGCCCTGCATCACCCCGCTGCACCAGGCGCCTGCCGCGTTCCAGCAACGCCGAATCCACCATCGGAGGCCGAGGCGGCGGATAAGGGATCTCGAGGCTGGCAAAGTAGCCCGCCATCTCAGCCAGGTAGGCATCGCTCAGGTGCTCCAGCAGGCCGGACATCAGCGGGTAGCGACGCCGACCATCGCGGAAATTCAACAGCTGGTGATAAAGATAGCCTTGTGGCTTCCCCGCCAGACGGGGGAAGTAGCCATCCGGCGTGGCCCGCCCTTCACGGCCATGGCAGGCCGTGCAGGCCTGGACCCGCGCCGCCATCGAGTCAGGAGGGGGTACAGCGGAAGCCGCCGTTGGCGCACCCAAATCCGGCTTTTGCGCCCAAGACAGGGCCGAGGCCAGCAGGACCGGCATCAGCAAAACCCTCAACAAGCAAACACCATGCACCCGTTACCTCGCCCGGCTTGAATCAACGATGCGAAGACTCTAACGGGTGCCGGCCATGCGGCCCATAGCAGAAGCCCGATAAAAGACCGGATCAGCGCAGAGCGCCCAGTGCGCCCATCACCTTGGCGCTGCCGCGATTTTCAACCAGCGCCCAGAAGAGATGACCGCAGGCCAGGCTGGTCACCAAAGCCAAGCCCATCCCCAAGATGTTCATCCAGGGCTGGGTCGGGAACCATTGGTGCCATGCGGCGTTGAACACCAGGCACACCGGGAAATGGATCAGAAACACCGAATAGGAGATGCGCCCCAACCAGGCCAGCAAGCCGTGATGCAACCAATGCCAGGAACCACGCAACAACACCACCCCCAACACCATGGACGTTGCCAAGGCGATCGCAATGCGGATGCGGAACTCCAACATCAAGGCCAGACCCCCCACCGCAGCCAAGGCCGCCAACCACAGCCAGGGGTGTCGGCGACCCGAGGCCCAGCGGGCCATCATGCCCAAGGCATAGGAGCCAAAGAAGTAAAGACCGGTGATGTCGAAGCCCGCATCCCGGTTGAAGAACAGGAGCGACGCAAGCATCAACATGCTCGTCAGGCTGACCACCCATGCGGTCAGTCGCGAGCGGGCCACCACGTCATGAGGATCCATTGGGCCAGCCAGCTTCTGGCCGATCCAGAAAAGCAGCACCGCCAGGCTGTACAACTGCAAATCGATGGCCACGTACCAGACGCCAGCCGACAAGGCCTCATGTCCCACCCAGTTGTGCAACATGAACACATGGGAGATGACGCGCCAGAAATCAGGCGCCGAGGGCACCGACTCGTGGTGCAACCAAGGCCGGATCAAAGCGGCAATGACGATGGCCACCAGCAAGGCAGAGACGTAGGGAATCGCCAGGCGAAGATAGCGCTGCCAGACCAGAGACATGAGGGGAACACACTGCCCAGAACGGGCAAAGCGGGACAGCTGACCTGCGGTGAGAAAGCCAGCCATGACCAGAAACACCTGAACCGCCAGGCGACCGTAGTCATACAGCCAGCTGATGAGCGAGGGCGCCAAGGACAGCGCCACATCAGACATGGGCCCGTAAAAAGCCAGATGGTGACTCACGATGAGCACACAGGCGACGCCCTTGAGGGCATCGACCAGAGGCATTCGATTGACAGCACTAGAAGTCATTGACGGCCCATGAAAAAAGCCAGCCCCACGGGCTGGCTTGGGTGTCTTTGGTGGGACGTGCGGGGGTCGAACCCACGACAAACGGATTAAAAGTCCGCTGCTCTACCAACTGAGCTAACGTCCCAACAGCCTTTTCAAATTTTTGATTATCTGAATCAGCGAAGCCTCAGATTATATCGTGTTTTTTGAGCTTTTTTGAACTCGGCGCAGCCAATTGATCCAGAACCCAACCTGCCGCGCATTGTCCGAACGTCGCCGTCACACTGACCACCGAGCCGTAGCCATGGCAGTTCAAGGACCCATCACCGGACAACTGGCAGGATGGATCCGGGGGCGCCACCGCCTCACGACTGAACACGCAGCACACCCCCATGCGCTTGCCGTCCTTGGGGGCCCCCTGCTCGCGCCGCAGGCGATACCGAAGTTGGGCCAGCAAGGGGTCGTGCGTGGTCTGACTCAGGTCGTCGATGTCCACCAGATGGGCGTGCCGCTTGCCACCAGCCGCGCCCACCGAAATGAAGGGCACCGAACTGCGCCTGGCCCAGGCTGCCAGTGCCGTCTTGGTCTTGACCTGATCGCAGGCATCGATGACCGCCGAAGCCCCGGCTGGACAGAAGCCCGGCCAGTTCTCTGGCGTCACAAAGTCTTCCACCCGGTGCACCACGCAGGCCGGATGAATGTCGGCGATGCGCTCGGCCATGGCATCCACCTTGGCCTGACCTACCGTCGCACCCAGGGCGTGGATCTGCCGATTGATGTTGGATTCAGCCACGTTGTCCAGGTCGATCAAGGTCAACTCGGCCACACCACTGCGCGCCAAGGCCTCGGCCGCCCAAGAGCCCACGCCCCCGATGCCAATCACCACCACGTGGGCGGCACGGATGCGCGCGGCGCCATCGACACCGTACAAACGGGCCAGCCCGCCGAAGCGCCGCTCCAGATCGGGCTCCAGGCCCACCAGCACATCCGTCACAGGGTCACTTCATGCGGGCGATGCGGTCGCGTGCCGCCGTGGCGGCCTCGGACTGCGGGTACACCTTGACCAGGTCTTCCAGCGTCTTGCGGGCAGCCTTGGTGTCCTTCAACTCGGTCTGGCAGTTGGCAATCGACAACGCGGCCTCGGGCGCACGCGGGGAGTCGGAGGCCACACTCAGCAGCGTCTTGAAGTTGGCAATGGCCTCTTTGTAATCACGCGTTGCATACTGGGCATTGCCCAGCCAGAACAACGCGGTGGGCATGTAGCCGCTTTGCGGATAGCGTCGGATGAAGTCGGCAAATGCGCTCTGCGCTTGGGGGAAGGCCCCCTGGCGGAACTGCCCCAAAGCGGCTTCGAAATCCTTTTTCTCGGCCGGATCGACAGAGAACTCACGCCCATCCACAGTCACCTTGACAGGCTCGAAGCGCCGCAGGCGGTCGTCCACGCCCTGGGCAATGTCCTTCTGACGCCGTTGCAGTTCGGCCACGTCGCGCGCAAGTTGTTCGTTCTGACCGCGCAGACTGGCCTGCTCGGCACGCAAGGTCTCGATCTGAGCTTGCAGATCCAGCAGGCTGCGGCGCAACTGGCCCAAGTCCTCGGCGGCCCGAGAGGCCTCATCAGCTTGGCGCCGAGCTTGAACATCCACTTTCTGGCGCAACTCGATGATGGCCTGACGCGCCTCATCGTCACCAAACAGCGCAGCCTGGCTGGGCTGCGAAACCAGGGCCGCGCAGGCCAAAGCCACACCCGACAGGGCGCGGGCAACAGGGGTCATGGTGCAGCGCATGGCCATGATCAACGGTAAGTGATCTCAACGCGACGGTTCTGCGCCAGGGAGGCTTCGTCAGAGCCCAGGGCCACCGGCTTTTCCTTGCCGAAACTCACCGCTTCCAGCTGCGAATCGGACACACCCAGCAAGGTCAGCGAACGACGCACAGCCTCGGCACGCTTCTGGCCCAGGGCCAGGTTGTATTCGCGACCACCGCGTTCGTCGGTGTGGCCCTCCAGGTTCACCTTGCGGGCCGGATTGGCCTTCAGGAAGCGTGCATGGGCATCCAGCAGTGCCTGGAATTGGGGCTTGACCACGTAGCTGTCGTAATCGAAATACACCAGACGTTCCACACCGACCGGGCCCGCCACCTTGCTGTCGGCACCGTTCAGGTCAACGCCTTTGACGCCACTCTGGGCCGTGCCGGAGGTGTTGCCGTTGGCATCGGTGGAGCCCGTGGTGCTCGTGGCGCTGCGGTCTTCGACCGGGGCCTGATCCAGCTTGACGCCGGAGCTGCAACCAGCCACCAGCATGGCGGCGACCAGGGCGATAGAGAAACGTTGGCTCATGAAAAAAACTCCTGAATGATGTGGATCTGTAGGTCTGTCAGGCCCGCCGTGCACAAGGCACGGCCAAGCTCAATTTTTCTGGAATGGGGCCCAGTCCGGCTCGCGGATGTCACCGCCCTGCCCGGCCAGGCGGGCTTTGATCTTGCCGTCCAGCGTGGTGGTCATCAGGGCTTCACGACCCCCTTGCTGGGTGGCGTAGACGATCAGCTTGCCGTTCGGTGCAAAACTGGGACTCTCATCAGCCATCGTGTCGGTGATCGCGTTGACGGTGCCCGAGCCGAGGTCCATCACATGCAGCTTGAAGGCGCCGGACACACGCGAGATATAGGCCAGCCAGCGGCCGTCCGGGCTCAGCGTGGGCGAAATGTTGTAGCCCCCCGTGAAGGTCACCCGTTCTGCAGCGCCACCGGAGGTGGACACGCGGTAGATCTGCGGAGCACCGCCACGGTCACTGACGAAGTAGATGTATCGGCCATCGGCCGAATACACCGGCTCGGTATCAATGCCATTGCTCTGCAAAAGCCTGCGGGGTTCACCGCCGTTGACCGAGTCAATGGTGTAGAGCTGGGAGCCCCCATCGCGGCTCAGCGTGACGGCCAATTGGCGGCCATCGGGCGACCAGGCCGGCGCACTGTTGGAGCCCTTGAAATTGGCGATCAGTCGGCGCTTGCCACTGGCCACGTCGTGAACATAGACCACCGGCTTGCGCGACTCGAAGGACACATAGGCCAGTTGCCCGCCCGAGGGCGACCAGGCCGGCGAGATGATGGGTTCGGGGCTGGTCAGGGCCGACTGGGCGTTTTCGCCATCGGCATCGGCCACCCAGAGGTTGTACTTCTGACCCGCCTTGGTCACATAGGCGATGCGGGTCGAGAAGATGCCCTTTTCACCGGTGAGCTTTTCGTAGACGAAGTCAGCGATGCGGTGCGAGACCAGGCGAAGATCGCCGGCCGGTACGGCATAGCTCTGGCCGCCCAGATCCTGCCCTCGCACCACATCCCACAACCTGAAGCGGACGTCGTAACGGCCATCGGCCAACTTGGAGATGCTGCCCGTCACCAGCGAATCAGTGTTTCGCTGTCGCCAGGCGCTCATCTCGGGGCGGGAGGCCTCATCCAGTTGAGGACCGGAGGCGTCGATGGGGCGGAACTGGCCGCTTCGCTCCAGGTCGGCGGCGATGATGCTGGCCGGCCTTTGCGGAGTGCCGGCTTCGCCCTTGAAGGGTGCCACCGCAATGGGCAATTGCGTCAGGCCCACACCGGATACTTCGACACGGAACTGGGCCAGTGCCGGCACGGCGGCCGACAAGGCCAAGGCCGACAGCACAACGCGCCGCGAAGCATGGAACAGGGGAGCGGAAGCGGGGAGATCGTGACGTTGAAGATTCATTCGCAGTGGTGGTCAGGTGACGACACGGGAATCGGTCGGGCGGCTGATGAAAGGCGAAAGGGGCCGCGCCAAAGACCGTGATGTTACACACTGCCCGAGGGGCACTGTCACAAAGTGTGTACTTTACACGCCCTGCAGAGGTGTCAATCTGTATCAAACACGGACCTTCACGCCGTCCCGACGCCTGCTTGCGAACCGTTGAGGCAAGCAGGGGGCCCGTAGAATCGGCGCCAACATGCCCACCGACGAAGCCAACCACCCCACCCTGCCCCTGCGCCAACGACTGGCGCGCCTGAATGGCTACTTCGGCCGCCAGCCCATGGCCTGGAGCATGGCGGTGCTGGCCACCCTGGTCGGGGCCGGCACCGAACCTTTGATCCCGGCCCTGATGCAGCCGCTGCTGGACCAGGGCTTCACCAAGGGCACCTTGCCGCTGTGGTTTGTGCCACTGGCCTTGATGGGCCTGTTCGCCGTGCGCGGCTTGGCCCAATTTGTCGCCCAGTACGCGCTGGCACGCATCGCCAATGACGGCATGATGCGCCTGCGCAAAGACCTGTTTGCACGCTTGCTCAGCGCCGACCTGCGTCTGTTTCGCGAGCAAAGTGCCAGCGCCTTGTCCAACACGGTGGTCTACGAGGTGCAGACCGGTGCCCAATTGCTGGTGCAATCGGCCCTCGGCTTCTCACGTGATGGCTTCACCCTGCTGGCCCTGCTGGGCTACCTGCTGTACCTGAACTGGCAGCTCACCCTGATCGTGGGGGTGGTGGTACCGGGTGTGGCCTGGGTCATGAAAACGCTGTCCAAACGCCTTTACCGCCTGACCAAGGCCAGCCAGCAAGCCACCGATGAGCTGGCCTATGTGGTGGAAGAGAACGTGCTGGCCCACCGCATGGTGCGACTGCATGGCGCGCAGAGTGGCCAGGCGGGCCGTTTTGAGGGGCTGAGCCAGCGCCTGCGCGGCCTGGCCATCAAGGGCACGATTGCCTCCTCCGCCATGACGCCCCTGACCCAGTTGCTGTCGGCGGGCGCCTTGTCTGTGGTGATCTGCGTGGCGCTTTGGCAGGGACGCCAGGTGGCCGGTGCCGCCAACGCGTCCATCACCGTGGGGGGCTTTGTGGCCTTCATCACCGCCATGCTGATGCTGATCGCCCCCATCCGGCGCCTTGCCGACCTGGCCAATCCGCTGACCCGCGGGCTGGCTGCGCTGGAGCGGGGCCTGCGCCTGATGGACCAGGTTCAGCCCGAAACCGAAGGTCCGCACCGGGCCGCCACCGTGCGCGGGCATCTGGAACTGCAGGACGTCTCCGTGAGCTACCACGCCGACAGCCCGCCCGCCCTGGACAAGGTCAGCCTGCGCATCGAGCCCGGCGAGGTGGTGGCCCTGGTCGGTCCCTCGGGCTCAGGCAAGACCACACTGGCCAATCTGCTGCCCCGTTTTGTGAGCCCCAGCCAGGGCCAGGTCTTGCTGGACGGCGTCGCCCTGCCCGACTGGAACCTGGGTTCGCTGCGCCACCAGTTCGCTCTGGTCAGCCAAGATGTGGTGATGTTCAACGACAGCCTGGCCAACAACGTGGCCATGGGCCAGGCCGTGGATGATGCGCGTGTGCTGGCCTGCCTGCAGGCCGCCAACCTGGGCGACTACGTGGCCAGGCAGCCCGATGGGCTGCGCAGCGTCGTGGGGCACAACGCGCATCAATTGTCGGGTGGACAGCGGCAACGTCTGGCCATTGCCCGGGCCCTGTACAAGGACGCCCCGATCCTGATCCTCGACGAAGCCACCTCAGCACTGGACACCGAGTCCGAACGCCTGGTTCAAGAGGCCTTGAACCGGCTGATGGCGGGCCGCACCACCGTGGTGATCGCCCACCGCCTGTCCACCATCGAGCATGCGAACCGTGTGGTGGTGATGGCGGAGGGGCGGATTGCCGAACAAGGCACCCATGCGGAACTGATGGCCCGCCAAGGCCTTTACGCACGCTTGCAGGCCCAAAGCGGCGGCGGGCACGGCACCGCCCCAAGCACCTCGCTCGACAGCGCAACCGGGCCCTGAGGACGCTCCCAGCGTGCCTGAAGCCCCCTCTCAACGCCCTTGCTTCTGGAAAACTGGCTTGAGAGGCGTCGATTAAAATCGATGCAGATAACATTTAGGCCCTTTAATTAGGCCTCGCTGCGGGGCCCATGCCCTCTTCAAGCGACGAATTCCAAATCAGTCACTGTACGAATCCGCTGCCCTGCAAGGACCACCTGTGCAGGGCATCTTCAGGCGCAGCGGGGATAAGCCCCTAAGCGCCTTCCCAACGCACCTGCAGCGTGCCCTCGAAACCCGCGCCCGGCGCCAGCCACTGCATGGGGCGGGCGCACACCGGTTCGATGCAAATGAAACGCAGGGCATCATGATCGGGTAGATCCGCCAACCCCTTGGCCCCTTCCAACCCTGGATTCCAGACCATCCACTGCGTGAATCCACTGCCCTGCAAGTGCAGGGTGTGGGTGGGGGTTCTCAGTTGCAGCGCGGGCAGCCCCTCGAACAAATACTCCATGCCCTCAGGACCAAAGCGCCAGGGCTGAGCCTGGGGCAGCAAGGGCTGGCCCGACAGGCTGTCCAGCCCCGGCGTATGCTCCAGCCCCAACAGCTCACAGGCCTCCAGCGACGGCACTGCCCAATACGGATGCAGGCCGCCACCCCATTCGAAACCCGTCTGGCCGGTGTTTTCCACCTGCCATTGCAGTTTCAAGGTTTCGCTGGCCAGGGTGGCCTTCAGACGCAATCGCGCAGCGTGAGGCCATCCCTCGAACTGGCCCGGCAACACATCCAGGCGATAGCTCAGGGACTGAGGCTCAGCGTGCTCCAGCACCCAGGGGTGATGCCGGGCAAAACCGTGCTTGCGCCCTGGGCCAAACTGGGCAAACTGAGGGAACAGCAAGGGCACACCCCCACGGGCCGGCTGACCAGCCACGCTCAAAGGGCTCAGGTACAACAAAGGCAAGCCCTGCGGGGTCACCGCCTGAAGGATCTGCGCCCCCAGGACTTGATGCTGCAGGCCTTGTGCGTCCTCTGAAAAATCCTCCATCCCGGACCTCACAGCAACACGATGTCGTACTGATCCTGCCCCATGCTGCCTTCGGCCTGCAGCGAGATCGGCTTGCCGATGAAGTCCGACAGGCCGGCCAGGTGCTGGCTTTCCTCGTCAAGGAACAGATCGACCACCTGAGGCGACGCCACCACCCTGAATTCACGCGGGTTGAACTGTCGGGCCTCGCGCAGGATTTCGCGCAGGATGTCGTAGGTCACACTGCGGGCGGTCTTGACCTGTCCCGAGCCTTGGCACAGCGGGCAAGGCTCACACAGCATGTGGGCCAGCGATTCACGCGTGCGTTTACGCGTCATCTCGACCAGCCCCAATTGCGAGAAGCCCCCGATCATGGTCTTGACCCGGTCACGCCCCAACTGCTTGCGGAACTCACCCAGCACGGCTTCGCGGTGGTCATCGCGCACCATGTCGATGAAGTCGACAATGATGATGCCGCCCAGGTTGCGCAACCGCAGTTGCCGCGCAATGGCCTGGGCCGCCTCCAGGTTGGTCTTGAAGATGGTGTCGTCGAAATTGCGCGCCCCCACAAAACCGCCGGTGTTCACATCCACCGTGGTCAGGGCTTCGGTCTGGTCCACGATCAGGTAGCCACCCGATTTCAGATCCACCCGCCGCCCCAGCGCACGCGCGATCTCCTCCTCCACCCCGAACAGGTCGAAGATGGGCCGCTCGCCCTTGTAATGCTGCAGCTTGCCCACGGCCGAGGGCATGAACTCCTGGCCGAACGCCAGCAGCTTCTCGGATTGCTCCTTCGAATCGATGCGGATGTTCTGCGTCTGCTCGCCCACCAGATCGCGCAGCACGCGCTGCAGCAGGTTCAGGTCTTCGTGCAGCAGGGAGGCCGGCGGCAGGCGCACCGAGGCATCCTTGATGCGGGCCCAGGTCTTGCGCAGGTAGGCGATGTCGTCGCCCAGTTCGGCATCCGTGGCATCCTCACCATTGGTGCGCAGGATGAAGCCGCCCCCTCCCCCGGTGGCTTTTTCACCCACCAGGGCCTGCAAGCGGCTGCGCAAGGCCTCACGCTCGCCCACGGGAATCTTCTGCGAAACACCCACGTGCTCGTCCTGCGGCAGAAATACCAGCAGCCTCCCGGCGATGCTGATCTGGGTGGACAACCGCGCCCCCTTGGTGCCAATCGGGTCCTTGATCACCTGGACCATCAAGGCCTGCCCTTCGAACACCTGGCGCTCGATGGGCACGGCGGGCTGGGCCTGGCGCGAAGGCGGCGCCTCCCCTTCCGGGTGCTTTTGCCACACGTCGGCCACATGCAGAAAGGCCGCGCGCTCCAAGCCGATGTCGATGAAAGCCGATTGCATGCCGGGCAGCACCCGGGTCACCTTGCCCAGGTAGACATTGCCCACCAGGCCCCGCTCCAGCGAGCGCTCGATGTGCAGCTCTTGCACGGCGCCGTGCTCGATGACGGCGACACGGGTTTCCTGGGGCGACCAGTTGATCAGAATGTCTTGTTGCATGGCTTGGCTTTTTCCTCAAAGTCAGGCCGGGCAGGCCTCAAAGTTTCCAGCCGCACTGGCGCAGCAGTTCGGCGGTTTCAAACATCGGTAGCCCCATGATGCCCGAATAACTTCCGCTCAACTGCGAGATCCAGGCCGCCGCGCGGCCCTGCACGGCATAGGCCCCGGCCTTGCCCATGGGCTCGCCACTGTCCACGTAAGCCTTGATGCGCGCCGGCGTGAGTTCGGCGAAAGTGACTTTGGAGGTGCTCAGGGCCGTCACGCGCTTGCGCCCTTTTTGCAGGGCCACCGCAGTCAAGACCCGGTGGGTCTGGCCCGACAGCTCAGCCAGCATGCGCCGGGCGTGCGCCGCATCGTCGGGCTTGCCAAAAATCTGCCGGCCCAGGGCCACCGTGGTGTCTGAGCACAACACCGGCGCCACCGGCAGGCCCCGGCGCTTGAGCCGTGCCAGCGCCGCATCGAGCTTGAGTCCGGTCACGCGCTGCACATAGGTGGCCGGCGCCTCGCCGGGCAACACGGCTTCGATGGCCTCGGCGTCTTCGCCCAGGTCGCCGTCGGTGTTGGGCAGCAGCAGCCGGTGGGGCACACCGAGCTGCTCCAGCAACTGGCGTCGACGCGGGCTTTGGGAGGCGAGGTAGATGAATTCAGGGTTGGCCATGGTCAGGCTCCAGCCGGTTGGACACGGAACAGGGCCGGGCCAAGGCCAGGCCCGGGAAATCACCCGGAGATCACTCGCGGTGATAGGGATGGCCGGCGTTGACCGACCAGGCCCGGTACAGCTGCTCGATCAGCAGCACGCGCACCATGGCGTGAGGCAGGGTCAGGTCAGACAGCCGGATGCGCTCATGCGCGGCCTGGCGAAACGCGGGCTCCAGACCATCCGGGCCGCCGATGATCAGGGCCACGTCGTCACTCTCCAGTTGCCAGCCCTTGAGCTTGGAGGCCAGCGCCAGGGTGGTGAGCTGGGTGCCGCGTTCATCAAGCGCCACCACACGGGCCCCTTTGGGAATGGCCGCCTCGATGCGCTCACGCTCGGCCGCCAGCAGGGTTTCGAGCGTCTTGGAACTGCGCGGCTCGGTCTTCACGGTCTTGAGCTCCACCTTGAGCTCAGGCGGGAAGCGCTTGGCGTAGTCATCCCACGCCGTCTGGGCCCAGTCGGGCACGCGCTGCCCGACCGCCACGATCACCAGCTTCATGCCAGCGATCCATCAAGCCTTGCTGGGCTTCTTGCGCGGGGCCGGTGCAGCAGCCGCCTTCTTGGCGGCCGGCTTCTTGGGCGCACCCACCTTGATCACTTTGAGCGGCGCCTTCTTGGCGGCCGGCTTGGTTGCGGATTTGGCAGCAGGTTTGGCGGTGCTAGTCTTGGCAGCCGTCTTGGCAGGTGCCTTGACAGCGCTCTTGGCCGGCGCCCGGGTCGAGGTCTTGGCCGGTGCCTTTTCGGCCACCGGTGTGCCCTTCAGGGCTTTGGCAGCCTTGGCAGCAGCCTTGGCCGGGGTGGTGGCGGCCGGCTCGGCTGCCTTGGCCGACTTGGCGGCTGTTTTCTTGGCAGCAGCCTTCTTGGCGGGTGCCTTGGCGCCTTCTGCAGCCACAGGCTTGGGTGCGCCCAGCTTCAGACGCACCGGGGTGGCACCCCAGATCTCTTCCAGGCGGTAGTACTGGCGGATGGCGGGCTGCATCACGTGCACCACGGCTGCGCCGCAGTCCACAATGATCCATTCGCCGTTTTCTTCGCCTTCGGTACGGGGCTTGTTGAAGCCAGCCTCACGCACGGCATCACGCACGCTGGAGGCCAGGGCCTTGGTCTGGCGGTTGGAGGTCCCGGAGGCCACGATCACACGCTCAAACAGCGGCGAGAGGGCTTCGGTGTTGAAAACCTGAATGTCTTGGGCCTTCACATCCTCCAGGCCATCGACGATGGCCCGCTGGAGTTTCTGGATGTCTTTTTTGGCGGTGGAGTCCGTGGAGGTGGTCATCAGGCGGATTCGTAAAGATGATGTTGTTCAATATAGCGCGCAACGCCAGCGGGAACCAGATGTTCGATACCCAGGCCTTGTGCGACGCGCGACCGGATGTCCGTCGCACTCACGGACATGAGGGGCCACTGCAGAGGCTCCCATCGCCCTCCCGGGAGATCTTGAAGCTCAGTTTGACCGCCGGCCGCAGCACCTTGCTCACGACCAGCTACCGAAATTATAGCTTTGCGCAAAATCTCATCGTGGCGATGCCATTGCCCGAAGGCCCGGGCCTGGTCCGCACCGATGATCAGCACCAGTTCAAAAGCCGGGAATTCACGCTGCAATTCATCGAGGGTGTCCACCGTGAAGCTGGGCCCGGCGCGGTGGAATTCGCGCTCATCCACCACCACGCGCGGCAGCGCCGCAAAGGCCAGCCGGGCCATCGCCAGGCGATGCTCACCCGGCGACAAGCCGGCCCGGTGGGCAGCCTGCCCGGTGGGCAGCACGTGCAGCCGCTCCAGGCTCAGCTGCTGCAGCGCGGCCTCGGCCAGCGCGACATGCGCCCGGTGCGGGGGGTCGAAGGCCCCGCCGAACACCCCCAGACGTGGCCGTTGCGTCAGACCCACGCCTGGCGCACCAGAAAGTGCTCGTACAGGCGCGCCTCGGGCGTGCCAGTGGCCGGGGTCTGCTGGTAGGCCCAACTGGCCAGCGGCGGCATCGACAGCAGAATGGATTCGGTGCGCCCACCCGACTGCAGCCCGAAGTGGGTGCCTCGGTCCCAGACCAGGTTGAACTCCACATAGCGGCCGCGGCGGTAGAGCTGGAACTCGCGTTCGCGTTCGCCATAGGGCGTGGCCACCCGGCGCTCGACGATGGGCAGGTAAGCCCGCAAAAACGCATCCCCCACAGCCTGGGTCATGGCCAGACTCTGGTCAAAACCCAGCTCGGCGAAGTCGTCAAAAAAGACCCCACCCACCCCACGCTGCTCGTTGCGGTGCTTCAAAAAGAAGTACTCATCGCACCAGGTCTTGAAGCGGGGGTATTTGTCGTCGCCAAAAGGCGCCAGCGCCTGTTGGCAGATGGCATGAAAGTGCCGTGCATCCTCGTCAAAACCATAGAACGGCGTGAGGTCCATGCCACCACCGAACCAGCACACCGGCGCCTTGCCCGCCGGGGTGGCAGCAATCATGCGCACATTCATGTGCACGGTCGGAACATAGGGGTTGCGTGGGTGGAACACCAGCGACACGCCCATGGCCTCGAAGGGCGCACCAGCCAACTCGGGCCGGTGCTGGGTGGCCGAAGGCGGCAGCTGGGGGCCCCGTACGTGCGAAAAACCGCAACCGGCACGCTCGAACACCGCGCCCCCTTCCAGGATCTTGGTCAGGCCATTGCCTTGCAGCTTCTCGCCGGCGGGTTTGTCCCAGGCATCGGCCAGGAAGCGGGCTGTGCCGCCGCCGGCTGTTTCCTGGGCCTCGATCGCCGAGGTGATGCGATCTTGCAAGCCCAGCAGCCAGGCCCGCACCGAGGCCACGGCGTCGTGTGCGGCCTCCATCAGCTCTTCACCGCCCGGTGGCCGATGTCGCGACGGTACTGGGCGCCATCGAAATGGATGCCTGCCGCCACCTCGTAGACGCGTTGCTGAGCCAGCTTGACGCTGTCAGCCAGGGCCGTCACGCACAACACCCGACCGCCGGTCACGTGCACTACGCCATCCTTCAGCTCGGTGCCAGCATGGAACACCACGGCATCATCGGCCTCGGCGGGCAGCCCGGTGATCACATCCCCCTTGCGCGGGTTCATGGGGTAGCCATGGGCCGCCATCACCACACCCAGGGCAGTGCGACGGTCCCACTGCAGCTCGACCTGATCGAGCTTGCCGTCCACCGCAGCGGCCAGCACGTCCGACAGGTCGCTCTTCAGGCGCATCATGATGGGCTGGGTTTCCGGGTCACCCATGCGGCAGTTGAATTCGAGCGTCTTGGGCCGGCCCTGGGCGTCGATCATCAGGCCGGCATACAGGAAGCCGGTGTACGGAATGCCGTCTTTTTCCATGCCGCGGATGGTCGGCAGGATGATCTCGCGCATGGCGCGGGCATGCACATCGGCCGTCACCACCGGGGCGGGCGAGTAGGCGCCCATGCCGCCGGTGTTGGGGCCTTCGTCACCGTCGAGCAAGCGCTTGTGGTCCTGGCTGGTGGCCAGGGCGGTCACGTTCTTGCCATCGCACAGCACGATGAAGCTGGCCTCTTCGCCCTGCAGGAACTCTTCGATCACCACGCGAGCGCCGCCGTCGTTGTGTACCACGCCCAGCTTGTTGTCGAGCAGCATGAAGTCGATGGCTTCATGGGCCTCGGCCGCCGTCATGGCCACCACCACGCCCTTGCCGGCGGCCAGGCCGTCGGCCTTGACCACGATGGGCGCGCCCTTGGCGTCCACATAGGCATGGGCCAGGGCCGCGTCGGTGAAGCTCTCGTACTCCGCGGTCGGGATGCCGTGCCGCTTCATGAAGGCCTTGGAGAAGGCCTTGGAGCTTTCCAGCTGGGCCGCGGCCTTGGTCGGGCCGAACACCCGCAGGCCGTGGGCCCGGAACTCGTCCACCACACCGGCTGCCAGCGGGGCCTCAGGGCCCACCACGGCCAGACCGATCTTTTCGGCCTGGGCCCACTCACGCAAGGCCTTCACATCGGTGATGGGCACGTTGATCAGGCGATCGTCGAGGGCTGTGCCACCGTTGCCGGGCGCCACATAGACCTTGTGCACCTTGGGCGACTGGTTGAGTTTCCATGCCAGGGCATGTTCGCGGCCACCGCCGCCAATGACTAAAACTTTCATGGTGCTCACAGTGCAGCGTTGTGGTAGACCTCCTGGACATCGTCCAGGTCTTCGATCATGTCGAGCAGCTTTTGCATCTTCGCGGCGTCGTCGCCGGTCAGCTCGATGGTGTTTTCGGCACGCATGGTCACTTCGGCCACTTCGGGCGTCAGGCCGGCGGCCTCCAGGGCGTTCTTCACAGCTTCGAAATCGGCCGGCGCCGTCAGCACCTCGATGGCGCCGTCATCGCCCGTGATCACGTCTTCGGCCCCGGCTTCGAGGGCCACTTCCATCAGCTTGTCCTCGTCGGTGCCCGGCGCAAAGATCATCTGGCCACAGTGCTTGAACTGGAAAGCCACCGAGCCTTCGGTGCCCATGTTGCCGCCGTACTTGCTGAAGGCGTGGCGCACATCGGCCACGGTGCGCACACGGTTGTCGGTCATGGTGTCGACGATGATCGCGGCGCCGCCGATGCCATAGCCCTCGTAGCGGATTTCCTCGTAGCTCACGCCTTCGAGGTTGCCGGTGGCCTTGTCGATGTTGCGCTTGATGGTGTCGGCCGGCATGTTGGCGGCCTTGGCCTTGTCCACGGCCAGGCGCAGACGCGGGTTGATCGTCAGATCACCGCCACCGGCGCGTGCAGCCACCATGATTTCACGGATGACGCGGGTCCACACCTTGCCGCGCTTTTCATCCTGACGGCCCTTGCGGTGTTGAATATTGGCCCATTTACTGTGTCCAGCCACGGGAGATTCCTTATTAATTGTTTAATCTATCGGGACCGATTTTACTTTTCGCCCACCCCACCATGGCCGACCCGATCCTGATTGCCCAAAATGCCCACGCCCAATGCACCCTGCTGCCCAGCCTGGCCAACCGCCACGGACTGATCACAGGCGCCACCGGCACCGGCAAGACAGTCACCCTGCAAACCTTGGCCGAGAACTTCTCCCGCATCGGTGTGCCGGTGTTCATGGCCGATGTCAAGGGCGATCTGACCGGCATCAGCCAGGCCGGCCAGATCAGCGGCAAGCTGGCCGCCGCCCTGAAAGAGCGCCAGCTTCCCACGCCCGAATCCCTGGCCTGCCCCACCACCTTGTGGGACGTTTTCGGCGAGCAAGGCCACCCGGTGCGGGCCACGGTGACTGACATGGGCCCCCTGCTGCTGGGGCGCATGCTCAACCTCAACGACACCCAGTGTGGCGTGCTGAACCTGGTCTTCAAGATCGCCGACGACCACGGCCTGGCCCTGCTCGACCTCAAGGACCTGCGCGCCATGCTGCAGCACGTGGCCGACAACGCCTCGGAGTTCACCACCAGCTACGGCAACATCAGCGCCGCCAGCGTGGGCGCCATCCAGCGTGGGCTGCTGCAGATCGAGACCCAGGGCGGCGACAAGTTCTTCGGCGAGCCCATGCTCAACATCAGCGACCTGATGCAGACCGTGGACGGCCGTGGCGTGGTCAACATCCTGGCGGCCGACAAGCTGATGAACTCGCCGCGCCTGTACGCCACCTTTTTGCTGTGGATGCTGTCCGAGCTGTTCGAGCACCTGCCTGAGATCGGTGACCCCGACCAGCCCAAGCTGGTGTTCTTCTTTGACGAGGCCCACCTGCTGTTCAACGAGGCGCCCAAAGTGCTGGTCGAGCGCATCGAACTGGTGGTGCGCCTGGTGCGCTCCAAGGGCGTGGGCGTGTATTTCGTCACCCAGAACCCGCTCGACATCCCCGACACCGTGCTGGCCCAGCTCGGCAACCGCGTGCAGCACGCGCTGCGCGCCTTCACCCCGCGCGATCAGAAGGCCGTCAAGGCCACCGCCCAGACCATGCGACCCAAGGCCGGCCTGGACATCGAGGCCGCCATCACCGAACTCGGCGTGGGTGAGGCCCTGATCAGCCTGCTGGACGCCAAGGGCCGCCCCTGCGAGACCGAGCGCGTCTACGTGCTGCCGCCCGGCAGCCAGATCGGCCCCATCACCCCGGCGCAACGCCAGGCCCTGCTGGCAGGCTCGCTGGTGGCGGGCGTCTATGAAAAGGCGGTGGACCGAGAATCCGCCTACGAAGTGCTCCGAGGCCGCACCGCCAGCGCGCCACCCGCCCCGGCCCAGGGAACGGCCAAGCCCACCCTGCCCGGCCTCCAGCCGGCCAACACACAGGCCAACACGCAGGCCGGCGGCCCCGGCCTGGGCTCGGTGCTCAACGATGTGTTGTTCGGCACCACCGGCCCGCGGGGGGGCCACCACGACGGCCTGGCCCAGACCGTGGCCAAATCGGCCCTGCGCACCATGGGCTCCAGCGTGGGCAAGGAAATCATCCGCGGCGTGCTGGGCGGCATCTTTGGCGGCAAGAGCCGCTGAACACAAGGGCCCCAGACCATGACCGAATTGACCCTGCCCACCTACGCCGATGTCGAAGCCGCCGCGGCCCGCCTGGCCGGCCATGCCCACCGCACCCCGGTGCTGCGCTCGCGCACGGCCGATGCGGCCCTGCAGGCCTCGCTGTATTTCAAGTGCGAGAACCTGCAGCGCATGGGCGCCTTCAAGTTTCGCGGCGCCTTCAATGCCCTGAGCCGCTTCAGCGCCGACCAGCGGCGCGCCGGTGTGCTGGCCTTCTCGTCCGGCAACCACGCCCAGGCGATCGCCTTGTCGGCCCGTGAACTGGGCATGCCGGCCGTGATCGTGATGCCGGCCGACGCCCCGGCCGCCAAGCTGCAGGCCACCCGCGGCTACGGCGCCGAAGTCATCACCTACGACCGCTACAGCGAAGACCGCGACGCCATCAGCCGGCGCATCGCGGCCGAGCGCGGCATGACCCTGATCCCGCCCTTCGACCACGCCGACGTGATCACCGGCCAGGGCACGGCGGCCAAGGAGTTGTTCGACGAAGTGGGCCCACTCGATGTGCTGTTGGTCTGCCTGGGCGGCGGCGGCCTGCTGGCCGGCAGCGCACTGGCCGCACGGGCTCTTTCGCCCGACTGCCGGGTGTACGGGGTCGAACCCGAAGCCGGCAACGACGGCCAGCAATCGCTGCGCCGTGGCGAGGTGGTGCACATCGCCCCGCCCCGCACGATTGCCGACGGCGCCCAGACCCAGCACCTGGGGCAGCTCACCTTCGGCATCATCCGCCGCGATGTCAACGACATCCTGACCGTCAACGACGCCCAACTGGTCGAATCCATGCGTTTTTATGCCGAACGCATGAAGCTGGTGGTCGAGCCCACCGGCGCCCTCAGCCTGGCTGGCGCCCACCATGGGGGGCTGTCCCTGAAGGGCCTGCGGGTGGGCGTGATCATCAGCGGTGGCAACGTCGACCTGCCGCGCTATGCCCAGTTGCTGAGCCAGGGCGTCTGAACTCCAGCTTAGTAGGCTGGAGGCTCAGGCCTGAACGGTGATGGCCACCAGGCGCATCACCAGAGGCCGCACCCCCATCACGCAGACAAAAGCCACTGGCATGGCCAGCGCATAGGCGCGCAGCACGCGCCAGAGGTAGTCCGCCCCCAGGCCGGAGCCGGCAGCCACAATCACGGCCGACATCAGAAAGGCCATGATGCCCGCCATGTAGAAGGCGAAAACCAGGGGGGTGAAGCGTTTGTGCAGACGCCGCAGGCGCCGCTGCGGCTGGCTCTTGGTGGGGTGTGTCATGGAAAAGTCCCTCAGATATTCAAATGGATGGAGGCATTCTGGCCAGCCTGCCGCATCCGCGGAAGGTGGCTTCACACACCGTCAGTCATCCAAAAATGTGATGACTGAGGCCTTCCATTCAAAACCTATGACCACCCCCTCCCTGCGCGGCATCGAGGCCTTCATCAAGGCCGTTGAGGGCGGCAGCATTGCCGCAGCGGGCCGCCAGCTGGGCCTGAGCGCGGCGGCCGCCAGCCAGAGCATTGCCCGCCTGGAGGCCGAACTGGGCACCCGCCTGTTGCGGCGCAGCACCCGATCCCTGGCCCTGACCGACGAGGGCCAGATCTACTTCGAACGCGTGCGCCCGGTGCTCGGGGTGTTGGAGGACGCCCATGGCGAGATCGGCGCCCTGCGCGGCGAGCCGCAGGGCCGCTTCAAGGTGGCGTGCTCGGTGGCCTT
Organism: Curvibacter gracilis ATCC BAA-807; assembly: GCF_000518645.1. GTDB lineage: Bacteria > Pseudomonadota > Gammaproteobacteria > Burkholderiales > Burkholderiaceae_C > Curvibacter > Curvibacter gracilis. Next base: position 70,069 of record NZ_JADZ01000005.1, on the reverse strand, counting down.
CGGGCGGCATGTGCTGGGCCCCTGGATCACCGGCTTCATGCAACGCTACCCGCGCCTGAATGTGGAGTTGCTGGTGGTCGACCGCCAGGTCGACTTCATGCACGAGAACGTGGACGCCAGCATCCGCTACCAGCACATGCTGGAGCCTGGCCTGGTGGCCCGGCGCATTGCCAGTGCGCCCATCCACTACTGTGCCTCTCCGGCCTATCTGAACCGGCACGGGCAGCCGGCCACCCTGGAAGACCTGGCCCGGCATCGCTGCCTGGCCTACCGCATGGCCATGGACGGGCGGATCATGCCCTGGCCCTTCATCCGCGGCGGCCTGCGCATCGAGGCTGCCTTTGAGCCCAGCCTCACCTGCAGCGACATCGACACCCTGGCCCAGGCCTGCCTGGCCGGTGCCGGCATTGCACGCCTGGGCAGTTTTGTGTCCAACCCGCTGATCGAGTCGGGCGAGTTGATCCCGCTGTTCATCGAACCCGCCATCCACGGGGGCGCTGAAGCGGCTCAGGCCCATGCGGCTCCCGAGCCGCTGGAGTTCTTTGTGTGCTACCGCGACCGCCAGCATGTGCCGCCCAAGCTGCGCCTGTTCATCGACGAACTCAGCGAGGCCCTGAGTGATCACCCCGGGCTGCGCATGCCCCGCTGCCCGGGGGCGCCCCGGCCGCCCATTTCTTGACCATCTGATCAAAATTGGTGCTCTCCAGGCACCAGCCGGGTGCGCCTGCATGGTATTCTTTTGCCCCAGCTGCCGCCCGCTGCGGGGGGGCGCCCTGGCCCTGCATCCGCTCTGGCCCGGGCTCGCCCGACAGCGACCCCTCTTTGCCAAGCCCTGCAGGAGCCCCGCCACCCCATGCCGCCGGTCTTCACCCATCCTGGCACAGCGCTTGCACTAATCACCCCGGTCCGGCCAGCGCTGCCGGCGGGCGTCCCTGACTTTTCACTGCACTCCAGCCACACACCATGAGCAACGTCCACGTCATCGACCACCCCCTGGTTCAGCACAAGCTGACCCTGATGCGCAACCGCGAGGCCAGCACCAACAGCTTCCGCCGCCTGCTCGGCGAACTGGCCAGCCTCATGACCTACGAGATCACCCGCGAGCTGCCGCTGCAGGACATCGAGGTGCAGACCCCGCTGGAAACCACCACCGGCCGCGTGATCGATGGCAAGAAGCTGGTGTTCGTGTCCATCCTGCGTGCCGGCAACGGCATCCTCGAAGGCATGCTCAACGTGGTGCCCGGCGCCCGGGTCGGCCACATCGGCCTGTACCGCGACCCCGACACGCTCAAGCCGGTCGAGTACTACTTCAAGATGCCCTCCGAGATGACCGAGCGCGACATCATCGTGGTCGACCCCATGCTGGCCACCGGCAACTCGGCCATCGCCGCGATCGAAAAGCTCAAGGCCCTCAAGCCGAAATCGATCAAGTTCGTCTGCCTGCTCACCTGCCCCGAGGGCGTGGCCGCCATGCAGGCCGCCCACCCCGACGTGCCCATCTACACCGCCTCGATCGACCGCCAGCTCAATGACCACGGCTACATCCTGCCGGGCCTGGGCGATGCGGGCGACCGGATCTTCGGCACCCAGTAAACGCATCTCACGGCCGCCACGACGGGCCGTCGAAGCCTGCCGGGCCCGCTCAATTTCGCAACCCCCGCCAACTTTGCCAAAAGGAGCCTTCATGTCCCGTCGTTTCGCCCCGTCCCGCCGCCACCTGATGGTGGCTGCCACCGCGCTCGCAGCCTCGGTCTCTCTGCCCGTCCTGGCCCAGGCCAAGATCAAGGTGGCGGCGATCTACACCGTGCCCTTCGAGCAGCAGTGGGTGAGCCGCATCCACAAGGCCCTGAAGGCCGCCGAAGCCCGTGGCGAGATCGAATACAAGGCCAGCGAGAACGTGGCCAATGCCGATTACGAGCGCGTGATGCGCGAGTACATCGCCGGGGGCAACCAGCTGATCGTCGGCGAGGTGTTCGGCGTCGAGGCGGCGGCCCGCAAGGTGGCCAAGGACTCGCCCAAGACCTCCTTCCTGCTGGGCTCCTCAGGGAAGCCCCAGGCGCCCAATTTCAGCGTCTTCGACAACTTCATCCAGGAGCCGGCCTACCTCAGCGGCATGGTGGCAGGCGGCATGACCAAATCCAACAAGATCGGCATGGTGGGCGGCTTCCCCATCCCCGAGGTGAACCGGCTCATGAACGCCTTCATGGCCGGCGCCAAGGAAGTGAACCCCAAGGTGGAGTTCAGCGTGAGCTTCATCAACAGCTGGTTCGACCCGCCCAAGGCCAAGGAAGCCACCTTCGCCATGATCGACCAGGGCGCCGATGTGCTGTACGCCGAGCGCTTTGGCGTCAGCGACGCCGCCAAGGAAAAAGGCAAGCTGGCCATCGGCAACGTGATCAACACCCAGGACAAGTACCCCGACACCGTGGTGGCGTCTGCGCTCTGGAACATGGAGCCCAGCATCGACCGCGCCCTCAAGCTGGTCAAGGAAGGCAAGTTCACTGCCGAAGACTACGGCCCGTACTCGATGATGAAGCACAAGGGCTCGGAACTGGCCCCCCTGGGCACCTTCGAGAAAAAGGTGCCGGCCGACATCGTGAACAAGGTGAAGGCGCGTGAGGCCGAGATCCTGGCCGGCAAGTTCACCGTCAAGGTGGACGACAGCCAGCCCAAATCCAGCGCCAAGTGATGAGGCAGCCTGCCGCACCCGGCAAAACGGGGTGGCGCGGCCTGCTGACGGCGGGCCTGCTGGCCACCGCCTTGGTCGCCCCGCTGCAAGCCGCCCCCGGGCTCGATGCCGTGCCCCGCACGGCCATCGTGTCGGCCTTCGAGCCCGAGCTGGTGCTGCTGCGCTCGCAGCTGCGGCAGGCCCGGGTCCACCGCATCGGCGGCGTCGACTTCACCACTGGCCGGCTGCAGGGCAAACCGGTGCTGCTGTTTCTCAGCGGCATCAGCATGACCAATGCCGCCATGAACACCCAGCGCGCGCTGGACCACTTCAAGGTGCGACGCATTTTGTTCAGCGGCATTGCCGGCGGCGTCGACCCGAGCCTGCACATTGGCGACGTGGCCGTGCCGCGGCGCTGGGCACCCTACCTCGAAGGCGTGCTGGCCCGCGAAACAGCTACAGGCCAGTACCAGCCGCCGCCCTGGATGAACGATCTGGTCGGCCCGGGCTTCGGCCCCTTCATTCCGCGCACGGTCGAAGTGCGATCCAGCCGCCAGGCCGACACCGAACGCAAAGCCTGGTTCGAAGTCGATGCCGCTCTGCTGGCCACCGCCGAGCGCATCGCCCAGACCCCGTTGGAGCGCTGCGATGCGCAGCGCCAATGCCTGAGCCAGGCACCCCGCGTGGTGGTGGGCGGCAGCGGCGTCTCGGGCGCGGCCTTTGTCGACAATGCCGCCTGGCGCGAATACGCATTCAACACCTTCCAGGCCCAGGTGCTCGACATGGAAAGCGCCGCCACCGCTCAGGTGGCTTACAGCAACCGGGTGCCCTTCATTGCCTTCAGATCCCTCAGCGACCTCGCCGGCGGCGGCGAGGGCGAGAACGAAATGCACACCTTCATGACACTGGCGGCCAGCAATTCGGCGCGGGTTCTGCTGGCTTTTCTGGCGGCCCACCATGACTGAGGCCCCAGGCACAGCCCCGGTGCTGCAATTGCAGGGCATCACCAAGCGCTTTGGCAGCCTGGTGGCCAACGACAACATCTCGCTGAGCCTGAATGCGGGCGAAGTGCTGGCCCTGCTGGGCGAGAACGGTGCCGGCAAATCCACCCTGATGTCCATCCTGTTCGGCCACTACCGGGCCGATACCGGTCACATCACCCTGCACGGCCAGCCCCTGCCGCCCGGCAACCCGGCCGCGGCCCTGGCCGCCGGCATCGGCATGGTGCACCAACACTTCACGCTGGCCGACAACCTCAGCGTGCTGGACAACGTGATCCTGGGCACCGAACCCCTGTGGCAGCCCTGGTCGGCCCGGGCCCGCGCACGGGCCCGCCTGCTGGAGGTGGGCCAGCGCTTTGGCCTGGCTGTGCAGCCCGAGGCCCGGGTGGGCCAGCTCTCGGTGGGCGAGCGCCAGCGGGTCGAGATCCTCAAGGCCTTGTACCGGGGCGCGCGCATCCTGATCCTGGACGAGCCCACGGCCGTGCTCACCCCGCAAGAGAGCGAAGCCCTGTTCGACACCCTGGCCCAGTTGGTGCGCGAGGGCCTGTCGGTGATCTTCATCAGCCACAAGCTGGCCGAGGTGCTGCGCGTATCGCACCGGGTGGCCGTGCTGCGGGCTGGCCGCCTGGTGGCCGAGGCCCCGGCCGCCGGCACCAGCCAGGCCCAGTTGGCGCAATGGATGGTGGGCCACGCCGTGTCGGCGCCCGAACGCCGCCCCGCCGGCGCACCGGGCCCGGTGGCGTGTGAGCTGCGCGAGGTCAGCACCCCGGCCGGCCAGCGCGAGCGCCTGAGCCAGGTCAACCTGCAACTGCGGGCCGGCGAGATCGTGGCGATTGCCGGGGTGTCGGGCAATGGGCAACTGGCACTGGCCGAGCTGCTGTGCGGCAGCCGCCGCGCCGCCCAGGGCGAGGTGCTGCTCAAGGGGCAGCCGCTGCAAGCCTCCCCCGCCTGGCTGGTCACCCAGGGGGTGGCCCGCATTCCCGAAGACCGGCACGCCGTGGGTGTGGTCGGCGATCTGCCGGTGTGGGAGAACGCCGTCTCTGAACGCCTGCGCCACCCCGTGTTCTCGCGCTGGGGCTGGGTGCGCCGCGCCGTGGCCCGGCAGCATGCCCAGCGGGTGATCGAGGCCTTCGATGTGCGCGGCGCCGGGCCCCTGAGCCCGGCCCGGGCCCTGTCGGGCGGCAACATGCAAAAACTCATCCTGGGCCGCGCCTTGCTGCCCCTGCCCGGGCAGGCGGCCAGCCAGGTGCCCAGCCTGATCGTGGCCCACCAGCCCACCTGGGGGCTGGACATCGGGGCCGTGGCCTATGTGCAGCAACAGTTGCTGGCCGCCCGTGATGCCGGGGCCGCCGTGCTGCTGATCTCCGATGACCTGGACGAGGTGCTGGCCCTGGGCGACCGCATTGCGGTGATGCACCACGGCCACCTGAGCCCGGCCCACCCGGCCACCCACTGGAGCCGCGAAAGCATCGGCCTGGCCATGGCCGGTGGCCCGGTCAGCGCCCCCGCCCAGCGCATGACGGAGACCCCATGAGACTGGAGAAACGACACCAGGCCTCGCCCCTGGCCCATGTGCTGGCCCCCCTGGGGGCCATCGCCTTCACCCTGCTGATCAGCGCACTGCTGGTGCTGTGGGCAGGGGCCCCGGTGGGGCGCACCTACGGCCTGCTGGTGCAGGGGGGCTTCGGCTCGCTGTTCGCCTGGAGCGAGACCCTGACCCGCGCCACCCCCCTCATCTTCACCGGCCTGGCGGCGGCCGTGGCCTTCCGCGCCCGCCTGTTCAACATCGGCGCCGAGGGCCAACTGTATGCCGGCGCACTGGCCGCCGTGGCCGTGGGGGGCGTGCACGACAGCGCTGGCTGGGCCTTGCCCCTGCCCCTGCTGTTCACCCTGATGCTGCTGGCAGCCGCCGCGGCCGGTGCACTGCTGCTGCTCGGGCCGGCGCTGCTGAAAAGCCGGCTGGGCGTGGACGAGGTGGTCACCACCCTGCTGCTCAACTTCATGGCCTTGCTGGGCGTGTCAGCGCTGCTGGACGGCCCCATGAAAGACCCCACGGCGCTGGGCTGGCCGCAGAGCGTGGCCCTGCAGCCCGAACTGGAGCTGTCGCGCCTGATCGAGGGCACCCGGGTGCACACCGGCTTGCTGCTGGCGGCGGCGCTGTGCCTGGGCGTGTGGGTGCTGATGCGCTTCACCGTGCTGGGCTTCGACATCCGGGCCACGGGTGCCAACGCCCGTGCGGCCGCCTTTGCCGGGGTGGCCACCGGGCGCACCGCCCTGTTGGTGGCGGTGCTGTCGGGGGCCCTGGCCGGCCTGGCGGGGGCCATCGAGGTGGCCGGCCGCACCAGCTACGTGACGCTGGACATGTCGCCCGGCTATGGCTACAGCGGCATCGTGATCGCCATGCTGGCCGGGCTGCACCCCTTGGGCGTGCTGGCCGCCAGCATTTTTGTGGCTGGCGTGCAGGTGGGCGCCGACAGCATGAGCCGCGCCGTGGGCGTGCCCACCTACATCGCCGACGTGATCGTGGCGGCCTCGCTGCTGTCGGTGCTGGTGGCCACCCTGCTCACGCAATACCGGGTGCGCCTGAAATGACCGAACTGCTCGACATCCTGGCCCAACCCGCCTTCTGGGTGGCCGTGCTGCGCATTGCCACACCGCTGATCTTCGGCACCCTGGGCGTGCTGCTGTGCGAACGCGCCGGCGTGCTCAACCTGGGCATCGAGGGCATCATGGTCGCAGGGGCCTTTGCCGGCTGGCTGGGGGTGTACCTGGGCCTGCCGCTGTGGGGCGGCGTGGCCGTGGCCGCCCTGACGGGGGCCGCCTTCGGCCTGCTGCATGCGGCGCTCACCGTCGGGCTGGCGCTGTCGCAGCATGTGGCCGGGCTGGGCATCACGATGCTGGCCACCGCGCTCAGCTACTACGGCTACCGGGTCAGCTTTCCCAAGGTGAACACGCCACCCACCATCACCCCCTTCGCGCCCATGGAAGGCCTGGGCATCCCGGTGCTGTCGGCCCAGACCCCGCTCACCCTGCTGGCCCTGCTGCTGGTGCCGGCCCTGGCCTGGTGGCTGTACCGCACCCCGTCGGGTCTGGCGCTGCGCATGGTGGGCGAGAACCCGCAGGCCGCCGAGGGCCAGGGCCTGAGCGTGGGCCGCACCCGCACCGCGGGCATCGTGGCCGGCTCGGCCCTGATGGGGGTGGCGGGCTCATTCCTGACCCTGTCGGCCTTCAATGCCTTTTTCTTCAACATGGTCAATGGCCGGGGCTGGATCTGCGTGGCCCTGGTGGTGTTTGCCTCGTGGCGGCCCGGCAAGGCCTTGCTCGGGGCCCTGCTGTTCGCCTTCTTCGACGCGCTGCAGCTGCGCCTGCAGCAATCCGGGGGCAGCACCCTGCCCTACCAGCTCTACCTGATGCTGCCCTATGCGCTGTCGATCCTGGCCTTGGTGGTGGTGGCGCGCAAGGCCAGCTACCCCCAGGCCCTGATGAAACCCTACCGCAAGGGCGAGCGCTGAGCCGCCCGCCGCCAAGCCCCCTCATGGAACCCGCGCATGCTTGACCTTCTGATCCAACACGTGAACCTGCCCGACGGCCGCCGCGACCAATCGGTGGCGGTGCAGGACGGACGCATTGTCGAAGTGGCCGCCGGCCTGCAGGCCCCGGCCCACGAGACCCTGGACGGCCAAGGCCGGCTGCTGAGCCCGCCTTTCGTGGATGCGCACTTCCACATGGACTCCACGCTCAGCTACGGCCTGCCCCGCATCAACCAGAGCGGCACCCTGCTGGAAGGCATTGCCCTGTGGGGCGAGCTCAAGCCCCATTTGACCCACGAGGCCATCGTGCAACGGGCCCTGAGCTACTGCGACTGGGCCGTGGCCCGCGGACTGCTGGCCATCCGCTCGCATGTGGATGTGTGCGATGACCGCCTGCTGGCGGTGCAGGCCCTGCTGGAGGTCAAGAAGACCGTGGCGCCCTACCTCGACCTGCAGCTGGTGGCCTTTCCGCAGGACGGGGTGCTGCGCTCGCCCAACGCCCTCCACAACCTGAAGCGCGCCCTGGACCTGGGGGTGGAGGTGGTGGGCGGCATTCCGCACTTCGAGCGCACCATGGCGCACGGCGCCGACAGCGTGAAGCTGCTGTGCGAGCTGGCCGCCGAACGCGGCCTGCTGGTGGACATGCACTGCGACGAGTCCGACGACCCGCTGTCGCGCCACGTCGAAACCCTGGCCGCCGAAACCCACCGCCTGGGGCTGCACGGCCGGGTCACCGGTTCGCACCTGACCTCCATGCACAGCATGGACAACTACTACGTCAGCAAGCTGCTGGCCCTGATGGCCGAAGCCCAGCTGGGCGTGGTGGCCAACCCGTTGATCAACATCACCCTGCAGGGCCGCCACGACAGCTACCCCAAGCGCCGTGGCATGACCCGCGTGCCTGAGCAGCTGGCCGCCGGCCTGACCGTGGCCTTTGGCCACGACTGCGTGATGGACCCCTGGTACAGCCTGGGCTCGGGCGACATGCTGGAGGTGGCCAGCATGGGCCTGCACGTGGCCCAGATGACCAGCCAGGCCGCCATGCGCCAGTGCTTCGAGGCCGTGACCACGGCGCCAGCGCGCCTGCTGCATCTGAAGGGCTACGGCATCGCCCCCGGCTGCCACGCAGACTTTGTGCTGCTCGACGCCCGCGACCCGATCGAGGCGCTGCGCCTGCGTCCGCCCCGGCTGCGCGTCTACCGCCGTGGGAAATGCATTGCGCAATCGCAGCCGGCGGTCAGCACCTTGCACCTGCCAGGCCGCCCCGACAGCACGGCCTTCCGAAGCTGAGCCGGGGCCTCAGCCGGCCTGCCTGAAGACTCAGCCCAGCGCCTGGGCAAAGTCGGCGATCAGGTCGTCGGCCTCTTCCAGCCCGACCGACAGGCGGATCATGCTGTCGGCAATGCCCATGCCGGCGCGCACCTCGGCGCCGGCCTCCCAGAAGATGGTGTGGGCCACGGGGATGATCAGGGTGCGGGTGTCGGCCAGGCCGGTGGCCTTGATGGGCAGTTGCAGGCGGTTGCACAGGCCCAGGCAGTCGTCAGCGTTTTTCAGCTCGAACGACAGCAACCAGGAGCCGGCCTTGAAATGCTCACGCGCGCGCTCGTACTGCGGATGCGACGGCAGGCCGGGGTAAAGCACACGGGCCACCGCAGGGTGCTGCTCCAGCCACTGCGCCAGGGCCAGGGCGGTGGCGCTGGTGCGATCCATGCGCAGTGCCAAGGTCTCGGCGCCGGTGGCCAGCTGGTTGGCCGCATGCGAGGACAGCGTGCCGCCCATGTCGCGCAAGCCCTTTTTGCGGATCTGCTGCAGGCCCCAGCCCTTGGCGTCGCCCTTGCGGTAGGAGGCAAAGATATTGGGATAGCCGGCCCAGTCGAACAGGCCGGTGTCGGTGACCGAGCCGCCGAGCGCGTTGCCATGGCCGCCGATGCTCTTGGTCAGCGAGTGGATCACCAGGCCAGCGCCCACGCTGCGCGGCTTGAACAGGTAGGGCGATGCCACGGTGTTGTCGACCACGTAGAGCAGCCCCTTGTCGCGGCACAACTGGCCGATGCCGGCCAGATCGGCCACCTGGGTGCCGGGGTTGGCAATGGTCTCGACAAACACCATGCGGGTGTTGGGCCGCACGGCTGCGGCCACCTGGGCCGCGTCGGTGGCGTCCACGGTGCTGACCTGGATGCCCAGGTCGGCCAGGGTGCCGAAGATGCTGTTGGTGTTGCCGAATACGAAACGGCTGGCCACCAGGTGGTCGCCCGCCTTGAGCAGGGTGAGGAACACGGCGCAGATGGCGGCCATGCCGGTGGAGAAACTGATGCTGCCCAGGCCTTGCTCCATCTGGGTGAGCTTGGCCTCCAGCGCGGCCGTGGTGGGGGTGCCCTGGCGCGCGTAGTTGAAGCCGCCCTTGGCGGTGCCCTGGAACACGGCGATCAGGTCTTCGACACGTTCGAAGCCATATTGCACCGAGTTGTGCACGGGTTTGTGCACGCCACCGTGCTCCACGTTGCCGCGGCGGTCGGCGTGGACGATCTGGGTGGTGAAGCCGTTGGTGTGGGTATCGGTCATGGCAGGATTCGGAAAACAGGAAAAACGGTTGTGCCCTCAGAACTCGGGGGCAATGTGTTCGGCGTAATCGTACAAGGCGCCCAAGAGGGCCTCGCCACGCTCGTCCGCGGTCTCGGAGAGTGAATCGATCTCGGCAAACAGCTGCTCCAGGGTGCGCGCCCCGCCCTCGCCTTCAAACAGACGGGCGGTGCGCAGTTGCTCCCAGCGCTGGGCTTCGGCGGGCGACAGCGTGGCCGGGAAGTTGCGCGCGCGGTAGCGGAACAGCAACTCGCCCAGGCGCGGGTCATCGAAGCCCGTTCGGCTGGTGGCCAGTTCCTCGGGCGACTGGGCGCGCAGCTGGTTCAGGCGGCGGCGGTCGGCCGGGCCGATGAAGCCGCCGTACAGATCCTGGTCCACATCGGTGGGTTGGTCATCCGTGGGCCGGTTGAACACGGCCTTCCAGAGCTCGCTGAGGTCGGGCAGAGCCAGGGCCTTTTCGGCATGGCGCATGGCCTGCTCCAGGTCGATGCCCCAGCGCTGCGCCATCTCGGGCCGCAGCGTCTTGAGCTGGCCCACCACCATGGGTGACTTGTTCAGGTGCACCGATTTGACGGGCAGGCGGTGCACGCCCTCGGGCAGCTCGTCGCGCTTGCTGAACAGGCGCTGCCGGGCCGTGGCAGCGTCGAGCGAGGCCAGCTCGCTGGGGTCTTGCGACAGGTCCCAGGCCAGCAGCTCGTTCTTGTTGGTCGGGTGGGTGGCCAGGGGCCACATCACGGCCAGGCAGCCGCGATCGGCCGGGAACATGCCCGACACATGCAGAAAGGGCTTGGCGTGCTGGGGCGAGGTGGGCAGACCCAGTTCGGTGGCCACGCGGTCTTTCTTGTGCAGGCTGAAGCAGAAGTCGAACAGGCGGGGCTGCTTGTCGCGGATCAGCCGGGCCAGCGCGATGGTGGCACGCACGTCCGACAAGGCATCGTGGGCGGCTTCATGCAGCAGGCCGTTGGCGGCGCTCAGGTGCTCCAGCTTGAAGCTCTGGCTGCCGTCTTCCTTGGTGGGCCAGACAATGCCCTCGGGCCGCAGCGCGTAGGCCATGCGCACCACGTCCAGCAGGTCCCAGCGGCCGCAGCCGTTCTGCCACTCGCGCGCATAGGGGTCGATCAGGTTGCGCCAGAACATGAAGCGCGTGATCTCATCGTCAAACCGGATGGTGTTGTAGCCCACGCCCACGGTGCCGGGCTCGGAGAACGCAGCCTCGATCTGGGCGGCGAACTGGTGTTCTGGCAGGCCTTTTTCGAGGCACAGCTGGGGGGTGATGCCTGTGATCAGGCAGGACTGCGGGTCAGGCAGGTAGTCGGGCGCCGGCTGGCAATACAGCATCAGCGGCGCGCCGATTTCATTGAGCTCGGCATCGGTGCGGATGGCCGCGAACTGCGCCGGGCGGTCACGCCGGGTGTTGGCGCCAAAGGTTTCGTAATCGTGCCAGAGGAAGGTGTGCGACATGGGCGCCCATTATCCTTGCTGCGCAGCACCTCCTGCCTCAAGGGGCCAGGCCGACACTGCTGCACGACACGGTCTGGCGCTGCCCCAGCCAGCCCAGCACGCACTTGGGGCCCTCACGCCGGTACGAGAAACCCACTTTGAAGCGGTTGTCGCGCAGCAGATCGGCCTCGGTGGGCGTGGGGTTCAGGGTCAGCGAGATGCTGTCCTGGGTGGCGCTGACGTGGTAGGGCTGGTTGAAGAAGTTGCCGTAGATCACCGGCGGCCCCTCGGTGGGGATGCCGCGGATGCCGATCACCACCCGGCTCATGGTGCCGTATTGCCCGTAGTCGAACCAGTTGTCGTGGATGTTCAGGAACGCCCCCGCCTGGGTGGTGTTGGGGTAGGCGTGCATGTCGACCTGGTGGTAGGCGTCACGCCCGCCGCCGGGCCGCACCAGGTTGTGGTGCACCTCATAGCGCTCGCCGGTCTGCCCCGAGCCCGCGACGGCGTGGCGGTTGAAATGGAACACATTGCAGGCGATGTCGGCCGAGGTGCGCCCGTTTTGCACCACCACGCCATAGCCCAGGCCCGATTTGATGTTGTGGTGGATGTGGTTGTGGTGGATGCGCGCCTGGCGCGAGGCCTTGACCGACACTGCCGCCCAGGGCCAGCCATAGATCTCGGAGTTGTCGACTTCAATGTCCAGGGCATCCACCGCCAGTTGCAGACCGATGGTGTTGTTGGCCGTGTTGGCCGCCTGGTAAGGCCCCTCGATGCGCAGGCCACTGATGCGGGAGCCTGTGTCCAGGCTGAACACCGCCCACTCATGGGGCTGCTCGTCTTCGTAGGCCACGCGCAGCAAGGCCCCAGGCTGCCCGTCTTGCCCACGATCACCAAACAAGGTCTGCCCCCGGAGCAGCACCACGGCGTACTTGCGGTTGGGAATGTCGATGGTGACCCCGGCGGGCACGTAGATCAAGGGCTCCAGCCGATCCAGGTGACGCTTGAGCGTGGCGTAGTCGGTGGCGGTGACATAGGACAGGCCGGCCCGGTCCACCCCGCCGGTGCTCAGGCCACCGCCGCCCAGCACGCCACAGCTGCCCGCATCCGGGTCGGCCTCGATGGGGGCCGGGGCCACTTCCCAGGCCAGCACGACACGGGCCTGCGCGCCGGCGCCGTCGAGCACCTGCACCTCGGCACCGTAGCGGCCGGGTTGATCGAAGCGGGCGGTCACGGTGGCGCCCGAGACACCCGAGACGGCCTGCGCATCGGGCTCCAGGCTCAGCCCTGGCGGCACGGACCCCAGCCATTGCCAGCGCAAGGCATCGCCGTCGGGGTCGCGGGCCTGCAGGTTCAGTGGGGCAGACTGCCCTGCCACCAGGTATTGCAGTGGGGGCAGCGCCGACTGCCAGAGCGGCGCATGGTTGTTGCCGCGGGAGCGCAGACGCAGGTACAGCGTGTCCTGGCGGGTTTGGGCCTGCAGACTCAGCAGGTCAGGGCTGCCAGCGGGAACATCGCCTGCGGCATCCACGCTCACCACCGGCATCTCTGATGGCAGCTCGGATGGCATCTCGGCCCAGGCACCGCCTTGCCAGGGCGTCGCCACCAGCAAAAGGCCCAAGCCGCCCACAGCCCAAACGGAACGCCCACCGCGACGCCAGCCCCACCCAGCGGCACCGGCCAGGGCGATCATCAAAACCCACCGCAGGGCCGGCTGCAGCGCGGGCACCGCCTGCACGGCCCCCACCCCGGGGGTCGGCAATCCGCTCGCATCAGACCGGGCCAGCCAGATCGGACCGCCGCCGCTGGCCCCGGCTTCAAGCACATCCGCCCCGGCACCCACCAGCACCCGGACCGCCTTGGCATCACCCAACAGGGCCCAGGGCACGGCCAGATCCAGCACATCTTCCAGCCCAGTGGGCCCGGACAAGGTATTACTGGCCAGCACCTCGATGGGCCACGGAGGGACCACTTCGACAAAGGCGCCGCCCTGACAAACGCTCCACTTCGCGGGCAGAGGCTCGCCCTGCGCATCCAGATCCACTTGCAATCGGAACTCGAACCCTGTGGCAGGGCCTCCTGAGGCTGAAGCAGCCGCTGTGCAGCCGCCTTGCTGCTGGCCGTCGCTGTCCAGGTAAAGCTGGTAGGACACACCCGCCGGCCCCGCCCAGGCCATCCCGGGCTGACAACACAACAAGCCCAGGGTCAGACCGCCCAGGCCGCCCAAGTGGAACAAGCCACCCGTGCGGCACACCGCCACGATGCGACGGATCGCCGCCAGGAAAGAAACAAAGCACTGCATGAAGAGCCCAGCCGACATCGCCCGCAAGAGGCACCATGGCGCCACATGAGCAAGGCACCCCGAGGTTCCAGGCCTCGGCACCCAGGGTTCGGGCCTGAAAGCCGCGCAGTCTAGGAGTCATAGTGGCAGGGCAGCCGCAGAGGCGCATCGGGGTGTAAGCCGCCGCTACAAAGCCTGGCTGGAACGTGCACCAAGCGCTGCTAAGTGCTTGTTATTAAAGTGGTTCGTGAACCGCAACGATCTGACATATTTCAGCAGTTACGCGCCGATACATCGTTGGGGAGACTGTCCCGACAGCCGGGTGATGCTGTCGATGGAGATTTCTAGAACGTGACCGGACGCGATGCCATGCGCTTATCGCAACAACTCGCGCACGGCGAACACCAGAGAGGCCAGTCCGGCCAGGCCCAGAGAAACCGTGCTCGACGCCAACAACATGGGCAGCAAGGCCTTCCAGGCGACAGCACCGATCATCCACAACAACGGGGGAATGGTGGCTGCGCAAGAGGCATCGGTGATCAGACGCGCCACATCCAGGGTGAGCTCGCGATCATTGCGGGCGCCGAGCATTCGCCAGAGACGGACCAGGGTGGCCAACAAGGCCATGACGATGCACAAGATGTCGATGGGGTTGCCGTCAGGCGGACTCATCGACGCACCACGAACACCAGGGCCACCAGCATCAGCACCACGGCCCCAACAGCATCCGAGCCGGCGGGCAGTCGGAGCCCACCATAGGCCAGCAGACCGACCGCACTGGAGCCGATCACGCCCACGCCAGCCAACAGCCGGATCGTGTCGGCCCACTTGATGTAGCGCTGGCGAGGCCGCACTGGGCTGGCCTCTGAACTCAAAGACATGGGGCGGGACGACATGGCGACTCCTTGGCATCAAAGGTGATCCAACACCGCGTGCACCCTATCTAGGTGGCTTGCGGCACAGTGGTTTGATGCTCACAGGCCGCTGCGCCGATATCAACACCAACTGTTCATTCCATGCCGCCGAAAAACAAAAAAGCTGACCCGGATCGCTCCTGGGTCAGCTCTTGAGATCAGCCTCGGGCGGCCGGGGCAGCTCAGTCGGCGGCGGCGGCCTCTTCCGGCTCGGTCGGTTCGGCCTTGGGAGTGCGCTCCTTCTTGGGCAGGGGCTGGATGTCCAGCACCACGTCCGGCTTCTCTGCGTTGTCGTCGAGGTCGACCGTCAGGCGACCACCGTCGGTCAGGCGTCCGAACAGCAGTTCGTCGGCCAGCGCACGGCGGATGGTGTCCTGGATCAGGCGCTGCATCGGGCGGGCACCCATCAGCGGATCGAAGCCCTTCTTGGCCAGGTACTTGCGCAGCTTGTCGGTGAAGGTGACTTCCACCTTCTTCTCGGCCAGCTGGGTCTCGAGTTGCAGCAGGAACTTGTCGACCACGCGCAGGATGACCTGTTCATCCAGGGCCTTGAAGCCGACGATGGCATCCAGGCGGTTGCGGAACTCGGGTGTGAACAGGCGCTTGATGTCAGCCATCTCGTCGCCCGCCTCACGCGGGTTGGTGAAGCCGATGGTTGCCTTGTTCATGGTCTCGGCGCCCGCGTTCGTGGTCATGATCAGGATCACGTTGCGGAAGTCGGCCTTGCGCCCGTTGTTGTCGGTCAGGGTGCCGTGGTCCATCACCTGCAGCAGCACGTTGAAGATGTCCGGGTGCGCTTTCTCGATTTCGTCGAGCAGCAGCACCGCGTGCGGCTTCTTGGTGATGGCTTCAGTCAACAGACCGCCCTGGTCAAAGCCCACGTAGCCCGGAGGCGCGCCGATCAGGCGGCTCACGGCATGGCGCTCCATGTACTCCGACATGTCGAAGCGGATCAGGTCGATGCCCATGATGTAGGCCAGTTGCTTGGCCGCTTCGGTCTTGCCGACGCCGGTGGGGCCGCTGAACAGGAAGGCGCCAATCGGCTTGTCGCCCTTGCCCAGACCCGAACGGGCCATCTTGACCGCAGAGGCCAGCACCTCAAGTGCCTTGTCCTGACCGAACACGACGCTCTTGAGGTCGCGCTCCAGGGTTTGCAGCTTGCCGCGGTCGTCATTGGAGACGTTGGCGGGCGGGATGCGGGCGATCTTGGCCACGATCTCTTCGACCTCGGTCTTGCCGATGGTCTTCTTGCGCTTGGACGGGGCCAGGATGCGCTGGGCAGCGCCGGCTTCGTCGATCACATCAATGGCCTTGTCGGGCAGATGGCGGTCGTTGATGTACTTGGCGCTCAGCTCGGCCGCGGCCTGCAGGGCGGCCGCAGCGTACTTGACGCTGTGGTGCTCTTCAAAGCGCGACTTCAGGCCCTTGAGGATCTCGATGGTCTGGTCCACGGTGGGCTCGACCACATCGACTTTCTGGAAGCGACGCGACAGGGCGGCGTCTTTTTCGAAGATGCCACGGTACTCGGTGAAGGTGGTGGCACCGATGCACTTGAGTTGGCCGCTGGACAGCGCCGGCTTGAGCAGGTTGGACGCATCCAGCGTGCCGCCCGAGGCCGCGCCTGCACCGATCAGGGTGTGGATCTCGTCGATGAACAGGATGGCGTTGGGCTTTTCCTTGAGCGTCTTGAGCACGCCCTTGAGGCGTTGCTCAAAGTCGCCGCGGTACTTGGTGCCGGCCAGCAAGGCGCCCATGTCCAGCGAGTAGACGATGGCCTCGGCCAGGATCTCGGGCACATCACCCTGGGTGATGCGCCAGGCCAGGCCCTCGGCGATGGCGGTCTTGCCCACGCCGGCTTCACCCACCAGCAGCGGGTTGTTCTTGCGGCGGCGGCACAGGATCTGGATCACGCGCTCGACCTCGTACTCACGCCCGATCAGCGGATCGATCTTGCCTTCCTTGGCCTGCTGGTTGAGGTTCTGCGTGAACTGCTCGAGCGGCGAGGCCTTCTCGTTGCGTTCACCGCCCTCTTCCTGCTCGGCCTGGGGCTGGTCGTTGCCCTTGACGGGTTCCGGCGGCTCGCCCTTCTTGATGCCGTGGGCGATGAAGTTCACCACGTCCAGACGGGTCACGCCCTGCTGGTGCAGGTAGTACACGGCATGCGAATCCTTCTCGCCGAAGATGGCGACCAGCACGTTGGCACCGGTCACTTCCTTCTTGCCATTGCCCGTGGACTGCACGTGCATGATGGCGCGCTGGATGACGCGCTGGAAACCCAGCGTGGGCTGGGTGTCCACCTCGTCGGTGCCGGCCACCTGAGGGGTGTTGTCCTTGATGAAGTTGGTCAAGGATTTGCGCAGATCGTCGATGTTGGCTGAGCAGGCCCGCAGCACCTCGGCGGCGCTGGGGTTGTCGAGCAAGGCGAGCAGCAGGTGCTCCACGGTGATGAACTCGTGGCGCTGCTGGCGGGCCTCAACAAAGGCCATGTGCAGACTGACTTCCAATTCCTGGGCAATCATGTGAATTCCTTTTGCCTTGCTTTAAGTGGTTGAACTTTA
Source organism: Curvibacter gracilis ATCC BAA-807 (assembly GCF_000518645.1). Lineage (GTDB taxonomy): Bacteria > Pseudomonadota > Gammaproteobacteria > Burkholderiales > Burkholderiaceae_C > Curvibacter > Curvibacter gracilis. The sequence continues at coordinate 53,097 of NZ_JADZ01000005.1, read as the reverse complement.
AATCGGATCGAAAGCCATTTATTCAACAGGCTCACTGACACATTGCAGCGGATGACCGGCCTTGTGGGCCGCATCCATGACCTGGTCCACCTTGGTGGCGGCCACGTCCCGCGAGTAAACGCCACAGACGCCTTTGCCATCGAGATGGATCTTCAGCATGATCTGGGTCGCGCTTTCGCGGTCCTTGTTGAAAAACTCCTGGATCACGAGGACCACGAACTCCATCGGGGTGTAGTCGTCGTTCAGCATGACCACCTGGTACATCTGCGGCGGTTTGACCTTTTGCGTCAAGCGCTCGAGCACCACGGAATCGCCGCCGCCATGCTCCGGCGGCGCCAGCTTGGGTGCAGCGGGTTTGGAAGGTGATTTCGTTGCCATGAATTTCATTCTAATGACGGTCTCGGGGGCCCGTGGGCTCAAAGGGCAATTGGCCCCCACGAGCGGACATTTCAAGGCCTAAATTTTCACAAAATGAAAAAATAACCCTTTCAACAGCCGCTCAATGGCAATATCTGGCCGCTCAGTCGTAAACGATGCGGGCTTGGCCCTCATGGGCCTGGGCCGTCCAACCCGCCAGAGCGGCATCACTTGGGAAGAATCGCGCCCCTTCACCCAGGTGCAACTCGGCCGACACGGCCATGCCGTCCTTTTCACGCAACACCTGCAGGCGGATGTCCATGCCGCGCTCCAGGGTGCCCGACTCGGACTCTTCCAGGCGTGGCGGGTGCTCGCGCAGCAGGCGGGCGATGTCGGGTGCACGGCCATTGACCACCACCTGCAGGTGCTTGCCGAAGCGGCAGCGCGCCGAGGCCAGGTCCCAGATCTGAACCACTTGCAGGCGCAACCCGCCCGAAAACCGGTCGGGCTGGCACTTGGCGCTGACGATGATCATTTCATCGTCCTTCAGCAGGTTCTTGTTGGCATTGATCAGCGCCTCGTCGGCCGTGGCCTCGATGGTGCGGCTCTTGTCGTCGAGCTTGAAGATGGCCAGCTTGCCGCGCTGGCCGTTGATGACCCGCAGATCGCTGACGATGCCGGCCACCATCTGGGGGTCGCGGCTGTCGGCCAGTTCATCGATCTGACGTCGCACAAAGCGCCGCACCTCGGTGGCCACCTCGTCGAACAAGTGCCCCGACAGGTAAAAGCCCACCGCCGTCTTTTCGTAGGTGAGCCGCTCCTTGATGCCCCAGGGCAGGGTTTCGACCAGGCCCGGCTCCTGGGTGCTGGAGCCGTGCGCATCGTCGCCGAACATGTCGAACAGGCCGCCCTGGTTGGCATTGGCCGCCGTGGCGGCGGCAAATTCGAAGGCCCGGTCAATCGAGGCGACCAGCGCGGCCCGGTTGGGCTCGATGGCATCAAAGGCCCCGGCCTTGATCAGCGCCTCGACGGTGCGCTTGTTGATGGCCTTGCGGTCCACCCGCAGGGCAAAGTCGAACAGGCTCTTGAAGGGGCCGCCCTCTTCGCGGGCGGCCACCACCGCCTCGATGGCCGACTGGCCCGTGCCCTTGACGGCGCCCAGGCCGTAGCGGATCACGGTGTTGGTGACCGGCTCGAAGCGGTAGCGACCCCGGTTCACATCCGGCGGCTCAAAGCTCATGCCCATCTTCACACCGTCTTCGTACAACACCTTGAGCTTGTCGGTGTCGTCCATTTCGACGGTCATGTTGGCGCAGAAGAACTCGGCGGTGAAATGCACCTTGAGCCAGGCCGTGTGGTAGGCCAGCAGCGAGTAAGCAGCCGCGTGCGACTTGTTGAAGCCGTAGCCCGCAAACTTCTCCATCAAGTCGAAGACCTCATCGGCCTTCTTCTCGTCGATGCCCTTCTTGGCAGCACCTTCACGGAAGATCTTGCGGTGCTCGGCCATTTCCTCGGCCTTTTTCTTGCCCATGGCACGCCGCAGCAAGTCGGCGCCCCCCAGCGAATAGCCCCCCAGCACCTGGGCGGTCTGCATCACCTGCTCCTGGTACACCATGATCCCGTAGGTTTCCGACAGCACGGGCTCGACCAGCGGATGCGGGTACTCCACCTCTTCACGGCCGTGCTTGCGGGCCACAAAGCTGGGAATCAGGTCCATCGGGCCCGGGCGGTACAGGGCGTTGAGCGCGATCAGGTCTTCCAGGCGCGAGGGTTTGGCGTCTTTCAGCATGCCCTGCATGCCGCGGCTTTCAAACTGGAACACGGCCTCGGTCTTGCCCTCCTGGAACAGGCGGTAGGTGGGCAGGTCGTCGAGCGGGATGGTCTCGAAGTTGAAGTTCTCCTGGCCCTTGTGGCGCTTCATGATGAATTCGCGCGCGATCTCCAGGATGGTCAGCGTGGCCAGGCCCAAGAAGTCGAACTTCACCAGGCCGATGGCCTCCACGTCGTCCTTGTCGTACTGGCTCACGGCCGACTCGCTGCCCGGCTGCTGGTACAGGGCGCAGAAATCGGTCAGCTTGCCCGGCGCAATCAGCACCCCCCCTGCGTGCATGCCGATGTTGCGGGTCATGCCTTCGAGCTTTTGCGCCATCTCGATGACGGTCTTGACGTCTTCTTCCTTCTGGATGCGCTCGGCCAGCACCGGCTCCAGTTCGATGGCGTAGTTGTTCTTGTCGCCCTCTTTCTTGGGGTTGGGCGGGTATTGCAGGGTGTAGGACATGCCCGGCTTGTTGGGCACGAGCTTGGAGATGCCATCACAGAAGGTGTAGCTCATGTCCATCACGCGCCCCACGTCGCGGATGGCCGCCTTGGCCGCCATGGTGCCGAAGGTGGCGATCTGGCTCACGGCGTCCTTGCCGTATTTGTCCTTCACATAATCGATCACGCGGTCGCGGTTGCCCTGGCAGAAGTCGATGTCAAAGTCAGGCATCGACACCCGCTCGGGGTTCAGAAAACGTTCGAACAGCAGGTTGTATTGCAGCGGGTCCAGGTCGGTGATCTTCAGCGCATAGGCCACCAGCGAGCCCGCCCCCGAGCCCCGGCCCGGGCCCACCGGGCAGCCGTGGGTCTTGGCCCACTGGATGAAGTCGCCCACGATCAGGAAGTAGCCCGGGAAACCCATCTTCAGGATGGTGTTGAGCTCGAACTCCAGCCGCTCCACATAGCGTGGCCGCTGCGCGTCGCGCTCCTCGGCCTTGGGAAACAACAGCTTCAAGCGCTCTTCCAGCCCCTCGTGCGAGGCAAAGCGGAAGTACTCGGCGATCGGCATGCCGTTGGGCGTCGGGAAATCAGGCAGCTGTGGCTTGCCCAGCACCAGCGACAGGCTGCAGCGGCGGGCGATCTCGACCGTGTTGCGCAGCGCCGAAGGCAGATCGGCGAACAGCGCCGCCATCTGCTCGGAGTTCTTGAAATACTGCTCGCGCGTGAACTTGCGCACCCGCCGCGGGTTGGCCAGAATTTCACCTTCTGAAATACAGACCCGCGCCTCGTGGGCCTCGAAGTCGTCCGGCCCGGTGAACTGCACCGGGTGGGTGGCCACCACCGGCAGCTTGAGGCGCGCCGCCAGCTTGACCGCGGCCACCACATGGGCCTCGTCCTCGGCCCGGCCGGCACGCTGCACCTCCATATAGAAACGGTGCGGAAACACGCTGGCCATCTGCAGGGCCAGATCGGCCGCAGCGCCTTCATCGCCGCGCAGCAGCGCCTGGCCCACCGCGCCCGAATGGGCGCCCGACAAGGCGATCAGCCCCTCGTTGAGCTCGGCCAGCCAGGCCCGCGTGCACACCGCCTGGGCGTTGTGCACATTGCGCGTCCAGCCCCGGGCCAGCAATTCGCACAGGTTCAGGTAGCCCTGGCGGTTCTGCACCAGCAGCAGCATGCGCGACACCAGGGTGGGGGCCTGCGGCGTGCCTTCCAGCACGATTTCGGCCCCGATGATGGGCTTGACGCCCTTGCCACGGGCCTCTTTGTACAGCTTGATCGCGCCAAACAGGTTGTTGAAATCTGTCAGCGCCAGGGCGGGCTGGGCATCCTTGGCCGCCAGCTTGACGACTTCATCGATGCGGGTGGTTCCGTCGACCACGGAAAACTCGGAGTGCAGGCGCAGGTGAACAAACATCCGGCCATTGTAGGAAAGGCCGCCCGCCATCGAGGGCTTGGCAGCACAAATCCTTGACGCCGGCGATGCGGTGGCCGCCTTCCGAGCCCTGGCGGCGTCCGCGCACCACCCACACCCGACGAGCGGTAAAAATCACCACTCATCGTTCAATATTTACCAATCATCACCTCAATTCACCAAATCTGAACCGTCTGCGCTGGCAATGTTAGATTTGGTATCGGTGGTAATCCATTGATCATTCCAGTTACAAAACCCATGCCTGCGCTCCTGCCCCCCAGTTCGCCTCGCCCCGCTCGTGCCAGCCATGCCGGCGGTCGAATGCAGCGTGGCTTTTCCTTGCTGGAGGTGCTGGTGGCCATTTTTGTGCTGTCCTTCGGCATGCTGGGCATGGTGGGCATGCAGTCGTTTTCGCTGCAGGCCAATCGGCAGGCTCGGCTCGCCTCGACGGCGGCGGGCTTGGTGCGCGAAATGGGCGAAATGATGCGAGGCAACAAGGATCAGGCCCGCCTCACGACCAACAACCCCTATGTGGGCAATTTCACGGCTCCCCTGACACCGACCACCGCCGAATACTGCATGAATGTCAGCAATGCCAGCACGGGTTGCACCAGCGGGCTGGCGATCGCCAATGCCCAAATGACCGAGTGGCTGAGCCGCGTCAACAGCGAATTGCCCTCGCCAAGAGTGCAGATCTGTTTTGACAATCAGCCTTACGACAGTAACAACCTCCCTCAATGGGGCTGCAATGGCACCGGCGCCGGAGATCTCGTGATGTACGTCAAGATTGCCTGGACCCAGACCAGCACGGATCGCAGCGACACAGGCTCTGCGGCGTTCGTACAGGCCAGCACCCGCCCCATTCTCATCGTGCCGATCACGGCAGGAAACAGTTGATGCGCACGAACGCCCGCCCCACCAGACACCTCGGGGTCACCCTGATCGAACTCATGGTGGCCCTCGCCGTGAGCCTGATTGTCGTGCTGGCCGCCATGGCCGCGCTGAACGTCGCTCGCCAGGGCTTCACGGTCAACGATGCTGCCTCCCAGTTGCGCGAGAACAGCCGCTTCATCACGGACCTGGTCCAGCGCCTGGTGGTGCAGACCGGCTTCAAGGACCTCGCATACTCCACCACCAACCGCCCCACCAATGTGACGGGTGTGGTCAGCAATCCGCCGCCCGTCATCTATGGCAAGAACAACCAGAGCCGTACCAGCTCCGACGCCTGGGATGGCGGGACCGACCGAGTGCAGGGCACAGTCGGCTACGGCAGTGACATCCTGGTGCTGCGGTTTCAGCCCAACTCCAGTTCGTCGACCGCCGGCACCGCCGACGGCAGCATGATCAATTGCAACGGAGAAAGCCTGACCACGCCCGCCACCAGCCGGGATGACTACGCGATCAGCATCCTTCATGTGGGCACTGACAGCGATGGCGAGCCCGCCTTGATGTGCAGTTCGATTCCGATCAACAGCACCACCGTGACGCAAACCATGCTGGTGCGCGGCGTCGAGAACTTCCAGGTGCTCTACGGCGTGGATTCGATAGGCCCCGCCAACACCAGCACGGCCGTGAGCAGCGCCTCCGACATCATGCCCGACCGCTACCTGCGTGCCGATCAGCTGACCGTCAGCGGCAACCTGGCCGCCACCTACTTCAATTGGCGCCGCGTGCGCAGTGTCCGCGTCGGGCTGACATTGCGCAGCGCCAACGGCCAGTCCAACGATGTCAGTTCAGCAAGCTTCTATCCCTTCGGTCTGGCTGCCGATGGCTCTGCAGGCGCCGTGGCCACCGCCATGGGAAGCAGCGCCGACCCTGGGACACTGGGCAGTGCCGGCACCCTGTTCACTGATCGGCGCCTGCGCCGCAGCGTCACGTTCACGATCCACCTGCGCAATTCCCAAGGAAGCTGCACATCAACAGGCGCCTGCCCAGGGCCCTGAGATGCACAACACCCCAGCAATGACCAGAGCAGCTGACATGGCCACCACCCACCCACCATTCAACAGCCCATCGAAGCGTCAGCGCGGCGTGTCGCTGATGGTGGTACTGATCCTGCTGATCATCGTCTCTTTGCTGGGCGTCGGTGGCATCCAGTTGGCCACCATGGGCGAGCGCAGCGCCCGCAATGACCGCGACCAGCAGATCGCCTGGCAGGCGGCCGAGGCGGCCCTGGTCGATGCTGAATTCGACATCTACTCCAAAGGCGTGATTGTCGGTACCCGCACCTCGGTCTTCATGCCGGCGACTGACACCAGCCAATTCGTGATTGGCTGTGGCAGCAGTGGCAACCAAAAAGGGCTGTGTGCAGAAACCGTCACGGGCAAGCCCGCCTGGCTGTCGGTCGACTTCCTGGACACCAGCAGCAGCGCCAAAACCGTGGCCTGGGGCACATTCACTGGCCGCAGCACCTCCAACCCCTACCCCACGGGTGGGGGGCTGAAGTCTGCCCAGGCCCCGCGCTATGTGATTGAGGCCATCAAAGACCCCACAGAGGTCCAGACCAAAGGCATCCCTGAATCACGCTACGTGTACCGCGTCACGGCCATGGGCTTCGGCCCGCGCCAGGACATCCAGGCGGTCATTCAAATGATCTACCGCGAATGAGCGAGCCAACCATGAACGCCCTTACTGCCCCCACCGCCTGGTTGCAACGTCTGCGACTGGGCGTGCACCAGCGCGCCGGCTTCGTCACCGCCTTGGGCCTGATCGTCGGCGCCGGCCTCGGCCTGTCCTGGCTGGTCCACAGCCAGACCACAGCCCCGGCCTACACCCCGATTGCTCTGTCCTCGACCCCCTTGTATGCCACCACCCCTGTCGACAAGCCCAGCCTGGCCTTGGCCTTGTCGGTGGAGTACCCCACCGTGGGTGCCCAGTACACCCCGGGCGGCAGCAGTGACAACACCTACTCGAACGCCACCGAGTACCTGGGCTATTACGACGCCGAATCCTGCTACACCTACAACGACAGCCCCAGCGAAACGCCTGCCACGGGACTGACTGCCAGCGATTACAAGCGCTTTGACCGCAGCGGTGCCGCCACCAACCGCAAATGCAGCAACGCCTTCAGTGGCAACTTCCTGAACTGGGCCAGCAGTTCGGCCATCGACATGCTGCGCCTGGCGCTTTCGGGCGGCGACCGCTACATCGACCAGGACGGTCTGACCATTCTGCAGCGCGCCCTGATCCCCAATGGCGACCCGATCTGCATGTGGAACAGCAGCAACTTTCCGGCCAAGCAACTCACCAAGGACGGCGGTGGCGCCGGCACCTACTGGGGAGCCGTGCCCACCGCCATGATCACGGCCGCCAATGGCAGCGACATCTATGTGGCCAACACGCTCAACAAAATCTACTTCGGCACCTCGGCCACGGGCAACTGCTCGACCGGCCCGGCCAGCTATGTGCTGAACAGCCCAGCATCCACCCAGGCGGTGGGGCCGGTGGTTACCAACACCAACATCAGCCAACCCAGCGGCATGACGAACTGCGCTTCTGAGAACGGCACCTGCGCCTTCACCGGAACCAAGGAGGTCTGGTACGGCGCAGGCAACCGTTGGGCCGTAGCACCCGCCTACAACGGGGTAGGTTGCAACAACAACGTGTTTGGCGACCCTTATTCGGGCACGGTCAAGGCTTGCTACTACCGCAATTACACGGGGTCTTGGACACCGCCCACGGCTGCCGGCACCCAACTCAACAGTGATGGATTTTTCTACTCACGGGTTCAGGTCTGCAACAAGAGTGGTGGCGCCCTGGCCGATGTGCGCGACTACGGACTCTGTTCGCTATACCCTAGCGGCAACTACAAACCGACAGGCGTGATCCAGAAGTACAGCGATCAACTCCGCCTGGCCGCCTTTGGTTATCTGATGGACCAGACAGCCAGCTACAACTCCGGTGGTCGTTACGGCGGCGTGCTGCGCGCCCCCATGAAGTATGTGGGCTACAAGACTTTTGACGACAGCGGCAATGACAACACGCCCAGCACGGGCAACGCCAACATCGAGTGGAACAACACCACCGGGGTCTTTGTCACCAACCCGGATGGCGACACCATGGGCATCAGCGGGGTGGTCAACTACCTCAACAAATTCGGCCGCACCGGTCCAGTCGCTGGCCGCTACAAGATCTATGACCCGGTGGGCGAGCTGCATTACGAGGTGCTGCGCTACCTGCAGGGCCTGAGCCCCAGTGCCGATGCCATCAGCAACATCACCGACACCTACAAGGACGGCTTCCCGGTCTTCACGACCTGGACCGATCCCTATGGTGGCAGCCGCTCCGCCTCGGCCGACTACTCCTGCGTGCGCAGCAATATCGTGGTGATTGGCGACATCAACACCCATGATGGCAATCGACTGCCTACCCCAGACGCAGCCAACAACATCATCGACATCAATGCATGGCGAACCACGGTGCAGAACTTTGAGAAAAATGTGTCATCGAACTACCTAGATGGCACGACCCCCACCGCGGTTCAACGAACCACCGGTAACCCCAATGGCGCCAACTACAGCGTGCCATCGGGCAGCAGCACCAGCCAGATCATGGGCTCAGCCTACTGGGCCCACACCCATGACATCCGAGGCAGCACCTGGACCAATGCAACGTCTAAACAACGCCCCGGCCTTCGCGTCAAGACTTTCCTCTTTGACGTCAACGAGTACGGCGCTCAGAACGATACCAACACCCGCCGTTACGCCAACCAGTTCTTCATGGCGTCCAAATACGGTGGCTTCGAAGCCGATGCCTCCAACGTGGGCGGCAACCCCTACAACACCTGGGGCAATCCCTTCAAGGATAACAGTGGCAACAACAACAACGATGTGTGGCAGAACCTGAATTCTCCCGGTGAAGCCAGCACCTATTACCTTCAGAGTTCAGCCCGCGGGGTGTTGAGTGCCTTCAACGGCATTTTCAGCCGGGCCGCCAACTCCTCGCGCAACATCGCCGGGGTCTCCCTGCAATCCAAGTACCTCACGGCCACCAACGGCAGCGTGATCTACCAGGGCGCGTTTGACACCAGCAACTGGACCGGTGATGTGGTGGCCCTGCCGCTGACGGTGGCCAATGGCGCCGTCTCGATCGGCACCACCCCCAACTGGAGTGCGGCCGATGTGCTGACCAACCGGGCCAACCCGGCCACCACGCGCAACATCGTGATGGGGCAGGTGGGCGGTACGTCCAACCCGGTGGCCACCGATTTTCTGTGGAGCGCCGTCGACCTCACGACGATCCGGACCCCCTTGAACAAGGCCTCACCCTCGGCCGCAAACGACAACCTTGGCGAAAGCCGCCTCAACTACCTGCGCGGCGACCGCTCGCTGGAAGGCACCACCTTCCGCCGTCGCAGCAAATTGTTGGGTGACATCGTCAACTCCAGCGTGGTCTACACCGGTGCCCCGGCCAAGGGCTACACCGAAAACAGCTACAGCACCTTCTACAGCGACAATGCGAGTCGCACAGCGGCTGTCTACGTGGGCGCCAACGACGGCATGCTGCATGCGTTCAACGCCAGCTCCGGGGCCGAGCTGTTTGCCTACATCCCGAGCTGGATGGCCAGCAAGCTCTCCGCCCTGACCAGCACCAGCTACGTCAACAACCACCAGAGCTATGTGGACGGACTGCCGGCCGTGGGCGAGGCCTGCGTCGGCCCCTCACACACCCTCACGGCCAGCACCTGCACCTGGAAGACCGTGCTGGTGTCAGGTACCGGCGCTGGCGGTCGGGGCGTGTTCGCCCTTGATGTGACCGACCCGACAGCCTTCTCTGCTTCCAAGGTGATGTGGGAGTTCACCAATGCCGACGACACCGACCTGGGCTATGTGGTGGGCCAGCCGCAGATCCTCAAGCTGGTCACCAGCGCGCCAGGGGCCACCTCCACCACTTACCGCTGGTTCGCCGTGGTCGCCAGTGGTGTCAACAACTATGTAACCGACGCCAATGGGCGCTACAGCAGCACGGGTCAGCCCACGCTGTTCTTCCTGGCGCTGGACAAGGCCGCGGGCGATGCCTGGACACCGGGCACCAACTACTACAAGGTGGCCCTGCCCCTGGACACCACCCTGGCGGCGACCAAAGCACCAGGCGTCGCCAACTTCACACCCCTTTACGACTCGGCAGGTGCCGTCAATCGCATTTTTGTCGGCGACCTGCATGGCAAGCTCTGGAAGCTCGATTTCACACCGCGCAACGCCACGACCGACCGCGCCGCCTTCAACCCAACGGTCACGGCCGACTGGAATGTCAACAAGCTGTCCTTCTTCAACAAAGGCACAGCCTCCACGCCTGAGGCCTACCCGATGTACATCGCCAAGGACGGCAGTTCCAATGTGCAGCCCATCTTCTCGGCGCCCCGAATTTTCACCGGGCCGGTGGTCAACAATCTGCAGACTTTCTATGTGTTGTTTGGCACAGGCAAATTCCTCGAATCGTCGGACAAGACCTCCACGGCCCAGAATTCGATCTATGCCGTCTACGACAACGGCGTGACCGGCCTGAGCCAATCAGACAGCGCGACGACCACCACCAGCACAGCCAGCGTGATCACCGGTCGCACCCGCCTGGCCCAGGGTACCGTCGATACCAGCGTCACCCCTCATACGGTTTCGGTGGGTGATTTTGTCTGGGGTCGGGCCATGACCGACACGGCCACCTACAGCGATTCAAGCACCGGCACCGCCGTCACCAAGCCCCTGCGTTCGGGCTGGTATTTCGACCTGCCCTCGAGTGGTGAGAAGATGATCAGCAGCTTCCTGGACCTGAGTCCCTCGGCCAGTTTCAACACCATCATCCCCGGAGCGGCCGGAACCTCTGGCACCTGCACCGCCACGCCCGGCAGCGGCAACCAGTATGTGATCGACATCGCCACCGGTGACGGTACCTTCAGCACCTCGACGGTGGGCCTGCTCGGTGGCGCCATGTATGTCGATCTGGAATCGTCCATCACCTACAGTGCCAGCGATTCAACGGGCCGACGCACCCGCACCACAGTCAAGACCAGCGTGCAAAGCGGCTCGACAGGCTCGGCGGTGGCCGGGAGCTCGGTCACCATCACCGACGTGGTGGGACGTCTGAGCTGGCGACAGATCAATAATTACTGGGATTTGAAAACTGCACCATGAGCACGAAACACCGCAACAGGGGCTTTACCCTGATCGAACTGATGATCACCGTGGCCATCATCGGCATTCTGGCCCGCGTGGCTTTCGGCGCCTACCAAGACTCGGTGCTCAAAGGCAAACGGGCCCAGGGCCGCTCGGCCATTGCCGAGTTGCTGTTGCAGCAAGAACGCTACATGACCCAACGCAACTGCTACCTGTCGTTCAGCTCAACCACCAGCGCAGCCTCGGCCTTGGCCTACAACAGCGGTGAATGTGGCGGTGGCACGCCGTCCTTCACCGCCGCGACGTTTCCGTTCAAGTTTTACTCTGGCGACACGGTGGCCAACTCTGCCTATCTGTTGAGCGCCTCCCGTTGCAGCAATACGATCACGCTGGCCGACTGTGTGAAAGTGACTGCGACTCCGCAGTTCACTGATACTGTGGTGAACGTGCTTGAAGTTACCAGCACCGGCACCAAGACCTGTACGGGCACAGCGTCGAGCACCAATGCCAAGTTATGCTGGCCATGAAATCGCCCGAGCGCCCCAGCCGGGGCTTCACCTTGATCGAATTGATCGTCGTCATGGCCATCATCGTGGTGCTGGCCTTGGTGGCAGTGCCCAGCTTTGTCACCTTCCAGCGCAACTCGCAGATGACCTCGGTGGCCAACGCGCTGCTCGCCTCGATCAACACCGCACGCGGTGAAGCCATGAAGCGCAACCAGACCGCGTTTGTGGTGCCCAACACCAGCACCAACTGGGCCAGCGGCTGGAAGGTCTTTGTCTCCCGTCCGGGCTTCAGTGCCTCGAGCAACACCTACACCGGCACCATCAGCGGGGCCTCAGCAACCTACACAGATGGTCAGGATCTGCTTTTGCAGACCGTGCCGGCCCAAGAGGGATACATCAACATCAGCACCAACGACGGCTCAGGTACAGCGCTGGGCCTGATCCGCATCGATGGCTCGGGCTACTCCAAGACTGCGGACAACAGCGGCTTCCAGTCCATGACGCTGCGCATCCAGCGCAACGACGTGGGCAGCACATTGCAGCCCAACCAGACCCGCATCCTGGTTCTGGCCCGAACCGGCAGAGCCCGGGTTTGCACCCCTGTTTCGGCCAGCGACAGCAATTGCTCCGTCACCTCCAGCCAGTGAGCCCCAGGCCCCGTGGGCTTCTACAATGCGCGCCGTGAACACCCAGGTCCTCAACATCTCCTGCTACAAGTTTGTGCCGCTGCCCGATGCGGCCCAGCTGCGCGATCAATTGGCCGAACAAACCCAGCGCCTGGCGCTGCGCGGCACCATCCTGCTGGCCGAAGAAGGCATCAACTTCTTTCTGGCCGGGTCCGCCGAGGCCGTGCGCGAGGTGGTGGCCACCCTGCGCCAGGACCCCCGCCTGGCCGATCTGGCGCCCAAGGAGAGCTGGTCGGACCACCAGCCGTTTCGCAAGATGCTGGTCAAGGTCAAGCGCGAGATCATCCGCATGAACCACCCCACCATCCGCCCGGCCGAAGGGCGTGCGCCCGCCGTCACACCGGCCACGGTGCGCCGCTGGCTGGCGCAAGGCCATGACGACGAAGGCCGCCCGGTGGTCACCCTGGACACCCGCAATGCCTTCGAGGTGGACCACGGCACGTTTGAAGGCGCGGTGGATTGGCGCATCAACAAGTTCACCGAATTCCCCGACGCCTTGCGCGCCCACAAGGCCGATCTGCTAGGCAAGACGGTGGTGAGCTTCTGCACAGGCGGCATCCGCTGTGAGAAGGCGGCCATCCTGATGCGCGAGGAAGGCCTCCCCCATGTGTACCAGCTCGAGGGCGGCATCCTCAAGTACTTCGAGGAAACCGATGGCGCCCATTACCAGGGCAGTTGCTTTGTGTTTGACGAGCGCGAGGCGCTGGCGCCGGATCTGTCACCGCTGCGCTGACTCCGCGCCTCCGTTTCAGTGCCCCGGTCGCTGGGGCTGCTCGATGCGCTCGGTCTCGCCGGGCACCTGACCCATGCCGGCTTCAGCACGGCCTTGTGCCCAGTCCAGCTCGGCCTGCTCGATGCGGGCCTTCGAGGTCGAGACGAAATTCCAGCGGATGTGGCGGTGCCCCAGGGGTTGGCCACCCACCAACACCCAGCGACAGCCTTCAGGCCCGGCCTGCAGGTCCAGCGAGCCCTGCGGCACCACCAGTTGCTGCAAAGGCAAGGCCTGATCGCCCGCCAGCAAGCCGCCCTGCACGGCATACAAGGCCTGCTCCTGCGCCAGCAAGGGGAGGTGAAAGGTGGCACCGGGCGCCATCTGCACATCCAGGTACAGCGTGGGCGACAGGGTCTGCACCGGTGAGCGCTGGCCGAAGGCCTCACCCACCAGCACGCGCACCTGCACACCGGGGTATTGAATTTCAGGCAACGCTTCGGCCGGGGTGTGGACAAAGCTCGGCGTCACGTCTTCCAGCGCTTCGGGCAGGGCCACCCACAGCTGCAAGCCGTGCATGGCATAAGACTGGTCTGCCAGGTCGGGCGGGCGGCGTTCGGAGTGGACGATGCCGCGGCCGGCCGTCATCCAGTTGATCGCACCGGGCTCGATGCGTTGCTCAAAGCCCAGGTTGTCGCGGTGGATCTGTGCGCCTTCGAACAGGTAGGTCACCGTGGCCAGCCCGATGTGCGGGTGCGGGCGCACGTCGAACTGGTCGGCCGGCTGCACCTGCACCGGGCCGAAGTGGTCAAAAAACAGGAAGGGCCCCACGGCCTGACGCTGCGCCGCGGGCAAGGCGCGGCGCACCAGAAAGCCGCCACCCAGGTCTTTGGTGTGGGGCGAGATCGCGGTCCAGGCCGTCATGGGCTGTGCTCCTTGTGAAATCAACGAAAGGCCTGCGCTCCACCGGGTGGCAGGCCCCAGACTGGCAACGCTTACTTGGCCAGGCGGGCCGCAGCGGCCGCCACGCGGGCACCGAAGGCCTTGGCACCGTCCAGGTCGCCCTGCGGCATTTCGGCGGGCGAGCTGTCCGAGGGGCTTTGGGCCATGGCGCCCAGCGAGGCACCCAGCACGTTCGAGTCGTTGCGCTGAGCGGCCTTGCTGTTGCTCGGCAACTCGCCCAGGCCCACCCACAGGCCGCCATGCTGCATGGCCAGGGTCATCAGGTATTGCAGGGTGCTTTGCTTGTCGCCGTTCAGCGAAGCGCTGTTGGTGAAGCCGGCAAACAGCTTGTCCTTCCAGGCGCGGGTGAACCAGGCCTTGGAGCTGGCGTCGGCAAACTTCTTGAACTGCCAGCTCACCGAGCCCATGTAGGTGGGCGAACCGAAGACGATGGCGTCGGCAGCGTTCAGAGTGTCCCAGCCGCCTTCGGGGAGGTTGCCCTCGGCATCGATGGCCAGCAGGGTGCCGCCAGCGCCTTCGGCCACCGATTGCGCCAGGCGCAGGGTGTGACCATAACCCGAGTGGAAAACAACAACGACTTTTGCCATGAAAGACTCCTAGGTTGAGAAAAATGAATTCTGCCGCCCGGCTCAGGGCGCCAGATCGAACACCAGCACCTCGGCATCGCTGCCGTGGCTGAGGGTCAACTGGTTCTCGTGCTCCAGCAGCAGCGCGTCGCCACCTTCCAGCATCTGGCCATTGGCCAGCAGACGGCCACGCACCAGGTGCACATAGGCCTTGCGGCCCGGTTGCAGCGCGAGGGTGGCCTGCTCGGCCTCCCCGTCGAACATGCCGGCATGCAGGCTGGCATCGGCATGCAGCCGCACCGAGCCCTGGGCACCATCGGGCGAGGCCACCAGGCGCAGGCGGCCGCGCTTGTCGGCGTCCGAAAACGCTTTTTGCTCGTAACCGGGCTCGATGCCCTGCACATCGGGCAGGATCCAGATCTGCAGAAAGTGGGTGTTCTGGCCCGGCGCGTGGTTGAACTCGCTGTGGGTCACGCCGCGGCCTGCACTCATGCGCTGCACCTCGCCGGGGCGGATGCCTTTGACGTGGCCCATGCTGTCCTGGTGGGCCAGTTCGCCGCTCAGCACATAGCTGATGATCTCCATGTCACGGTGACCATGGGTGCCAAATCCGGTGCCCGGCGCAATGCGGTCTTCGTTGATCACCCGCAGATTGCCCCAGCCCATGTGGCGGGGGTCGTGGTAGCCGGCGAAAGAGAAACTGTGGAAGGACTTCAGCCAGCCGTGATCGGCATAACCTCTTTCCCCTGATTTGCGAACGCTGAGCATGGTGTGCATCTCCTGAGGCTGAACTTTAGGGCCCGCCCCAGCCTCTGCAATGCGCGGTGATTGATGGCATCATTCATTTTTTTTGAATCGACGGTGGCCATGCCCTCCACGAAACCCACGGCCCGCGATGTCCTCACCCCCGATGCCCTGGGCATGCTGAAGGAGATCGCGCAGAGCGGCAGCTTTGCCGCTGCGGCGCGCCAGCTCAATCTGGTGCCCAGCGCCCTCACCTAC
This sequence comes from Curvibacter gracilis ATCC BAA-807, assembly GCF_000518645.1. GTDB lineage: Bacteria > Pseudomonadota > Gammaproteobacteria > Burkholderiales > Burkholderiaceae_C > Curvibacter > Curvibacter gracilis. The sequence goes on along the minus strand of NZ_JADZ01000005.1, from coordinate 37,526 downwards.
CGGGTGCGCGCCATCGAAGATGCGCTGGACGTGCTGCTGTTCGACCGCAGCAGCCGCCAGGCCCGCCTGACCGAGGCCGGGCAAGAGCTGCTGCGCGAAGGCGCGCGCCTGCTCGACGAGATCGACGCCGTGGCCAACCGCGTCAAACGCGTGGCCACCGGGTGGGAGCCGCAGTTCACCGTGGCCGCGGATGGTGTCATCACCCGCGGCACCCTGCTGGAGTTGACGGGCGATTTCTTCCAGCTCAACCCGCCCACCCGCCTGCGCATCCGCGACGAGATCATGACCGGTACCTTGCAGGCCCTGGTGCTGGGCCATGCCGATCTGGCGCTGGGCGTGATCATGGATGGATCCACCCCCAGCGACATCCAGCAACGCGAGCTGGGCACCATGCAGTTCATCTACGTGGTGGCACCGCACCACCCCCTGGCCAAGGTGCAGGAGCCGCTGTGCGACGACCTGATCCGGCAACACCGCGCGGTGGCCGTGGCCGACTCGAGCCAACGTGGCCGCGGCATGACCGTGAACCTGCTGCCTGGCCAGGACGTGTTCACCGTGCCCACCATGCAGGCCAAGGTCGAAGCCCAGTTACGCGGCCTGGGTGCGGGCTTCCTGCCTGAATCCATGGTGCGCAACTACCTCGATGCCGGCATGCTCATCCACAAACCCCTGGAGCGGGCCTCGCGCCCAATGCGCTGCAGCTACGCCTGGCGCGCCAGCCCCGGCCAACGCCCCGGCCGGGCCCTGCAATGGTGGCTGGACCGTCTGGAATCGGCCGCCACTTGCCAGGCCCTGCTGGAGCAGCCCCGGCATGTGGTGCGCTGACAACCAGGCTGCGACGGCACGCCGGGGGTGGGAAAGCCCTGAAGCCCGCAGCGCAAAACGCTGATCCAACTCGCCCGGAAGGCCCGCCAATTGGGTTAGGCTTTGTGACGTCCTCATTGATCGGAGACTCAGCATGGCAAAACGCCCTCGAAGCTCGACCGGCCCGCGCAAGAAGCCGGCCCCACCCACCCTGGTGCCCCAACGCATTGCCATCGTGGGCGCCGGCATGGCCGGCATCACCTGCGCCCGCACCCTGGCCCAGGCGGGGCACGACGTCACCGTGTTCGAGAAAAGCGCCGGCGCCAGTGGCCGCATGGCCAGCACCGACACGGCCTTTGGCAGCTTCGACACCGGCGCCCAATACTTCACGGTGCGCGACCCCCGCTTTGAATTGGCGTTGGCCACCGCGCCCAACGCCGCCCGCCGCTGGAGCGCCAACGCCGTGCGCATCCTCGATGAACACGGCCAGGTCAGCTCCCCCAGCCTGCCCCACCCCGAACCCCATTGGGTGGGCGTGCCGGCCATGAACCGCCTGGTGCGCGACTGGGCCGCCCCCTTGCAAGCCCAGGGGCGGCTGCTCACCCAGACCCGGGTGAGTGCCCTGCAACGCGACACCCTGCAACCCCAGCGCTGGCAATTGCACACCGCCGGTGACGACGGCAGCAGCCAGGTGCATGCCGGCTTTGATGCCGTGCTGCTGGCCCTGCCCGCGCCCCAGGCCGCCGAACTGCTGGCCGCCGTGCCCAGCGCCGGCGCCCTGGCCGAAGCCCTGCAGCCCGTGACCATCGCCCCCTGCTGGACCCTGATGCTGGCCTTCCCGCAGGCGGTGCAACCGGGCCTGACCACCCTGGGCCCGCAGTGGAACGCTGCCCGCAGCACCCACCACCGCATCGCCTGGCTGGCCCGCGAGTCGTCCAAGCCCGGGCGCAGCCAGATCGAGCGCTGGACCGTGCAGGCCAGCGATGTCTGGTCGAGCGAACACCTGGATGACAGCGCCGAGCGCGTGCAGGGCAAGCTGCACCGCGCCTTTGTCGACGTCACCGGCATCCATGCCGAGCCCAGCCACATCGCCCTGAAGCGCTGGAAACACGCCAAAACCCTGAAGGCGCTGGGCCAGACCCACCTCTGGGACCCGGCCAACGGCATCGGCCTGTGCGGCGACTGGTGCCTGGGCCACCGGGTGGAAGACGCCTTTGTGTCCGGCCTGAGCCTGGCACTCTCGCTGAGCTGAGCTGCCCCTGGGGCAGCCCTGCAGCCGCCCCCGCCTGCCATGCCCCTGCCCCCTGGCGGCTACATCGGCCGCTTTGCCCCCTCCCCCACCGGCCCCCTGCACGCCGGCTCGCTGGTGGCCGCCCTGGCCAGCTGGCTGGACGCCCGAGCCCATGGCGGGCAGTGGCTGGTGCGCATCGAAGACATCGACCCCCCTCGCTGCAGCCCGGGCGCCGACCTGTTTCTGCTGCAGCAACTGGCGGCCTGCGGCCTGCACCCGGACCAGCCACCCGTGTGGCAATCCCAGCGCCACGCCCTGTACGCCAAGGCCTTGCAGCGCCTGATCCAGGCCGGCCTGGCCTATGGCTGTGCCTGCACCCGCAAGGAGATCGAAGCCGCCTTGCAGGCCCAGGGCGTGCAACGGGCCCGGCACCAGCAGGCCGTCTACCCGGGCACCTGCCGCCAGGGCAACCCTGGCCGCGCCGTGCGGGCCTGGCGGCTGGAGGTGGAAAAGATCCCCGGGGCCACCGACCTGCACTGGCAAGACCGGCGCCTGGGCCCCCAAGCCCAGAATGTGGCCACCGAAGTCGGCGACTTTGTGCTGCAACGGGCCGATGGGCTCTGGGCCTACCAATTGGCCGTGGTGGTGGACGACGCCGCCCAGGGCGTGACCGACATCGTGCGCGGCGCCGACCTGTGCGACAACACGGCGCGCCAGATCCTGCTGCAACGCGCACTGGGCCTGCCCACGCCGCGCTACCTGCACACCCCGCTGGTGCTGGATGAGCGCGGCGAGAAGTTGTCCAAGCAACACGGCGCACCCGCCATCGACACCCGCAGCGCGGCCAGTTGCCTGGCGGCACTGCGCCAGGCAGCCCAGGCGCTGGGTTTGCCCGATGAACCCACGTCCGATACCGGCATCAGCGATCAATTGCTCAGGTGGACCGCCATGTGGCGGGCCCGCTGGGGCTGAACAGGCCTGAATGGGCGCAGACAGCGCCCGCTTGCCTACAATCTCACTCCATTTGGCGCCCTGTTTGCGCCTCGATCGCGCTCTGATCGCGCCCGGCCCTGCGCCTGAAACCCCGACACCATGCAAGAACACCCAGAAAACACCGCCCCCGTGGCCCCCCAAGCAGCGACCGAAGCGATTGGCACGGCCTCAGAGGCCCAGCCCGCCGGCGCCCCGGCCGGCGTGGCCTTTCCCAAGACCATCAAGAGCTTTGTGCGGCGCGCCGGCCGCACCACCACCGGCCAGGCCAAGGCCTTTGAACTGCTGGGCCCGCGTTTTGTGCTGCCCTACCGCGCCGCACCTCTGGACCTGAATGAGGCCTTCGGCGCACCCGGCCCGGTGGTGCTGGAGATCGGCTTCGGCATGGGCGACGCCACGGCCCACATCGCGGCCCTGATGCCAGACACCCATTTCCTGTGCTGCGAAGTGCATGAACCCGGTGTGGGGGCGCTGCTCAAGCAGGTGGGCGAACGTGGCTTGAGCAACATCCGCATCCTGCAGCACGACGCGGTCGAAGTCATCGACCACATGCTGCCGCAGGGCGTGCTCGAAGGGGTGCACATCTTCTTTCCCGACCCCTGGCACAAGACCAAGCACAACAAGCGCCGCCTGATCCAGCCACCACTGGTGGCCAAGTTGGCGGCTCGTTTACGCCCCGGCGGCTACCTGCATTGCGCCACCGACTGGGAGCCCTATGCCGAGCAGATGCTGGAGGTGCTGGGCGCGGACCCCCTGTTGCGCAACCGCCAGGCCAGCGGCGGCTACGCCGATCGCCCGGCGTACCGCCCCGAGACCAAGTTCGAGCGCCGTGGCCTGCGCCTGGGCCATGGGGTGTGGGACCTGGTGTTCGAGAAGGTCAGCTGACAGCTTGTGCCTCGGCGTGAGCCGCCCCGGGGATGCGCCCGGAGCTGCCAGACGGGCATAGACACAAAGCCGCGGGCAACGCCAGAGCCTGGTGCATTTTTGCGACAGAACCACCCGATTTCGAACAAATCTCAGGACAGCTCGGCACGGCACAAGCGTGCTTTTACAAAAACTGGCTACCATCGCGCCTCATCCATCTTCTGCCGGGATTGAAACGGATCCGCCCCCTTCGGCCCGGCTCGAACTCGTCATTTCCCCTTGTGTGCAACCGGTTTTGACAATGAATCCACTTTTGCAGCATCTGGTCGAGATCACGGGCCACCGTGATCATGCCCGCCTGGAAATCTCGGTCATTTCAGCCTTGCACCAATTGGGCAATGTCAAAGAGGTCCGTGCGCTGGAGGTGGTGACCATTGGGGAGGAAACCTTTGTTCGCCCCAAAGCCTGGATCAACGACGGCGCACTGCAGTCCATCGAAGACCCGCAACACGCCGAGATCCCGCGGCTGCCCCTGCTGGCCTATCCGGCGCTGGCCGCCTGCATCGCCGACAAGTCGGCAGGCCGTGAAGAGCGCTCGGCCAGTGGCGAATACGAACTGTGGCTGCCGGTGTGGCTGCAGGAAAAGGTGGTGGCCTGTCTCGAAATCCGAAACGACCAGGCCTTTGGCCAGGACACGCTCAACGTGATCCATGGCATCTTCCACGTCTACCGCAACTACCAGAGCCTGCTCGATTACAGCGAGCGCGATGCCCTCACCGGCCTGTTCAACCGCAAGACCTTTGACGCCGAGTTCTCCCGCCCGGGTCACAGTCCGAACACCCCAGGCGCGCATGCGGCCACCGACGAAGACAGCCCGAGGCATTGGCTGGCCGTGGTCGACATCGACCATTTCAAGCAGGTCAACGACCGCTTCGGGCATTTGTACGGTGACGAGGTGCTGATCCTGATGGCCAACCTTTTGCGCGCGTCTTTCCGCGCCCAGGACCGCATCTTCCGCTTCGGGGGTGAGGAGTTTGTGATCCTGTTGCGCTCGGCCACGCTGGCCACGGCCCGGCAGATCTTCAACCGCTTTCGCCAGACGGTGGAGCACCATGATTTCCCTCAGGTCGGTCGCGTCACGGTGAGCCTGGGTTTCGTGAGCACTCACGAAGGATCGGCTGTCGAGATCCTGGGGCATGCCGACCAGGCCTTGTACTACGCCAAGGAACATGGCCGCAACCAGGTCTGCCACTACCACGAGCTGATCAGCACCGGCCAGTTGAAAAAGCAGACACAGGACCACGCCGAGGTGGAACTGTTCTGAGGCCTGTGGTAGCGCTGCATGGCAGCCTCACAGCGCCCCGAAAAGGGCTGCACCCCGGGTCTGCGCCTCAGGCCTGAACCTCAGACCTGCAGGCTGGCGCGGGTCTCACACCAGGTTTGCAGGTCTGTTGCCGACACGGGTTTGCTGAAGTAATAGCCCTGCATGTTGCAGCAGCCGAAGGCGACCAGAAAATCTGCCTGCTCCCGGCTTTCCACGCCCTCTGCGATCACCTCCAGTTGGAGGTGATGCGCCAAATCGATGATGGCCGTGATGATGGCCATGTTCTTCGGGCTGGCCTGGTAGGCATCGACAAAGGACTTGTCGATCTTCAGCACGTCCACCGGCAGACTCGCCAGGTAGGCCAGGCTGGAGTAGCCGGTGCCGAAGTCATCGATGGCGATGCGCACCCCCAGCGCCTTGAGGGCATGCAGCACCCCGGCCATGGCCTCCATGTTCTGCATCAGACCGCTTTCGGTGACCTCGATCTCCAGCAGGGCCGGCGGCAGGCCGGTGCGCTGCAACACCTGCTGTACCTCGGTCACAAAGCCTGGATCGGCCAGCTGTCGGATCGAGGCATTGACCGCCATCGGCGCCCTGAGCAGGCCCAGACCGCACAGCCGGCTGGCCTCTTCACAGGCCATGCGCAGGATGTGGCGCCCGATCTCGATGATCTGCCCGCTTTCTTCGGCCACCGGGATGAACTGGGCCGGCGACACGCGCTGCCCCGACCAGGACCAGCGCGCCAGCGCCTCCACCCCGACGACCTGGTCGGCGCTGAAATCGACCTTGGGCTGGTACTCGAGAAAGATCTCGCCATGCCCCAGGGCCGCCTTCAGCGCCTGCTCCTGCTGCAGGCGCAGATGGGCCGCCACCCCCAGCTCACGCGTGAAGTAATGGAAGCGGTTGCGCCCGGCATTCTTGGCCGCATAGAGCGCGGCATCGGCGTGCTTGGCCAATTCATCGAAGTTGCTGCCATCGGCCGGGAACAGGGCGATGCCGATGGTCACGGACACATTGAGCTCCCGGCCCTGCACCACGAAGGGCTCGCTGCACAGGCGCAGCAGCTTGCGGGCCAACTGGCTGGCCTGGGTCGCATCCTTCAGGCCGGTCTGCAAGATCACGAATTCGTCACCGCCCTGGCGGCTCAGGGTATCGGAATGGCGCATGGCGCTGGACAGGCGCCGCGCGAAGTCCACCAGCAGGCGGTCGCCCACCTCATGGCCCAGTGAGTCGTTGACGGTCTTGAAGCGGTCCAGATCGAGGTACATCACCGCCACCTGCTCCTGCTCGCGCTCTGCGAGCCGGATGGCCTGCTCGGCCCGGTCGTAAAGCATCAGCCGGTTGGGCAGGCCCGTCAGCGCATCATGCTGGGCCAGGTGGGCCATGCGGATGGCCATCGAACGCATCTCGCTGACATCGTGGAACACCATCACCGCACCGATGATCTCGCCGTGCCGGTCCTTGATCGGCGCGGCGGAGTCTTCGATGTCAAAGCGCTGACCATCGCGCCTGACCAGGGCCGTGTCGGCCGCCAGGCCCACGGTGTCCTGCAACTCCAGCGCAAGCCGCACCGGGTTGCGCAAAGGGCTGCCGTCAACCGAGTTGACGATGGGCATCACCGCCTCCACCGGTTCACCGCGCGCCAGGTCGAGGCGCCAATCCGTCATCAACTCTGCGACCGGGTTGAGGTAGGTCACCCGCCCGGCCACATCCACCGTGATCACCGCATCGCCGATTGAGCTCAGTGTGACCCGGAAGCGCTCCTTTTCCTCGAACACCTGGCTTTCGGCCTGCTTGCGGTCGGTGATGTCCATCAGCTGGGCAAAAATGCCCGCCACCCGCCCGTCCCGGAGATCCGGGGCCAAGGACACCAGCAGGGTGCGCAGCAGACCATCGGGCAGCTTGACGGGCCACTCGAAAGTTTGCGCTTCACCCGCCAGGGCCAGCTGGATGTAGGGGCCATAGCGGTGCATCAGGGCTGGGCCGACCACATCGGGCAGGGTCTGCCCGCGCAACACCTCGGGCAGCAGGCCGAACAGGTCGCGGTGCAGGTGGTTGGCAAACAGGTTGCGCAAGTCCCGGTCCCAGTAGCTGATCAGGGACGGCAGGTGGTTGACGATGGTTCGCAAGTGCCCTTCGGCATGCGCCAGCAACTGCGATACCTGCTGGCGATGCCGCAGCTCGCGCTCGAACAACAGCACCAGGCCCAGGCAACCCGCCACCAACAACAGGGTCACGCCGCCCGTGCTGGCCACGCGCTGCCACCAGCGCGACTCGACCACGCTCACCGGGCGCATCAGCACCAAGCGCAAGGGTGCGTCATCGAGCTGCAGGTAGCTGACCAGACGGGGCACGCCATCGCCCGCCAGATCCGAACGAAAGCTGCCCAGGCTTGCGGGCCCCTGCGGGCCCTGCTCCGGCCAATTGAGACTGCCACTGAGCGAGTTGCCCCCAGGGCTGGCAGCCCCGGCCAGCCGCGTGCCGTCGCGGTGTTCCAGCCAGAGCATCGAGTCGTCCTCCAGGGCCGCGCCGTCCAGCAGCCCCTGCCATTGGGCCAGTGGCACCAGGCCCACCACGACACCCGCAAAGCGGCCCTGTTCATCCTGCAGCCGCCGACTCAGTGCCAGAGAGGGGATTTTTTTGAGTTGGCTGACAAAGGGGTGGCTGATGTAGAGCGCGTCATGGTCGGCGCGCCCTTGCATCTGAAAATAGTCGCGCTCCGTGGCCACCACAGGGCGAGCCGTCAACCCTGCGCTGTCAGCGACGGCGCGGCCTGTCGCGTCCAGCACCAGGGTGGCCGCAAAGACGGGCTCGGCGACCCCCTGCTTGAACAGCAGGCGCTGACGCAGCTCAGGGCCCAAGCGCTGCAGCCCCGGGTCTTGCCAATCATCGCGGACAGCCCTGAGCAGGCGGTCGCCCTGGCTCACGTTGCGCGCCAGTTCATGGCTCAACTGGGACAGGACTCTTGCATCGTGCTCGGCCACCCGCACCCAGGTCTCACGCAGATCGGTGCGCGCCCAGTGCACCGACAAGCCTGCCATCGTCAGCGCCAGGCACAAGGCCATCAGCAACAGCCAGCGGGAGGTGATGGGACGGAGCATGGTGGGTAAATGGACGCCAGGGGCGGATTCTAGGGATGGGGCCTGTTGTCACATTGATGCCCATCAAGCTCCGACCAAGCGGTCGGCACAAGACCGGCCAGGCACTGTCAAATCCTTGACATGGGCTGGCGCAGGCCTGGGGCAAGATGCGGCACCCCCATCGGGGGCTCTTCAGGAGAAACCATGAACATCCCCTCCCTGCAGCAGCAGGTCAGTGCCGAAGAATGGCAATTGCGTGTCGATCTGGCCGCCTGCTACCGCCTGGTGGCAGCCTATGGCTGGAGCGATCTGGTATTCACCCACATCAGTGCCAAGCTGCCCAGCTCGGTGGCGGGCGATGAACACCAGTTCCTGATCAACCCCTATGGCCTGATGTTCGATGAGATCACGGCCTCCAGCCTGGTCAAGGTGGACATGCAGTGCAACAAGCTGCACGACAGCCCCTTCCCGGTCAACCCGGCGGGTTTCGTGATCCACAGTGCCATCCACGAAGCCCGGCCCGAGGCCGGCTGCGTGCTGCACACCCATACCCGGGCGGGCGTGGGGGTGAGCGCGCAAAAGCACGGCATCCTGCCGCTGAGCCAGCAATCCACCTTCGTGCTGAGCTCGCTGGCCTACCACGACTACGAAGGGGTGGCGATCCGCGACGATGAGAAAACCCGGCTGCAAGCCGATCTCGGCACCGCCAACTACCTGGTGCTGCGCAACCACGGGCTCTTGACCGTGGGGCGCAACATCCCGGAGGCCTTTCTGGCCATGTACACCTTCGAGAACACCTGCCGGATCCAGATCGACGCGCTGGCCGGCGGCAGTGAGGTGGTCTCGGTCAACCCCGCCATCCTCGACGGCGTGGCGCACGCGATGAAAGTCCAGACCAGCGGCCTGGGAGGCCAGTTTGTCTGGCCCTCGTTGCTGCGCAAGCTGGAACGCCTGGATCCCAGCTACAAGACCTGATCCCGAATCGACCGCCCCGCACCTGCCCAGCCTGGGGCAGATCAACCGCTCACTTCGACGCGGTCACGCCCTTCGTTCTTGGCGTGGTAGAGCATGGCATCGGCGCGGGCGAGCAAGTCAGCCACCCCCTCGTCCGGTCCGCACTGGGCCACGCCGAAGCTGGCGGTGCGCGCAATGACCATGCCCTCCCAGATCGCAGGCTGGGAGGCGACGAATTCGCGCAGGCGCTCAGCCGCCTGGCGCGCATGCACCAGGTCACTCTCGGGCAGCACAATCAGAAATTCCTCACCACCATAGCGGGCCACCCAGTCAACCTGGTTGCGCAACTGGCCCAGCAGCAAGGTGCCAAAGTCGCGCAGCACGGCATCGCCTGCCGCGTGGCCGTGGGTGTCGTTGATGGTCTTGAAATGGTCGATATCGGCAAAGATCACCGACAGAGGCCGCCCATAACGACGCGCCCGCTCGATCTCTGAAGGCAGACGCTCCTCGATCACGCGGCGGTTGAAACACCCGGTCAGCGCATCGGTGATCGACAGCCGGTGCACCTCGCCGATCAGCTTCTCCAATTGCTGGGTCCGCTCGGCCACCAGGCCATCAAGGTTGGCGATGTGGCTTTGCAGCTCACCCTGAAGCTGGCGAAAGCCCTGGGTCACCAGGTCGATCTCATCGAGGTGATCACTGCGGGCCCGGTCCAGGACCAGCGGGCGTGAGATCTCCTGCGGCTTGAGTTCAGAGGCGAAGCGCGCAATCTGCTGCAGGGGTTGCTGCAGGTCACGCCGCAGCATCCAGGCCACGACCAGGCAGAGCAAGGCCGTGAAGACGCCGTAGCCTGCCGCAATGGTCAGCGTGTTGGCCAGGATCTGGTGGTACAGATAGCCCGGATCAACCCAGAGCTGCAACTGGCCCACGGGCTTGCCGCCCTGAGGCGACACGATCTCAAGCATGTGCGTCGGCGGCGTATCGCCCCCTACCTCGGACGACAGGGCGCCCGCCTCGAAGACCTGGCCGGTGCTGGCCAGCACCCGGGCGCGGCCGATCTCGGGCAGACCCGCCAGCCAGTTCATCTGGCGCTGGATCACCTCGGGCTCGATGTCCCACAGCGACAGCGACAGCATCGGCAGGCTGTTGTCGGCGATTTCGGAGACCGCATGCTCCACCTGTGCCTGGCTGCTGCGGTACGCCAGGCCGGCTTGCAGCAAGGTCATGGCCAGCAGGCAAAGCCCGGCCAGCAGCACGATGCGCCGGATCAGCGTCGCGGCGATCGAACGGTAATGAGGCTGATTCAAAGACATGTCGGCTTAGCGTAACAGGTCGCCAACGTCAAAATCGTAATGGGTCAGGCGCGGATTCAGCACCCGGCTGTAGCGCCTGAAATCCAGCACCGTGTGGTCGCCCGCAAACCGTTGCATGAAGCGCTCCGCCAATGGCGGCGTGAAAAGGATGAACATGGGCAGCACCAACTCCAGGCCTTCCGATGGGGCGAAGTCACGCCCTTTGGCATGGTCGTGGATCATGACCAGCGCCCAGGCACCCGCCATGAAATGCCCCCCCGCCAGCGCGGAGAGTTCGCCTGAGCGCACCGCCTTGAGGGCTTCGGTGGAGGTGTTGACGCCGCTGAACAGCACGTCCTTGCCCGGCACATCGGCGTGCTCCCGCCAGGCCTGCATGGCGCCAAAGGCCATCTGGTCACTGCCTGCCCAGACCAGGCGCGCGTCCGGGTGCCTGCGCACCAGCCACCGCGACTTGTTCAAGGCCGTCTCGCGGCTCCAGTTGGCATACACGATCTGGTCCAGCACCACATCGGAGGCCTCGGCCAGGGCGCGTTGCAGACCGGCATTGCGGGCCGCCGAACTGGGCGTGGAGCGGTCGCCAGCGATGGCGATCACGTGCAGCAGGCCGTCAGCCCCCCGCAACTGCGCAGCACGGCCCTTCTCGATCAACATCTTGGCGGTGAGGTAACCCGCATCCTCGGCCCGGGGCTCCAGGGTGCCCAACCAGAAATCGTACTTTTCACGCGGACCACCGGTCAGACGGCGGTCTGCACCATGGATGCCACTGAAGGCCATCATGGCCTTGATGCCCGAGCCGTTCAGCAGGCGCAGGATCTCGGGCCCCGTCGCATAGTCATTGGAGAACACCACGTAGTCCGGTCTCTGGGCAACCGGGCGGGCGGCCAGCGATGCCGCGATCTCCAGCGCCTTGAGGTGATCACGCTCGGCGAACTTCACCTCCAGCTGCAGGCCCAGGCTGCGTGCTGCCTGCACCATCGCCGAGGCGGCCGCCACCCAATAGGCTTCGTTGCTGCGCCCCGGGTTGATGAAAGTCACCGACACGGCCTGCGCCGGCCCGAGCAGGCCCAGCGCGATCAGCAGCAGCAGAAAGAGGCGGTACAGAGCGGCAGGCACGACAGGGATCCATGAGAGGGTCTGCCCCTTGCCCCGGCAAGGTTTAAAAGGGCAAGTGCAATAGCAAGGGCGAGGAAGGCGCAAGGCCATGGGCCGCATTATGGGCACGGAGGCCAGGGGCGCCACAGGGCAAGCCCCAGCCCTGCAGGCCTGGGGCTCTTCACGGGGATGAAGAACCCCGGCAGCCTCCCTGCCCTGAGCCGCCTCAGGCGCGCTCGGCCACCCAGGCCTGCACCGAGGCCAGGGCCTTGGCCAGGCCGGAGGCATCGGTGCCGCCCGCCATGGCCATGTCAGGCTTGCCGCCGCCCTTGCCGCCCACTTGCTGGGCCACAAAGTTGACCAGTTCGCCGGCCTTGACCTTGCCCACGCTGTCGGCCGTGACGCCGGCAGCCAATTGCACCTTGCCACCGTCCACGGCGGCCAGCACGATGGCGGCGGTCTTGAGCTTGTCTTTGAGCTTGTCCAGGGTGTCGCGCAGGGTCTTGGCATCGGCGCCGTCGAGCAAGGCGGCCAGCACCTTGATGCCCTTGACGTCCACCGCCTGGCCCATCAGCTCGTCGCCTTGCGAAGAAGCCAGCTTGCCCTTGAGCGCCGCCACTTCCTTCTCAAGGGTCTTGACCTGGTCCAGCACCTGGGTGATGCGGCCTTGCAGCTCGGCAGCCGGGGCCTTCAAAGTGCCTGCAGCCTGGTGCACCGTGGCTTCGAGGTCTTGCAGGTAGGCCAGCGCATTGGCGCCGGTGACGGCTTCAATGCGGCGCACGCCCGCGGCCACGCCGCTCTCGGCCACCACCTTGAACAGGCCGATGTCGCCCGTGCGCTGCACGTGGGTGCCACCGCACAGTTCGCGGCTGCTGCCGATGTCGAGCACGCGCACGGTCTCACCGTATTTTTCGCCGAACAGCATCATGGCGCCGGTCTTCTGGGCCGACTCGATGTCCATCACCCGCGCCTGCGTCGGCGCGTTGGCGAGGATCTCGGCATTCACCTGGGCCTCGATGGCACGGATCTGTGCATCGGTCACCGGGGCATTGTGGGCAAAGTCGAAACGGGTGCGCTCGGCGTTGACCAGCGAGCCCTTTTGTTGCACGTGATCGCCCAGCACTTCGCGCAAGGCCTTGTGCATGATGTGGGTGACCGAGTGGTTGCGCATGGTGGCGGCGCGCACGGCCGTGTCCACGGCCGCTGTCACGTGGTCGCCCACGGCCAGGGTGCCGGCCTCCAGCGTGCCGTGGTGGCCGAACACATCGGCCTTGATCTTCAGGGTGTCGCCCACGGCAAAGGTGGCCGAGCCGCTGCTGATCACGCCTTCATCGCCCACCTGACCACCGCTTTCGGCGTAGAAGGGGGTGGTGTCCAGCACCACCACACCGGTCTGGCCAGCCTTCAGTTCGGCGGCCGGCGTGCCGTCCACGTACAGGGCCACCACCTTGGCCGGGGCTTCGAGCTTGTCGTAGCCCACAAAGGTGTTGCCGGCGCCGGTGTACTCCAGGGCGCGGTCCATCTTGAACTTGCCGGCCGCGCGGGCCTGGGCCTTTTGCTTGTCCATGGCCAGCTTGAAGCCGTCTTCATCGACCGCCACATCGCGCTCGCGGCACACGTCGGCCGACAGGTCGAGCGGGAAGCCGTAGGTGTCGTGCAGCTTGAAGGCCACCTCGCCCGGCAGGGTCTTGCTGCCGTCAGCCAGCGCGGCGTCCAGGATTTCCATGCCATTGGCCAGGGTCTCGAAGAAGCGCTCTTCTTCGGCCTTCAGCACTTCGGTGATGCGGGCCTCGTCGCTCTTGAGCTTGGGGTAGGCGTCGCCCATCAGCGCCACCAGGTCTTTGACCAGCTTGTGGAAGAACGGGGTCTTCTGGCCCAGCTTGTAGCCGTGGCGGATGGCACGGCGCACGATGCGGCGCTGCACGTAGCCGCGGCCTTCGTTGGAGGGGATCACGCCATCGCTGACCAGGAAGGCGGTGGCACGGATGTGGTCGGCGATCACGCGCAGGCTCTTGTTGCCCAGGTCTTTCTCGCCGGTTTCGCGCGAGGCGGCCTTGATCAGCGTGTCGAAGATGTCGATCTCGTAGTTGCTGTGCACGTGCTGCAGGATGGCGGCCAGGCGCTCCAGGCCCATGCCGGTGTCCACGCAGGGGGCCGGCAGCGGCTTGACCGAGCCGTCAGGCTGCATGTCGAACTGCATGAACACGTTGTTCCAGATCTCGATGTAGCGGTCGCCGTCGGCGTCGGGGCTGCCCGGAGGGCCGCCCGGGATTTCGGGGCCGTGGTCGTAGAAGATCTCGCTGCAGGGGCCGCAGGGGCCGGTGTCGGCCATCATCCAGAAGTTGTCGGAGGCGTACTTGGCGCCCTTGTTGTCACCGATGCGCACCACGCGCTCGGGCGGCAGGCCGATTTCCTTCGTCCAGATGTCGTAGGCCTCATCGTCGTCGATGTACACGGTGGCCCACAGCTTGTCGGCCGGCAGCTTGTAGACCTCGGTCAGCAGCTCCCAGGCCCACTTCAGCGACTCGCGCTTGAAATAGTCGCCAAAGCTCCAGTTGCCCAGCATTTCGAAGAAGGTGTGGTGGCGCGCGGTGTAACCCACGTTTTCCAGGTCGTTGTGCTTGCCGCCGGCACGCAGGCAGGCCTGGACGGAGGCCGCACGCACATAGGGGCGCTTGTCGGTGCCCAGGAACACGTCCTTGAACTGCACCATGCCCGAGTTGGTGAACATCAGCGTCGGGTCGTTGCCCGGCACCAGCGAGCTCGACGCCACCACGGTGTGCCCCTTGGAGGCGAAGAAATCGAGGAAGGTCTTGCGAATCTGGGCGACGGTGATAGGTGTGCTCATGGGGTGCGAAGAGAGGGTTCGGGTTGGATATCCGGCCGAAGGCCCCGGTCACTGTGCCGGGCCAAACAGCGGATTATAAGATTCGGCGGCCTGCGACTGCCTCAGGGACGGGCCTCACTGGGCCTCACTGGGCTACTTGGCGCCCCAGCTCGATGCGCTGGGCCAGAAACTGCCACAGGCGCTCGTCCTGGCAGAAGGCCACATTGAAGCGCAGCCAGCCGGTGGGCCGCGGCTCGACCAGGAACAACTGCCCCGGCCCGAGCATGATGCCGGCGGCCGTGGCCTCCTTGGACAGCTCGGCGCTGTCGGGCAGATCGGGGTGGCGGGCCCACAGGTACATGCCGGCCTCGGGCTCGTGGAACAGCTCAAAGCCCAGGCTGTCCAGGCGCCGCCCCACCTGCCGGTGGGCCTCGCCCAGGCGGTCGCGCAGCGACTTGAGGTGCTTGCGCCAGCGCCCGTCGGTGATCACGCCGAAGGTCACCCGCTCGGCAATGTCCGACGAGGTCAGGCCGGCCACCATCTTGAGCTGCACGAACTCGCCCAGCATGTCGGGCCGCGCCAGCAGGTAGCCCACGCGCAGATTGGGCGAGATGGTCTTGGAATAGCTGCCGATGTAGACCACCCGGCGCAACTGGTCCAGGCTGGCCAGCGAGGAACGTGAGGTGCCGTCCATGTCGGCGTACAGGTCGTTTTCGACCAGCACGAAATCATGCTGCTCGGCCAGTTGCAGCAACCGGTGCAGGTGCGCCACCGAGGCCAGCGAGCAGGTCGGGCTTTGCAGCCGGGGCTGGGTGAAGAAGGCCTTGGGCTTGTGCTGCTGCACCAGCGCCTCGAGCGCCGGCAGGTCGTAGCCCGTGGGGGTGCGCGGCACGCCGATGAGCTGGGCGCCCGCGAATCGCAGCATGTAGAGCAGGTTGGGGTAGGCCGGGTCGTCCACCAGCACGGCGTCGCCGGGCTTGAGCAGGCAGCGCGCCACCAGGTCCAGCGCCTGGCTGGAGCCGTGCGTGAGCAGCACCTGGTCGGCATCGACGGTGATCTGATGCTCGGCCAGCGACTCGGCAATCATCATGCGCAAGGCCATGTGGCCCGAGGGCAGGCCATAGCCGTCCAGTTCGGGGCCATCGGTGGAGAGCTGCCTCAGGCTGCGCCGAACCGCGTCACCGAACAACCAGTCGTGTGGCAGCCAGCCACAGCCGGGCTTCATGGGCAGGTTGCGGTTCTCGAAGATCTGCTTGAGGTACCAGCGTGCATCAAAGCGCGGCGCCTCACGCTGGGCCTGTCCGGCCACCGCAGGGGCCCCGCCCTCGTCGCGCCGCTTCACAAAGAAGCCGGCATTGGCGCGCGACACCAGCCAGCCCTGGGCCACCAGGCGGTCATAGGCCTCGACCACGGTGAACACACTCACGCCATGGGCTGCGGCAAAGGCCCGGATCGAAGGCAGCTTGCTGCCCGGCTTGATGACCTGACCGGCGATCAGGCCACGCAAGCCATCGACGATCTGGCTCACGAGTGGGGTCTGGAGATCGGTACGGAGTGTGAGCATCAAAAAAACAGAGGACCCGGATCGGAAAAACACGGCGCCAGGGGATCACTGGCCTGGCGATTGCCAACGAGAAGTCTAACCCCCAAGTTCGCCAATACACCGATTCAGGCCGCCGGTACGGGAATGCCCCAAAGCGGGGCCTTGATCACGGGCAAAACCAAGGGTTAACCCGAGATTCAGAATCCCTTCATGCCCCAGGCCGGCGCATGGGCAGCCCGCAGCGCCCCTCTTTTGCGCCACAGCGGTGCAAGGCACCAGATCAGGGATTCCATGTACAGGAAACACGACCTGCACAGTGCATCCAAAACTCGAAGTGTGTGTACATGGTTCAAAACAGAAACGGTCCGTAAAGTCCGCCCATCTGTTCAACAAACCGCCAGAGAACCATGAAGTCAGAACGCCATTTCACCAACGCCGCCCTTCTTGCCCGCCGCCAGGCCGCCGTCGCCCGCGGCGTGGGCCAGTCGCATGAGATCTTCATCCAGAAGGCCGAAAACGCCGAGTTCTGGGACGTGGAAGGCCGCCGCTTCATCGACTTCGCCGGCGGCATCGCCGTGCTCAACACCGGCCACCTGCACCCCCAGGTGATCGCCGCCGTGCAGGCCCAGCTGGCGCTCTACACCCACACCTGCTTCCAGGTGGTGGCCTACGAACCCTATGTTGAGGTGTGCGAGCGCCTGAACACCCTGGCCCCCGGCGACTTTGCCAAGAAGAGCCTGCTGCTGACCACCGGTGCCGAAGCGGTTGAAAACGCCATCAAGATCGCCCGTGCCCACACCCGCCGCCCCGGCGTGATCGCCTTCACCGGTGGCTACCACGGCCGCACCAACCTGACCCTGGGCCTGACCGGCAAAGTGGCCCCCTACAAGGTCGGCTTCGGCCCCTTCCCGGGCGAGATCTACCACGCCCTGTTCCCCAACGAACTCCATGGCGTGAGCGTGGCCGACGCCCTGCACTCGGTGGAGCTGATCTTCAAGAACGACATCGAACCCCAGCGCGTGGCGGCCTTCATCGTCGAGCCCGTGCAGGGCGAAGGCGGCTTCAACGTGGCCCCGCCCGAGTTCATCTCCGGCCTCAAGGCC
Organism: Curvibacter gracilis ATCC BAA-807; assembly: GCF_000518645.1. GTDB lineage: Bacteria > Pseudomonadota > Gammaproteobacteria > Burkholderiales > Burkholderiaceae_C > Curvibacter > Curvibacter gracilis. Next base: position 20,401 of record NZ_JADZ01000005.1, on the reverse strand, counting down.
CTGGCCGAGCGCCACGGCATCCTGCTGATCGCCGACGAAGTGCAGACCGGCGCCGGCCGCACCGGCACCTGGTTTGCCTGCGAGCAATGGCCTGTGGCCCCCGACCTGATCACCACCGCCAAGTCGTTGGCCGGCGGCTTCCCGCTGTCGGGTGTAGTGGGTCGCGCCGAGGTGATCGACGCCCCCGCCGCCGGCGGCCTGGGCGGCACCTATGCCGGCAGCCCGGTGGCCTGCGCCGCCGCCCTGGCCGTGATCCAGGCCTTTGAAGACGAGAAGCTGCTGGAGCGCAGCAAGACCCTGGGCCAAAACTTGCAAGCAGGCTTGCGCCGCATCGCCGAAAGCGAAACATCGATTGGCGATGTGCGCGGCCTGGGCGCCATGGTGGCGATCGAGCTGTTCGAGAACGGCGACAAGAGCCGCCCCGACGCCAACCTGACCAAGAACGTGGTGGCCGAAGCCGCCCGCCGCGGTCTGGTGCTGTTGTCTTGCGGCACTTACGGCAACGTGATCCGCATCCTGGTGCCCCTGACTGCCTCCGATGCCCTGATTGAAGAAGGCCTGGCCATTTTGGCCGAGAGCTTCAAATCTCAGCGCTGATCCTTCACGCCCTACTCTGCCTTCCCCAAAAACATGTCTCAAGCAGAACCCCTGGTGCGCTTCTCCGGCGTGCAAAAGACCTACGACGGCGAACAGCTCGTGGTGCGCGATCTGAACCTGGACATCCAGCGCGGCGAATTCCTGAGCCTGCTGGGGCCTTCAGGCTCGGGCAAGACCACGACGCTGATGATGCTGGCCGGCTTCGAGTCGCCCACTGCGGGTGACATCCTGCTGGACGGCCGTCAGATCACCGGCACGCCGCCGCACAAGCGCAACTTCGGCATGGTGTTCCAGAACTACGCCCTGTTTCCCCACCTCACCGTGGGGCAGAACGTGGCCTACCCGCTGACGGTGCGCAAGGTGCCCAAGGACGAGCAGGCCCGCCGCGTGGCCAAGGCGCTGGACATGGTGCGCCTGGGCGGCATGGCCGATCGCCTGCCGGCCCGCCTCTCGGGCGGCCAGCAGCAGCGCGTGGCCCTGGCCCGCGCCCTGGTGTTCGAGCCGCAGCTGGTGCTGATGGACGAGCCGCTGGGCGCGCTGGACAAGCAACTGCGCGAGCACATGCAGATCGAGCTGAAGGAGCTGCACCGCCAACTCGGCGTGACCTTCGTCTACGTGACCCACGACCAGGGCGAGGCTCTGACCATGAGCGACCGCGTGGCCGTGTTCAACGAAGGCGTGATCCAGCAGCTGGCCCCGGTGGAAGACCTGTACGAGGCCCCGAGCAACCGCTTTGTGGCCGGCTTTGTGGGCGACAGCACCGTGCTCAAGGGCAGCCTGCAAGGTGGCGACACCCTGCAGCTGGCCGACGGCCAGCGCCTGCAAGGCCTGAATGTGAACGGCGTGGCCAACGGCGCCGCGGTGGAGGCCTGTGTGCGGCCCGAGCGCATCGTGCTGCACCTGGGCTCGGCCGCGCCGGTACCCAACTCGCTGGCCGCCACCGTGGCCCGCGTGATCTATTACGGCGACCACCTGCGCCTGCTGTGCTCGCTGGGCGAGGGCCAGGCCGAAGCCACCGTCAAGCTGCCCCTGACCCGCGCCGACAGCAACCCCCATCCGCAAGCCGGTGAGGCGGTGCGGCTGGAGTTCCCGGCCGCGGCCACCCGCCTGTACGCGGTGTGAGCCCGGCCACCTGTTTTTTTCGTGCTCCCTCTCTCTAGAACCTCAACTTCCAACAAAGGAAAACGTGCCATGAAAAAGAGCCTGATCCCCTGCGCAGCCGCCGCCCTGGCCGCCTGCCTGGCCCTGCCCAGCTTTGCCGAGCAGCAGTTGACCATCGTCAACTTCGGCGGCGCCAATGCCAACGCCCAGAAGAAGGCCTATTACGAGCCCTTCGAAAAGACCGGCGTCAAGGTGGTGCCGGTGGAATACAACGGTGAGCAGGCCAAGATCAAGGCCATGGTCGAAACCAAGAAGGTCACCTGGGACGTGGTGGAAGTCGAATCGCCCGACGCCGTGCGCGGCTGCGACGAAGGCCTGTTCGAAAAGCTCGACTACAGCAAGCTCGCCGACAAGGCTGATCTGCTGCCGGCCGCCGTCACCGAGTGTGGCGTGGGCGTGTTCGTGTGGTCCACCGTGATGGCCTACAACGGCGACAAGCTCAAGAGCGCCCCCAGCAGCTGGGCCGATTTCTTTGACACCAAGAAGATCCCTGGCAAGCGCGGCATGCGCAAGGGTGCCCGTTACAACCTCGAATTCGCTTTGCTGGCCGATGGCGTGAAGCCCGGCGACGTGTACAAGGTGCTGGCCACCAAGGAAGGCGCCGACCGCGCCTTCAAGAAGCTGACCGAACTCAAGCCCAACATCCAGTGGTGGGAAGCCGGCGCCCAGGCGCCCCAGTTCCTGGTGGCCGGTGACGTGGTGCTGAGCACGGTCTACAACGGCCGCATCGACGCCGCCAACCGCGAAGGCCGCAACCTGAAGATCTACTGGCCCGGCGGCATTTACGACCTGGACTACTGGGTCATCCCCAAGGGCGCACCGAACAAGGAACTGTCGCAAAAGTTCATCGCCTTCGGCCTGCAGGCTGCCAACCAGGCCGTGTACGCCCAGAACATCGCCTACGGCCCGACCAACAGCAAGGCCCTGGCCAAGCTCGACAAGAAGGTGCTGGACGACCTGCCCACCTCGGCTGCCAACGCCAAGGAAGCCCTGCAGTTCAACGTGAGCTTCTGGGCCGACCAGGGCGAAGCCCTCGAAAAGCGCTTCGCTGCCTGGGCCACCCAGTAAGCCCACCTGAGCCTGAGCCACACTGACTGAGAGACGGAGCCGATTCACCATGGCAGAACCCATCCGAGCCGCCATTGCCCCGGGCGAAGAGCCCGGCGCACTGCGCAAAGCCCTATCCCGAGCCGAAGCGCGCCGCCAGTGGCGGGCCTTCGGACTGACCCTGCCCTTGCTGGTGTTTCTGCTCCTGACCCTGCTGGTGCCGATCGTCGCGCTGCTGCAGCGCGCGGTCGAGAACCCTGAGGTGGCCAACGCCCTGCCCCAGACCATCCGCGCGCTGGATGGCTGGAACGGGCGCGAAGCCCCCTCGGCCGCGGCCTATGGTGCCCTGGTCAAAGACCTGGCGCACCTGCCCGACAGCGCCGACGCCGGCCAGCTGGCGCGCCGCCTCAACACCGAGGTGGCCGGTGCCCGCTCGCTGGTGATGGGCGCCTACCGCGCCCTGCCCTTCGAGGGCAGCGACGCCGACATCCAGGCCCGCCTGCTGCAGGCCGACCCGCGCTGGGGCGAGGCCCCGTTCTGGCAGGCGATTGCCAAGAACGGCTCGCGCTGGACGCCCGACTACCTGCTGGCCTCGCTGGACCTCAAGCGCGACACCGAGGGCGCCATCGAGCGCATGCCCGAAGAACAACGCGCCTTTGGCGCCATCCTGCTGCGCACCTTCCACATCAGCCTGGTGGTGACGATCTGCTGCCTGCTGCTGGGCTACCCGCTGGCCTGGTGGCTGGCCTCGCTGCCCGAGCGCTCGGCCAATGTGCTGATGATCCTGGTGCTGGTGCCGTTCTGGACCTCGATCCTGGTGCGCGTGGCCGCCTGGATCGTGCTGCTGCAGTCCGAAGGGCTGGTCAACAGCGGCCTGATGGGCCTGGGCCTGATCCACGAGCCCCTGCCCCTGCTGTTCAACCGCACCGGCGTGGTGATCGCCATGGTACACATCCTGCTGCCCTTCATGATCCTGCCGCTGTACAGCGTGATGAAGAACGTGCCCCCCACCTACCTGCGCGCCGCCGTGTCGCTGGGCAGCGCGCCGCTGGCCGCCTTCTTCCGCGTCTATGTGCCGCAGACCTACCCGGGCATCGGCGCCGGCGCCCTGCTGGTGTTCATCCTGTCGATCGGTTACTACGTGACCCCGGCCCTGCTGGGCGGCGCCGACGACCAGATGCTGAGCTACTACATCGCCCGCTACACCAACGTCGAGGTGAACTGGGGCATGGCCTGCGCCCTGGGCGCCATCCTGCTGGGCGCCACGCTGGTCCTGTATGGCGTGTACCGCCGCATGGGCAAAGCAGAACTCAGTCTGGGTTGAAGCCCAAAGAGATGAACATGATCAAAATGCCTGAATTCCCCCTGTACGCCACCGCCGCCGACAAGGCCGGCTGGTGGGCCGTGCGACTGCTGTGCGTGGCCGTGCTGGTGTTTCTGCTGGCCCCCATCCTGGTGATGGTGCCGCTGTCGTTCTCGGACAGCTCGTTTCTGGCCTACCCGATCCCGGGCTGGTCGCTGAAGTGGTACCGCAACCTGTTCGAATCGACCGAATGGGCCCGCGCCACGCGCAACAGCTTCATCGTGGCGCCGGCCGCCACGCTGCTGGCCACCTCGCTGGGCACGCTGGCGGCGGTGGGCCTGTCGCGCGCCACCTTCCCGTTCAAGGGCCTGCTGATGGGCGTGCTGATCGCGCCCATGGTGGTGCCCATCGTGGTGGTCGGTGTGGCCACCTACCTGTACTTTGCACCGCTGGGCCTGGCCGACAGCTACTTCGGCCTGATCATCGTGCACGCCGCCCTGGGCGCGCCCTTTGTGCTGACCACGGTGCTGGCCACGCTGGCGGGCTTCAACCATAACCTGGTGCGCGCCTCGCTGAGCCTGGGCGAAACCCCGTTCAACACCTTCTTCCGCATCACCCTGCCGGTGATCGCACCGGGCGTGATCTCGGGCGCGCTGTTCGCCTTCGCCACCTCGTTTGACGAAGTGGTGGTGACGCTGTTCCTGGCCGGGGCCGAGCAGGCCACGCTGCCGCGCCAGATGTTCACCGGCATCCGCGAGAACATCTCGCCCACGATTGCCGCCGTGGCCACGCTGCTGATCTGCTTCACCACCGCCTTGCTGCTGGCCCTGGAATGGCTGCGCGGGCGCAAGCGCTGAGACAGGAGCGCTTCATGAGCCAAGCCCCCTCCCACCTCAACCAGCCCCTGGGCGGCAACGCCATGCCGCGTTTTGCCGGCCTGGCCAGCATGATGCGCCTGCCCGTGACCACCTCGGCCCGGGGCCTGGACGCGGCCTTCATCGGCGTGCCGCTGGACATCGGCACCTCCAACCGCTCGGGCACGCGCTTCGGGCCGCGCCAGATCCGGGCCGAATCCTGCCTGCTGCGCCCCTACAACATGGCGACAGGCGCCGCGCCTTTTGACGCCCTGCAGGTGGCCGACCTGGGCGATGTGCCCATCAACACCTACTCGCTGCCCAAGTCGGTGGACATCATCACCGCCTTCTACGACGAGGTTCTGGGACACGGCTGCGTGCCCTTGACGCTGGGTGGCGACCACACCATCGCCCTGCCCATTCTGCGCGCCGTGGCCAAGCGACATGGCCCGGTCGCCCTGATCCACGTCGACGCCCATGCCGACATCAACGACGACATGTTTGGCGAGAAGATCGCCCATGGCACGCCGTTTCGCCGCGCCGTCGAAGAAGGCCTGCTGGCGGGCGACAAGGTGTGGCAGATCGGCCTGCGCGGCACCGGCTACGCCGCCGACGACTTTGACTGGCCGCGCCAGCAGGGCTTCACCGTGGTGCCCGCGCACGAGGTCTGGTACCAGTCGCTGACCCCCTTGATGGCCCAGGTGCGCGAACGCATCGGCCCCGAGCACCCGGTGTACATCAGCTTTGATATCGACGGCCTCGACCCCAGCTACGCGGCCGGCACGGGCACCCCTGAAATCGGCGGCCTGAGCGTGCCGCAGGGGCTGGAAATCGTGCGCGGCTGCCGCGGATTGAACGTGGTAGGGTGCGACCTGGTGGAGGTCAGCCCGCCCTACGACACCAGCGGCAACACGGCCTTGCTGGCCGCCAACCTGCTGTACGAAATGCTGTGTGTGCTGCCCGGCGTGCCCTACCGCTGAGCCCGGCCCGCCCTCCTGCCTACCCCCTTTTATTTTCCAAACCAGGAAATCCAAGCCATGGACATGAAGACCTCCCCCCTCGCCCTGCTGAACGACCCCAGCCTGCTCAAGACCGATGCACTGATCAACGGCCAATGGGTGGCCGGCAGCAGCCGCTTCGACGTGAACGACCCGGCCACCGGCCTGAAACTGGCCGATGTGGCCAACCTGGGCCCGGCCGATGCCGAAGCCGCCATCGCGGCTGCCAACGCCGCCTGGCCCGCCTGGCGCACCAAGACCGGCAAAGAGCGCCACGCCATCCTGCTCAAGTGGTACCAATTGCTGATGGCCAACCAGGAAGACCTGGGCCGCATCATGACCGCCGAACAGGGCAAGCCCTTTGCCGAGGCCAAGGGTGAAGTCGCCTACGGCGCCAGCTTTGTGGAATGGTTTGCCGAAGAGGCCAAGCGCGTGAACGGCGAAACCCTGCCCCAGTTCGACAACAACCGCCGCCTGATGGTGCTCAAGCAGCCCATCGGCGTGTGCGCCGCCATCACGCCCTGGAACTTCCCGCTGGCCATGATCACCCGCAAGGTGGCCCCGGCCCTGGCCGCCGGCTGCCCGGTGGTGATCAAACCCGCCGAACTCACCCCCCTGACCGCGCTGGCCGCCGCCGAGCTGGCCGTGCGCGCCGGCATCCCGCCCGGGGTGCTGAACCTGCTGACCGCTGATGGCAACAACAGCATTGCCGTGGGCAAGGTGCTGTGCGCCAGCGACGTGGTGCGCCACATCAGCTTCACCGGCAGCACCGAGGTGGGCCGCATCCTGATGGCGCAAAGCGCGCCCACGGTCAAGAAGATGTCGCTCGAACTCGGTGGCAACGCACCCTTCATCGTGTTTGACGATGCCGACCTCGACAGCGCCGTCGAAGGCGCCATGGCCAGCAAGTACCGCAATGCCGGCCAGACCTGCGTGTGCGCCAACCGCCTGTACGTGCAAGACGGCGTGTACGACGCCTTTGTGGAGAAGTTTGCCGCCAAGGTGCGCGCCCTCAAGGTGGGCAACGGCTTCGAAGAAGGCGTCAACCAGGGCCCGCTGATCGAAGACGCTGCGGTGCAGAAGGTGGAGCGCCACCTGGCCGACGCCCTGGCCAAGGGCGGTCGCGTGGTGGCCGGCGGCAACAAGCTGCCCGGCCAGTTTGTCGAACCCACCGTGGTGGCCGACGCCACCGCCGACATGCTGTGCGCCCGCGAAGAGACCTTCGGCCCCTTCGCACCGGTGTTCCGCTTCAAGACCGAGCAAGAAGCCATCGACGCGGCCAACAACACCGAGTTCGGCCTGGCCAGCTATTTCTACAGCCGCGACGTGGGCCGCATCTTCCGCGTGAGCGAGGCCCTGGAGTACGGCATGGTGGGCATCAATGCCGGCATCATCGCCACCGAGCACGTGCCCTTCGGCGGCGTCAAGCAGTCGGGCCTGGGCCGCGAAGGCTCGCACCATGGCATGGACGACTATGTGGAACTCAAGTACCTGTGCTTGGGTGACATCTTGAAATGAAATAGGCCCACCCTGTTGGGGCCTCACTGCGTGTGGCCCCCTCCCCCTCAAGGGGCACACCCAGAGGCCTGGCAAAGCCAGCTCCTCGGGTGCTGCTGGCTTGGCCTGCTCCGCGGCCATCTGAGCCTTGAGGTGGTGACGAACTAAAACCATGGTTGAGGCGGTTTTGCGCCTCCGAGTCATTCCCTTTCAAACAAGGGGGCAATCCTCGCGCATTTGTCGAAGCGCTGGGCTTTGGAGAGGCTTGGCCGCTGCTAGGATGGGCGGCAGCAACTCTTGAGCCCTTGGCTCCTTCGCGCATGACAGACCAAATCCGGATCGCCAGCGAATTGCTGCGTGCTTTTTCGGGCCAGCTGCCGCTGAGCCTGGACTTGTATGTGGAGGGCATTGCCGCGAACGAGGTGGCCCTGGCGGCCTCGCTCAATGACGATGCCGACGACGCCCTGCTGTGTGTGCTGGTGGATGAGGGCGAAGCCGCCGTGCTGTTGATCGGCTGGGACGGCACGCTGTACCGCAATGAAAAAGGCCTGAGCCACCTGCGCGCCATGTGGAAGGAGCGCTACCACAACCACCTGACCACCCTGATCCCGGTGTTTGCCGAACACATCAGCGAGCACAACCTCGGCGTGGCCGGCATCCGCTGGACGGCCACCGAGGGGGGCGACGCCTGAGCCGGAGGCCGCAGCGAGCCCCCAGGCTCGGGCTCAGAACTCGGCGTGCAGGCGCACCGAACCCACGTTGACCGGGCCCCGGTCGGCGTTGTAGGCCGGGTTGCTGATGCGCTGGTAATCGAGCGACACCCAGAGGTTCTTGTTCACGTTGAAGTTGTAGTAAAGCTCGACCAGGGTTTCGGGCTTGTAGCGCAGCGCCCCATCGCCAATGAAGAACGAGATACCGCCGGCGGCGAGGTAGGCGCGGCGGTCGGACGACAGCATGTTCTTGGCGAACATGAAGCCCACGGTGTCTTGCGCCCGGCCCCAGGCCTTGCCTGAGCTTGAATAGCCGGTCGAGAACGAGGCATCGGCCTCGGCAAAGGCATAGGTCTCGGTCTTGCCGTCGGCCTTCATGGCCCGCATGAACACACCGGACTCGGGGTTGATGGCCTGCTCGATGTTCAGGCCCAGGCCGTATTTGGTCTGCTCGGCGCCGCGCACCGCCGTGATCCATTGCTTGTCGGCACTGGGGTTGGCCAAACCATAGGCCAGCGCAGCATCGTAGCGGGCCAGTTGCGCCCGAGCCCGCCAGGCCAGCACGCGCACCTTGCCCGGTTGGCCGGCCAGTTCATGGGCGTGCTCGACTTCAAACTGATCCCCGTAGTGCTGGAAGATCCGGAAATCGACGGGCAGGCCATTCGGTGTGGTGGGCCCGGTCATGCGCCCGGCCCGCAGCACCCAGGGGCCCTGGTACCACTCAAGCGCTGCGCCCCAGCCAAAACCGCGGGCGTCGGCCGCGTAGTCGTACGAGGTGTGCGACATGCCCGACCAGTTCAGGAACTGGGTGCGCGGGTCTTTGGCGTAGGCGTTGTCATCAAACACGTCGAGTGTCGAGAAATTGCCGGCCGTCAGCACCCAGCGGTTGCGGTCCACCGTGCCGGCCATCTGATCGACGGCAGCGTCCACCTTGTCCTGCCCGCCGCCCTGGTTCCAGGTCTGGCGCAGGAAGAGCTTTTGGCGGTACAGCGTGGGGTTGGTGCCGCTGACCCGCGTGGCCTCACCGTTGGTGAAACCGCCCAGTCCGGTGAGGGACGACAGCGGCAAGCCCTGGTTGATCTCGGGAACGAAATAGACCTCGCCATCTTTCCAGGGCTTGAAGCCCAGGTAGGCATCGAAGGTCAGGGTGTAGCTTCGCTCTGCCTGCGGTGTGAGGCTGTTGGGGCCCGAATAGGCTGCTTGAAAGGCCTTCTTCTTTTGCCAGATGTAGGTGCTCTGGAAGCGCGCCATGCTGGTTTCCTCTGCCACCGGCGATTCGGCGTCAGCGCCACCATCGGCCCAGGCAGGCATCGCGACCAAAGTGAAGGCGCCTAGCAGCAGCCCAGAAAGTTGATTCAAACGAAAGTACACAAGCGCATCCAATTTGCAAGACCGCGCAGTATAGGGGGGGCGTCGTGACGCCGCTGTGACCAGGGGATACGCGAGATCGCCAGCATGCCCAAGCACCCCATGCGAACTTTCAGACGCTTGGGAGAGGCCTCCACGCCCATGACAAGGGGGACGGCCATCACAGGCGTTGAATTGTTAATAAAAGACCATTCGCTCTACTAAAGAACAGGAAGTTATCAAATGAAATTCGGCAATTATGACTACAATGCGATATATGATATGGATTTGACTCGAAATCATTTAGGAACACCCCCATGGCCATCTTGCGACAATTGAAACTCGGCGCCCGACTTGCGTGGGGCTTTGGTCTGCTGATCCTGCTGATGGCCGTGATGTTGGCGGCCAGTCTGATCCAGATGAACCGGCTCAATGCCAATGCCGTCGACCTGGGCACCAACTGGCTGCCCAGCATCGAAGTGCTGGGCGAGATCAAGAGTGCGGCCAACGAGCTGCGCCGCATCAGCATGCGCAGCGTGATCGAAGTGAGCCCCGATGCCAAAGCTCAACAAGCCCAGCGCCACGAAAAATCGGTGAATGAGCTGTTGCCTGCCCTGTTGGCTCGCTACGAACCGATGATCGCGAGCCCGGAAGAACGGGCCCTGTATGACAGCATGCGCCAGAAGCTCAGCCAGTTCACGGCGCTTGACCGCGAACTTCTGGCCCTGTCGGGTGCGGGAGAATCGAAATTGCTGGAAGCGCGTCAAATGGTCTTCGGCCCGGCCGGTCAGGCCTTCCAAGCGCTGATGAAAGACATCGACAGCCTGGTGCAACTCAATGTACGCGGCGGCGATTCGGCCATCCAGGCCTCCGCCTCGACCTACAAAATGGCCACGCTGGTCACGATCTCGATCTTTGGTCTGGCCTTGGCGGTGGGCCTGGGCCTGGCCATTGCCACCACCCGCTCCATCACGATTCCGCTGACCGAGGCAGTGGAGATTGCCGACTCGGTGGCGGCTGGCAACCTCACCCACGAAATCCATGTCGAAGGTCGGGATGAACCCGCCGCTCTGCTGAAATCCCTGCGCGCCATGACCGACAGCCTGTCCAGCGTGGTGACCCAGGTGCGTGGCAGCAGCGACAGCATTGCCACGGGATCGGCCGAAATAGCGGCCGGCAACAGCGATCTGAGCCACCGCACCGAACAACAGGCAAGCAACCTCGAAGAGACCGCCGCGTCGATGGAGCAGCTCAGCAGCGCCGTGAAAACCAATGCCGACAGTGCTCTGCAGGCCAACCAACTGGCTCGGCAGGCTGCGGCAGCGGTGGAGGACGGCGGCAAGGTCATTGCCCAGGTGGTCAGCACCATGCAGGACATCGCAAATTCGTCCAAGCGCATCTCCGACATCATCGGGGTGATTGATGGCATCGCATTCCAGACCAATATCCTGGCCCTGAACGCGGCGGTCGAAGCTGCCCGAGCCGGCGAACAGGGCCGGGGCTTCGCAGTGGTCGCCAGCGAAGTGCGCAGCCTGGCGGGTCGCTCGGCCGAAGCTGCACGCGAGATCAAGTCACTGATCACAGCCAGCGTCGAGAAAGTGGACAACGGCACCCAGTTGGTGGACAGCGCCGGCCACAGCATGGACAACATCGTGACGCAGGTTCAGAAGGTGAGCACCCTGATCGCGGACATCTCCACCTCGTCAGCCGAGCAAAGCTCTGGCATCGGACAGGTTGGCGAAGCCATCATGCACCTCGACCAGATGACGCAGCAGAACGCTGCGCTGGTGGAGCAGAGTGCGGCGGCGGCACAGAGTCTCAAAATACAGTCGGAGCAATTGGCCGAGGTGGTGAGGCACTTCAAGCTGGAGACCACCGCAGGCTTGCTGGGGCGGGCGCCTGGCCATGCCATTGCGCTGCCAGGCTGAGGTGCCCGCCGCCCAGAGTAAGCCTCGGGCACTCAAGCCATCGACGCCTGCCCTGCCTGCAACACCTGCCTCAACAAGGTGGGTGTCATGCCGCATGAGGCCCTGAAGGTGCGGGTCATGTGGGCCAGATCCGAGAACCCCTCGTCGTGCGCAATGGTCGTCAGGCTCTCCGGCCCGCTGAAACGCTGGTGCGCCCGCAGGATTCTTGCGGCCATGCGTATGCCTTCGGCCGTGGTGCCCTCCTTCTTCAGGTGCCGCTCCAGCGTGCGCTGGTGACAGCCCAAGGCCCTGGCGGCCTCGCCGATCGGCATGAAGCCCTGGGCTTCGAACAACGCGGCCAGTTGTGCAACCGGCGACGCCTCAATGCCCAGAATTCCTGCCACGTCCCCCAGTCTCTTCATGCCCAAAGGATGCCTGGCAGACCGGTTGCTGGCCGCCTGCCCCCGCAACTCATCAAACACCAGCACAGTGGCCACCCTGCAAAGCTCCAGATCGACCGTGGATTGAACCAGGGTGCGACGGGTCGAGACCCCCGAGCCATGGGTGCCAGCGCCCGAGCTCAGACTGATCTCGGTCTTGACCGCAATCTGGGCGGATTGGTTGTAGCTGTTGTAGGCAAAGGCCACAGCAGCCGGGCTGGTCAAGCCATGGGCCCCTCGCACCGCCGGATTCAGATCGGTCTGGAAGAACTCACGCAAATCCCGGGCGATCGACTCGGCCCCCGCCCCTTGCCGGGCCCGGTGCTCGCCGGCCGCCACATAGCGGTTGTAGTCCAGGTGACCATGGACGACGGACTGGATGGTGGCCACCAATCGCTGCACGGGTGTGACACCTGCGCGCGCCTCCATGGCACTGACCACCAAATGATATGCAAGCCTTGTTGGCATGCACCCTCCCCTGATTTGTTTTGAAGCCGCCTGGGCACACCATTCCTGGCTCCAGAAGACGCTCGGCAACACTTAGTTACTAAATCATAAATGCTGGAAAGATGATGTTCGCTGTCGCACAGAGCTCAGTGAACCCAAGTTGTTGGAAAGTCGCCATCCGTGTCGCCAAAACTGTGCCCTGGCAGGCCATACAAGGTCCAGGGCACGCCTGAGGGCCGACACCGTAGCGGCTCACCCGACGTCATACATGACGCATAGATTCAATCTTTGCCAGCAGGCCGGTGGTTCAATCGTCCACGAGCTGTCACTACCGCGCTCAGGGAAATTACGATCAATCGAAACAATCAAACACATGAAACACGTTCTTCTGGCCACTTTGCTCTGTACTTTGAACCTTTCGAATGCGCACGCACAAAATGAGCCCGTGCAAAAACTGAACGATCTGGTGGAAGATTTTGCGCAGGGCCCCAACAGTTGCAACCTGTTTTTAGGGGTCGACGATTCAGGCTTTGACGGTCTGACCATGGATTATGCAGAAAAACTGGCAAGGTTATTGAGCAACGATACCCGCACGCCCCGGGAGACCTATGCTTTGATTTACCAAAGGTGTTTGACCCGCACAACCGCGAACGGCCAATCAAGCAGTAGCGCCCAACAAAACTGAGCATCACGGATCCTTCTTCACTCGATAAAATGCATCGCCTGGCATTGATTTTTTTTCTGCTGGGATTTCAAGCCTGCGCATTTTCTCAAGCGCTGAAGAACCACCCTGAAAAGCCAATTCATCGGGTGGTCCCATGTCAGGCTGGGGGTGCGGCAGACCAGATGGCCCGCATCCTGGCGTAAGGCTTGAGCGAGCAGCGTCGGCCGCAGCGGCAGCATCGTGCTGCAGGGACTGACCCACGCCAAATCAGCCTGCGTGGCAACAAGCGCCTTCAAACTGCAATCGCCCACCGTCATCCTGCCTCAGCAAGGATCGGATCGGAAGACTGGCGCATGGATTGAATCGCCGATGAAGCGCCAACAATTGAGCCATTGAACGGGTGGCTTTCAGTCGCATTCCGAAGGGATTCAGGTCCGCCCGCCGACTGGGCACGGGCCCCATGCCTGCCTGAAATGATCCACCGGCACATGGCCCTGAAAGGCGGCATGGATGCAATCGGCAAACAGTTGATTTTCAGGCCCTGGAACCTCCACAACATCCCGCAGCGACCGGACCAGAAGATGGCACGCCATCCCGCCTTTTCTTTTTGAATTCAGATCATTGGAATATAGCGTCATTAATCCAGTGCTTCGAGTCAACAAGCTGCTCAATCCATTTGACAGCGTGAAATCTTGAGGGCTGTCGCATGGATTCAATGAAAAATCCGGGCGACTCGATAAATTCGAATTTTATTTGATTGAGCCGCGACATCCCGGATCGAACTGCCGTCGGGGTGGGCCCGGTGCCAAGTTTTTGCAAAGCCCCCTTTTGACCACCATGCTGCTGACACAGATTCCAATATTCGTGTACGGAACACTGCGTTCTGATGGGCCGAATGCTCACTTGATAAAGCCTTACACCACGGTCTGCCGACCCGCCGAAGTGCGCGGGGCATTGCATTATGTGGATTATGTCGACGATCAAGACGCGCCCGGCAGAACCGTCACCTACTCTCCCGAGGGAGATTCGAGGGTCGAAGGCGAACTGCTGACATGGGCGCCGCACTGCAGCTTGAGCACCCTGGCACAACTGGACAGCAAGGAACTGAACTTCGGCAGGCAAGGGCCACCGCCCCGCGGCTCGCGGTGTGTCTTTGTCAGGCAGCTCATCCTTGTCACATCCGATGATGAGGCCCCTTTGATGGCCTGGACCTACGTGCTGGCAAGCGCCCGTGAAGGTTTGGGGCCCAGGGTTCAAGCCGGCACCGACGGCATCGTGCGTTACACCCGGCCGCAGCGCGCTAGCTCGCGTCACGGTGCTCACGTGGCGCTGGAAGGCTTCGCATGACCCAGGCCCCCGAGCGCCGCATGGCCACCCTGGCGGTCGCCATTGCCGCCTATTTTCTGAGCTACGCCTTCCGGGTGGCTCCCTCCACATTGGCCACACGGTTGGCCGACAGCTTCCACACCACGGCCTCCGCGCTCGGTTTCATGTCGTCGGTGTACTTCTGGGTCACGGTGCTGATGCAGATTCCGGCTGGCGTCCTGAGCGATCGGATCGGCCCCAGGCGACTCATCGCCATGGGCTGCCTGATCGTTGCCGCCGGCGCAGCCCTGTTCGGACTCACCCCCGACTACCCGGGGGCGGTGCTCGGGCGCCTGCTCATCGGTCTGGGCTCCTCGGTGCTGTTTGTCTCGATGATCAAACTGATTGCGGTGCACTTTCCACCCCATCAATTTGCCACCATGACGGGTGTGGGCATGTTGCTGGGGGCCAGCGGCTCCGTGGCAGCCGGCGCACCACTGGCCTGGGCCACCGATCTCTTCGGCTGGCGTTGCCTCTCGGTGGTCGGCGCAGGCCTCACAGCCCTGGTCGCCGTGCTGGCCTGGATGCTGATCCCGGACAGGCAAGCGTCCGGCGCCCATCCCGGGCCCCAGGATGCCGACACGCGCCCGTGGCTGGAGGTCATCCGACTCCTGATTCAACACCGACAGATCCAGGCCGCCTTTGTCGTGAACTTTGGCTTCACCGGCTCGTTCATGTCTTTCTCGGGCCTTTGGCTAGGCTCTTTGCTCGTGCAGGCCAAAGGCCTGTCGCTGGCCGACTGCGGCCTGTTCAGCAGTGTCTTCTTCATTGCGTTCGCGACGGGGTCGACCTTCATGGGTCGGGTGTCAGATGCCTTGGGATCGCGCAAAACCCTGATCATGCTGACGGGGGCGCTGTTTTTATGCGCCCTGGCCTGGTTTGGCTTGCCTGGACCGGTGCGCCCGCCCACACTGGCCCTGAATCTGGCAGTGATGGGGTTTTCGGCCAGTGGCTTCACCTTGTCCTGGGCGTGCGCCAAAGATGCCGCGTCACCCGCCCACGCCGGCATGGCGGTCAGCATCGCCAACACGGGCGGCTTCCTCGGGGCGGCCTTGCTGCAGCAGCTCAGTGGCTACTGGATCGATCGGCTGCATGGGGGCCGCACAGATTTCAGCACCTATGGCGCGCAGGACTTCAAGGTGTGCCTGCTGCTCCACATGGCCGCCGTGGCCATCGCCATGCTGGCCGCGGCGCTGCTGCGCGACAGATCTCAGACACCGCACCCAGCCCCTGTCTCGGCAGGCCCACAGCCCACGCGTTGAAGCCCTGCGATTGGAGGCTTGCCGCCTTTCTTGGAGGTCTTTAGACGTCCAACTTGAACACAGTGACCGTGCCCACCAAATCGCGGGCCTGAACCTCCAGGCTGGCCGCAGCCGCCGCCATCTGTTCGACGAGCGCAGCGTTTTGTTGCGTGGCCAGATCCATTTGCTGGACAGCTTCCCCGACTTGCGCCACGCCCATGCTTTGCTCGCTGCTGGCAGCACTGATCTCCGCCACGATGTCTGACAGTCTGCGGATGGAGGCCACCACTTCACTCATGGTGTTGCCTGCCTGGTCAACCAGGGTACTGCCTTGTTCGACTCGCTCGACGCTGGCCGAAATCAAGGTGTTGATCTCTTTGGCGGCGGCCGCACTGCGGCCGGCCAGGCTACGCACTTCCGAGGCAACCACGGCAAAACCACGCCCTTGCTCACCGGCCCGGGCCGCCTCCACCGCGGCATTCAAGGCCAGGATATTGGTTTGAAATGCAATCCCGTCGACCACGGAAATGATGTCGGCGATCTTCTTGGACGACTCATTGATGCCCTTCATGGTTTCCACCACCTGGGTCACCACATCGCCGCCACGCACGGCGACCTGGCTGGCATTTTGGGCCAACTGGTTGGCCACTTGCGCACTGTCCGCGTTCTGACGCACTGAGCTGCTCAGTTGCTCCATCGAGGCTGCGGTTTCTTCCAGCGCACTGGCCTGGCTTTCTGTTCGACTGCTCAGATCCTGGTTGCCTTGAGCGATTTCGATGCTGGCCGTTTCCAGGTTCTCAGAGGCCTTGCGTACCTGGGTGACCAACTGGTTGAGCGAGGCCTGGGTGGTCGACACCGATTCCATCAAGCTGCCAGGGCGATAGGTCTCCTGGTTCTGGCGACGCAGGTCGCCATTGGCGATCGACGCCGCAATCTGGGCGGCCT
Source organism: Curvibacter gracilis ATCC BAA-807 (assembly GCF_000518645.1). Taxonomy (GTDB): domain Bacteria; phylum Pseudomonadota; class Gammaproteobacteria; order Burkholderiales; family Burkholderiaceae_C; genus Curvibacter; species Curvibacter gracilis. The sequence goes on along the minus strand of NZ_JADZ01000005.1, from coordinate 3,878 downwards.
TCTGGGGTTCCCCTCCCAACGTCTTGTAAATGCCTTGGCTGACCCGCACGGCCCAGAAGGCCAAGACGACAAAGACGGCCAGGCTCAGACCGATGACGCTCCAGGCGGTGCGCCAGAAAATATCGTCCACATCGTCAACCCAGACGCCAAAGCCAATCACCCAGTCCCAGCCGGCAACTTTGACGACCCCATTGATTTTGGGCACCTCCACATCGGTGCCAGGCTTTTTGACCATCAACTGCACATAGGCAATCTCTTGATTGGCCAGGCCGTCGAGGTAGCGTTGAAAATCAAATCGCCCATCCGGCAATTTTTTCCCGAAGTCCACCTTGCCAACATCCGCCTGATTGGGCAGGACCAGGCCCAAAGCTCCCGTTGTACGCACCCACACGTAGGCTGCTTTGCCATTGCGCAGTGTTTTCAGCACATCAACGGCCTTGGCCTGGGCCTCATCGCGTGACAACTTGCCGCTTTGCTCTTGCGCCTGAAACTCTTTGACCGATGCCGCAGCCAAGCCCAGCACCGTCTGGATCTCTGCCCGTTTGTCGTCCAGCAGCAAAGACCGCAGCGTCAACAATGAAAAAAACGCGATCACTATCAGACCGAGTACGGAACAAGCCACCAGTCCTGCCAGCCTTGTCGATAATTTCATGGTTGCTCCTCGTCTCCGACGTTACAAAGTTCAAAAGACCTGCCCCTGCATTCTGGCAGTGCCACAGGCCGCTTGAAGGATGTTGTCCCTGGTATTTTTAGAGCTCGAACGCACAAGCACCCAGGTGGCAAGCTCAGTGCCAATTCAAGCTCGAGGCCCCACGGGCATCGGTGAATCGGCAGCTCCCCTCTCGGGATGGCGTGCCGGTGAGAAGGCGCCACACCGCTAAACGCAAAGGGGCTGCAACAGGGACAGTCACCGCGCACCGACGGCGGAACAACCGAAGAAGCGGCCCCATGCAGGTGCAGTGCCGTTGAACGAGGGTCAGCTCGCTGAAGCGAGAAGTGGGGTGCCTGCGCAGCTGAGGAGACCCTGTCCCGGTTCAAAGCCAAGTTGCAGACGAACATCAGGAAAGCACCAGGCGTGAGACAACAAAAAACCCGCTGCCAGAGGGATGTCAGCGGGTTCTGAGAGGCCTTGAGGCCGTATGAGACAGGAATCTGGAGCGGGTGAAGGGAATCGAACCCTCGTATGAAGCTTGGGAAGCTGCCGTTCTACCATTGAACTACACCCGCACAACGTAAGCTGTTGATTTTAAAGAACTTTTTCTAGTCAGTCCTGCCAAAAGTGGCTAACAGTGTCAGTTGGGTGTGTCATTGTACATCCACAACTAGGGGTGCTCCTGCAACAGCAACCCCTTTGTATGGTGTCAGTCTTTCCATGACCTATGGGTACAACCTTGAACGAAGAAGTTCAGGAATCTACTACTTCAGACAAACCATCTTCGATGGTTCCAAGCAGGTTTCGAAACGTGTGAGCCTTCACACAAGAAATCCTAAAGTAGCTAAAATTTTGGCAATTCAAATCAAAGCTCGTATTGAAATGATTGACCCAAATAATATTAGAAAATTCGAAGTTCAATTTGATGATAGAAATCAAATTAAATCTGTTTCCGTTACCAGTCCTGAAGACTCAATTCAGCTTCAAGAATTTTTGAAATTAAGAGAAATTCATAAGGCTGAAGAGCATAAAAGAGAACTAGAAAAATTAAGAGAAATCGAAAGAATTAAAAGAAATTCCGAAGCTGAAGAAAGTAAAAAAATCAAAAAAGAAAGAGAATTAGAAGAATTTTTGTCAACAGAAAAGGGACAGCAAAAGCTTGCCCTTTATGAAAGAATACTATCCTCTCTTGAGGTTAAAAAACCAATAGAAAATTCAAAAAGTCTTCAGGATTTAGTTAAAGATTATTTGTCAAATTTAAAAGTAGGCAAAGGCACAATCTACAGATATGAAACAACAATAGATAAATTTATTTCATACTGTGACAATTTCAAAATTAAAACCATTGATGGAATCGATAGAAAATTAGCCTTTTCCTATATTCAATATCTACAAAAAACAGAGAAAAAAGCAGATAAAACCATCAAGAATATTATTGCTGTACTTTCTACTTTTTATAATTATTTAGTGACAATTGGAGAAGCCAAAGAAGCTAATCCGTTTGTAGGTCATCGCTTGGAAGTAGAGGAAACACAAAGGCAACCTTTTACAGGTAAAGAGTTGGAAAAAATCTTTACAAATGATTGGTTAAAGTCTAATAAAAAACTCTATTTCATCTGCCTTTTGTTACTCACTACAGGCGCAAGACCTAATGAAATATGTCAGCTTTGGACTGATGATATTTATGAAGAAGATGAAATTTACAATATTAGAATTACAGAAAATAAAGATAGAGGACAAACATTAAAAACAAAAGCAAGCAAAAGAACTATATATCTTCATCGAATTCTTATCGAAAATGGTTTTCTCGATTATTTAAAATCTAGACCATTAGGAATGGTTTTTGATTTGAGGAAACCATCAGCCAAAACTTATTCAACTTTTATTAGTGAAGATTTTTCTAAATTCTTAAGGTCGATAGGAATTGATGGAAAAACCATGTACTTTTTTAGACATACAGTTAATAACAGACTAAAACAACATGGTGTAAATTCTGAAATCAGACAAGACTTGGTAGGACATGAAGGCCAAGGCACAAATGAAAAAATATATTCCAAGAAGCACAGTCCTATTAATTTGAAAAATGCCACAGAAAAAATACTTTCTTATGAAAATTTGAATCTTTTCACTAATTAATTTTTTCTGTACAATGGCTACTTCATCAACCAAAAAAAGCAAACCAATGTCTAGTTCTTACACTGAAATTTTGGCTCAAATTAAAGAACTTCAGGAGAAAGCTGAAGAATTGAGAAAAGCTGAACTTGCTGAAGTTGTGGCAGATATTAAAGCTAAAATTTCTCAATATGGAATTACTGCCCAAGAATTGGGTTTTACAGTATTTCCAATTAACAACAAATTCAATCCTACTCCTGCCAAAACAGGTTCAGTAGCACCAAAATATCAGAACTCTGATGGTTCCCTCACTTGGTCAGGCAGAGGTATTAAACCAAAATGGGTTGAAGCTCATTTGAATGCAGGAGGTTCACTTGATGACTTGCTCATCAACCACTAATAAAACTGATGATGAGATTTGGGAAGAACTTTTAAACTCTGAAGAAAGTAAAGAATTTCTTGAGAAGTTAGCTAAAGAAGCTGAAGAAACATATCTCAAATACATAAAACAAGAAAAGCACCCTTGAGGTGCTTTTTTATTATTAAAATATTTCAATATTGCTATTGACAAATTAATAAAAATAAATCATATTATAAAGGACGGTTTGATATTTTAAAAATCTATGTTCCGCACTTGTGCGGCTTAAAATAAAGTATCAAATTAAAAAGCACCTGGCGGGCAAAACAAACCTACGAAAGTAGGTTTTTTTGTTTTTAAAAATAAATCTTGACAAATAATTAAATTATGTTAATTTATATTTTGACCTGAATCCGTGAGCCCAAGAGTGAAAGTGCCTCACCCTGCGGGTGCGTTCGATTTGAGGTAGTTTGGTAAACGCGAGACAGGTGTGGGGCGTTGATGGGCCTGTTGCAAACGCAGTACCTGAGTTCTTCCAATGCGCCCCTTCATCGTCAAGCAGCTCGACTACGACCTCACCCCGGTAGCCGGTCTGGCGCTGGTCGGACATCACCTGAATCGACTCGCGCCAGTGTTCAAGCGACTCGATGCCGCCTTGCCCGTGAGAAATGGCGTTGCCAACAGCGACATCCTGCGCAGCTACCTGGGCCTGCTGGTGCAGGGCAAGAGCGACTTCGATGCGATTGAGAACTTCCG
>NZ_JADZ01000004.1:431935-612208 GCF_000518645.1 Curvibacter gracilis ATCC BAA-807 | reverse complement strand
GAAAACGTCAAGACCAACGCCGGCCGCGTCTCCGGCGTCTCCCCTTCCGGCAACAGCGCCAGCCGCCTCGGCTTTCGCGGCGTCGAAGACCTGGGCGGCGGCCTGAGCGCCGGCTTCTGGCTTGAGGGCGCCATCAACCCCGCCAGCGGCATCGGCAGCAGCGGCACCACCACCAACAACCAGCGCTCCGACATCGCCGCCGGCGGCCTCACCTTCAACCGCCGCGCCACCGTCAGCCTGGCTGGCGCCTTCGGCGAGCTGCGCATCGGCCGCGACACCACCCCCAGCTGGCAGAACTACCTCAATGCCGACCCCTTCGCCGCCGCCGGCGTGGGCACATTGATCCTTGATTACACCGGCTCGGCCGCCACCAACACCTTTGTGCGCGCCTCCAACTCGGTGGGCTACTTCCTGCCCGGCAACCTGGGGGGCTTCTACGGTCAGGCCATGGTCGCCTTCGGCAACCAGCCCAGCAACGCCACCATCAACTCCATCGACACCTCCAGCAACGGCCGCTATGCCGGCGCCCGCCTGGGCTACCGCCAAGGCCCGCTCGATGTGGCTGCCGCCTACACCCGCACCACCTTCGCCGGCCTGACCCAGAGCCTGGGCAACAACGGCCTGGCTGGCCCTGGCACCTCGGGCGCCGCCGCCCCGCTGGCGGGCGACATGGCCGACACCAGCGTCTACGGCTCTTATGACTTCGGCCCCGCCAAGGTGATGGGCATCGTGGCCCAGCAAAAGCTCTCCAACGTGGCCACCACCGGCAACGACCTCAGCACCAAGGGCTGGAGCCTGGGCGTGAACGCCCCCGTGGGCGCCTTCAACGTGCTGGCCTCGATCGGCCAGGTCAAGCTGGGCTCGGCCAAGGCTCAGAAGCTGGCCCTGGGCGGTATCTACAACCTCTCCAAGCGCACCGCCGCCTACGCCACCGTGGCCCGCGTCAGCAACTCCGGCGGCGCCTCCATGGCCGCCTCTTCCTACGGCTCGGGCGCCCTCGGCCCGGTCACCGGCACCAGCAACGTCAACGGCAACTCCACCGGCTTCGACATCGGCCTGCGCGTGAGCTTCTGAGGCCCCTGTCGGCCCGGCTGGCCTGCAAGGACCGGCCGGGCTGATCGGCCATCTGTTTTCATTGCAACCAAGGTTTGAGCCTCGCCCCCCCTGGCGGGGCTTCTTTTTTTTGAAGCCTTTTAACCCCTCATATCCGCATTTGCCTGGGTGGCTTGAAAGTTCAAATACGGCTAATCTCAGTCAACACGCGATTCACGCATCCGACGCAGATCGGGGCTGTTTCGACGCTCGCCACAATCACCCAACGCCTTCAGGGAGGTGTTCGATGCCGCACAAAGTTCCCCATCTGCCTTGCTCTCAGGTGATGCTCGGCGTGAGTTGACTTTGACCATGGCAAAGCCCCCTCTCTACCTGGAATCCCGCTTCAACGCCAAGGTGCTGTTCGCCTTTGTCACAGCCGCCTTGGTGATCACCGCCTTGCTGGCCCTGACCTGGAAGCTGGCCGGCGATGCAGCAGCCGCCACCCAGCGCGTTCGCCACACCCAGGAGGTGCTGAATGCGCTGAGCATCACCCGCGGCGACATGCTGCAGGTTGAGCTGAGCACGCAGAACTTCCGCATCACGGGCGACAACAGCTACCTGATCGAACGAGAGAAGGCCTCCCGCTCGCGCGAAGAGGCCTTGGGCCGCCTGGCTCTGCTCACGGCCGACAACGCGGGTCAACAGGTGCGCTGGCAGCAACTGCGCCAGGTGGTCGACCAGCGCATCGCCATTGCCCGTCAGATCGAGGTCTTGCGCAAGACCCAGGGCATCGAGGCGGCCACCGCCTATGTGGCCCGCGCCCCGCTGCGCGAGACCCGCGACAAGGTCTATGGCCTGCTGGACCAGATGCGCGACGAAGAAGTCAGCCTGCTCGCCGCCCGTGAGGCCGAGCAACAGCGCAGCCGCCAATGGCTGCTTGGTGGTGGCTTGCTGGTCTCGGGCCTGTTGCTGGCCCTGCTGGCGGCCACGTCCAAGTTGATCCAGCGCCAGATGCAACACCTGGCGCGCAGCCGCGAAGCCCTGGCGGAGCGCGAAGAAGACCTGGCCATCACCCTGCAATCGATCGGCGACGGGGTATTGGCCACCGACCTGGACGGGCGCATCACACGCCTGAACCCCGTTGCAGAACGATTGACCGGCTGGACACAGGCCCAGGCCCTGGGCAAACGGGCCGAAGAGGTGTTTGTGATCGTCCATGAGACCACCCGCGCCGCGGTCGAGGTGCCGATCGCCCGCGTGCTGCAGACCGGCCAGCAGCAGGACCTGGCCAACCACACCAGCCTGATCGCACGCGATGGCAGCGAATGCCCCATCGCCGACAGTGCCGCGCCCATCCGCGACGCGGAGGGCCAGATGCGTGGCGCCGTGCTGGTGTTCCGCGACGTGACCCACCAGTACCAGGCCGAACAGCAGATTGAACGGCAAAAGGCCATGCTCGAGCAGCATGTTCAGGAACGCACCCGGCAGCTGCTGGAGAGTGAGGAGCACTTGCGCAGCGTGATGGCCGCGGTGCCGGCCCTGATCGGCTACGTGGATGCCCAGCAACGCTATGTGTACGTGAATGAGCTCTACCGCCGGCTTTTTGCCCCCGATCGCACCGACATCACCGGCTGCAGCGTGAGCGAGATCCTGGGCCCCGAGCGCTACGCCGTGGCCGCCCCCATGATCGAGGCTGCGCTGCTGGGCCGACCCCAGAGCTTCGACTGGGAGCCCAAGCCTGGCCTCTGGCATGCCGTGAACTATTTTCCGAAACGTGACGCGCAGGGGCGCGTGCTGGGCTACTACCTGCTGGGCAGCGACATCACCGAGCGCAAACGCAGCGAGGCGGCGATCCAGGACCTGAACACCGAGCTGGCGCAGCGCGTGCAGGAGCTGGAGCACGTGGGCCGCGCCCTGCGCACCCTGAGCGCCGTCAACCGCACCATGCTGCGCGCCAGCTCCGAAGACGAGCTGCTGCAGACCATGTGCCACGCCATCGTGCGCACCGGGGGCTTTGGCATGGCCGCCGTGTGGTACCGCCTGGACGACGCCGACCAGACCCTGAAGCTGATGGCCCAGAGCGGCAACCACAACAGCCCCACGCTGCTGAGCCGCCTGCCCATGACCTGGGCAGACACCCCGAACGGACAAGGTGCGGCGGCCCAGGCCGTGCGCACCGGCCAGACCACGCTGATCTCGAATGTGCTGGAAGACCCAGGCTACGCCCCCTGGCTGTCCTACCTGGACGGCAACCGCTCCGCCCTGGCCTGCCCGCTGCGGGTGGGTCAGAAGATCATCGGCGCCCTGGCCCTTTACGACCGAGAACCCGACACCTTCAAACCTGACGAGGTGAACCTGCTCAGCGAGTCGGCCGACGACCTGGCCTTTGGCATTGCCACGCTGCGTGCCCGTGTGGAACAGCAGCAGATCGAACAGGCGATGCAGCACCTGACGCGCCACGATGTGCTCACGGGGCTGCCCAACGAAGCCCATTTCACCGAAGACCTCAGCATGGCCCTGGCTGTGGCGGGGCAGCAGAGCGGCGCCCGCTTTGCCGTGCTGCAGACCAATATCGAGCGCATTGGCGAGATCAACGACGCCCTGGGTTTCAGCTTTGGTGACCAGTTGCTGTGCGAATTCGGCCAACGCCTGCGCCAATGCGTGCCCCCCGACGCCAAGGTGGCGCGGCTGCGCGGCGACGAATTCGCCATCCTGCTGCCCGACAGCGACGCGGCCGCGGCCCAGGCCCAGGTGCAGCGCCTGAAAGCGGCCCTGGCCGCCCCCATGCCCATGGCCGACATCGAGATCGACATCTCGGCACGCACCGGGATTGCGCTGTACCCGCAGCATGGCCAGACCCCGCACGACCTCTACCGCCACATGGACATCGCCCTGCAACTGGCGCGCAAGAAGGGCGTTGCACACCTGTTCTTCGACCTGGCCCAGGGCGTCAACCAACCGCAACAGCTCAACCTGGCCGGCCAACTGCGGCGCGCCATCGAAGGCGGCGACCTGCTGCTGTACCTGCAACCCAAGATCGACATGCGCAGCGGAGCCGTCTGTGGCGCCGAAGGTCTGGTGCGCTGGCGCCACGCCCAACGCGGACTGATCCCGCCCATGGAGTTCATCGGCCTGGCCGAGCAGACCGGCCTGATCACGCCATTGACCGACTGGGTGATCGAAACCGCACTGCGCCTGAACCACGATTGGAGCGCCCAGGGCGGCGCCCTGCCGATCGCCGTCAACCTCTCGGCCCGCAACCTGCGCGACGACAACCTGCTGGACCGCCTGCGGCACCTGCGCAAGACCTGGCCTGCGGCCTCAGGGTTGCTGGAGATGGAAATCACCGAAAGCGCGGTGATGGAAGATGCGGAATACGCCCTGGGCGTGCTGCAAAGCCTGCGCGCCGAGGGCATCGCCCTGTACATCGATGACTTCGGCACCGGCTACTCAGCCCTGAGCTACCTGCAAAAGCTGCCGGTGGACTACATCAAGATCGATCAGTCTTTTGTGCGCGACATGTGCAGCAGCAAAGACTCGGCCGCCATCGTGCGCTCCACCATCGACCTGGTGCACGACCTGGGCCGCAAAACCGTGGCCGAAGGCGTCGAAACCCAGGCCCATTGGGACCAACTGGCCAGCCTGGGCTGCGACTATGCCCAGGGCTACTTCATTGCCCGGCCCATGCCGCCGGAAGAGTTTCAGGCCTGGCGGGCGCAATATGAGGCGAGCCAGCTCATGGCCACACGGCAGGGCTGAGGCCCCCCTCAGCCCGGCGCCATGCCCCAGGCGTCCAGCATCAGCTTGACCGACACCAGCAGCAGGCCGACCTGCACCAGCCGGAAGAACCAGGCATCGGCCAGGCGGCGGGTGAGCCAGGCGCCGGCCACTGTGCCGGCCAGGGCAAAGGGCAGCAGGGCCGCCGCCCCCCACAGCGCCTGGGCCGAATAGGGGCGCAGAAACTGGTAAGGCACGATCTTGGCCAGGTTGATGGCGGCAAACAGCAGGGTGGCGGTGCCGGCAAACTGGGCTTTGGGCAGCTTCTGGGGGAGCACATAGACCTGGAACGGCGGCGCCCCGGCGTGCGAGATGAAGCTGGTGAAACCCGTGACCGTGCCCCAGAAGCAGCCCTTGAGCCGGTTCACCGGCTGGGGTGCGGCGTCGTTCTGCCGGCGCAGCCAGGCATACAGGCAAAAGCCCAGGCCCATCAAACCGATCAGAAACGTGACCACCCGGTCGGACACCCAGGCCGCCGTGGCCCAGCCCAGCACCACGCCGGCCAGCCCGGCGGGCACCAGGATGCGCAGGTTGGGGGCACTGAAATCGCGCCGGTACAGCCACAGGCCGGCCATGTCGGACACCACATAGATCGGCAGCAGCAGCACGGCCGCCTGCACCGGCGACATGGACAAGGCCATCAAAGGCACGGCCAACATGCCGATGGCGGGCAGCCCCCCCTTGGAGAGGCCCACCAGCAGAGCGGCCAAGGCGGCCACCCACGAGAAATGTTGCAGCAGTTCAGACAATCGGCACACCCATGGAGATCAAGCCCGACACCAGGCAAGCGCCGGGGCGCGCCATTGTGCCTTGCGCGCCACCAGGCTGCGGGCCCCCCAGCCCATGAAACCTGCCCAGGCAAGGACATTGCCGGCCGCGCCAGCCCGAAATCAGCCCCCAGGGCACACTCCAGACGCTCCAGACGCTCCAGACGCGCGACGAACGGAACCTTCCGAACGAAGACGGGTCAAGCAGCCTGCCCCATGACACACGCCAACGAACCCCACCGCCTGATCCAGTTGCTGGAGCGCATCGCCCAGGGCGAACGCCCGGCCCTGACCGAACTGCACGACGCCACCGCCAACCGCCTGTATGTGCTGGCCCTGATGCTGGTGGCCACGCCCCCCTGGGCCGAACAGGTGCTGCAGGCCTGCTACGTGCGGGTTTGGCAGCAGGCACGGCACTACCGCCGCACCACAGGCCCGGCCATCGACTGGATGGCCATGCTGCTGCGCCAGTGCGCCCAACACCTGCTGCAAGGCCGGGCCGGCGAACAGGCCCGGCAGGCCCAGGCCCTGGACCAGTTGCTGGAGGCCCCTCATGAGGCGGCTCACGCCACAGCCCCTGCCTCCAACACAGCGCCCCCGCCATCAGAAGCCTCAAGCGCCCAAGCCGAGAGCGCCCCCCGCGCGCGCGCCAAGCGCCCACGCCGACTTCGCCTGAGCCGTCAAACTGCCTGAGGCGGCGCCGGGGGGCTTCCTTCCCCTGAAGCGCTCTGTTCGGGTTCTTTTCGCATTCTTTGCGCATTCTTTTCGCGGCCTTGTCGCGCCCTTTGCAAGCGCTTTCCGCGCGTTTTCATCCCTCTTTGGGCCCTTCTTCGGCCCTCCTTTCCCTACTGCGCACCGCCTGCTTGCAATGGCTTGCACTCTTTGCACGCCTTGTTTGATCCAGGCGGTGCCGCCAGGGACAGGCCTGGGGAAGACGGGGCTATCATGGCCCTTGCCCGGGTGCCCGCACCCGACACGGCCCGTGATGGATGCCTTGCTGCCGCCCTCCTCCCCCCCTACCCCAGCCTCTGTGTGGCGCAGCCTCTCTGCGCCGGGCACGGGTGGGCACGCGCGGGCCATGTGGCCGCAGCGGGGCGCTCAACGCGGCCCAATCCCCCTCCCCTCTTTTCACAACCGGTGCCTGACCGGCACCTGATTGCCCCGTGCCCAGTCTTGCCGAACTGCTTGTTCTGACCTCCAGCCTGCTGGCCATCGTGGCCCTGGTGCAGGTGGCCTCCGCCCGCATGGGTGCCCCCGAATCCACCCTGCTGTCGCTGGTGGGCATCACCCTGGGGGCCAGCTATGTGGCCATCGATTCGGTGGCGCCTGAGTTTGCCGCCTTCTTCTTCGCCCCCCTGATCAGCCCCGACTTTCCGGCCGAGGCCTACCTGTGGCTGTTTTTGCCGCCGCTGCTGTTTCAAGTAGCGCTGACGGTGGACGTGCGCAACATGCTGCAAGATGCCGCGCCCATCCTGCTGCTGGCCGTGGTGGCGGTGTTTGTGGCCACCGGGGCCATCGGCCTGGGCCTGGCCCTGGTGGCCCCGCAAAGCCTGGTGGTGTGCCTGCTGCTGGGGGCCATCGTGGCCACCACCGACCCCTCCGCCGTGGTGGGCATCTTTCGCGACGTGGGCGCGCCGGGGCGGCTGATACGCCTGGTGGAGGGCGAAAGCCTGCTCAACGACGCGGCCGCCATCGCCCTGGCCGCCGTGCTGATGAGCATGCTGACCCGCCATGGTGCGTCGGTCAGCTGGGTGGACGGGCTGACCAGCCTCGGTTACTCATTCGGCGGCGGTGTGCTGCTGGGCCTGGTGGTGGGCCGGGCCGTGGCCTTTGTGCTGCCCCTGATGGGCAACATCGCCTCGGCCGAGACGGCGCTGACCATGGCCGTGCCCTATGCCCTGTACCTGCTCGGGGGTGAGTGGCTGGATGTGTCGGGCGTGGTGGCCGTGGTGTGCGCCGGCCTGGTCATCAATGGCCTGGCCAAGACCCGGCTGGCGCCCCGCAACTGGGACCACGTGCAACTGGTGTGGCAGCAGATTGCCGTGCTGGCCGGCGCCATCGTGTTTTTGCTGGCCGCCGTGCGGGTGCCCCACCTGCTGCGCGATGTGGCCTGGCACGACGTGGGTTACCTGATGGCCACGGTGGTCGCCGCCTTTGTGGGGCGGCTGGCCGTGCTGTACCTGATGCTGCCCGCGCTGAGCCGGCTGCGCCTGAGCGCCCCCATCTCGTCGGCCTACAAGCTGGCCATGGCCTGGGGCGGCCTGCGCGGCGCCGTCACCCTGGTGCTGGCCATGGGCGTGGCCGAGAACACCGCCCTGCCGGCGGCCACGCGGCATTTTGTGTCGGTGATCGCCACCGGTTTTGTGCTGTTCAGCCTGCTGGTCAACGGCAGCTCGCTGCGCTGGGTGATCCGCCAGCTGGGGCTGGACAGGCTGTCGACCCAAGACCAGGCCTTGCAGCAGCAGGCCATCAACCTGTCCACCGAAGAAGTGGAGGCCACCGTTCAACGCATTGCTGCCACCTTCCACTTTCAGCCCGAGGCCGCGGCCGAGGTCAACCAGCTGTACCGCAACGGCCTGGCCCTGGGCCAGGCCCCCCTGGCCGCCGACCTGAACGAGCGCGAACGCCTGGCCATCGGCCTGACCACCCTGGCCACACGCGAGCGCGACCTGATCCCCGACTACGGCAACGGCATCGTGAGCGTGCGCAACCTCGACGCCATGATGCGCAACACCGGCCACATGATCGACGCCGCCCGCAACGAAGGCCGCCTGGGCTACAACCGCGCCGCGCGCCGCATCCTGGAGCCGCACGCCAGCTACCAGGTGGCCCTGTGGCTGCACCGCCACCTGCACCTGGACCGCCCCCTGGCCGCCGCCCTGGCCGACCGCTTCGAGCTGCTGATCTGCCGCCGCGCCGTGCTGGAGCGCCTGCACCGCTACAACCAGAGCCGCCTCAAACCCCTGCTGGGCGAACGCATGGCCGGCGTGCTCGACACCGTGCTGCAGGCCCGCAGCCAATCGGCCGAACAAGCCATCCAGGCCCTGCGCAACGCCCACCCCGACTTCACCCAGGCCCTGGAGCGCCGCCTGCTGCTGCTGTTCGCCCTGCGCCAGGGCCGCGCCGCCATGGAAGCCATGGTGGCGGAGAGCGTGATTTCAAAAGAGGTCTACACCTGGGTGGAACAGGAGTTGGGGCGGGCCTGGCAGTTGGGGATTGCTAGGCCGGCGTTGAGGAAGCGGCACGGTGGCGGTGATGGGAAGTGAGACTGAGGGGGAGGCCCGCAGGAAAACTGCCACCGCGCAGGTCACCAATTCTCAAGCGCTTGTTTCAAAATGGGCGCCAACGTCCGATCCCCAACCCACCCTCTGAGTGACCCATGAAAATCACGGTTGAAACCACAGTCACGGCACCGATCGATGCCGTGTGGCACGCCTACACCACAGCTGAGGACATCGTTCAATGGAACGCAGCTTCAGACGACTGGCACACCACCAAGGCAAGCGTCGACCTTCGAGAAGGCGGTGCGTTTTCATCCCGCATGGAAGCCAAAGACGGCAGCTTCGGCTTTGATTTCGCCGGAACCTACACCCGGGTGGTGGTGAATCACCTGCTGGAATACTCGTTCGGCGACCGACAGGCCAGCGTCGAGTTCACGGCCACACCCCCAGGCGTCACAGTCAAAGTGGAGTTTGATGGGGAAGACATGCATTCCGTTGAGCAACAGCGAGAGGGATGGCAAGCCATCTTGAACAACTTCAAACGGCATGTGGAGAGCCGAATTTAGGCAAGAGGCGGGGCTGCATCGGTGCCTGAAGTTGTTGGGTTTCGGGTGGTGGCTGGCAGGTGCCGCTGCGGATCCATGCGCGGACTGAATGCAGGCGGCGGCGGAGCTGAGATCCACTCCTGAGTGACGACCTCAGGCTGGCAGCGGGCTTTCAATGGCCCCCCTTGGCAGGCAGTTTGGGACCCCAAGCGGTCCATCGCCGTGCCATCGGGATCTACCACCGGCGGTCGTTCAGTTAAAGTGCCCGCCCTCTGGGTGATTTTTGCCCGCACGATCAACCCGCATCCCGAGGGACACTTGGCTCCCCGTTGACGTCTTTTGAAAACAAAATCTGCTGTCTGCGATGTGTCGGCTGATGCACTCACGCAAGCTGCAACTCTCGGAGCTGGAAAAACAACATGCTGTTAACCGATATCGCCGTCGAGCACACTTGGATGTCCAAAAAGGATGGCGTTCGTCAGACTTTCTTGCTGCATCCGTTCACCGATACCCAACGCGATTCACTTGGAAAATTCGAACTCGTTCGCGACGTCAGCCAACCAGGACGCAAAGACGTGAAACGCTCAACCTACGTGTCGTTTCAACAATTGGCAGAGTTGTATGCGAAAGGCGTGCTCGAAGAATTCGGGTTTTCCGTTCGCATGTGTCCACGTCAAGGCACGTACCCAGCCAAGCTTCCAGCCAAAAAGATACTGCCCACCAGCATCAAGCCAGGCTCTTCGTTCGACCTGGCGGTTCAAAAGGTGGATATTTCCAAAGAAGCCACGCGCGAATTGAGAACCGCCTTGCTTCGCACCAACGTCAAAATTTAAGAATGACGACGTCGATTGAGATGGGCGTTACCGTGAACCCCTCCGTTGCCCACGCTGAACTCATCGCCACGTTCAAGCGGGCCGAGGCGGATGCCGCTCACAAGTTCGGGCTGATCCAGGCGGCGGCCCATAAAGGGCCCAAAGCCATACAAGCCGCCACCGAGACAGCGGCAAAGGCCGCCAAACGCAGAGACTCGTATGCGAAAAAGCTGGAAGTTTTGGGCGTGAACCCCAAGGATTTGGCCACCCAGCCTGCGGCGTAACACCCGCCCCTGGCGGCTGCGCACAACGGGTCCTGATCGTCCAAATGATCCCATGGCCTGAAAACAGAGTCGGTCTTGGGTCTTGCGTCGATTGGCATGCTTTCGAAGTGCAGTGGTTAAAGCATCGTTGTTTTTGGGGCGGGAAGATGTGGGGAGAGATGAATTGCCGTTTCAGGCTGGTTGCTGCCGGTCAGAGTGAATCGGTCTGACGTCCGCTTACGGTTCACATGTGGCTGGTATCGGCGTTAAGGACCGCATGTGACGCATGCCTACTTTAGGGTACAACGGCAACTGCACTCGGACATCGCGAACAAGCCACAGGGGTTCAGGTGTCGTCATCGTCGTTGAATCGAAGGTCGTCTGGGTCTTGCCCCTTGGCTAACGCCTGCAATCCTTGAAGGAATCGCTTGGTCGCTGTCCGTTGGCGGACGGTCAAATCCGATCGTGATTGGATAGCTCGGATTCGCGGCTCCATTGCTTGGATGTCCATGATTGCTGCCAGTGGCTTCAACGAGAGCCGATAGGTCTCCGTCGTCTGGCGACCGGAATGCCGAAGGCCAGTTCTGACGAACTTGTCGAGAAGTGCGACGACTTTGTCATCGTCATCGACCATAGGTTTGAAGACTTCTCGTATACGCTCGGGGTTGCCCCATTGCTTCCACCGATGAACGATAAAGTCCAAGTCCGGCATGGCCATAAATTCCTCGAGGCTGGCATTGTCGAGCCGGTGGCCGACGGCTTTTGCCATAGCCTCTGCGAAACCGTCCTCGAGATCAAGAAAGGCTCTGGGCGCCTTCGAGGCGTCGCGCTTGGCCTGCAATGCGTCATCCGCCAAGTCGACCAAGCTCCACAGGCCCGGCGATATCTCCGCCAGGCGCGAAAGCAACGCCTGCCGCTCGTGAGCGGGAAGCCGCTCGAGCTGCTTTGAGATGAGTCCACTGATCCGCCAGCGATTGGGCATGGAGAAGAAGCCGCCACTTTCGTCTTCCTTGCGAAGAAGCTGATGGGCGTTGGCGACCAATGCTTCGACGAGCTTCGAAGCTTGGGCTGCTGGCAATTGGTCGAGGTCGCGCAGTCGATCGATCAAGTCGCGTGCCTTCGAATGCCGATCCGGCAGGATTACACCCGCTGCCTCCCGGAGCAACGAAGCCATGCCATCCGAAGTCTGCTCGCTGGCAATTCGCTCAATCTCCGCCCGGCTGACATGCCCCGGCGGCACGCCAAACTGAAAGTAGGGGTCGAAGCAATCAGGGCTGCATGGCCGCAGCTCCTTACGCCAGTCGCTATGGTCACTGGATGAGACCATGCCCGAGTCGAGAACTTGGGAAACCTTGGGGAAGATCAGGCCAACGAGTTCGGCTAAATGTTCGCGCGAACCGTCTGGTAGTGAGTCCCTCCATTTGTCAAAGTAATTCTTTTCCGCGGCTCTCTTGTGATCGAGTTGAGTCGGCAATCCGCAGAAGAAGTCCTTGGCATCGCGGATGCTGCCATAGACCGCTGGCTCGAAGACGCGCAGGAACTCCAGAGCAATGAAATCAACCGGGTTGACCTCGCCAGCTAGCGGTGGATAGGCGACCGAGATGGTGTTGAGTATGCGTACGATATCGCGGGGCTTCTTGATTAACCGATCCAACCCGTCAGAGAAGACCTCGGCCCAGCGGTCCTGATCAAAGGGGAATGGCATGGGCTTCGAATCGATGATCGAATCGAGCCCCTTGAACAGCTTTTGGTGGAGTTGGCCCTTATCGACCGCAGGCAGATGGAAAGGGGCTTGGACGATCTTCTCGAGGTAGGCCTCGCCATCCATCTTCAATGAGGTCGTCAATGCCCTGCCGACTTCGTCCCGGTCGAAGAACAGAACATAGACGACCTCGGGAAAATCGGCCAGAGCTTTGATGGCCCGGAAGAAATCGCGGGCTTCGTCCGGTGTTAACCGGTCAATGTCATCGACAAAGAAGACAAACCGCTTACCGCTGGATTTAAGCGTTGCGGCCACCTTCTTCTTGATCGACGGAATGCCCGTCTTTTCCGCTAGAAACTTCAGGCCAGGAATCCAGCCCAGCAACCAAGCGAGCGGCTTTTTGAGCCAACCATATCCCGAGACATCGGCCGCCGTGTCCGCAATTTGCTTCGAATATTTTCCGACTAACTTCGCCAGCGTTCGGAGATGTTTGAGGCGATCCGGCAACTGAGCCGAGAATTGCTCGAGCAACTGGGATGAGATTTGTTCGCGCCCCTCGAACCACCATGGATTGAAGTCAATAACAACAGGCCGCTTGTCCTTTGGCAACCTTTTCAAGTCGTGCTTGATGAAATTCAATAGGCTTGATTTTCCGCTGCCCCACTTGCCATGCACGGCAAGCACCAAGCCCTGCGGACTTCTATTATCTACGATTGCTTTCGCAAGCAGTGAGGCGAAAGGGGCATAGCCGAATGCATCCTCCGCAGGGTCGACCAGAGGCAGATCTGACCCAATTTCCCAGGAATTTTTTGGAGTTTCAGTCACTAAATAGCCTTACTGATCGATAAGCCAAAAAGTCTAGTCCATTCCTGAGTGATTCTCGCCGTCATAACCAATCCTTACGAGGTTGATGCCTTGCGAAGGCTACGTAGGCCTGCCATTCGACCGATTGCAGGCATTCTAATTTCACGTACCGACGACCGCTCTCGCGGCAGAACCGGCGACCGCAGGCGAAAGGCGGCGCCAGGCTGGATGCGGCGATCAAATGCCAACTGCTTGAACGACCGCGTGTCGCTCCGTGGGGGGGGGGGCGCCGGCCCGTAGTCTGCGCCAAGCGACTATCGATAGCTCAGTATCATGAATACATATAAGAAGTTTCGGGAGGACCTACGATGCAACGCAATCTGAAAGTTGACATAGACGCAAGTACGTGGCCAGGCGTCGGTTTACAGCCTTCGTTTCCGCCTACGTTCATAAGTGGGAAAAGCAGTTGTGTGCTGAACGTTCCGGCAATGCTCTTGATGATCGGCTACCTGACTACACCAATTTCTGCAACGGGCGTTTCACTTAGCGAGTTTTGGGCCTGGGTCCGATACTTGGCCGCAATAGCAAAGCAGCCGGACCTCAGCCTCACCCGCAGCTTTTGGGATCTTGATGCGCATCAAAAGACCATCCTCAGCGACGATTTCGGAATGGGGGTCCCCATTCTTTGGTTGCACGATAAGCTGTCATTAGTACAGGTCGTCGATGGCCGCTACTTCATGCAGCGGATCGCCAGTTCACTAGGTGTAACCCAAGCGAGAACTGCAAAGAGAGGCCCGAACAAAACCCCTGACTTTGTAGCGCAGGATGTATTGGGTATGTGGCACGTTATCGAGTGCAAGGGGACGCAATCCGGTGCTGCATTCAGCCTCAAGCAGCTTGGTTTGAAGGGACCGCCTGCTGGAGGTGGGGTCGCGCAGAAGCTTTCAATCCAGTTTCCACCGGGCTACACAGGGCAGCGCTTGGTTTGCGGTCTAAGCATTGATGTTGAAGGCGGTTCTGGAAGCGTGCTCAAGATTGTTGATCCGAAGCCCAAAGAGCCATTTGTCTTACGTGAGCAGCAGATGAATTTAGCTCAAGACGCGGCCAATCGTGGTGTGATGGCGCGAGCTCTTCGAATGGCTGGATTCGAGGTTACCGCAGAATCTGTAGCCTCCCCCTTCGGAGCTCGGCCTGAGGACAAACGTGGTCGCTCGTCGCGGGCAGAGGCCGCACGCAAGAAGATTACCGAAGAACGGGACGAGAGGTCTCGCGAGGAAATACGTGGCATTATCTCTGAAGGTCAATCCTTCAGCGGTGACTTCCGCGGCCGGGAGGCAGTCGTGATGCTTCCGCGCGAAGTGACGCTCGATGGTCAGTCGGTGAGGAGGGTTGTTATCCGGCCAAGTGTGAACCGGGAGGTTCTTGAGGAAATAAGGCAACAGCCATCGGTAGAAGTTCTCGCAGACAAAGCTGGCACGATAAAGTGGACCAGTCGTATCGGTCAGACGATGATGGAAGGCCAGGGTCGATCGGCGACGATGCGCATCGGCAGCATCTTTCGCTTAGACATCGATCTAGAGGCGTAATGCATTGCCAGGTCAATTTCGAAACTTGTTGGTTCAAGCCAGGCGTCTGCAGTTGTCAATGCTTCGCTGCAAGCAGTCGGTGGACGTTGCGGCGTTGGGCGACCGCAACCGCTGTATACCAGACATCCCCAACTGATACCCCACCCATCAATTCCAGCCCCGAACGCCCCCCAGCGGCGCCACGCCCAACCAGTCGAATCCCCTCCACCCACAGAATCTCATTCACCAACTTGCCCGACAGCACGTCGCCCAGCACAAAGGTGCTAACACCCCCCAGACAACCGCATCAAGCACCTGAGGGGCCGCACTGAACTCCTCAAAAGCCAATCAAGCGCCCGCTATTCCCCACCTCCACCCGCCTGCACATCAACGCATTCGCCAGCGTCACCCCCCGGCGCACCGGAAATCGCCGCTCCAGCACCGTGAAGCCATGGCGGGCAAAGAAGGGCTCGGCCGTCACGCTCACATCGGCCGTCAAATCGCCCAGGCCCAGTGATTTGGCCTCGGCCAGCAGGTGGGCCATCAGGTGGGTGCCCAGGCCTTGGCGCGGGTGGGTGCCTGCGACGTAGAAGTGGTCGATGTAGCCCTTGTGCTGCAGGTCGGCATAGGCCACAACCTGGCCGCCCAGTTCAAGCACGAAGGGCTTGAGGGCTTGAATGCGCTGGGCCCACAGGGCCTGGTCGAGGTCGGCCGGGGCCCAGGCCTTGATTTGCTCGGGCGAGTAGTCGCGGCTGGCCACGCTGTGGACAGCCGAGAAAAACACCTGAAACAGCGCGGCCTCGTCGCCGGGCCTGAACCTTCGAATCTGCATGCGCCTCACTGTACAAGCCCCGGGTAGCAGGATCTGGTCAGCTCCGGGGCTGACAAGCGCGGCCTGGCCTCGTCAAACCCTCAAACCGGCATCAGCAGCGCCCGGGCCGCCAGCCAGCGCTGGCTCTCGAAAAACCACGTCCGGGTAGTTTTCAAACATCGACTTGATCAACTCGCGCAGCCAGACGATAGCGGGATCTTTGTGAAAGCGGGGGTGCCAGTGCTGGTGCAGCGCAAACGGCGGCAGTGAGAAGGGCACCTCGATCGTGCGCAAGAAGCCGTACTCGTCAAAGGAATGCGCCAGCTCCAAGGGCACGGTGGCCACCAGCTCGGGGTTGTGTTTGATCAGGAAGGGCACGGTCAGAAAATGGGGCGTGGTGACGGCGATCTTGCGCTGCAGGCCTTGTTGTTCGACCACGTTGTCGTAGGCCTCGGCCGTGTGCCCCGTGAGCGAGACCGCAATCTGCGGCATGGCTTCGAACTCTTGCGGGCTGAGCCGGGGGCCGGGCACCGGGTTGTCGCGGTGCAGCACGGTCACGAAGGAATGCAGAAACAGGCGCTGCTGAAACAGGCCTTCGGGCACGGCCCGAATCGAGCCGATGGCCAGATCGGCCTCGCCCGACCCAAGTAGGGATTCGATCTGTTCCACAGGCACTTGCAAGGTTCGCACTGAGCACCCCGGCGCCAGGGTTCTGAGCTGCTTCAGCAGCGGGGGCAGAAAGACCAGCTCGCCCATGTCGGTCATGCACAGGGTGAACACCCTGCGTGCTGCAGCCGGGTCGAATCGGGCGGCGGCCAGGATGTCCTGCCGCACCGTGGCCATCACATCCAGCACCGAGGCCCTCAATGACTCGGCCTTGCGGGTGGGTGTCATGCCCTCTTTGGTCTTGACGAAAAGAGGGTCGTCAAAAAAGGCCCGCAACCGGTTCACCGCGTGGCTGGTGGCGCTCTGGGTCATACCCAGCGCGTGGGCCGCCTGGGTGACGCTGCGCTCGCGAAACAAGGCATCGAACACCGCCAGCAGGTTCAGGTCCAGCTCATCCATATGAACACCGTGCATTCTTTCAATGATTGGAATGACATTTACGCATTTTCATGCCAAACCTAGGATTGATGAACATCAAGTCGGGAAGCACTTGGTCAACAACGGAGACAAGCGATGTTCATCAAAAACCTTTGGTATGTGGCCGCCTGGGACCATGAAGTCACCCAGGAAGGCCTGTTCAGCCGCACCATCATCGGCCTGCCTGTGCTGATGTACCGCACGCAAGAGGGCCAGGTGGTGGCCATGGAAGACCGCTGCTGCCACCGCGGGGCACCCTTGTCGGTGGGCCGGCGTGAGGGCGACTGCGTGCGGTGCATGTACCACGGCCTCAAGTTTGATGCGACCGGGCAATGCACCGAGGCCCCGGCCCAGGCCAGGATACCGCCGCAGGCCAAGGTGCGCACCCTGCCGGTGGTTCAGCGCCACCGCTGGGTGTGGGTCTGGATGGGCGA
The DNA here is from genome assembly GCF_000518645.1 of Curvibacter gracilis ATCC BAA-807. Classification (GTDB taxonomy): domain Bacteria; phylum Pseudomonadota; class Gammaproteobacteria; order Burkholderiales; family Burkholderiaceae_C; genus Curvibacter; species Curvibacter gracilis. The sequence continues at coordinate 595,389 of NZ_JADZ01000004.1, read as the reverse complement.
CCCGGAGCGGGCCGACCCTGACTTGATCCCGGATACCCAGTGGCTGGATCACCCCGATTGGCGAAGCGAGGATGGCTACATCCACTACGACGTCAATTACCTGCTGATCTGCGACAACCTGCTGGATTTTTCGCATCTGCCCTTTGTGCACCCTTCCACGCTGGGTGGCAGCCCCGATTACGCATCGGCCCCTGCCAAGGTGGAGCGCCTGGACAACGGTGTTCGCATCACCCGCTGGGCCATCGGGACCGAAGCGCCGCCCTTTGCCACCGCCGTCAAGACCTGGAGCGGCAAGGTGGACCGCTGGAACATCTACAACTTCACCTTGCCAGCCACCTTGCTGATGGATTCGGGCATGGCACCCACCGGCACGGGCGCGCCTGAAGGCCAGCGCGTGGAGGCCCTTGAGTTCAGAGGGTGCCAGGCGATCACACCCGAAACCGAAAACTCCACCCATTACTTTTTCGCGCACCCGCACAACTTCTCGATCGAGCAGCCCGAGGTGACCCGGTCGATTCACCAGGCCGTGGTGACGGCCTTTGACGAAGACCGCGCCATCATCACGGCCCAGCAGCGCAGCCTGGCCCTGGCGCCCGACTTCAAGATGGTGCCCTTTGGCATCGATGCCGCGCTCAACCAGTTCCGATGGGTGGTGGCGCGCCGCCTGGAAGAAGAAGCCCAGGAGCTGGCCGGCGGCCAGCCCGTGCCCAGGGCCAAGGCTTGAGGCCGCCATGGAACTGATCGTCAGCCAGATCACCCACGAGGCCCAGGACGTGCTGGGGCTGGAGCTCAGAGCGCCTTCGGGCGAGGCCCTGCCCCCCTTCGCGGCCGGCGCCCATGTCGACGTGCACCTGCCCCATGGGCTGTGCCGGCAATACTCCATCGCCAACCCCCCTGAGGAGCGGCACCGCTATGTGCTGGGCGTGGGCCTGGCCCCCGACAGCCGCGGGGGATCCGCCTTCATCCACCACCAGTTGCAGGTGGGGCAGCGGCTGAAGGTGGGGGCACCCCGGTGCTTGTTCGGCCTGTCAGACGCCGCCCATCAGCACCTGTTTGTGGCGGGGGGCATCGGCATCACCCCGATCCTCAGCATGATGGCGGCCTGCCAGGCCCGGGGGCAGCCCTGGCGCTTGCTGTATTGCGTGCGCTCACGGGCCAAAGCTGCGTATGCCTGGCCGCTGGCCCAGCTTGGAGGCAGGCACATCCTCTTGCACGTCGACGAAGAAGCCGGCGGGCAGCCCCCCGACCTGTCGGAGTTTCTGGGCCCCGCCGCGCCAGGGGTGCATGTCTATTGCTGCGGCCCCTCAGGTTTGATGAGTGCCGTGGAGGCCGCCGCGCACCAGGCCGGCTTCGCGCAGGCGCAAGTCCATTTTGAGCGCTTCACAGCACAGGGCCCGGCAGCGGGGTCGACTCAAGGCGGGCAGGCCTTCACGGCCGTGCTGCACCGCTCGGGCCTGCGTGTGCCTGTGCCGCATGACGTGAGCCTGCTCGATGCGCTGGAGCAGCACGGGGTGCTGATCCCGTATGCCTGCCGTGAAGGGCTCTGCCGCAGTTGCGAAGTGGGCATTGTCAGCGGCCAGGCCGAGCACCGCGATCACGTGTTGAGCGAGCACGAACGCCTGGCCCAGCGCTGCATGCTGCCTTGTGTATCCCGATCGCTGAGCCCTGAGTTGGTACTGGACCTCTGAGCCCAGACCTGTTGAAAAAGAAAATGAACCGGAGACAAAACCATGAACACCCACACCACCTACATCACCCCCTCCACCCCCTCCACCCAGACTTCGCCCAAGGCCATGCGCCTCATCGGCGCCATCGCCGCACTGTTTTCAGCCCTGGCCGCGCCGGCACAGGCCCAGGACAGCTATCCGTCACGCCCGATCCGCATCGTGGTGCCCTATGCGGCAGGGGGCGCCACCGATTTTGTGGCGCGCAAGGTGGGTGAAGGGCTCGCCAAATCCATGGGCCAGGCCATCGTGGTCGACAACAAAAGCGGCGCAGCCGGCGCCATCGGTGCTGCCGAGGTGGCGCGGGCCAAGGCCGATGGCTACACCTTGCTCATGACCATCACCGACTCGCAGGTCAACAACACCGCCTTGTTCAAAAGCCTCAGCTACGACCCCCTCAAAGACTTCATCCCCATCACCCAACTGGTGCGCAGCCCCACGCTGCTCTCCACCCACCCCGGCTCGGGCATCAAAAACATGGCAGATCTGAAGGCCAAAGCGGCCAGCGGCAGCCTGTCGTTCAGCTATGCCTCGTGGGGCATTGGTGGCCTGGGCCATCTGCAAGGCGAAACCTTGAGCCGCAGCCTGAATGCCGGCATGGTGCATGTGGCCCAACGCGGTGAGGCCCCCGTGATTTCAGACCTGCTGGCCGGCACGGTGGTGCTGGGCTATTCCTCCGTGGGCAGCGCCATGCAGCATGTGCCCAACGGCAAGCTGATTCCCTTGGCGGTCATGGGGCGGCAGCGCTCCACCTCACTGCCGCAGGTGCCCACGATGCGCGAACTGGGCATGGCCGACCCGATCTACGACACCAGCGTCTGGATCGGCCTGCTGGCCCCCGCCAAGACCCCCGCCCCGGTCATCGACCGGCTGGCACGCGAGGTGCGCGCCATTGTGGGCACGCCCGATATGAGCCAACTGCTCAATGGCCGGGGCTTCGAGGTGATGAACTCGACACCGGAGCAGTTTGCAGAAGATTTCAAGCCCGAGTTCGAGGTGGTGACCCGCAAAATCAGGGAGTTGGGGGTTCAGCCCCAGTGACGCGCTGGCCAAGGGGCGAAGTCTGGCCAAGTGGATCACCCCCCGAACTGCTGCGCCGCAAACGTCCAGGCCAGGCTTGACGCATCAGGCCCGCGCACATCGGCAAAGGCCTGCTTGGCAGCGCCCCCGCTCCAGGCGTGGCCCAGGCCGGCCACAAGCATCAGCCTGGCCACCAGACGGCCTCGGTTCTTGAAGTCGGTCACGGCCAGGGGGTAGCGCTTGCCGCGCTGCAATCGCCGAACCTGGCCGGAGCGCGCGGCGGCCGCCTGCGCCCAGCTCTGGGCGGCTGCCTCGGCATTGGCCGGCGAGACCGTGGTGTCCGCATCGCCATGGATGACCAGCAGGGCGGGCCAATCTGCCGCCATGGTGTTCGGGGTGGCGCTCAATGGCAGGGTCGGGCGGCGTCCGCGCATGGCGCTGAGGGCCGTCAAGGTGGTGTTTGCGGTTCCGGGCGCCACCCCCGAATGCATGACCAATGCCTTGAACCGGCTCGGGTGTCGGGTGACCAACAGGGCCGCCATGCTGGCCCCGGCCGACAGGCCTGCCATGGCAACCTGCCTGGGGTCCACCGGGTTCAGTGTGCACACCTGATCGATCGCCTTCAGGATGAGTTCTGCCTCTGAGTTGGCACGACCGTGGAGGGTGTCAAACCAGTTCCAACATCGCTGTGGGTTGGACAGGGGGTCTTGCTCCGGGTACAGCACCAGGAATCGCTTCTTGGCCGCAATCCGGTTCATGCCGGTGCAGATCGCAAAGCCTTCGGCATCCTGGCCGCAGCCATGCAGCATCACCATGAGCGCCAGTTGTTCGCCGGGCTGCAGGTCAGGCGGGGCATAGAGGCGATAGCGCAGGGCCCCCTCCACGCCCATGGCCAGGCCCCGTGTCCAGGTGCCGGCGCTGGCGCGAACGCCGGGCCGTGGTGCTGCGGCTTTGCGGCGGGCCCGCTTCATAGGGCGGCCGGCCGAGGCGCTGGCCATGCGGGTGGTCATTCTTGCCAGGGTCATGGCGCCCCGCGCAAACGCCTTGGCCCAACGCGCTGTGCGCAGGCGTTTTTTCATTGCAGTGGCTCCATGATCAGACTCGGATTGCTGCGCCAAGGCCTCTGGTCAAGCTCCATGTGACCGTGCTCCTTGGGCAGCGCTGAGGGACGCCCTGTGCACGGTATCGCGCAGCACACACCGGGTCTGTGCTCAAACCAACGGAGCCGGGCCGCCACTGTGGCCGGCATGGGGCGTGGCCCCAAGAGCACTTTTTTAGAACCAAATGAAATAATTCAATTATCCAATATGAATTACTGTTATATTCGGCGGGTGACATCGCGACGGCAGCCAGCTTGGAAAGCCCCCGATGTCACACACAAAGAGAGCGCCACCTCCTTCGAGGCGGGCCCTCCAGTTGGTTTGTAGAGCTGCAGCCAACAGAGTCCACCATGCTCACGCAGCTTGATTCAAGCCTGCGCTTCTGAATGAATCAGATTTCAAAGACCTCCATTTCCATGGGCCAGTACGTCGTTTCGCCCTCGACACACCCGACCGATTGCGGCCGCTTCCGCGCCTCTTTTTCGGTCCACCGCTCTCTCGGCAACGGCAGCTACTGCCGCGTCTTCCGCTTTGACAAGGCCTTCGCCTCGCGCGAGGCGGCCCGGCTCTTTGCCGTGACGCAGGGCTGGTTGCAAACGTGCATGGCATCGCCTCCCGTCTGCTGACGACTCGCTTCAGCCAGATCCGATCCAATCCCCCCGAGCTGCAAAGCGCCTCCGTGGCGCCCGCCAGCATCATGAATGGGTGTCACAAGTTGCGCACCGCAATCCAGAAAGGCTCCAACATGAGCACCAAAATCTACGTGGGCAACCTGCCCTACTCTGTCGACGACGCCAGCCTGAAAAGCAATTTTTCCGAGTTCGGCAGCGTTTCATCCGCCAAGGTGATGATGGACCGCGAAACCGGCCGCTCCAAGGGCTTCGGCTTTGTGGAAATGGCCTCTCTTGAGGTGGCCCAGGCCGCCATCACCGGCCTGCACGGCATGTCGGTCGATGGCCGCTCGATTGTGGTGAACCTGGCCCGTCCGCGCGAAGACAGCAACAAGTCTGGCGGCTACAGCGCAGCCGGTTACACCGCCACCCAACGCAAAGACGTGGGCTATGGCACGGGCGGGTACGGCGGCGGACGCTACTGATCTCCGCCCAGTCCAGTCAAAGGCCTGCTCATTTGAGCCGGCCTTTTTTTTCATCCATGCAGACTCAACGGCAGGAGCCTGCACTTCATATATCAGCGGCCTGCCACGCTCCCCAGGACACCTTGACCAAACCCCATCCCACCACCACGCCCGACCCTCGCCTCAACCAGATCCTCGCGGCGCTGCCCGCCGCTGACTACGCCCGCTTGCGGCCAGAACTCGAACTGGTGGACATGCCACGCGGCTGGACGATGTCAGAGTCGGGTGACCACGTGACGCACCTGCACTTCCCCACCTCGGGCATCGTGTCTTTGGTCTACGCACTGGAGGATGGGGCATCGAGCGAGATCGCGCTGGTCGGCAACGAGGGCTTGATCGGCATCTCCATCTACATGGGGGGTGAGAGCCTGCCCAGCAGCACCGAGGTGCAATGCGCCGGCCAGGCCTTTCGGCTGAGCCGCAAGGTGATGAAGCACGAGTTTGCCCTGGGCGGCCAGTTGCAGCGCCTGGCCCTGCTCTACACCCAGGCCCTGATCGTGCAGACCTCGCAAATGGCGGTGTGCAACCAGCACCACACTGTCGAGCAGCGATTGGCACGTTGGATTCTGATGAGCATGGACCGGCTGCAGAGCAACAAGATGGCCATCACCCAGGAGCGGATCTCGCTCATGCTGGGGGTGCGCCGCGAAAGCATCACGGTGGCCGCCGGGGCGCTGCAAAAGGACGGCATGATCGAAAGATCGCGCGGCGTCATCAGCCTGGTGGATCGCCCGCGCCTGGAAGAGCGCGTTTGCGAGTGCTACCAGGCCGTCAAACAGGAATGCGAGCACTTGATGCCGCACCCGAGCACGCCAAAGGCCGGTACCTGAAGGTCGACCCTGGGTGCGCAGAGGTCATCTGGCACCTGGGCCAGTGATCGCGGGTGTTCACAGCAGCTCGACCCGTGACAACGCCCCTGAATGGATGCCTTGAGCGAGACAGGCCCCGCGGCCCCATCCTCCTTCAGAACGATGGCGCAATGAACCGGGTCTGCCTACAGTGCAGCCCATGTCTGCCGCCAATGCCTTGCCAACGCTGATCGACCCCTTCGGGCGACGCATCGATTACCTGCGCGTGTCGATCACCGACCGCTGCGACCTGCGCTGCACCTACTGCCTGCCCAAGGGCTTCAAGGGCTATGAAGAGCCGGCCCACTGGCTGCGCCCGCCCGAGCTGCTGCGCCTGCTGGGCCTGTTTGTGCGCAGCGGTGTGGCCAAGGTGCGGCTCACCGGGGGCGAGCCCCTGCTGCGGGGCGGCCTGACCGGGCTGGTGCGCGGCATTGCGGCACTGCCGGGCCTGCGCGATCTGTCCCTGTCGAGCAACGGCACCCAACTGGCCCGCCTCGCCGCCGAACTGCGCGAGGCCGGCCTGCAGCGGCTCAACATCAGCCTGGACACCCTGGACCGGGGCTGCTTTGCCCGCATCACCGGGCGCGACGCGCTGGACAGCGTGCTGAGCGGCCTGCAGGCCGCCCAGGCCGTGGGCTTTGGCCCCATCAAACTCAACATGGTGGTGCAACCCGGCGTGAACCTGGACGAGGTCGAGGGCGTTCTGGCCTTTGCCATGGCCCACGGGCATGTGCTGCGGCTGATCGAGCCCATGCCCATGGGCAGCACCGGTCAGGCCCTGGAGGCCCCCGACCTCAGCGCCCTGGGGCAGCGCCTGGCCCACCAGCATGGCCTGCTGCCCTGCGTGATGGGCCAGGGCAGCGGCCCGGCGCGCTACTGGGCCGGGCCCGACGGCCGCGCCAGCCTGGGCGTGATCACCCCGATGTCGCAGCATTTCTGCGCCGCCTGCAACCGCGTGCGCCTGGGCGTGGATGGCACCCTCTACCTGTGCCTGGGCCAGAACGACCGGGTGCCGCTGGGCCCCATGCTGCGCGCCGGCGCCAGCGATGCCGAGCTGCTGCAGGCCTTGCATGCCGGTATTGCGGCCAAGCCCGAACGCCACGTCTTTCAAGAGCAACCCCAGCATGTGATGCGATTCATGGCGCAAACCGGCGGATGAAGGGCGGCAACGATTCACCCAAGCGCACAATTCAAGCTTTGAACGATGGGGAGATGGATTGAGCCTGCCACCCGAGCCCTTGCCGCCAGAGCTGATGCTGCCCGCCGCCGGGCCGGCACGCACCCGGCTGCGCGCCCGCCTGTCCGGCCTGGGCCTGGCCTCCAAGCTGATGGGCATCGGCGGTTTGTTTCTGGTACTGGCCCTGGCCTCGGTCGGGCTCACGCTGTGGGTGACCTGGCAGCTGGAGGGCGGCGCCGCCGCCGTCAACGAGGCCGGGCGCATGCGCATGCAGAGCTACCGCCTGGCCCTGCGCCTGCAGACCCCGGCCCAGCCGGCTGGCCAGGGCGCGCTGAACCAGCAAGTCGAGCAGCAACTGCAAGACTTTGACGCCAGCCTGAGCCTGCTGCGCGACGGCGACCCCGCCCGCCCCCTGGCCGTGCCCTGGGACCAGGCCACCCGGGCGCATTTCGACCTGGTGCAGCGGCGCTGGCAAGCCCTGCGCGAGCTGGCCCGGCAACAGGCGCTGCAACAAAGCGGGCGCCAGGGCCCCGGCCCCGCGCTGGGCCTGCAGGTGGACGACTTCGTGCACGAGGTGGACAACTTTGTCTCGGCCATCGAACTGCACCTGGCGCAATGGACCACCCTGCTGCGCACCCTGCAGCTGGTGATGATGTCACTGGCCCTGCTGAGCGCCCTGGTGCTGCTGTACGTGGGCCATGTGCTGGTGCTGGACCCGGTGCGCCGCCTGCAGCGCAGCCTGGGCCGCATCGAGCAGGGCGACTTCGGCACCCGTGTGCAGGTGGCCAGCCACGATGAACTGGGCGCCCTGGCCGAGGGCTTCAACCGCATGGCCGAACGCCTGCAAGACCTGTACAGCGGGCTGGAGGGCAAGGTGCGCGAGAAGACGGCGCGCCTGCAACTGGAGCAGCAACGCCTGCGCACCCTGTACGAGACCGCCACCTTCGTGGCCCAGGCCGACACCTTGCAAACCCTGGCCCAGGGCTTTTCACGCCAGCTGCGCAGCATTGCCGGGGCCGATGCCGTGGCCATACGCTGGTCGGACGAGGCCACCCAACGCTATGTGCTGCTGGCCAGCGACTGCCTGCCCAAGGTGATGGTGGAGGAGGAGCACTGCGTGCTCACCGGCGACTGCCTGTGTGGCGCCTCATCCGAGCGCGCGCTGGCCCAGCCCTTGAAGGTGATCCCGATCCTGGATGCCGCACGGCAGGCGCCACCCGATGGCACCAGCCAGCGTGTGCAACAGCACTGCGAGCGCGCCGGCTTCCGCACCCTGGTGACGGTGAGCCTGACCTGGCATCAGCGCGTGCTGGGCGAGATCGAGCTGTTCTACCGCCACGACACGGCACTGAGTGCCGAGGAGCGCAGCCTGTTCGAAGCCCTGGCCAGCCACCTGGCGGGCGCCATGGAGAACCTGCGCAGCGCCGCGCTGGCGCGCGAATCGGCCGTGGCCGACGAGCGCCAGATGCTGGCCCGCGAGCTGCACGACTCGATCGCCCAGTCACTGGCCTTTCTGAAGATCCAGATGCAGCTGCTGCGCAGCGCCATGAGCGACGCGCGCCCGGCCGCCGTCGAGGCCACCCTCGACGAGCTGGACGCGGGCATCCGCGAGAGCTACAGCGATGTGCGCGAGCTGCTGCTGCACTTTCGCACCAACACCCATGCCGAAGACATGGAGCCCGCCCTGCGCGAGACCCTGTCCAAGTTCGAGCTGCAGGCCGGCATCCGGCCCAGCCTGGCCATCCACGGCGAAGGCCTGCCGATTGCGCCCGATGTGCAGGTGCAGGTGCTGCACATCGTGCAGGAGGCCCTGTCCAACATCCGCAAGCACGCCCACGCCCGCCAGGTCGAGCTGCGGGTGGACACCCACCCGCAGTGGCAGGTCACCATCCGCGACGATGGCCTGGGTTTTGATGCCCGGGGTGGCCCCCCCGATGGCACCCACGTGGGGCTGCGCATCATGCGCGAGCGCGCCGAACGCATCGGCGCCCAACTGAGCCTTGATTCAGGCCCGCAGGGCACCTGTGTGACCCTGCGCCTGCCCCGACATCCGCCGCCGACGGCGGCCCCCACTTCCGTAGCCACTGCACCATGACCCTGCCCGCTCCGATCCGACTCCTGGTGGTGGACGACCACAAGCTGTTCCGCCGCGGCCTGGTGGCCCTGCTCAGCCAGCAGGCCTGCCTGCAGGTGGTGGCCGAAGCCACCGACGCGGGCGAAGCCCTGAAGCTGGCGGCCCAGCACGCGCCCGAGGTGGTGCTGCTGGACAACCACCTGCCCGGCGTGCACGGGGTGGATGTGCTGCCCCAGTTGATGGCGCTGGTGCCCGCGCCCCAGGTCATCATGCTCACGGTGAGCGAAGACGCCGAAGACCTGTCGCAGGCCCTGGCCCGCGGCGCCAGCGGCTACCTGCTCAAGACGGTGGATGGCGACGAGCTGGTGGCCTCGATACGGCGCGTGCGCGAGGGCCAGTCGGTGGTCTCGCCCGAGATGACGGGCAAGCTGTTTGCGGCCTACCGCCAGGCCGTGGCCTCAGCCCCCGCGCCCGAGCCCGAACAGGCCACGGAAGCAGCCATCGAAGCGGCGCCCGAGGCCACGGCGCGCCCACCTGAGCCTGGCCTGGTGGTCTCCAAGCTGTCGCCCCGCGAGCGCGAGATCCTGCGCGAGATCGCGCGTGGCGCCAGCAACAAGGAGATCGCGCGCACCCTCAAGATCGCCGAGACCACGGTCAAGATCCACGTGCAGCACATCTTCCGCAAGCTCAACCTGAGCTCGCGGGTGCAGGCCGCGGTGTACGCGGTGACTGATCCAGATCAAGCTTGAGGCTCGGACTACTCCTTTAGGAGGATGGTGCCTGCCCGGATGCAGGATGTTCAGGGCGCACTGATTTTTTGACACTGGGGACCACTCAAAAGGAGGTTCTCCCATGTCTTCGCGCGGCAAAGCCTTGTCGGTACTGACCGTCAGCACGCTCGCCTTCACGGTGTGCTTCATGGTCTGGATGATGTTTGGCGTGATCGGCATCCCGATCCGCAAGACCCTGGGCCTCAACGCCACCGAGTTCGGCCTGTTGACGGCCATGCCGGTGCTCACCGGCTCACTGGTGCGCGTGCCCCTGGGGGTGTGGACCGACCGCTACGGCGGCCGCATCGTGATGATGGGCACCCTGCTGGCCTGCGTGCTGCCGATCTGGCTCATGAGCTACGCCACCCAGTACTGGCAGTTTCTGGTGCTGGGCCTGTTCGTGGGCCTGGCCGGCGGCGTGTTCTCGGTGGGCACGCCCTATGTGGCGCGCTGGTTCCCCAAGCAGCAGCAGGGCTTTGCCATGGGCGTGTTCGGCGCCGGCAACTCGGGCGCTGCGGTCAACAAATTTGTGGCGCCGGCCCTGATCGTGGCCTTTGGCTGGGCGGTGGTACCCCAGGTGTACGCCGCCGTGATGCTGGGCGTGGCGGTGCTGTTCTGGTTTGGCAGCGCCAGCGACCCAAGCCACCTGGTGGCCAGCAAGAGCAGTTGGGGCGACCAGCTCAAGACGCTGAAGGACCCGCGCGTGCTCAAGTACTGCCAGTACTACAGCATCGTGTTCGGTGGCTATGTGGGCCTGAGCCTGTGGATGGTGCAGTACTACGTGGGCGAATACGGCCTGGACATCCGCTGGGCCGCCCTGCTGGCCGCCTGCTTCTCGCTGCCCGGGGGCGTGCTGCGCGCCATTGGCGGCTACCTGTCCGACAAGCACGGCGCGCACCAGGTCACCTGGTGGGTGCTGTGGGTGAGCTGGATCTGCCTGTTCCTGCTGAGCTACCCGCAGACCGATTTCAGCATCACCACCGTCAACGGGGTGCGCAGCTTCCACATCGGGCTCAACGTGGTTGGCTTCACGGCCCTGATGTTCACCCTGGGCATTGCCTTTGCCTTCGGCAAGGCCAGCGTTTTCAAGTACATCAGCGACGACTACCCCGGCAACATCGGCGCCATCTCGGGCGTGGTGGGCCTGGCCGGTGGCCTGGGCGGCTTTGTGCTGCCCATCCTGTTCGGCGTGCTGCTCGACCTCACGGGCGTGCGCTCCAGCGCTTTCATGCTGCTGTATGGCGTGGTCTGGGTCTCACTGATCTGGATGTACTTCACCGAAGTGCGCAGCCGCGACGTGCTGCGCGGCAACCCCGCCTGAGCGGCCCTCCCCCGACACAACCCTTTCAAAAGGAATCCCCATGTCAAGCAAGACCGTGGCGCCCGAGCGCGCCCGCCCCGGCAAGACCCTGGCGGTCTGGACGCCGGAAGACAAGGCCTTCTGGGCCTCGCAGGGCCAGGCCATCGCCAAGCTCAACCTGTGGCTGTCGGTGCCCGCCCTGTTCCTGGCCTTTGCCATCTGGCAGCTGTGGAGCGTGGTGGCCGTCAACCTGCCCTTGATGGGCTTCAAGTACTCCACCAACCAGCTGTTCTGGCTGGCCTCGGCGCCGGCCCTGTCGGGCGCCACGCTGCGCATCTTCTACTCGTTCATGGTGCCCCTGGTGGGCGGGCGGCGCTGGACCGCCATCTCCACTGCCTCGCTGCTGCTGCCCGCCATCGGCATCGGCTTTGCGGTGCAAGACGCCAACACCCCCTACCCCACCATGCTGATGCTGGCCCTGCTGTGCGGCCTGGGCGGTGGCAACTTCTCGTCGTCGATGGCCAACATCAGCTTCTTCTTTCCGAAGGAGCGCAAGGGCTCGGCCCTGGGCGTCAACGCCGGCCTGGGTAACCTGGGCGTGTCGGTGGTGCAGTTTCTGAGCCCCATCATCATCTCGGTGGGCGTGTTCGGTGTGCTGGGCGGCGAGCCCCAGCACATCAGCAAGGCCGGCCAGGTGAGCGAGGTTTGGGCCCAGAACGCCGCCTTCGTGTGGGTGCCATGGATCGCCCTGACCGCAGCGGCCGCCTGGTTCTTCATGAACGACATCGCCGACGCCAAGGCCTCGTTCGCCGCCCAGGCCGCCATCTTCCGCAACAAGCACAACTGGGTGATGTGCCTGCTCTACCTGGGCACCTTCGGCTCCTTCATCGGTTATGCGGCGGGCTTTCCGCTGCTGATCAAGTCGCAGTTCAAGGATGTGAACCCGCTGGCCTATGCCTGGCTGGGCCCGCTGGTGGGCGCGCTGATCCGCCCCGTGGGTGGCTGGCTGGCCGACAAGCTGGGCGGCGCCCGCGTCACCTTGTGGAACTTCGTGGTGATGGCCCTGGCCGTGGTCGGTGTTCTCTACTTCCTGCCCAAGGGGGCGGGCAGCGCCTTCGCCCTGCCCTGGGGCCCGGTCGAGGGGAGCTTCACGGGCTTCTTTTTGATGTTCCTGGTGCTGTTCTTCACCACCGGCGTCGGCAACGGCTCGACCTTTCGCATGATCCCGGTGATCTTCATCGACCTGAAGACCCGCCGCGCCCCGCGCAACGACGAGCTGGCCCAGGCCCAGGCGGTCAAGGAGGGCAACACCGAATCGGCCGCCGTGCTGGGCTTCAGCGCCGCAGTGGCGGCCTACGGCGGCTTCTTCATCCCCAAGAGCTATGGCTCGTCGATCGCCAGCACCGGCGGCCCCGAGCTGGCCCTGCTGACCTTCATCGCCTTCTACCTGCTGTGCATCGTGGCCACCTGGTGGTTCTACGCCCGCCGCGACGCCGACGTGCCGTGCTGAACCCTTTTGCGCAGCCTTACCGACCCGAATTCAACGGAGCCACCCCATGAGTCATTTTCTGGACCGACTGAGCTTTTTTGCCCAGGCCCGCGAACCCTTTGCCAACGGCCACGGCGTCACCACCGGTGAAGACCGCACCTGGGAGGACGCCTACCGCAACCGCTGGCAGCACGACAAGATCGTGCGCTCCACCCACGGTGTGAACTGCACGGGCTCATGCTCGTGGAAGATCTACGTCAAGGGCGGCATCGTGACCTGGGAAACCCAGCAGACCGACTACCCCCGCACCCGCCCCGACCTGCCCAACCACGAGCCGCGCGGCTGCGCCCGCGGCGCCAGCTACTCGTGGTACCTGTACAGCGCCAACCGCGTCAAGCACCCCATGGTGCGCGGCGAGTTGCTCAAGCACTGGCGCGCCGCCCGCACCGTGGCCAAGAGCCCGGTCGATGCCTGGGCCACCCTGATGGCCAACGACGAGATCCGCCGCAGCTGGCAGACCCAGCGCGGCCTGGGCGGCTTTGTGCGCAGCAGCTGGGACGAGGTCAACGAGATCATCGCCTCGGCCAATGTGCACACCATCAAGGCCCACGGGCCCGACCGCATCATCGGCTTCTCGCCGATCCCGGCCATGTCGATGGTGTCGTATGCCGCCGGCAGCCGCTACCTGAGCCTGATCGGGGGCGTGTGCATGAGCTTCTACGACTGGTACTGCGACCTGCCGCCCGCCAGCCCCCAGGTCTGGGGCGAGCAGACCGATGTACCCGAGTCGGCCGACTGGTACAACTCGACCTTCATCATCGCCTGGGGCTCCAACGTGCCGCAGACGCGCACCCCCGATGCCCACTTCTTCACCGAGGTGCGCTACAAGGGCGCCAAGACGGTGGCCGTGACGCCCGACTACGCCGAGATCTCCAAGCTGGCCGACCTGTGGATGCACCCCAAGCAGGGCACCGATGCGGCCGTGGCAATGGCCATGGGCCATGTGATCCTGAAGGAGTTCTACTTCGACAAACGCAGCGTCTACTTTGACGACTATGCGCGCCGCTACACCGACCTGCCCATGCTGGTGATGCTGCAGGAGCAGGACACCCCGGCCGGCCGCGCCCTGGTGCCCGGCCGCTACCTGCGCGCCAGCGACCTGGGCACGGCGGCCGGCACCGCCAATGCCGACTGGAAGACCCTGGCCTGGGACGAGCAAGGCCAGGTGGTGCAGCCCCAGGGTTCGATCGGCTTTCGCTGGGGTGCCGAAGGCCGGCCCGACCAGGGCCGCTGGAACCTGGAGAGCAAGGAGGCCGTGGACGGCCGCCCGGTGCAGCTCAAGCTATCGGTGCTGGAGGGTGCCGGTGGCAGCACCCCGGCCATGACCAGCGTGAACAAGGTGGCCTTCCCCTACTTCGGCGGCATCGAGTCGCCCCAATTCACCGCCAACAAGCAAGGCGATGTGCTGCTGCGCAACGTGCCCATGCAGCGCCTGCTGGTGCAGCAGGACGGCGTGCCACGCGAGGTCTGGGTGGCCACGGTGTTCGACCTGCAGGTGGCCAGCTACGGCGTGCACCGCGGCCTGCGCAATGCCGCGGGCGATCTGGTGGACGACGGCGCGCTCTCCTATGACGACAACCTGCCCTACACCCCGGCCTGGCAGGAGCAGATCACCGGCGTGCCCCGCAGCCAGGTGCTGACGGTGGCACGCCAGTTCGCCGACAACGCCGACAAGACCCGGGGCAAGTCCATGGTCATCATCGGCGCGGCCATGAACCACTGGTACCACAGCGACATGAACTACCGCGGCATCATCAACATGCTGATGATGTGCGGCTGCATCGGCCAATCCGGGGGCGGCTGGGCCCACTATGTGGGGCAGGAAAAACTGCGCCCGCAGACCGGCTGGACCGCCCTGGCCTTTGCCCTGGACTGGTCGCGCCCGCCGCGCCAGCAGAACTCGACCAGCTTCTTCTATGCCCACACCGACCAGTGGCGCTACGAGAAACTGGGGGTGGAAGAGGTGCTCTCGCCCCTGGCCGACAAGGCCCAGTTTGGCGGCAGCATGATCGACTACAACGTGCGCGCCGAACGCATGGGCTGGCTGCCCAGCGCCCCGCAGCTCAAGACCAACCCGCTGCAGGTGTGCCGCGACGCCAGCGCCCAGGGCCTGGACGCCAAGGACCATGTGGTCGATGCGCTGAAGAACGGCTCGCTGCAGATGTCTTGTGAAGACCCGGACGACCCGGCCAACTGGCCGCGCAACATGTTTGTCTGGCGCTCCAACATCCTGGGCTCCAGCGGCAAGGGGCATGAGTACTTTCTCAAGCACCTGCTGGGCACCACCCACGGCGTGCAGGGCAAGGCCCTGGGCACGGACGATGCCAAACCACAAGAGGTGCGCTGGCACGCCGAAGCCCCCCAGGGCAAGCTGGATCTGCTGGTGACGCTGGACTTCCGCATGAGCACCACCTGCCTGTACTCGGACATCGTGCTGCCCACCGCCACCTGGTATGAGAAGAACGACCTCAACACCAGCGACATGCACCCCTTCATCCACCCGCTGTCCACCGCCGTGGATCCGGCCTGGGAGGCACGTTCGGACTGGGACATCTACAAAGGCTTCGCCAAGAAGTTCTCCGAGGTGTGCGTGGGCCACCTGGGGGTCGAGAAAGAAGTGGTGCTGACGCCGATCATGCACGACACCCCGGGCGAGATGGCCCAACCCTTCGACGTGAAGGACTGGAAGCGCGGCGAGGTGGATCTGATCCCGGGCCGCACGGCGCCGCAGATCACGGTGGTCGAGCGCGACTACCCCAACACCTACCGCCGCTTCACCGCCCTGGGCCCGCTGATGGACAAGCTGGGCAATGGCGGCAAGGGCATTGGCTGGAACACCCAGGACGAGGTGCGCCAGCTGGGTGAGCTCAATGGCACGGTGCGCGAGACCGGCGTGAGCCAGGGCCGCCCCCGCATCAACACCGACATCGACGCCGCCGAGGTGGTGATGATGCTGGCCCCCGAAACCAATGGCCAGGTGGCCGTGAAGGCCTGGCAGGCGCTGTCGAAGCAGACCGGGCGCGAACACGCCCACCTGGCCCTGCACCGCGAGGACGAGAAGATCCGCTTCCGCGACATCCAGGCCCAGCCGCGCAAGATCATCTCCTCGCCCACCTGGTCGGGGCTAGAGAGCGAGAAGGTCAGCTACAACGCGGGCTACACCAATGTGCATGAGCTGATCCCATGGCGCACCCTGACCGGGCGCCAGCAGTTCTACCAGGACCACCCGTGGATGCGCGCCTTTGGTGAGGGCTTTGTGAGCTACCGCCCCCCCGTGGACCTGAAGACCCTGGCCGAGGTGCAGGGCCTGAAGCCCAACGGGCACCGCGAGATCGCGCTGAACTTCATCACCCCGCACCAGAAGTGGGGCATCCATTCGACCTACACCGACAACCTGCTGATGCTGACGCTGAACCGCGGCGGCCCGGTGGTCTGGCTCAGCGAGGACGACGCCCAAAGCGCCGGCATCGTGGACAACGACTGGGTGGAGCTGTTCAACGCCAATGGCGCCATCGCGGCCCGCGCGGTGGTGAGCCAGCGGGTGAAGAACGGCATGGTGATGATGTACCACGCCCAGGAAAAGATCATCAACACCCCGGGCTCGGAGATCACGGGCACACGCGGCGGCATCCACAACTCGGTGACCCGCATCGTGCTCAAGCCCACCCACATGATCGGTGGCTACGCCCAGCTCAGCTACGGCTTCAACTACTACGGAACGATAGGCACCAACCGCGACGAGTTCGTGGTGGTGCGCAAGATGGCCCGGGTCGACTGGCTCGACGGCGAAGCCACCCCAGGCGCCCACACCCAAGGAGCACACGCATGAAGATCCGAGCCCAAATCGGCATGGTCCTGAATCTGGACAAATGCATCGGTTGCCACACCTGTTCGGTGACCTGCAAGAACGTCTGGACCAACCGCCCCGGCGTGGAATACGCCTGGTTCAACAACGTCGAGACCAAGCCCGGCATCGGCTACCCCAAGGAATGGGAGAACCAGGACAAGTGGAACGGTGGCTGGGTGCGCAAGCCTGACGGCCGCATCGAGCCGCGCCAGGGCGGCAAGCTCAAGTTGCTGATGCGCCTGTTTGCCAACCCCAACCTGCCCGAGATCGACGACTACTACGAGCCCTTCACCTTCGACTACGAGCACCTGCAAAGCGCGCCCAAGTCGAAGGCCCCCCCTACGGCGCGCCCGCGCAGCCTCATCACCGGCCAGCGCATGGAGAAGATCGAATGGGGCCCGAACTGGGAGGAGATCCTGGGCGGCGAGTTCAGCAAGCGCAGCAAGGACAAGAACTTCGAAGACATCCAGAAGGACATCTACGGCCAGTTCGAGAACACGTTCATGATGTACCTGCCGCGCCTGTGCGAGCACTGCCTGAACCCGACCTGCGTGGCCAGCTGCCCCTCGGGCTCGATCTACAAGCGCGAGGAAGACGGCATCGTGCTGATCGACCAGGACAAGTGCCGCGGCTGGCGCATGTGCGTGTCGGGCTGCCCCTACAAGAAGATCTACTACAACTGGCAAAGCGGCAAGGCCGAGAAGTGCATCTTCTGCTACCCCCGCATCGAGGCCGGACAGCCCACCGTGTGCTCCGAAACCTGCGTGGGCCGCATCCGCTACCTGGGCGTGCTGCTGTATGACGCCGACCGCATTGAGCAGGCCGCCCAGACTGAGCACGACCGCGACCTGTACCAGGCCCAGCTCGATGTCTTCCTGGACCCGCACGACCCAGCCGTGATCGAACAGGCCCGGCGCGACGGCGTGCCCGAAGCCTGGCTGACCGCCGCGCGCAACAGCCCGGTGTACAAGATGGCCGTGGACTGGAAGGTGGCCCTGCCCCTGCACCCCGAGTACCGCACCCTGCCCATGGTCTGGTATGTGCCACCGCTGTCGCCCATCCAGGCCGCTGCCAACTCGGGCGATCTGGGCGTGAATGGCGAGATCCCGGACGTGAACCAGCTGCGCATCCCCGTGCAGTACCTGGCCAACCTGCTGACCGCTGGCGACACCGGCCCCGTGATGCGGGCGCTGGAGCGCATGCTGGCCATGCGCGCCTACATGCGTTCGCGCCATGTGGACCAGGTCGAGAACACCGCGGTGCTGAACCAGGTGGGCCTGGACGCGGCCACGGTGCAGGACATGTACGACATCATGGCCATTGCCAACTACGAAGACCGCTTCGTCATCCCCAGCACCCACCGCGAGTACGCCGAGAACACCTTTGACGTGCGCGGCGGCTGCGGCTTCTCGTTCGGCAACGGCTGCTCGGACGGCGCCAGCGAGCCCAGCCTGTTCGGTGCCAAGAAGAAGCGCACCATCCCGATCAAGGCGGAGGAATGAGCATGAGCACGGCACACAACACCGCTGCGCGCAGCCTGCGCGCCCTGGCCCACCTGCTGACCTACCCGGATGCCGCCCTGCGCCAGGTGCTGCCCGAGATCGAGGCGGCGCTGCAGCAGGAGGCCGCGCTGTCGGCCGAACACCGCGCCGGCTTACTGGCGCTGACGCAGGCCCTGCAGAGCAGGGACCCTCTCGAGGTCGAGGGCGACTACGTCGACCTGTTCGACCGCGGGCGGGCCACCTCGCTGCACCTGTTCGAGCACGTGCACGGCGATTCGCGTGACCGCGGCCCGGCCATGATCGACCTGCTGCAGACCTACGAGCAAGGCGGCCTCTACCTGGACCCGGCCCGCACCGATGGCGAACTGCCCGACCACCTGCCGGTGGTGCTGGAGTTCGCCTCCACGCTGGCGCCCCAGGCCTGCCGCGATTTCATCGGCGAGTTCGCCCACATCCTGAACAGCGTGCACGACGCCCTGGTGGGGCGCCAAAGCGCCTACGCCGACGCCCTGGCCGCCGTGCTGGAACTGGGCGGCCAGGCCCTGGTGACCCGGCCCCCGGTGGCCGAGCCCGCCATGGACGAAAGCTGGGCCGAGCCCGAAGCCTTTGCCGGTTGCAGCAGCCCGGGCCAGCAAAAGCCCGGCCAGAGCCAGCCCATCCACTTCATGCCCCGCGCCGGGGCAGCCCAGCCACGAGGAGCCCTGTCATGAGCCTCAGCCATCAATTCGTCTTCGGCATCTACCCCTACCTCTGCGGTGTGATCTTTCTGCTGGGCAGCCTGATCCGCTTCGACCGAGAGCAGTACAGCTGGCGCAGCGAATCGAGCCAGATGCTGGCCTCGGGCAGCCTGCGCTGGGGCTCCAACCTGTTCCATGTGGGTGTGATCGGCCTGTTCTTCGGCCACCTGTTCGGCATGCTGACGCCGCCCGAGCTCGTGCACGCCCTGGGCGTGAGCCCGGCGCAAAAGCAGTTGCTGGCCGTGGTGGCCGGCGGCACCCTGGGCGGCCTGGGCCTGATCGGCCTGCTGCTGCTGATCCGCCGCCGCCTGGGCAACGCCCGGGTGCGCGCCACCTCGCACAAGCGCGACTTCGTGGTGCTGTTCTGGCTGCTGGCCACCCTGCTGCTGGGCCTGTCCACCGTGCCGCTTTCGCTGCAGCACAGCGATGGCACCACCATGCTGCTGCTGATGGCCTGGGCGCGCCACATCGTCACCTTCCAGGGCGACGCGGCCAGCCTGATCGCGGGCGTGTCGCCGGTGTTCAAGCTGCACATGTTCATGGGCATGAGCCTGTTTGCCATCTTCCCCTTCACCCGCCTGGTGCATGTGTGGAGCGGCTTTGCCGCAGCGGGCTATGTGGTCCGACCCTGGCAGATCGTGCGCAGCCGCAAGATCGGCCTCTGAGCCAGCCCGCTTCTGAAAGAGAAACACCCTATGACACCCAACCCCATCCTGCCCACCCCCACGCCGGCCTCTCTGAGCGTGGCCGGCCAGCGCCTGGACGAAGACCGCAGCGACCTCAGCGAGGGCGAGCGCCACCAGCGCGCCCGCCTGGCCCTGCTGCGCCTGGCCGCCATCCAGGATGGCCTGCTGCCCGACAGCGACCCGGCGCCGCACGACGGCGTGCTCAGCGAGGCCGCGGCCGATGCCATCGACCTGTGGCTTGAGCAGCACCTGCAGGTGCCCGAGCCGGATGAGGCCGCCTGCCGCCGCTACCACGCGGCGCACCGCGCCCGCTACGCCGTGGGCGAGCGCGTGCAGGCGCGTCACATCCTGTTTGCCGTGACCCCGGGCACCGACGTGAAGGCACTGCGCGGCCGCGCCGAACAAGCCTTGCTGAGCCTGCGCGCCGAACCCCAGCGCTTTGCCGAGCAGGCCGCCGCCCTGTCCAACTGCCCCAGCGGCGCCCAAGGCGGTGAACTGGGCTGGCTGGGCGAGGCCGACTGCGCCCCCGAACTGGCCCGCGAACTGCTGGGCCAGGACGCAGACCGCGCCCATGTGGGCGTGCTGCCGCGCCTGGTGCACTCACGCTTTGGCCTGCATGTGGTGGAGGTGCTGGCCCGCGAGCCCGGTCAGCACCTCGAGTTCGAACAGGTGCGCGAGGCCGTGGCCCAGGCCATGCGCCAAAGCGCCTGGATCACCGCCCTGCGCCAGCAACTGCTGGTGCTGGCCGCCCGCTGGCCCGTGCAAGGCGTGGCGCTGGAGCAGGCCGAGTCGCCGCTGATGCAGTAAGAGCGTGTTCAATGTCTCGCACGGGCCGTGGGAGACTTTGAACACGCTCTAAGGATGTGCGGGGGGCGGGGCGGCAGCCCAGAGCTGAGGGTGACGTGGCAATCTGGCGCACCCCTTCTGTACCGGTGGCATCAAATGGCATTCCGGACATGTCCGCCCCGGCCTGGTCCCTCCATCCCTTGAAGGGCGACAAAAAGGGACATTGGTCCATCACCGTGAATGGCAACTGGCGCTTGGTTTTCACCTTTGAAGGCACCGATGCGATTTTGGTCGACTACCTTGATGACCACTGAGAGATCGAGATGAGCAAAATGCACAACCCTCGCCACCCCGGCGAAGTGCTGCGCGACTACCTGGGCGACATCACGGTGACTGATGCGGCGCAGCAGCTCGGCGTGAATCGCGTCACGTTGACACGCATCATCAGCGGGCGTGCCGGGGTCTCTCCCGACATGGCCTATCGCCTGGCCAGCGCATTGGGCACCAGCCCTGAACTGTGGGCTGGTATGCAGATGCAGTACGACCTGCACCAAGCCAGCAAAACGAAGCGCCCTCACATCACTCGCTTCTTGGCCTCGAATCCCGTGAGTGCGTGAGCGGATGACGGCGCAAGCGCTGGCCAGGGCCAGCCCCTGTCTTTCTGCCCTGTCTTTCTGATTCCGCGCCCTCAGCCCCCTGACTTCTTCTGCACAAACGCCCGCGCCTCTTTGTCGGAGCGACGGATGTGCAGCGACAGCCAGTCGCGCAGCACGCTGGACAGCTGCGAGGCCACCGTGATGCTGCCGGCCTCGTACTGGCGCTTGAGCCCTTCGAGTTGGCCGATGAAATGGGCGTGGCCGATCTGGTGCTGCTCCAGGCGCGGAAAGCCCACCTCGCGCATCAGCGCCTCTTCGCGGCTCAGGTGATCGCGGGTGTAGACCAGCAACTCACCCAGCACGCGGCTCACCACCTCGCGCCCCCGCCCCTGGCTGGTGGCGGTGTGCAGTTGGTTGACCAGATCGACCAGGTGCCGGTGGTCCTGATCGATGGGGCCGTGGTCGATCACCAGATCGTCGGCCCATTCAAAGTAAGCCATGCAAGGACTCCGTGTTGGATCGCAAGGGGCCAGTGCCTGGCCTTCAGGCGAGTTTGAAGAAGCGCACAGTGCTGTCCAGCGACTGGGCCTGTTGCTCCAGTGCCTGGGTGGCGGCAGCAGCCTCTTCGACCAGTGCCGCGTTCTGCTGGGTGACCTGGTCCATCTGGCCCACAGCCTGACTGACCTGGTCGATACCGGTACTCTGCTCCCGGCTGGCCATGGCGATCTCGCGCATCAGGTCAGCCACCCGGCGCACGCTGACCACGGTTTCGTCGAGCGTGCTGCCGGCGCGCTCAACCTGGGCGCAGCCAGCACCCACATGCACCACCGAAGCGTCGATCAGGTGACGGATCTCGCGGGCCGCCTCGGCAGCGCGCCCGGCCAGTTGCCGCACTTCGCTGGCCACCACGGCAAAGCCGCGGCCCTGCTCACCTGCCCGAGCAGCCTCGACAGCCGCATTGAGCGCCAGCAGATTGGTCTGGAATGCGATGCCGTCAACCACGCCGATGATGTCGGCGATGCGTTTGGAAGAGCGGTCGATGGCTTCCATGGTCTGAATCACCTCAGCCACCACCTGACCGCCCTGAACCGCCACCTCGGCAGCCGATTCGGCCAGGCGGTGTGCTCGCAGGCCACTGTCGTCGTTTTGGCGCACCGTGGCGGCCAATTGCTCCATCGACGCAGCGGTCTGCTCCAGGGCACTCGCTTGCTCTTCGGTGCGCGACGACAGGTCCAGGTTGCCCGCAGCAATCTGACGCGT
Source organism: Curvibacter gracilis ATCC BAA-807 (assembly GCF_000518645.1). Lineage (GTDB taxonomy): Bacteria > Pseudomonadota > Gammaproteobacteria > Burkholderiales > Burkholderiaceae_C > Curvibacter > Curvibacter gracilis. The sequence goes on along the minus strand of NZ_JADZ01000004.1, from coordinate 573,278 downwards.
GGCAGTGGCCATCGCCTCCGTGCCCCCGCGTACCTGGCTGACCACTTGATGCAGGCTCAGACTCATGTCGTGCAGCGCCAGCTGCAACTGACCGATCTCGTCGCGGCGATTTGTGTCGATCCGGCTGCTCAGATCACCCTTGGCCACACGCCGGGCCCATTGCAGGGCCTGCCCCATGGGCAGCGTGATGTCGCGCGTCAACCAGGCCGACAGGCCCATCCCGCAGAGCAGGCCCAGCCCACCCAGCACCCCCATCAACAGCCGTGACTCATTGCTGGCATCCAGCACTTCCTGGGCACTGTGGTCGGCCAAGGACTTCTGGAGCCGATTGAGCTGGTTGATCGGGGCTTGCAAGGCATCGAGGGCAGGCAGGGTTTCGCGCTGCAGCAAGGTGGTCGCCTGCTCGCGCTGGCCCTCATCGACCAGTTTCATCACCCGTGTGAACGAGGCCACATAGCGCTCACGGGCCTGCTGCAATTCCTGCATCAGGGCACGGCCTTCAGGCCGGTAGATCAGACGGTCCAGCGCTCCCAGCGCCTCGGTGATGCTGCGCTTGTTGTGTTCGATCCGTTCGCGGATGGCGTCGCGCTGCGGCCCCTCGGCGCCCAGAACCAACTCCATGGTGCGCCGCGCGTTGGCCCGGGTGCCCACATCCACCGCGTGGATGGCCTCCACCTTGGCCCAGTCCTTGTCCACCAGGCGCTGATTGATGTCGCGAACCTGGGCAAAGCGCCAGCCACCGAACAGGGCCATGCCCAACATCATCGCGATGAGCAGGCCAAAGCCCAGGCTCAGGCGAACCCCAATCCTCATATCACTGAACCTGCGCATGCCGTTCCCCTGTCAGAGTCGGCGCGGGACACCCCGCAACCATGGGGCAGATGGTAGGCAAGGCCGGGTCGTTTGACCCTCCTCCATTGGAACTAGGGGGATGCGCTGCCTGATCAAAATTTGACGCAAATCAAATCCCGGCACCCCCGGTCTGGCCGGCCTGGGGAGACCCGATGGACATGGCGTTTGAAATGCACTGCCGCCCCATCGGTTCAGCCCAGGGCAGCTGCGGCCCATGACAAGGTGAGCGGGGCGTGACGGCCTGGGCACGCAGGCCCACAGCTCACCTCGGCTTGCGACGTGACAGTGAAAAAGCCCCCGAGCCCGCGCTGGGCAATTGCGCGCAGATCAGTTGCACCTGCTGCTGGATGACCTTGGCCACCAGCGCGCGGCGGGCCGGCCCCAGCCGGCTGGAAATGGCGGCCACGCTGATGGCGGCGATCGGGTTGTCGGGTGGGAAGGCAACGCCCACGGCCGCCGTGCCGGGGGTTGCGGCGCTGTCCAGAAAGGCATAGCCCTGGGCCTGGGTGTCGGCAACCGCCCGCTGCACAAAGCCGGGCTCGAAGGTGCCGAAGCGGGCATAGCGCGCATCATTGGCCTCGACGATCTGCGCCACCTCGGCTTCGGGCAGCGCACTCAGGATCGCCAGCCCCCCCGCACCCACGCCCATGGGGCGGCGGATGCCCACGTCCAGGGTCAGTGCCTTGATCGGGTAGTCGCCCAGCACCCGGCTGGTGCAGATGGCCTCCACGCCGCGGCGCTCGCTGAGGTAGACCGTATCTTGCGTCTCGTCGGCGATGGCCTGCATGGCCTGCTCGCACAGGTCGGCCAGGCGAAAGGGTGGCTGCGCCAGCAAGCCCAGCTCGTACAGAAGCGGGCCCAGGTGGTACTTGCGCGTCATGGCGTCACGCACCACCAGGCCCTCCAGCTCCAGCCGCTGCAGCATGCGAAAACAGGTGGACATGGGCAGGCCACTGACGCTGACCACATCGGCGATGCGCATGCCGCGCCGCCCGCGCGAGGCCACCACGCGCAGCATGCCGACGACGCGCTCAATGCTCTGGGTGCCGGTGCGCGAGGCGCCTTCGGCCAGGGCCGTGTCCGCCGGGGTGGCGCTTCGGGTCTTTCGTTTAGTTTCCACAGTGTGGCAGTAATTGGGGTTGCACCTGAACAGGCGTTTAACGGCCTCCACTGTAATCGGCTGCATGACGACAAATCGACAACCACATCGTGGAAGTTGAATGGAGAACCAGATGCAGACACCCCAGACCATGACTGAAAAGATCCTGGCCCGTGCCTCGGGCCAGGCTTGCGTGTCGCCCGGCCAGGAGATCACGGCCCGGCCAGACTTCGTGATCAGCTACGACTTTCCCGGCTACACCGATGTGTTCTTCAAGGAGACGCGCGAGGACTTCGGCGTGGAGAAGGTGTCCAGCCCCGAGCGCTTCGTGCTCTTCATCGACCACATGGTGCCGGCCACCTCACCCAAGGAGGAGGAACTGCACAAGATCACCCGCGCCTGGGGCAAGGAACAGGGGGTGCCGGTGCACGAGCGCGAGGGCATCGGCCACCAGGTGTCCGCCGAGCTGGGCTACGCCACGCCGGGGGCCTTTGCCGTGCATTTCGATGGCCATGTGAGCCAGCTGGGTGCGTTCGGCACCTTTGCCTTCGGCGCTCGCAAGGGCGTGGTGGAGGCCTTTGCCACCGAGAACATCACCATGACGGTGCCGGCCACCATCAAGGTGGAATTGACGGGCACGATGCAAGCCGGCGTGATGGCGCGCGACGTGTTCCACCACATGGTGCGCGTGATGGGCCCCGCCTCGTGCCGCTTCAAGGTGGTGGAGTTGTGCGGCCCGGTGATCGACGCCATGAGCATCGAAGGCCGACAGGTGCTGTGTGGTCAGGCCATGTTCCTGGGCGCCACCACCATGCTGATCGCGCCCGATGCCAAGACCCTGGACTACACGACAGGCCGCTCCAGGATCGCGCTGGCACCGGTCTGCCCCGATGCCGACGCCGTCTACGAGCGCGTCGTGCGCATCGACATCTCCGAGCTCGAACCCATTGTGGTGGTGCCGCCCAGCCCCGCCAACACGCGCAAGCTCACCGACTACACCGGCCTGGAGGTGCACACCGGCTACCTGGGTTCTTGCGCCAGTGGCCGGCTGGAAGACCTGCGCATCGCGGCCCAGATCCTGCGCGGGCGGCACATCCAGCCGGGCTTCCAGCTGCATGTGGTGCCCACCTCGAAGGCCATCATGGCCGCCGCAGCGCGCGAGGGTCTGATCGAGACGCTGGTGGAGGCCGGCGCCTTCATCAGCTCGCCCAGTTGCGACTATTGCTTTGGTCGCATCGCCACCATGAGCGACGGGCAGCGTGCCGTCTCCACCGGCACACTGAACACGCCGGGCCGCATGGGCAGTGTGGATTCAGAGATCTACATCTGCAACGCCGCGGTGGTGGCGGCCTCGGCGCTCGAAGGGCGCATTGCCGACCCCCGGCCCTACCTGGCCGAGGCGCTGGCCCAGCCCACGGGGGCCGCAGCATGAGCCTGAACAAGCTGAACAACCTGCAAGGCCGCGTGGCCTGGGTCTTCGAGGAAGACGACTACGACATCGACCTGATCGTGGGTGTACGCAACATCAAGATCACCGATGTGCAAGAGCTGGCGGCGCTGGCCATGGCTGACTACACGCCGGGTTTTGCCGCCACCGTGCGCCCCGGCGACCTGCTGGTGGGTGGCGAGAACTTTGGCTACGGCCACCCGCACTACCCGGCCATGCGCGCCATGCGGCACCTGGGTATTTCGGCCGTGATTGCCGAGTCCTTCTCGCCCGGCTTTTTTCGCGGTGAGATGAGCATGGGCTTTCCGCTGGTGAGCTGCCCGGGCATCCGTGCCGCGGCGGCACGCGGCGACGAGCTGACGGTGAACTGGACCACCAGCGAAGTGACGAACCTGCGCACCGGCCAGACCCTGGCACTGCAAGCCTTTTCGGCCTCGGAACGCGGCATGCTCGAAGCGGGCGGCCTGATCCCCTACCTCAAGCGCCGCATGAGGCAGACCCAGGCCCAAGCCGCCACCGTGCCCACCTCCACCTGAATCCTTTCCCCTCGTGACGACTGACGGCGCAGCGCACAGCTGTGCCACCTGACGGAGACCCCTCTATGACTTCCCCTCGCCAAGCGCTGCGCCAGCGCATCCAGGATGGATCCACCCTCTGGTTCGGCGGCGCACAGGATGCACTGTCGGCCCTGCTGGTGGACCAGTCCGATTTCGACGGCATCTTCAGCACCGGCTTCGGCATTTCGGCCACGCTGCTGGGGCAGCCCGACATGGAGCTTTACACCCTCAGCGAGAACGTGGCCACCGTGAACCGCATGGCCAACGTGGTGAAGAAGCCCATTTTTGTGGACGCCGACACCGGTTATGGCAACGTGCTCAACATGGGCCGCGCCGTGCGGGAGTTCGAGAAGGCCGGCGCGGCCGCGTTGCAGATCGAAGACCAGATCAGCCCCAAGCGCTGCCCGGCCGCCGCCACCAGCTCGACCCTGGTCTCGGTGAAGGATGCGACGGCACGCATCAAGGCCGCGCTCGATGCACGGCAAGACCCCGACCTGCTGATCGTGGCCCGCACCGACGCCATGGACCCGAGCGAGGCGCTGGACCGTGCCGCACACTATGCCGAAGCCGGCGCCGACCTGATCCAGCCCATCTCGCGCACCTTCAACCGCTATGAGCAACTGGTGCAGCTGCGCGAGGTCTGCGGCCGCCGCCTGGCGCTGCAGCTGATGGCAGGCACCTGGATGACCTCCCTCACGCGGGTGCAGATCGAAAGCGTGGCGGCCTTTGCGGCCTACCCCATCGCCAGCCTGCTGACCAGCGTGCATGCGGTGCAGGCCAACCTGGCCGAACTGGCGCGGCGCCGCTCAGGCGATTTCGCGAACCTGCCTTTCGAGCAGACGACGATGGCTGCCTTCAAAGAGCTGATCGGCTGGCATGCGCTGGAAGAGCGCCAGGCGCATTACGAAACCGACGTGGCGGCCGAGCCAGGCCGCTGAGCCCCCCCTCATTCCCCCAAGAAAACAGGAGACCCCTACCGTGAAGTCGATCCACCTCATCAGCCGCCTCTTCGTGGCAGGCGCCGTGTCGCTGGGCCTGGCCTCGGCCGCCCTGGCCCAGAGTGCCTACCCCAGCAAGCCGATCCGCCTGGTCGTGCCCTACCCGGCCGGGGGCGCCACCGATGTGGCGGCGCGCACCCTGCAGCCGCGCCTGCAAGAAGAGTTGGGGCAGGCCATCATCGTGGAGAACCGCCCCGGCGCCGGCGGCAACATCGCCATGAGCAACGTGGCGCAGAGCGCCCCCGATGGCTACTCACTGGCCATGACGCTGACCGGCATGCTGTCGATCAACCCGGTGATCTACAAGACGCCGGGCTTTGACGCCTCGGACTTCGTGCCCGTGGCGCGCGTCTCGCTGGCGCCGCTGATTCTGGTGGTGCCCGAAAAATCGCCCTACAAGAACGTGAAGGAACTGCTGGAAGCCGGCAAGAAAGCCGGCAAAGGGGGCCTGGCCTATGGCTCGGCCGGCGCAGGCGGCCTGTCGCACCTGGCCTCGGAGCTGGTCAACAGCCATGCCGCCAGCAACTTCACGCACGTGCCCTACAAGGGCGGCGCGCCGCTGGTGCAGGCCTTGATGGCCAATGAAGTGGCCTGGGGCCTGCTGGGCACGGGCGATGTGCGCAGCTTCATCCAGGCCGGCAAGCTCAAGGCCCTGGGCCAGTTGCGCCAAGGCCGCTCAGAGCTGTGGCCCGACATCCCGACGCTGACCGAGCAAGGCGTGCCGGGCGGCGTGGATTTTGACGTGTGGTTCGGCGTGGTGGCCCCGGCCCGGACCCCACCTGCCATCGTCAAACTGCTGGGCGAAAAGATCGCCAAGATCACGGCCGAGCCGGCCTTCCGCCAGCGCCTGATGGACCTGGGTGGCGTGGCGCCGGCGACGGGCAACAGCCCGGAGGCCTTTGCCAACGTCTTGCAACGCGAACTGGCCGTGTTGCCCAAAGCCGCCAAAGACGCTGGCTTGCAGCTTGACTGACACTGCCCGGCGTGGTGGCTTGGACGAGCGTCGCACCTCAGGCAGCCAACGCTGGGTCAGTGCCCGCTGCGGCCTCAGGCTGCCGCAAGCTGCGCCTGGGCCAGCTCCTGCGTGATGCGCAGGAACGCATCCACCTCGGCCGGGCTGTTGCAGTGCAGGGGCGATACACGCACCGCGCCTTGCAGGCCCAGGGATTCGAGCATGCGGCGCGAGTAGAGGCTGGCCACGCTGCGCTCGTACACGGTCACGCCGCGCAGGCCGTATTCGTGCACGGCCTGGGTGCAGTCCAGCCCGTCCACCCCCAGCGCGATGATGAGGTCGCGGCTGGCCAGGTCGTCGTGGTCCAGGTAGACCTGCACGCCCGGCAGGGCACGCAGGCCGGGCTGGGCCGCGCTGCCGTTCAGCAGCCGCGCCAGCAGGGCCCGTTCATGCAGGGCAATGCGCTCCATGCCGGCCTCGAACAGCGCACGGCGTGAGGCGGCGGCCTCTGCAGAGGGCCACAGGCCGGGCAACTCAAGCACCGCCTGCTGGCCCAACCAGCACACGTAGTCGGCCACCTCTTGCAGCACGGCAAACTGCCAGGGTGACGAGCTGCCCAGGTCCCAGAAGTTGGCGCTCTTGCCTGCCAGCTTGTGGTGGGGCAGCAGGGCGGCACGCTCCGACAACCAGGCCAGGCCCGAGCCGCGGCAGCCAAAGAACTTGTAGGGCGCCAGGTTGATGCCGTCCACCGGGGTCTTGCGCAGGTCGATGAGCCCGTGGGGCGCGTGCTGCACGGCATCGACCACGATGTAGAGATCGGGTTTGATGGCCCGCGCCCGGGCCACGATCTGCTCCAGATCGAGCTTGGCGCCCGAGATGTTGGAGGCATAGATCACGTTGAGCAGCACCGTGTCGGCATCCACCAGGCGCACGATGGCCTCCACATCCACCCCACCGGTCTGCGGGTTGCTGGGGGCCACCCGCAGTTCGCGCCCGGTTTCGCGGGCATAGCGCTCCATGGCGTCGTACGACGAGGGGTGCTCCAGCGCGGTGGTGACCAGGTTGCGGCCGGGCACGTTCTGCGCGATGGCCCGCACCATGTCGAACATGGCGGCCGAGGCGGTCAGGGCGGCGAAGACGCTGCCGCCCTCGGCATGGAGCATCATGCGGAAGTCGGCCGTGCCGGCGGCCTGGATGGCCTGCAACTCACGCGCCACCGGGTGGATGCGCTCGGTGTTGTCGGGCACGGCATCGATCAGCGCAAAGCGCTCGACCGCCGCCTTGAGCCGGAACGAGCCTCCGGCGTTGTCAAAGTACAGGCGCGGGCGGCCCTGGTGGTCGTGCTCGATCTGCAAAAAGCGCTCGCGCACCGCCTGCATCAACGCGGGCGGAAACAGCAGGCCCTGCGGGTAGGTCGAGGCAATGCTTGCCATGCTCAGACCCCCTTCTTGCTGGGGTTGCGGTAGGCCTCGCGAATGCCTTCGGTCATCGGGAAGTTCAGGTTGATGTTGCTCGGCGGGATGGGCTGGGTGAACCAGCGGGCGTACAGGCGCTCGATCTCGCCCGACTTCATCAACTGGGTGACGGTGTCGTCCACCACGGCCTGGAAGGCCGGGTCGTTCTTGCGGTACATGATGCCGTAGGGCTCCTGGCGCAGCACCACGTCGTGCAGCATGCGGAAGTCGCCCGGGCGCGGTGAGGTGGCAATCAGGCCGGCCAGTTGCACATCGTCCAGCACATAGGCCACGGCGCGCCCACTGGCGAGCAGCAAGAAGGCATCGGCCGTGTCCTTGCCGGTGATCTCCTGCACCTCCACGTTCTCGGCGCGCTTGTAGGCGCGCAGCAGCTGGATCGAGGTGCTGCCGGCCACGGTGGCCACCGTCTTGCCCGTCAGATCGGCCAGGCTGTTGATGCCCGAGTCCTTTTTGACGGCCACCGTGATGCCCGCCACAAAATGGCTGGGGGCAAAGGCCACCAGTTGCTGGCGCGCCACCGAGTTGGTGGTGGTGGCGCAATCCAGGTCGACCGTGCCGTTCTGCATCAGGGGCATGCGGTTGAGCGAGGTCAGGGTGGTGTACTCCACGCGCAGCGCGGGCAGGCCCAGCTTGGCCTTCACCGCCTCGACGATCTTGAGGCAGATGTCATTCGAGAACCCGATCGGGTCGCTGCCGCCCTTGGCCACATACGAGAACGGGATGGAGCTGTCGCGGCTGCCGATGCGGATGACCCCGCTGTCCTTGATCTTGCGCAGCGTGTCGATGTCTTGCGCCGAAGCGATCTGGGACACAAGGGCTGCACCGAGCAGCAGGGCAAGCGGCAATTTGGCAAGGCGTTTCATGGTGCTGAGACTCCATTCGAGGGGACTGGCGGGGTGATCGGTTCGGCCCCCGGCAACGGTGCTGATGGGGGATGGCTGAATTCTGGAGCGCCCCTCAATTCAAAAAAAGCGATTTTTTGTTGTGCTTTAACATTCCATAAAGCGATTGGAAGACGCACCATGATGACCTTCAAGCAACTCGAAGCCCTGTACTGGATCGTCCAGCTCGGCGGCTTTGCCCAGGCCGCGCAGAAGCTGCACACCTCGCAGTCGGCGGTGTCCAAGCGGGTGCATGAGCTGGAGCAGGTGTTCGACACCCCGCTGTTCGACCGCAGCCAGCGCACGGCCCGCCTGACCGAGAAGGGCGAAGAGATGTTCTTGCTGGCGCGCAAGCTGCTGCGAGAGCGGGACCTGGCGGTGGAGCAGTTTGCCAAGCCCGAGGTGATCGAGCGGCGCCTGCGCATCGGCGTGACCGAGCTCACCGCCATGACCTGGCTGCCCCGCCTGGTGGCCCTGGTACAAGAACACTACCCCAAGGTGAAGCTGGAGCCCGATGTCGACGGCAGCCTGCCACTGCGCGACAAGCTGCTGGCCGATGAGCTTGACCTGATCCTGGTGCCCGACGCATTTGCCGACACCCGGCTGCGATCCAAGGTGGTGGGCCAGGTCGACAGCGCCTGGATGGCCAAGCCCGGCCTGGTGCCCGCGGGCACCACGCGCCTGCACGAGCTGGCCCGGGTGCCCTTGCTGGTGCAGGGCGACAGCTCGGGCACCGGCCGCCTGTACGACGCCTGGCTGCGCGAGCAGGGCATCGAGACCACCGATGCGATCGTGGTCAGCAACCTGATCGCCCTCACCAGCCTGACCCTGTCGGGCTTTGGCGCCAGCTACCTGCCACGCCAGTGCATGGCCCCGCTGGTGTCGCTGGGCATGCTGGCTGTCATCGATGTGGAGCCCGCCCTGCCCCCCGTGCCGTATGTGGCCCTGTACAAGGGCGAGGTGCGCAGCACGCTGACCTCGGCGCTGATCATGCTGGCCCAGTCGTGCTGCGATTTCTCGCGGGCGTTTCAGACGGCGCCGGCCTGAGCGCCCGGCCATCGCTCGTTGACATCAGGTCGAGGGCTTGTGCGCGCCATCATCCAGGTGCGCCAGGCTGACCTCGTACAGCGCCGCCACCAGATCGCTTTGCGTGACCATGCCCACCAGGCGGCGCTCGGCGTTCACCACGGGCACCTGGTGCAGGCCCTGGTCCGACATCAGGGGCACCAGCTCGACCATGGGCTGCGTGTCCAGCACGGTGCGCACCTGGGGGCTCATGATCTGGCCCACCACCTCGGCCTTGCTGCTGTGGCTGAACGGTGAGGCCTGCAGCAGGCGCTGCAGGCGCCGGCTCAGGCCCGGGTAGCGCCGGGGTTGGGCATGGGCCAGAAAATCGGCCCGGGTGACGATGCCCTGCACCCGCCGCACCCGATCCAGCACGGGCAGGGCCGACACGGCATGGCGCTCCATCAGGCGCCAGGCCTGGCCCAGCTCGGTGGCAAACACCACCGACACCACATCGCGCGACATGATCTGCCCGCAGGTCACCGAGCCGAAGCGGCGGCGGAAGGCCTTCATCTCGGTCTGCAGGAACAGATCGGCCAGGTCGTCACGGCTGATGTCGAGCACCTGGTTGTAGTCCTGCATCACGCGGGCCAGGTCTTCGGGCCGGAAGCCCAGGCGGGCCGAAGGGCGCAGGTCGTCGGTGTGGTGCACGCTGCGGGCATCGGGCAGGGCCGTGTGCGGGTAGCGGCGGCCCACCGCCTTGTTGTAGAGCACGGCAATCAGCAGCAGCAAGGCGGTGTTCAGCCCCACGGGGGTGAGCACAAAACCATAGCCCGCCTGGTGCACCGGCGCGCCGCCCAGCACGGCCGTGAGCGCCACCGCCCCCGAGGGTGGGTGGATGCAGCGCAGCGCAAACATGGCCGCAATGGCCAAGGCAATGGCCAGCGCCGCGGCCAGCACAGGCGCCTCGATGAAGCGTGCGCAGGTCACCCCGACCAGCGCCCCCACCAGGTTGCCACCCACCATGGACCAGGGCTGGGCCAACGGGCTGGAGGGCACCGCAAACAAGAGCACGGCCGAGGCCCCCATGGGCGCAGCCAGCCACAAGGCCCCCGCACCCGGCCCCAAGGCCCAGGCACTGACCAGGCCGGTGAGCAGGATCCCGATCAAGGCGCCGGCACTGGCGCGCAGGCGTTCGATCGGGTCGACCGGGGATGGCGTGGGCCATTGGCGCTGCAGCCAGCTGATGAGGTGGGTGGACATGGAGTGAGCGAGGCTGCGGTGAGAGTCAGGGCGCGAATTACATCACGTCACGATATATAATTTCAAGCAGCCCGACGGTCCTTCGATCTCCATGCCCCAAGCCCCCCGCCCCACCCCGCTTCAAAAGCGCGACTATGAATCGCTGTCTGAATTCCGCTACCAGCTCAGGCGTTTTCTGCGCTTCAGCGAAGACGCCGCGCAATCCGAAGGCCTCACGCCCCAGCAATACCTGCTGATGCTGCACGTGAAGGGCACCCCTGGCCGCAGCTGGGCCACGGTGGGTGAACTGGCCGAGCGCCTGCAGACCGTGCACCACGCCGTGGTGGCCCTGGTGTCGCGCTGCGAGTCGGCGGGCCTGGTGCTGCGCCAGCCCAGCGAAACCGACCGCCGCCAGGTCGAGGTGCACCTGAGCGAGGCCGGCGAGCAATGCCTGGAGCGCCTGGCCGGGCGCCATCGGGCCGAGTTGCAATCGCTGTCCGGGGTGTTCCAGGTGGCCAACATCTCCGCCTTCAACGACCACCAGGCCGGCTGAAGCCGGCCCTTTTTTTGATCTTTAAGTTGCATTTTGTATGCACTTGAAATGCACAACCCAGCAGGTGCCCGCATGAACAGCCCCCGTGTGATCCCGATCCAGCCCGAACCGGCCCAAGACGATGGCCCGGAGATGGTCTCGCTGTACGCCAGCCAGGCCAAGGTGTACCCGCGTTCTGTCAGCGGGCGCTTTGCGCGCTGGCGCTGGGTGATGGTGTGGCTGACCCAGTTGTTCTTCTATGGCCTGCCCTGGCTGAACTGGAACGGCCGCCAGGCCGTGCTGTTTGACCTGGGCGAGCGGCGCTTCTACATCCTGGGCCTGGTGATGCAGCCGCAAGACTTCATCTACCTGGCTGCGCTGCTGGTGATTGCGGCCCTGTCGCTGTTCTTTTTCACGGCGGTGGCCGGGCGCCTGTGGTGTGGCTACGCCTGCCCGCAGACGGTGTACACCGAGATCTTTCTGTGGATAGAGCGGCGGGTGGAAGGCGACCGCCAGGCCCGCATGCGCCTGGACGCGGCGCCCTGGTCGGCCCGCAAGCTGGGCCGCAAGGCGCTCAAGCAGACCTTGTGGCTGGGGGTGGCGCTGTTCACGGGCTTCAGCTTTGTGGGTTACTTCACCCCGATCCGGGAGTTGAGCCGGGAACTGGCGCTGGGCGCGTTCTCGCCCTGGGAGTGGTTCTGGGTGCTGTTCTATGGCCTGGCCACCTATGGCAATGCGGGCTACATGCGCGAGCAGATCTGCAAGTACATGTGCCCCTATGCCCGCTTCCAGAGCGCCCTGATCGACATGGACTCCCTGGTGATTGCCTATGACACCCGGCGCGGCGAGCCACGCGGCTCACGGCCCCGCAAGGCCGACCCGGCCAGCCTGGGCCTGGGCAGTTGCATCGACTGCACCTTGTGCGTGCAGGTCTGCCCCACGGGCATCGACATTCGCCAGGGCCTGCAAAACGAATGCATTGCCTGCGCGGCCTGCATCGATGTGTGTGACGACGTGATGGGCAAGATGGGCTACCCGCCCGGGCTGATCCGCTACAGCTCGGGCCACGCCATGGAACAGCAACTGCCACACGCCGCCCTGCTGCGCCGCGTGTTGCGCCCGCGGGTGCTGATCTACGCGGGCCTGCTGTCGCTGACCTGCCTGGGCTTTGCGCTGAGCCTGGTGCAGCGCCACGACTTTGCCGTGAACGTGATCAAGGACCGTGGCACCCTGGCCCGCCAGGTGGGGCGTGGCGACATCGAGAACGTGTACCGGCTGCAGGTGATCAACAGCACCGAGCAGGCCCACCGCTTCAAGGTGGAGGTGCTGGGCCCGCCCGGGCTCGCCCTGGCCAGCGAGCCGGGGCTGAGCGTGCCCGCCACCGGCATCGGCACGCTGGCGCTGAGCCTCACGCTGGCGGGCGGCGAAGCCGAGAGCCACCGGGGGCAGGTGTTGCCGCTGCAATTGCGCATCACCCGGGAGCGCGCTCCGGGGGATCAGGGCGCGGGCGAAAGCGCCATCACCGAGAAGACCACTTTCGTGGTACCCCGCTGAGGCCTGCCACGCCGGGCCCTGTCGGACACTCAGGGCTTGCGGGCCGACCTCATCGGGGCGCCAGGGCCCGGGCCCACACGAAAGCCTGCGCCGGGTTCATGCGCCCCCGGGCCACCAGGGCCGCCCATGCCGTGCGGGCCCGGGCCGGGGGGGCCAGGGTGCACCAGCAGGTCAAAAATGGTCTTCTGCTTGGCGTCCAGCGTGTCGTAAAAAGCCTGGGTGCGCACCTGCCGGGCCTCCAGTTGCTGCAGGTGCTGATCCAGCAGGTACTTGTGATCACGCAGGTGGGCAATGGCCTGGGCCATGCGCTGCGGCGCGCTCAGTTCGGCCGGTGGCTGGCCTTGCGGTCCTTGCGATGTGTGGGCGGCCTGCCAGGCCTGGTGCTGCTCGATGCCCTGCTTCAGGGCCTGCAGCTCGGCTGATGACCAGGTGTCCCAGGCGCTTTTTTGATCGGCCGACAGGCTCAGCTTGCGCTGCAACTCGTTCAAGCGGAACTGGGCGTGCTGCAGGGCATCGCGGCGCTGGGGCTGCAGGGCTGGCGCCGGGCCAAACGTGGGCACCGCATCGGCGCCAGGGGCGTTTTGGGCCTGAGCCGGCGCAAGGTTCATCCACAGGGCCGTGCCCAGTGCCAGCAGCAGCGGGCTGCTTCTTCGAATCGACAACATCTTCAAACTCCCTGAAAAGGTACTGGGTTCCCAGCTTAGTGGCCTCGTGTTACCAGGGCGTAAACGCTTGCACGCGATCAGGTATCGGTCTCGCAATGCCCCAGAAACATGGCCCGAGTGCAATCAGCCACTGAGCGCAAAGCGGATCGGAAACTCGACCCAGCTGGCAATCGTCTGATCGCCGCTTCGGGCCGGTAAAAAGCGCCAGTGCCTGACGGCCCGCACGGCCGCATCGTCAAGCAGGCGGTAGCCGCTGCCCCGGGCCAGGCGGATTTCACCAGGGCGGCCGTCGCCGTCCACCCAGACCCGCAACCAGACCACGCCGCCAATCCCCTGCTCGCGCAGCGCCAGCGGGTAGTCGGGCGGGGGGTTGTAGGCGTAGTCGGGGCGGGCGCCGACCTGGGGTTCAGCGGCAGGGGTTGCAGGAGCGGCCACTGTGGCGCTGGAGGCGACACGGGTGCTTGGCGCCGGGGCGGCCGGCGCGCCCTGCCCCGCCAGGGCCAGGGGGCTGGAAGCCGGCGCCTCAGGCACGGCCTCGACCTGCGGTGATGCCTGCGAGGACGGCTCACGGTTCGCCACGCGCTGCGGCGCCCACTGAGCAGCGCTGGAAGCGCGGACGGGGCGTGTCGGCGGCCTGAGGGGGTGGGGCACGGGGTCCGAGGCAGCGTGACTGACCGGGGCCGGCGCCGGCGGGTGTGCCACCCAGACCAGCGCCAGCAGGGGCGCGCCGCGTGGGCGATCGGCCGGCGCGGCCCGCCCCCCAAGCTGCAGCAGGCCCAGCAGCGCCAGCCCATGCAGCAGCAGGCTCAGGCAGGCCACCCGCCAGCCGCGACTCGATCGGCTGGGCTTCATGCCAGCGCCTCTCCAGGCTGGGAGAGTGCTGGCACCTTGCCCCGGGGCGGGCGCAAGGGGGCCACCACCAGCGCCCCGTGGCGATCGGTGAAGCAGCTCAGGCTGACGCCGTACAGCGACTCCAGCGCCGGCAGCGACTGCGCCGTGGCGGGCAGATCGGCCACCAGCCGGCCCTGGCGGATCAGCAGCAGCCGATCAAAGCCCGCCAGGGCCTGGTTGATGTCGTGAAGAATGGCCACCAGGGCATGCTGTCGGGTGCTGGCGTAGTGGTCCAGGCTGTCCAGCAGCTCGCACTGCAGCCCTGGGTCCAGCGCTGCCAGGGGTTCATCCACCAGCACCAGGCCCTGCCGGGTGTCCCACAACTGGGCAAAGATGCGGGCCAGTTGCACCCGCGCCTGCTCGCCCCCCGACAAGGTATCGAAGCGCCGCCCCAGCAGGTGGCCGGCATGGGCCAGCCCGGCGGCGTCCCGCACGATGCTGGCCCAATGCGGGTCGTGCACCCGGGCCACCCGGCCCAGGCCGATCACCAGTTCGGTGGGCAGCCCGAAGGCCACGTCGCCGCCCTGGGGCAGCACCGCACGGTGCTGGCTGAGCGCCGCCAGTGGCCAATCGGCCGTGGCCCGCTGCTGGAACAGCACCTGCCCCTGGGCGGGCCGGCGCTCGCCCGACATGAGCTTGAGCAGGGTCGATTTGCCCGCTCCGCTGGGCCCCAGCACGGCGACGCGCTCGCCTGCGGCCAGCTGCAGCGAAAACGGGCCGAAGCACTGGCCGCCCACCTCGAGGGTGGCGGCCTGCAGGGTCAAAAGAGGGTTCATGCGATCCGCCCCCGCGCCCCGCGCAGCAAGAACAGAAAGAACGGGCTGCCCAGCAAGGCCGTGAAGATGCCCACCGGGATCTCCGCCGGGATGGCCACGGTACGGGCCAGGGTGTCGGCCACCAGCAGCAGCAGGCCGCCCATCAGCAAGGACAGCGGCAAGACCCGGCGCTGATCACCCCCCACCCACACGCGCACCAGGTGCGGGGCAATCAGACCGATGAAGCCGATCATGCCGCACCAGGCCACCGAAAAACCTGCCAACACCGCCACCAGCACAATGACCCGGCCACGCAGGCGCTGCACATCCACCCCCACATGGGCCGCAGCGGCCTCGCCCAGAGCCAAGGCATTGAGGGAGCGCACGATCTGCCGCAAGGGCCAGACAGCCGCCAGCAGCAAGGCCCCCATCAGCAGCACCAGGCCCCACTGGGCGCCGGCCAGTGAGCCCAAAGTCCAGAACGACAGGCTGCGCAACTGCTCGTCGGTGGCCAGGTAGGTGCACAGGCCGATGACGGCGGCGGCCAGCGCGTTCAGCGCCACCCCGGTGAGCAGCAGACCCGAGATGGAGCCGGGCGTGATCCAGCGCGCCACACGGTCGAGCGTGAAGCACACGCCCAGCGCCCCGGCAAAGGCCGCCACCGGCAGGGCCCACACCCGCCCGGCCTGCGGCAGGGCCAGCACAGGCCCCGACACCAGCACGATGGTGAGCGCCGCGGCACAGGCCGCGCCCGCACTCACGCCCAGCAAACCGGGGTCGGCCAGCGGGTTGCGGAACAGGCCTTGCGTCAAGGCCCCGGCCAGCCCCATGCTGGCGCCGACCAGCATGGCAAACACCGCCCTGGGCAGGCGGATGTGCCACAGCACATAGGCGCCCCCACTCAGGCCGGCCGGCGCATCCAGGGACGCATCTGGGGCAGAAGCCGAGGGCCCCAGCAGGGCCCACCAGTCACGCCCGGCCACGGGCACCGCGCCAGCCTGAACGGCCAGCACCCCGGCCAGCAACAGCGCTGCGGCCAACAACAGTGCGGGCGAGGCCCGCCAGCGCGCCCCAGCCTGGGCGCCCCACACAGCGGGCGCGCTCATGCCTTCATGGCCCGGGCCAGGGCCGCATCCAGGGCCGCCACCGCCGCTGGCAGCCGGGGCCCGAAACCCAGCAGAAACATGGCCTCCAGGGCCAGCACGCGGCGCTGCTGCCCCGCCGGGGTGTGGGCCAGGCCCGGCAGCCGGAGAATGCCGTCCACCCCGCCCGCGGCGCTCAGGCCCTGATCGGTCAACAGCACCAGCTCGGGTTGCGCCGCGATGACCGCCTCGGGCGTCAAGGGCTTGTAGCCACTGAAGCCGCTGATGACGTTGCGCGCGCCCACGTAGTCGAGCATGGCCTGGGCGCTGGTGTCGGCCCCGGCCACCATGATCTGGTTGGGCGCATGGGCCAGCACAAACAAGACCCGGGGCGGCTTGCCGGCCCGCCCAGCCACCTGTGCCTGCACGCGGGTCCACTGCTGCACCAGGCTTTGCTGCAACTCCCGGGCTTCGGCCACCCGGCCGGTCAGCTCGCCCACGCGCTGAACGCGCTCGCACAGGCCCTCGAAGCGGTGCCTGGCCGGCAGCACCGACACCTCGACGCCGGCGCTCGCCAGCTGGCGGATCACGCCCGGGGGGCCCGCATCTTCGGTGGCAATGACCCGGGTGGGCGCCAGCGCCAGCACCCCCTCGGCCGACAGCGTGCGGGCATAGCCCACGCTGGGCAGTTTTTGCGCCGCCTCCGGGAACAGCGAGGTGGTGTCCACCCCCACCAGATCGGCCTGGGCCTGCAGGGCGTACACGATTTCGGTCAGCGCGCCGCCCACACTGACGATGCGTTGGCGGGCCGGGGCGGCACGTGCGGCCGACGTGAGCCAAGCCACCGCAAGCAGCCCACCTTGAAGGCAATGGCGGCGCCGGGCGGCGTCCACACCCGCGCCAACGATCGGGGACATCACACCAGACATGGGCGGCGCTCCTCAGTCAGGGTGTCGAGCAGGGCTCGCCAGTCGCAGGCCTCGGGCTGCCCAGGCTTGCGGGCACCGAACAGCATGGCGAGGGTGTCGCCCTGGCTGTCGAACAGCTCCAGCGAACTCACCAGCCCGTCGACAGTGGGCTTTCTGACCACCCAGGCGCTGGCAATGTGGTCTTCGCGCAGGTGCAGGTTGAAGCCCGGGTCGAGCACATTGAGCCAGGGGCCCATGACCGCCACCTGGCGCACCGGGCCGGTGTGGATCTGGATGGCCCCCGGGTTGCCCACAAAGACCATGATCGCCACGCCTTGTGCCGCCGCGGCTTGCAGCAGGCCCTGGCAGTCTTCGGGCTGCACGGCCTGGGCGAAGCGGGGCTCGGCCAGGCGCAGGGCCTGGGTGCGGGTGGTGCCGAAGGCCTTGAGCAGGCCCGCAAAATCATGGGTGTCGCGCAAGGCGCCCCAAGCCTGGCGCAGGCCGGTCACGTCGATGTCGGCATCGGCCCGCTCGGGCTCGCGGGGCGCCGATGCCTGCATGCCCAGGCGGGCCGTCTGGTCGGGGTCGGCCCAGGCCTGCACCAGCTCGGCATAGGCCGCCACATCACTGGCAGGCCGCAGAAACACCTTGTGCAGGGCCATGCCCGCCGCATCGAAGAACTGCAGGCTGCGCTGCAGGCCCTGGCCCGTGCGCTCCTGCACGGCAAAGCCATGGGCCCAGGCCGAATAGAACAGGCGCAGGTCGATGTCAGGGCCCAAGACCAGGCCCACCTGCTCGTGCACGCAGGGTTGGCGGTAGGTGCCGGTCTTCTCATGCACGCAAGAGGCATTGCGCGTCAGGGCCATCACCTCGCCCAGGCTCGGCAAGGCCTGCACGATGGCGGGCCACTGGGGGCGCAGGCGCGTGGCCTGAAGCAGGGCCTGCGGGTCGTCGGGCGGCGTGCCGGTGTGCGCCGCGATCAACGCGCCCTCGGACACGCGCAGTTGCTGGGCGATGTCGCGGTGCCGGACCTTGCCGTCGCCGCGCAGCAGGCGAAATGAATCGCGGAGGGACTGGGGGGAAGCGTTCATGAAAGCTCCTGAAGAGTGGGAGGGCTGCGGGCGTCACCGCGCCGCTGCGTCCAGGGCCACGGCGGTGGCCTGATCGGGGCTGCGGTGGCCTTGCTCGCGCCGGTGCCGGATCTCGCTCAGGCCTTCGCCCCCCAGGGTGTAGGCCTGGGCAAAGCCGGCCACATAAGCACCGCTGAGCGGCTGCAGGCGGTACAGATGGAAATCGGTCAGCTTGCGCAGCATCGCCATGAAGCCGCCGAACTGGTCCACGAACCGGTCCAGGACCAGGTCGAACTCGCCGCTGCCGCGTGGGCACTCGGTGGCGGCGCACTGCAGGGTCAGGCGACGGCGTGCAAACAGGTGCTTGGCCTGGGCCTCGCTCTCGATGAACAGCACTGAACTGCGGCCGCGGGCCGCCAGGTTGGCGGTGTGGGCCGAAAGCTCGCTGGTGTAGACGTAGTAGCTGCCCTGGTGCTCCACATAGGCCGCATAGCTGGCTTCGGGCTCGCCGTCGGCGTTGCAGGTGGCCAGGTGCAGGCTCTGGAACTGCCCGGGAAAGCGGCGGCATTCGTCCATCACGGCCAGGAGGTCGGGGGTCTTGAGCGTGGTCTTGAGGGTGGTCTGGGGCATCGTCTGGGACATGACGGGTCCTTTCTTCAGAAGTCGTAACGAACAGAGACCTGGGCATTGCGCCCGGGTGCGGTGTAGGCATCGGCCACCGTGCTGCTGGCAGCCAGGCCGCTGACGTCGGACCAGCGCCAGTACCGGGCGTTGAAGACGTTGTTGAGGTTGGCGTTCAGGGTCACCTGGGGCCGCAGCTTCCAGTGCCAGCCCAGGTCCAGCACGTTGTAGGCCGGTGGGGAGAACTGCGCTGCACCGGTGGAGATGTCGCTGCTGGCCTTGCCGGCGCTGTGCACCAGCTGGGCACGCGCCCCCCAGGTGGCCTGCTCGTGGCGCAGCCCCAGGGCCAGCCTGAAGGGCTGAACCGTGTCCAGCGGGGTCTTGACGCCTTTGGCTTCGCTGTGGCCCTTGGCGTAGGCAAAGCCGGCGGTGGCCGTCCAGCCCCGGTCCAGGGCCCACTCCGAGCGCGCCTCCAGGCCATGGATGCGGGCATTGGCCAGGTTGATGTACTGGAACACCGTCGGGTTGGCCGCCGTGCCGGCGCCCCCCACCGCCTGCTGGCTGATGAAGTCGCGGTAGCGGTTGTCAAAGGCCGCCACCGAGTAGCGCACCCGCTCCAGTCGGCCGCGAAAGCCCAGCTCCAGGCTGTCGGCGTGCTCGGCTTTCAGATTCGCATTGCCGACGGTGGTGTAGCCCGAAGCCAGGTTGCTGAAACCGTTGTTGACCTGGTCGGGCGTGGGGGCCCGAAAGCCCTTGGCCCACTGGCCATAAGGCGCGAAGGCTGGTGCCCATTGCCACACCACCCCCAGGCGCGGCGTGACGGCCTGGCCGGACAGGCTGACGGCCGTGCCGCTGTAGCCTGCGGTGGACGGTGAGAGCTTGTAGTGATCGAAGCGCAGGCCCGGGACGATGCTGAACGCCCCGGCCTGGATCTCGCTTTGCACAAAGGCGCCGGCCAGCACGTGGTCGGTGTCCGGGAAGGGCTTGGTCGGAAAGGTTTCGCCAAAGGGCGGCACCGTGCCGTCGCGCACCCCGCTGATCTTGCTGCGGCTCCAATCCGCACCATAGGTGAGGCGCTGGTTGAGCCAGCCCGTGAGATTGCTTTCGAGCAGGGTCGAGAAGCCGGCCACCTTGCTGCGGTAGCGGGTGTCACGGGTTCGGTCGGCTGCGGTGTAGCGGTCTTCGGCGCCGTACTGGCTGACCTTGGCGTCTTGCCAGTAGAGGCGGGTTTCGGCGCGCTGAATGCCCAGGGCGTTGAGGTCGTTGAAGCGGTGCTCCAGCGAGAGGCGGTTGCGTTCGATGTGGTCGCGCGCGTCCAGATCGATGACGCTGGTCGAGCTCAGCGGCGGCACGGCCCGGGCCGAGTAGACCTCGGTGTCCTGCTTGCGCTTCTGGGTTTCGAAGGTGAAGCCCAGTTGCTGGGTCGGGTCGATCTTCAGAGACGCCTTGCCCAGCAGGTAGCGGTTGTTGTAGTCCACCGGGTTGGGCGTGGTGCGGTTGGCGTTCAAGGCACCGTTGCTGCCCTGGTTGCCCACCTCGTGGCCCTGGCGGTAGCTGCCCAGCAACATGCCCTGCCAACGCTCATCGGCGCCGGCCACGCCCAGGGTGTTGGACCAGGACCGGTCCACCGATGCATAGCTGGAGCGCGCAAAGCCCCCCACGGTCTGCCCCGGCTTGAGCAGATCGCCCGGGTCGAGGGTGCGAAAGCTGACCGCGCCGGCCAGTCCATCGCTGCCGAACTGGGTGGACGCCGGGCCCCGCAGCACTTCGACGGTCTTGATGCCATCCACATCGAGGTAGTCACCCCGACCGGAGGCAAACGAGCCGAAGGAGAAGCTGTTGGGCACGCGGATGCCATCGACCAGCATCAGCACCTGGTTGCCCTCCAGCCCCCGGATGTTGATGCCCTCGTTGCCGGCCCGGCCGGTGGATGCCCCGGCGGCGGTGAAGCGGGTGGGCGCGGCCCGCACGGACACATCGAGCTCATCACGGAACACATCCTTGATGTCGCGTGCCCCACTCTGCTCGATCTGGGCGGCCGGGGTGACGGTCACGGTGGCCGGCACCTTGTCCACCCGGCGTTCCGAGCGGGTGGCACTGACGGTGACCTCATCGAGGCGGGTGGGCTCGGCCTGTGGCGGCGGAGCGGACTGGGCCAGCAGCAGGGTCGGGGCCGAGCCCCAGACCAGGCCCAGCGCCAGCGCGATCTTCTTCTTGCGCAGCATGGTGGTTCCTAAAACTGAATTTAGGCACTGGCTGGCAAGCGCTTGCTGGTGCAGAGGGTGTGACGAAAGAAAGCCCGAGGACAGCATCCCAGCCAGACGGCCAGGACGGCAAAGGGCTTGGCGCCGGGCTTTTGACCCCAGCGTTGTTTGCATTCTAGATGAGATTTATTCTTATTTGAGACACCTTCATGAAGAAGACTTCTCGCTGGCAGGTCATTGGATTAGATGATAATGGTTATCATTCGATGTCTGAACGGTCACCTGCCCCCTTGACAGAAAAGCACCGATCCAGTGCCCCGCCCCACCCACGCCTTGTTGCCATGACAACCCTAGAAGCCAGCGCCAAGAACCCGTCGGCAGATGCCGCCCGCGCCAAACGCCGCCACCAGACCTACTCGCGCTTTGTGCATTGGGTGCGCAAGACCCACGGCTGGATCGGGCTGTGGGGCGCCTTGCTGGGCCTGGTCTTTGGCCTGAGCGGCATCTGGCTGAACCACCGGGCCGTGCTCAAGCTGCCCTTGAACCAGCAGAAAAGCCATGCCCAGATGGCGCTGGCCGACCCGCCCCCCAGCACCCCCGAGGCCATGGGCCAATGGCTGGCCCCCGCGCTGGGCTTCTCGGGCCCGCCCAACAGCGTGCGCATCGACCCCGCCAAAGCCCTGCCCTGGGCCGAAAAAGGCGCCACTCAGGGTGAGGCGCCGCGCCAGCCGGAGCGCTGGGTGTTCAACTTCGGTGGCCCGCACGAGACCGTGCAGGTCGAGTACTGGAAGGGCAACCGCTCCGTCGGCATCAACACCACACAGCACGGCTTCATCGCTGCGCTGACCAATCTGCACAAGGGCACGGGCATGACCGTGCCCTGGATCCTGCTGGTCGACACGATCGCGGGCAGCATGGTCTTTCTGTCGATCTCGGGCGTGATCCTGTGGGTGCAGATGAACCGCCGACGCGCCGTGGGGGTGGGCATCTTCAGTGTCTCGGTGCTGACGGCACTGGGCATGGTCCTGGCCCGCCTGTAAGCCGCCCGGCCCGGCCCGCCAAACGCCCCTCACACAGACAACACCTGCTTCAAACACCCCCATGAACATCGAGCACACCGTCCAGCAGATCCTGATGGACAAATTTCACGTGGAGGGGGCGCTGATCAAGCCCAGCGCCACCTTGCAGGACCTGGGCCTGGATTCCTTGTCGTTGATGGAGTTTGTCTTCGCGCTGGAAGATGCCTTCCAGGTGCGCATTCCCGAGGAACGCGTGGAAAGCGCCAGAGAACGCCTGACGCTGGACGAGCTGAGCACCGTCATCCGCGAGCACCTCGACCGGCCCGCCGCCGCGCAAGGCGCCTAGCCCGGAAGACCCGCTACCTGGCCCGGGCCGGCCACCCTGCCCTGCAGGCTGTTTCAGGGCCTGCCTCGCTCCAAGTCTGAACGCCTTTTCTTTCAGTTTCTCAATGGTGGGCAGACATGAATCCACCCTGGCGAGGCGGGCCCGCTTTTCATCACCCCTTGATCGGGGGCGTCACAGCCCCGGCAAGCCTCGGCGCTGCATCATGTCGCGGCTCATTTCAGCGCTCAAGGCCTCGTTGCACAGGCCACGCGCGCTTGGGTAGGCCAGTTCGTCTTCGGCCTGCAGGTGGGCACGGTACAGGCTGGCAAAGCCCTCGGCCTGCAGCGACTGGCCCTGACCCGCAGCCACCCGTTCAAGCTGTTGGCGCAGCGCCGCCCAGGCCGGGGCCATGGCGCGGTGCTCCTGCTGCAATCGCCCAGCCAGGGCCACCCAGGCCGGGTTGCCGCTGTGCAACAGCAGCGGGAACACATGCCGCTCCTCGTCTTCATGGTGCAGCGGCGCGGCCAGGTCAAAGTAGCGCATCACGTCGCGCGCGGCCTGCGCGGCCTGCGCCGCCTGGCCGTCAGGCCCCTGTTCACGCAGGTGGGCCTGCAGGCGTTCCAGCAGGTCGAGCATGCGCAGCACCTTGTCGTGGCATGCGGCCAGCATCTCGTAAGGGGCCGCATAGCTGGCGTCTGGCCCGGGGCGGCCGGGCAGCAAAGAGGGGTTGGCGAGTCGGACGGTGGCGTTCATGGCGGGCGAAGCAGGTGGCAGATGGTGGCATCACAGGACATCATGCGGCAAACCCTCACCGCGCGACAGCCTTCATGCGCAGGAACAAGCCCCTTCGCACGCACCGGCCGCCTGGGCCATGGCCGGCTCGAACTGCGGAAACAACAGGTTGTTTTCGAGGTGGATGTGCTGGATCAGGTCGTCATGGAACTGCTGCAGCCCGGCATACAGCGCCTGCCAGGTGTTGCAGGCCCCGGGGGGCGGCACCATGTCGTGGGCCAGGGCCAGCATGCGGGCCAGTTCGGCGCCGTGGGACACATGCTCATGGCGCATCATGGCGATCGGTTGCGGTACAAAGGCGTTGCCGCCGGCCTTGAGCATGGGGAACAGCACGTTCTCCTCCTTGGCCATGTGGTCCAGCAGCTCTTGCTCCATGTGCTCCAGGTGCGCGGCCAGGCCGGCCGGAACCTGGGGATGATCACGGTGCACCGCCTCGACCCGGCGTGCCATGCGGATCAGCTCGGGCAGCTGCTCGCGGTGCACCGCGTGAAAACGCTCCAGGATGTGGTCGATGAGGGCCGGCGCCTGCACCGGTGCCGTGGGGGTGTCGTCACGCTGCAGGCCGCCCAGTTCGCGCAGCAGCGCCGCCAGGTCCAGCCCCTTGTCTTGTGCCGCCTGACCCAGGCTGATCTGACCCCCACAGCAAAAGTCGAGCTTGAGGCGGCGGAACACCGCTGTGGCACCCGGCAGTTGTACCGCAATGCGACCCAGGGCCTGGTCAATGAGGGGGTTGGCCGTGGCCTGGGCGGCTGTGGGTTCGAGCTCGGCGGTGTTCATGGAGAGGTCCTTTTTAAATAGATGTATTACTTGCACATCTTAAAAAACAAGAACATGCCTGTCGAATGATTTTTTAAAACCCTGTGCAGATCGGGGCCAGTTGCCGCAACGGCGCCAAGCATTCGGATTTCCGAACACCCATCCGGACGCAGGATTCGGATTTCCGACCAGAAGCCTGCCAGGGGTCCGAAATTTCCCTTTCAAATCAAGCCTCTTGCGCACGGCAAGGACTGGCACGCTCCGTGCAAAACAGAAGGCGGCTGCGCCTGGCGTGGCCCTGAATTTCCTGGAGACAAGAACTGACCCGATTCGCGCAGCGCCCCCTTCAACGGGTGGCCGGGCGTGGGCTGGGTGCGGCCTGGTCGACAGGGACTTCCGCCCCCTCGGACGACAGATCGCATCCATCGGAAAACAACATGAAACTCAATCGCTTGACCACCCTGGTCATCCTGGCCATGGTCCTGGGCGTGCTGGTCGGCTATGCCTGCCATGAATATGCCCCCAGCCCCGAAGCCGCGAAAGACATCGCGGGCTACTTCAGCATCCTGACCGACATCTTCCTGCGCATGATCAAGATGATCATTGCGCCGCTGGTTTTTGCCACGCTGGCCGCCGGGCTGGCCAACATGGGTGACTCGAAGGCCGTGGGCCGCATCGGCACCCGCGCCGTGGGCTGGTTTCTGAGCGCCTCGCTGGTCTCGCTGCTGCTGGGCCTGGTGATTGCCAACCTGCTGCAGCCCGGCGCCGCCTTGAGCGTGCCGCTGCCCGATGCGGGCACGAGCACCCAGCTCAAGACCGGATCGCTCAACCTCAAAGAGTTCATCACCCAGGTGTTCCCCAAGAGCATCGTCGAGTCGATGGCCAGCAACTCGATCCTGCAGATCCTGGTGTTCTCGCTGTTCTTCGGTCTGGCCCTGGGGCACCTGCACAACCAGGCCGCCCGTTCGCTGGTGGCCACCCTCGATGAGGTGGTGCACGTGATGCTCAAGGTCACCGATTACGTGATGCGCTTTGCCCCCGTGGGCGTGTTCGGTGCCGTGGCCGGCGCCATCACCACCCAGGGCATTGGCATGCTGAGCGTGTTCGGCCGCTTCATGCTGAGCTTCTACCTGGCCCTGGCCGCCCTGTGGTTGGTGTTGATCGCCGCAGGCTACCTGGTGCTGGGCCGCGATGTGTTCCGCCTGGTCAAGCTGGTGCGCACACCGATGCTGATCGGCTTCTCGACCGCCAGCAGCGAATCGGTCTACCCCAAGCTGATGGAACAGCTCGAAAAGTTTGGCGTGAGCCCGCGCGTGACCGGCTTCGTGCTGCCGCTGGGCTATTCGTTCAACCTCGACGGCTCGATGATCTACACCACCTTCGCGGCCATCTTCATCGCCCAGGCCTACGGCATCGACATGCCGCTGAGCGCGCAGATCACCATGCTGCTGGTGCTGATGGTGTCGAGCAAGGGCATTGCCGGGGTGCCGCGCGCCTCGCTGGTGGTGGTGGCCGCCGTGCTGCCGATGTTCAAGCTGCCTGAAGCGGGCGTGCTGCTGATCCTGGGCATCGACCACTTCCTGGACATGGGGCGCACCATGACCAACGTGCTGGGCAACGCGATCGCCACCGCCGTGGTGGCCAAGTGGGAAGGCGCCATCTCGCCCGTGGACCCGGCCCTGGCCGAAGCCGAAGAAGCGCTGCCGGTGGAAGGTGACGACAGCGCCGTGGCCGCCCGCGCCTGAGGCCCTCCAGCCCCCGGGGGCTGGCGGCACTGCTACCATCTCCGTCAGCCGCCCATGCCTCCAAAGTTTCTCTTTAGCACCTTTGCACGCCACCTGCAGCGTGCACCGCGCTTTGCCCCCATCCTGTTGCTGCTGCTGGCCCTGATGGGCCTGAGCAGCCTGGGTGCCTACCAGATGGCGCAGCGCCTGGGCCTGGCCGAGATCCAGGCCACCGGCCTGCACAGGCTGGACCTGTATGCCGCCAGCCTGGAGCGCGAGATCGGCAAATACGCCTTCCTGCCCGGCACCCTGGAGCTGCAGGCCGAGGTGCTGGACCTGCTGGCCCACCCGGCTGGCCAGAAGCCGCCGAACAAGGTCAATGCCTACCTGGAGCAGCTCAACGACCGGGCCGGCACCCTGGCCATCTATGTGATCAACCCCCAGGGCCTGGTGCTGGCCACCAGCAACTGGCGCCGCGCCGACAGCTACCTGGGTGAGAACCTGTCGTTTCGCCCGTATTTCCGCGATGCCGTGGCCCAGGGCAGCGGTCGCTTCTTCGGCATCGGCACCACCCGGGGTGAACCGGGCTACTACCTGGCCTCGACCCTGGTCGATGCCCGCGGCACCCAGGGCATTGCCGTGATCAAGGTCAGCCTGGACCAGCTCGAACAATCCTGGACCACGGTGGAGGCCCCGGTGCTGGTCAGCGACGAGAACGGCGTGGTCATCCTGGGCTCGGTGCCCGACTGGAAGTTCACCACCCTGCGCACGCTGGACGAGGCCACGGCCAAGGCCTTCGACCAGACCCAGCAGTACAACCGCCGCGCCCTGAAGCCCCTGGGCCTGCGTGAGCTGCGCGAGCTGGACCACGGCGCCCGCCTGGTCAGCATCGCCAAAGAGCGCCCCGAGATGGTCTCGGTCTACCCTGTGGCCGGCCGCTTTCTGGCGCAGTCGCGGGCCTTGCCCGGCACCCCCTGGACCCTGACCGTGCTCTCGCACCTGGAGCAGGTCGACGAGATTGCCCAAAGCCACGCCCTGATCGCCCTCATCGGTGCGGCGTTGCTGTTCGTGCTGGGCCTGATGCTCAACGAACGCCGCCGCCACCTGAAAGACCGGCTGGCCGCGCGCGAGGCCCTGCAGGCCGCCCACGACGAGCTGGAGCGCAAGGTGGAGCAGCGCACCGCCGATCTGTGGGCCAGCAACCACCGACTGCAGGCCGAGGTGACGGAGCGCACCCGCACCGAGGCCAACCTGCGTGCAGCCCAGGACGAGCTGGTGCAGGCCGGCAAGCTGGCCGCCATCGGCCAGCTGTCCACCGGCATCGCGCACGAGCTGAACCAGCCCCTGACCGCGCTGCGCACCCTGTCGGGCAACAGCCTGCGATTTCTGGAGCGCGGCGACCTGGCCACCACCCGCACCAACCTCGAACGCATGGCCCAGTTGGCCGACCGCATGGGCCGCATCACCGGGCAACTGCGCTCGTTCGCCCACAAGTCGCCCGTGGCCAGCCGCCCTGTGCCGCTGGACCAGGCGGTGGCCAATGCCCTGGCCGTGCTCGAAGGCCGAATCGCCGAAAGCCAGGCCGTCATCCAGTGCCCTGCCAGCAGCCCCTGCCCGGTGGCCCTGTGCGATGGCAACCGGCTGGAGCAGGTGTTGATCAACCTGATCGGCAATGCGCTCGATGCGGTTCACGCCCCCGAGCGACCGCGCATCGACATCCGCTGTAGCCAGCAGGCCGACCGGGTGCAGGTACAGGTGCGCGACCACGGCCCCGGCCTGGCCGAGGCCGTGCGGGCCCACCTGTTCGAACCCTTCTTCACCACCAAGGAAGCCGGCGTGGGCCTGGGCCTGGGCCTGGCCCTGTCGGCCGGCATCGTGCGCGAGTTCCAGGGCAGCCTGAGCGGAGCCAACCACCCCGAGGGCGGCGCCGTGTTCACCCTGGAACTGCCCAGAGCCCCCGACGAGCCCTCTGACACAATGAGCCCCCCTCATGACTGACGCCCTCAAAGTCCTGATCATCGAAGACGACCCCGACATCGTGCTGGGTTGCGAGCAGGCCCTGCAACTCGAAGGCATTGCCTGCGACAGCGTGGGCAGCGCCGAGGCGGCGCGCAAGCGCCTGGGGCCCGACTTTGCCGGCATCGTGGTCAGCGACATCCGTCTGCCGCGCTGCGACGGGCTGACCTTCATGCGCGAATTGATGGCCCTGGACCCCGAGCTGCCCGTGGTCCTGATCACCGGCCACGGCGACATTGCCATGGCCGTGCAGGCCATGAAAGATGGCGCCCACGATTTCATCCAGAAGCCCTTCGCCCCCGAGTACCTGGTGAGTGCCGTGCGCCGCGCGCTGGAGAAGCGGCGCCTGGTGCTGGAGGTGCGCGAGCTGCGCCGCCAACTGGCCCAGCGCGACACCATCGAAGGCCAATTGCTGGGCCAGGCACCCGGCATGCAGCGCCTGCGCCAGATGCTGGCGGGCCTGGCCAGCAGCGCGGCCGATGTGCTGATCCAGGGCGAGACCGGCACCGGCAAAGAGCTGGTGGCGCGCTGCCTGCACGAGGCCAGCCCGCGCCGCCAGGGCCATTTTGTGGCCATCAACTGCGGTGGCCTGCCCGACACCTTGTTCGACAGCGAGATGTTCGGCCACGAGGCCGGGGCCTACACCGGTGCGGCCAAGAAACGCATCGGCAAGATCGAACACGCCAACGGCGGCACCCTGTTCCTCGACGAGATCGAGAGCATGCCGCTGGGCATGCAGATCAAGCTGCTGCGCGTGCTGCAGGAGCGCACGCTGGAGCGCCTGGGCTCCAACACGCTGATCCCCATCGACTGCCGCGTGATCGCCGCCACCAAGACCGACCTGCTGGCCCTGGCCGACCAGGGCCGCTTCCGGGCCGACCTGTACTACCGGCTGAGTGTGGCCACCGTGGCCCTGCCGCCGCTGCGCGAGCGGCGTGAAGACATTCCCTTGTTGTTTGAGCACTTTGCGCTGCAAGGTGCCGCCCGGCACCAGCGCCCGGCCCCCGAGACCAGCGCCGAGCGCATGCGCCAGCTCATGGCCTACCCCTGGCCCGGCAATGTGCGTGAGCTGCGCAACGTGGCCGAGCGCTGCGTGCTGGGCATCGAGGGGGGCTCGCCACCGTTCTCAGGCACCACCGGCGCAGCCAAGGCCCAGCCCTTGGCCGGCACGGTCGAAGCCTTTGAACGGGCCCTGATTGCGGACGCCCTGCGCCGCCATGGCGGCAGCCTGGCGCGCAGCGCCGAAGCCCTGGGCGTGGCCAAGACCACCTTGCACGACAAGATCCGAAAGCACGGGCTGGATCAGGGCAGCGTCTGAGCCCACGCCAGGCGGGCCCAGCGTGCTCATTGCTCTCAGTGCGCTCAGTGCGCCTACCGCTGCAGCGCCTGTGCCATCTCCTTGACGATCTTCACCAGGGCCATCAGGTTGAAGGGCTTGATCAGGTACTCGTCGGCGCCGGCCTCGAAACCCTCGTAATGGTGGTCCAGGCGCTCGCGGGCACTGACGATGATGATCTTGGGTTGCGGGCCGCCCTTGGCGCGGATGGCCCGGCACACGTCGAAGCCGCTCAGCCCGCCGGGCATCATCACGTCCAGCAAGATGATGTCCGGCTTTTTCTGCTCCCAGAGGGCCAAGGCCTGGGGGCCATCGCAAGCCTCGTACACGTCCGCAGCCACACTTTCTGTGGCCATGCGCAAGAGCTGGCGGATGTCTTCCTGGTCGTCGACGATCAGCAGTTTGATCATTTTCCCGCCTCGCTGTTGGCGTGATGGCTTCAGGTCGCAGAACCACGCGTTGCACATGTCCGCGCCTCAACCAGCAGGCAGGCGCAGGGGAGTCGATTATCCACGCCAGCGCAGGCACCCCACTGGGTGCGTGCAGCGTTGACTCAGAACGACTCCCAGTCTTCATTGGCCCCGGCAGTGGCCTTGGCCGAGCTGGTCAGCGCCGGGCTGGGCGCCTTGGCCAGGCTGGGCTGCTTGGCGGCGGCCTTGGGCAGGGGTGCAATGACCGGTGCCTTGCTGAACTGACGCGATGGCAGCGGTGCCGCGCTGGCCAGCCCCACCCGGCTGGGCTGGCCGTCGATCTTGAACACCGACACCAGCTCGGCCAGGCGCTGAGACTGGTTCTTCAGACTGTCGGCGGCCGCCGCGCTCTCTTCGACCAGCGCCGCGTTCTGCTGCGTCACCTGATCGAGCTGGTTCACCGCATCGCCGATCTGGCTGATGCCGCTGCTCTGCTCCATCGAGGCGCTGGAGATCTCATTGATCAGTTGGCTCACGCGCTTGACCTGGTTCACGATGCCTTCCATGCTCTGGCCGGCCTCATCGACCAAGGTGGTGCCGTTCTCCACCTTCTCGACACTGGCGCCGATCAGGCTCTTGATCTCCTTGGCCGCCTCTGCTGAACGACCAGCCAGGCTGCGCACCTCGCTGGCCACCACGGCAAAGCCACGGCCTTGCTCACCGGCACGGGCCGCCTCCACAGCGGCGTTCAGTGCGAGGATGTTGGTCTGGAACGCAATGCCGTCAATCACGCCGATGATGTCCGAGATCTTCTTTGACGAGGCCGAGATGTCCTGCATGGTGGCCACCACCCGGCCCACCACGGCGCCCCCCTGTTCTGCGGCATGGGTGGCCTCTGTCGCCAGGCGGTTGGCCTGCTGGGCCGTGTCGGCATTGGTCTTGACGGTGCTGTTGAGCTCTTCCATCGAGGCCGCCGTCTCTTCGAGGTTGCTGGCCTGCTGCTCGGTGCGCTGGCTCAGATCGGCGTTGCCGGTGGCAATCTCGGCCGAGCCGGTGGCGATGCTGTCGCTGCTCAGGCGCACCTGCCCCACGATGTCGACCAGGCGGTCGTTCATGTGCTGCAAGGCACGCAGCAGATCGGCCGGCTCGTCGCGTCCCTGGATGTCGAACTTCGAGGTCAGGTCGCCCTGGGCCACCGCCTCGGCCACCGTCACGCCGGTGATCAGAGGCTGGGTGATGGAGCGCGTGACCGCCACGGCCAGCACGGCCCCCATCAGCACGGCGATGACGATCACGCCGCCCGACACCATCAAGGCCTGCTGGTAGCTGACGGCGGCGGCGGCCGTTGACTTGTCGGCGCCATCGATGTTGATGTCCACGCTCTTGCCAACATAGGTCGTCAATTCGGCGAAAGCTTGAGAGGTTTCACCGATAGACAGCTTGCGGGCCTCGATGATGTCGGCCTCCGAGCCCTCGGCCA
Source organism: Curvibacter gracilis ATCC BAA-807 (assembly GCF_000518645.1). Taxonomy (GTDB): domain Bacteria; phylum Pseudomonadota; class Gammaproteobacteria; order Burkholderiales; family Burkholderiaceae_C; genus Curvibacter; species Curvibacter gracilis. The sequence goes on along the minus strand of NZ_JADZ01000004.1, from coordinate 542,630 downwards.
ACTGCATCTGCTTCGTGTCCAGAGCCTTGTACTTTTCCAAACTGCTCTTGATCTTCTCAAAGCCTTGACTCTCCTCTTGGGTGGCGATGAGCGACTCATACAGTGCCAGCAATTTAGGGAGCTTGTTTTGTAGATCACCATCGTGTCGCTGCCGTTGTGCCAGCTTTCCCTCTGGCGAGATTTCCAGGATGTGCCTCTGACTGGCGCGACGGATGTCGTTGAGCGTGGCCCGGATATCGCCCAACACCTTCACGCTGGGCAGCCAGTTGGTGCCCAAATCCTTGGCATAGAAGTTGGCCTGGCTGGTCTGGTACATGCCAAAGCCCCCCAGCAGGGTCAGCAGCAGCAACACGGCGGCGAATGCCAGGCCCAGTCGGGCGCCAATCTTCAGTTGTCTCAGGGTGTTCATGATGGCCTCGGTCAGTCAATGGAATGTTCAAAAATCACACTGCATCATATCTATGAAACCATGATAAGCAAGCATTAGTATCATTTAAATTGATTTTTTAGATACTTTCCTGTCAAGGAAAACACCAATAAAAGCGTTTATTGGCAGTTTAATCTATCAAAATAGCTTTTTTGTCATTTTTGTTTTTCATAAGAACAAAACCAGCTCCGCCGCTTTGCCATCGGCTGGATCGGCGACCATCAGGGCTGCACCAGCCACCGATTCCCAAGCACCCATGAACGCCCCCACCCACCTCTACCTCGCCGGCTTTGACGTGTTCCGCCCCAATGCCGCCGAACACGGCCAGGCTCTGCAGCAGCTGTGCCGCCAGCACGGCTTTGTGGGCCACTACCCCACCGACCCCAGCCCGCCACCCGATCTGCAGGGCCCGGCATTGGCCCACTGGATACTGCAGAGCAACCTGGCCGCCATCCGGCAGGCCGATGCGGTGCTGGCCAACCTCAATCCCTTTCGGGGGCTGGAGCCCGACTCAGGCACCGCCTTTGAAGTGGGCTTTGCCCACGCCCTGGGCAAGCCCGTGTGGGCCTATGTGGATGACGACCGCACGCTGCTGCAACGTGTGCCCCACGAGGCTGGGCCCGATGGCCGGCTTTACGACGCCCAGGGCTACCAGGTGGAAGACTTCGGCCTGCCACTCAACCTGATGCTGGCCTGCAGCGTGCGACTGGTGCGCGGCGATGCGGCGGCCTGCCTGCAGGCCATGGCAGCGGACAGGACGGCACCGCCCTGATGAGGCCAACGCACAGCGCATCTCGATATGCGGAAATCGCGCTTCGCCCAAGGCACGGCTCAGGCTGCAATACCGGTTTGCCTGACGCCCAGGCCCACCACCCAACACCCGCATCCGAGTACCCGCCATGCCTCACATCCGCCGCACCGCCCCGACACGCTTGGCCCCACACGCCCCCACCCGCCGCCTGATCGGGCTGGGCGCCTTGCTGCTGCCCCTGTTCCTGAGCGCCCTGCCCGCCACTGCGGCGGCCACCGATCTGAGCGTGGGCTTCATGCCCGGGCCCTACCGCGACGCCTTCAGCAAGGGCATCGAGCCGCTGCTCAAGAAGCAGGGCTACAACATCCGCTATGTCGAATTCAGCCAGGGCGTGCAGCCCAACGACGCGGTGGAGCGCGGCCAGATCGACGCCAACATCTTCCAGCACACGCTGTACCTCGAGTCGACCAACAAAAGCCAGGGCTTTGACCTGGTGCCCATCGTGAACGTGCCCACGCCGCCCATGGGCTTGTACTCGGCCCGGCACAAGAGCCTGGCCGCCGTGCCCAACGGCGCCACCGTCACGCTGCCGGCCGACCCGGTGAACGCGGCCCGTGCCCTCAACATACTGGCCGGCCTGGGCTGGGTTCAGCTCAAGCCCGGCGTCAACCCGACCAGCGTGTCGGAGCGCGATGTGGTGGCCAACCCCAAGCAGCTCAAGCTGGTGCCCCTGGACGCTGCCCAGGCACCGCGCTCGCTGGCCGATGCCGATCTGGCCGCCGTGCAGGGCAACTTCGCCATCGCCTCGGGCCTCAAGCTGACCGAAGCGCTCAAACTCGAGGACATGACCCAGCCCTATGTGAACGTGGTGGCCGTCAAACGCAGCAACCAGAACGCGAAGTTCGCCAAGGACATCGTGGCCGCCTACCAGTCGGCCGAGTTCCAGCAGTTCTTCCGCGCCAACCCGCAATGGGCGGGTTACCGCCTGCCCGACTACTTCAGCAAATAAGCCTCCCCCGACCCCGGGCATGCGCGCATCGACAGATGCCGCAGCCCGGTTTACGCTGGTGCCCAAAGCCGGCCCCCTCTGCCCCCCCGCACCCGATTCATGACCCTCATCCCCCCGCCCGAAGCCCATACAAGCCAGAACCCCGCCTTGAACCAGGCCCTGCAGACGGCCGACACCCTGGCACGCCAGTTCGCCACCACCGCAGCCCAGCGCGATCTGGCGGGCGGCACGCCCAAGGCCGAGCGCGATGCGCTGCGGGCCAGCGGCCTGCTGGCCCTGTCGGTGCCCACTGAGTTCGGGGGCCTGGGCGCCGACTGGCGCACCACCCTGGGCGTGGTGCGGCGCCTGGCCCAGGCCGACAGCTCGCTGGCCCATGTGTTCGGCTTTCACCACCTGATGCTGGCCACGGTGCGTCTGTTTGCCGAGCCCGCCCAATGGCAGCCATGGCTGAGCCAGACCGTGCAGCAGCGCTGGTTCTGGGGCAATGCCCTGAACCCGCTGGACAAGCGCACCACCGTGCAACACCACACGGGCTGGCACAGCTTCTCGGGCCGAAAGAGCTTTTGCTCGGGCTCGGCCGATTCCGACATGCTGATCGCCTCAGCCCTGGACGAAGCCTCGGGCAAGCTGCTGATCGCCGCCCTGCCCACCGCACGCGCCGGCATCACCCTGCACGGCGACTGGGACAACATGGGCCAGCGCCAGACCGACAGCGGCAGCGTCACCTTCGACCAGGTGCGTATCGAAGTGCACGAGCTGCTGCTCAAGCCCGGCCCACTCAGCACGCCCCAGGCCTGCCTGCGGCCGCTGTTGGCGCAACTGATCTTCAGCCACATGTTCCTCGGCGTGGCCGAGGGCGCTTTTGAAGAGGCACGCCGCTTCACCCGCACCGAGTCGCGCCCCTGGTTCAAGTCGGGCGTCAGCGAAGCCGGGCAAGACCCCTACGTGCTGGCCCACTATGGCGAGTTCTGGGTGGGCCTGGAAAGCAGCCGCCTGCTGGTCGAGCGGGCCGCCGCCCTGTTCGATGCGGCCTGGCAGCAGGGTGATCAGCTCACGGCCGAGCAACGGGGCCAGGTGGCTGTAGCCGTGTCCACCGCCAAGGTGGCCAGCAGCCGCCATGGGCTGGACCTGAGCAGCCGCCTGTTCGAGGTGACCGGCGCCCGCGCCACCCAGGGCGCCCTGCGCCTGGACCGCTTCTGGCGCAACCTGCGCACGCAAAGCCTGCACGACCCCATTGACTACAAACTCAATGAACTGGGCCAATGGGCGCTGAATGAGCAGCTGCCGCCGCCCAGCTTCTACTCCTGAAGCGCCCCTGGACCAAGCCCGACGCAGCGACTATGGATATGCGAAACGCGTCTGACCACCAGGCGGCATCGACCCTTGTGGCCTCTTAAGATGACTGCGTTGAGGCTTTGCAGCCGCAACACCCAAAACGTTCTCAGGGCGGGGTGAAAGTCCCCACCGGCGGTGATGGCGGCACAGCCCGCACAAGCCCGCGAGCGCCCGGCCACCACCGCGTGGCCGGGGTCAGCAGACCCGGTGTGATTCCGGGGCCGACGGTCACAGTCCGGAGTGAAGAGAACACGTGCCTCATGGCGACCTGCCCCCGCAAAGGGCCGGCGCGGGGAGGTGCGCGTGCGCCCTGATGCCCGTGAACCCACAACCTGCATCAGCCCGAGCACCGCACCCTCGCCAACGACCATGAGCCTGACCGACCTCTCCATTCCCCCTCTTGACGGCGCCTCCACCCTGGGCCCGATCGAATTGCCTGCCAATGCCCGCTTTGCCTTCATCGAGGCCGCCTGGCATGCCGACATCGTGCAGCAGGCCCGCCTGGCCTTCATTGCCGAGCTGGGCGAACACGGCGTGCCCGCCCACGCGATCGACGTGATCCGCGTTCCCGGCGCCTTCGAGATCCCCTTGCAGGCCCAACGCCTGGCCCGCAGTGGCCGCTACAGCGCCATCGCAGGCTGCGCCCTGGTGGTGGACGGCGGCATCTACCGCCACGACTTCGTGGCCCAGACCGTGGTCCAGGCCCTGATGACGGTGCAACTTGAAACCAACGTGCCGGTGATCTCGGCCGTGCTCACGCCGCACCACTTCCATGAGCACGTGGAGCACCGCAAGTACTTCCACCGCCACTTCAGCATCAAGGGCAAGGAAGCCGCCCGCGCCGCCCTTGAAGTGGTGGGCAGCGTGCAGCGGCTGGCGCTGGCGGCCTGACGCCCTTCAGCGGCCCCCCGCAAACAGACAGCCAGCCATGGACCCAGGGCAACTTGCAACCACCAACCAACTAGGTTAGATTTCTTGCATGGAGAAATCGACGCCGCACTGCAAGTTGGCAACCGTCCGAGCCCTGGTTTCGGCAGGCCAAGTCCGCACAACCCAGTCGGCCAGGCTAGGGGCAACGGCACTGGGCTTGACGTTCTCCGACATGCTGGCCGTGATCATGGCGCTGACGCCGGCCGATTTTTACAAGAGCATGACCACCCATGCCGATCACACGATTTGGCAGGACGTGTACCGCCCCAGCACGCAGGCGGGCGCCGTCTACCTGAAATTGACGGTCATGAATGACGTGCTGATCGTGTCTTTCAAGGAGCTATGAACATGAAATGCCCTGTTTGCGGCGCAGCAGAACTGATCCACGACACGCGCGACCTAGCCTACACCTACAAAGGCGAAAACACGGTGATTCCCGCAGTCACGGCCGAATTTTGCCCTGCTTGTGGCGAGTCCATCACTGACTCGGCAGAAACCGAGCGCGTCATGCGCGAAATGCAAGCGTTCAACAAGCAGGTGAACGCAGCCATTGTTGACCCGGCTTTCATCGTGCGTGTGCGCAAGAAGCTCAACCTCGGCCAACGCGAGGCCGCGGAAATCTTTGGTGGTGGCATCAATGCCTTTTCGCGCTACGAGAACGGAAAGACCAAGCCCCCTCTGGCCTTGGTCAAGCTGCTCAAACTGCTGGATCGACACCCCGACCTCTTCAATGAGGTCATGAGTCCTTGACCCCAAACATCTGTTGTCCGCCTTTCAAGGTCATTGGCAGGCAGGAATGAACTGGCTTCCCGAGACCCGCACAGCGGTGGGTGAAGGCTGTCTTCCCCCGGCTCAGAACGCCGGGATCACCCCGCCGGCGTAGGTCTTGATGATGAAATCACGCACCTCGTCGGTCTGGTAGGCCTTCACCAGCTGACGCACCCAGGGCTGGTCCTTGTCCTGCTCGCGCACGGCGATCGGGCAGGCATAGGGGCCGTCCTTGTCTTCCACCAGCAGGCTGTCGCGCACCGGGTTCAGGCCGGCCTTGTTCGCGTAGTCGGCATTGATGGCCGACGCGTCGGTGTCGTCCAGCGTGCGTGGCAGCTGGGCCGCATCGATCTCCAGCAGTTTGAGCTGTCGCGGGTTCTCGATTACGTCACGCGGCGTGGCGTTGACCCCGGCCACCGGATCGATGCCGGGCTTGAGCTTGAGCAGGCCGGCCTTCTGCAACAGCAGCAACACCCGGCTTTCGTTGGCCGGGTCGTTCGGGATGGCCACGGTGGCGCCCACGGGCAGGTCCTTGAGGCTTTTGTACTTCTTTGAGTAGATCGCGATCGGCCCGATCCAGGTGGCGCCAAAGCCCACCAGCTTGTAGCCGCGGGCTCGGATCTGCGCGGCCAGGAAGGGGCGGTGCTGGTAGCTGTTGGCGTCCAGGTCCCCCGCGTCCAGCGCGGCGTTGGGGCGCACGTAGTCGGTGAAGGGCACGATCTCGATCTTCAGGCCGTAGTCACGCTCGGCCACCTTGCGCACCACCTCGAACACCTGCTCATGCGGCCCGGTGGTCACGCCCACCTTGAGCACCTTGGTGCTGCCCGGGGCCTCCTTGGGGGCGGCGTGGACAGCGGCACCCCACACGCCGAAACCGGCCAGGGCCAGACTTTGCTGCAACCAGCGGCGGCGCGCCTCGATGGAGGCTTGGACAGAGGAAAAAGACAGTGGATTCGTCATGAAGGGCTCCGGGTGTCGGTGTGGGTCAGAAGAAAAGACGCTCAAAACGCAGCGCCTGATCGCTTGAACTGCTTCAGCGCCGGTAGGCCAGGCCGGGGTGGCGGGCATTCAGATGCGGCCCCTGCCCAAACAGCTTGTGACGCAGCGGCCCTTCGGCGTACTGCGTCTTGTAGACGCCCCGGCTCTGCAGCTCAGGCACCACCAGGTCGATGAAGTCGGCAAAGCTCTCGGGGTACACGGTGCGCGCCAGGTTGAAGCCGTCGATGCCGGTGTCGGCCACCCACTGCTGCAACTGATCGGCCACCTGCTGCGGGTCGCCCACCACCGTCATGTAGCGGCCGCCCAGGGCCAGGTCCTCGCGCAGGTCGCGCAAGGTGTAATCGAGCCGGCCACCGCTAAGGCGCGAAATGGTGTTTTCGATGCCGTTGCTGGGCTTTTGCTGGATCAGCGGGGTGTCGTCGGCATAGGCCGAGAAATCGATGCCCGAGGTGGCGGCCAGGTGCAGGATGCCGGCCTCGGGGTTGGCGTAGCGGCGGTACTCCTCGAACTTCTCGCGCGCCTGGCGCTCGGTGGGGGCCACCACCACGGTCAGGCCCATGAACACTTTCACGTCGTCCGGCGCACGGCCGGCGCGGGGCAGCTCTTCACGCAACTGCTGCACCAGCCGGCGTGTGCTGTCGCGGTCCTGGATGGACACGAACACGCACTCGGCGTGCCGGGCCGCAAAGCGCAGCCCACGCCCCGAGCTGCCGGCCTGGAACAGCACCGGCGTGCGCTGCAGCGAAGGCTCGCACAGGTGGTAGCCCTGAGACTGGAAATACCGACCCTGGTGCTGCACCTGGTGCACCCGGGCCGGGTCGGCAAACACACGGGCTGTCTTGTCGCGACGTACCGCGCCCTCTTCCCAGCTGCCCTCCCACAGCTTGTAGAGCAACTCCAGGTATTCGTCGGCCCGGTCGTAGCGCTCGTCATGCGGCAGTTGCTGGGGCGAGCCCATGGCGCGCGCCGCGCTGTCCAGGTAGCCGGTGACGATGTTCCAGCCCACCCGCCCCTGGCTCAGGTGATCCAGCGTGGAATAGCGGCGCGCCAGCAGATAGGGCGTCTCGTAGCTCAGGTTGGCGGTGATGCCAAAACCCAGGTGCTGGGTGGCGCCGGCCATGGCCGACACCAGCAGGGCCGGGTCGTTGATGGGCCATTGCACCGATTCACGCAGCGTCAGATCGGCCGACTGCTGGTAGCTGTCGTACACGCCCAGGATGTCGGCGATGAACAGCCCGTCAAACAGGCCGCGTTCCAGCAGGCGCGCCTGCTCCACCCAGTAGGCCAGGGTGTTGTATTGCGTGGAGGTGTCGCGCGGGTGGGTCCACAACCCATGGTTGATGTGGCCCACGCTGTTCATGTTGAAGGCGTTGAGCAGCAGGTGTTTGGCTTGGGTCATGGTGAGGGGGTTCAAAAGGGGGCGGTGCGCAGCGGGTCGCTGGGGGCTGCGCCCGCTTGCTAGGTATGAAAGAGGTCGCGCGGCCTCAGCCCCGGGCTCGACCCCGACTCAGGCGAGGGTTCAAGGCGGCATGCAGCACATCGCTGAGCAGGTTCAGCGACAACACCGTCAGCACCACGGCCAGCCCGGGCAGGGCCGTCATGTACCAGCCGGTGCGCAAGGCATCGCGGCCCAGGCCGATCATCGAACCCCAGCTGACGACATTCGGGTCGCCCAGGCCCAGGAACGACAGCCCCGCCTCCGACAGGATGGCGTTGGCCACCAGCAAGGCAGTGGAGACGATCACCGGGGTCCAGGCGTTGGGCAGGATCTCGCGGAAGATCAGGTGCAGGTCACCGGCGCCCAGGGCCACGCTGGCCTTCACGAACTCACGCTCGCGCAGGGTCAGGAACTCGGCCCGCACCAGGCGCGCCACCCCGGTCCACGAGGTCACCCCCAGCGCGAACACAATGGTGCCCAAGGTGGGCTTGAGCACGGCCACCAGGATGATGGCCAGCAAGAAGGCCGGAATGGTCTGGAAGAACTCCGTGATGCGGCTCAGCACCGCATCCACGCGCCCCCGGTAGAAGCCCGACACGGCGCCCACCAGCACCCCGATCACCACCGCGATCAGGGCCGACGAGAAGCCCACCAACAGAGACACCCGCGCCCCATGGGCCAGGCCGGCCGCCAGATCGCGCCCCATCAGATCGGTGCCCAGCGGGGTGTCGGCCTGGCGGCCGGGCCACACATAGGGCGCGCCCACCATGTCCAGCGGGTCGCCGGGGTACAGGTGGCCGGCCAGCAGGGCGGCCAGCCCCACCAGCAGCAGCAAGCTGGCGCCCAGCCAGGCCGCAGGTTGCAGATACCAGGCTTTCATGCGGGAACTCCTTGCGCCGGGGCCCGGCGCGTCACACGGATGCGCGGGTCCAGCCGCGCCTGCAGCACATCGACCAGCGCGTTCACCAGCACCACCAGCACGCCGCTGAACAGCAGCACGCCCAGCAGCACCGGCAGGTCACGGCTCTTGATGGCCTCGAACGACAGCTGCCCCAGACCAGGCCAGGCAAACACCGTCTCCACCACAATCGAGCCGCCCAGCAGCGCACTGCTTTGCAGGCCCAGCATGGTCAGCACCGGCAGCAGCGCATGGCGCAGGGCATGCCGCCACACCACGGTGCGCTCTGGCGCCCCCTTGGCACGGGCGGTGCGCACAAAGTCTTCGGCCAGGCTTTCGATCATGGCCACCCGCGTCAGGCGCACGTACACGGCCAGGTAATAGATGCTCAGCGTGAGCGCCGGCAGCACCAGGTGCCAGGCCTGGTCCAGCAACAGCCGCCAGCCCTGGTAGCCGGCGCTGATGTCACGCACCCCGGCAATCGGAAACCACTCGAGCCGCACGCCAAACAGCACGATCAGCATCAGCGCCGTCCAGAACATGGGGGCCGAGTAACCCAGGGTGGCGGCCGAAGAGATCAGCGCATCGGCCAGGCCATGCGGCCGCCGCGCCGCCGCCACGCCCAGCAACACCCCCACCAGCACCGACACCGTGAGCGCCACGCCCACCAGCGACAGCGTGGCCGGCAGGCGCTGCAGCACCAGGGCCAGCACCGGCTCACCAAAACGGAACGAGTAGCCCAGGTCGCCCTGCAGCACACGCCCCACATAGCTCAGCAACTGGGCCGGCGCACTGCGCTCCAGACCGTAGAGCTGGCGCAGCTCGGCCACGTACTCGGCCGACACGCTGCCGCTTTCGCTGGCAATCACGTCCACCAGGTCACCGGGCAAGGCCTTGAGCAGGGCAAAGTTCAGCACCGCCGTGGCCAGCACCACGCCCAGCAACTGCAGCGCACGCCACAGGATTCGTTGCAACATCGCAGGCCTCGGCTTACTTCTTGGGCTCCAGCCACACGTGGGCGAAGTTGTTCTGGCTGTGGTCAAAGGTGTCGGTCACGTTGCGCAGGCGCTTGTCCCACACACCAAACCAGCGGAACTCGAACAGGTTGAGCAGGGCCAGGTCTTTTTGCGCCAGCTTCTGGAAGTCCTGGTACAGGTGCACGCGCTTGGCCGCATCGCGCTCGACCTGGGCCGCCTCGAGCAGGCGATCGGCCTCAGCACTGGCGTAGCCCGAGGCGTTCTGCCACGGCGTGCCCTTGGATTCGGCCTTGGACCAATAGTGCTGCTCCACGCCCAGCTGCGGGTCTTGCCAGTTGATGCCCCAGGAACTGACCAGCTGGTAGTTGTAGTCGGCAAACACGTTCTTGGTCCAGGTCGGCAGGTCCTGGCTGCGCAGGGTCACGTCGATGCCGACGGCCCGCAGGGCCTGGCGCACGTACTCGCCGGTGCGGCGGTAGTCGTCGCCAAAGGGGATGAAGTCGTGGTCCAGCTTGAAGCGCCAGCCATCGGCCTTCTTGGGGTAGCCCGCCTCGTCCAGCAGGGCCTCGGCCTTCTTGCGGTCAAACGGGTACTGCTGGGTGTCGGCGGTGTAGAAGGTCTTGAGCAGGGATGACACCGGGCCGGTGGCGGGTGCGGCATAGCCGCCCCACACCGTCTTGACCAGGGCCTGGCGGTCGATGGCGTGCAAGATGGCCTGACGCACCTTGAGCTTGCCCAGGATCGGGTCGCGCAGGTTGGGGATCAGCCACAGCCAGCCGGCAAAGCCGTTGTAGCCCTCGGTGCTCACCACCAGGTTGGGCGAAGCGGCCAGGCGGTCGGCGTCGGCAAAGGTCACCGGGTTGCGCTCACCGTACTGGATGGCGCCGGTCTCCAGCGCGGCGGCACGGCCGGCCACGTCGGGGATGATCTTGAAGGTCAGCTTGTCCAGGTAGGGCAGGCCGGGCTGCCAGTACTTGTCGAAGCGCTCCAGCGCAATGTGGCTGCCGCGCTGCCATTCCTTGAACACAAAGGGCCCGGTACCCACCGGCTTGTTGTTGTAGGGGTTGTTCGGGATGTCGGTGCCCTCGTACAGGTGCTTGGGCAGGATGGGCGATCCCACCACGTCGAGCGCGTTGACGATCACCGGCGTGGGCTTGGCCAGGGTCAGCACCACGGTGTGGGCGTCCGGCGTCTCCACCTTGGTCAGGTGCTGGAACACGCGGCGCGCCACCGGCGCGTACTTGCGCCACACCTCTTCGGCCGAGAACTTCACATCGGCCGAGGTGAAGGGCTTGCCGTCATGCCACAGCACGTTCTTGCGCAGCTTCAGGCGCACGGTCAGGCCATCGGGCGAGACCTCGATGCTTTCGGCCAATTGAGGGCGCGGCTTCAGGTCGGGGCCGTAGTCGAACAGGCCATCAAAGATCTTGCTCACCACGGTGCGGCCCGGGGTCGAGGTGTTGATGAAGAAGGCCAGGGTAGGCGGCTCGGGGTGCACCACGGCCTCCAGCACGCCGCCGCGCTGGGCGCCCTGCTCTGTGTTGGGCAGGGCCTGCGTCAAGGCCAGGGCCGGCGTGGCCAGGGTGCCGAGGGCACCTGCGGCAGACAAGGCCAGCATGCCGTGCAGGGCATGACGACGGGAGCCGTGGGCCAGGCCGGTCAGGCCTGCCAGGAAAGGATTCAACGCGGATTTCATGGTGTCTTGCTTGTGTAGGAGTGGGTCAAAGAAATGAATGGGATCACGTGCCTGAGCTGGCTCGCGTCGGCCAACGCGTCAGGCCCGTGCCTGCAGCCGGTCGCTCGATGGGTCGGCCGCAGCCCCTGGCACCGAGGCCAGCAGGCGCTGCGTGTAGGGGTGGCGCGTCTCCTGCCAGAAGCCGGGGTGGGCCCCGCTGTCCACCACCTGGCCGGCCTGCATCACCAGCACGCGGTCGGCGATGTAGCGCACCACGGCGATGTCGTGCGAGATGAACAGGTACGACAGGCCGTACTCGGCCTTCAGGTCCACCAGCAGGTTCAGCACCTGGGCCTGCACCGAGACATCGAGTGCCGAGACCGGCTCATCGCAGATCACCAGCTCGGGCCTCAGCACCAGGGCACGGGCGATGCCGATGCGCTGGCGCTGGCCGCCCGAAAATTCATGCGGGTAGCGCCGGCGGGCCGTGGCCGGCAGGCCCACGTCCGACAGGATCGCGTCAATGCGGCGGTCGCGCTCACGGGCCGGCTGCACCCCGTGCAGGCGCAGCGCGTGGCCCAGGATGTCCTCCACCCGCTGGCGCGGGTTCAGCGAGCTGAAAGGGTCCTGGAAGATCATCTGGATGCGGCGCCGCCAGGGCAGCAGCTCGCGCGGCGACAGGCCCAACAGGTCCAGTCCCTGCCAGCGCACCTGGCCCGATTCGGCCGCCACCAGTTGCACCAGTGCCCGCGACAGCGAGGATTTGCCACAGCCCGACTCGCCCACCAGGCCCAGCGTCTCGCCCGCAGCGATCTGCAGACTGACACCCTGCACGGCGGCCGTGCCGCCCCGGCCCGCGTAGCGCACGGTCAGGTCTTGCACCTCCAGCAAGGCCGGCGCCGCCACGGGCAGGGCCTGCACCGGGCGGGCAGGCGGGCGCACCACGCGAAAGCCGCCCTCGGCATCCTGACGGATCTCGGCCAGGCGGGTGTCCCGGTAGTGGGGAACCTGGCTGCCATGCAGCGAGGCCGCCAGCAAGCCCCGGGTGTAGGCATGGTGGGGCCGGGCCAGCACCTCGGCCACGGGGCCTTCCTCCAGCTTCAGGCCGGCGTGCATCACGGCCACCCGATCGGCCCACTGGGCCACCAGGCCCAGGTCGTGGGTGATCAGCAGCACCGCCATGCCCAGCTCACGGCGCAGGCCATCGATCAGGGCCAGGATCTCGGCCTGGATGGTGGCGTCGAGCGCGGTGGTGGGCTCGTCGGCAATCAACAGACGGGGCCGGCACGCGACGGCGATGGCAATCATCACGCGCTGGCGTTGCCCGCCCGAGAGTTGATGCGGGTAGTCGTCGTAGCGCTGGGCCGGCTCGGGCAGACGCACCTGGGCCAGCAAGGCCAGTACGCGCTCACGCAGGGCGGCGGGCGGCAGCCGCTCGTGCAGGCGCACCGCCTCGGCCACCTGCTGCCCGATGCTCTGCAAGGGGTTCAGCGAGGTCATGGGCTCCTGGAAGATCATGCCCACTTCGCGCCCGCGCACCGAGCTCAAGGCCGACTCGGGCAAGGCCAGCAGATCGCGCCCCTGCAACCACAAGCGGCCCCTGCTGCGGGCCTGGGGACCCAGCAGGCGCAGCACGGCCAGCGCCGTGGTCGACTTGCCGCAGCCCGACTCACCCACCAGCGCCAACATCTCGCCCGCGGCCACCTGCAGGTCCAGGCCGCGCACGGCGATGTGCTCACCAAAACTCACCGTGAGCTGTTCGATGCGCAAGACCTCAGGGGCGGCTTCAGGCCGCCCCGTGAGCTCGGGGGCCTCGACGGACTCGAGCAGCACGGCACTCATGCGGCAGGCCCACCCAGGGCAGGCCATGCGCCACGCAAGGTTGCAGAAAAAACAGACGACAAAGATTCAAGCATGCCGGCATTGGAGTGCCCGGCCCCCACGCCAACAACAAATGGATTCGCATTTGTTAAGAAGAAATTGTTCCGCATGCCGGCACCGATGCGCCTCACACTCACGCGTCGGCGCAGGCTGAGGCTTCATGCCGCCGCTGCGGCGCCTTCACCCCTGCCTCGTTGCCACCCACTCCATTGCGAAACCCATGTCCATTGCCCACCCACCCCTCGCTACTCTGAGCGCCGAGCGCACCCGTGAATGGCTCAACGACGGCCAGGAGGTGGCCCTGCTGGACCTGCGCGAGGCCGGCCAGTTTGGTGAAGGCCACCCCTTTTTTGCCATTCCCCTGCCCTACAGCCGACTGGAGTTGGACGCGCGCCGCCTGCTGCCCCGCTTCGACGTGCGCGTGGTGCTGCTGGACAGTGGCGACGGCGTGGCCGAGCGGGGCGCCCGCCGCCTGCAGGCCCTGGGCTACACCCAGGTGCATGTGCTGCAGGGCGGCGCGCCCGCCTGGGCCGCCGCGGGCTACACCTTGTTCCAGGGCGTGAACCTGCCCTCCAAGACCTTTGGCGAACTGGTGGAGGCCCATTACCACACGCCCCACATCTCGGCCACCGAGCTGCACCGCCGTCAGCAGGCCGGCGAAGCCCTGGTGCTGCTCGATGGCCGCACGCTGGCCGAGCACCGCAAGATGACCATCCCGGGTGCAGTGTCGCTGCCCAACGGCGAACTGGCGGCCCATTGGGCCCGCCAGGTGCCTGACGCCAGCACCCCGGTGGTGGTGCATTGCGCCGGCCGCACACGCAGCATCATCGGTGCCGAGATCCTGCGCCACCTGGGCCTGCCCAACCCGGTGCTGGCCCTGGAGAACGGCACCCAGGGCTGGGCCCTGGCCGGCCTCACGTTGGAGCACGGCAGCCAGCGCCAGGTGCAAGGCCCGGTGAACCCCGACCCCGCAGCCCAGGCGGCCGCCCGGCGCGATGCCCAGGCCGCCGGCGCCCCCCATCTGAGCGTGGCCCAGGCCCAGGCCTGGCTCGACGACGCCGGCCGCAGCACCTATGTGCTCGATGTGCGCAGCGAGGCCGAGTACCGGGCCGGCACCCTGGCGGGCGCCCGCCATGCCCCCGGCGGGCAACTGCTGCAGGCCACCGACCAGAGCGTGGCCGTGCGCCGCAGCCGCGTGCTGCTGCTGGACCACGAGGACGTGCGTGCCCCGGTGATCGCGGCCTGGTTGCGCCGCATGGGCTATGAAGCCGCCACGGTGGAAGGCGGCATCCATGCCGCACTCACCCTGCGCCAAGCCGGCGACTGGGCGCCACCCGCCGGGCACAGAGTCACCGCCCACGCCCTGCCGGACTGGACGAGCCAACACCAGCCCGCCCTGATCGACGTGCAGGCCTCAATGGCCTACCGCCAACAACACGCTGCCGGGGCCCGCTGGGCCGTGCGGCCCTCGCTGGCCCAGGCGGCGCCGCCCGAGCCCGCCCTGCCCGTGCTGGTGCTGGCACCCAGCGCCGAGCTGGCCCAACTGGCCGCGGCCGACTTGAGCGAGGCCGGCTGGACGCAGGTGCACTGGGCGCTGCAGGCCGACTGGCTGGCCGCCGGCCTGCCCACCGAGGCCACACCGGACAGCCCGAGCGACGCCGAAGCCATCGACTACCTGTTCTTTGTGCACGACCGCCACGACGGCAATCTGGAGGCAGCCCGCCGCTACCTGGCCTGGGAGACCGGGCTGATCGCGCAATGCCAGCCCGATGAACTGGCCGGGTTCCAGCTCGACTGAGCGCCCTGTTCACGAACAGGTCGATCTGCATAACCTTAGTTGAAACAGTTCCTTGGCAGCCGCTGGGGGGTGAAGGCACCATCGCTCCCCCTTTGTTGGTAATACAGATTCAACCCATGCCCCGATTCCTCACCGCCCTCCCCCTGACCTCCAAGCTGCTGGCTGCCGGCCTGACGGTGGCCGCCTTGCTGCCGGCCGTGGCGCAGGCCGATGCCACGCTCGACAAGATCAAGCAGCGTGGCAAGGTCAGCATCGGCGTGCTGGTGAATGGCAGCGCCTTTGGCTCGATCGACCCGTCCAACCAGCAGCTGGTGGGCTGGAACCCTGAGCTGGCCCGCGCCCTGGCAAAAGGCCTGGGGGTGGAGGTGGACCTGGTGCAGGTGCAGACAGCCACCCGGGTGCAGTTTCTGATCTCGGGCAAGGTGGATCTGCTGATCGCCTCGATGGAACTCAACCCCGAGCGGGCCGAGACCCTGGGCTATGCGCCCACCCCCTTCTACCGGGTGGGGGGCACCGCCGCCGTGCTCAAGAGCAGCGGCATCCGCCAATGGGAAGACCTGCGTGGCAAGACCGTGTGCGTCTCGCAGGGCAGCAGCTTTGCCAAGCCGCTGGCCAACGACTATGGCGCCACGGTGCAAGGCTACAAGGGCGCTTCTGAATCGCTGCTGGCCCTCAAGGGCGGCTCCTGCGTGGCCGCCGTGCACGACGCCACGCTGATCCACCCGCTGCTGCGCGGCAACGCCGAATGGGCCAACTATGCCGCCCCCATCGCCACCGAACTGCTGGCGGCCAATTCGGTGGTCTGGACCCGCAAGGGCGAGGCCGACACCATCGCCGCCGTCGACAAGGTGGTGCGCGACTGGCACCGCAGCGGCTGGCTGATCGAGACCGAAAAGCGCCTGGGCATCACGCCGCCCAACCCCTTGCTGCCCGAACTGCAGGCCAAGTTCAAGGCCGCCCCATGAGCCGGGCTTTGCGCAGCAACACACTGGCCCTGCTGGCCGTCATCGGCTCGGTCTGGGCCGGGGCCATGGCGCCGGCCTGGGCCGACGCCACACTCGACAAGATCAAGCAACGCGGCAAGCTCAGCGTCGGCATCGACGGCGTGGGCCCGCCCTTTGGCTACCTGGACACCCAGACCGGCAAGATCGAAGGCTTCCAGACCGAACTGGCCCGCGATCTGGCCCGCCGCCTGGGCGTGGAGCTGGAGACCGTGCCCGTGGTGGCTTCCACCCGGGTGCAGTTTCTGCAAGCTGGCAAGGTCGACCTGCTGATCGCCAACATCCAGTGGACGCAGGAGCGCGACGAGATCCTGAGCTTTGCGCCCACCCCGTACAACCTGGTGGGCGGTGCCGCCGTGGTGCCGCGCAACAGCCCCATCAAACGCTGGGAAGACCTGCGCGGCAAGGTGGCCTGTGTCTCGCAGGGCAGCAACTTCGCCAAGCCGCTCAAAGACACCTACGGCGCCATCGTCAAGGGGCTGCGCGGCATTCCCGAGTCGCTGCTGGCCTTGGAGGGCGGCACCTGCGATGCCTCGGTGCACATCCAACCAGCGCTGTACGACACGCTCAACGGCGAGAGCGCTGCGGCCTGGAAGGACTACCGCCTGGCCCCCCCCGACCAGTTGATCCCCTCCCCCACGGTGGTCTGGGCACGTCGCGGCGAGACCGACACCGTGGCCTGGGTGGACCAGGCCATCCAGGATTGGCACCGCAGCGGCAGCGCGCTGGCCCGCCGCTTTGGTGTGCCCGACGACTACCTGCGCAGCGCCAACCAGAAGGCCCAGCGCAAGCAGTTTGACCACGCGCCGTTCTGAGGCACTGCCTGGAACGGCCCACTGACCTCCCGCCATGAGCCAGCCCCCCACCTCCACCACCGCCCCGACCGCCATCGCCCTGTCTCGCCGCGTGCAACGCGTGAAGCTGTCGCCCGTGGCGGCGGCCAGCGCCCGCGCCGCGGCCCTGGCCGCCCAGGGCCGCGACATCATCACCCTGACCTCGGGCGAGCCCGACTTCGACACGCCCGGCTTCATCCAGCAGGCGGCCGTGGCCGCCATGCAGCGGGGCGAAACCCGCTACACGCCCACGCCGGGCACACAGCGCCTGCGCCAGGCCATCAGCCGCAAGTACCAGCGCGAAAACGGGCTGGACATCCCGGCCGCCCGGATCACGGTGGCCAACGGCGCCAAGCAGGTGATCTACAACGCCCTGGCTGCCACACTCGACGAGGGCGATGAGGTGATCCTGCCCGCCCCGTACTGGCCCTCGTTCCCGGACATGGTGCTGGTCAATGACGGCGTGCCGGTGGTCGTGCCCTGTGATGAATCCACCGGTTTCAAGCTCAGCCCCCAGGCCTTGCAACAGGCCATCACGGCACGCACGCGCTGGCTGATCCTGAACTCGCCGGGCAACCCCAGCGGCGCGGTGTATGACGCGGCCGAGCTGGCGGCATTGGCCGAAGTGCTGCGCCGCCACCCCCAGGTGGCCGTGTTGTGGGACGAGGTGTACGAACACATCTGGTTCGGCCCCCAGGCCCCGGCCCACTGGCTGCAGGTGGCCCCTGACCTGGCCGGCCGCACGCTGCTGGTCAACGGCGCCTCCAAAACCTATGCCATGACGGGCTGGCGCATCGGCTGGGGCGCCGGCCCGCTGGCCCTGATCCAGGCCATGACGGTGATCCAGTCGCAGGCCGCCTCGGGTGCCAACGCGGTGGCCCAGGCTGCCGTGGCCGACGCACTGGACCACCCCGACCAAAGTTTTGTGAGCCAGGCCCGCCTGGCCTATGAGCGCCGTGCCGCCCTGGTCAGCACCGGCCTGAACGCCATCCCGGGCCTGAGCGCGCTGGCGCCGGCCGGTGCCTTTTTCATCTACGTCAATGTGGCGGCCCTGATCGGCCGCCAACGGCCTGACGGCGCACCGATCAACAGCGACACCGATCTGGTCGATTGGCTGCTCGAATCGGAAGGCGTGGCCGTGGTCGATGGCAGCGCCTACGGGCGCTCGCCCTACCTGCGCCTGTCGTTTGCGGCCAGCGACGCGCAATTGCAGGAAGCCCTGCGGCGCATCGAACGGGCGCTGGGCCGACTAGAAGAAACGCAAGAACCGCAACGCCCCGCCCACCCCGAACACACCACCGCGGCAGATGCGGCCCTGGAGAACGCCTGATGGCAGATTCATCCTGGCTGCAAGAAGCCGTGCAGGCCACCCGCGCCCTGGGGCTGAACTACGCCTTCGTGCTCGATGCCGGTGAGCGCCAGGCCTTTGCACGCGGCCTGTGGGTGACCCTGCAGCTGTGCGCCGTGACCCTGCCCTTGAGCCTGCTGGCCGGGGTGGGGCTGGCCAGCGGCCTGAACTCACCGCGCGCCTGGCTGCGCCGGCCCACCCGGGTGTTTGTGGAGCTGACCCGCAACACGCCCACGCTGGTGCAGCTGTACTGCGCGTTTCTGGTGCTGAACCTGCTGATCAACCAGCAGTTGCAGGGCCGCGCCAGCAACCCCCTGACGCCTTTTGCCTGGGTGGTGATCGTGGTGGCGCTGCACAAGGCGGCCTTCCACGCCGAGGCATTGCGCGCCGGCCTGCAGGCCGTGCCTGCGGTCACGCTGGAGGCCGCACGCTCGCTGGGCCTGTCGAGCCGGCAGTTGCTGCTGCAGGTGGAGCTGCCCCTGGCCTTGCGCTTTGCCCTGCCCTCCCTGGTCAACAACCTGGTGGACGCGGTGAAGATGACGGCCGTGGCCTCGGCCATCGCGGTGGGCGACGTGACCTACGAATCGATCATGATCTGGACGCAGCGCGACAACGTGCTGGAGTTGCTGCTGCTGATCCTGCTGTACTTCGGCCTGCTGACCTGGGGCGTGAGCCGCGCTGGCCGCTGGCTGGAAAACCGATTGAGGATGCCCGGCTATGGCACATGACACCCACCACCCTGCCAGCGGGCATGACGCGCCGCTGTGGCCCTGGCTGACGGCAGCCGTGGCCGCCTTGCTGGGCCTGGCCGCCTGGACCCAGCTCAGTGCCAGCCCACCGGTGGCCTTGCAGCAACTGGCCAAGTGGCTGCCCACGCTGCTGCTGGGCCTGGGGGCCAACATCGGCATCAGCGTGCTGGCCATGGCCCTGGGCACGGTGGCCGGATTGCTGATCGGCGCCCTGTCCCTGTCCACGCTGGCGCCGGTGCGGGGGGGCACACGCCTTTATGTGCAGGTGTTCCGCAATGCCCCGGTGCTGGTGCTGGTGTACTTCAGCACCTATGTGTTTCCGTTCGAGCTGCAGCTGCACCACTGGCGCCTGCCCTTTCCGGACTGGATCAAGGTGGTGCTGGGTCTGGCCCTGCCGGCCAGCGCCAACGTGGCGGAGATCTTTCGCGGCGCCGTGCAGTCCATCCCCAGCGCCCAGTGGGAGGCGGCCCAGTCGCTGGCCCTGAGCCGGCGCGACATCTTCCGGCTGGTGGTGCTGCCGCAATGCGTGCGGCGCATGCTGCCGCCGTGGATGAACCTCTACGCCAGCATCACCATGGCCACCTCGCTGGCCTCGCTGGTGGGCGTGCACGACGTGGTGGACGCGGCCCAGATCGCCAGCAACACCGTGTCGCGCACCGATTTCACGGTGCTGATCTACGCCAGCCTGCTCTTGCTGTTCTTTGCCTATTGCTACCCCATTGCTCGCGCCACCCAGGCGCTGGAAGCCCGCCATGCCCGCCACTGACGCCCCCAAGAACCCGCCCCGGACGCCAGCACCGACACCCCTGGTCAGCCTGCGCGACATCCACCTCTCGTTTGGCGCCAACGAAGTGCTCAAGGGCATCAGCCTGGATGTGCTGCCGGGCCAGGTGGTGTCCATCATCGGCCCCTCGGGCTCGGGCAAGTCCAGCCTGCTGCGCTGCATCACCGGACTGCTGCGCCCGCAGCTGGGCACCATCACGGTGGGTGCTACGCGGGTGGACCGGCTGCGCCACGAGGCCGAGCTGATCGCGCTGCGCCGCCGCGTGGGCTTTGTGTTCCAGCAGTACAACCTGTTTCCGCACCTCAGCGTGCTGGACAACCTGGTGCTGGGCCCCGTGCGCGTGAACGGCCGCCCGCGCGACGAGGCCGAACACCAGGCGCGCGAGTTGCTGCAGCGCGTGGGCCTGGCCCATAAAGAGAACGCCTACCCCGGTGAGCTGTCGGGCGGCCAGCAACAACGCGTGGCGATTGCCCGCGCCCTGGCCATGCAGCCCGAATTGATCCTGTTTGACGAGGTGACCTCGGCCCTGGACCCTGAAACCGTGGGCGAGGTGCTGACCGTGATCCGTGAGCTGGCCGAAGACGGCATGACCTGCGTGCTGGTCACGCATGAGATGCGCTTTGCCGCCGAGGTGAGCGACGAGGTGGTGTTCACCGAGGCCGGCCTGATCGTGGAACAAGGCCCGGCCGCCCGCCTGTTCGGCAACCCGCAGCAGGAACGCACCCGGGCCTTTCTGCGCCGCGCCCTGGGCGCCTCGCTGGGGGCCCAGAGCTACGCCCCCGACAACAAGGTGGTGGCCCTGCCCATCGACCGCTTCCGCTTCGCGATCTGAAGCCTGCCCATTCTCCAGACGCCCTTCTTTCTTCCCCTCTCAAGGAGCCCCTCATGTCCGACACCCTCAGCCCCCTCGAAGCCCGCCGCCGCAGCGCCGTGGACGCCACCTTGGCCGACGTGCGCCAGATCCTGGGCGGCCAGCCGCCCAGCCGCGACACGCTGAAAGCCATCATTGCCCGCCTGGAGCAACTGGCCGCCGACAAGGCCTTGTTCAGCCGGGCCGACTTTCCGCCGCCCGCCGTGTCGGCCGGGGTGGAAGCCTCGACCCGCTACCGCCTCAACCCCGCCGACGGCGATGCCGGCCTGGCGCTGTACCTGAACTCGATCAACCCGGGCAAGACCACCCTGCCGCACGACCACACCACCTGGGCCGTGATCGTGGCCGTGGAAGGCCAGGAGGTGAATCGCATCTACCGCCGCACCGATGACCGCAGCCAGCCCGGCCGCGGCCAGTTGGAGCTGGTGCGCGAGCTGACCGTGCAACCTGGCACGCCCACGGGCTTTCTGGGCGAAGACATCCACAGCATCTACGTGACCGGCACCGAGCCCACGCTGCACTTTCACCTGTACGGCCGCCCACTGGAAACCCTGAGCGGGCGCGTGGGCTACCAGGCCGACGGCACCATCGTGAACTACAACGCCACCCAGTTCCACCCGAGCAAGGACGTGGCATGAGCGAGCCGGTGAGCCACCCCGCACAAGATGCGCGTGACGCCACCCGGCTGCTGCACACCGGCACCCCCACCCTGCAAGGCGGTGCCGGGCCGGTGAACATCCCGGTGGTGCGCACCAGCACCGTGCGCTTCGAGAACACCGCCGCCTACGCCGACCTGCACCACCGCCGTGTGGCCGGTGAGCGCGTGGCCTCGTACGGCCGCCACGGCCTGGACACGCACCAGGCCCTGGAAGAGGCCGTGACCGATCTGGAGCGCGGCCACCGGGCGTTTCTCGCGCCCTCGGGCCTGTCGGCCATCACCCTGGTGCTGCTGTCGCTGCTCTCGCCGGGCGACCACGCCCTGGTGTCGGACAGCGTCTACTCGCCCGTGCGGCGGGTGGATCAGACCCTGCTGCAGCGCCTGGGCATCCGGCTCGAATACTTCTCACCCCAGGCGGACGACCTGGCCGAGCGCATCACGCCGCACACCAAGCTGGTGTATCTGGAATCGCCCAGCTCGCTGCTGTATGAGCTGCTGGACCTGCCACGCCTGGCCGCGATCGCCCACGCGCGCGGGGTGCCCGTGGCGGTGGACAACACCTGGAGCGGCGGCTGGTTCCACAAGCCCTTGACGCTGGGCGCCAACCTCTCCATCCAGGCCGCCACCAAGTACATTGCAGGCCACTCGGACGTGATGCAGGGCATTGTGGTGGTCGACAGCCCCGAGCTGGCCCGCCGCCTGGCCACCACCCACGAGGCCCTGGGCCTGACCGTGGGTGCCGACGACGCCTATCTGGCCCTGCGCGGCCTGCGCACGCTGGGCGTGCGCCTGGCCCAGCACCAGCGCCACGCCACCGAGGTGGCGCAATGGCTGCAAGGGCAAAGCCAGGTGGCCCGGGTGTTCTACCCCGCGCTGCCCGATGACCCGGGCCATGCACTGTGGCGGCGTGACTTCAGCGGCGCCAGCGGCCTGGTGTCCTTTGCCTTCGCCCAGGCCAGCGAGGCCCAGGCCAACGCCTTTGTCGATGCCCTGCGCTACTTCGGCATCGGCGCCTCCTGGGGAGGCTACGAAAGCCTGGCCCTGCGCGCCGCCCCCGAGCGCCTGCAGGAGCACAGCCTGTGGCAGGCCAGCGGCCTGGCCGGCCGCCCCGTGGTGCGCCTGCACATCGGTCTGGAAGACCCGGCCGATCTGATCGCCGACCTGGCCCAGGCGTTTGCCAGGGTGGCTTGAGCCATCGGGGCCGCCTGAGTTTTTCAGCAGCCCCAAGTCACCGCGTTTTTTGCATAAGCACAGCCGAAAACGTTCGTGGCTCCGGCAGGGGGTTTGGCCAATGATCGCGGGTCTGATCCCGCATCCCCAACACACGCCACACCCGCTCACTGCCCATGAAACGACGCACCCTGCTCTCGAACGGCGCCGCCCTGCTGGCGCTGCCCGCGCTGTCCCAAGCCGCCGCCCCGCTCAAGGAACTGCGCCTGGACTACGCCTACTACTCGCCCTCCAGCCTGGTGCTCAAGCGCTTTGGCTGGCTTGAAGAAGACCTGGGCAAGAGCGGCACCCAGGTGAAATGGGTGTTCAGCGCCGGCAGCAACCGGGCGCTGGAGTACCTGAACGCCAGCAGCCTGGACATCGGCTCGTCGGCCGGCCTGGCAGCCCTGTTGTCGCGGGCCAATGGCAACCCGATCAAGGCGCCCTACATCTTTTCGCGCCCCGAGTGGACGGCCCTGGCCGTGCGCGCCGACTCGCCCATCCAGTCGCTGAAAGACCTCAAGGGCAAGAAGGTGGCCGCTACCAAGGGCACCGATCCCTTCCTGTTCCTGCTGCGCGCCCTGCCCACCGTGGGCCTGAAGCGCTCCGACGTGGAGATCGTGGCCTTGCAGCATGCCGACGGCAAGGCCGCTCTGGAGCAAGGCCGGGTCGACGCCTGGGCCGGGCTGGACCCGCTGCTGGCCGCCAGCGAGCTGGAACAGGGTTCGCGCCTGATCTACCGCAACGTGGCCTTCAACACCTACGGCTTTTTGAACGTGCGCGAAGAGTTCCTGACCCAGCAGCCGGACACGGTGCGCCGGGTGATCACGCAGTACGAACGCGCCCGCAAATGGATTCTCGCCAACACCACCGAGGCCGCCCGCATCGTGTCGGAAGAGGCCAAGGTGAGCCTGCAAGTGGCCCTGCTGCAGCTCAAGCTGCGCACTGACCTGAGCAACCCCCAACCCTCGCAGGAGCACATTGCCGCGCTGCAAGGCGCGGCCCCGATCCTGTTGTCCGAAGGCCTGGTCAAGCCCGGCACGGCCTTGGCCCAGGTGGTGACCGACCTGGTCGACACCCGCTTCGCCCAATCGGTGATCAAGGCCGGTTGAGGCCCCGTCACACCCACAGAAAGGCTACCCCATGGCCGTCCCATCCACCGAAATCGACGTCTTGCAGGCCGAATCTGAAGCACTGGACGCCCTGGTGGGCCACCCACCGCGGCGGCGCTGGAACCCGGCCCTGCTGGTGTGTGCCGACCTGCCGCCGGTGGCCAGCGTGGGCGAGCTGACGCGTGACGCCACGCAGGCCCCCACCGAGCCCCCGACAGCGAGTGCAGGCCCCCACTGGAACTGGCAGGGCCTGGCCCTGCCGGTGGCCTTGTTGCTGGCCTGGGAGTTGTCGGTGCGCGCCGGCTGGGTCGCCGCCCGCCTGCTGCCGCCGCCCAGCGAGATCGCCCAGACGCTGATCGAGCTGGGCCCGCAAGGCCTGCTGGGCCACATTGCGACCAGCACGGCCCGGGTGCTGGCGGGCTATGGCCTGGGGGCCGCCCTGGGCATCGCGGCGGGCGCGCTGGTGGGCCTGTCGCAGCGCAGTGCCGCCTGGTTGAACCCGAGTTTTCAGGCGCTGCGCGCCATCCCCTCGCTGGCCTGGGTGCCCTTGCTGCTGCTGTGGCTGGGCATCGACGAAGCGCCCAAGCTGGCGCTGATCGCCATCGGGGCCTTCTTCCCGGTCTACATGGGGGTGTCCTCGGGCTTTCGCGATGTGGACCGCAAGCTGATCGAGGTGGCCCGCCTGTACCGCCTGAGCGCCACCGCCCTGGTGGGCCGGGTGCTGCTGCCGGCGGCCCTGCCGGCGGTCCTGACCGGCCTGCGCAACGGCCTGAGCCTGGCCTGGATGTTCATGGTGGCCGCCGAGCTGATTGCCGCCACCCGTGGCCTGGGCTACCTGCTGACCGACGGCCGAGAAACCGGCCGCGCCGACCTGGTGCTGGCCGCCATCCTCCTGCTGGCCTTGCTGGGCAAACTCAGCGACAGCGCCGTGCAATGGGCCGAGTCCCGCCTGCTGGCCTGGCGCGACACCTTAGACACCCTGGCCCCCCAGAACAGT
The DNA here is from genome assembly GCF_000518645.1 of Curvibacter gracilis ATCC BAA-807. Taxonomy (GTDB): domain Bacteria; phylum Pseudomonadota; class Gammaproteobacteria; order Burkholderiales; family Burkholderiaceae_C; genus Curvibacter; species Curvibacter gracilis. The sequence continues at coordinate 518,182 of NZ_JADZ01000004.1, read as the reverse complement.
CGACCGGAGGCCTCATGAGCCGCCTGCACCCCCTCCAGGCCGAAACGGCCTCAGCCCCCCGGCCCGCAGCCCCGGCCGCCACCCCCGAGCGCCCCTTGCTCGATGTGCACGTGCGCCGCAAGTCGTTTGGCCAGCGCACCGTGCTCAACAACTTCAGGCTGCGCCTGCAGCCCGGCGAGGTGGTCAGCCTGATCGGCAGCAGTGGCTGCGGCAAGAGCACCTTGCTGCGCATCATCGCGGGACTGGACCCGGACTACGAAGGCAGTGTGCGCGTGAACGGGCTGGACCGATGGGGCACCACACGCGACATCGGCTTTGTGTTTCAAGAGCCACGCCTGTTCCCCTGGCTCAACGTGGCCGACAACATCGCCTTCGACCCGGAACGCCCCAGCGACTACCGCCAGCGCGTCGAGACGCTGCTGCAGGAGGTCGGCCTGCAAGGCCTTGGGCAGCGCCTGCCCAAACAGTTGTCGGGCGGCCAGGCCCAGCGCGTGGCGATTGCACGCGGCCTGTTCACGCATCCCCTGGTGCTGCTGCTCGACGAGCCCTTCTCGGCCGTGGATGCACTCACTCGCCTCAAGCTGCAGGAACTTCTGTCCAGCATCGTGCGCGAGCACGGTGTGGCGGTTGTGTTGGTAACCCACGACGTGGAAGAAGCGGCCTTGCTCAGCGACCGTGTGCTGGTGCTGGACAACCAGGCCGGCGGCACCCCGAAGGAGCTGTCCATCAGCCTGCCCCGCCCACGCGATCGCGCCGACGCCGCCCTGGCCGCCTTGCGCCATGAGTTGCTGCTGGGCCTGGAGGCGGCACACGCGATCTGAGGGCGCGGACCCGCCTTTGGCCCGCAGGCGCGTGGGGCGCATATGGTTATCGGGAATCGGTCGTTGGGGTCAGAGCGGGCCAGCATGACACTGGGTGCTCCACCTCTGCACAAGCTCGTCCATGTCTTCGAAAAAGTCCTTGTTGCCCACGCTGCTGGCAATTGCGCTGGCGGCATCTGCACTGGCAACCATCGTCTTCACAAACTACCACAGGCCCGCGCCGATAGAGTTGCTCAATGTGTCCTACGACCCGACCCGCGAGCTCTACAAGGAAATCAATCAGGCCTTTTCTGCAGACTACCGACAGCGCACAGGTGGGGTGGTACATGTCACACAATCGCACGGGGGCTCGTCCCGACAGGCCCGTCTGGCGGCCATGGGCGAGATCCAGCCGGATGTGGTGACGCTGGGTCTGCCCTCGGATGTGGACGCCCTGCGCAAACGAGGTCTGGTGTCCGAGCAATGGAATACCCAGACGCCGAACCAGGGCCGGGCCTACTCTTCGACCATCGTGTTTGTGGTGCGCCAGGGCAACCCGCAGCAGATCCAGGACTGGCCCGATCTGGTCAAGCCCGGCATCGAGGTGATCGTGCCAGACCCCAAGACCTCGGGCAACGGCAAGCTGGCCGCCCTGGCGGCCTGGGGTTCGGTGGTGCTGCGCGGCGGCAGCGACGCCGACGCGCAGCGCTACCTGAAAGCGCTGTACCAGCATGCCCCCTTCCTGGTACCGGCTGCACGCGCCGCGGGCACCGCCTTCTCGCAAGAGAAGCTCGGGGATGTGCACGTGGCCTGGGAGAACGAGGCACTGCGCGAAGTCGCCGAATCCAAGGGCGAACTCCTGCTGATCTACCCGCCCATCAGCATTCTGGCTGAACCGGCTGTGGCCACGGTGGAGGCGAACACGGCCAGGAATGGCCACACCGACGTAGCCCGCGCCTACCTGGACTACCTGTTCAGTGACACTGCCCAGGAGATCATCGCGCGTCAGGGCTACCGCCCCTACAAACCCGAGGTGCTCGCCCGTCACGCGAAGACATTGCCGCCGCTCAAGCTCTTCGACATCCGGGCTATCGCCGCCAATTGGGAAGAAGCCCAGAACCGGTTCTTTGGCGACAACGGGATCATCGACCTGGTCTACACCCCAAAGCCACGCCCCGCGGCCTCGTGACACCCAGCCCCAGCATCTCCTGGAAAGATCGACATGACTGAAGCAACGCTTGCCACACCGACCCATGCAGCCGTCAACCTGGGTTCGTTCTGGCGTCAGCGCCCCTCTTGGCTGAACCTGCGCGCCGATTTTCTGGCCGGCCTGACGGTGGCGGCCATCTCACTGCCCCAGAGCATCGCCTATGCGCTGATAGCAGGGGTAGACCCCACCTTCGGGCTGTATGCCGCCATCGTCTTCACGGCGGTGGCAGGGCTGCTGGGCTCATCCAATCATCTGGTCAACGGCCCGACCGGGGCGGTGTCGCTGGTGGTGTTCAGTGCGCTGGCCTTCATCGACCCCAGTGCCACCTACGAGCTCTATGAAGCCTTGTTTTTTCTGGCCGTGCTGATCGGCGTGGTGCAGATCCTGATCGCGGCACTGCGCCTGGGCAACCTGACGCGCTACATTTCGGAATCTGTGGTGACCGGCTTCATCGTCGGAGCCGCCGTGCTCACCATCATCGGGCAGGTGGCCAGCGCGCTCGGCGTGAAATCGCAGGGCACAGGCCATCAGCATGTGCTTTACCGCCTGTGGCTGACCCTGTCCCAGGAGGCCCCGATCAACCCCAAGGCGGTGGCCATCAGCCTGGGCGCCATCGTACTCGCCATCGTATCCCGCCGCCTGGTCAAGCGCTACCAGCTGCCCCAGCTCGACATGCTGCTAGTGTTGCTGCTGGTGTCGGGCGCCGCCTGGGCATTTGGCTGGTCGGCCCACGGACCGGGAATCAAGCCTGCAGTATCCCTGATCGAGTCTGTCCCAGCCCGCCTGCCGGGCTTCCATATCCCCGAGATCCGCTGGCATTGGTTCATCGATCTTTCGGGCAGCGCAGTCGCCATCGCGGTTCTGGGCCTGCTGGAAGCCCTGGCGATTGCCAAGGCGATTGCGCACAAATCGGGGCAAGAGCTGGACTACAACCGCCAGATCATGGCCGAAGGCATCGGCAATCTGGTCGGCGGCTTCTTCAGAGCCATGCCGGGGGCGGGCTCCCTGTCGCGAACCGCCATCAACTACCAAGCGGGTGCCGTGTCCAGGTTCGCGGGCGTGTTTGCAGCCCTGGTGGTGGCCGTCGTGGTGGTGGCGCTGGGCCCGTTGACGGCCTATATCCCGAAAGCAGCCCTGGCGGGCCTGTTGATCGTGGCCGCCTCGCGCCTCATCGACGTGGACCGACTGCGCTACGTGATCAAGGGCTCGCGCTACGACGCGCTGCTGTTGTTGGCAACAGCGCTGGCCGGTGTGTTCGTCAACATCGAGTTCGCCATCCTGATCGGGGTACTGGTCTCCGTGGCCGGCTATGTGCCCCGTGCCTCCAGACTCCGGAGCAGAGAATTGATCGTGTCCCCGGAACGCGTAGTGCGCGAACGCCTGAGTCAGGATGACGAGCCAGGCAGCGATGTGCTGATCATCGATATTGAAGGCGAGCTGTTCTTCGGTGCGGCCCCCGAACTGGAGGAGGTGCTCTACCAAGCTGCCCGGACGGCCCGTGCCCGGGGTACACAGCACCTGGTGCTGCGCCTGAAACGGGCCCGCAACCCCGACATCGTGGCCATCGAGGTGCTGGAACATTTCCTGAAAGACGCTCGGGCCCAGGGGCTGACGGTGTTGCTGGCCGGCGTGGGCCCTGAACTGCATCGTCTGCTCAAGCGCATAGGCGCCGATCGTTATGTTCCCGAAGAGTTGGTGTTCCCGGAGGAAGACGAGGAGTTCTCGGCCTCCTTGAAAGCCATCCGCAAGGCGCGTTCGCTGCAACCCACTTCAGCCACGAGGAACACCGCCGAGGGGGCCTACTACCTCGTATGAACAGGGGGCGCCGGCCGGCAATCGACTGACCAGAGGCAGCACAGTGCAGCCGGCTTATAGCATCACCTGCCCTGACAACGCCGCCATGCATCAGAGCAGCCACCATGCCCCAAAGGATCACCCTGCCCGACTATGTCGCCGCCATCGGCACCTCACCCCTGGCCCGTTTCAGTGATCTGAAGCCTTGGGAACTGACGGCCGCTGCAAGCCCCATCGTCGGGCAATTGCTTGCGGAGCTGCCCACTGACGACTACCTCATCCAAGGGCAGATCGCCATCCACCGCAGCGCCACGGTCGAGGCGGGCGCCACTCTCAAAGGCCCACTGATCGTGGGGGCGGGCAGTTGGGTGGCAGCAGGGGCCTATCTGCGTGGCGGCAACTGGGTGGACCAAGGCTGTTGCATCGGCCCGGGGGCCGAGCTGAAGTCATCTTTTGTATTTGCCAACACCCATCTAGCGCACTTCAATTTCGTGGGCGACTCGGTGCTCGGATCCGGGGTGAACCTGGAGGCCGGCAGCATCATCTGCAACCACCGCAACGAAAGGCCCGGGCACGAGCTGCGGGTGCGGCTGGGCACGACCTTGCACTTGCTGAGCCAGAGCAAGTTCGGCGCCCTGGTGGGCGACGGCGCCCAAATCGGTGCCAACGCGGTGCTGGCGCCTGGCACATTGCTCTTGCCGGGCGCGGTGGTTCAGCGCGGGGCCTTGTGCGACCAGGAGTTCGATCATTGCTGAGCGCTTGCTCAGCCTTCCAAGGCCAGCCGCACGCGCCCCAGCACCTCGGCAAAGCGATCCGGCCGCTGGGCCAGCCAGTCGTGCAGGCGATGGCCGGCACCCTCCAGGCGGATCAGCTCGACGCTTTGGGCCTCGCGGGCCCGGTGGAGGTACTGCTGCTGCACCGCCTCGGGGATCACGTCCTCCTGCGTGCCAAACACCAGCAGCAGCCGGCCGGTGAATCGTTCCAGCGCCTCGAAGGCGGGCGAGGCCTCGAACGACGCCGTGGCGCGCAGGGTGCTCTGAAAGGCCGGCCCAAAGGGCAGGTGCTGGGCCGCCGGCGCATAGGCGGCGGGGCAGAACAGCACAAGCGCCCGGGGTGCCAAGGCGTCGATCAGCGTGCAGGCCACATGGCCGCCCATGCTGCTGCCCAGCAGCGCCAGCGGGGGCTGCAGGCCCAGGTAGCTGGCCACCGCCAGCGCCTGTTCAGCGCGGTGGGCCAGGCTGGAGCCGATGAGCTGACCACCGCTTTCGCCGTGGCCGGCAAAGTCGAACGCCGCGCTGGTGTGGCCGTGGGCGGCCAGGGCCGTCAGCAAGGGCCGAAAGCCCTGGCGCGACGACTGGCCGCCGCCATGCAGGGCCAGGAGGTGGGGCGGTTCGGCAAGCGGGCTGCCATGGTGCACGGTGCCGCGCAACACGGTGTCGCGCAGCGTCAGCTCGAAAGGGGTGGTGTCAGGCACGCCTGGGGTCTCCGTCGATGGGGGGCCGGGCGGGCCCGGCAGGCGCCGACTCTAACCCACCCAGCCCACCTGGGGCCATGGGCCCCGGCGCTCTCAAGCGGGGGTCCATTCGAACGGCGCACCGTGCGTGGCGGCCAGGGGCAAGGCGTGGGTCGATGTCGCCGGGTGGCCTGCCCCCAGGCGCAGGCTGGCCCCGAGCACACCCTCTCCCCGGGTGTCCAGCAGGTGTTGCAGGCTGCGGGCTGGCGCCGTGTCGGCATCGGCCACCGGGGCCAGCAACACCAGGCGTTGAGTGCCCAACGACAGCACCGCCTGTTCTATGCCCAGGCCGCTGAGCACCGTGGGGCCCAGCAGCGGCTCGGCAGCCCCCAGCAGCGCCAGGTAGTGCGCCAGGCTGGCGGCGAGGTCACGCACCACCAGGGTCAGCGCCGCCACGCCCTGCACGGCGTTGGCATGCACGCGCACCTCGCCTTCACGCACGCGCAGGGCGCGCGGGGTCACGTCGCCACACAAAAAGGGCAGGTCGGGGGTGGGCGGTATGCCCAGTTGCCACACCAGGCGCTCGCCGTCGGGGCGCAGGCGGCCACCCTCGATGGGGCCCTGGTAGTTCAGGCCCTGGGCCTGGGCGCGTTGAACCACCTGGCCCACATCGTGGGGCAGCAAGGCAAAGTCGACAAAGCCTTCGTAGCCACTTTGCTGGTGCCGGCCCCAGCGGTGCGAGGCCGCGGGCTTCAGGAAGGCGATCAATTCGAGGTAGCTGCCATCGGCAAAACCGATCAGGGCATTGTGGGTGTTGCCGTCGGCATGGGTGCCACCGTCCTGCACCGTGAAGCCCAGGGCGGTGTACTGGGCAACCGCTGCTGCAAGGTCTTTGACGTGGATGACCAGGTGGTCCAGCGACAAGGGCGATGAGGTGCTCATGCTGCAGCCTCCAAAGACGCCGAGGCGCTGCGCGTGTGCTTCACCACACCACGCACCTGCTGAGGCTGGCGCAGCAGGTTCAGGATAGGGCAGCTGCGCTCCACCGCTTCAAACAAAGCGTCGATCTCTTCCGTGCTGGCCGGCGAGCTCAGGTGCACGGTGTAGGCCAGATCATGGGGCCAGACCGGAATGTGTTCATGGCCGGGCTTGCCGGCACGTGGATCGATCTGCCCGCTGATCTCGACCTCCAGGCTGTCGATCGGCACCTCGCGATCGGCCGCCTGGATCAGGAAGATGTGGGTCACGCACGAACCCAGCACACCCAGCTGCAATTCGGGCGAACTGGGCCCGAGGTCGTAGCCCGCAAAGTTATAAGGGCTGTCACTGATGATCTGGTGATCACGGATGCGGATGCGGCGCACCCCGCTGCGCCCTTCGGCGCTGACCTTGGCGGCCAGCCGGGCGGGCTGGCTTTCGCCTTGCGCCGTCTGCGCGTGGCGGGCGCGCACGGCGGTGCGTTTTTCGGCCAGGTAGTCATTGAGAGTGGTCATGAACAGGTCTTTCGGGTGGAAAGCCAGGCCCGCTGATCAGGGGCATGGCAGCACCGGATCTTCAAGGCCCTGACGCGTCTTGAAACGAAGACTTCCGCATCAGCTTAGAAGCAGACCGAGGCTTCAGCAGCCGAACCACCTGGGTGACAAGCACCGATGAGCCCCACGGTGGCCAGGTGTCTCAGATCGCCCGCAGCCCCCCACACACCGGGGCATTCCACAGGGTGATGACGCGGCGCTGCGGGTAGCCCTGCTCAAAGCCCAGCACGCTGAGGGATGTGGGGCCCAGCGTGAAGTGCTGGCCCTGGGTCACCGGCAGGCCGATCCAGCGTGCGGCCAACACGCGCCCGAACTGGCCGTGCGAGAACAGGATCACCGGCCCGCTGAGGTCTTGCAGCTGGGCAATGAGCCGATCGGCCCGGGCCGCCACCTCGGCCGGGGTTTCGCCCCCGGGGCAACCGTCGGCCCACACGCTCCAGCCCGGGTGCAGCACCTGGATGCCGGCGGTGCGCAAGCCCTCGTAGTCGCCGTAGTCCCACTCGGCCAGCAGGGGCTCGTTCTGTACCACGGCGCCGAGGCCGGCCAGTTCGCAGGTGGCCCGGGCGCGGCGCCGCGGGCTGCTGAGCACCCGGGAGAAGGCGATGTCGCGCAGCGGCGCCGCCAGTTCGCGGGCCATGGCCTCACCGGTGGGCGTGAGCGGCAGATCGGTGCTGCCGGTGTGCTGGCCCGACAGGCTCCAGGCGGTTTCGCCGTGCCGCACGAAGAAGATCTTCAAGGCGCCCGTCATGGGTTTTCCAGTTCGGCGGTGTAGCGCCCGCGCAGCGCCGCCACATTGCAGCGCACCCGGTGCATCAGGGCCGCCCGGGCGGCGCCTTGCTGGCTGGCCTGGCCGGCCCAGATCTCGAGCGCCGGGTGTTGCAGGGCCCGGGCAAACGAAAATGACACGGCCCAAGGCAGGCTGGCATCGGGCACCGCATGCAGGGCATTGAGCCGGCTGCTGGCCTGCGGGCCGCTTTGCCCGCCCGACAGCAACACAATGCCCGGCACGGCGGCCGGCACCGCCCGGCGCAGGCACTGCAGCGTGGCCCGGGCCACCTCAGCGGCGCTGTCCTGCTGCGGCCCGTCCTGCCCGCTGATCACCATGTTGGGTTTGAGGATCAGCAACTCCAGGGCCACCCCTTGCCGCTGCAACTGGCTGAACACGCTGCCCAGCAGTGCCTCGGTCACCTGCTGGCAGCGTGCCAGGGAGTGCGGGCCCGCCATCAGCACCTCGGGCTCGACGATGGGCACCAAACCGGCCGCCTGGCACAGGCCGGCATAACGCGCCAGGGCGTGGGCATTGGCCTCGATACAGGCCAGGCTGGGCCGGGCCAGGTCATCGACACTGCAGACGCCGCGCCATTTTGCAAAACGCGCACCCAGCGCCCGGTAGGCCTGCAGCCGCGGGGCCAAGCCGTCCAGCCCCTCGGTGACCTTCTCACCCGCATGGCCGGGCAGCTCTTGCGTGCCCAGATCCACCTTGATGCCGATCAGCACGCCGGCGTCCTGCGCCAGCTGCGCCGTGCTGACCATGGCCCGCCCGTTGTCCAGCGACTGGCGCAGGGTCTCGTCGTGCAGGATCACGCCGCCGATGCCCTCGCCCAGTTGCGGCGTGCCCAGCAACAGCGCCCGGTAGGCCTGGCGCATCTCGGGCGTGGGGGCGATGCCGGCCGCCACCAGGCGCTGGTTGCAGGTGCCCACGCTCTCGTCCATGGCCAGCAGGCCCTTGCCCGGCACCAGCAGGGCGCGCAAGGTGTCGATCATGGGGTCCGCCCCGCGCTGGTGGCGGGCCAGCGCCAATCGCGGATCTCGGGCAGATCCTGGCCGTGCTGGTCGATGTAGCGCTTGTGCGCCAGCAGCCGCTCCTGGGTCCATTGGCGCAGGGGCTCGGCGCGGGGGCCCAGCTGGGGCAGGCACTCCAGCGCGTGCTGAATCAGGTGAAAGCGGTCCAGGCGGTTTTGCACCCGCATGTCGAAGGCGGTGGTGATGGTGCCCTCCTCCTGGTAGCCATGCACCTGCAGCTGCCGGTTGGCGCGCCGGTGGGTCAGGCGGTGCACCAGGCCGGGGTAGCCATGAAAGCCGAAGATCACCGGCTTGTCGCGGGTGAACAAGGCGTCGAAGTCGGTATCGCTCAGGCCCTCGGCATGGTCGATGGGCGATTGCAGTCGGCCCAGGTCCACCACGTTCACCACGCGCAGGTGCAGCTCGGGCAGGTGCTCGCGCAGCAAGGCGGTGGCGGCCAGGATTTCCAGCGTGGGGGTGTCACCGCAGCAGGCCATCACCAGGTCGGGCCCGGCCGGGCCTTCGTTGCCGGCCCAGGCCCAGGCACCCAGGCCCTGGGCGCAGTGCGCTGCGGCCGCCTCGATGCCCAGCCACTGCGGCAGGGCGTGCTTGCCCGCCACCAGCACGTTGACCAGGCCCTGGCTGCGCAGGCAGTGGTCGGCCACCGCCAGCAGGCAGTTGGCATCGGGCGGCAGGTAGACGCGCACCAGCTCGGGCTTCTTGCTCAGCACATGATCGATGAAGCCAGGGTCCTGGTGGGTGTAGCCATTGTGGTCCTGCTGCCAGACGTGCGAGGCCAGCAGGTAGTTCAGCGAGGCGATGGGCCGCCGCCAGGGCAGCTCACGGCTCACCTTGAGCCATTTGGCGTGCTGGCTGAACATCGAATCGACGATGCGCACAAAGGCCTCGTAGCTGTTGAACAGTCCGTGGCGCCCGGTGAGCAGGTAGCCCTCGAGCCAGCCCTGGCACTGGTGCTCGCTCAGCATCGAATCGAGCACCAGGCCGTCGGGCTGCAGAAACTCGTCGTTGCGCAGGGTTTCGGCGTCCCACTGGCGGTTGGTCACCTCGAACACGGCGCCCAGCAGGTTGGACACGGTCTCATCGGGCCCGAACAGCCTGAAGTTGCGCTGCGCGCGGTTGAGCCGCATCACGTCGCGCAGGTACAGGCCCAGCACCTGCGTGTCCTGGGCCTGCAGCGCGCCGGGCACGGTGACCGGCCGCGCGTGCTCCCGGAAATCAGGCAGCAGCAGCGGGCGCAACAGCAGCCCGCCATTGGCATGGGGGTTGCTGCCCATGCGTTGCAGGCCCGTGGGCGCCAGCTCGGCCAGTTCAGGCAGCAGCGTGCCCTGTTCGTCGAACAGCTCTTGCGGCCGGTAGCTTTGCATCCAGGCCTCAAGCAAGGCCAGGTGCTGCGGGAATTCGGGGCTGACCACCAACGGCACCTGGTGCGAGCGGAATGTGTTCTCGATCTGCAGACCGTCCACCGTGGCCGGACCGGTCCAGCCCTTGGGCGAGCGCAGCACGATCAGGGGCCAGGGTGGCCGCTCACCGCCTTCGTGCTGGCGCGCCTGACGCTGGATCTGCTGGATCTGCGCCACCGCCAGGTCCAGTGCCACGGCCATGCGCTGGTGCATGGCCATCGGCTCATCGCCCTCGACAAAGATCGGCGCCCAGCCGCAGCCCTGAAAGAACTGCGCCAGGGCTTCATGCCCGATGCGCGCCAGCAGCGTGGGGTTGCTGATCTTGAACCCATTGAGGTGCAGGATGGGCAGCACGGCACCGTCATGCACCGGGTCGAGCAGCTTGTTCGAATGCCAGGCCGTGGCCAGCGGGCCGGTCTCGGCCTCACCGTCGCCGACCACGCAAGCCGCGATCAGCTCGGGGTTGTCGAACACCGCGCCAAAGGCATGGCTGAGCGAATAGCCCAGCTCGCCGCCTTCGTGGATCGATCCCGGCGTGGTGGGCGCCACGTGGCTGGAGATGCCCCCTGGGAAGGAAAACTGCTTGAACAGCCTCTGCAGGCCGGCCAGGTTCTGCGTCACCTCGGGGTAGACCTCGCTCCAGCTGCCTTCGAGGTAGACCTGCGCCACCAGGGCCGCCCCGCCGTGCCCAGGGCCGGCGATGTAGAGCATGTTGAGCCCGTGCTGGCAGATCACGCGGTTCAGGTGCACGTAGATGAAGTTCTGCCCCGGCACCGTGCCCCAGTGCCCCACCACCAGGGGCTTGATGTGCGCCAGGGTCAGCGGCTGGCGCAGCAAGGGGTTGTCGTACAGATAGAGCTGGCCCACGGCCAGGTAGTTGGAGGCCCGCCAGTACGCATCCATGCGCTGCAGCAGATCGGGAGACAGGGTGTCGGGGGTCATGGGTGGGGCTTCCGGTATTCGAGGGCCTGAGAGCGCTCCAAGTTAGCCGCGGCCCCCGGGGCGGTCTGTGCGCTGCGCCACCCGGCCCGGTGTGCCAGGCCACAGACACAGGGTGGGCCAAGCCTGCACATTGGGCCAACATGCCACGCGCCGGCGCCTGCGGCGGCGGGCGTGCTCATTCACGGCACAGGCGCAGGAGGCGAACGATGCAACTCGGCATGATCGGATTGGGGCGCATGGGGGGCAGCATGGTGACCCGGCTGCTGCGCGGGGGGCACGACTGTGTGGTGCTGGACCGCGAGCCGCAGGCCATTGCACCGCTGTTCGCCCTCGGGGCCCGGGGCGCGGCCTCCCCCCAGGACCTGGTGCAGCAGTTGAGTGCGCCACGCACGCTGTGGCTGATGGTGCCGGCCGCGGCGGTCGATGCCTTGCTGGCCCAGCTCATCCCCCTGCTGGCCCCGGGCGACACCGTGATCGATGGCGGCAACTCGCGCCACCGCGACGACCTGCGCCGCGCCACCCTGCTGCGGGCCACAGGCATCCACCACCTGGATGTGGGCACCAGCGGGGGTGTGGCGGGGCTGGAGCGTGGCTACTGCCTGATGGTGGGCGGCGATGCCGCCGTGGTGCAAGGCGCCGCGCCGCTGTTCGAAACCCTGGCCCCCGGCAGCGGCACGGCCCCACCCACCCCCGGCCGGCCGCCCCACACCGGCACCGCCCGCCATGGCTGGCTGCACTGCGGGCCGCACGGCGCAGGGCACTTCGTCAAGATGGTGCACAACGGCATCGAATACGGCTTGATGGCGGCCTACGCAGAGGGCTTCAACCTGTTGCAAAGCGCCGGCATCGGCCGCACTGGCCTGACGACGCAAGGCACGCAGGCCCTGGCACCCAATGCCGAGACCGCCCCCCTGGATGCGCCCGAGCTGTATGCCTACGACATGAACCTGGCCGACATCGCCGAGCTGTGGCGCCGGGGCAGCGTGGTCAGCTCCTGGCTGCTCGACCTGAGCGCCGAGGCCCTGGTGGCCGACCCCACGCTGGCCGCCTTCGAAGGCCGGGTGTCCGACTCGGGCGAGGGCCGCTGGGCGGTGCAGGCGGCCATGGACGTCGGGGTGCCCGTGCCGGTGCTGAGCGCCGCCCTGAGCGCGCGCTTTGCCTCGCGCGGCGAGAGCGGCTTTGCCCTGCGCCTGCAGTCGGCCATGCGGCATGAGTTCGGCGGCCACGCCGAAACGGCCCCTGCAAAAGACGAATCACACTGAATCGGCCGCCTCAAAAGAATCAGGGCGCCGGAGCCTGTCGGCTGCCGGCGCCCTGTAGGGCCGGTAGGGCCTGTGGGGCCTGTCTCGGCTCAGCGCGAAGCCGGGGCCGAAGGCTTGGCCGCTGCCTTCTGGGCATGCTGGGCGGCCGTGGCGGTATGGCTCTCGGCCTTCTTTTCGGAGCTGGCTGCGGCGGCCTTGTCGCCACTGGCATGGTGCTTGGCCGCATCCTTGTGCGCGGCCGAGGCCAGGTCCAGGTGTTCTGCGCTCTTCAAATGGTGCTGCTCCGCCGACTTGGCGCCGTCTTTGAAGGCGTCTTTGGCGGCGGCATTGCTGCTTTGGGTCAGGGTCATGGAATCACCTTGTGCTGGTTGGGTTGACGAATGCTGAACGCAGACATTGCGCTCAGGTACAGATTCTTGAGCCGTGGGCCAGGGCGGTCTGTGCGACATGGCACCCAGATCTGCAGCGCACTCAGATCGTCTCAGCGCGCTGGTGCGAGCGGCGCTTCTTCCGCGCGACGCCACTCACGCAAGATGCCCCCTGACTCCACCGAGCCATGGGCGGCGCTGGGCTCGTTCATGCGCGACAGGCAGTCTTCACGGGCGTGGTCGCGCTCGGGCAAGGCCTGGCAACGCCGCACCTGGTTGTGGCGGTAGCGCGCCGCGTCCGCGCTGCGGGTGGGGGCTGGCACGGGCTGGGCGTGGGCGGCGTTCGCCTCTTTCAGGCAGGTGGCCCGGTCCTGGTGGCTGCTGCCATCGAGGCAGCTTTGGCGCTCGCTGCGGTAACGCCGTTCACGGTCCTGGGCCTCGGTGGGGGGCAAGGCCAGGGCCGAGCCCAGGGTGCAGGCCAGGGGCAGCGCCAGGGCAAGGCGGGAGAGCCATGACGGGAAGGGAGAGAGGGACATGACAAAGCTCCAGTGGAAAGACGAAGGGGTCGGCACAGGGCTGAGCGGGCTCGCCTGCTGCCGACCTTCCATCCTGGACAGGGACTGAGTAAGGGTCTGTGCGCTGGGGGACGGACCCGAGGCCAGGGCGCGGCCCCCGACATGAGAAGAGCGCATATCCATAGCCGTATTGACTGCTTCACCCACGGGGGCCAGCCACCCGATCATGGCGGTCTACCCACCCACATCCGATCTCCAACATGGTCTCCAGTCAAGCCTTCGGCCCTGCCGTCTCCCGTCGCCTCTTCGGCCTGCTCGCAGCAGGCGTGCTCTCGCTCACCGCCCTGGCCATCCAGGCCCAGACGACGCCGGTGCTGCGCATCGGAGCCATCCCCTCGGTGGCCAACCAGGCCACTGAAAAAGCCATCGAGCTGGCCAAGGCCCAGGGCCTGAACGTGCAGCTCATCGAGTTCGCCGACTGGGTCTTGCCGAACACGGCCCTGGCCGAAGGCTCGATCGATGCCAACTTCTTTCAGCACGACCCATTTCTGGAGCGCTTCAATCAGAGCCGGGGCACACGGCTGAAGCCGATTGCCTATGGCTACTCGACCACCATCGGTCTGTTCTCCAAGAAGCTCAAGAAAGGCGACGCGATCCCGGAGGGCGCCACGATTGCCGTGTTGTCCGACCCGGTGAACCAGGCGCGCTCATTGCTGCTGCTCGAATCCATCGGCCTGCTCAAGCAGAAGCCCGGCGCCAACCACCTGGCCACCCAGGCCGACATCACCGACAACCCGAAGAAGCTCAAGATCGTGGCCATCGAAGGTGCCCAGTCGGCACGGGTGTTCGAGGATGTGACGGCCGTCGTCACCTACACCACCTTCGCCAAGCACGCCGGTGTCGACGAGAAACAAGGCCTGGCTTTTGACAACACCGTGCCCGACAACGTCAAGCGCTACGCCATCCGCTGGGTGACCACGCCCGAGCATGAAAACGATCCGCGCCTGCTGAAGTTCATCGCCATCTACCAGCAGTCGCCCGAGGTCAAGCAGATCCTGCGCAAGCTGTACGGCGAGCTGATCGACTTCCCGTGGTGAGCCTTGGCCCCACACCCGCCTGTTCAACCCTTTGCCCCCACCGACACCATGAACCGCAGCGAACTCATCGACATCCTGGCGCGTGAACACGCTCTGTCCAAAAAGGCCGTGAATGCGGTCCTGGACACCTTGCTCGACACCATTCAAAGCACTGTCCAGCAGGGGGAGGCGGTTCAACTGGTGGGGTTCGGCACCTTCAAGGCCGTGCAAAGGGCGCCTCGCTCTGCGCGCAACCCGGTCACCGGGGTGGCGCTGAAGGTGCCCGCCACCACCCTGCCCCGCTTTGTGCCCGGGGTGAAGTTCAAGGCCGCCGTGAATCCGGTCCGCCAACAGCACCGGCTGTGACAGGTCGCTCCGAGGCGACATCCATCATGCAGCCCGCTGCACCGAGAGGGCCACTCCGCTGTCCAGATCAAACAGGTGCTGAAGCCTCGGTGCCCAGCTCAGCGGCACCACGTCGCCCACCGCCACACTCAAGCGCCCGGGCAGCCGGGCCAGGATGCGGTGCTCGTCATGGGCCCCCAGCACCTGGCCGTGCAGCTCGGTCTGCGAGCCCAGGTGGTCGATGCCTTGCACCCGCAAGGGCAGGCTGGGCAGGGCAGCATCGGCCGCCTCAGTCGCCAGGGTGAAGTGTTCCGGCCGCACCCCCAGGTTCAGCCAGCGCCCTTCATCGCCAAGGCTGGGCGCACTGGCAGGCAGCGGCACATGCAGCTCGGGCCCCAATTGCAGGCGGCCTCGCTGCAGCCGGGCGCGCAGCAGGTTCATGGGGGGCGAGCCCACAAAGCGGGCCACGAACTCGTTGGCAGGGGTGTCGTACAAGGTCAAAGGAGCGCCCACCTGTTCAATGCGCCCCCCCCGCAGCACCACCACGCGATCGGCCATGGTCATGGCTTCTTCCTGGTCGTGCGTGACGTACACGGTGGTGGTCCCAAACTCGCGCTGCAGCAGTCGGATCTCGGCACGCATCTGCACCCGCAGCTGTGCATCGAGGTTGGACAGGGGCTCGTCGAACAGAAAGGCCCGTGGCTCGCGCACCAGGGCACGGCCCATGGCCACGCGCTGGCGCTGGCCACCTGACAACTGCCGGGGATAGCGCTTGAGGTAGTCCCCCAGGTGCAGGGTTCGGGCCGCCTTGTCGATGCGCTGGCGCACCTGGGCTTCGGGCTCCTTGCGCTGGCGCGGGCCGAAGGCCAGGTTGTCGTAGACAGTCATGTGCGGGTACAGCGCATAGCTCTGGAACACCATGGCCACCTCGCGCGCCTGGGCCGGCAGGTGGGTCACCTCGCGGGTGCCGAAGTGGATGCTGCCGCGATCGGTCTGCTCCAGCCCGGCAATCGAGCGCAGCAGGGTCGATTTGCCGCAACCCGAGGGCCCGACCAGGGCCACGAATTCACCGGGCTCGATGGTGAGGTCGATGTCATGCAACACGGGTTGCGGGCCATAGGCTTTGCTCAGCCCCGAGATCTGGATCTGGGTCATGGTTGACGGCGGGAGTGTTCAAGGGTGGCAGCGGCCCCCAGGCCGCCGATGAGGTGCTTCTGAAACCACAGTGCCAGCGCATAGACCGGCGCAATGCCCAGCAGCGAGGCGGCGGCCATCTGGCCGAAGTTCACCACGCGCTCGCCCTCGAACAGCGAGATGGCCACGGTGATGGTGCGCAGATCGGGGCGGCTGTTGAGCACGGAGGCAAACAGGAATTCGTTGTAGCTGAGGATCAGGCAGATGATGGCCGTGGCCGTCAGCCCGGGCCAGATCAGGGGCAGGTTGACGCGCCACAGCGTCTTCCAGGGCCCCACGCCCTCCAGCCAGGCGGCTTCGTCCAGGGCCAGCGGCACCTGCTTGAAAAAGCCGCGCAGCAACCAGAAGGCCACCGGCACATTGCTCAGCCCGTCCACCAGGGCCAGGCCGAGATGGCTGTTGGTCAGGCCGGCCTGGCGCCACACGAAGAACAAGGGCAGCAAGGCCACCACCGGTGGGCTGAGGTAGCTCGACAGCAGCCAACCCGCCAGCCGTTGGCCATGGCGCAGCTTGACCACCGCATACACCGCCGGCACTGCGATGGCCAGGGTGATGAACAAGGCCAGCAGCGCCACCAGCAAAGAGTTCAGCAGGTTCAGGTGCAGGGGTGCCACCGACAGCAGGGTGCGCCAGTTCAGCCAGGTGGGGGCCAGCGGGAAGAAGTAGCCCGACAAGACCTCATCGCGGCTCTTGAACGAGGTGGCCAGCAAAAAGGCCACCGGCAACACCAGGAACAGCAGCGTCAGCCCCAAGGCCAGGCGGCGCAGCAACAGGCGGGGTGAAAGCGGCCAGGCCGCGACCCGGGCCGCCCCGTCCGCAGGAAGGGGCACTGCCGGGGCGCGCCTGAGCAAGGTGGCAACATTCATGGGTGGGATCTCCTCAGGGCGGCAGCTCAGCCCGTGTGCCGTTCCACCCACTGCAGCGCCTTCAGCACCGGCCAGGTCACCAGGCCGACGAACAGGCTGAACAGCAGGGTTTGCGCGGCCGCCAGGCCGATGTCGAAGTTGTGCAGGCCGGTCTTCCAGATCTCGTAGCTGGCCAGGGTGGTGGAGCGCCCCGGCCCACCGGCCGTGAGGATGTACACCACGTCAAAGGTCTTCAAGGCCATGACCTCACGCAGCAGGAAGATGCCCAGCAGCGAGGGGGCCAGCTGCGGCAGGCTGATGTGCACGAACACATTGAGCTCGCTGGCACCCTCCAGGCGCGCGGCCTCGTGCACGTCGGACGGCAGGGTCTGCAGCGCGGCCAGGCACAGGATGACCACAAAGGGCAGCCACTGCCAGGTATCGGCCAGCACCACGGCCGGCAGGGCCCAGGTGTCCGAGCCCAGCACCGACAGCGGGGCGTCCAGCACGCCCAGGTGCAACAACCAGCCATTGAACAAGCCGCCTGCCGGGGCCAGCAGCAGCTTCCAGGCCACGCCCACCAGCACGGGCGGGGTCATCAGCGGCAGCAGGATCAGGCTGCTCAACCAGCGGCCCTGGCGCACGCCCTGCAGCAACAGGGCAAGCCCCAAGCCCAGCGCCAGCTGGATCAGGCTGGAGGGCACGGCGTACAGCCCGGTGCGCAGCAGCGTCTCAAAGAACACGCTGTCACGCAGCAGGTGCTGAAACTGCGCCAGCCCGGCCCAGGCCGCCAGCGGCCGCCCCAGGGTGGACTGGCTCAGCGCCAGCGCCAGCGTGTAGATCAGCGGCAGCCCCGCCACCACGGCCAGGCCCAGGGCCGCGGGCCCGAGCATGGACCAGGCCGCCCAGGGGCGCGCCGGGCCGAGCGGTGCGTTGGAAGCGTCGGCCACGCTCAGGCCTTGAGGATCTGTTCCCATGCGGCTTGGGCCGAGGCCAGAGCCGCCTTGGGCTTCTTCTTGCCCGACACGATCAACGCCAGCTCTTCGGTCAGGGCATCCAGCAGCTTGGGGCTTTGCGGCTGCAACGGCCAGGCCAGGGCGTTGCCGATGGCCGCCTGCACCTCTTTTTGCAGGTGCGGAGCCGCCTTGCCGTACTCGGGCGAATTCAGCACCGAGGTGCGGTTCGGGTCGATGCCACTGCCGGGCAACACGTCTTGCTGCAACGCGATCGATTTGCTGGTGGCCCACTTGATGAAGGCCCAGGCCAGTTCCTTCTTCTGGGTGCCGGTGGTGATCGCCAGGCCAAAGCCGGCGTTCAGCGCCGCGCGCGGGGTCTTGTTGTTGCCCCCCACCGGCAACTGCACCAGGTCCCACTTGTCAACGATCTTGGAGGATTCGGGGTTCTGCGCCGTCACCCCCAGGTCGGTCCAGAAGTCGATCATCGCCGCCTTGCCCGACAGAAAAGCCGGCAGCGCATGCTCGAAAGCCGTCTCCGCCGGGGTGGGCAAGGCCCAGGGCACGATGCGGGCCAGTTCCTCGGCGGCGGCCACCGCCTCGGGCGAGGTCAGGGCCGGGCGGCCATCGGGCGTGAAGAAACTGCCCCCGAAGCCCGCCAGCCGGTTGGCATACGAGGAGCCCACGATCACCGGGATCTTGAAGCCCTCGACCACCGCGCCGTAGATGCCGTTGGCCGATTCCTTCTGGGTGATCAACTTGGCTGCGTTGTAGTAGTCGTCCCAGGTCTTGGGGGCGCTCAGGTTGTGGCGGGCAAAGATCTCGGTGTTGTAGAACAGCACATGGCTGTCGCCGTCGTAAGGCAGACCCCAGCGACGCTGGTTGCGCAAGGTGTAGTTGTCGTACAGAGAGGGCAGAAAATCGTCCGGCTCGATCTCGGCCTTGTCGCGCTCGATCCAGTCGGTCACATCCACCACCACGTTGTCGGCCACCAGGGCACCGAGCGTGTGGTAGAAATAATCGATCACATCGAACTGGTGCGCGCCCGACTGCACATCGAGCGTGGCCTGCGAATGCAGCTGGTCATAGGGCACCGGCGTGACGGTGATCTTGGCCCCGGTCAGGGCCTCGTACTGCTGGGCCAGCAACTTGCCGGCCACCACATGGGGCTGATTGAACAGCAGGTTCAGCGACTGCCCTGCGTACTTCTTGCCACCCCCGGCCGGCGCTTCAGCGGCAGGCGGCGCAGCCGGTGCCGGGGCCGGCTCCTTGCCGCAGGCGGCCAACAGGCCGGCCGCGCCCAGCGCAGAGGCGCCGGTGAGAAAACGGCGGCGCTGCAAAGAAAGAAAATCGAACTGGCTCATGGGAATCCCTGTGATCCTGGAAAGATGGGCGGCGGGCCTGGGCCCGCGCTGGATGGACTGGTTGGCAGGCGTGTTCAAACGGCGGCCGCGGCCACCTCGGCCGAAGGCTGTTCATGGGTGGATGACGCACCCGCCTGGGCTTCGCGCCGCTTCACCGCCTCGATGTCGCGGTACTGCGCGCCCGGGTGCTCGGCCGGCAGGCGGTCGCCGTCGCCAAACAGCTTCTGGCGCAGGGTGCCGGGCTGGTAGGCCTTGGGGTAGACACCGCGCTTTTGCAGCTCGGGCACCAGGTGCTGCACCACGTCGGCGAAGGTCTCGTGGGCCACGGCGTAGGCCAGGTTGAAGCCGTCCACATCGGTGTGCTCCGCCCATTGCTGCAGGATGTCGGCCACGGTGGTGGGCGAGCCCACAAACACCGGGCCCAGGCCGCCGACGCCGCCCCAGGTGGCCAGTTCTTCGATGGTCCAGGCCTTGTCGCCGCCGGCCAGGTGTTCCACCACCGACTGGATGGCATTGGTCTCGACACGGCGCACCAGTTCGGTGGGCGCGTACTGTCCGAAATCGATGCCGCTCCAGCCCGACAGGAACACCAGCGCGCCGTCGTACGAGCTGTAGCGCTTGTACTCTTCGAACTTGGCCTGTGCCTTGGCATCGGTTTCGTCGACGATCACCGTCACCAGGTTGTAGATCAGCACCTTGCGCGGGTCGCGGCCGGCCAGAGCGGCCTGGCGGCGCACATCGTCGACATAGTTCTTCAGCACCGACTGGGTGGGCGCGGCCACGAACACGCACTCGGCATGCTCGGCCGCAAAGGCCTTGCCGGCCCCGGAGGCACCGGCCTGGTACAGCACCGGCGTGCGCTGCGGCGAGGGCTCGCACAGGTGGTAGCCGGGCACCTCGAAGTAGGTGCCTTTGTGGCCGATCTCATGCACTTTTTCGGGCACGGTGAAGATGCGGCGCTCGCGATCCCGCACCACGGCGTCGTCTTCCCAGCTGCCCTCGAAGAGCTTATAGAGCACCTCCAGGTATTCCTTGGCCACGTCGTACCGGTTGTCGTGGCGGCGCAGCCCGCCCTGGCCGATGTTCTTGGCCCCACTCTCCAGGTACGAGGTGACGATGTTCCAGCCGACCCGCCCCTTGGTGTGGTGATCGGCCGTGCTGAGGCGGCGGGCAAAGGTGTAGGGGTGCTCGAACGAGGTCGAAGCCGTGATGCCGATGCCCAGGTGCTCGGTGGCCAGGGCGATCGGCGCGGCCAGTTGCAGCGGGTCGTTCACCGGGATCTGGGCCGCCTGTTGCAGCGCGTGGTAGTTGCTGCCTTTGTAGACATCGTAGTAGCCGATCACATCGGCGATGAAGATGCCGTCAAAGATGCCTTTTTCGAGCACCCGCGCCAGGTCCTGCCAGTAGTCCAGATCCTTGTACTGCCAGGATCGGTCCCGGGGATGGGCCCACAGGCCCGGCGATTGGTGCCCCACGCAGTTCATCTCGAACGCGTTGAAGCGGATGGTCTTGGCCATGTGCGGTGTGCTCCGGTTTCAGTTCCAGGCGTGGCGTGGCGCGTGCACGCCGTTGAGCGCGAAGTTGCCCAGGTGGAAGTACTTCCAGCGCACCGGGTCGTGCAGGGTGTGCGCACGGGCATTGCGCCAGTGGCGGTCCAGGTTGTGCACGGCCAGGGTGGAGCGGGTGCCGGCCAGCTCGAACAGCTTGTTGGTGGCGGCAATGGCGACCTCCGTGGTCAGCACCTTGGCCTCGGCCGTGGCCAGGGTGGCCGCGTTGACCACGTCTTCGCTCGGGTCCTTCAGGGCCCGGTCGATGGCGTGGCCGGCACGCTCCAGCAGGGCTTCGGCCGCGTGCAGGCGCAGCGTCAGGTCGCCGATGGCGCTGATGGTGAAGGGATCCTCAGAGGCACGCTCCTTGCCGCTGTCGATCCAGGGGCGCGACTGCTCACGCACAAAGCGGATGGTCTCGTTGATGGCGGCGGCGGCAATGCCCCCGTCGATGGCGGCCTGGATGATCTGCGAGATGGCGCCTGCCGCAGTGGGCCGGTCAAACGCGGCCACAGGCACCAGACGGCTCACGGGCACGCGCACGTTCTCGATCTTGATCGAGCCCGAGGCCGTGGTGCGCTGGCCAAAGCTGGACCAGTCGTTGATCACCGTCAGGCCCGGCGCATCGCGCTCGGCAAAGGCCAGGAAGCCCTGCCCTTCAGGGCTGACCGCGACGATGGGCACGATGTGCGCCAGCAAGGCACCGGTGGTGTAGAACTTCTCGCCGTTGACCACGGCGGTGTCACCCTCGATCTTGAAGGTGGTCTCGAAGGCGGCCACGGTCTTGCTGTTCTTTTCAGAGAAGGCATTGCCGAAGCGGATGCCGCCGAGGACCAGCGCGAACAGCTCTTTCTTTTGCGCCTCGGTTGCGTCCAGATCGATGTGCGACACCAGGGCCAGGTGGTTCTGGGTGATCTGGGCCAGGCTGGAGTCGCCCTCGGCCAGGATGCGGATCACCTGGGCCAGGGTGGCATACGAGACCTCGGCACCGCCATAGGCCTTGGGCACCGTGATGCCCCACAAGCCGCTTTGCGAATAGGCGTCCAGCTCGGCCAGGGGCAGAAAGCCCTCGCGGTCACGCAGGGCCGAATCCTTGCGGAACTCAGCGGCCAGGCGGTGCGCCACAGCGATGGCTTCGGCATCGTCACGGATCACATGGGCGGGTTGCTGCGGACGCGGGCGCGGGGTGAGCGGTTCGCTCGAGTTCACACGCACCGGAGTCGGTTTTTCAAGGGTGGCGACTGTCATTTGAAGGGTCCTTTCAAGGTCAGCGGCAGCAATATCTGCCATTCAAGTTAATCAAAGAAATCCAACATGGAAAACAATAGGCACGCAGCAATAAACAATTCGCAGCTTCAATGAAACGCGATCAACAGACTATAGGCACTCAAATAAAGGCAACCTTCCAATATCGTCAGGTGCCCAATATCACTCAACAACAAAAAACAGCTTGAATCCGACGCATGAGCGCTCCTGAAGCTTTACATCACTGGGCAGAAGAACCATCCGACCACATGACATGGCCATCAAAAATATCGCACCAGATTAACCCAAGCACCTTCACAAAATCATGATTCCGGTTTAATCGGCGCCGCATTGATTGGAAGAATAAGAGAAGAAACCCGAGGCGCGACATCGGATTTCAACTATGAATATGCACAAAACTCTGGCATTAAAAATCAACAGAATGGCCATCAAAAAATGAGCAATTTGCTGATCAGCGTGCAGCCATCCAGGGCATTGGGCTGGCAAATCGCGGGGATGGGCCGGCGCCGGCACACGCAGCGCCTCACAGGGGCGCCACACCCCGTCCATCAGCAAAGCTGAGGGACAAGTTGCCGTGGCCACCGGATCTCAATGGGCAGACCGGTCACGCCCCTCGGGCCTTCGAACTGGGACTGGGAGGGCTCTGAATGCGGGCCACCCAAAGGCTGCAGGCGCTTGAAGCCCGCCAGGCGGGCACCCGCGCTCAGGCCCTGAGCAGTTCGGCGCGCTTCGGGGCCCACACCGCAGTGACCGACTGAGGCACCGCAGCACGGTCGTGATCGAGTTCAGAGGCCAAGGCTTGCGCCGACAGTGACCGCAGAATGCCCCGGGCCACCAGCCCCGCCTGGGGCACCTGCTCAGGGATCGAGTTGGACTCCCAGAACAAACCGCGCAAGGGGTGGCCGATCGCGTAAAGCCCAGGCTGGGGCTGGGCATCGGCCCCCAGCACACCGCAATCCGAACGTTGCGCCTGGATACCGAAGCCCAGCGGGTCCGGCAAGACCAGGCGTTTGCGCAGCAGGTTCTGGATCAAGGGGTCGTCGATCTGCGTCCAGTCGTATTCAAATCCCAGGCAATTCACCAACCGGTCGGCCTGGAGCGCGTGCTGTTCACCGCTGGCCCGGTCGCGCCAACTGACCAGCAGTCGCCCGTCGCCCCCCAGGCGCACCCCCTCGACCGTGGCGCCGAGGTGCTGGTAACGCCCCTGCTGCTGAACCCGCTCCTGCCAGGCCAGCGCCTCAGGCGCAGTGCGGTGCAGGGCCACATCCCAATAGACGCGCACCCGGTTGACGAAGCGCCGCCGGTCGCGCAATGAGGCCGCCGCCCACAGCGGGGCGACCGACTGCCGCAGCGTGGGCACCAGTCGCTGCCAGTCTTCACCCTGCTGGGCGATCAGGCGGCGTTGCAGACGAACCTGGCGCAACACATCGCGCAACGACAGCGTGGTGGGCTGCCAATGCAGAAAATCGGGCCAGGGGGGCAAGGCGCGGCGCGGCTGCAAGCGCTGACCCCGCCGCGAGAGGGCCAGGTACCGGCCTGTGAAGCCCGCCTGTTCCGCGGAGATCAGGCTGTCGAGCGCACTGAGGCCGCTGCCCAACAGCACCACCGTCTCGTCGTGCGATACCCCTTGCCAGGCGGCAGCAGAATACAGATCTGACACATAACGCGGCGAGGCCAGCACCTGTGGGTCAACCTTGAAGGGCAGCCGATCGGCCCGGCGAGCGAACACCCCGGTGGCCAGCACCACCAGATCGGCACGCAAGGTGCGCTGATCGTCCAGTTCGATCAGGAAGTGCCCGCCCTGGGGCGCCAGATCGATGACACGGCCCCGCACATGCGTCAAGGTGACGCCGGGCCGGGCACTTTGCTGGGCCTCTTGCAGGGTGGCCTCGATGTAGCGGCCATAGAGCTGACGCGGCGGCATGCTGCTGTCGGTGCTGCTGCCAACAGGCACCGCCCAGCCGAAGGCTTTGGCATGTTCGGCGAGCCAGCGGCTGAAATGGTCTGGATCGTCCTCATACAGGCTGAAAAATGGCGCCAGCCCGTTGACAAGATGAGCCGCTGATTCTGTGCTGTAGGCCACACCAGGCCCGACCTGGGCACGGGACTCCACGATGCTGATGAGAAGGGGTGCGGAGCTGTCGCGCAGCAGGCGCAATGCCACGGCGGTTCCGGCCAGACCGCCGCCCACGATCAGCACATGGGGCGTCAATGCATGAGAAACCGGGTCATGGAGCCGGGCTGTGTTCAACGAGGTCTGGGAGGGCATCGGTCTTGCCTGCAGTGGTCGACAGAGTTCTGAAATGCACGACAAGGTGCAAGCCCATCCGAAGCCTTTGCTGGCGCAACGCCAGCGTGCTCAAGGCCTTGGATGCACGGTTCAGATTAGGGCGCGACCCGCCCCGCCACAAATCAAACAAACGTCTATGCATATGTGGATGTCAGCAGCAAAGCCCCACCCGCCCAGGCCCTGGGGCTCGCTGCCGCTCAGACCGCCCTGATCGACGGTAGAGCGGGCCGAGGCCGATGGATAATCGGGCCGACCCGCCTTGCCGGCCCCATGCCTGGAGGGCGCGAGGCCCCAGCCCCAACATCCTGCCCCACCATCCAGCCCCAGCATGACGTTCAAACAGCCCCTCCTGCGACTCCTCCCGGCCACCTTGCTCCTGGCATCGGTGTGCGCCACCTGGCCTGCCCAGGCCGACAGCCTGGCCTCTTCGGCCTCCAGCGCCGGGTCGTCGGCCAGCGGCAGCGTGTCGGACTCGCTGCATGGCTCGAGCAACAGCTCGGCCGACAGCTCGCGCGATGGCCGCCAGGTGGCCAATGGCGACTACCGTATCCTGGCACTGGCCCCGGTGCCGGAACGCCCGGGCAAGCTTCGCCTCACGCTGCAATGGCAGGCGGCCATGCCGGAGGGTCAGGCGACGGCCGCCGCCGATGCGGGCCTGCTGATGTTGGACCTGCCAGCCGACGTCGTGCAAACGCAAGGCCTGGACACCGGCGGCACGGTGCATGCCGAACGCCGCGTGTACGGCATCGAGTTCAGCCGGCCCGAAACCCGGAAAGCCTTCTTTCTGGTGTTGGCCGACGACTGGCACGACGACCTGGCCGCGCGCCGCGTCATCGGCCTGTGAGGCCACGGGCGCTGCACGCCCTGCTCGCGGGTCTGGTGCTGGCCTGCGGGCTGGTCACGGCCCAGGCCGCAGGGCTGGCATCTTCACCGTTGTGCGAGCGCAGCCCCACCTTGAGCGCAGGCGAGCAAGACACCCTGCTGCGCTTTGCCGGGGTGCTGCGCGCCGAGCTGGACGCCAGCGGCGAAGACACGGTGCTGATCAGCCGCTCGGGCCTGGACCTGTCTGAGTTCGGGCTGCGCTACTCCCATGCAGGGGTGGCACTGCGTGACCGCGAGACCGGGGTGTGGCGCGTGCGCCAGCTGTACTACGCCTGTGACGAACAGGCCCCGCGCCTTTACGACCAGGGCCTGGCCGGCTTTGTGATGGGCTCGGAACGACCGCAGCTGGGCTACCTGTCCATCGTGCGCCTGCCGCCAGCCGCCGCCCAGGCACTGCGCGCGGCGGCCCTCGACACCCCCGCCGCCCTGCAACTGCTGGCCAGCCGCTACAGCGCCAACGCCTATGCCTGGGGCCTGCGCTACCAGAACTGCAACCAGTGGGTGCTGGAGCTGATGGCCCTGGCCTGGGGCGCCCTGCCGCGCGGCCCCGATCTGCGCGCCCAGGCCCAGCAGTGGCTGCGCCAGGCCGGTTACGCCCCCGAGCCCGTGCAGGTGCCCTCGCACTGGCTGATGTTCGCCTCGAGCTTTGTGCCCCTGGTGCACCTGGACGATCACCCCGAAGCCGACCGCTTTGCCCTGCGCCTGACGGTCAGCGTGCCCGCCACGCTGGAGGCCTTTGCCCGCGCCCGCTGGCCGGGCAGCCAGCGCCTGGAGTTGTGCCATGACGGGCAGCAGGCCCTCGTGCATGAGGGCTGGACGCCGGTGGACGAGGCCTGCCACGCCGGCCAGGCGGATCGCCAGCAGCCGCTGCTCTGAGGCCATTGGCCCTGCGAGCTCAACGGGCTCTGGGGGCATGGCGCCGGCGCCAACGCCACGCGCGCAAAGTTGCTATAAACCGCGAGCCACCCCGGCACTGCGGTGGCGCCGCCACGGCGCTCAGCCGGTTTGGTGCCCGCAGGCCCGGGATCCTGCAACCCACTCTGGAACCCACCCATGACGACAACACCCTCCATGAAATCGGCGCTGCTGATGGCCCTCCTGCTGGCCAGCGCGGCGGCATCGGCCGAAGCGCCCACAGCCGACGAGGTGGTGAGCACGATGGAGAAGCTCAATGGCGTCACGCCGGGCGCCCGGCGCAACCACATCCGGGGCATCTGCGCCACGGGCAGCTTTTTGGGGGCCCCGGCATTGCAGGCCTACTCGCGCTCGGCGCTGTTCAGCGGCCAGCCCGTGCCTGTGGTGGCGCGCTTCTCACTGGCAGGCGGCAACCCCAACACCCCCGATTCGGCCAAGTCGCCGCGTGGCCTGGCGATCGAGTTCCGCCTGCCGGGTGGCGGTCTGCAGCACTTCACGATGCTCAATGTGCCGGTGTTCAGCGCCGCCACGCCCCAGACTTTTCAGGACGCCCTGCTGGCCAACCTGCCCGACCCGCAGACCGGCAAGCCCGACCCGGCCAAGCAGCAGGCCTTTCGCGACAGCCACCCCGACGCCAAGCCCCTGGCCGAGTTCATGGCCCGCAACAACCCGCCCGTGAGCTACGCGCAAAGCGAGTTCTACAGCGTGCACACCTTCAAGTTCGTGAGCCCGCAAGACCAGACCACCCTGGTGCGCTGGCGCTTTGAGCCCGAGGCCGGTGTCAGCCGCTGGAGCGACGAGGCGCTGAAAACGGCCCCCACCCGCTTCCTGGACGAGGACCTGCTGGGCCGGGTGAAGGCCGGCCCTCTGCGCTGGAACATGGTGGTGACGCTGGGCGAGGCCGGCGACGAACAGAACAACCCCACGGTGTACTGGCCCAGCGAGCGCCGCCAGGTGCAAGCCGGCGTGCTGACCTTGACTGCCGCCACGCCCCAGGCTGGCGCCGAGTGCGAGAAGCTGAACTTCGACCCCCTGGTCATCGCCGAGGGCATCGCGCCCACGCAAGACCCGGTGCTGCTGTTCCGCTCGCCGGCCTATGCAGCCTCGTTCGTCAAGCGCCTGACGGGGCGCTGAGCATGGGGCTCATGCCGCTTCAGGCTTGCCGATGGCCTTCAACACGGCCGGCCCGATGATGCGGTGCATGGGCGTGACCGGCAGCATGTAGATCTTGCCCAGCAGGTTGTGCACGTGCACCACGGTGGTCACGGTCACGGTGCAGGGCCCCCCCGCCGGGTCTGCGGCCCGGTGCACCGACAGGGTCACGTCCAGGTGCTTGTCCTGGTCGCCCAGCAGCACCTCGTCAGGGGTGTTTTTGATCAGGGTGAAGATGCCCACGCGCTCGCCCACGGCGTAGGCCGAGCCGGGCTTGGCAGGGTCCAGCCGCGACAAGGCGCCCAGGTCTTTCAGGCCCAGCAGGGACACCACCCGGTTGCGCAGCACCATCAGCGTGTCGACCCAGCGTGGGGTGTGCCGCAGGGCCTGCAGAAAATGGTCCAGGGCCGTGGTCTGGCCGCCCGCCACGGCGATGGCGTTGGCGTCGTGAAAGTAGGCCCCCGGCAGCAAGGGGCTGATCAGGCTGCCGGTCGGTGGCTCACAGGCGTAGGGTCTGGCATGCATGGGGGATGAAGCCGCAAATCACTGAGGGCTGTGGCTCAGGGCATGTCGCTGAGCGCCTGCAGCTTGGCCAGCAACTCGGTCACACTGAAAGGCTTGGCAATGTACTCGTCCGCCCCGGCCATGAGGCCGTCGAACTGGTCGACCAACTGGGCCTTGGCGCTCAGCATGAGGATCTTGCAGCGGTGGCTGGTGTCGGCGCGGATGGCTTTGCAGACCTCCAGCCCATCCAGCCCCCCGGGCATCATCACGTCCAGCAGCACCACATCAGGCTTGTGTTCGTTGTACTGGTCCAGACCGCTGCGCCCGTTCACAGCCTCGAACACCTCGCAATCCATGAAATCAAGCGCCATCACGATCAGTTGTCGCACCGAGGCGTTGTCTTCGATGATCAGGATTTTCATGCTCCTGCCTTGCCTCAAATGAATATCTAAGGGCATCAGCTTATCAGCCGCAGCAGCACATCCGGCGAAATCTCGACAAGTCAGGCCGCAGTCAGATGCCGCGCGCTACGGTATCGGCACTTCCTGGAAGACCCATGCCCTTGCCCAAAGAACGCCCTTTCGATGACGCTGACATCGAAGTCGAAACGCCCTCTTGGCAGCCCCTGCCAGGCGCCAGCAGCCACCCTGGCGCATCACTGTGCTGGGTGTGGCTGAAGGTGCTGGCCGTGGGCTTTCTGCTGGCGCTGGCCGTGGGCCTGATCGGGCTGGCGCTCGATATGCTCTGGCTTTGATGCGTTTTCCGAGGGGGCTCAGACGTTTTACTTTGTTGTGCCATGCCGACAGCGGCGCCAACATGGGCCCACCGACACCCCTGGGTGTCGGCAGGGTGTGCTGCCCAACAGACCGCTGTGCGGCAGCACGCCAGCCTCCATGATCCAGCCAACACAAGGAAACCGTGCCATGAGTCACCATGTCTACCAGATCAGCGAACTCACCGGCTCGTCGCCCACCAGCAGCGACGACGCCATCCGCCAGGCCCTGGCCAAGGCGGCCGAAAAATCCCCCGACATCAAGTGGTTCGAGGTGGTCGAGACCCGTGGCCAGGTGGTGCAGGGGGCCGTGGCCCACTGGCAGGTGACGATCAAGGTCGGTCAGACCCTGGGTTGAGACCTTCAGCCCGGTGCAGGCCGGGCCTCGAAACCCGGCCCCTCGAACACCGTGACGGGGGGCGCCTCACCCACCCAGCGCTCCACCTGCACCCGGGCCGACTGGGCCGCGCAGCCCTGGGCCAGTTGTGAACTGCCCACATCGGGCGCGACCAGATTGGGGTTGCCGTGCTTGCACAGGCTGCCGGCCCGGGCCGGGTCCAGTGGGTCGAACCAGGCCCCGGTGGCAATGCGCACCACGCCGCGCAAAAGGCCGTCGCTGAGCACGGCCCCCGCCAGAAAAGCCCCCAAGTCATTGAACACCCGAACCACATCGCCGTCGGCGATGCCGCGCTCCTGCGCGTCCTGGCGGTTCAGCGTCAGGGGCTCGCGGCCGGCCACTTTGCTGGCCTGGCTCAGGCTACCGCCGTCGTACTGGCTGTGCAGGCGGGTGGCCGGCT
This sequence comes from Curvibacter gracilis ATCC BAA-807, assembly GCF_000518645.1. Lineage (GTDB taxonomy): Bacteria > Pseudomonadota > Gammaproteobacteria > Burkholderiales > Burkholderiaceae_C > Curvibacter > Curvibacter gracilis. Next base: position 489,201 of record NZ_JADZ01000004.1, on the reverse strand, counting down.
GATGCGACAACAGCTGCAGCGGCCAGTCGGAGGGGGGTTGCGGCAGCCAAGTGGCATGGCCCGGGCAATCGGCCAGGCCGAAGTCGGCAATGGTCTGGCTGAACAGCTCGATGCGGCCTGATGGGGTAGGCAGGGGGTGGCGCTCTGGGTCGGCCCTGAATTCAGCCAGCATCACGATGGGTTGGGCCGGGCGCGGCAACTCCAGCACATCGTCGGCCCAGAAGGCATCGAAGGCCGGCAGATCGACACCCGTGGCCTCGGCACGCGGTCGGGCCGCCTCGTACAGGTGGCGCAGCCAGTCGTCCACCGTGCGGCCCTCGGTGTACTCGGCGGCAAAGCCCAGGCGCTGCGCCAGGGCGCTGAAGATGGCGTAGTCATCGCGCGCCTCGCCCACCGGGGGCACGGCGGCCTTCATGGCGATCATGAAGCGCTCGCTGCCCGCACTGCCGATGTCGTTGCGCTCCAAGGTCGTGGTCGCGGGCAGCACCACATCGGAGCGAAGCGCCTGGGCCGTCCAGAAGGGTTCATGCGTGATGATGGCCTCGGGCCGTTGCCAGGCCCCCAGGGCCCGGTTCAGGTCCTGGTGGTGGTGAAAGAAGTTGCCGCCCGCCCAGTACACCAGACGGATGTCCGGGTAACGCAGGTGTTGGCCGTTGTACTCGAAGGGCTGGCCCGGCTGCAGCAGCATGTCCACGATGCGCGCCACCGGGATGAAACGGCTCACCGCTTTGCGCCCCTGCGGCAGGCGCGCGCCTGAGAAGCTGCCATAGCCGCTGCCCACGTAGTTCATGCAGCCGTAGCCCAGGCCGAAGCCGCCCCCGGGCAAGCCGATCTGGCCCAGCAGGGCCGCCAGCGTGACCGTCATCCAGAAGGGCTGCTCGCCATGCACGGCGCGCTGCAGCGAGTAGGTGCAATTGACCATCGTGCGGCTGGCCGCCATGCGCCGCGCCAGGGTCAGCGCCGTGTCGGCCGGCACACCGGTGAGGCCGGCCTGCCATTGCGGCGTCTTGGGCACCCCATCACTCACGCCCAGCACGTAATCGCGCACCGCCTCGAAGCCCACCGTGTGGCGGGCCAGAAAGGCGCTGTCATGGCGCTGTTCGCTGATCAGCACATGGGCCAGGGCCAGCATCAGCGCCGTGTCGGTGCCGGGGCGGATGGGGATCCATTCGGCCTGCGGCACACCGTCCAGATCATCGCGGGCCGGGCTGATGTTGACGAAGCGGGTGCGCCCCGCCGCGGCCATGCGCTGCAGGGCCGGGCCCACGCGGTGGTCACTGGCGCCGCCGGGGCTGACCTGGGTGCTGCGCACCGGCACGCCGCCAAAGGCCACGAACAGCTCGCAGTGCTCTTCAAGCACCTCCCAGGCGGTGTGGCTTTGCAGCAGCGCATCCATGGGGCTCACGATGTGGGGCATCAGCACGCGGCCTGCCCCCAGGCTGTAGCTGTCCTGGCTGGCCACATAGCCACCGAAGCCATTGAGAAAACGGTGCAGTTGGCTTTGGGCGTGGTGAAAACGCCCGGCACTCGACCAGCCGTAGCTACCGCCAAAAATGGCCTCCTGGCCGTGCTGCTCGCGCACACGCTGCAGCTCCTGGGCCACCAGGTCCAGGGCTTCGTCCCAGGGCAGCTCCACAAAGGGCTCCTGGCCCCGCAAGTGGCCGCTGCGGTGGCGCGTGGCGGGCTTGAGAAAGCTGCGCCGCACGGCGGGGCGGCGCACCCGGTAGGGGGCGTCTTGGGCGGCGGGCATCGATTGCCCGATGGGCGAAGGCGCAGCGTCCCATTCGGTGGGCAGCAGGCCCACCAGACGCCCGCCCTGAAGCTGGGGCCGGTAGGCGCCCCAGTGCGTCAAGGTGTAGCTCATCGGTTCTTCACATCAGTGCGGCACATCGGTGCATCAAAGTCGGGCCAGGTAGTCTTTGACCTGCACCTTCTGCGGCAGCACGCTGCGGGCGGCCAGCCAGTCGGCCGCCTTCTGGAACTCGCGCAGAAAGCGTTCATCGTTCACGCTGTGGAACTCCCAGCGCCGCTGCAGGCGGATCTGCGCATCGCGCGCGGCATCGCTGTAGCCCGACTCTTTTTGCGACAGGGTCTCGGCCTCGCGCGTGTGCCCGCTGATCCACTGGCCTTCGGCCGCATAGGCCGCATTCACGGCACGCACGATGTCGGCGTTCTCTTCGGCAAACTTGCGCGAGGTCACGTACGAGTTGAAGTCGATCAGAAAATCCAGCTCGCGCCCTTCCACAAAGATGTCGTGGGCCTTGTACTCCACCCTGGCAATGTCCACGCCCGGGCTCCACATCGACCAGGCGTCCACCTTGCCTTGCGAGAAGGCAGGGCCGGCATCGGGCGGGTTGAGGTACACGAAGCGCACCTTGCTGCGCTCGATGCCGTACTTTTCGAGCGCGGCCACCAGCAGAAACTCGCCCAGGCCTGAGCGGTTGACCGCCACCGACTTGCCCACCAGATCGCGCACGTGCTCAATGCCCGAGCCATCGCGCGCGATGATCGAAGTGCTGCGCGGCTCGACCACGGCGAACTGGGCAAACACCAGCGGCGAACCGGCCAGCATGGCGGCCAGGGCCGGCGTGGTGCTGCCCCCAAAGGCAAAGTCGGCACTGCCCCCGGTCACGGCCTGCAGCGAGGGTGCGTGGTTCGGGAACGGCCCCACCCACTGCACCTTGATGCCGTCGCGCGCCAGGGTCTTCTCGAACTCGCCACGCAGGCGGGCGATCATGGGCAGGCCGCCATGGCCCCAGCACAGGCGCACGGTGTCGGTGTTGCGGCTGGGCTTGCGGGCGGTGGCTGGTGCTGCGGTCTGGGCACCGGCCGTGCCCGCCAGCGCCAGGCCAGCCAGGCCGGCCAGGCTGTGTTGCATGAGTTGACGACGTTGGGCGCCGAAGTGTGGGGTGTTCATGGTGGTTCGGGCCGCGGAAGACGGCCATGTGGGTGAATCCAAAATCAAACAGGCTTTGCGCCGCAGGCGTGTCAGGCCGCGCGGGCTGCAGGTGGCCAGGTGGACTGGGGCACTGCCTCGGTCTCGACACCCAGCTCGGCCAGCAGGCGTTCGCGCAGGTCCACCGCCTCGGGATGCGCCCGGTGACCACGGGCAGCGGCCGACACGGCATGTTCGGCCGCGATCGCGCCGTCGCGCATCACCAGGACGCGGTGGGCCAGTGCAATGGCCTCGTCCACATCGTGGGTCACCAGCAGCACGCCGGGGCGATGCCGCTCCACCAGCTCGCGCACCAGGCCATGCATGCGCAGGCGGGTCAGGGCGTCGAGCGCGGCAAAGGGCTCATCGAGCAGCAGCAGGCGCGGCTCGCGCACCAGGGCGCGGGCCAGAGCCACGCGCTGGGCCTGCCCCCCCGACAGGTTGCGCGGCCAGTCTTCGCTGCGGCCTTGCAGGCCGACCTCGACCAGGGCGGCTTCGGCCAAGGGGCGGCCACGTGCGTCGTCCAGGCCCAGGCACACGTTGCGCCACAGCGGGTCCCAGGGCAGCAGGCGCGGCTCCTGGAACACCACAGCAGGTTGACTCGGGCCATCGATGCGCCCGGCATCGATCGGATCCAGCCCGGCCAGAGCCCGCAGCAGCGTGGTCTTGCCGCAACCACTCTCGCCCAGCAGCACCACGAACTCACCGCGTGCAATGGTCAGCGAGAGCTGATGCAGGACCACACGCTCGCCATAGCGGCGCACCAGGCCATGCACCTGCACCGCGGCTTCTGCCCATGGGGGGGTGTTCAAGGGGCTCATGCGGACCTCCGGGCGGCGTAATTCGGGTGCCAGGCCAGTTGACGACGCTCCAGGGCGCGGGCCACCATGTCGGAAGCCACGCCGATCAAGGCATAGATGACGATGGTCAGCACGATCACATCGGTGCGCAGAAACTCCCGCGCATCCATGGCCAGGTAGCCGATGCCCGTGGTGGTGGCCAGGGTCTCGGCAATCACCAGGGCCAGCCAGGCCACGGCCAAGGCGTAACGCACGCCCGCCAGGATCGAGGGCAAGGCCCCCGGCAACACGATGCGGCGCACCAGGGTCCAGCGGCTCAGACCAGTGACCCGGCCCAGCTCGATCAACTTGGGGTCGACCTGCCGGATGCCCAGCACCGTGTTGATGTAAATCGGAAACAGCACACCCAGCGCCACCAGGAACACCTTGCCGCCCTCGTCCACGCCAAACCAGACGATCACCAGGGGCAACAGGGCCAGAAAGGGGATGGCACGCACCATCTGCACGCTGCGGTCCAACAAGGCCTCGGCCAGGCGCGAGAAGCCCACCACCGTGCCCAGCACAAAGCCCAGCGAGCCCCCGATCACAAAGCCCGCTGCGGCGCGCAGCAGGCTGGCCCCGAGGTCGCTCAGCAGGCGCCCCTGGCCGATCAGGGCCCAGGCCGTCTGCGCCACCTTGCTGGGTGCAGGCAGGACCTGGGGCGACAGCCAGCCGACGCGCGCGGCCAGCTCCCAGACCAGCACCAGGAACAGCGGCACGGCCCAAGACAACAGGGCCAGGCCCCGATCCCCGCCCGCGAAAGCCCGGGGGCGGGCCGGTGCCGAGGCCAGGGGCCGGGGCGTGTTCAGGTCTTCAGTCAGGTCAGCCATGCAGCACAGAATCGAAAAGGGTGGAAATTGCGGAGGTGGCCGACCTTAGCGGCCCCCACGGTGCTGGCCAAAGAAGGTTTGCGCATGCCCTTCATTGGTCCATGCGCATGTGGGCCGCCCCGGCTTAAGCGATTTGCGCATATGCACGCACAAAAGTGGCGCATGCAAATGCGGACTTCATTTCTAGACTCGGGCCCTCGTTATCCCACTCACCACGACCGGTCTGAGACCCGACAGAAAAAGACACACCATGAGCACACGCCGCAACGCCCTTCATGCCCTCTCTGCCCTGACCCTGCTGGCCGCCAGCGTGCTGGGCAGCCCTGCCGCCCAGGCCCAGACCCGCGAAGTGGTCATCGGCTACCAGGACATGGTGCTGCCGTGGCGCTATGCACAAGAAACCCAGGAGGTGGAAAAACGCACCGGCTACAAGGTGAGCTACCGCAAGCTGGGCAGCGGCGCCGAGGTGGCCCGGGCCCTGGCCTCGGGCGCGATCCAGATCGGGGAGGCCGGCTCCTCGCCTTTTGCCGCCGCCATATCGCAAGGCGTCGACATCCAGGTGTTCTGGATTCTGGACAACATCCACGAAGCCGAGGCCTTGGTGGCCCGCAAGGGGTCGGGCGTGCAGAGTGTGGCCGACCTCAAGGGCAAGAAGATCGGTGTGCCCTTCGTGTCGACCACCCACTTCCACACCCTGGTGGCGCTGCAGGATGCCGGCGTGAACCCCAAGGATGTGAAGATCCTGAACCTGCGCCCGCCTGAGATCCTGGCCGCCTGGGAACGCGGCGACATCGACGCCACCTTCGTCTGGGACCCGGTGCTGGCCAAGGTCAAGCAAAGCGGTCAGCAGATCATCTCTTCGGGCCAGATTGCCGACAAGACCGGCAAGGCCACCTTCGACGCCCTGGCCGTGAGCAAGGCCTTTGCCAAGGACCACGACGGCTTTCTGACCCAGTTCGTGCAAGTGCTGGCCGACGCCGACCGCGCCTACACCTCGCAAAAGGCCAGTTGGACAGCCGAGTCGCCGCAGGTCAAGGCCGTGGCGAAATGGAGCGGAGCCGAAGCCGCCAGCGTGCCGGCCAGCCTGGCGCTGTACGCCTTTGTGCCGCCGGCCGAGCAGGCTGGCAAGGCCTGGCTGGGCGGCGGCAAGGACTCGGGAGTGGCGCGCTCGCTGGCCGCCACGGCCGCGTTCCTGAAGGAGCAAGGCACGATCCAGACCGTGTTGCCCGACTATTCGGTGGGCTTGAACCCCACCTGGGTGCAGCGTGCGAAGTGACTGGCAGGGGGCCGGTGAGGCCCCCGCCAGCCAGGCCAGCGGCCTGCTGATCCGCGACCTGAATGTGCGCTATGCCGGCACCCAGCCGGTGCTGGCGCTGAGCCAGGTCAACCTGCACATTGCGCCGGGCGAGCTGGTGGTGGCGCTGGGCGCCTCGGGCTGCGGCAAGACCACGCTGCTGAACTGCATGGCAGGCTTCACCGAAGCCTCCAGCGGCCGCATCGAATTGCACGGCCGGCCCGTGACCGGCCCCGGCGCCGACCGTGGGGTGGTGTTTCAGAAACACGCCCTGCTGCCCTGGCTTTCCGTGCAGGACAACGTGGCCCTGGGCTTGCGGCTGCGCGGCGTGCCGCGCCGTGAACGCATCGCCCTGGCGCGCGATAAGCTGGCCCTGGTGGGCCTGCAGGACTTTGCCGAATCGCCCGTGTGGCAGCTTTCGGGCGGCATGCAGCAACGCGTGGGCATGGCCCGCGCGCTGGCCAGCGATCCTGAGGTGTTGCTGATGGACGAGCCGCTGGGCGCCCTCGATGCCTTCACGCGCGAATCGATCCAGAGCCTGATCCTGGCGCTGTGGCAGCGCACCGGCAAGACCTTCTTCTTCATCACCCATGATGTGGAGGAAGCGTTGTTTCTCGCCTCGCGCCTGATCATCATGAGCCCGCGCCCCGGGCGGGTGGTGCAGCAGCACAGCCTGGATTTCAACCGTCGGTTTCTGGCCGGCGAAAGCGCGCGTCAGGTCAAATCGGCCCCCGATTTCATCGCCTGGCGCGAGCGCGTGCTGGGCTGGACCGCCCCCGATGCCCAGGCCCAGGAGGTGAGCCCATGAGCACAGCCGATTGGCACTCTGCATCCCAAGACGCTCCCGCGGCTCCAGACCCGGCACAACTGCGCCCGGTGCTGCCGTTTCGTCTGCCGGGCGCGGGCTCCAGCCGGGGCATCAGCGCCTTGTGCGTGCTGGCCCTGGCGGGGCTTTGGTGGCTCAGCACCCGCCTGGGCTGGGTGCCCGCCCTGTTCCTGCCCTCGCCCCAGGCGGTGGGGAGCGCTTTCATCCAGGCCTGGCAAGGCCAGATTCAAGGCGGCGAGCCGCTGACCGAGCACCTGAAATGGAGCGCCCTGCGCGTCTTCGGGGCCTTTGCGGCCGCAGCGCTCACCGCCGTGCCGGCGGGCATCGCCATGGGCGTGAGCCGGGTGGCGCGTGGCCTGCTCGACCCGCCGATCGAGTTCTACCGCCCCCTGCCCCCCTTGGCCTACCTGCCTCTGATCGTGATCTGGTTCGGCATCGACGAGCTGTCGAAGGTGCTGCTGATCTACCTGGCCTGCTTCGCCCCCATGGCCCTGGCCGCCAAGGCCGGCGTGCGCAGCGCCAGCATCGAGCAGATCAATGCCGTGGCTTCGCTGGGGGGCTCCCGCTGGCAGATCGTGCGCCACGTGATCATCCCGGCCGCCCTGCCCGAGATCCTGGTCGGCCTGCGCATCGCCATCGGCTTTGGCTGGACCACCCTGGTGGCCGCCGAGATGGTGGCGGCCACCGTGGGTGTGGGCCAGATGGTGCTCAATGCCTCCAATTTTCTGCGCACCGATCTGGTGGTGATGGGCATTGGCGTGATCGGCCTGGTGGCCTGGTCGTTCGACCTGCTGATGCGCTGGGTGGAGGCCAGGCTGGTCCCTTGGAAAGGGCGGGTCTGAGCCGATCAGCAGGGCCGGCCACCCGCCCTGCAAACGCCGGGCTCCATGGACTTCGACCTGCAAGCCGCCCCCCGCCTCGTTGCCAGGGCCCACACCTGCTCAGATTGACATAACTTCATCTATTTGAATGTTTCCGGAACTTTGTAAAGACGACCTCGTCTACCCTGCGCGGCGCTGAGTGCAGCCCGCCCTGCAGCCCTGCGTGGCTTCGGGTGTTGGAGATTCATCAGGGAGAAAATACAAAGTGAGCCATCTCAACAACCTTCGTCGGCCGCTGCTGGCCGGATCCATCGTGGCGCTGCTTGGGCTGAGCGCCTGTGGCGGTGGCGGACTGGATGCCCTGGTGGGCGGCACGATGTCGGGCCTGCCAACGGGCCAGCAGATCGTGTTGCAAAACAACGGTGCCGACGACCTGACCCTGACCCAGAACGGCGACTTCCGATTTGCCACGCAGCTCAAGGCCAATGCCAGCTACAGCGTCACCATCAAATCGGCCCCCACGGGCGTGACCTGCAAGGTCACCAATGGCAGCGGCACCATCAACAACGTGGGCGCGTCAGTGCAGAACATCAAAGTCAGTTGTGACACCGGCCCGTCCATCGGCGGCACCTTGACCGGGCTGCAAAGTGGCTACAGCGTCACCCTGAGCACCAACGGCATGGCCCTGGTGCTGACGCAGAACGGTGACTTCCGCTTTGCCAACTCGCTGCCCAACGGCACGACCTACAACGTGGTGGTGGCGCAGCAACCCCTGGTGGGCACCTGCCAGGTCACGAACCCGACCGGCGTCACCGCCACCAACAAGCTCTCGCTGGTCACCGTCAACTGCCAATGAGCCAGGCGGCTGGACAGGCAGCCTAGGGCCTGTGAACACTGATTTCGCCGGTGCGAAGCCTGCTGACCAAGCGCCAATCAAGGCGCGTGTCGCCGCCCAGACCGGGCGTCTGGGCAAGGCACGCAACGCCGAGTGGCGCTTGGCCAGCCGGCTTCCCTTCGGGTTGGAGCCCAAAAGGCCGATCGCGGCGTTGCCAATCCTCGCTGGGTCACCGACCCAGCTGCGGTTGGCGCCTGGCGCTCGGCCTTTTGGATCTCCAACGCATCCGGCGAAATCAGTGTTAACAGGCCCTAGCCCTCTGGAACCTGCCCGAGGACCCGGGCAGGTTCATCAAGACCCAGCGGTCTCGCGCTCGGCCCTTGGGTTTCTCACGTACACCAGATCCCACTCGGACTCTTCCACCAGCCCAAAACCATGGCGCTGGTAGAAATCGTTCGAGCGGCTGCCCCGCAAGGCCGTCACCTTGACTGGCAGGCCTTGGGTCTTGGCCTGCCTGAACACTTCGGCCAACACAGCAGCCCCAATGCCCTGGCCTTGATGATCAGGGTGCACATACAGATGGTCGAGCAGGAGGTATTCGCCATCCCGGCGCAGCACCAGCACACCCACCCGCTGCCCCGCCACCACCAGATGCTGGGTGCAAGCTGGTGTGAAATGCGCCAGAAAGCGGGCTCTGGCGCGCTGGGGGTCAAAGCGACCCAGTTGCTCCAGGCTGGGCCGCATGGCGGCGATGCGCAAGGCGACAAGCTCGTCGGCATCGCGGAGCTGGGCGGGTTCAAAGTGCAGTGTCATGGCGGCCCCTGAGCCTACACCTCATGGCACCTACGCCGTGTCGGAGTCGCCCCGCCCCACCGCCGTCAAAGCGCGAGCACCCCATGCCGCTCGGCCAGCAAGCGGGCAATCTGCTGCACATCGGTCACAAAAGCCCGGCCTGCGTGGTGTTGGGCATCCGCAGGCACCGGGTGCTGATCGCCCAGCACCAGCACGGGCAGGCCCTGGTTGTCGGGGCCCAGCAGTTCGATGACGGATTGGCGTGGGCGTTCGAAGGGCACACGCGAGACCTGGAGTTGCGTTGCGGCGCCGGCCGGGGCGGTGGCCAGCAGGCCTTCAAGCACATTGCAGTCGGGGCAGGCAAAACGCGCCTCTGGCGCACGGCCGGGGCGCACGAAGCCGGGCTGGATCAGGATCAGGTGGTCTTGGCTCATGGTGTTGGGTGTTCAGCGTTTCAGCAGATGTGCGCCTGCGAACCAGGCCCCATGCCCGGCTCGGTGGCGATCACGCTGGATGCTAGGCCTGCCGCGGGCTCGCCATCAAGCCCAAATTGCGCTTTAACTTATACAGAAATGATCGTTGGTGCGGGCGCGCGGGCACGGCAATCTGGCGACTCTGCCTTTGAGGTCTGCCACCCGAATTCGAGCCATCACCATGAAGCCACTGCACCGCCCCACCGTTCTCAGCCTTGCTCCCCGATTCAACCCACGCCCGCTGGCCTTGGCCGCGGCCTTGATGGCGCCCCTGCTGGCCCAGGCCACCAACGGCTACTTTGCTCACGGCTATGGAGCCGCCGCCCTGGGCACGGGCGGGGTGGCCATTGCCCTGCCGCAAGACGCCCTGGTGGCCGCCAGCAACCCGGCCGGCATCACCGCCCTGGGCGACCGGCTGGACCTGGGGCTGAGCTGGTTCGGGCCGCGCCGCAGCGCCAGCATCAGTGGCAATGGCGTGGCACCCGACGCCACCTACAGCGGCGACAGCGCCCGCAATTTCTTCCTGCCCGAAGTGGGCACCACCCGCCGCATCGACGACCGTTGGCACGTGGGTCTGGCGGTGTACGGCAATGGTGGCATGAACACCGACTACGCCAGCAACCCTTACGCCCGCTTTGGCGCCACCGGCTCGGCCGGGGTGAACCTGGAGCAGTTGTTCGTCACCCCCTCGGTGGCCTACAAGCTGAGCCCCGAGCACAGCGTGGGCCTGGGTCTGAACCTGGCCTACCAACGCTTCTCGGCCAAGGGCCTGGGCCTGTTCAACGGCTTCTCTCAGGCGCCGGGCCAAGTCAGCGACCAAGGCGATGACACCAGCACCGGCGCCGGTGTGCGCCTGGGCTGGACGGGCCAGGTGGCCCCCGGCGTGACGCTGGGCGCCACCTGGGCCTCGAAGATTTCGGGGCGCTTTGACAAGTACCGCGGCCTGTTTGCCAACGGCGGCAGCTTCGACATCCCCGAGAACCTGGGCCTGGGCGTGGCCTGGGCCACGACCCCGGCCCTGACGCTGGCCGCCGACTACCAGGTGATCCGCTACAGCCAGGTGGCCGCTGTGGGCAACTCGGCGGCCAGCCTGTTTGCCGGCCAGCCCCTGGGCAGCACACCAGGCTTCGGCTGGCAGGACGCCAAGGTGCTCAAGCTGGGCGCGGTATACCAGGCCCGGGGTGACCTGGTGCTGCGCGGCGGCGTGAGCGTGACCAACCAGGTGGTCCCGGCGGGAGAGACCTTCTTCAATGTGCTGGCCCCCGGCGTGATCCGCACCCACCTGACCGTGGGCGCCACCTGGACGCTGCCCAACGGCGGGCAGCTGACCGGCTACTACGCGCGCGGCCTGGGCGAGACGGTCAATGGCAATGGCTCGATCCCGGCCAGCTTTGGCGGCGGCAACGCCAATGTGCGGCTGAAGGAAAACATCATCGGCATCGCCTACGGCTGGAAGCTCTGAGCCCGGACCATGGCGCTGGAAAACAGCCTGAGCACCGATGTGCTGGTGATTGGCGGCGGCATGGCCGGGGCCTGGGCGGCGCTGGGCGCAGTGCGCACCGGCGCCCGAGTGACCCTGGTGGACAAGGGCTATTGCGGCACCAGCGGCGTGACCGCCACCGCCGGCCCGGGCCACTGGTGGGTGCCACCGGCCGAACGCGAGCAAGCGGTGCGCCAACGCGCCGCCAATGCAGGCGGGCTCGCCGAGGCCCCCTGGATGCGGCGCATCATTGAAACCACCTGGGAGCACCTGCCCACGCTGGCCCGGCACTACCGCTTTGCGGTGGACTCGAACGGCCGCACCATCTTCAAAGCGCTGCGCGGGCCCGAGTACATGAAGGCCTTGCGCGCCATGCTCAACGAGGCCGGCGTGACCGTGCTCGACCACCACCCGGCGCTGGAGCTGCTGCGCGATGACCAGGGCCGTGTGGCCGGGGCGGCAGGCCTGCGCCGGGTCGACCAGCAGCCCTGGCGCATCAGCGCGGGCGCGGTGGTGCTGGCCAGCGGCGGTTGTGCGTTTCTGTCGAAACTGCTGGGGGCCGACAACAACACCGGCGATGGCCTGCTGATGGCCGCCGAGGTGGGCGCCGAACTGTCGGGCATGGAGTTCAGCAACTTCTACACGGTGGCACCGGCGTGCTCGTCGATGACGAGGGCCATGTCCTATGTGTTTGCGCGCTACTTCGATGCCCAGGGGCGTGAGTTGGACATCCCGGCCGGGCCCGGCACCATGCCCGCGCTGGCCCTGGCGCTGGAGCGCGGGCCGGTGAGCTGCTCGCTGGACCGCATGCCGCAAGACCTGCGCGATGCCTTGCCCACCATCTCGCCCAATGTGATGCTGCCCTTCACCCGGCACGGCATCGACCCCTTCCGCGACCGCTTCGAGATCGTGCTGCGTGGCGAAGGCACCGTGCGGGGCATTGGCGGCCTGCGCGTGGCCGATGACGAATGCCAGACCACCGTGCCTGGTCTGTTTGTGGCCGGTGATGCGGCCTCACGCGAACGCGTGGCCGGTGCCGTGTCGGGCGGGGGCAGCATCAACTCGGCCTGGGCCCTGTCGTCCGGCCTGTGGGCCGGTGCCGGGGCGGCTCGCCATGCCAGGGAACACGGCGCCACCCGAGGTCCGCTGGAAGCCGCAGGAGAGCTGAGCCTGCGCACGGGCCATGCCACCCGGGCTGCGCCAGACGAGGCCACGCTTGCTCGCATCGTGCGCGAATTGCAAACCCCCATGCTTCACCCCATGCAGATCCTGTTTCGCCAACAGCAGGCGCTGACCCAAGCCAGCGAGCTGCTGGAAGGCCATTGGCAAGAATTGCAGCAACGCGCCCCAGCCGAGGGCGCACTGCGCCTGAAGGCACGCCAGACAGCGGCCATGGTGGCCTGCGCCCGTTGGGTCACGCTGGCCGCACAGACCCGGCGCGAGAGCCGGGGCATGCACACGCGCAGCGACCTGCCCCACACCGACCCGGCCCAGACCCACCGCCTGAGCGTGGGAGGGCTGCACAAGCTATGGATTCGCCCCCATGCCGTGGTGCAGCCCAGCAGGGTGGCCGCATGATTGCCCTGTTGCTCGAAGAACGCTGCACCCACTGCCAGCGCTGCGTGCAGATCTGCCCGGCCCTGGTGTTCGATGCCCGACCCGATGCCCCACCCCTGCTGGCCCGACCCGACGACTGCCAGACCTGCTTTGCCTGCGAGCTGTACTGCCAGGCCGATGCGCTGTATGTGGACCCTTCCGTGCTCAATCGGGTGCGGGTGGATGCCGACACGGTGCGCGCCAGCGGCCTGCTGGGCGTGTACCGGCGTGATTCAGGCTGGGACGAATGGGCTGAGGCCCCCCGCTACGCCAACCAACATTGGCGCATGGAAGAAGTGTTTGCCCGCGGGCGAGAACTGGCCCAAGCCGGGCCATCCAAGGCCCCCTGAGGGGCACTTGCCCACCCCGGCTCACAGGCAGGTCAGGGCCTTCAAGAACTCGTCCCGACGGCCCCTGAAGCCTGCAGCCTGCTCCATCAACCAACCGTGAACCAGTGCCCCCGAGGGCGGCGGGCTGGGCGCGCAGAGAAGGTGATACGACGCCCGCGACCTGACATAGCTGGCAAACGGCAGCACCAGGCGGCCGGCCAGCAGATCGTCCAGCACCATGCTCAGGCGGCCCATCGCGATGCCCTGGTGCGCCAGGGCCGCCCCGACCGCCAGCAGCGACAGGTTGAACACCCGCCCCTGCTGCAAGCCGTCGCCGGCCAGACTGACGCCGGCATGGGTGAGCCAGTGCAGCCATTCCTCACCCGGGCGGGCACCGGCCCAGGGGGCCTCGTCGTGCAACAGCCAGGCGCCCTCGAGATCGGCCGGCGAGCGGATCTCGGGGTGTTCAGCCATGAAGGCGGGGCTGGCCACCGGCAGCAAGACCTCGTCAAGCACCTCCTGGGCGATCAGATCGGGGTAGTGGCCCAGGTCATAGCGCAGGGCTGCGGCCAGACCGTCGGCGTGCATGCGCCTGGCATCCAGCGGATGGAATTCGGCCATGACCTGGAGCCCCACCTCCGGCAGACGCCGATAGAAATCGCCCAACCTGGGCGTGAGCCAGCTCATGGCGAACGAGGGCGAGCAACTCAGCAACAGGGCCTCGTGTGCGTCGGGGCGGCGGATCTGCGCCAGGGCCTGCTCGATGGCCTGCAAGGAGGTGGTGAGCGCTGCGGCCAGGCGCTGCCCCTCGGGGCTGGGCACCAGCGAGCGGGCGCTGCGCACCAGCAAGGCCTTGCCGGCCCAGTCTTCCAGCTGACGCACCTGCTGGCTCACGGCCCCCTGGGTGATGCAAAGGTCTTGCGCCGCCTTGGTGAAGCTCTGGCAGCGGACCACGGCCTCGAAGGTGCGGGCCCAGACCAACAGGGAGGGGGAAAGGCGCAGGCGCGGCACCATATTGATATTGGCGAAACTAATGAATTGCATCAGTATAGGCCGCTTCACTCACTGAGGATCAGCAGGAACAATGCGGTCATCCATTAGTCAAGCTGCCTATGAACACCGCCCAGACACTCCAAGCCCCCCCCGCACCAGACACCCACCAGCTGGGTGTTGCCTTTGACATCGCCGGCCTGCTGGCCGGCAGGCCGGTGCTGTGGACACAAACCCTGGGGCCGGCCAACCCCGTGCAGGACGAGGCCGCCGAAGCCTTGTCTGCGGCCGCGATCGAGGCGGCCCGGCAGCGGCTGCAGCGCTTTGAGCCGCTGTTGGCACAGCTTTTTGAAGGACTGCAATCCAGCGGCGGGCAGATTGAATCGCCACTGCTGCGCGTGCCTGAATTACAGGCCGCCCTGGGCCTGCCGGTCAGCCAGGGCAGCCTGTGGGTGAAGGCCGATCACCTGCTGCCCGTGGCCGGGTCGGTGAAAGCGCGCGGCGGCACCCACGAGGTGATCGAGTTCGCCGAAAAGCTGGCTCTGCAACACGGCCTGATCGGCCCGGGTGGCGACTACCGCAGCCTGGCCAGCCCCGAGGCCCGCGCCCTGTTTGGCCGGTACACGGTGGCCGTGGGCTCCACCGGCAACCTGGGGCTGGCCATCGGCACCATGGCTGCGGCACTGGGCTTTCGGGCTGAGGTGCACATGTCGGCCGACGCCAAGGCCTGGAAGAAAGCACGGCTGCGCAGCCGCGGTGTGAGTGTGATCGAACATGCTGGCGACTACGCCGATGCCGTGGCCGCCGGGCGGGCCGTGGCTGCGGCCGACCCGCACTGCCATTTTGTGGATGACGAGCGCTCCACCTCGCTGTTCCTGGGCTACGCCACGGCCGCCGCGCACCTGGCGGCCCAATTGGCCGAAGCGGGCTGCCGTGTCGACGCGCAGCACCCGCTGTTCGTCTACCTGCCCTGCGGCGTGGGCGGTGCACCCGGTGGGGTGGCCTATGGCTTGCAGCAGGTGTTCGGGCCCCATGTGCATTGTGTGTTGGCAGAACCCACCGCGTCGCCCTGCTTTCTGGTGCAGCGCTTGGCGGGCTGGCCTGGTTGGCCGGCCACCGGGCCGCACCCCAGCGTGTACGACATCGGCCTGAACAACCTCACCGAGGCCGACGGTTTGGCCGTGCCCAAGGCCTCCACCCTGGCCGCTGCCGCCGTGGGCGGGCAGATCGCCGGCATCTACACGGTGCAGGACGACACCTTGCTGCGCCAGCTGTGGCAGGCCCAGGCCGCCCAGGGCCTGCGCATCGAGCCCTCAGCTGCTGCGGGCCTGTCGGGCCCGGCCATGCTGCTCAACACCCCTCAGGGGCAGGCCTATCTGCAGCAGACGGGCCTGGCCAGCCAGATGGCGCAGGCCACCCACGTGGCCTGGCTGACGGGGGGCATGCTGATGCCCGAGGCCGACTACCAGGGCTTTGTGCTGCGCGGCCAAGCCCGCGATCAAGCCCCGGCCTGAAACCGGGGATGTGAGAGTGTGAGGATGCTGGGGCGCGCTCAGGCGGCCCGGCGCACCCACATCAGGCTGGCGCCCATGGCCATCAGCACGCCGCCAAACAGTCGGTTCTGAGCGCGTTGCGCCCGGACACTGCGCAGCAGGCTGGCCAGCCGTGCACCGGTGAAGGCGTAGCCGTGCATGACCACCAGGTCCACCGCCACGGTGGTGAGCATCAGCACACCGATCTGGGGCAACAGGGGGCGGCTGGCCACGATGAACTGGGGCAGCACGGCCACCATGAACACAATGCCCTTGGGGTTGGTCAGGTTGGTGAACAGACCGGTCAGAAAGCGCTGCCGCGCCGGCATCATGGGCACAGCGCCGGGGCTGGCCCCGGCGTTGCCCGTGGCATCATCGAGCAGGCCGTGCCCGGCATGCACCGGGGCGCGCCACTGCTTCCAGCCCAGCCACAGCAGGTACAGGGCGCCCAGCACCTTGACCACCGTGAAAGCCGTGGCCGAGGCCACCAGCAGCGAGCCCACACCCACCCCGGCAATCAGGGTGATGCCCATGAGCCCGGCCTGCAGGCCCAGGATGGTGACGCTGGCGCCTTGCACGCCATAGCGCAGCCCATGCCCCACCGACAGCACGGCCCCGGAACCTGGCGACAGGGCAATCAGCCAGGCCGCCGCGAAATATGACCACCAAATACTTGTATCCATGGCTCAAATGGTAATGGGCAATGCGAGCGCCCCGGCGCAGGGGGCGTGAAAACCGCCTTGGCCGGCAGGCCACAAGTCGGCTGAAGGGCGGCTGAAGGGAAGGCTCAGTTCAGGGGCGCCTGCAAGAACAGCCCAGCGGCAGGCAAGGCCAGGGCCACAGGCTGCAGCGCAGAGGTGACTGTGGGCTGGTCTGCCAGCAAGGCCGGCTCAGCGTTGGCGCCGACGCGGTTGCGCAAGGCAGCCGCAGGCTCCCGGTACACGTGCTGGCCGATGAACAGGCGCATGCGCAGCGAGGCCAGCACCTTCAAGAACAGGTCCATGCTGATGTGGGCGGGGTCGGACTCGATGTGGGCGATGCGGGACTGGGTGACCCCCACCATCTGCCCGAACCGGGCCTGGGTGAGACCGGTGGAACGGCGCGCCTCGATCAGCATCGGGCGCAGGGTCTCGAGATCGGGGAAGGGATGCACCTCGGCCCCCAGGGCGGTCATCAGCAGATAGAACTGGTGCAGCTTGATCGCCAGCGGGTTGCGCTCGATGCCCCACACACGCGAACTGCTGATCTGCATGTAATCAGCCACCTCGGCCACCGAAACCTGCTGGGCCAGCCGCAGCGCCTTGAGCTGCGCACCGAGCTGGGTAGGGATGACTGCGTATTGCATGGGGCTGGGGGTTCGGGTGGGGGCTGAGCGCGATTGTGCCAAATCCAGAACACGCCACCAGCGCATTCCGACTGAATCGAAGGGTCAGAGCCCGGGCACGGCAGGTTCAGCGCACCTGCACCCCGCTCCAGAACGCCACCCGCCCCCGAACAGCCTCGGCCTCGGGCTTGGGATCGGGGTAGTACCAGACGGCGTTGGGGTTGAGCTCACCGTCGACCAGCAGCGAGTAATAGTGGGCCTGGCCCTTCCAGGCGCAGGTGCTGCGGTGGTTGCTGAAGGTCACGTAGCTGCGGTTGAGGGCGCTCTCGGGGAAATAGTGGTTTCCTTCAACGAGCACGGTGTCGTCGCTTTCGGCGATGACAACGCCTTTCCAGATGGCTTGCATGGCTTGAATCCTTTCAGGGGTGCGGCCAGCCCGGGCTGGCGGCGAAGCGGGCGCGCGCAAAGACGGCGCCCCAGGGAAAGTGTAACGAGGCTTTCAGCATCTATTGCCAGGGGCCACGGGCACATTCCAATTGGCCCCTGCACTGCTCCCACGAGCCACTCGACAAAAAGACTGCCAAATGCCTTGACATACCTCATGTGAAAAACCCATGCTTTACCTCCGAATACTGCGTCGGAATGGACCATCAATGGACCGACACTCGTTGTCAGGCTGTCGATTCCAATGCCCTTGGTCAATTCGATTTGGGAGGGTCTGGAAATCACCCAAAACCCAACCGATAGGATTTCGGCCATGGCCGAATCGGGCTTCAGCGAGCCCTTCATCCACGAAACACTCAACCGACTTTGGACACTGACAAGAGCACAAACCCAATGTCCTCCTCTTCTTTTACAGAGCTATATCGTTTGCGTGTTACACAACCTGGCCAATCACAACGGCCCAT
This sequence comes from Curvibacter gracilis ATCC BAA-807, assembly GCF_000518645.1. Lineage (GTDB taxonomy): Bacteria > Pseudomonadota > Gammaproteobacteria > Burkholderiales > Burkholderiaceae_C > Curvibacter > Curvibacter gracilis. Next base: position 471,397 of record NZ_JADZ01000004.1, on the reverse strand, counting down.
CGAGACCCAAAGCACCTGAGTGCATTCATACCAGGCAACTCAAGAATGTGCTCGACTTGATCGAGGAACGCATCCACGAAAGCCTATGCCTTGACGAACTGGCCAAGGTTGCTTGCGTCGGCAGCTATCATTTCATACGGCTGTTCCGTGTGGCCATGGGATGGCCCCCATACCAATACATCCAGCACAGACGAATGGAAAAGGCTCGTCTCCTGTTGGCAACCAGCCATATCCCCATTGCCCAAATAGGACGTGCCGTGGGCTTCAACGATGCGCCCAACTTTTCTCGCGCCTTTGCCCGCCAGATCGGCATGAGTCCGACGCAGTACAGGATGCAAGAAAAACGCATCCAATTCACGCACCATTGATTTCAAATACCTGGCAGTGCCCAAATTACGCGCTGCCATTTTTACGTCGACAGGCCATTAAAAATAATCGAGGATGGCCTGACCAGCCCAGGTGGGGTCAGCTGGCCACGGCGTAGCTTTGATTTTTCAATGAAGAGCCCTCCATAACACCTCGCACCAGCGCCGATGTGCAACTTGCAGCAAGGCCGGCAACTATCAACACGAGAAAGCACGAGGTCGAACTTAAGATTGAATAATGTGATTATGCCTCGTCAGGATGCAGATCATTCCCGCAATCAAAAAAAGGCCAAGGTGCAGTTCGATGGGGCATTCAAAGATCATAAAAATTCACACACAAAACAACATCGCAGAGCTGAACTTGGGCATCAAATTATACTCTGTGGCAGAGCTACATAAGATTGGCCTGCATCTCTTCAGAGTATTTGGAATTTTGAGCAATCTATCAAGACTCAACGGCATTGCCTACAACTACATCGATAATCCCGAGCACATTTCGATCGCCATACAAGGTCAATACCAGACGCTTGCCAATTTAGGTCGAAACATGATTTCGATGATGAATGGGTGCGCAAACGCCATCAGCGCTGCGATCCAGCTTGACCAAAAGCTGAACACGGATGATGTGAGCGCAATCCTGGAATTGAGCACAGATTTTTGCGAATCCATGCAGGGGCTTCTTTCAAATTTCGAAAAAAACTTTCTCGCGCAGGGGGAGTTTAATCATAATCCCGAAATTCAATTCTCAAAAGATAATCTACCAGACTCCGATCACCGCCTGCAGAAGATTATGAGAATCATCTACGAGAGCATTGAGCAAGTTCATCACGCACTGGATGTGGTTCGAGGCACCTTGGTGAACAGTTCACCCCTTCAGAACTACAAGAAGTCTTCACACGCAGGCGGAAACTTGCAACTGTATTGGCCTGAAGACTTTCCGGCTTGAAACCTGTTGACACCGCGATCAAGCCTGCGCCTCAGGCCGTGGCGTGTTCAAAAAAATGGGCATCAAATCGGTGCCCACGACGGCAACGGCGGAGCACCGGAAGTCCCATGAACTGCCAGGTATTCGATGCCACACGCTTGAATCTGTCTGCAGACACTCAATACCAAGGCGATCTCAGTTGACTAGAAAAAGGCCTGGCTGCCCCGTGGACGCGGTTTGCGGTCCAGGAAGGACGCGACGACTCTGAAAGCCGGCCTCCAATAGCCCGGTCTTGAAAATAGCCACTGTACTCACCAAGTGCTGCGCTTGTGATTTGAGGCTGGCCGCCGCCGCGGCCATCTGCTCGACCAGTGCGGCGTTCTGTTGCGTTGCCCGATCCATTTGATTGACCGCCTCACCCACCTGTGTGACGCCTGTGTTTTGCGCGCTGCTGGCCGCGCTGATTTCTGCAACGACCTGTGTCACACGGCCAATGGCATGCACCACCTCTTGCATGGTGGTGCCTGCCAGGTCCACCAGCGCCGACCCCTGCTCCACCTGCTCCACACTCGCCAGGATCAGGCCCTTGATTTCTTTGGCCGCCGAGGCACTTCGACCCGCCAGGGCCCTGACCTCAGAAGCCACCACGGCAAATCCCCTGCCCTGCTCACCGGCACGGGCCGCCTCGACAGCCGCGTTGAGCGCCAGGATATTGGTTTGAAACGCGATACCGTCAATCACGCTGATGATCTCGGAGATCTGCTGCGAAGAGTCATTGATACCCTTCATGGTATCGACCACTTGGGCGACCACGTGCCCGCCTTTCACAGCCACTTCACTGGCACTTCTGGCAAGCAAATTGGCCTGAAGTGCGTTGTCAGCATTCTGTTTCACCATGGTACTCAAGTGCTCCATGGAGGCCGCCGTCTGCTGCAATGCACTCGCCTGCTGCTCGGTGCGCGCACTGAGGTCGTGGTTGCCTTGCGAAATCTCTGCGCTGGCCGTGGCCACCGATTCAGAGCCCTGGCGCACTTGCGAAACAACCGACGTCAGACTGTGCCGCATGGCTGATAGAGCGGCCAAGACCTGACTGGGCTCATCTTTGCCATGAACGGTGATGCTACGGCTCAGATCTCCCTGCGCCAAAGCATTCGCTGCATCAATGGACTCTGTCAACGAACGACTGATCCCTCGAATCAGAGCGATGCCAAACAGGATGGCCGCAGTCACGCCACCCAGGATCAATACAGTCGACAAGCCTTGAATGGCGCTGTAACGAGCGACTTGACCGTCATACTCCGATTTTGCGACATCAAGCTGCAATTGAAAAAGTTTGGCTGCATCTGCGCGCAATTCGGCAGCAGTCGGGCTGATGCGATTCGTGTAGAGAAGCAGCGCCGATTCCAGCCTGCCCGCCTGAATCGCCTCCAAGGCGGGCATGATGCCTTCGTTCAAATACCGATTTTGGCTATTTTCGTAGGCCGCAGCGATTTTTGCCTCTTCGGGCGTCAGGTAGGTGGACTTGTATTCTGCCCAGATCCTGTTGATTTCCCGAATATCTCTGCCGATCTCACCAGTCCGCCTCTCTACATTATCAGGCTTGGCATTCATCAGCATATCCATCAGCAGGATACGGACTCTAGGCGTTAAATAGTCAATATCACCAAGTTGCTTCAGACAAACAACTCGATCTTCATAAACCGTTTTCAAAGCATCATTGGCGCTAACCAGCCCGTGTCTACCTATAACCCCAATTCCGATCAGCAGGGTCAACAGCGTGCCCATCAGAAAAATGATTCTTGTTGAAATTCGATATCTATTCATCTCGCCATTCTCAGATATTTTCCAAACCCAGCCTTTGAGGTACGGAAGGCGGGTTTATATCAGAGTCGCGACATATAAAAATCAGATCACACGTTGATTCCTATCAAGCCTTGTCATGGATCAAGCTCAGGGTTTGCATTCAAATGGCAGACGCAACTTTCGCCAAGCCCCGCAAGATCACGATGGCGCCCACAGGGCAACCCGTTGACTGCTTGAAAATTCTGTGCACGCCTCAGGCATGGACACACCGCCCCATCGTTGGGGTGCTGGCCTGGAAAACCATTTCAGCCGGATGAAAAGCCAAGGCGCCGCTCATCACTGCTGACAATTCATGATTTTCATCGTTTCATAGATCAACATCAGACAAGCATCACAAGATTGGACAATTGTCTGTATCAACTATGAGATATTTTCCATGAAGCCGAACAAAAGCCCGTGAAACAGAAGCAAATTTATCAATAACAAGGATGGTCAAGCGTGCGTCTCGATGAAAAAATCAATTTGGACAGCATTGTTCTTCCTGGTCCATGTGGCATCACGACGTACCCGTTGCCGGGTGTTTCTGGGTCCAACTTCCTTTCCCATTGGTCTGGGCCCGCACACGCGTCAAGCAGCCCTGGCACGCCCTACCTGAGCGTAGCCTTGATACCCCATGTCGAGAAGCGGCAGGCCCTGTTCAACTTCGGGAACGGCTGGCGTGACAGGTTGTGCACCGACCCGAAGGCGATCTATGTGACCCCACCCAACACGCCCCACGAATGGAAAATCGACGGCTCCATCATGGTCATCATGCTGTCCATATCGATGACACAAATCAACAACGTACTGGATGAGCTTGAGATCAATTCCAGCGCATTGGAGCTGGTCAAACCGCTGGCCGAAAAGGGCTACAGCGACTCCCTCGTGCACGACCTGGTGCTGCGTCTTTGGTCCAATGCGCGAACTGAAGCAGGGTGCAATCCACTGCTCATACAAAGCAGCATTGTGTGCATACTGCACAGTATCGCTTCCAAGTGTTGCCAGCAGGCCGGAGGGGCACCCCAGAGAATCAGCGGCCGAAATCTGAAGAATGTTCTGGACATGATCGAAGACCGGCTGGATGAGTGCTTGAATTTGGCAGAGATGTGCTCGCTGGCGAATGTGAGCAAATTTCATTTCATCCGACTGTTCAGTGAAGCAACAGGCCGCACGCCTTATCAATACATCCAGCATCGTCGGATCGAAAAAGCCCGACTGATGCTGACGACATCGGATCGGAGTGTGGCGGAAATCGGGGCAGCCGTGGGATTTGCCGATGCGCCGAATTTCTCGCGCACCTTCACGCGCCATGTCGGGATGAGCCCCAGTCAGTACAGACTCCAAGGCAAATAGAAAGCAGTCAGCCCGCCCTCTTTGCACCACCAAGCCAGCCCAACCTGAACCAATCATCTGGTGAACAGGGGGCCGCCAGGCCTCGCACACCGTCATCGCGCCCCCTTCGAGCACACGGCTCTGCGAGTCAGGGTCTGGACGGACCTGGTCATCCGCCAAGGCGAATGGCCAGAGTCTTCTCACCCAGCTGTGATGGCCACCGCAGCCCACCGCCCCAACTGGAGGACGGCAGAAGTCATGCATGCAGGGCGGAACGGGCCGCCAAGCGCCTCGGGAAGGCGGCAAGCGGCCAATCGACAACCCTTCAGAGCACCAATGCGCGTGTACTGGCTTGATGGCGGAAGGCGTTCACCGCGTTGACCAATTGGGTGGCCTGGTGGCGTAGTGCCTGAGCGGCCGAGGCACTGTCGTTGACCAAGCTGGCGTTCTGCTGGGTGTTCTGGTCCAGCAGTGTGATCGCTTCACCCACCTGGGCAATCCCCTGCGTCTGCTCGCGGCTGGCCACAGAGATCTGCGTCATCAATGCGGTGAGTTCACGGTTGGCGCGCACCACCTGGCTCATGGTCTGGCCCGCCTGGTCAACCAGCTCGGTGCCTGCCTCCACCCGCTCCAAGCTCGCCGTGATGAGCGATTTGACATCTTTCGCAGCAGCCGTGGTTCTTCCAGCAAGGCTGCGAACCTCGCTGGCCACCACTGCAAACCCCCGGCCTTGTTCGCCTGCGCGTGCCGCCTCGACCGCTGCGTTGAGGGCCAGGATGTTGGTCTGGAAAGCAATGCCATCGATCAGGCCAATGATGTCGGCAATCTTGCGTGAGCTCTCGTTGATGCCTTTCATGGTTTCGACCACCTGGGCCACCACATCGCCACCTTGACCGGCCACCTCCGACGCCTGTTTGGCCATGGCGTTGCCTTCATCGGCGTTATGGGCGTTTTGCTTGACCGTGGAATGGAACTGCTCCATGGCGGCTGCCGTGCGCTCGAGTGCGCTGGCCTGTCCCTCAGTTCGAGCTGAGAGGTTGGAATTGCCCCCGGCTATCTGATCGCTGGTGGATGCCACCACATCAGCACGGCCGGCAACGTCATCCAGCAGTGCTTTGAGGTTCAGCCCAGCTTGGTTCACCGCCCGCATCAGCATGCCGACTTCGTCGACACGGTTGAAGCCTGACAGGTTGGCGGGTTGACCGCTGGCCACATGTTGAGCCTCGCGATAAATGGTACGCACGGGCTCGATGATCTGCTGCTCGAGGATTGCGAAACACAGGACTGCGCCAATGGCCACGCCAAAAGCAGTGCCCGCCATGACAGCCCCAGATGCACCAGCGAGCCAAGCACCAAGCACAGCCACCAGCCCCCCCGCCAGACAAGCGGCCAGCCCGCGCGAACGCAGGCCCAGCAACTGCATCACCGACAGGCCGCGAGCCCATCCGGTGTGCACCAGAAGACCTTTGCAAAGAGCCTGGCCTTTGAGCTGGCCAGCGCGCATTTTTTGATACAGCTTCTCGGCCGCGTCCACCTCTTGCGCCTTGGGTTTGGTGCGAACGGACATGTATCCCGCCACCTTGCCGGCTTGTTCAATCGGCGTGGCGTTGGCACGAACCCAGTAATGGTCACCGTTTTGGCGCCGGTTCTTGACCAGGCCCGTCCAGGACTGCCCCGCTTTCAGGGTGCTCCACATGTCGGCAAAGGCCTGAGGAGGCATGTCGGGGTGACGCACCAGGTTGTGGGGCTGACCCAGGATGTCATCTCGGGCAAAGCCACTAACGTCCACAAAGGCCCTGTTGGCATAGACGATGTGGCTTTGCAGGTCCGTGGTGGACATCAGCGTGGCGCCGTCCGGGAAGTCGAAGTTTCTTTGTGTGACTGGAACGTTGTTTCTCATGGAAATTTACTTGGGTGGGTATTTCTTGGAGTTCAATGCCCCACCGGGCCCCAAGGTCTGCACGCTTTTCCATCGTGCATGACCGGATGCAGGGCCCCTGTCTCATCCTCTGGTGTCTTAAGCTGCAAGGTGCTGCCCAAGAGCCATCACCGATGGCCACCCCTGGCCCGGACCGAGAGCCTGCATGCACCGCCATTCAGGCCCAGACAGGTCATGCTCATGCGCGGATGTGCCAGATGCGTCAGGCGACTCTGCGCCGCTTTGATCAAAAGCTCTCCCAGCTGTCGTCAGTGCCCGTGCGAGTGATGGCCGGTGTGGATTGACCCAGTGCCGGACGGCTGCCCTGATGGGGAGCCAGAGCCGTAGCCGATGGTCGGGCGCCGTTGCTCGCGGCCACGGTCAACTTGGGCGTGGTCACACGGCCCGGCACAGGGGCCGACTGACCCACCACAACCGCTCGATGACCCGTGGCCAATTGGAAGACCGAGACCACCGACACCAGTTCGCGCGCCTGCTGATCCAGGCTTTGGGCGGCCGCAGCACTCTCTTCGACCAATGCCGCATTCTGTTGGGTGGTCTGATCCAGTTGATTGACCGCCTGAGCGATCTGGGACACGCCCGTGTTTTGCTCCGTGCTGGCTGCGCTGATCTCCCCCACCACATCGCTCACCCGCTTGATCGCCATCACCACCTCTTGCATGGTCTGGCCAGCCTGGTCCACCAGGAGCGCACCTTGCTCGACCTGTTCCACGCTTGCGCCGATGAGCGACTTGATTTCCTTGGCAGCCTCGGCCGATCGGCCGGCCAGGCTGCGCACCTCGCTGGCCACCACCGCAAAGCCACGACCTTGTTCGCCAGCACGTGCGGCTTCGACGGCCGCGTTCAGCGCCAGGATGTTGGTCTGGAATGCGATGCCGTCGATCACACCGATGATCTCGGCGATTCTCTTGGAACTGGCATCAATCCCCTTCATGGTGTTGACCACCTGGCCGACCACCTCACCGCCCCGGCCAGCGATCTGAGCCGCGTTGAGGGCCAATTGGTTGGCCATCCTGGCGTTGTCGGCATTGGTACCGACCGTGGTGCCAAACTGATCCATGGTGGCCGCGGTCTGCTGCAGGGCGCTGGCCTGCTCTTCGGTGCGCTGGCTCAGATCGGTGTTGCCCATGGCGATCTGGCTGGAGGCAGTGGCAACACCTTCGGCATTCATTCGCACGTTGGAGATCACCGACACCAGGTTTTGCTGCATCTGGCCCAAGGCCGCCATGATGCTGGCGGTGTCGCCCGCGTCCACTTGAATGGTCGAGCTCAGATCACCGGCCGCCACCTTTCGGGCGACTGCAGCGGCAGCATCCGGCTCTCCGCCCAGCTGCCTCGTCAGGCCGCGGGTGATCAAGAGCCCCAGGCCCACACCGAGCATCAATGAACCGAAGGTGAGTGCCAGCAGCAGAGCGCGTGCGTCTTGAAACGTGGCGTTGTTGGCCTCCACGAACTTCTTGGCGTTCACCTCTTTCAGAGACACCAATGCCTGCATGGCCTCATCCATCTCGTTGACCTTCGTGGAAAACGGCCCGAACAAAAAATCCACCGACTCACGGCTGTTGCCGATGCCTTCTTTCTTGGCGATGACCAGCATCTGCTCAACAACCTTCAGGTACTCCGGGAGCTTGCTGGTGACGTTGCCGAGCAAGGCCTTGCCCTGGTCGGTGTGGATCTTGGGCTTGACTTGTTCAATGTTTTCGTTAAGTGAAGACAGACTCTTTTCAATACGGCTCAGCGATGCAGTTCGACGTTCTTCACTGGGTGCCAAAATGATGTTTCGAACAGCTCGTCCAACATAAAGAATGTCGATGGTTGATTGCTTCAACAAAGAAACACCCAACAACTCCTTTTCATACAACGCCTGATCACGCTCGTTGATCTGCGCCATGCTTTGCACGCCAATCGCACTCACCGCAGCGCCAACGAGGCTGACCGCAATGAATGAACCAATCAGTTTATGAGCCAACTTCATATTACTTCCTCAATGCAAAAAGATATTCTGGTGACGGATGCGCTATCAGCGCACTCATGCAGAAAATGGACGAGTCACAAGCCTCATGAACCGACAATTATTTTCTATAGGCCCAGCAGATTCACCCTTGATGCAGATCAAACCGAGAGAATTGATCGTCACTGCACTTCATAAATAAGCCATCCCCAAAAAATTGACGCACAGCTCAAAAGCCACAACACCAAAAATTCAAGCCAGAATTTCACAACAATAGACAAATAGGCAACTATGGCTATTGAAATTAGCCAAGAACAGCCAACAAAGACGGCGCTGGGCAAATACCACTTGCCAGAATTTATTACCTCAACCCTGAAATCAGACAGGGACGAAGATTGGACAAATAATGATACAAACCCAATATAAATAATGAACACATGAAAAACTGCCCCCCCGTGCTGCCTGACACCGCTGATATGAGCTTGGGCAGAGGCGGTCGCTTTGCCATTCTGCTGCCCAGCAAGCGCAAGGCGGAGCAGGACGATGCGCAAGCTCTTGCACCAGATAATGGTGAATACAGCACTGCGGAAGATGGCTGGCAGCGATCAGCAGACAGCAGATCTGCCGACAAGAGCGGGCCTCACAGGGGGCATCCGCATAAGAAACGCCGGCTCGCCCGCCTCACCTTGTCAGACCGCGATCGCCATTCCAAGCTCAGCACCACCGGCCGGCATCCAGAAAATTCGCTCAAACAAGTGCTGGACCCGCCTGTAGACCTCTGCCCCGATCGCATTCTGCTCCGCGCGAAATTCACCCGTTGAAATCGTCTCCAATGGCGGGTCCCGTTCAGCATCCAGTCCGGCAACAAAGCTGCGATGCAGATGCATCAGGACCGAGAATTCACGATCGTGTCCGTAGTGCGAGTCACCGATCGCCATGGCCCAGAGGTCAAGTGCGTGCATCCCTTCCAGGCAATGGGCAGGTTGCGCCAACTCCGGCGACTTCAAAGTTCTGACGTGTTCATAAAACCTTTTGGCTGCCAACAAGTAACGGTGCTTCAAATCCCATTGAGGTTGCCACTGCCCGGCTCCCAGATCGCCCGCCTGATGTTGGTGCAGCCAAGCCAAAAATGCATCTTGTGCCACAGGCGGCAACACCCCATAGCCTTGAACTACAGGACAGCCGAGGCGAGACAGCAGCATCATGTGTTCTACAGTCTCGACACCCTCTGCAACCACGCCGAAGTCAAAGCTGCTGGTCAAATTGATGATCGATTGCGTGAGAATGAAATCATCGTCATTGACCAGTACCCCGAGAATGAATGTCTTGTCGATCTTGATGGTTTGAGGGGATATCTTTTTCAGGTAGGCCAATGAAGAATAACCCACACCAAAATCATCCAGAGCCACACCCACACCCATGGACTTGATCGCGTTGATATTCAGATTGACCTGAACAAAATCCCCTATTGCGGTCGACTCCAGAATCTCCAATTCGAGCTGCTGAAACCCTACCTTGGGATACTTATCCAAAATATTTTTCAAGCGAGCAGGAAAATCACGTGACTGAAACTGGCGTGCGGAAATATTGACACTCAAACAGAATGCAGGTGACTTCTCGAAATTTTTCTGCAGAAACTGAAGTGCCTGCTCCAAAACCCACTGATCGATCTCAAGGGCAACAGGCAGATTTTCAATGCGCGGCAGAAAATCCAGCGGTGGCACCGTGCCATGAAGTGGATGAATCCATCGCAGCAGCGCTTCCGCCCCCAGCACGAGCCCAGAACGCAGATCCAGCTTGGGTTGGTAATAGACCTGCAGATCGCCCGATTTCATGGCCTGGCGCAACTGGCGCTGCAGCTCTTCGTTTTGGCGCTCTTGCAAGAATTCGTCTTTGCCATAACAAACCACATGCTTGGGCCCCAGGGACTTTGCCTTGTAGAGGGCCAGATTCGAATACCGCAGCAGCAGATCGGGGGTGGTTCCATCCGCCTTGAACTCGCTGACCCCAGCGCTGCATGTGACGCACAAGGCACCGCCATGCAGGGGGATGGGTTGGGCCAGATGCTCCATCAGTCGCTCAACCCAAATCAACAGTTCCTCTTGCTGATGCCAGTCTTTGAAAAGCACCACAAATTCATCACCGCCCCAATGAAATACCTTGGCAGATGAATCGACGAGAAATGCCTGTGCGCGCAAACCGATTTGCCGCAGCACCATGTCGCCCACGTCATGACCATGGACCTCGTTGATATCACCGAAGCGGTCTATGTCGACGATGCACAAGGCATGGTCCCGATGGCGTTCAACTGGGTACTCGGCAAATTCATCAAAGGAGGCCTGCAGTGCCGCACGATTGGGCAATCCGGTCAATGAATCGCAATAGGCCAATGTCTTCAGCCTGCCCACCAGTTCGTACCTCTCTGTCACATCGAATCGGATCGCCGCATACCCCTTCATCAGGCCTGTGACGGGGTCCGTCAGTGCCACCATGGTGGAAGACACCCAGTACAAAGAGCCGTCCTTGCGCCGATTGCAGATGTCGCCATTCCAGATGCCTTGGGAGGCCAGAACCTGCCACATCTCGGTATAGAACTCGCTGGAATGGTGACCGGATTTCAGAATCCGATGGTTTTGGCCCAGCAACTCGTTCGCACTGTAGCCCGACAAGGCGCAAAAGCGATCATTGACGTAAGTGATGGCACCCGATAGATCGGTCTCGGTGAAGATGGCAGTGGCGTCCACGGCCTTCTTGTAGGGATCAGCTTGGAACGACATGGAACCTCGGTTGGACGGTGCATTGCGGCGGCACAGGGGTGGCCATCGACGGCTTGGCCGTCATGGGCCTCGCGGAACTCATGGCAGCACAGGGGCGTGCAGGCCAGTTGGGTTGATTGGTTCGCAACCTTGCTGCATTTTGAAACCTCTTGCTGAGATCAAGGCCTGCCCACTTGGACCGCCGTGTTCGCTCTTGGGGCCCGGAAAACTCTCATGCATGAACAACCCTGCAAAAATCAATTTGGTGTGTTTTTGTTATCAAATGGTCTCACGACATTTTTAGGGTCAATTGTTTTATTTTTTTGCCTAGAGTTGCCTTTTTTGCCAAGTGTTGCCTTGAGCAAGGCCGTCTATTGCAAGACCTACTCCAAGACCATGACAAAAATTCGACTGCAACTCGTCAAAGATTAATTTCAATTTGAAAAATAAAATCCCAAAATCCAGACAAGCCCAGCAAAAACACCAATCGAAAATTGATTAATACTTCATCACCCATAGGATTCGCGAGAAATTCCACTCATTGGATTTCTCGTCGAAAAGATGAACCCCTATTTACCTACCCCAGTTCGCCTGCCCGATCGGGTTGGCGGCCCCTCCGCGGCCAATTTTCCTGAAGCATAGACAACCTGATCCGAGCTTCTCCCGACTCATCAGGCTCACCGAGCAGTGGAACTTTGGCGATCACCTGGGCAAGGACGGCTCTAGTGCGCCGAAAGATTTTGATATTCAATCAGCAATATATTGCGGGCAGATTCAAATCGCTTTGAACAGCGTGAATCAGATCAAGACCAAGAATTCAGTTCTCAGCGCTGAAAACCCGGGAGTCATAGCTGAACCAGTCGGCGCCGGCCTGACCGCAAGGGATGCGTCATCCGCCCCGTTCAGCCAAGTTGGCGCAAGGGATCGGGGGCGTATTTGTCACCCACTCTTTCACGCAGCGGGTGAGTGTCATAAACGATGTGCATGCTTGCAATGCGCGAATGGCCCGGCCGAAAGCCGAACACATCCACGCAGGTGAAATCGACCAACCGGCCGTCGTTCAGGGTCCAGTCGTATCGGAAATAGGCAGCCACCCGCACGGTGTCTTCTGCTGGCTGCACCGTGGCGAACAGGTCGATCAGGGTGATCACACTCTCGCTTGAAGCCTGGGCCAGCTTGGGAAAGAAGTCGTGCGCCTTCATCGTGCCCAGGAAGGGTGAGTGCACGAGGCCATCGTCTTCGAACACCGCCATCAACCCCGCGGTATCGCTTGCATGCAGATGACGCAGGTAGGTGCGCACGGTCTCAACTTGCTGCTGGTTCATTTCAAACTCCTTTTCAGTGAATGAGCACGATGCTTTCAGAGCCGCCGCCCGCTGGCAAGGCACAATGCCGACCAATACATCAAAGTTATTTATGTATTTGCGCTACCTGCACTACCTTCGACTGGTGATCGACCACGGCAGCTTTGCGGCGGCCGCCCGCGCCGCCGGGGTGACGCAGCCGGCCATCAGCCATGCCATGGCCCAGCTTCAGCGCCAGTTCAACACCCCATTGTTCGAGCGCACCGGGCGCCGGCAGCGGCCCACGGTGACGGCCTTGAAAGCCGGCCTGCAGGGCCTGCACCTGACCGAGCAAATCGGAGCATCGGCCGGTGCCCACAAAGTGACCAGCCGGAACAAGGCCCTGCGCATCGGGGCCACACCCTCGGCTGCGTTGGTGTGCGGGCCGGCTCTGTACGCCGCCTGCCGCGAGCTCGCCCCCAACCGCCCGCTTGAACTGTGCAGCGCCGACGAAGGGCGCATGTTGGCGCAATTGCAGGGCGCCGAGCTGGACCTGGTGATATCCCCCCAGCCCCGTGGCCACCAAGGCGTGGGCCTGCACAGCCAAAGCCTCTATCAGATCACCCCGCGGGTCTATGCGCGCCGGGCACATCCGCTGGCCAAGGCGCGTTCGCTCGAGCAGCTGCAATCAGCCCATTGGGGCATCGTCGGCCCCAGCGTGAGCGGCCCAGTGGACGTGTTGCAAGAGGCCCATGCCGTGCGCCGCATGCCCGCACCCAAGGTGAGCGTGTCATGCCCCGATTACGCCAGCCTGTTGCACCTGATGTGCCACACCGACTTGCTGGCGGTGCTGCCGCACCCGGCGCTGTTGCAGGCAAACGCCGATGAACAAATCGTGGCCCTCAAGTTGCGCGAGGCCCTGCCGCGCTATGACATGCGGCTTTTCACAGCCGCACGGCCGGGCAGCACCTTGAAGAGGGTGGTCGCCGAGCTGCAGCAGCAGTTGGGGCCCGCCTGAATCCTTGGCCTGGCTCTCAGCACCAAGCAAGCAGCAACGCTGAGCGCAAGCTAAGACGCTGGCAACAGCGCCGCGTCCCGCACGGCCAAGGCCTGAAGCTGTTGCAGCTGCCAGTCGTGCTCAGACTCGAAAGCGTCCCGCTCTGCCACAGCGGCGTAGCCGCCCGATGCGTAGACGGCGGCGTAGGCACAGTACTGCGCCGCCTCCATGGCCTTGCCGGCCAAGGCCTTGGCCACACCATAACTGGCGGACACAGCCGCATGGCCACAGCCGTCAATCGATCTGGAGCCTCGATGGCGGTTGGCCAACACGGCCGCCTCGGAGGCGGCGGCCTGCAGGGCTGCGGCATCGGCCAGGCCATCCACATGGCGGGCCAGCACCCGCAGGCAGGTCGCGACCTCGGGTTCCTCCAGCAGATGCTCCACGCGGCGGGCACAAGCCAGGCAGAAAGCCAGCGCGAGTGGCCTGTTTTCGGGCGCCTCCAGGCGCAAGGAGGTGGCAAGGCGGGTCAGTGCTTCGTTCATGGAATGCCTCCGACAAGTTGCGGCTGAGCGAAACTTTAGCCGGTCTTCGCCACCGGGCACAAGTGAGTTCAGGCCTCATGGGCGCGCAAAGCCGCCAGCGGAACATGGAGCTCCTCCATCTTGGCAAACGCTTCCAGCAGGTGCTCCACCGTCACCCTCACCCGCGGCGCCACCAAGGCCCGGTGCGGGTACTGCAGGGTCATCTCGAAGCTGCCGGGGTGGTGGGACTTCAGCAACAGGGCCTTCAGCTCGCCCGTGCGCAGGTATTTCCAGGCATGGTGCACACCGACCTCGGCCACGCCAACGCCCGCAACGGCCGACTCTGTGAGGGTTTCCGGCGAGGACATCGTCATCACGGCCGCCTCGGTGTTCAGGGTGGTGATGCTCCCGTCCTTGGCCTTGAAGTTCCAGGGCGACACCCGGCCCCCTAGAAATCGCCGTGTCAGCAAGCGGTGGCGGCTCAGGTCTTCAGGCCGCTTGGGTACCCCGTTGGCCTCCAGGTAGCCCGGTGAGGCCACCAGAACCAGGTTGAACTGGCACACCGTGCGAGAGACCAGCGAGGAATCGGCAATGCGCCCCCCGCGCAAGGCGATGTCGTAGCCGTCGTGCACCAGATCAATCACACGGTCGTCGAAATCCACTTCCACCGCCAGCCCCGGGTATCTGGCCAGCAGACCCGGCAGCGCAGGCGCCAGCTGTTCACGGCCAAAGCCGACGCTGGTGGAGATGCGCACGCGGCCCGCCGGGGCCGCGCGGTGCGACACCACGGCGTCGGCCGCCAGGTCCAACGCCTCCAGTGCGATGCGCGCCTGGCGCAAAAAGGCCTCGCCCTCTTCCGTGAGCTTGAGCGTGCGCGTGGTCCGGTTCATGAGCCGGACACCCAGGGCCTTTTCGAGGCCGGCGATGTTCTTGCTGACTGCCGCCGACGAGATGCCCAGTGCACGGGCGCCTGCCGCAAAGCTGCCCGCATCGGCGGCCTGGACGAAGGAGAGGATGGCGCGAACGCGCTGTGAGGAATCCATGGGTACGGCGCCAATTAACAACTTTGAGTTGAGTAATCCTAAACCACAAGGGCTGTTCTCTTCATGAATGAAGGCGCCCAGAATTCACGCCATCGTACACACCAGCCCAGCTTGAACCCCATGAAAACACTCGTCATCGTCTCGCATCCCTACCCCGACCAATCGCAGGCCATCCGGGCCCTGCAACAGACGGCGCAAGCCCTGCCGAACGTGGAAGTGCGCAACCTCGAAACCCTGTACGGCCATGACACCACCGCCTTCGATGTGGCGGCCGAACAAAAGGCCCACGAGGGCGTGAACCGCGTGGTCTACCTGTTCCCCATCCACTGGTTCAACCTGACCCCCATGCTGAAGGCCTACCTGAACCAGGTCTGGACCTATGGCTGGGCCTTTGGCCCGGACGGCAAGGCCTTGGCCGGGAAGGAAATGCAGGTGGTCGTCACCGCAGGCGCCACCGCACACACCTACTCGGCCCAGGGCCTGATCCACAGCAGCATCGAGGAAGTGTTGACACCGATGAAGGCCAGCGCCTTCTACGTGGGCATGCCTTACGCCGAACCCCTGGCCTTTTTTGAGGCCATGGGTGCCAGCGGCGACAAGCTGACCGGCTTCCAGCAGGCCCTGCAGGCTCGCCTGACCGCCCCCCTGGGCGATGCGCTCGTCGCCTGAACCCGGATCCCTTCAAACCCCTTCGAACCCCTGGAGCAAGACCATGAAACTGCTTTGCCTCGACCTGCCCCAACCCGGCGCCAGCCTGGAGCAATACGGCCCCCACATGCTGGATGAAGTCCGGCACGGATGGGAGCTCTACAAGAATGGCTTCGTGCGCGACATCTACTTCCGGCAAGACCGCCCGGGCGTGGCCATCATCGCCGAGGCCGACTCGATTGAGGCCGCGCGGAGCACCTTGATGGCGTTTCCGCTAGCCAAGGCCGGCCTGATCGGCTGGGATGTGATCCCCCTGGGCCCCATGTTGAATTGGGAACTGCTGTTCGCCAAGGTCTGACCCCTGCCCGAGGGCACGACAGACCCGTTCCGGTCGTGCCCGGGCTCCATTCTGGAGATACACCATGCCCAAGTCCGCCTCCGAACTCAAGCCTGTCCTGTTCGTGCTCACCAGCGTCAATGTCAAGGGTGATACCGGCCTACCCACCGGCTTCAATGTGGCCGAAGTCACCCATCCCCTGGAGAAGCTGCAAGCCGCAGGCATCCAGGTGGAGTTCGCCTCCCCCCAGGGCGGTGCAGCACCACCCGATGGCATGGAAGACCTGAGCGATCCGGTGATTGCCCGCTACTGGAACGATGCGGTGTTTCGCCATGCGATTGCCAACACGCTGTGCCTGGACGATGTGGACCCTTCGCGCTACAGCGCCATCTTTTTCGCTGGGGGCCACGGCACGATGTGGGACTTCCCGGACAGTGCCGCCGCCCACAGGGCCATCCGCGAGATCGACGCGGCGGGCGGCATCGTCTCCGCGGTCTGCCACGGCCCGGCGGCCCTGGTCAACGCACGGCGTGCCGACGGTAGCCTGCTGGTGGCAGGCAAGCGGCTGGCTGCCTTCACCGATGGCGAGGAAGAGGAAGTGCAGGCCACGGCCATCGTGCCATTTCTGCTCGCCAGCACGCTGACGCAGCGCGGCGCCCTGCATCAGAACACACCGAACTGGAGCGATAACGTGGTGGTGGATGGTCGCCTCATCACGGGCCAGAACCCGCAATCAGCGGCCCACCTCGGGCTCGTTCTGCGCGATGCCCTGCTGGCCTGAGCCAGCGCCTGAAACACCGTGCCACACCACTCGATAGAACCGCGAAAGACACGTTCATGAACCAGCCCATGAATCGCAGAACCTTCGTGCAAGCCGCACTGACCGCAGGCGCTGTCAGTGCCTTCGGACTGGCCGATCAGGCCCGTGCAGACACTCCCCTCAACACACAGAAAAGGTACACCATGAAACTCGATTCCAGCTGGGACAAGGTGTTTGCGGCCAGCAACAAGGTCAAACACCGCAAGCTGCAGTTCAAGAACCGCTACGGCATCACCTTGGCGGCAGACCTGTATGAACCCAAGGCGCCGACACCCCCCAACGGGAAATGGCCGGCCCTGGTGGTCAGCGGGCCATTTGGCGCCGTCAAGGAGCAGTCGTCCGGGCTGTATGCCCAGACCCTGGCCGAGCGCGGCTTCATCACCCTCGCCTTTGACCCCTCTTTCACCGGCGAAAGCGGCGGCGACGTACGCAACGTGGCATCGCCGGACATCTTCACCGAAGACTTCAGCGCCGCAGTCGACTGCCTGGGCTTGCTGGCCCAGGTCGATCGCGGGCGCATCGGTGCGATGGCCATCTGCGGCCTCAGTGGCATGGCCCTGACCGCCGCCAGCAGCGACTCGCGCATCAAGGCCGTGGCCACCGCCTCGATGTACGACATGTCACGCAGCATCAGCCGCGGCTACCGTGACAGCTACACCCCCGAGCAACGCCACGCCATCATCGACTACCTGAGCCAGCAACGCTGGATCGACGCTGCACAGGGCCGCTATGCCCCCGGCTTTCATGAGATTCCATTCGATGAGCAGGGGCAACTCATCAAGGGGGATCGCGTGCTGCCCGAGAAGCTGCCCGCCAACCCCAACCCAGTGCTGGCCGCCTTCTACGATTACTACCGCACACCCCGGGGCTTCCACGCCAGGTCCATCAATTCGGTGACGGCATGGACGGCCACCACCCCGATGCCGTTCTTTGCCTTTCCCTTGATGGCCCACATCGAGATGATCTCGCCGCGCCCGATCCTGCTGATCGCTGGCGCCAATGCCCATTCGCGCTACTACTCGGAAGACATCTACCAGGCGGCCGCCCAGCCCAAGGAGCTGCTGATCGTGCCCGACGCCGACCACGTGGATTTGTATGACCGGCTGGACAAGATTCCCTTCGATGCGATCGAGCACTTCTTTCACGCCAAGCTCAAATGACCGCCCGAGCCATTGTCTGAACATGGAGCCAACATGAGCCAACTCCCCAAAGTCGCCCTGGGCACCTGGTCCTGGGGCAGCGGCTTCGCCGGCGGCGACCAGGTCTTTGGCAATCACCTGGATGCCGCCGCTCTCAAACCGGTCTTCGAATTGGCCCTGCAGCAAGGCCTGGGCCTGTGGGACACCGCAGCGGTCTACGGCATGGGCTCATCAGAGTCCATGCTCGGGGGGTTTGTCAAAGCCAGCCCCCGCTCGGATCTGATCCTGTCCACCAAGTTCACGCCGCAGTTGGCCAACCCGCAGGCGGCCAACCCCGTCCTCGAGATGTTCGAGCAGAGCTGCCAGCGCTTGGGCACCGATGTCATCGATCTGTACTGGATCCACAACCCGACCCGGGTCAATGAGTGGACACGGTACCTGATCCCCTTGCTTCAAAGCGGGCGGGTCAGGCGTGTCGGCGTGTCCAATCACAACCTGGCGGAAATCAAGCTCGTCAACAGCAGTCTGGCCCAGGCCGGATTCAAGGTTTCTGCCGTGCAGAACCACTACAGCCTGCTGTACCGATCCTCCGAGCAGGCGGGCATCCTGGACTATTGCAGGGACAACGGGATCACCTTCTTCTCGTACATGGTGCTGGAGCAGGGTGCGCTCTCAGGCCGATACGACGTCAACCACCCCTTGCCCGAGGGCAGCGGCCGGGCCGCCACCTACAACGCCGTGTTGCCGCAGCTTGAGCAACTGACAGAGACCATGCGAGCGATCGGCCAGCGCAAAAATGCCTCGGTGGCACAGATGGCCATCGCCTGGGCGATAGCCAAGGGCACCTTGCCCCTCATCGGCGTCACCAAACCAGTGCATGTGCTCGACGCCGCATTGGCCACCCGCATCGCACTGACGGCTTCTGAGATGGCCACCCTGGAGACCGTGGCGGCCCAGGCCGGGGTGGACACCCAGGGTGCCTGGGAAAGGCCCATGCACGACTGAGAGGGCTGCGGTGCACTGCGCAGATGCGGTGATCGGCATCCGGCTGCACCGGGCGTGTCGACTGGCTGACGCCGGGACCCCAGCGGTGCCTCACGGCACGCTGCAAACGCAACACGCAACACGCGGCCAACATCCACGTTGGCAGGGCTGACGGTGCCGCGCACCGCGTTCCGTCAGCCCAAGGCGCATAGACAAGCCGGAATCGCCAAGGCACCCAGCAACGGCCATGGGCCCGCACACGGCTCAAGCCACCAGTTGAACGGCCTTGGTGCTGAAAAGAGGCTCAGGCCAGCAGCTTGCCAATCCAATCTACAGGTTATTACCTGCTCTGGCTGGCTGTGCTGATTTTTCAAAAAATTTCAACCGCACCCAACAATAGCCCTACAGGCCTCAGACCTTTGTCAAGCGAGTGGTGTTGAAAAAAACCTTTCTCGCCCATCGATATCGCCAAAAAATTCACAGAAACACGCCGAATCAGCTGTAGATAGTCGGATACCAGACAATCATTGCTTGCTAGCGTTTGCATCAATCCGTAAAACCGATCCTACAGCAGGGTCCATCGTTCAAAGAGCTTGGGGTCGAATTAGTCCTTTCCCACCCCCATCGCGCAACCGAACTGACCGCAGCTTGTGATAACACTTGAGCAAGGACGGCACCATCATCGATATTTAAAAGGGCAACCGACCAACCTCCGGCAGCAGGCACCTCAAAGATATTGAGCAGGCAGCGCACCGCATACGAATGCAGACGAGCGTCATCCAGATGGAACTTTTCTGGAAAAGCGTTTGTCCATTGTATTTTAGGAACCCAGCTTCGAAGGAAGGCATGACACAAGACCAAATTGATCGCCTCTGTGATTGGCAGCATGCTTCTCACATATCGGTCACCCCAATTTTTGTGACGCCTTTTTTTCTGAATAGTTTTTGAGCTATTGATTAACCCTGCCGCCATGCTCATGGCATCTGGCTTGGTGTGTTTTTAATTTTTGACAATTTCAGTTTGATCTGTATTACTGGCTGCAATGGCTCCCTTGCAGCACGAATCAATATTTCATTCACCATCTGCTTTGCTGGTATGCACAATCCTTCTACCACCCCAGGTTTCGACGATTTCGGCGACTGGAGAAAAGCCTGGATGCTCTACCTTTTGATATTTTCTTTTGCAATGGGCCTGATTCTCAAAACGACGCATTTCCCTGATCGAATGCGCTCGCTCAAAATTAATCGATATTTGATGAAGCTTGTCTACAAACGCAGCGTGATCGGCTTAGGCAATCGACTTGCCTTCATCAATATGATTAAAGACATGCTGCAGCATGCGACTGCACTGCCACGGTATTTTATCCTGATTGATATTGATAGCGCCAAGAGGATCAGTGATCTGCACGGCCACGGCATTGGCAAAGAAGTCTGGCGCGGAGTAGCCCAAGGCATCATGCAGGTCGCAAAAACTTGCATCCATGGGTGTCTGGGCGGAAAGCAATTCGGCGTGATCGCTAGGGAGATTCATGTCCAGACCGAGCAATCCCGCTTCCGACATCGTTTCATTCTTTGCCAGTCTGCCCATTGCCAGTCACCGGGTGACTGTGAGTCTTGGAATCACCGAAAGCCACGCCACCATGAAGATCAGCCAATGGATAAATGCAGCTGATCAGACACTCTATGAGCTTCAACGCCTGACCAACAATGGTTACAGACTTTTGTTTTGATATTTCCTCAGTGCTTCCAAGGTGATGTTTTGAGTTTCTTTCCTACCAGCCGAGTCATCATCTGGGATTTATTTAAAAAGAGCCCCTGGTTTTCAAAATGGCCATCACTCGATGTGAGTGAAATATTCAAAAAAGGAACACTAGGCAAACACCCAAAAGGCGAGAAAGTATATAAGGACTATGCCACGCAGGACCTGTGTTTTTTGGCACAAGGGTCATTGTGGGCCTGCCTGGCAGGTGATAACGGCCTCATCAAATTTTGCATCATCAATCCGCCAGCACTGATTGGCACAGCCCAATTGCTGAAAGACGACTTTGAGGATAATCCTAGCTATGAATTCTATGCAGCCGAAGAAAGCACGGTTTTGACCATTCCCGCCGCAGCCATCATGGAACGACTGGATGAAAAACCAAATTTATGGCGTCCCATCACCGAGGCAGCCATTTTTTATCAGCGTCAATGTGTACGCCAGGTAGTACTCATGTGCTGCGGCACGATCAAGGAAAGATTGATTTCTGCCATCTATCACCATAGGCTTTCGAATACCTCCAGACCCCACCGTCAATACCGGAGTCTTGATTCAATATCACAAGAAGAATGGGCATTGATGACTCAATCTTCGCGCCAGCATGTCAATCGTGCACTGCGCGAACTGGAACAGGAGGGTATTCTAACTTTGGGATACAAAAAGATAGAAATCAAAGACCCCTCCGAACTGGAGCGACTGGCGCTGGCCCGCATGCGGCGTAATGCATGAAATTACCGCACTCGTCTCAAAAATGGCAATGGAGAGCATTTCCATTCCGATCAATATTCCAAATGAAACACCATGAAAACCAACCTACCAATCTACCCGACTGAATATGAATACCCAGCGGATGCTACGCTGATGTCGACCACCGACACACAGAGCCGCATCACCTATGCGAATGCCGCGTTCATACAGGTCAGTGGGTTTGAGCGCGATGAAATCGCAGGACAAATGCACAACATCGTGCGCCATCCAGATATGCCTCGTCAGGCCTTCGCAGACATGTGGCGGACCTTGAAGGCTGGCAAATCCTGGACGGCCTTGGTCAAGAACCGGCGCAAAGACGGGCTGTACTACTGGGTGCGAGCCAACGCCACGCCGGTCGTTCGAGCTGGCCAGGTCACGGGCTACATGTCTGTCCGCACCCGCCCCGGCACAGAAGAGGTCCGGGCGGCCGAATCGCTGTACCGCAAATTCCGAGAACAGACCCAGGGTTGGAAAGCCTTCCATCAGGGCTTGATCGTGCGAACCGGCTGGCTGAGCTGGACATCTGCTCTGCAGACCATGCCCGTGCGCTGGCGAATACGCCTGGCCCATCTGGCGGTCTTTGGCGTCAGCATGACCGGCGCCAGCCTGCTGAGCACGGCCCCTGAGACCCTGGCGATGTGTGCGGCATCCCTGCTGGTGATCGCTGGACTGAGCTCGGCCTGGCTGGAGTCTCAGATCGCCCGTCCCCTGGAACTCATCGAGCGCCAGGCCCTGAGCGTGGCAGCCGGGAGGGCCAGCGAAAACGTGAACCTGAACCGCGTGGACGAGATCGGCATGATCCTGCGCGCCGTGAACCAGGCCGGCCTCAACCTGCGCTCGCTGGTCGACGACGTGAGTGGGCAGGTGCAGGGTCTGCACACCGCCAGTTCGGAGATCGCGGTAGGCAACAACGCCTTGCGCGCCCGCACTGAACAGACAGCGTCGAATCTGGAGGAGACGGCGGCCTCCATGGAACAGATGCACTCCACCATCAAGACGAACGCCCAGGCCGCGCAAGACGCGGCGCTGTGGGCCAACCGTGCCAATGACGCGGCCATCACCGGCAGGGACGTGGTTGCGCAGGTGATCCAGGCCATCAATGCCATGGCCACCTCCAGCGGGCGAATTTCAGACATCATCGGCGTCATCGACGGCATCGCATTCCAGACCAACATCCTGGCTCTCAACGCAGCGGTGGAGGCCGCACGCGCCGGCGAGCACGGTCGGGGTTTTGCGGTGGTCGCCACCGAAGTCCGCCACCTGGCGCAGCGCTGTGCCGAGGCAGCCAAAGAGATCAAGACCTTGATCAACGCGAGTGTTCAGCAGGTCGGGCTGGGCACCTCACAAGCGGATGCGGCGGGTGTGGCGATTGGCGAGATCGTGGAACGTGTTCAACGCGTGAACGGCCTGATCGCTGAAATCAGCAGCGCCACCCAGGAGCAGGCGACAGGCATCGGGCACGTGAATGTGGCAGTGGCACAGCTTGATCAAATGACCCAGCAGAATGCGGCCTTGGTGGAGCAATCCGCAGCAGCGGCCGAATCGCTGCAGGATCAGGCGAGACGACTCGCGGAATCGGTACGGGCCTTTTAAGCGCTCACTCATGCTGGCCGGGCCGGCCGGTTCACCCGGAACGGGCCGGCCAGCAGATCCGCCATTCATGAACGCCGTTCATGACCCCATGCCAGCCCGCGCGTCTTGTCGGGCCGGGCCTCAGACCGTAAGTTCCATGCCCTGACGTCCCTCCTTCTGGCCTCTGGCCAAAACCACCATGACCTCACTCAGAATCAACGAGCAGGTACGCTCCAGCAGCGCCCCGGATGAGACCCCTCTTCTCTGGGTCCTGCGCGACGAACTCGGCATGACCGGCACCAAGTTCGGCTGCGGCATGGCGCTGTGCGGCGCCTGCACCGTGCACGTCAATGGTCAGGCCACACGCGCCTGCCTGACACCGATCGGCTCCGTGGCGGGTCGGCCCGTGCACACCATTGAACACATGCAAAGCGACCGGGTCGGCCGCGTCGTCCAGCAAGCCTGGGTCGATCTGAATGTGGCGCAGTGCGGCTACTGCCAGGCCGGCCAGATCATGAGCGCCGTGGCCTTGCTGAAGACCAGCCCCAAGCCGAGCGAGGCCCAGATCGACAACGCCATGAGCGGCAACCTCTGCCGCTGCGGCACCTACCCCCGCATCCGCGCGGCGATTCAACTGGCCTCGCGCCGCCTGGCCGGAGCAAAAGCATGAACCGCACCGACAACCTGATGCTGCGCCGCCGCTTTCTGCAGGTATCGACGGCCCCATTCGCGCTCGTCATGGGGCTGGATGCCGAAGCCCAGGCCACCGCCCCGCAAAAATACGGCGCCGACTCCATGCCCGGCGGCACTGTCGACAACCCCTTGGTCTTCGTGTCCATCGCCGAGGACGGTGCGGTGACCATCGTGGCCCACCGCGCCGAAATGGGCACGGGCGTGCGCACCAGCCTGCCCATGGTGGTGGCCGACGAACTCGAAGCACGCTGGGACCGTGTCAAGGTCGTGCAAGCCGGTGCCGATGAAGCCCGCTTTGGCAACCAGAATGTGGACGGCTCGCGCAGCGTCAGGCATTTCTTCGAGCCCATGCGCCGCGTGGGCGCTGCAGCCCGTCAGATGCTGGAAGCCGCAGCGGCGGCGCGCTGGTCCGTTCCGGTGAGCGAGGTCAAGGCCGTGCAGCACGAAGTCTTGCACACCGCCACAGGCCGCCGTCTGGGCTTTGGTGATCTGGCCGCAGAGGCCGCCAGGCAAGCGGTGCCCACGCGGGAGCAACTCCAGCTCAAGACGCCCGCCGATTGGCGCTACATCGGCAAGGGCAAGACGGCGGGCATCGACCAGGTGGCCATCACCCGAGGGCAGGCCAGCTATGGCATGGATGTGTTGCTGCCCGGCATGGTGTTCGCGGTCGTGGCGCGTCCACCCGTGGTGGGGGGCAGACTTCGGCAGGCCGATACCGAGGCCGCGCTCAAGGTGCCCGGGGTCCTCCGAGTGATCGAGATCCCGGGATTTCAGGGTGCCCCGGCCTTCCAGCCGCTGGGTGGCATCGCGGTGGTGGCCCGCAACACCTGGGCCGCCATGCAGGGGCGCAACGCACTCAACCCGCAATGGGACGATGGCGCCAACGGCAGCTATGACTCGACGGCCTTCCGGCGCGAGCAGGAGCAGGCGGTCAAGGCGCCGGGCACGGTCTTTCGCGACAACGGAGACGCGCCCAAGGTGCTCAGCAGCGCGCCAGGAGGGCGCCGTTTCTCGGCCGACTACTTCGTGCCCCATCTGGCCCATGCCACGATGGAGCCGCCCGTGGCCACGGCGCTGGTCAACGAGCAGGGCTGTGAAGTCTGGACATCGACGCAGAACCCACAGGCCGCGCTCGATGGCGTGGCTGCCACCCTGGGCCTCAAGCCGTCGCAGGTCAAGGTCAACGTGTTGTTGCTGGGGGGCGGCTTTGGCCGCAAGTCCAAGCCCGACTACGTGAGCGAAGCTGCGCTGGTGGCCAAGGCCCTGCCCGGCACCCCGGTCAAACTGGTGTGGACGCGGGAGGACGACATCCACCACGGCTATTACCATGCCGTCTCGCTGGACCACCTGGAGGCGGCGCTCAGGCCAGACGGCCTGCCCGAGGCCTGGCTGCACCGCACGGCAGCGCCCACCATCACCTCCTTGTTCGCACCCGGCGCAAAGGCGGCAGCCCCCTTCGAGACCGGCATGTCGGCCACCAACATGCCCTTCCACGTGCCCCATGTCCGCGTCGAGCGGGCCGAAGTGGCGGCCCATGCACGCATCGGCTGGTTCCGCTCGGTGGCCAACATCCCGCATGTGTTCGCCACACAGAGCTTTGTCCATGAACTGGCCCACCGCGCCGGGCAAGACCCGCTGCGCTACGCCCTGGCACTGCTGGGCCCGGACCGCAAGATCGACCCAGGCTCGATCTCAGATGTTTTCAACTACAGCGAATCACCACAGCAATACCCCATCGACACCGGCCGCTTGCGCGCCGTCATCGAAGCCGCGGCGC
This sequence comes from Curvibacter gracilis ATCC BAA-807, assembly GCF_000518645.1. GTDB lineage: Bacteria > Pseudomonadota > Gammaproteobacteria > Burkholderiales > Burkholderiaceae_C > Curvibacter > Curvibacter gracilis. Next base: position 445,962 of record NZ_JADZ01000004.1, on the reverse strand, counting down.
GCGGCGCCCGCTGGGGCCGCAAACTGCCCCAAGGCCACGGCCTGGGGCTGGCGTTTGCCTACAGCTTTGTCACCTACACCGCCACCGTGGTGGAGGTGGCCGTCAAACCCGACGGAGACCTGAGCATCGTGGCGGTGGACATGGCCCTGGATTGCGGCCCGCAGATCCATCCAGAGCGCATCCGTGCGCAGATGGAGGGCGCAGCGGTGATGGGCCTGTCCTTGGCCCTGACGGGCGAGATCACGTTCCAGAACGGGCGCGTGCAGCAAAGCAACTACCACGACTACGAGGTGCTGCGTCACGCACAGTCACCGCGCACCATCCGCACCCACCTGGTCGGCGGCGATCCCACACTGCCCCCCGGCGGCGTGGGCGAACCCCCTGTGCCCCCCGTGGCCCCGGCGCTGGCCAATGCCCTCTTTGCAGCCACCGGCAAGCGCATCCGGTCGCTGCCGGTGCGCCAGCAACTGCGCAAGGCCTGAACGCCGGCTGCCAGCGGCGACTGGGCGACAGAGCGAACTGAACCCGCACAGTTCGCTGCCTTGCCTCAAACCGCTTGAAGCCGACGGCGCGAGGCAGCCACCAACGTGGCCGCCAACAACAGTGCCGCACCTCCCACAAAGGTGGCATTGACCGACCCATGGTCGAGCAGCGCCCCGCCCAGCCCGGCACCCGCCATGATGGCCATCTGGATGGACGCCACCATCAGGCCGCCACCGGCCTCGGGTTCATCCTGCACCTCCTGGGCCAGCCAGTTGAACCAGGCCACCGGGACGGCCGCGTTCAACGCCCCCCAGCATGCCAGGCCAGCGGCGGTCATCCAGACCACCGGGGCCAGTTCGATCAGGCCCAGGGTGACCAGCCCCAGCAGCAGGGGGCAGGCCCACAGCAAGGGGTACAGCCAGCGCGACAGCAGCGCCGTCGCGCCCGAGGTGCCGACAAAGCCTGCGGCCCCCAGGATCAACAGCAGCACGGACAGTTCCGTGACCGACACATGGGTGCGGGTTTCAAGAAAGGGCCGCAAATAGGTGAACGCCGCAAATGCGCCAGCAAAGGTCAGCATGGAGGCCATGACGGCGGTACGCACATGCGGGCGCTTGAGCAGGCCCAACACCCGGGAGGCCGGAATGGACCGGGTGGCCGGCATGCTGGGCAGGGCCAAGGCCTGCCAAAGCAAGGTGAGCACCCCCACCGGCACCAGCAGCCAGAAAACCCAGCGCCAGCCCACCACGCCCCCCAGGTAGCTGCCCACCGGGGCCGCCAGCGCCGTCGCCGCTGCATTGCCCATGTACAGCAGGCCCAGTGCCCGAGGCACCTGGGCCGGCGACACCAGTTGCATCACGGTCGCCGTGACCAGCGACCAGAACCCGCCGATGGTGATGCCCAACAAGGCACGCGCCAGCATCAGCAGGCCGAAATCGGGTGCCTCGGCCATCAGGCCCAGCGAGAGGACCATCACGGCCGTCAGGCCGATCAACACATGGCGGCGGTCCAACCGGCTGGCCACAGTCGCGATGAAGAGACTGGTGGCCACCGCGAACAAGCCGGAGATGGCGATGGCCTGCCCCAGCAGGCCCTCGGTGGCATGCAGGTCCGCGGCCATGGGCGTGAGCAGACTCACCGGCATGAACTCCGAGGCAATCAGCATGGCGACGCACAGCGTCATGGACCCCACCGCGCTCCAGGCATCGCGAGGCTGTGTCGGGGTCTGTTCAAGAGAGGAGGTCTGAGAGTGCATGAGAGTGCGGCCACGGGCCAGGTCATCGGCCGCGTACTCTAGAACCTGCCAGGGCTGAGGACTAGACGGCCACCGCCGCACGGCCTCATGAACCCCACTCATGAGTGGGGTGGGCCGCGTCACTCTGCTGGTAGCGGCCCCTCAACTCGGCAGGCGGATCGCCTCGATCACCAGCCGCAAGGCCCTGGACGATTGCCGACGGCTCGGGTAATAGGCATGCAGCCCCGGAAAGACCGGGCACCAGTCGCGCATCAGGCTCACCAGGCGACCGCTGGCCAGGTGCTCGGCCACCAGGTCTTGCGGCAGAAAAGCCAGCCCCACCCCCGCCAGCGCCGCGTTCAGCATCTGGTAGGCGCCATTGAAGGTGGCCTGCCCGCTCACCCTGGCCTGGATCTGGCGTTCGCCCTGACAAAGCTCCCAGGCATACACGCCCCCGCTGCTCGCCAGGCGCAAGGTGATGCAGTTGTGCTGCAGCAGGTCCGCCGGTTCCTGAGGCGCACCCCACCGGCTCACATGGTCGGGGCTGGCCACGATGTGCATGGGCATGTCGGGGGCCAGGCGCACGGCAATCATGTCGCGGGCCACCTGGTCACCCCAGCGCACACCGATGTCGAAGCGCTCGGCCACGATGTCCACCATGCGGTAGTCTGAGCTGAGCTCCACCTTGAGGTCGGGATAGGCGTGAAGCAAAGGTGCCAGCCGGGGCCAGATCAGGCTGTCCACGACATGATCGATTGCCGTGATGCGGATGGTGCCCCCCACCTTGTCGCCCAAGTCGCTGACGGCCTGCACCTCTTCCTCGATCTCCTGCAGGCGCGGCGCCACCGTGGCCATCAGGCGCTCGCCCGCCTCGGTGGGCGAGACGCTGCGCGTGGTGCGTGTCAGCAGGCGCACGCCGAGACGGGTCTCCAGCGCGCGCACGGTGTGGCTGAGGGCCGATTGCGAGACCCCGAGCTTGGCTGCAGCACGGGTGAAGCTGCGCTCCTGGGCAACGGCCAGGAACGCCAATAGATCGCTGATGGCATGGCGGGTCATGGGGAGGGTCGGTGGGCGGCAAACGCGTATTTTGCGGGATGCCACCTTCGACCAACACCGTCCAGGACGACCGTCCACAACCACTTCCGACGACCTCCTCCCACGCCCGACTGACACGAAGCCGGGCACCGGCCTGCTTGACGCCTGTGCCAAGTGCCCGGCAGCAGGCCAGCGCTCAGGGGCCACCCACCTCGGACTTCACGGCCTTGGCGGCATCGTCCACCGCCTCGATGGCGTCGCCCTTGCGGGCCTGCAGGCTTCCCTTGACCTGGTTCTTCAGGCCCTTGGCCTGCAACGACTTGTTGTCAACCGCCTTGCCGGCGGCCACCTGGGTCTTGCCCAGCGCTGTTTTGGCGGCGCCTGCAATCTGGTCTTTGTTGATCATGGGTATTTCTCCGATGGGTAGGATTCCATCTGCACCGTGCCTTCGACATGAAGAGCACAGCCATAGCCTGAAGCAACACGCGAGAAAAATCGGTGCACTGGCGCACCCAGTGCCCTCATGGCAGGCGACAGGCTAGCGCGAGCCGCCCAGCAGGCGAAACAGGAACAACACGACAGCGATCACCAGCAAGATATGGATGAAGCCACCCAGTGTGGTGGAGGTGATCAGGCCGAGCACCCACAGCACGAGCAAGATGATGACAAGGGTTTGAAGCATGGGAAGTTCCTGTGAGCTTGGATGTGGAGCGATGAGGCGATGGGCCGGCAGGGCTGGAAAAGGATGGCCACGTTTGGCCAGAGGGTTGGCGGTGAGCTGTGCCAGGGTACGGCCTGCTGCAGACCCCATGATCTACCCTGCTGCATGCCGTGTCTGTGCGCTCGCACACAGGCGGGCCTGCCGACGGCAAAGACAATGGGCACTCGCCGGGCCAGAATGCCCTGCAGCCCATGCCCATCAGGAGCCTCAGATGAACACCTTGCGCCTTGCCTTGCTCAGTGCCAGCAGCCTGTTGCTGGCCGCCTGTGGTGACACCGCCTTGCTCACCGTGGCCGAAGGCACCGGGCCGCACCCGCGCTGGGTGGCGCCCAACCCCACGCTGATCCCCACCGTCAACATCGCCCCCGCCCGGGGTTGGCCTGAGGGTGTGACACCCCAGGCCGCCGAGGGCACACGGGTGGCCGCTTTTGCCCGTGGCCTGGACCACCCCCGCTGGTTGCTGGTGCTGCCCAATGGCGATGTGCTGGTGGCCGAAACCAATGCGCCGGCGCGGCCCGATGACAGCACGGGCCTCAAGGGGGCCGTGGCCCGCCTGGTGATGAAGCGGGCCGGGGCCGCGGCACCCAGCGCCAACCGCATCACCCTGCTGCGCGACAGCCAGGGCCGCGGCGTGGCCGATGAACGCCATGCTTTTCTGAGCGGCCTCAACGCGCCGTTTGGCATGGTGCTGCTGGGCCAGCACCTGTATGTGGCCAACACCGATGCCGTGCTGCGCTTCCCCTACACGCCGGGGCAGACGCAGATCAGCGCCCCAGGCGAGTTGGTGGCCAGGCTGCCGGCCGGCCCCATCAACCACCATTGGACCAAGAACCTGCTGGCCAGCGCCGATGGCCGCAAGCTCTACGTGAGCGTGGGCTCCAACAGCAATGTGGCCGAGAACGGCATGGCCGCCGAAGACGGGCGCGCCGCCATCTGGGAGCTGGACCTGGCCAGCGGCACGCACCGCGTTTTCGCCAGCGGCCTGCGCAACCCCAATGGCATGGCCTGGGCCAGCGATGGCGTGCTGTGGACGGTGGTCAACGAACGTGACGAGATCGGCAGCGACCTGGTGCCCGACTACCTGAGCTCGGTGCGGGACGGCGGCTTTTACGGCTGGCCCTACAGCTACTTCGGCCAGCACCTCGACGAACGCGTGCAGCCCCAGGCCCCCGAACGGGTGGCCAGCGCCCTGGTGCCCGACTACGCGCTGGGGCCGCACACCGCCTCGCTGGGCTTGGCAGCGGCCGAGGGCAACCGCCTGCCAGGCCGGTTTGCCCAGGGCATGTTCATCGGCCAGCACGGGTCCTGGAACCGCCGCCCGCACAGCGGCTACCAGGTGATCTTTGTGCCCTTCGACGGCGCACGCCCCTCGGGAGCGCCACCCCTGGCGGTGCTGACCGGTTTTCTGGATGGCGAGGGCGGGGCCTATGGCCGCCCGGTGGGCGTGGCCATCGACCGGCAAGGCGCACTGCTGGTGGCCGACGACGTGGGCAATGTGGTCTGGCGGGTCAGCGCTTCAGACCATCCAGCAACGCGTCGTTGAACCGTCTCGGGGGCTGGCCGCAGCCGGCCAGCGCCCAAATCAATGACTGTGGATGCCGTGCTCTTGCACCCATTGGACGGCGATGGGCACATTTTTACGAGCCAGCTTGTCGATGCCTGCCAAATCCCTGGTGCGCTCTGCACTGCCCTCTGGCGCCGTTTCGTAATGGGCAATCAACTTGTTGGCTTCCGCTTCACGATCGCGTTTGACTGCCAATTCATGCCCCACAAGACAGCCGGCGGCAGCGCCCATGACCGCGTGCCCACCGGCGACATGCCCCGCAAAAGCACCGGCCGTGGCGCCACTGATACAGCCCAGCGCATAGGCCGGCGAAGCAGAAAAACCCAGGGCGGCCAGACAGCCGGCCGCCAGGACAGCAGATCGAACAAATTTCTTCATGGAAAACCTCTTGTCAAAAATTCACTTCGCGCAGGCTTTGCCGTGGTCGGCGTGGTTGCCCTTGGCCTTGGCGTCGGCTTCGGTCATGTACTCGCCAGACTTGGTCTTGCCATACGATTTGCTGCCCTCGCAGTGGTAAACGTGCGATTTGGTATTGACCCAGACCTGCCCGTGGGTGCCGCCAGGTGCCGAGGCGGCTGCCGCAGGCGATTGGGCAGGCGCAGGGGTCGTGACAACTGCCGGCACTGGCGCTGTGGCAACCGGCGCAGAGGCTGGCGCCTTGGCGGCGGGGGCGACAGGGGCTGCAGGGGCGGCGGTCTGTGCGAAGCCCGATGCGGCGCACAGCAGACCAGCGACAAGCGTCAGCGTGAGAATGGGGGTCTTCATGGAGGTCCTTTGCAGTGATCAAGGTTGGGGCGTCAAACGATTTGAAACCTTGCTTGCACAACGTACACGAGTCGTGTTCCGATGACCCGCATCGGGGTCCATCACGGCATCAAAACAGGCAATAAGTCACGCAACACGAACTCACGCACATCGGATGGGCACGAGCGCAATCACCTCGGGCACTGAAAGCTCAACCCACCCGCCCTTCATGAACCCGGCGCGCCACCTGCGCGATCACGGCCTCGCGCGCCTCCAGGCTGGCCTTGGATTCCGTGAGGAACACGGCCACCACGATCGGGCCACGGTCTGGCGGCCAGTAGAGGCCCACATCGTTGGTGCTGCCATGCGCCCCCGTGCCGGTCTTGCTGCCCACCCGCCATGCCGCAGGCAGATCGGCCGCCAGGCGTTTGAGGTTGGTCTGGGTGGCTTGCAGCCATTGCGCCAGTTGCTGGCGGCTGCCCGCCGACAAGGCAGGGCCGAGCACCGCCTGCCTGAGCAGCTCCACCATGGCCCGCGGGCTGCTGGTGTCGCGCGGGTCGCCCGGGGTGGCTTCGTTGAGCTCGGGCTCCCAGCGGTCCAGGCGGGTGACCGGGTCGCCCAGTTGCCGGGCAAACCGGGTCAGGCCCTCGGGCCCACCAAAGGAGCGCAAAAGCAGATTGGCCGCCGCGTTGTCGCTGACGGTGATGGCGGCATGGCACAGCTCACCCACGGTCATGCCGGCACCGCCCGCGTGCTTTTCCGTCACGGGCGACCAGGGCAGCAGCGCCTCGCGGCCGAATTCAATGCGCCGGTCCAGGCGCTCCAGGCCCTGGTCCACCCGGCGCAGCACCTGGGCGGCGGCCAGCCACTTGAAGGTGCTGCACATGGCAAAGCGCTCGTCGAGCCGGTGGCCCAGCCACGCCCCGCTTTGCGTGTCGAACACCGCAACGCCCAGGCGGCCCTGGCTTTCGCGCTCCAGGGCCTGCCATTGGCCCGTATTTTCTGGGGGTTGGGCCTGAGCGCCAGCCCCTGCCAGGGTCTGGGCGCTGGCCAGTCCGGAGGCCAGAGCGGCAGTGGACACAAGGGCCATGCGGCTGAAATATCGTCTTTGCATGCGGTTCATTCGAAGGGGTGAAGAGAAAGTGTCGGCATGCTAAGCGCGATGGTTGGGCAGGACAAACGATGATTTCGGGTGCCAAGCCATAGAAAATCTGGGGCATGAACCTTCCATTGAACGCCCTACGCGCTTTTGAAGCGTCGGCCCGGCACCTGAGCTTCACGCTGGCGGCGCAGGAGCTGAACGTCACCCAGTCGGCCATCAGCGCGCAGGTCAAGAACCTGGAGCAGCGCCTGGGCGCCCCCCTGTTTCGCCGCCTGCCCCGGGGCCTGACACTGACCGACGAGGGTCAGGCCCTGCTGCCGCTGTTGAGTGATTCATTCACGCGCATGGGGGCGGTGCTGAGCCAGTTCGAGAAGGGGCGCCTGCGCGAGCCGCTGACGGTGGCGGCCGTGGGCACCTATGCCGTGGGCTGGCTGATGCCGCGGCTGGCCGATTTCACGCGCGACCACCCCTTTGTGGACCTGCGCCTGATGACGCACAACAACCGCGTCAACCTGGCAGGAGAAGGGCTGGACTTTGCCATCCGCTTCGGCGACGGCTCCTGGCACGGCACCCAGGCCGACCCCTTGCAGGAGGCCCCCCTGACCCCCGTGTGCTCGCCAGCGCTCGCCCAGCGGCTGCGCACCCCTGCCGACCTGCTCAACGAGACGCTGCTGCGCTCGTACCGTGCAGACGAGTGGCCCAGCTGGTTTTCGGCGGCCGGGCTGGCGCCCCCGGTCCTGCGGGGCCCCGTGTTCGACACCTCGCTCGCGATGGCATCGGCGGCCGTGCAAGGCTTTGGCGTGGCCTTGCTGCCGCCCTCGATGTTCACGGCAGACCTTCAGCAGGGGCGGCTGGCGCAGCCCTTCGAGCTTCAGATCGCGCAGGGCCGCTACTGGCTCACCCGCCTGCAATCCCGCCCCCCCAGCACCGCCATGACCGAGTTCCGCCGATGGCTGCTGCAGCAGATCCGCACCGAGGGCTGAGCCCGGCAGCCGGCCCCACAACGTTCACAGTTGGTTCACGGGCGCCTCGCTGCGGTTGGAGGAATGCAGCGGGGCCGGCGACAGGCGTCAACCCAGGGCCTTGTCGACCGACTTGCGCAGGCGCTGGGTGGCGGTGTTGACATTGGTCTCAAAATCGCGCCAACGCACGGCCGTGGCCTGCTTGAGCTCGGCCAGCTTGGCCTCGGCCGACTGGATGTCTTCCTTCAGGGCGGTGGCCTGCAGGTCCAGTTTGGTCTTGGCTTCGGCGCTGGCATTGCCGGCCTTCTTCTCGAGATCGCTCAGCGTCAACTTGGCCTTGGCGATGTCGCGGTCGGCGGCAGCCACAAACTGGTCACGCTTGCTGGTGTCGTTGGCGTAGGTGAACTCGGGCAGGGCCTTGATGCTGTCCTTGGTCGCGCCGGGCAGCACCAGCTTGCCGCCCTTGTCCTGTACCTGCGAGATGGCAATCGCCACGTCATGGCGGCCGATGCCCACAAAGCCACCGGCACCGACGATGAGGTAAGACACATTGCGGTCCGGCGCGATGATGAGGTCTTCGACCTTGCCCACCTTGTCGCCGGCGTCGTTGTAGATCGTCTTGCCCATCAGGGTCTTCTTGACGCTCCAGCCCATGGCCACCTGGGTCGTTTCTGAGACATGGGTGTCCATCGTGGTCGTGCTGCCGGCCACCTGGGCCAGTGCCAGGCCAGATGACGAGAGGGTGAAGGCGCCCAGGCAAAGCAAGGCAGCCACGGAGATCTTCGAAAGCGGGGTAGGGAACATGATGACGTCCTGAGATTGGAAAGCAGGCCCACTGCACAGGCCTGCGCGGTGGGGACTGAACCCATTGGGCGGCCCAGGGGCCTGCGGCGTCTGTACGACGGCGCACGTGGCTTGCTGCAGCGACAAGCAGGCCCGCTGGCGGGCATGCACGAGCCCACCCTGGGGGCATTGCGCGGCCCGCCACAGCCCCGCGCCGGGAGCCGCTAGAGTGCGGCCCATGCCTGCCCCGCCCCCGCCTTCATCCCGTGCCCTGGTGTGGTTCAAACGCGACCTGCGCCTGGCTGACCATGCGCCCTTGGTGGCAGCCCTGGCCCATGGCAATGCGGTGGGGCTGTTCATCCTCGAGCCCGAGTGGCTGCACAGCCCGGAGTGCTCGCCCAGCCATGTGGCCTTCACGCTGGGCTGCCTGGCCGAGCTGCGCGCTGGCCTGGCCCCCCATGGGCTGCCCCTGCTGGTGCGGGTGGGCTCGGCCACCGAGGTGCTGGCCACCCTGCACCAGGCACTGCACTTCAGCCACCTGCTGAGCCACGAGGAAACCGGCCCGGGCTGGTCGTACACGCGCGACCTGGCCGTGGCGCGCTGGTGCCGGGGCCAGGGCGTGAGCTGGCAGGAATTTCCACAGACCGGGGTGGTGCGCGGGCTGCGCCAGCGCGCCGGCTGGGCCCAGCGCTGGCAGGCGCGCATGGACGCGCCCCGGCTCAGGCTGACCGGCCGATTTCAAGCCGCCACCCCACTCGAGCAACCCGATTTGCCCACGCTGGCCGAGCTGGGCCTGCCAGCCCCGGGGCAAACCCTGCAAGCTGCCGGCGAGCAGGCGGCCCTGCGCACGCTGCACAGCTTTCTGGCCGAGCGCGGCCACGACTACCGGCGCACGATCTCCAGCCCGCTGAGCGCCGAACACGGCTGCAGCCGGCTGAGCCCGCACCTGGCCTTTGGCACGGTGTCGATGCGCACCGTGCACCAGGCCACCGAGCAGGCCATTCTGAGCGCCCCTGATGCACGGGCGGCAGCGGCATTGCGGGCCTTTGGCGGCCGGCTGCGCTGGCACTGCCACTTCATGCAGAAGCTGGAGAGCGAGCCCGAGATCGAGTGGCGCAACATGGCCCGGGTGTGCGACGGCCTGCGCGAAAGTGACTGGAACCCGGTGCTTTTCGAGGCCTGGTGCGAAGGCCGCACCGGCTACCCCATGGTGGATGCCTGCATGCGCTCGCTCAAAGCCACGGGCTGGCTCAACTTTCGCATGCGCGCCATGCTGGTGAGCTTTGCCAGCTACCACCTGTGGCTGCACTGGCGCGAGACCGGGCTGTTCCTGGCACGCCAGTTCCTCGACTTTGAACCTGGCATCCACTGGTGCCAGCTGCAGATGCAAAGCGGCACCACCGGCATCAACACCTTGCGCATCTACTCGCCGATCAAGCAGGCGCTGGACCAGGACCCCGAAGGCCTGTTCATCCGCCGCTGGGTGCCCGAGCTGGCCCGGGTACCCCTGCCCTACCTGGCCCAGCCCTGGGCCATGCCGCCCAGCGTGCAGCAGCTGGCCCACTGCCACATCGGCCACGACTACCCAGCGCCGGTGGTGGACGACAAGGCGGCCGTGAAAGCCGCCAAAGACCGCCTCTACGCCCTGCGCCAGACCGAGGCCGCCCGTGCCGAGGCCGACGCCGTGCAGGCGCGCCACGGCTCACGCCGCAGCGGCCTGCCCCCCACGGGCAAGCAGCCCACCCGCCAGCGCCGCGCCCCACCCCGCCCCTCAGCCAACCCGGCCCAGGGCAGCCTGTTTTGAAAAGAAACAAAGGGAGACAACGCCCATGAGCCGCCAGGACTTCAAAGGCAACAAGAGCCACCTGCCCAGCAAACCCTGCACGGTGTGCGGCCGCCCCATGAGTTGGCGCAAGGCCTGGGCCAAGAACTGGGAGCAGGTGCTGTATTGCAGCGAAGCCTGCCGACGGCAGAAGAAGCTGCCGCCGGCCTGAAGCCTGGGCTTCAGAAACCCATGACCACGCGCCACTGGTGGTTGATGGAGCGCAGCTCCAGTGTCAGGAACTGGGTTTCACCCGTCTTCATGCGGGCGGTCAACTCCATCTCTGCACGGCTCTGGTCGCCCGCAACACGCGTGACCAGAACGTAGTCCAACACCTCGGCATTCTTGGGCCGGGCCGGGGCATGCTCAAGCCGCTGCCGGATCGCCTCAGGCGACAGCTCTCGCGAGTAGGCCAGCTTGGCCATGGTGTCCAGGTCGCGGTCCATCATGGCACGCAGCATCGATTCGGCCACTTTTTCAGGGCTGTCGCCGCCAGAGAACAGCGACGAAAGACCTTGGTTCGCCTCGGCTGGGGGATGCCTGAGCGCTGACTGCCAGGCGGATTCTTCCTGCGACGTCATCAGGCGCCAGCCCTTGTCCTGGGCAACCCAGAGCAGGTTCCGCTGCTGCTCACTGAATTCCCCGTCAAACTGCGACTTGAAGGGCGCGGAGTCGCTCCAGGCAGCGCGGTCTTCCCAGCGCAGCTTCAGCGTGCCCCGCTGGATGCGCATGGGGCCCCAGTGCTCTTCGGCCTTGGGGTTGAACTCCAGGCCCAGCACCTCCAGCCGGCTGGCTGCGCACAGGCGGTTGTCCACAATCGCGGTCGCAGCCTTGGCGGTCTTCTCATAGCGCAGTTGCAGGGGTTGCCAACTGTTGCCCGTGCTGACCGTTTCGGGCCCTTGGTAGAGGCCGGCCTTGACCAGACCATCCAGCCATTCGCGGGTGGGCTGGTTGTCGGGGTTGATCGATACCGGCGAAGCCTGGTAGTCGAAGTTGTGCAGACAAGGGCGGGTCACCTGTTTCAGCCCGTCCCCGGTCAACCAGGGCTTCGCGCCCTCCAGCAATTTCGCTTCGGTGGCCGGGCCCGGCGTCAGCCACCACCAGGCCCCACCGCCGGCCAGCATCAGGGCCAGCACGCCGACGGCCCCACCGATCAGCAGCCGCTGATTCAGCTGCACTGGGCGGCGCGGTGTGGCGATTGGCCCTGGAGAGGGGCGAGGCGCATGCGGGGTCCGCGGCGGCTCGAGCTCGGCCAGCAACACCCCCTGCGGCCGCAAAGAGGTGCCGCACTGCTCACAGAACACACTGTCAGCCGCCCTGGGCGCACCACACTCGTGACAAAAAGCCGCCATGTCACACCCCCACCAGCGCGTGGCCGCAATGCTGGCAGAACTTGTCGCCTGCCTCGATCTCAGCATGGCATTCCGGGCAACTCAGCGACAACTGAGGAGCGCCCGTGGCCTGGCCCGCCCCCGGCGGGTTGCCCCGACGCTGGCGGGCTTCCTCGGCCCGGCGGCGGGCCTCTTCGCGCAAGGCTTCGGCTTTCTTGCGTGTGGCTTCCACTTGGCTATTCACCTTGGAGGTGATTTCATCCAGGTTCAAGCCTTCGGTGAGGTGGAGGAACAAGCGGTTCAGGCCCAGCATGAACATCAGCAGCAGGCCAGCGCTGATCAGCGCAAACAAAATGCCAAAACCAAAGCCAAAGCCCATCAAGGCGCCGCTGGCGTCGCCCCCCAAAGAGCCGCCCAATCCCCCCCCCAAACCGCCTGCGCCGAAGGGCAAGAACTTCGACAGCAGACTGCCGCCCAAATTCAGAATACCGGCGCCCATGCCGCCCACAACAAACGAGGCCCACACCACAAAACCCAGCACCATGACCGACACCACACCCATGATCATGGTGTGCATCAGCATGCCCAGGGCCATGCCGACCAGCCTGCGGGTGGCCAACCCCCACAGCATCACCAGCGACTCCTTGATGGTGGCCCCTGACCACACGGCCGGGCCCACCATGGCCAGGGCAAAGTACAGGCTGGCAAACAAAAAGGCCAGAGCCAGCACCGACACCGGTACAGCCAGTGCCAGCAACAAGGCGCCCAGCCCCGGGATCTTGCAGATCAACAGCACCAGGGCCAGGGCGAGCAGGGCCAACAGCACCACGCCCCCTGCAATCAGGCCCAACACAAACAGCTTGACCGCGGCAAACAGCCCATCCATCAGGGCGGGCACGAGGCCGCGCGGCTCAAGCCCCTGGGCCTGGTCCATCAGTTGAATGCCCGTGGCCGAAAAGCCTGCATAGACCAGCAAGGTCGTCAGCAGCACGCCCAGGCCCATCAGAATGCCCACGCCCGAAGACACACAGGCCATCATGATCACGATGCTGCCCACGGTGGTGGCCACCAGGGTCAGCAGCGCCTGGCGGTTCTGCAAGGCATCACCAGAGCGCAACAGCAGGTCCATCAGGCCTCCCGTGCTGGCTTGGCGTGGGTTTGTCGATTCGCTCATGGGTTTCCCCCTCCTTATCGTTTGAATTGGTTTGACAGTGAATGCCGGTACCGCTGGCGCAAGCCAGATGGCCTGCTGTCCGCGTCAGGGCGTGCGTCGGTTTTCGCGGCACTCAGGGATTTGGCCCCAGTGGCCGGGGCAGTGCTTCCAGATGGCCTGTTCGGTGCACACCACCTTCTGCACAAAGTTCTGACGGTTGCACACCTCCAGATCGCTGCGCAGCGCGGATTGCCAGGTCGGCGCCTGCTGGACATGCGCGGCCGCTTCGGCCCGGGCGCGGGCCGCCTCCTGCTCACGCGCCTGAGCCGCGCGTTCGTGCTCGGCGGCACGGTTGGCGGCCTCCTGGGCCTGACGGGCCTCCGCGGCGCGCCGTGCCTCTTCGGCCCGCTTTTGCGCCTGTTGCTCAGCCTGCTTCCTGGCTTTCAACTGGTCTTGTTGCTTCTTTTCAGCAGCCGCATTGTCGGCCGCTGACACCGGGGCCTCAGTCGCCGGCACAGCACCCACCGGGTTGGCAGCGGGCGGCTCGGCAGGCGCCGACGTGCCTTCTGCCAAACCCGGCGCTGCGACGGAGGGCTCAGGCACTGACACCGGCGAAACTGCGGCGGGTGTGGCCCCGGCATCCGGCGCGGGCGAACGGTTCAGCCACCACCAGGCCCCACCGGCACCCACCAACACCATGGCCACCGCCAACCCTGCCAGCAAGCCCAAGGGGCGCTTGGGGGTGGGTTCGGACGCAGGCAAAGGCAGCGTTGGCGTTGGCGTTGGCGTTGGCGTTGGCGTTGGCGTTGGCGTTGGTGGCGAAGGCAACGGCGGTGCCGTCACCACCGGCTGTTCCGGCAAAGAGATGTCCACCACGGTCTCATAAGGCGGGCTGGGCTGCTCGGGCGGATCGCTAACCTCTGTCTGCAACACCTCCGTTTGCGATGGCGCAGACAGGGGCAGCGTCGGCCCGGATTCCGGCACAGAAGGCTGCGGCGCCTGGGCCACAATGGGGGGAACTTCCAGGTCCTGCTCAGGTCGCGGCTCGGGTGCAGGCTCGGGTGCAGGCTCGGGTGCAGGCTCGGGTGCAGGC